>NZ_JAGOPN010000006.1 GCF_017991995.1 Pseudacidovorax sp. | reverse complement strand
TCGACGGTGACGATCACCGTCACGCCGGTGAACGACCCGCCGGTGCCGAGCGATCCGCCGGTCACGCCGCCGGGCCAGAACTTCGACCCGGCGACGGGCAACTACACGATCACGACGCCGGAGGACACGCCGGTCAAGGGCCAGGTGGCCGCCACCGACGTGGACGGCGACGCGCTGACCTTCACCAAGAGCAGCGACCCGACACACGGCAGCGTCACGGTCAACGCCGACGGCAGCTACACCTACACGCCCAGCCAGGACTACAACGGCAAGGACAGCTTCACCGTGACGGTGAGCGACGGCAAGGGCGGCACTGCGACCTCGACGGTGAACGTGACTGTCACGCCGGTCAACGACGCGCCGGTGGCCGTCAACGACACCGTGACCACCGACGAGGACACGCCCGTCACCATCCAGGTGCTGCGCAACGACACCGACGTGGACGGCGACAAGCTCACCGTGGTGGGCTTCACCCAGCCCGCGCACGGCACCGTGGCGCTGGACGCCAACGGCAACCCGGTCTACACGCCCGGCCTGGACTACAACGGCGCCGACAGCTTCACCTACACCATCAGCGACGGCAACGGCGGCACCTCGACCGCCACGGTGTCGATCACGGTGGGCGGCGTCAACGACGCGCCGGAGCCCAAGCCCGACACCAACAGCACCAGCGAAGACGTGGTGCTCAAGGTCGGCGTCACCGGCGGCGTGCTGGCCAACGACGTCGATCCGGACGGCGACAGCATGGCGGTGACCCAGGTCAGCTTCGGCGGCAACACCGTCGATGCCGGCAAGGCCATCGAAGGCAGCTGGGGCACGCTGACGCTCAATGCCGACGGCAGCTACACCTACGCGCCCAATGCGGCCTCGCAGGCCCTGACCACCGGCCAGAGCCAGAAGGACGTGTTCACCTACACGGTGACCGACCCCTCGGGCGCCACCGCCACCACCACGCTGACGCTCACCGTCAACGGGGCCAACGACGCACCCGTGGCCGACAACCAGGCCCGCACCACGCCCGAGGACACGTCCATCACCGGCCAGATCGTGGCCCGTGACGTGGATGGCGACACGCTGGGCTATGCCAAGGGCAGCGACCCGGCGCACGGCACCGTCACGGTCAACGCGGACGGCAGCTACCTCTACACGCCCGCCAAGGACTACAACGGCAAGGACAGCTTCACCGTGCTGGTGAGCGATGGCAACGGCGGCACGACCACGGCCACCGTCACCATCGACGTCACGCCGCAGAACGACGCGCCCACGGCGCCCGACTACAGCATCACCACCCGCGAAGACACCCCGATCGACGGCAGGGTGGTGGGCAGCGACGTGGATGGCGACACCCTCACCTATGTGAAGGGCAGCGATCCGGCGCACGGCACGGTGGTGGTGAATGCCGATGGCACCTTCACCTACACCCCGGGCAAGGACTACAACGGCGGCGACAGCTTCACCGTGACGGTGAGCGACGGCAAGGGTGGCACGGCCACGTCCACCGTGACCATCGGCGTCACGCCGGTGGACGACGCCAGCGTGCTGGCGCCGGACGTGAAGACGACGACGGAAGACAGCCCGGCGCTGGGCAACGTGCTGACCAACGACCGCGACGTGGACAACGTGCTGAGCGTGGCCTCGTTCCAGGTGGCGGGGCAGGCGGCGGTGCTGGCGGGTGGCACGGCGACGATCGCGAACGTGGGCACGATCACCATCGCGGCCAACGGCGACTACGTGTTCACGCCGGCGGACAACTGGAACGGCCAGGTGCCGACGGTGACGTACACGACGAACACGGGCTCGTCGAGCACGCTGGACATCACGGTGACGCCGCTGGACGACACGCCGGCGCTGAGCAACGACGTGGCGAAGACGCCGGAAGACACGGCGGTGAAGATCGACGTGCTGGCCAACGACACGGATGTGGACGGCGACAAGCTGTCGATCATCGCGGTGGACGGCAAGGACATCACGGCGGGCCCGGTGGCGGTGACGGGCGGGGTGGTGAGCCTGAACGGCGACGGCACGCTGACGTACACGCCCAACAAGGACTACAACGGCAACCTGAGCTTCACGTACACGGCGACGGATGGCCGCACGCCGGTGACGGCGACGGTCAATGTCGAGGTCACGCCCGTCAACGACGCGCCCAAGGCGGTGGACGACGCGGTCAACACCGCCGAGGACACGCCGATCTCCATCCCGGTGCTGCGCAACGACACCGACGTGGACGGCGACACGCTGAGCATCATCGGCTTCACGCAGCCCTCGCACGGCACCGTGACGCTGGGCGCGGACGGCAACCCGGTCTACACCCCCAGCCTCGACTACAACGGCGCCGACAGCTTCACCTACACCATCAGCGACGGCAACGGCGGCACCTCCACCGCGACCGTGTCCATCACCGTGGGCGGCGTCAATGACGCACCCGTGGCGGTGGCCGACACCAACATCACCAGCGAAGATCTGGTGCTCAAGGTGGGCACGGTGGGCGGCGTGCTGGCCAACGACCGCGACGAGGACGGCGACACGCTGTCGGTGGTCAAGGTCGGCTTCAACGGCACCTCGGTCGATGCCGGCAATCCGATCCAGGGCCAGTGGGGCACGCTGACCATCAATGCCGATGGCAGCTACACCTATGCGCCCAATGCAGCCGCGCAAGGCCTGGACGATGGCGAGAGCGCCAGGGACGTCTTCAGCTACACGGTCACGGATCCTTCGGGCGCCACCTCGACCACGACGCTGACGCTCACGGTGACGGGCGCCAATGACGCGCCCGTGGCGGTGGACGATTCGGCCACCACGCCGGAAGACACGGCCGTGACCGTCAGCGTGCTGACCAATGACACGGACGTGGACGGCGAAGCGCTGACCGTGACGCAGATCGACGGCAAGGCCGCCACCGTGGGCCAGGCCATCGCGGTCGAGCACGGCACGGCCACGCTCAATGCCAACGGCACCATCACCTTCAACCCGGACGCCGGCTACAACGGCCCGGCCAGCTTCACCTACACGGTGAGCGACGGCACGGCGCGCGACGTCGCCACGGTCAACATCGTGGTGGACAGCGTGAACGATCCGCCGAACGCGCTGGACAACGTGGTCACCGGCTTCGAGGACGCGCCGCTGACCTTCGATCCGCGCTCCAACGACGTGGATCCGGATGGCGACGCGCTGACCATCACCGCCATCAATGGCCAGCCGATCACCGTCGGCAAGCCGGTGGCCCTGGCCGATGGCCTGCTGAGCCTGAACACCGACGGCACGCTCACCTTCACGCCCAACAAGGACTTCAACGGCAAGGTCGACTTCCAGTACACGGTGGACGACGGCCGCGGCGGCACCGACACCGCCAAGGTGACGATGAACATCACGCCGGTGAACGATCCGCCGGTGCCCACCGACGTGCCCAACGTGCCGGGCCAGAGCTTCGATCCGACGACCAAGAACTACAGCCTGGTCACGCCCGAGGACACGCCGATCAGCGGCAAGGTGGCCGCCACCGACGTGGACGGCGACACGCTGGCCTTCGCCAAGAGCAGCGACCCGGCGCATGGCACGGTCACCGTCAACGCCGACGGCAGCTACACCTACACGCCCAGCCAGGACTACAACGGCAAGGACAGCTTCACCATGACGGTGAGCGACGGCAACGGCGGCACGGCGACATCGACGGTGTTCATCACCGTCACGCCGGTCAACGATGCGCCCACCGCGCCGAACTACAGCCTGACCACGCCGGAAGACACGCCCATCAGCGGCAAGGTCGTGGGCAGCGACGTGGACGGCGACACGCTCGGCTACACCAAGGGCAGCGATCCGAAGAACGGCACCGTGGTGGTCAATGCCGACGGCAGCTACACCTACACCCCGGGCAAGGACTACAACGGCAGCGACAGCTTCACGGTGACGGTGAGCGACGGCAACGGTGGCACCGCCACCTCGACCGTGACCATCGGCGTCACGCCGACCAACGACGCGCCCACGGTACCCAACTACGAGCTGACGACCCAGGAAGACAAGCCGGTCAGTGGCAAGGTGGTGGGCAGCGATGTGGACGGCGACACGCTGAGCTACACCAAGGGCAGCGATCCGGCCCATGGCAGCGTCACCGTCAACGCCGATGGCACCTTCACCTACAACCCGGGCAAGGACTACAACGGCAGCGACAGCTTCACCGTGACGGTCAGCGACGGCAAGGGCGGCACGGCCACCTCGACGGTGACCATCGGCATCGACCCGGTCAACGACAACCCGGTGCTGCCGACCAGCTACGCCGTGTCGACCCCCGAGGACACGCCCGTCACCGGCAAGGTGGTGGCCACCGACGTGGATGGCGACAACCTCAGCTATGCCAAGGGCAGCAACCCGGCGCATGGCACGGTGGTCGTCAACGCCGACGGCAGCTACACGTACACGCCCACCAAGGACTACGCCGGCAACGACAGCTTCACCGTCACGGTGAGCGACGGCGCAGGCGGCACGGCCACCACGACGGTGAATGTGGCCATCGCGCCGGTGGCGGACACGCCCGCAGTGACGGTCGACCTGGGAACGCCGGTGGCCACGCAAGTGACGGTGACCAGCCAGAACGCAGGCTCGACCGACCAGGGCTTCAAGGTCACGGCCACCAAGCTGGACGGCACGCCGGGCACCATCAGCTTCATCAATGGTGGCGGCGTGGTGGGCTTCGGCGTGGCCGGTGCCGCCAGCAACGGTGCCGACACCGAGCTGGGCTACCAGTCCGGCAAGTCCGAGAAACTGTCCATCGCCTTCGACCAGGCGGCCTCCAGCGCGACGCTGACCTTCTCGTACCTGAACCCGACCGAGCACGCCAGCTACACGCTGTACGACGCAGCCGGCCGTGTGATCGGCGGCGGCGTGGTGACGGGCGTGACCGACCTGATCGATCCCTCGATCACGGTCAAGAGCGACACCGGCGCGCTGATCAGCCGCATCGACTTCGCCGCGCCCGGCACCAACGACGACTACGTGCTCAACAAGGTCAGCTACGTGGTGGGCGAGACGATGCCGGTGACGGTCTCCGTCACGCCGAGCGACGTGGACAACTCCGAGTTCGTCAGCGGCGTGGTGCTGCGCGTGCCTGCGGGGGCGACGCTGTCGGCCGGCACGGCCAATGCCGATGGCACCTGGACGCTGCCGCTCACGAGCAATGGCGGCTACACGGTGAACGTCGATCCGGTGACCCATGCGGTGACCATCACCGGCCTGACCCTGTCGGTGCCGGCCTCGTACACCGGCGACCTCTCCGTCACGGCCGTGGCCACCGTGTATGACACGGTGCCGACGGCCACCACCACCGGCACCGGCAGCGACACCGAGACCAATGCGCCCATCGTTGCCTACGACGACGTCGGCAGGGTCAAGAGCGGTGCGACCCTGACCGTCTCCGCGGCCAACGGCGTGATCCAGAGCGGCGCCGATGCCGGCGGCAAGGACGTGGGCACCGGCCTGGTGGTCACCGGCGTGCACACTGGCGGAGACGCGACCAGCGTGGCCTCCACCGCCACCGCCGCGCCCGGCCAGACGCTGACCGGCCAGTACGGCAAGCTCACGCTCAATGCCGACGGCAGCTACAGCTACGTGGCCGACAACGCCAGCGGCCTGCCGAGCAACAAGACGGTGACGGACACCTTCACCTACACCGTCACCGGCGAAGCCGGCAAGACCGAGACGGCGCAACTGGTGATCTCCATCGGCGGCACCAACAACGCGCCCACCATCCAGGCGGGTGCCGTGGCGGCCGTCTCGGAAGAGGGCCTGCCGGGCGGCATCCCCGACACCACGGGCAACACCGACACCACCAACGCACGCACCGCGACGGGCAACGTGGTGATCGGCGACATCGACGGCGACACGCTGGCGGTGACGCTGGTGGCGCCTACGACGGCCCTCACCTCGGGTGGCCAGGCCATCGTCTGGACCGGCGCCGGCACGCAGGAGCTGATCGGCCACATCGGCAGCGCCACGGGCACCGAGGCCATCCGCGTCGCCATCGGCAACGACGGCGCCTACACCGTCACGCTGAGCAAGCCGCTCGACCAGCCTGTCAAGGGCCAGGAGGACGTGAGTCAGTTCAACGTGGGCGTGCGCGTGAGCGACGGGGCCGCCGCCACCACCGGCAGCCTGACGGTGCGCGTGGAGGACGACAGCCCCGTGGCCGCCAACAGCACCGCCACCGGCTTCGTGCGCGCGGACAGCATCAGCATCAATTCGCTGCAGGGCGGCTGGATCAACCCGGTGTTCGACAACGGCACGCGCCAGACCAGCCAGTCCAACACCGACAACGACAGCCTGATCGACAAGATCAGCTGGGGCACGCCGGCCAGCGGCAGCGGCCAGTCGGGCTACACGCTGGTGGACAACATCGGCTACACCAGCGCCACGGGCACCGCCATCAAGGCTGGTACGCCCTTCAAGCTGGCCGACTTCACGCACGACAACTGGCCCATCAACAGCGGTTCGTCCACGCTGGACAAGGTCACGATGACCATGTCCGCCAACGTGGTGATCAACGGTGTGGTGACGGCGGTGAGCTTCAACGTGCTGTTCGACCACACCGAGACGCCCAACGGCAACGATCCCGTGGCCTCGCGCGACATCATCAGCCTGCCGGCGCAGGATGTGATCGTGCAGGTGGGCATCCAGAGCTACACCTTCCGGGTGGAGGGCTTCAAGGATGCCAGCGGCAACCTGGTCAACACGATCTACACCGACGAGCAGGCCAGCAACACCTACAGCCTGTGGGGCAGCATCAGCTCGACCGATGCGCTGCCGCACATCACCGGCCAGGTGGATGCGCAGGCGGGCGCCGACGGGCTGGCCAGCGTGAGCTGGGGCGACCTGACGAGCCAGTACGGCACGATGAAGGCCAATGCCGACGGCACCTACGACTTCGAGGTCAACCGCGCCACCCGCGACACGCTGGCCCCGGGACAGTCGGTGACGCAGAACTTCAGCTACACCGTGACCGACAAGGACGGCGACACCGCCACCTCGACGGTGACGATCAGGATCGAGGCGCCGTCCGAGATCCAGCTGACGACCACCACCGGCCAGGACTACACGGGCACCGACCATGGCGACCGCATCGTGGGCAGCACCGGCAACGACGTCATCAACGGCGGTGCCGGCGACGACTCGATCCGCGGCGGCGACGGTGCGGACACGATCCGCGGCGGCTCGGGCAACGACGTGCTGACCGGCGGCGCCGGTGCCGACACCTTCGTGTGGAAGCTGGGCGACCAAGGCACGTCGGCCACGCCGGCGCGCGACATCGTCACGGACTTCGGCACGGCCTCCAAGGCCAACGGTGGCGACGTGCTCGACCTGCGCGACCTGCTCCAGGGCGAGAACCACAACAGCGGCATCGGCAACCTCGGCAGCTTCCTGCACTTCAGCAAGTCGGGCAGCGACACGGTGATCGACGTGAAGCACGACGGCGCGGCCGGCGGTGCGGTGACCCAGCAGATCGTGCTGAGCAACGTGGACCTGACGGCCAACAACTCGCTCACCGACGCGGCCATCATCCAGAACCTGCTGAACCAGGGCAAGCTGATCACCGACTGATCGGCGAAGGCCCCAAGCAAGGCAGCCCCCTCGCGGGGGCTGCTTTTTTTTGCGAGACGCGCGGGTGCGCTCGGATGCCTGGACGGTCGTGCGCGCAACGCTTGCGCGGCCTGGCCGCGTCGCCGCCGCCCGGTCCGACGTTTCAGCGCGTCGGATTCAGCGGTTGAGGTAGCGCGTGACGGCCGGCCCGGTCACGCCGCCGATGCCGAGGCCGGCCAGCGCGCGCCATTGACCGGCCGAGGACACCTGCTCGGCATAGGCCTCCACGCCCAGGCCGCGCGCCACTTCCACCATGGCCTGCACCAGGCGGCGGTAGCCCTCGCTGCTTTCCACGCTGGCCACGAAGGAGCCGTCGATCTTCAGGTAGTGCAACTGCAGCTCGTGCAACCGCGGCAGCAGCGCGAGCTGGCGGCCGAAATGCTCCACACCCAGGCGGCAGCCGTGGCGGGCCAGCACCTGGGCGAGCATGGCCAGGGCGTCCACATGCTCTTCGAGCCCGCGCTCGCTCAGCTCGAAGGACAGCCAGTTGCATTCGGCCGGATGGCTGCGCAGCAGCGTGTCCAGCCTCGGCAGGAAGCTGGGCTCCAGCAGCGAGCGCGGCGAGAGGTTGACCGCCAGCGGCCCGGGCTGGCGCTGCAGGCTGTCCAGGGCCAGGCGGGTGGCGATCAGGTCGCATTCCTGCACCCAGCCCAGGCGCAGTGCGGCGGGCATGAACTGGCCGGCCGACAGCAGCGCGCTGCCTTCGGGCGCATCGGGCGGGGGCGTCATGCGCAGCATGGCCTCGTGGTGGATCAGCCGGCCATCGGTCTGGCACACGGGATAGAAGACCAGCGTGAAGCGCTGCTCCTGCAGGGCCTGTTGCAGCAGGTTGTCCCAGCCGCTTTCGCCGATCACCGGCACCTCGCTGCCGGGCTCCGCCGCCTCGGCGATGCCGCGCACGGCGCCCTCGGCCTGCATCAGGGCGGCGTCCAGCCGTGCCATCACCTCACCCGGGCTTTCGCCGCGGTGCCAGTGGCCGTGCGCGACATCGACCTGAGCAGCCGGCAGGCGTGCCCCGGCGTCGGTCCAGCCCGAGGCTGGCGCGCCCGGCGCCGGCTCGCCGATCGCCAGCGTGCCGAAGTCGCTGGGCAGGGCGCCGAATCCGGTGGGCAGGGGCGCGAAGCCGGAGGCGGGCGGTGCGAAGGCGCTCGACAGGTCGCCGTCGCGCGCATCCTGCAGCGACAGCACGGCGGCATGGGCCCGGCGTGCGAGTTCGGCCAGCTCGGCCGCGCTGCCACCGGGCCAGAGGTAGGCGAAGTCGGCCCCGTTCAGGCGGGCCAGCACCCGGTCGCCTTCGGCCGGCAGCACGCCGGAGAGCGCCTTGGCCACAGCGGCCAGCCAGCGGTCCGCGCGCTCGCGGCCGATCTGCCGGTTCAGCGCCATCAGGTTGCCCACGCGCAGCAGCAGCAGGCCGCCGGCCGGGTCCTCGGCCTCGTCGTCCAGGGCATTGCGCAGCGCGCCCATGAAGAACTCGCGGTTGGGCAGGCGGCTGACCGGGTCGCGCGTGGCTTCGGCGTGCAGGCGGCGGATCTGGGCCGCCTGCTCGGTGAACATGGCATGCACCCGCGCCACCATGCGGTTGAGCGCGCGCGCCATGCTGCGCAGCTCGGTCACGCGCGGCTCCTCGATGGTGTGGAACTGGCCGTTGCCCACCGCATCGGCCTGGTCGGCCATGTGCTTGAGGGGCCGGCGCAGCCAGCGCACCAGGGCCGTGATGCCCATGCCCCACAGCAGGCCCGTCAGTGCCAGCAGGGCGCCCAGCAGCAGCGTGCCGCGCCAGAGGGCCACATAGGCGTACTGGGTGCTGGCGATCACCCTTACCCGGCCGGCCTGCTGCCAGCCGTTGCTCACCAGCGCCTCGCCCGGCGTGGCCTGCAGCGGCAGCAGGTGGGTGAACCAGGCCGGCACGTCCGCCCCCGGTTGCACGGTGCCGCGGTTGCGGTCGACGACGACCTGGCCCTTCACGTCGGTGTAGCGCACCTGCTGGAAGTGGCCGCTGTCGAACAGGGCATTGACCAGGGTCTCGGCCATGGCCGGGTCGTCGCCCTGCTGCGAGATGGACATGGCCAGCGAGACGGCCGCGTCCGCCCCCTGCGCGAGCAGCTGCTGCTGCAGGTACAGCCGCGAGGTGGCGATGCTGACGGCCCAGGTGCCCAGCAGCACCGCGAACATGGCCAGCAGCACGCTGAGCCAGAGTCGTCTCAAGAGGGACACGGGATTTCTCCTTGGAGGGGACGGGGCCGGGCGCGGTGGCCGCAACCGGCGCCGGCAGGGCAGGGGAAGGTCATGGGATCGAGCCCTCGGCCCGCATGCGCGCGAGCACGTCGCGCCAGCGGGTGAGCCGGTCCACCGGGTGGCTGGCGGTGTTGCCGGGCCCGGCAAAGATGCCTTCGGCGTTGAAGCTGAAGACGGGCGTGAGGTCGGGGCGCGAGCTGGCCGGCATGATGCTGGAGACCAGGCTGTCGAGCACCAGCGGCATGGCCTCGGGCGTGGCGTAGTAGCTGAGCACCATGTGCGCCTGTGTGGCGCCGCCCACGCGGGCGCGTACATAGGTCAGGCGCAGTCGCTCCTCGGGCACGCCCATGGCGCGCAGGGTGAAGTACTTGCCGATGACGTAGTCCTCGCAGTCGCCGCGGCCGCGGCCCAGGGTCTCGACGGGCGTCGCCCAGTAGTCCTCCTGGCCCCAGATCTCCATGTCCTCGCCGAAGCGCACCGCGCGGTTCCAGTGCTCGTTCACGCGGCGCAGCTTCTCGCGTTCGTCGAGCTGGGCGGCACTGTCCACCAGCGTGCGCCAGGCCGTGAAGGCCTGCTGGCCCCAGGCGCCGTAGCGCTGGACCATGGTGCGCTCCATGAGCGCCGCGTCCCAGGCGCGGACGCCGACCGGGCCGCCCAGCGCCAGCAGCACGGCCAGGAGCAGCGCGACCCATGTCCGGCGACCCGCCACGGGCGGCGTGCGCGGGCCGGGCAACAGGGCGAAGAAGAGTTGCGTAAACACGACAGGCCGCGTGCGAGGGGGGAGGCGGAATGGCGTCCTTCAGCGGCCCAGTGCGGAAAAGTTCCGAATGTAAGCGAAGTGTTGCAACATTCTTAACCGATCTGTTACCGATACGTAGAATAATTTATTAGATTGATGCAGTTGGCCTGCCCAGTTGCGCGGCGCGTGCGAACAAAGCCTGACAACAACCAGACACGCGCCATCTTTTTTTACAAATCCACTCGGGACCTTGATTGATCGTATGTCCATGCTGACCTTCCGCCCCGTTGCCGTGGCCGCCCTGTTGGCCTGCAGTGTCGCCGTCGCCCAGACGCCTGCCACTTCGGCGCCCGCGCCGATGCCCGCGGCGGCGCCTTCGGCTGCTGCGACCGCGCTGCCCCCGGCCTCGCTGGGCGATGCCGTCGGTCTGGCCATCAGCCGCAATCCCGAGGTGCTGGCCCGCCTGCGCATGTACCAGGCGTCCGACGCCGAACAGGCGGTGGCGCGCAGCGCGCTGCGCCCGCAGGTGGACCTGCAGGCCTTCACCGGCTATCAGAGCAGCCGCATCAGCGGCAACGACAGCCAGAGCTACAGCCGCCCCGGCGCCAACCTGCAGCTGCGTCAGACCCTGTTCGACGGCGGCGCCGCGTCCAGCGACACGCGCCGTGCCGGCTTTGCCAAGCTGAGTCGCTATTACGACTACCTGGCCGCCAGCGACGAGATCGCGCTGCAGGCCGTTCAGGCCTACATCGACGTGGCCCGCTACCGCGAGCTGGAGCGCCTGGCTGCCGACAACTGGGGCTTCCACAACGAGACGCGCGAGCAGCTCGACCGTCGGGCCTCGGCCGGCGTGGGCAAGCGTGTGGATCTGGAGCTGTCCCAGGGCCGCGCAGCCCTGTCGCAGTCGAACTGGCTGACCGACAGCGCCAACCTGCACGACGTGACCCAGCGCTTCCAGCGCCTGGTGGGCCAGCTGCCCGCGGCCCAGCTGGCGCCGGTGCCCGAGACCTCGGCCAACCTGCCGCCTGCCCAGCAGGTGCTGAACGAGGCCATGCGCCGCAACCCGGGCTTCCTGTCGGCCGTGTCGGGCATCCGCGCCGCCCGCGCCGATCTGGATGTGCGCACCGCCGCCAAGTCGCCCACCGTGGCCTTCGTGGCGCAGACCGGCACCGACAAGCAGCTGTCGGGCCTGGACACCGTGCAGCGTGTGCAGAACAGTTCGGTGCAGGTGGTGCTGAACTACAACCTGTACCGCGGCGGTGCCGACGATGCCCGCGCCCGTGCGGCACAGGAGAACTTCTACGCGGCGCAGGACCAGCGCGACCTGGCCTGCCGCAACATCCGCCAGACCGCCACCATCGCCTACAACGACCTGCGCCGCCTGCGCGAGCAGCTCAATTACCTGGAGCAGCACCAGCTGTCCAGCGAGAAGGCGCGCGAGGCCTTCCGCCAGCAGTTCGACATCGGCCAGCGCTCGCTGCTGGACTTGCTGGACACCGAGAACGAGGTGTTCCAGGCCCGTCGCGCGGTGGTGAACGCCCGCTACGACTACCTGCTGGCCGGCTACCGCGTGCTGCAGCAGACCAACGGGCTGCTGCCCGCCATGAACCAGAAGCCGCTGATGGTCGATGCGCCCGAGGTGCCCGAGGGCGGCCAGGCCGAGGACGAGGCCGTGCTGTGCAGCACCGAGATGACGCCGCCGCAGGTGCTGGACACCGCGGCCGTGGTGGCCTCCCGGCCGCCGCTGCAGCCCACGCCGGGCCAGACCTCGCCCGCACCGCGCCCGCTGCCCGTGCCGGCACAGACCACGCCCGACACGTCCGGCGTGGCGTCCACGGTGCAGGCCTGGGCCCGCACCTGGTCGGCCAAGGACCTGAACAACTACATGGCCTTCTATTCGAGCAGCTTCCGTCCGCAGCAGGGCAGCGTGGAGGCCTGGAAGTCGCTGCGCAGCTCGCGCGTGACCAAGGCCGGCCCGATCAGCGTGACGGTGGAGGACCTGCAGGTGCGCGCGGACGGCGCCAATGCCGCCCAGGCGTCCTTCAAGCAGACCTACCGCTCCAGCGACTACAACGACGTGGTCAACAAGACGCTGCGCTTCGTGCGCGAAGGCCAGGCCTGGAAGATCCAGTCCGAGGTCGCCACGCCAGCGCGCTGACAACGTGGCCCCTGCCGAGGGGCCTGCGGCAGGACGACGGGCCCTTCGGGGCCCGTTTTCTTTTGGCGCACGCACCCGGCGCGCGTCCGCCTCGAAGGGGTGCATGGATGCACCATGGAGAGAAACTGTATCCAATCCTGATGTGCAATTGAGCCTCTATTTCTTCGACAGGCTTTCTGCGATCAGAGAAAAGAGTGCATTCACGTGCTCAATGGATTGGATACAAAGTGGCACGCCCATTGCTTGAAGGCAGGCATCCGGTTTCGCACCGGTCCTGTTGTTCAACCTTCCGGGAATGCCCATGCGCCAATTCATCGCTCCCCTCCTGGTGGCCGCCGCCGCCCTGACGCCGCTGCTCGGCCAGGCGCAGGACGCCATCAAGCTCGGCTACGCCAAGTGCGCGCACTGCACGCCGCTGGCCCTCACGCCGCAGAACGCCGACCCCGCCAAGGTCAAGCTCGAGGCCACCGGCTTCAACACCGGCAACGACGTGCTGACGGCCCTGCTGTCCAAGAGCATCGATGTCGCCCAGGTCACCTATCTGCACTACGCCACCGCCCTGGACAAGGGCTTCGACGTGGTCGCCATCTCGGGCCAGATCAACGGCGGCTCGCAGATCCTGGTGGGCAACGACGTGCCCGTGGCCGAGAACGACTGGGCGGGCCTGAAGAAGGTCATCGCCGAGTACAAGGCCCAGGGCAAGCCCTTCCGCGTGGCCGCCTCGCGCGGCAATGCGCAGGACATCCACATGCGCGGCGCCTTCGCCAAGCAGGGCATCGACATCAACAAGGACGTCCAGTTCATCAACATCCCCAACCCGTCGGACCACGTGCAGGCCCTGCGCCGCGGCGAGGTGGAGCTGATCTGCTCGGTCGACCCCTTCGCCACCCAGATCCGCGAAGTGAAGGCCGCCAAGTTCTTCACCTATCCCTATGACCAGGCGGCCGGCAAGCTCACCAACCTGATCGTCACCCGCTCCGACGTGATCGCCAGCAAGCCCAAGGCGGTGGAGGAGACGGTGCGCTCGATCATCAAGGTCAACGACCTGATGACCAAGGACAAGGGCCTGTTCATCGACACCATCCAGAAGGTGACGGGCCTGGACAAGGCCATCGCCACCGGCGCCGCCGCCAACCTGTACCCCGACTACCAGATCCACCGCGCCTCGGCCGTGGCCATCGCGCAGATGATGCGCGACCTCAAGTACATCAACAACGACGTGACGGCGGCGGTCGAGAAGAACATCGACTACCGCTTCCTCGAAGCCGCGACGGGCAAGCCCAAGTCGCAGCTGGGCTACTGAGGCCATGGGCGGGACGACGATGGCGGATTCCTCCACGACCACGCTGCCGGCCCCGGCTGCAGCGGCGCGCGCCGCCGCGACGCCGGCCTGGAAGCGGCTGTACCGGCGCATCGAACGCGCCATCGTGCCGGCCCTGGTGCTCATCGGCTGGGAGCTGTTCTCCCGCTCGGGCGTGCTGCCGCCCGCGCTGCTGCCGGCGCCTTCGCAGGTGCTGGTGGCCTGGGCCGACTGGGTGATCGGCACCGATGGCAACACGCAGACCTATTCGGGGCACTGGATCTTCGACGTGGCGGCCAGCGCCGGCCGCGTGTTCGCCGGCTTCGCGCTGGCGGCGGCGCTGGGCGTCGGCCTGGGCATGGCCATCGGCTGGTCGCGCACCATCGAGAAGCTGATCGAGCCGCTGCTGCAGGTGCTGCGGCCGGTGCCGCCGGTGTCGTGGATTCCGCTGGCCATCATCTGGTTCGGCATCGCCAACAAGCCGGCCATATTCCTGGTGTTCCTGGGCTCTTTCTTCCCGGTGCTGCTGTCGACCATCCACGGCGTGAAGACCTGCGACCGCAACCTGCTGCGTGCGGGCGCGATGGCGGGCGGCACGCCACGGCTGCTGCTGCGGCACATCGTGTTCCCGGCGGCGCTGCCCAGCATCTTCTCGGGCCTGCGCATCGCCATCGGCTCGGCCTGGATGCTGACCGTCACGGCCGAGATGGTGGCCGTGAAGAGCGGCGTGGGCTATGTGCTCTGGGACTCGTACTACTTCCTGCGCTACGACATCGTCATCGCCGCCATGGCGAGCATCGGCCTGCTGGGCTACTGCAGCGACTGGCTGATCAAGCTGCTGTCGGCGCGCGTGCTGCGCTGGCAGCGCGGCTCCACCCTGCAAGCGAAAGAGGGCTGAACCATGAGCCTCATCACCATCCAGAACGTCTCTCGCCATTTCGAGGACCCGCGCCGCGGCAGCGCCGTCAAGGCGCTGGACGACGTGAGCCTCAGCGTGGGCCGCAACGAGTTCCTGTGCCTGCTGGGCCCGAGCGGCTGCGGCAAGTCCACGCTGCTGAACATGATCGCCGGCTTCGACCACCCCACGGCCGGCGTGGTGGCCGTGGGCGGCCGGCCGGTGACGGCGCCGGGCGTGGACCGCGGCGTGGTCTTCCAGCAGCCCACGCTGATGCCCTGGCTGCCGGTGTGGGAGAACGTGGCCTTCCACCTCACCATGCGCGGCCTGCCCAAGGCAGAGCGGCGCAAGAAGGCGCAGCACTTCATCGACATGGTGGGGCTGCGCGGCTTCGAGAACCACTTTCCCAGCGAGCTGTCGGGCGGCATGAACCAGCGCGTGGGCATCGCCCGGGCGCTGCTGATGAACCCGGAGGTGATCCTGATGGACGAGCCCTTCGGCGCGCTGGACGAGCAGACCAAGATGGACATGCATGCCGAGCTGGTGCGCATCTGGCGCGACAGCCAGAGCACCATCGTGTTCGTCACGCATGGCATCGAGGAATCGCTGGCGCTGGGCACGCACATCGCCGTGATGTCGGCGCGGCCCGGCCGCATCCGCGAGCTGATCGCGGTGGACCTGCCGCGCCCGCGCGATTCCACCAGCCCGCGCTTCAACGACTACAAGCGGCACATCCTGCAGCTGTTGCGGCCTGAAGGGGTCGTGACGCCCACCGCTGCCGCACATGGCTGAGGCTGCATCGGTCACCTTCATCACCGGGGCCGCGGGCTTCGTTGGCTTGGCGCTGGTGGAGCATCTGCTCGCCCGCGGCGAGACGGTGGTCGGCTGGGATGTGGCGCCGCTGCCCGAGGCGGCGCAGCGCGCGTTGGCAGCATTGCCCGGGCGCTTCATCGCCTTGCGGGGCGACGTGGGCGATGCCGCAGCGCTGGAAGCCGCACTGGCCCTGCATCGGCCGCATCGCCTGGTGCTGCTGGCGGCCGTGACCGCGGCGGCCGAGCGCGAGCGCCGCGCGCCCGAAGGGATCTTCGCCGTCAACCTGGTGGCCGTGACCACGGCGCTGCGCCTGGCGTCGGCGCATGGCGTTCAGCGGGTGCTGCTGGCCAGCTCGGGCTCGGCCTATGGGGCCAGCGGGCGGCTGCCCGGCCTGCTGCACGATACCGACACGCCGTTGCAGCCCGAGGGGCTGTACGGCATCTCCAAGGTGGCAGCCGAGGCCGCGGCGCGGCGATTGGCCGGGCTGCTGGGCGTGGACCTGCGCATCGGCCGCCTGGGCACCTGCTTCGGCCCCTGGGAGCGCGACACCGGCGTGCGTGACACGCCCAGCGCGCCGCTACAAGCCTTGCGGCTGTTGCGCGCCCGTCAACCGGTTCGGCTGCCGCGCCCGCTGCGGCGCGACTGGCTTTACGTCTGCGATGCGGCCGCCGCCATCGCGGCACTGCTCGACACCGAGGCGCCGTCGCAGCCCATCTACAACCTGGCGGCCGGCTTCGAATGGTCGGTGGCCGACTGGTGCGCCTGGCTCGCCACGCAGCCGGGCTTCGAGCGCGCTGACTGGGGCATCGCCGCCGAAGGGGACGCCGCCAACATCGAGCCCTACGCCGACTACGACCGCGCCAGCATGGACATCTCGGCCCTGCGCCGGGACACCGGCTTCGTGCCGCACTACGACCTGCCGCGAGCCGGTGCTGACTTCCTTGCCTGGCTGCAGCACAGCGCGGCGCCTGCCCATGTCTGAGATCACGCCCACGCCCGCCCAGCGTATGTCCGGCAAGGCCTGCATCGTCACTGGCGCCGCCTCCGGCATCGGCCGCGCCATCGCCCGCCGGCTGGCCGCCGAAGGTGCCTTCGTCATCGTGGCCGACATCACCGAGCAGCCCATCGAGGGCGGCCTGCCCACGCTCATGGCCATCGAGGCCGAAGGCGGCCAGGCCCGCTTCGTCCACTGCGACGTGAGCCGCACCGAGCAGGTCGACGCGCTCGTGGCGGAAGCCGTGCGCTGGCAGGGCCGGCTCGACGTGCTGGTCAACAACGCCTGCATCCGCCATGCGCGGCCGTTGGCCGACATGGAGGATGCGGACTGGCAGCGCCTGCTCGACGTCAACCTGGGCGGCGCCTTCCGTGCCAGCCGCGCCGCGGTGCGGCAGATGCGCACCCAGGAAGTGGTGGACGAGGTGCGCGGTCGCATCGTCAACCTCTCGTCGCAGCATGGCCTGATCGCCGCCCCCGGCGACCTGGGCTACGGCGTCACCAAGGCCGCCATCGCCTACATGACGCGGCAAGTGGCGGCCGACTACGCCGCCGAGCAGATCGCCTGCAACGCCGTGGCGCCCGGCAAGATCCAGACGGGGCAGGGCGGCCGCGCGCTCGACCCGGTCGTCATGGAGCGCGCCATCCGCCGCACACCCTGGCCGCGCCTGGGCCGGCCCGAGGACGTGGCCGAGGCGGTGCTCTTTCTTGCCAGTTCCGAAGCCCGTTTCATCACCGGTGCCGAACTCATGGTCGACGGCGGCTGGATGGCCGCCTGACCTTCCTTCTTTTCTTGAACACGAATCCCATGTCCGCCTTCGACCTCGTCATCCGCAACGCGCGCGCCGTCACGGCCAGCGACATCTTCGACTGCGACATTGCCGTGAAGGATGGCCGCATCGTGCAACTGGGCCAGGACCTGCCGGCCGGGGCGCGCGAGATCGACGCGGCCGGCCGCCATGTGACGCCCGGCGGCGTCGACGCGCACTGCCACCTCGACCAGCCCGAGCCGCCGCCGGTGGTGATGGCCGACGACTTCGACACCGGCACGCGTTCGGCAGCCTGTGGCGGCACCACCACCGTCATTCCCTTCGCGCTGCAGCACAAGGGCCAGTCGCTGCGCGAGGCGGTGGCCGACTACCACCAGCGCGCCGAAGGCAAGGCGCATGTGGACTACAGCTTCCACCTGATCGTGAGCGACCCCACGCCCACGGTGCTCGAAGAAGAACTGCCGGCGCTGATCCGCGAGGGCTACACCTCGTTCAAGATCTACATGACCTACGACAGCCTGAAGCTGGACGACGGGCAGATCCTGGACGTGCTGTCCGTGGCGCGCGAGCACGGCGCCATGGCCATGATCCATGCCGAGAACGCCGACTGCATCGAATGGCTCAGCAAGCGGCTGGAGGCCGCCGGCCGCACCGCGCCGCGCTGGCATGCGCATGCGCGGCCCATGCTGGTGGAGCGCGAGGCCACGCACCGCGCCATCGCGCTGTCGGAGCTGGTGGACGTGCCGATCCTCATCGTGCATGTCTCCGGACGCGAGGCGGTCGAGCAGATCCGCTGGGCCCGCGCCCACGGGCTGAACGTCTTCGCCGAGACCTGCCCGCAGTACCTCTTCCTCACCGCCGAGGACCTCGGCATCGACGACAGCTACCACGGCGCCAAGTGCGTCTGCAGCCCGCCGCCGCGCGACAAGCGCAACCAGCAGGTGATCTGGAACGGCCTGGCCGATGGGCTGTTCACGGTGTTCTCGTCCGACCACGCGCCCTACAAGTTCGACGGCACGGAGGGCAAGAAGCCGGGTGGCGAGGAGGTGGGCTTCCGCCACATTCCCAACGGCATTCCTGGCATCGAGACGCGCATGGCGCTGCTGTGGTCCGAAGGCGTGATGGCGGGGCGCATTACGCCGCAGAAGTTCGTGGAGCTGACATCGACCAACCCGGCGAAGGCCTATGGTCTGCATCCGCGCAAGGGCAGCCTGGCGGTGGGTGCCGATGCCGACCTCGTGATCTGGGACGAGCGCGAGTTCGTGCTGACCAATGCCCAGCTGCACCACAACGTGGACTACACGCCGTATGAAGGCATGCACCTGACGGCCTGGCCCGGCATGACGCTGTCGCGCGGCGAGGTGGTCTGGGACGGCCGCGACTTCACCGGCCGCCAGGGCGCCGGACGCTTCCTGCACTGCGGCACGCCCACGCTGGTGCCGCGCCGCCGGGGATGATCGGCACCATGCGCATCCTGGTCATCAACCCCAACATCTCCGACAGCGTCACGGCACTCATCGGCAGCGAGGCGGCGCGCAGCGCCAGCCCCGGCACCGAACTCACGCTGCGCACCGCGTCTTTCGGCGTGGCCTACATCGAGACGCGTTTCGAGGCCATGGTGGGCGCCTATGCGGCCGCCAACGTCGCGGCCGAGCATGCGGCGGGCCACGACGCGGTGATCGTGGCCGCCTTCGGTGATCCGGGCCTCGCGGCGCTGCGCGAGGTGCTGCCCATGCCGGTGCTGGGACTCACCGAATCGGCCCTGGCGAGTGCGTGCCTGCTGGGCCCGCGCTTCTCGATCATCGCCATCTCGCAGCGCATCCAGGCCTGGTACCGCGAGGTGGTGCAGGCCAACGGGCTGGAAGGCCGGCTGGCCAGCATCCGTGCGCTCGACCGGCCGCTGGCGCGCATCGACGGCATCCAGGAGGACCATTCCGAGGCGCTGCTGGACTTGTGCGAACGTGCCGTGGACGAGGATGGGGCCGATGTGCTGATCCTGGCCGGCGCCCCCTTGGCCGGCCTGGCGCGGCAACTGGCGGGACGCCTGCCGGTGCCGGTGGTCGATGGCGTCTCCAGTGCCGTGCGGCAGGCGGAGATGCTCCACGGCCTGCAGCCGGGCCTGGCCAGCCGCGGCAGCATGGCGCCGCCGCCCGCCAAGCCGCAGCAAGGACTGCCGCCCGCGCTGGCGGCGCTCCTCGCGGCGGCACAGGCCCGCAGCGCGTCGGCCTGAAGCGCCCGCAGCCGGGCGATGGCGTCCGACAGACCGTCGCAGGGCGGGGCGGCAGTCTGCCGCCAGCGGCATTGCCGCAAGGAGCCCACCCATGAAGATCAAGACACCGCTGCTACTTGGCCTGTTGGCCGTCACCCTCGCCGGCTGCGTGGTCGCGCCTCCGCCCCCGCCCTCGGGCCCGCCGCCGGGCGCCTACCGAGACCGTGACCGCGATGGCGTGCCCAACCGCTACGACCGCGACCGCGATGGCGACGGCGTGCCGAACCGTTACGACGCGCGCCCCAACGACCCGCGCTATCGCTGAGGCGCAGCGCGCCGGGAAGCGCGCGCCTACCATGCAGGGCTGTCCTTAGGAGACTCCCTGCATGACCTCGCTTTTTCCCGGATTCGAAGAACGCCGCGTCGACGTCGGCGACGGCATCCAGATCGCCGCCACGATCGGCGGCTCCGGCCCACCGCTGCTGCTGCTGCACGGCCATCCGCAGACCCGCGCCATCTGGCACAAGGTGGCGCCCACGCTGGCTCAACACTTCACGCTGGTCGCAGCGGACATCCGCGGCTACGGCGACTCCTCCAAGCCTGCCGGTCTGTCGGACCATGCGAACTACGCCAAGCGCGCCATGGCGCAGGACCAGGTGACGCTGATGCGCACGCTGGGCTTCGAGCGCTTCCTCGTCCTCGCGCATGACCGCGGCGCCCGCGTGGCCCACCGGCTGGCCATGGACCATGCGCAGGCCGTGCGCCGCTTGGTGACGCTCGACATCGCGCCCACGCTCGCCATGTACGAGCAGACCGACGAAGCCTTCGCACGCGCCTACTGGCACTGGTTCTTCCTGATCCAGCCGGCGCCGCTGCCCGAGCGGCTGATCGAGGCCGACCCGGCGCGCTACATCACCGACCTGATGGGCAAGCGCAGCGCCGGCCTGGCCCCCTTCGACCCGCGCGCCCTGGCCGAGTACCAGCGCTGCATCGCACTGCCCGGCGCGGCGCATGCCACCTGCGAGGACTACCGCGCGGCGGCCACCATCGATCTGCAACACGACCGTGCCGACCGCGAGGCCGGCCGCAAGCTCACGATGCCGCTGCTCGCGCTGTGGGGCGAGGAGGGCGTGGTCCACCGCTGCTTCCAGCCCCTGGCCGAATGGCAGCGCGTGGCGGTGGATGTGCAGGGCGGCCCGCTGCCCTGCGGCCACTACATCGCCGAAGAGGCGCCCGAGGCGCTGCTGGCGCGGGTGATGCCGTTCCTGGCTGCGGCCGAATAGACCCGCCTCGAAGCCGGCGTTGGGCGCAGGAAGGCGCCTGGGCTGATGAGGCGGCAGGCTGCCGTCGCCAAGCCCCTTGCCGGCTCAGTTCCCCGTCAGTGATGTTTTCGAGAATCACTCGCATTCTCTTTTCTTATCTCTGACGGGAGGTTGTTCGTGGGAGCGTTCAAGCGAATCAGCAGGGCAGCGGCTGCGTGCGCGGTCGGTGCCGCGGCGATGGCGGGCCTGCCCGCGCAGGCGGGCGAGGGTGCCTTCGGCTGGGTCTACACGCTGGACCTGCAGCCCAAGGGCACGGCGGAATTCGAGCAGAAGGTGGACGTCACGCATGGTCAGGCCACTGGCCGCTACGACTTCGGGCTGTACCGATCCGAGCTGGAGTACGGCATCACCAACGACCTGCAGATCGGTGGCTACCTGAATGCCGCCTCGATCAGCGCGCACAACAACTATCTCAGCCCCGAGACCTGCGACCACATTCCCTGTACCGCGGGCTTCGGCGTGCCGAGCCCGGCCAACACCAGCGATCCCTACAGCTACCGCCGCTTCGATGGCGCCTCCCTCGAGGGCATCTGGCGCATCACCAACCCGGTCACCTCGCCCGTCGGCATCGGCCTGTACGTGGAGCCCACCTGGGGCAAGCTGGAGGACGAGCTCGAGTTCCGCCTGATCGCCCAGTCCAACTTCCTCGACGACCGGCTGGTGCTGGCGGCCAACCTGCTGGTGGAGATCGAGAAGGAGAAGTACGACCCGGCCGGCATCATCAGGAACTCGATGGCCGACCTGCTGTACGGCGCCAGCTATCGCTTCGCGCCCAAGTGGACGGCCGGCGTGGAGGGTCGCTTCCACACCGACCACGACGGCTACCACTTCAACAAGCACACGCAGACGGCCAACTTCATCGGCCCCAACATCCACTACGCCGAGCGCAGCTGGTGGGTGACGGCCGCCTGGCGCCACCAGATCGGCGGCCACTGCTACGCCGACGGAACGGCCGACTGCGCACTGGGCAAGGTGTGGGACAACCATGGCCGCAACCAGGTGGTCGTGAAGCTGGGGATCCCGCTGGAATGACGCGCATGCAATGGAAGCCGGCCGCGCTGATGCCGCTGGCGGCGCTGGGCGCGGCGCTGGCGCCCACGGCGCCCGTCTATGCAGCGGCCCGCATCTACGTGTCGGTCGAGCAGGCCCAGCGCGACCTGTTCGGCAGCCAGGCGCTGACCGCTTTTCCGGTGGCCCTGACGCCGGCCCAGCAGGACGAGGTGCGCGCGGCCTCGTCCGTGGCCCATCCCTTCCAGGGCAACCGCATCTGGAAAGCGGCCGATGGCGGCTGGTTCGTGGTGGACGAGGTGGTGGGCAAGCACGAGATGATCACCTACGCCGTGGCGCTGGACGCCCAGGGCCGCGTGCGCCGCGTGGAGGTGCTGGAGTACCACGAGTCCTACGGCTACGAGGTGGCCGAGCCGCAGTGGCTGCACCAGTTCGAGGGCAAGGATGGCGCTGCCCCGCTCAAGCTCGGCAAGGACGTGGAGAACATCTCCGGGGCCACGCTGTCGGCCAAGCACCTGACCGATGGCGTCAAGCGCGTGCTGGCGGTGTATGGGCGGGTGCTGCGTGGCCGCTAGCCCCCAGGCAGCGCGCGCTCCATCGCGGCGTGCAGGTCGCCATGGCGCGGCTGTGCCGGTGCGGGCCGCGGCCCCCGTCCGCCGCTGCCGTCCGGCGATGGGCACCTATGTCGAAGTCATGGCCGAGCCGGCGGCCGGCATGTCGGCCGCCGAGGTGCTGGGCGCCGTGGAGGCGGCCTATGCCGCCATCGAACGCGTGGAGGCCTGCATGTCGCCGCACCGGCCGGATTCGGACCTCTGCCGCATCGCCGCGGCGCCGGCCGGCGCGGTGCTGGTGATCGACCCCTGGACCTGGGACGTGCTGGCTCTGGCCGGTCAACTCCACCAGGCGTCTGCGGGGCTTTTCGACTGTGCGGCGGATGCGGGCCGGCCGGGGGCCAGTCAGAGGGTCCTGCAACTCCTGCCCGCCGCGCGGGTGCGGGTGGGCGCGCCGGTGCGCGTCGACCTGGGCGGCATCGCCAAGGGCCATGCCGTGGATCGCGCCGTGGCGGCGCTGCGCGCGGCGGGCATTCGCCAGGGCCGGGTCAACGCAGGCGGCGACCTGCGTGTGCTGGGCCGAGTGCCCCAGCCCATCCATGTGCGTGATCCGTCGGTGCCCGGCCGGGTGAGGCACTTGGGGGACCTGGCCGATGGCGCGGTCGCCACCTCGGCGCCCGGTGCCGGCGCGCGCCTTCAGGCCCAGCCGCTGCGGTCCGCCATCGTGGACCCGCGCAGCGGGCAGGCGCTGGCCGGCGGCGCCAGCTACACCGTGGTGGCGCCCACCTGTGCACTGGCCGACGGCCTGACCAAGGTGCTGGCGCTGGGCGGCGCCCAGGCCCACGGCTGCCTGGCGGCCTTCGGTGCGCAAGGATGGGTGCTGTGACGCGGCACGGCCGACCCCACGCCAGCCGCATCGGCCGCCTGCCGCGCTGGCAGCGGCGCAGCCTGTATGGGGTGCTCGGCCTGTGCGCCGCCTCGGGCGTGGGCTGGTTCCTGCTGCTGGATGCATGGCACCGGCTGCCGCCGCAGCTCACGGCATGGTGGATCGTGCATGGCCTCACGGGTGCGCTCAGTTTGGTGGCGCTGGGCAGCGTGCTGCCGCATCACGTGGTGGTGGCCTGGAAGGCGCGGCGCAACCGCGCTGCCGGGGCCTGCGCCCTGGGCCTGTTCGCGGCGGCGGCGCTGACGGCGCTGGCACTGCTCTACGGCGCGGAGGAATGGCGCGACGGCGTGCATGTCGCCCATGTCGCGCTGGGCCTGGCCGTCACCGCGGCGCTGCCCTGGCACCTGTGGCGCGGGCGGCGCCGCGCCCCGCCGGCCTGACGGCGCGTCGATCAGGCCTTCGGGGCTGCGCGCTTCGCCCCAGGCAGGCGCACCAGCCCGCTCGACAGCGCCACACCGCACACGATCACCAGCGCGCAGCCCAGCATCCAGGCCGTCACCCGCTCACCCAGCAGCAGCCAGCCGTAGAAGACGGCGAACACTGGCACCAGGAAGGTCACGGTCAATGCCTTGGCTGGCCCCGCGCGGGCGATCAGCCGGAAGAACAGGATGTAGGCCAGCCCGGTGCAGGCCACGCCCAGGGCCACCAGGGCCAGCCAGGCGCGCACGCCGGGCATCTGGCTGGGCCAACTGAGCGCGGCGGGCACCACCAGCAGCGCCGTCGCGCCGATCTGGCTGCCCGCGGCATTGACCAGCGGCGGCACCGGCTGCAGCCAGCGCCGGGCCGCGCTGGCCGACAGGCCATAGCAAAGGCAGGCGCCCAGGCAGGCCAGCACGGCCCACAGCGTGCGCCAGTCGCCCGCGCCGGTGTGCAGGCCGGTGGAGCCGCTGGCCAGCAGCGCCACGCCCACGAAGCCGACCACCAGCCCCAGCGCCCGCGAGCCGTCCGGCCGGTCGCCGAAGACGGCCCACGCCACCAGCGCGCCGAACATCGGCACCGTGGCGTTGATCACCGCCGCCAGGCCGGTGGGAATGGTCAGCAGTGCGAAGGAGAAGAGCGCGAAGGGCAAGCCCGAATTGAGCATGCCCACGCCGCTGGTCACCCGCCAGTGGCGGCGCAGGTCGGCGCCCTGGCCACGCAGCAGCACCAGAGGCACCAGCACCAGCGCGGCGATGCCGACGCGCATGGCCGCCACCGGCAGCGCGCCGAACTCGGCGGCCCCGACGCGCATGAAGAGGAAGGAGGCGCCCCACAGCGCCGCCAGCAGCACGAGATCGATCAGCCAGGGGCGTGATGCAGAACGCGGCGGACTCACGCCACCTCCCGCGTTCGCTCGCGCGCGGTCGGGGTGTTGCCGACGCGCCTCGCGGCCGGCCCTCGGTCCGCCGGTGGCAGCGCCACGCCTTCCAGCGTGAGCAGCGCACGCTTGCGCTCCAGGCCGCCCGCGTAGCCCGTCAGGCTGCCATCGGCTCCGATGACCCGGTGGCAGGGCACGATCACGCTGAGCGGATTGCGGCCCACGGCGGCGCCGACGGCGCGCATGGCGGCCGGCCGGCCGAGCGCCAGGCCCAGGCCGCCGTAGCTGTGCGTGCCGCCACGCGGAATCGCCAGCAGGGCATGCCACACCGCCTGCTGGAAGGGCGTGCCGCGGGACAGGTCCAGCGGCAGCTCGAAGCCGGTCCGCCGGCCGGCCAGGTAATCCTGCAACTGGCCGGCGGCGTCCTGCAAGAGCGCATGGCTCGGATCGGGCTCCCAGCCGGTGGTGTCGGGGTGGTGGCGCTGTGCGTCGAACCACAGGCCGGCCAGGCCGTCGGCGCTGGCGGCCAGCAGGACGCCGCCGAGAGGCGTGTCGATGTGGCAGGTACGCAGCGCGACGCGGCGGGCGCGGAAAGGGACAGGGATCATGATGGGTCCTTCGTGGAGGGAGGCGCGGCCAGGCCGTGCCAGGCGGCGAGCACCGCGTAGCTGCGCCAGGGCCGCCAAGCCTGCGACGCGGCCTCGGCCGCGCGGGCCTGGGTCACGCCCAGGGCCTTCTGCAGCGCGATGTCGCCGGCGGGAAAGGCATCGGGCCAGCGCAATGCGCGCATGGCGATGTACTGCGCGGTCCAGGCGCCGATGCCGGGCAGGGCCTGGAGGGCGGCGCAGGTGCGTTGGGGTTCGGCGCCGGCATGCAGCGCCAGCCGGCCGTCCAGCACGGCTTCGGCCAATGCGCGCAAGGCGGCCTGTCGCTGGCGCACCAGGCCGAGCCGGCCGAGTGTTTCGCCATCGACGGCCACCAGTGCAGCGGGTGTGGGGAACAGCCGGTCCAGCCCCGCGAAGGGCGTGGCGACGGGCTCGCCCAGCGCCTGCACCAGCCGGCTGCCCAGCGTGCGGGCGGCGGCCACCGTGATCTGCTGGCCCAGCACGGCACGCACCGCCAGCTCGAAGCCATCGAGCGTGCCGGGCACGCGCAGGCCTTCGGCCGCGGGGTAGGAGGGGCCGAGCACGGCATGGATGGCGGACGGATCGGCATCCAGGTCCAGCAGCGCCCGCACGCGGCTGGCCAGGATCGGCAGCACGGGCGCCAGCGATTCGCCGAGTGTCAACCGCACCTGCGAGGCCGGCAGGTCGAAGCCCAGCACCAGCCAGCCGGTGTGCGTGCCGATGCGCACCGTGCGCAGGAAGCGGCCATCGGCATCGAGCCGCTCCACGCCAGCCAGGGCGCGGCGGCCCAGGAATTCGCGCAAGGTCGCTAGGTCGTAGGGCGGGCGGAAGCCCAGCCGCACCGTGAGCGAGGCGCCGTTCGCGTCGCCCTGGTCCTCATCCTCGCGGGCGCGGCGAAGGTCGCGCGGGTTCAGGCCGTAGCGCTCGGCAAAGGCGGCATTGAAGCGCCGCACGCTGCCGAAGCCGCTGGCGCGGGCCACCTCGGCCACGGGCAGGCGCGTATCGGCCAGCAACTGCTTGGCGGCCAGCAGGCGCCGCGTCTGCAGGTACTGCAGGGGCGAGACGCCGAACTCGGCTTCGAACAGACGGCGCAGGTGCCGGTCGCTCACCCCCAGGCGCTCGGCCATGCGGGCCACCATGCGGCCGGGCTGCGCGTCGTCGGCAGCGTCCGCCCACAGCTCGGGTTCGTCCATCAAGCGCGCGGCCTGGCGCGCCAGGATGCGCGAGGCATCCTCGGTGCTCCATGCGGGCGCATCGACGGCCCGCGGCGCCAGCTCGGGCCGGCAACGCAGGCAGGGTCGGAAGCCTGCTGCCTCGGCTTGCGCCGCATGGCGAAAGAAGCGGCAGTTCTCGCGCCGCGGCAGGCGCACGCGGCACACCGGCCGGCAGTAGATGCCGGTGCTCGTCACGGCCGTGAAGAAGGCGCCGTCGAAGCGTGCGTCGCGCGTCTTCAACGCCAGGTAACAGGCGTCGCCTTCGGTATCCGTCAAGGCGTCGGGCCGGGTGTTCATGCGGGGCATGCTACCTGTGCGAAGCCACCCAAATGCGCCATTTCCGGACATGCGAGCCACGAGGGGCGGTGCCTACAATCGTCGCCGTCACTTTTGTTGTCATTTCCTCCCCACCCTGCCATGCAACTCAGCCCCTCGATCTTCAAGGCGTACGACATCCGCGGCATCGTGCCGAGCACCCTGGATGCGGAGGTGGCCGAGGCGCTGGGACGCGCATTCGGCAGCGCCGCGCGCGCCGCTGGCGAGCGCACGGTGGCCGTGGGGCGCGACGGTCGTCTGTCGGGCCCGAGCCTGGCCGAGGCGCTGATCCGCGGCCTCGTGGCCACGGGGGTGGAGGTGATCGACATCGGCGCCGTGACGACGCCCATGCTGTACTTCGCGGCCAACACGCTGTGCACCTCGGGCATCCAGGTCACGGGCAGCCACAACCCCAAGGACTACAACGGCTTCAAGATGGTGCTGGCCGGCCGCGCCATCTACGGCGACGAGATCCAGGGCCTGCGCAAGGTCATGGAAGACGGCAGCGCCCAACTGGCCGAGGGCGGCAGCGTCCGCCAGGTCGACGTGCTGCCCGCCTATGTCGAGCGCATCACTGGCGACATCAAGCTGCAGCGTCCGCTGAAGATCGTGGTGGACTCGGGCAACGGCATCGCCGGCGCCTCGGCCCCGGCCATCTACCGCGCCATCGGCTGCGAGGTGATCGAACTGTTCAGCGAGGTGGACGGCAACTTCCCTAACCACCATCCCGACCCCAGCAAGCCCGACAACCTCAAGGACCTGATCAAGGCCCTGCAGACCACCGATGCCGAACTGGGCCTGGCCTTCGATGGCGACGGCGACCGCCTGGGCATCGTCACCAAGGACGGCAACAACATCTTCCCCGACCGCCAGATGATGCTGTTCGCCAAGGACGTGCTCTCGCGCGTGCCGGGCGGCACCATCGTCTACGACGTCAAGTGCACGCAGCGCCTGGCGCCGGCCATCGAGGCCGCTGGCGGCCAGCCGCTGATCTACAAGACCGGCCATTCGCTCATCAAGGCCAAGATGAAGGAGCTCGACTCGCCCCTCGGCGGCGAGATGAGCGGCCACATCTTCTTCAAGGAGCGCTGGTTCGGCTTCGACGACGGCACCTATGCCGGCTGCCGCCTGCTGGAGATCCTGTCGGCCCATCCGAACGCCAGCGAGGTGCTCAACGCGCTGCCCACCAGCTTCTCGACGCCCGAACTCAACGTGAAGTGCAACGAGGGCGAGCCGCACAAGCTGGTCGAGGAGATGAAGGCCAAGGCGAAGTTCGACGCCGACGCGAAGGTCTCCACCATCGACGGCATCCGCGTCGACTGGGCCGACGGCTTCGGCCTGGTGCGCGCCTCCAACACCACGCCGGTGCTGGTGCTGCGCTTCGAGGGCCAGACGCAGGAAGCCCTGCACCGCATCGAGGCCACCATGACGGCGCTGCTCAAGTCGGTCAAGCCCGACGCGAGCTTCGCGGAGGCGGCGCACTGAGCGTGCCGCGCGTTTCCCGTTCTCCCGCGCTGCGCCTCTACGGGTGGTTCACCCGCCTCGCGCAGCCCCTTCTCAAACGCAAGCTGCGCAAGCGCGCCAAGGCCGAGCCGGGCTATGCCCATGCGGTGGCGGAGCGCTTTGGCGTGTACGACCCCGCGCTGCAGATCCGCGACGCCTGCTGGGTACATGCCGTCTCGCTCGGCGAGACGCGCGCCGCCGGCATCCTGATCGCCGAACTGCGCCGGCAGCTTCCCGGCGTGCCCATCCTGCTGACCCATGGCACCGCCACGGGCCGGGAGGAGGGCGCCAAGCTGTTGCAGGACGGCGATGTGCAGGTCTGGCAGCCCTGGGACACGCCGAAGGCCGTGGCCGCCTTCCTCGACCGCTTCCGCCCGCGCATCGGCGTGCTGATGGAGACGGAGGTCTGGCCCGAGCTCACAGCGGCCTGCGCACAGCGGGGCATTCCGCTCACGCTGGCCAACGCACGCCTGTCCGAGAAGTCGCTGGCCAAGGCCGAGCGCTGGTCCTCGCTGGCGCGGCCGGCGTATGCCTCGCTGGCGGCCGTCTGGGCCCAGAGCGAGGCCGATGCGCACCGCCTCGTGTCGCTGGGCGCCAAGCTGGGCGGCGTGTTCGGCAACCTCAAGTTCGATGCGCAGCCCGATGCGCGGCAACTGGTGCATGCGCAGGCCCTGCGTGCGCGCCTGCCCAAGCCGGTGGTGGTGTTCGCCAGCTCGCGTGATGGCGAGGAGGCGATGCTGCTCGATGCGCTGCGCCACTTCTGGACCACCGCGCCGTCGAGTGACGACTTCGGTCCCGCTGCGGCGGCGGACGGCAACCCCGGCCGCCCGCGTGGCGAGCGCGCCCGCCACCTGCCACGGCTGCGTGCCTGCGATGTGCAGTGGCTGATCGTGCCGCGCCATCCACAGCGCTTCGACGCGGTGGCCGAGCTGATCGCGCAGCGCGGCTTCGCCTGCGTGCGCCGGTCCACCGCGGAGGGCGCGCCCGAGGGCGAGGAGATCTGGCTGGGCGATTCGCTGGGCGAGATGGCGCTGTACTACGGCCTCTCAGAAGCCGCGCTCCTGGGCGGCAGCTTCGCGCCCCTGGGCGGACAGAACCTGATCGAGGCGGCGGCCTGTGCCTGCCCCATCGTGATGGGCCCGTCCACCTTCAACTTTGCCGAGGCGGCCGAACTGGCCATTGGCGCCGGCGGTGCATTGCGCGTGGACGACATGATGAAGGCCGTGGTGCATGCGCTGTCGCTGGTGGCGGACAAGGGCCGCTGCGCCGCGAT
Source organism: Pseudacidovorax sp. (assembly GCF_017991995.1). Classification (GTDB taxonomy): domain Bacteria; phylum Pseudomonadota; class Gammaproteobacteria; order Burkholderiales; family Burkholderiaceae_C; genus Xenophilus. The sequence goes on along the minus strand of NZ_JAGOPN010000006.1, from coordinate 263,961 downwards.
GTCGCAGGCGGCGCTGGGCTTTGCCGGCAGCCACCGCGGCGCGGCCGAGCGCACGGCGGCGGCCATCCTGGCGCTGGGGCAATCGGTGCCCGATCCGGAGCCGGTTGCTATGGCTGCCGGGTCCGACACGACGGCCGCGTCTGCCGACCCGTCGTTGGCTGCGCGGACGGAGCCGCCACTGCAGGCATCGTCGTCGCTGGCGCCGGAGCCGATGACGGAGCCGATGACGGAACCGATGGCGGAGCCGGGGACCGTGGTCGCATCGGCCTCGAAGACCGTTCCGCCGACGGGCCATGCCCCGGGCGAGCGCGCCGAGCCGGTGTTCGACCCCGAGGCACCGCTCATCGTGCCCGAAGAGCGCAGGGGCTGATCGGAGCGGGCCCTCTCCCGCAAGGGAAGAGGGCGCCATGCGCAGCCTGTGACTCTGCAGCCTCTCAGCGTTGGGTTGGGCGATCGTTCGGCCGGCTCTGGTTCGGTCGGCGCAGCGTTCAGCCTGCCGCGCCGCCCACGTACACCCGCGGCACGCGCCGCACATGGCACAGCAGTTCGTAGCTGATCGTCCCGGCCGCGGCGGCCACGGTATTGATCGGTACGCGTGGTCCCCACAGCTCCACCCGGCTGCCGATGCCTTCGCCCGGCAGATTCGTCAGGTCGACCGTCAGCATGTCCATCGACACGCGGCCCACGATGCGGCTCGCGTGCTCGCCGACGAGGACAGGCGTGCCCGTGGGCACCACGCGCGGGTAGCCGTCCGCATAGCCGATCGCCACCAGCCCCACGCGGCAGGGCGCGTCGGCCACGAAGCGGGCGCCGTAGCCCAGCGCGTCGCCGGGCTGCAGATCACGCACGGCGAACACCTCGCTCTCCAGCGTCATCACCGCGCACAGCGCAGGATCGGGCACGGGCAGCGGATCGGCGCCGTACAGCAGGATGCCGGGCCGCGCCCAGTCGCCGCGCGCCGCCGGCCAGGCGAGCACGCCAGCGGAATTGGCCAGGCTGCGCTCGCCGGGCAGGCCGGCCGTCGCGGCGTCGAAGCAGGCGATCTGCGCGGCGGTGGCCGGGCTGTCGGGTTCGTCGGCGCGGGCGAAGTGCGTCATCAGCGTGATCTTCGCGACCTGTGGGCAGGCCGAGAGCCGACGGTGCACTTCGCGCACCTCGGCCGGCGCGAAGCCGGCGCGGTGCATGCCGCTGTCCACCTTCAGCCAGACGTTCAGGCCGGTGAGTTCCGGATGCGCCTCGACCGCATGCAACTGGGCCTCGTGATGCACCACCACCCAGCAGCCCAGCGCATGCGCGGCCACCAGCTCGGCAGCGGAAAAGCAGCCTTCCAGGATCAGGATCGGCTGGGTCAGGCCCGCGGCGCGCAGCGGATGCGCCTCGGCCAGAAAGGCGACCGCGAAGCCGTCGGCTTCGTCCGCCAGCGCCTTCGCGCAGGGGACGGCGCCGTGGCCATAAGCGTCGGCCTTGACGGTGGCGAAGGCCCGTCCGCCGTGGCGTTGGCGCGCGAGCCGGTAGTTGTGGCGCAGCGCGTCGAGATCGATGACCGCACGCGAAGGACGGTCGGAGACGTTCAGGTCGGCCGCAACGGCTGCGGCAGGGGCAAGACGGGAGAGGGCGACAGGGACGTTCATCGGCGCGATCACCGCGGTTCACGGTGCGGGGCGGCAAAGAACAGGACTATAGGCAGCCCTGCGCCGCAGCCTTCACGGTTTTTGCGGGGATCGGCCGCAGGATTGACGGCCGCGGTGGTGCGTGCGGCGTCAGCGTGCCGGGCTGGCCTCGGCCACCGGGGCCGGTGCCAGCAGCGCGTCGATGGGGCGCAGCGCCTCGGCGTCCAGGGTGCCGGCCGCCTGCCGCAGGCGCAGCTCGCCCAGCAGCACGGCATAGCGGGCGGCGGCCAGGTCGCGCTGCGTCTGGTAGAGCTGGGCCTGGGCGTTGAGCACATCCAGGCTCACGCGCACGCCCACCTGGTAGCCCAGTTGCGTCGCTTCGAGCGCGCTGCGGCTGGAGGCCTCGGCGGCTTCGAGCGCGGCGACGCGGCTGCGCCCCGAAGCCAGGCCCAGCCAGGCCGTTCGCGTGGCCTGCGCCACGTTGCGGCGGGCGCCGTCGAGCTGGGCGCGGGCCTGGTCTTCGAGGGCCAGCGTCTCGCGGATGCGGTTCTGCACGGCGAAGCCGGCGAACAGCGGCAGGTTCAGCTGCACGCCAGCCTGGGTGGCGTGGACGGTGGTCGGCGTCGTCGTCGTCAGCGTGCCTTCCGGATTGCGATTGACCCCGTAGCTCAGCGTGGCATCGATGGTGGGCAGATGGCCGGCGTTGGCCTTCTCGGTCTCCAGGGCCGCCACGTCCACGCCGATGCGTGCCTGGGCGATGGCGGGATGGGCGTCCTCGGCCAGCGCGACCCAGGTGGCCAGATCGGCAGGCTGGGGCGGTACGGGCAACGCGGCGCCGGCTGGTGCCCACGGTGTGGCGCCGCTGCGGCCGACCAACTGGTCCAGGGCCACCTGACGCACCTGGCGGTCGTTTTCGGCCGCGATCTCCTGTGCGACGACCAGGTCGTAGCGGGCCTGCGCCTCGCGCTGGTCGGTGACGGTGGCGTTGCCGACATCGAAATTGCGCTGGGCCGTGGCGCGCTGTTCCGCCACGGCGGCTTTCTGGGCGCGGATGAGCCGCACGCTGTCCTCGGCCGACAGCAGGTCGAAATAAGCCTGGCCCACGCGCACGATCAGGTCCTGCTCGGCCAGCTGCAGTTGGGCCAGGGCCAGCGCGGCCTGGCGCTGGCCCTGCTGGTAGCTCGCCCAGTTGGCGGGTCGGTAGATGGGTTGCGTGGCCTGCACTCCGACCTGGGTCGTGGAGAAGTCACGCGGCCCGGTGCCGGCAGGCGTGCGGATGTCGGAGTCGGTGCGCGAGGCGCTGGCGGCAAAGCCCACCTGCGGCAGGATGCCGGCTCGGGCCTGCTCGCCGCGGGCCGTGGTCGCCTCGGCCTGGGCGCGGGCGGCCTGGTAGCTGGCGTCGTAGCCACGGGCAGCGTCGTAGAGGCTGCCCAGGTTCTGGGCGGCGGCCGGCCCATGCAGGGCCAGCGTGGCGGCCGCCAGGGCCACCGCGCGAAGAACGAGCGGGCGCATGAGCGTGCGCCGCTCAGTAGCGGGGAACGGAAGGGTCGCGCTGCTGCGACCAGGCGTCGATGCCGCCGCTGATGTTGGCGACCTGCTCGTAGCCGTTGTGGGCCAGGAAGGCGGCCACCCGCTGGCTGCGGGCGCCGTGGTGGCATAAGCAGGCGATGCGCTGGGCCGGGTCCAGCTCGGCCATCCGGGCAGGGATCTCGTTCATGGGCACGGCCACCACGGTGAAGCCCGCCTCGGGCTTCACGCTGGCGGTCTGCAGTTCCCAGGGCTCGCGCACGTCGAGCACCACGGCCGGCGCGTCGGGCGCCTGGTCGAACCAGGCTTGCAGGTGGGCGGGGGGGACTTGGTCGATCATGGTGGCGCTGGGCGGGCAGAAGACCGGCCTGGGCGCCCCATCGAATTCCCGGCTCGGCGCTTCGTCAGGCTCAGCGCGAACGGATGACGCTCGAGGCGCGGTCGGTGCCGGTCAGAAGTTGAAGCGCGAGGGCTCCGGAAAGTTGAGCAGGCGCGGGGCGATGGTGTCCCAGGGTTCCTGGGTGTCCCACTTGCCTTCGGCCGTGCGGGTGACGAAATGGGCGCGCATCACCGGCTCGTCGCCGACGATGGCCGCCAGCCGGCCGCCGATGTTCAGCGAGCCCAGCAGGTTCTGCGGGATGCGGGCGACCGAGCCGCTGAGCAGGATGACGTCGAAGGTCGGGCCGCTGGGCAGGGGATTGGCGCCGTCGGCATGGCGCACCTCGACGTTGCCGACGCCGTTGCGCTGCAGGGTATGGGCGGCCGTGGCGGCCAGCGTGGGGTCGATCTCCAGCGTCAGCACGCGGGCGGCGCGGGCGCCGAGCAGGGCAGCCATGTAGCCGGAGCCGGTGCCGATCTCGAGCACGGAGTCGGTCTTCCTGACATGCAGGTCCTGCAGCAGCCGCGCCTCCATCTTGGGCGAGAGCATGACCTGGCCGGGGCCGTCACCGAGCGGGATGTCCATGTCGAAGAAGGCCATGCCGCGGTGGGCGGCGGGCACGTAGTCTTCGCGGCGCACTTCGGTCAGCAGTTCCAGGATCTCGAGGTCGAGCACGTTCCAGGGGCGGATCTGCTGCTCGATCATGTTGAAGCGCAGGGGATCGGTGACGAGGGAGGCGGTCATGGTGGGGGCGGGGCGACGCAGAACGGACAAAGCCCGGGATTCTAGGAGCCTGCCGCGCCGCCGTCCGCGGCCAGCCCCTGCCGGGTGCACATGCCGTGCAGCAGCAGGTCGGCCTGCGCGGCCAGATAGCGCGCCGGGTCCAGCGCGACCGTGCCGCCGCACACCTCGGGCGCGTGCTTCCACAGGATCATGAAGAGCAGCGGCGCCACCACGGCATGGACGGCGTGGTCCAGGTCCAGGGCGCGGAATTCGCCGCGGGCGATCCCGCGCTCCAGGATCCGGCGCACCAGCGCATTGCCCGGCGCCACCACGCTCTGGTGGTAGAAGGCCGACAGCTCGGGGAAGTTGCGGCCCTCGCTCATCATCAGCTTGCTGATGCCCGACACCTGCGTGCTGCCCACGCGTTGCCACCAAGTGTTCAGCGCGTAGCGCAGCATGTCGGGGCTGCTGCCTTCGAAGGTCTCGAACTCCTGGTTCCACTCGGTGAAGCGGCCGGCCAGGTTCTCGGTGACGACCGCCTTGAACAGCTCCTCCTTGGAGCCGAAGTACAGGAACAGCGTGCCCTTGGAGACGCCGGCGCGGGCGGCGACGTCTTCCGACCGGGTGGCGGCAAAGCCCTTCTCGACGAACAGGTCGAGCGCCGCCTGCAGCAGTTCGCCCGGCCGGGCCTCCTTGCGGCGCGCGCGCTTGGCGCCGGTCATGGCGTCACGCAGTCGGCAGTGCAGGGAGGGAGAGGAACCCATGGGCGGGGAGACGAGCGAAATTAATGACCGGTTGGTTATTAATTATTGGCCACCGATTCCGTGGGCGTCAAGGCGAGGCGGCACAATCGCCGGTTTGCCCAGGAGAAGCGCCATGTCCGAGACCCCATCCGCATCGCCGCAGACCATCGTCCTCGGGGGCGGTTGCTTCTGGTGCACCGAGGCCGTCTTCGACCGCGTGGAAGGCGTGCTGGACGTGGAATCGGGCTACGCCAACGGGCATGTGGACCATCCCACCTACGAGCAGGTCTGCAGCGGCACCACCGGCCATGCCGAGGTGATCAAGGTGCAGTTCGACCCGGCCGTCATCGACCTGCGCGAGATCCTCCACATCTTCTTCGTCGTGCACGACCCGACCACGCCCGACCGCCAGGGCAACGATGTCGGGCCGCAGTACCGCAGCGCCATCTACACCACCGACGAGGCGCAACTGGCCACCGTGCGCGAGGTGGTGGCCGAGCTGGCGAGCCACCAGGCCTATGGCGGCGTGCCCATCGTGACCGAGATCGCGCCGCTGCAGCGCTACTGGCCGGCCGAGGACTACCACCAGGACTATTTCGTCAAGCATCCCAACCAGGGCTACTGCGCCTTCGTCGTGGCGCCCAAGGTCGAGAAGTTCCGCAAGACCTTTGCCGAGCGGGTGAAGAAGGGCTGAGGCCCACCATCCCTGCACGTAAGAAAGAACCTCGCGCCCGCATGCCGCCCCGCTTCCTTCGCCCGACCGCCTCGCCTGCGCTGGCCATCGCGCTGGCGTGGGTGCTGGTGTTCGCGTCGGCGCTGGGGCTCATGCACCGCACGCTGCACATGCATGCGGGCGGGGGGCACGCGATTCAGGCAGAGACCCACGGTGGGGGTCATGGTCCTTCGCTGGCTGCCCAAGGCGTACACCCCCTGGTGCATGCCGCGCACCACGGCCTGGCGGCGCTGTTCGACGACCATGACGACGGCAGTGCACTCTGCCTGATCCTGGACCAGCTCCAGCACGATGCGGCCATGCCCACCCTCGTGCTGCCCGTGCTGCCCGCCCTGCCGCCTGCGGCGGTGTTCGCCTTCATGCAGGGCGAGGCGCTTCGGCGCTGGGTGGTGCTCTTCGACGCGCGCGGTCCGCCCGTCACTCGCTGAATCCCCCGAGCCCTGGCTTCTGCCGCCCGCATCTGCGTGGGCGGCAGCGGCCTGTTCATCGATTCGCCAGTGACCTCTCATGACCCAGAAATTCCCTCGCAGTGCCATCGGCATTGCCGTTCTCACGCTCCTGTGCGTGCCTGCCTTTGCGCAGGACGCCCCCGCTGCCGGAAACACGCCGTCTGCCATCGCCGCCCAGCCCCAGACGCTGTCCACCGTCGAGGTCACCTCCGAGCGCCTGAAGAAGGCGCGCATGGAGCTGTCGCCCGAGACCGGCGCCACCGTCTACCGCATCGACCAGAGCGCCATCGGCGCGCTGGGCAAGGGCGACGCCACGCCGCTGGAGGACGTGCTGCTCACCCTGCCCGGCGTGGCCAAGGATTCCAAGGCCTCCGGCTCCCTGCATGTGCGCGACGATCACGGCAACGTTCAGTACCGCATCAACGGCGTGCAACTGCCCGAAGGCATCTCCGGCTTCGGCCAGACGCTGGACACCCGCTACATCGACTCGATCACCTACCTGACCGGCGCGCTGCCGGCCCAGTACGGGCTGCGCACGGCCGGCGTGGTCGACATCCAGACCAAGCAGGGCTTCGGCAAGCCCGGCGGCTCGCTGGGCTTCACCATCGGCAGCCACAACACGCTGGAAGGCAGTGGCTCGGTCTACGGCACCACGGGCAATCTGAGTTACTACCTCTCGGCCAGCGGCATCGGCAACAGCCAGGGCATCGAGAACCCGCAGCCCACGCTCAATGCCCAGAACGACCGCACGCGCCAGGGCAAGACCTTCGGCAGCTTCTCGTACTACCTGGACGACGACACGCGGCTGGGCCTGATGTTCGGCACCTACGACGGCAAGTTCCAGATCCCGACCAATCCGAACCAGACGCCGGCCTTCTCGCTGGCCGGCTTCAGCGACCTGGGCTCGGGCTACAACGGCCTGCCTTCGTCGCAGGTGCGCGAGCGCCAGGACGAGAGCACGCGCTTCGTTGGGCTGTCGTACCAGAAGTCGCTGGGCGCGCTGGACTTCCAGCTTTCGGCCTTCCACCAGTATTCGAGCCTCCACTACCGTCCCGACCCGGTGGGCGACTTGATCTACAACGGCGTCGCCTCGGACACCGAGCGCACCAACTCGTCCAACGGCCTGCAGGCCGATGCCTCGTACAAGCTGGGCGATGCCCACACGCTGCGCTTCGGAGGGCTGTACACCCGGGCCAGCACGCGCAGCCTCAATGCGGTGAACGTGTTCCCGGTCGACGACACGGGCGCGCAGGTGGGCGACATGCCGGTGCTCATCAACGACAACTCGGGCAAGACGGGCGAGCTGGCCAGCCTGTACCTGCAGGATGAGTGGCGCATCGACCCGAAGCTCACCTTCAACTACGGCCTGCGCTACGACAGCGTGAACGCGTACACCAAGGAGCACCAGTGGAGCCCGCGGCTGAACCTGGCCTATGCAGCCACGGACAGCACCGCGCTGCATGCCGGCTTCGCGCGCTACTTCACCCCGCCACCGCAGGAGCTGGCCTCTCAGCAGAGCATCAACCTCTACACCGGAACCACCAACCAGCCCGAGGTGGCCAACTCCGACGCGGTGAAGGCCGAGCGCTCGCGCTACTTCGACATCGGCGTGGACCAGAAGGTGGGCGATCACCTGTCGCTGTCGGCCGATGCGTACTACAAGCACATCGACAACCTGCTCGACGAAGGCCAGTTCGGCCAGGCGCTGATCCTGTCGCCCTTCAACTATGCGCAGGGCTTCGCGCGCGGGCTGGAACTGTCGGCGCGCTACAGCGACGACCACTGGGCCGCCTACGCCAACCTGGCCCACCAGAAGGCGATGGGCAAGAACATCGTGTCCAGCCAGTCGCTCTTCGGCGCGGACGAGCTGAGCTACATCGCCAACCACTACGTGTACCTGGACCATGACCAGACCTACACGGCCTCGGCCGGCGCCAGCTACCGCTTCGGTGCCGACCAGGTCAGCGGCGACGTGATCTATGGCAGCGGCCTGCGGCGCACGCCCGACGGCGGCGCGCCCAACAGCGCCGCGCTGCCGCACTACACCGTGGTCAATGCCGCCTACTCCCACACCTGGAAGTACGGCGACGGCGGCGACGTGGTGGGCCGCATCGCGGTGCTGAACCTGTTCGACGAGAAGTACCTGCTGCGCGACGGCACGGGCGTGGGGGTGGGGGCGCCGCAGTACGGCACCCGCCGCAGCCTTTACCTGAGCATGACCACGCACTTCTGATCTTCCGGAACCTACGCGGATGAATCGCTCCAGGCCGTCGCGCCTCGTCGCGCTCGCACTGCTCGTCGCAGTGTGGGTGACGGCGACGCTCGGCCTGGTGCATGGCACCCTGCATGCGCCGGGCAAGCATCCGCATGTCGCCTGGCGAACGACTGCCACGACATCCGCAGCATCCGTCGCGCTCGCTGTACCGACTGACGGCGCCACCCTCCAGGCGCCGCGCCATCCCTGGCTGCATGCGCTGTTTGCGGACAAGACCGATGCCGAATGCCGGCTGTACGACGTGCTCTCGCACGGCGCCGGCCTGCCGGGCGTGCCGCTGGTGCTGCTGCCGGTGGCGCTGCCCGCGGCCACCTTCGCCTGCCTCCAGGTCCGCGCCATCTACCGATGGACCGTGCACTTCGATGCGCGCGGTCCGCCCGGCGCTCGCTGAATTCCCGTGCTTCCTCGACGCTGCCGCGACCGCCCTGTGCGGGCCGTGGCGGCACGTCTTTTCGAATTCAACGAGCTTCCTCATGACTCCCCAATTCCATCGCCACGCCATCGGCGCGGCCGTTCTCTTTGCCCTGTCCACGCTGGCCCATGCCCAGTCCGCGACCGAAGGTGCCACCCTGAACACCATCACCGTCACGGGCAATCCGCTCGGCGCGGCCGAATCCATCGCGCCGGTCGAGGCACTGTCGGGCAGCGCGCTGCTGTACCGCTCGCAGTCCACACTGGGCGAGACGCTGCAGGGCCTGCCGGGCGTCTCCAGCACCTACTTCGGGCCCAACGCCAGCCGGCCGACGATCCGCGGGCAGGACGGCGACCGCATCCGCATCCTCTCCAACGGCGGCGCCTCGCTCGATGCCTCGGCCCTGAGCTATGACCATGCGGTGCCCACCGACGCCCTCGTCACCGACCGCATCGAAGTGCTGCGCGGCCCCGGCGCGCTGCTCTATGGCGGCAGCGCCGTGGGTGGCGTGGTCAACGTGATCGACAACCGCATCCCCACGGAGCCGATCAACGGTTTCGGCGGCCGCGCCGATGCCAGCTACGCCAGCGGCAGCAAAGAAGGCAGCGGCGCCGTGGTGCTCGAAGGCGGCAACGACCGCTTCGCGCTGCATGTCGACGCTTTCCGCCGCCATGCCGACGACGTGAATGCACCCACCTGGCTGGAGTGCGGCAAGGGCGGCGTCAACGTGCTGCAGAAGCGCATCTGCAATTCGGCCTCCGAGAGCCGTGGCGGTGCCGTCGGCGGCACGCTGTTCTTCGGCGGTGCCGGCTGGATCGGCGCCTCGGTCAGCGACTACCGCAGCAACTACGGCACCGTGGCCGAGGATGACGTCACCATCGGCATGCGCCAGCAACGCCAGGCCATCGAGGGCGAATGGCGCCCCGGCGGTTTCTTCACCAGCATCCATGCCAAGGCCAGCCACACCGACTACAGGCACACCGAGTACGAAGGCGGCTCACCGGGCACCACCTTCAAGAACAAGGGCAACGACCTGCGCATCGAGGCGCGCCACCGTCCCATCGCGGGCTTCGAGGGCCTGATCGGCCTGCAGAGCGAGCGCACGCGCTTCGCCGCCGACGGCGAGGAGGCCTTCGCGCCGCACAGCCGCACGCGCAGCGATGCGCTCTTCCTGTACGAGGAGCTGCCGCTGTCCTGGGGCAAGCTCAGCTTCGGTGCGCGCACCGAGCGGGTGAAGGTGTCGTCGCAGGGCTATCCGGACGACCTCTCCATCACCCGCTTCGCGCTGGGCGAGCGCAGCTTCAACCCACACAGCGCCTCCTTCGGCCTGCTCTACAACGTGGCGCCGCAGTGGCAGATCACGGGCAACCTGGCCTACACCGAGCGCGCGCCCAAGGACTATGAGCTGTTCGCCAACGGCCCCCACGTGGCCACCGCAGCCTGGGAGGTGGGCGATACCAATCTGCAGAAGGAGCGCTCGCTGGGCGCCGACATCGGCGCGCAGTGGAAGTCCGGGCCCCACAACGCGCGCGTCAACGCCTACTGGTCGAAGTTCCGCAACTACATCGGCCTGACGGCCACCGGCAACCTGCGCAACGACGAGGGCGAGTCCTTTGCCGGTGGCTCGGAGGAAGCCCTGGCCGCCGCGCTGGACGAGGAACTGCTGGCCGAATACGTCTACCGCGGCGTGCGGGCCCGCTTCACCGGCATCGAGGCCAGCGGCAGCCTGCGCCTGCTGGGCAACGATGGCCTGCGTCCGCTGGCCGGTGGCAACCTCGACCTGGAATGGCGCGCCGATGCCGTGCGCGCCACCAACACCGACACCGGCGAGCCGCTGCCGCGCATCGCCCCGGTGCGCGTCGGCGCCACGCTGGCCTGGACCAGCGGGCCCTGGAGCGCACGCGTCGGCTTCGACCACTATGCCGCGCAGAAGCGCGTGCCGCCCACCGACCGGGCCACGGACAGCTACACCTTGTGGAACGCTTCCCTCGGCTACCGCATGAAGGTGCAGCGCGCCAGCCTGCTGTGGTACGCGCGGGTGGACAACCTGGGCAACGAACTGGCCTACAGCGCCACCTCGATCCTGACCACCACCGTCTACCCCCGCGCGCCGCTGCCCGGCCGCAGCGTGAAGGTGGGCCTGCGCGTCGATTTCTGATCGGCTGCCGAGGGGCGGGGCAGGGCGGTCCATCACCCGGCCCCGCGCCTATGCCATTCGGCGGACCGGCCATTCGGCAAGCGTTCGCCGTGACATAGTTCCTCTACATTCTTCGGGATGATGTTCCACACGGCTCGCCTGGACGGCCGGACAGCGGGCCCTGCCGCGCCGTCCGGCGTCTGCGTGCGCGTGGGTTGAGCGCGCATGCGCGGGACGGCGCTCGCAGGGGCGTGGATGCTGGGCATGGGCGGATGGCTGGCACCTGCCGTGCCCGTGGTCGCGGCCGATGCGCCGCCGCCGTGCCCGACGCCCTGCCTGGCCCTGCCGCGGACGGCGCCGACGCCTGCCGCTGCCGAGGCCGCGCCGCCCGCGCCCCGTCCGGCCGCGCGCAGCCGGCCCGCGCCGGCCACCGCGCCCGTGTCCACCGAAGCGGCGGCGCCCCCGCCGCCACCACGCCCGCCGGCCTCGCGCCGGTGCATCGACATCAACATGCGCGCCGCGGTGGGAGAACCGCTGTCGGCGCAGGACATGGCCTACCTGAGGAGCGAATGTTGAATCCGTCCGCCGTTGCCGCTGTTGTTCTCCGTGCCTGGATGCGCCTGTGGGCGCTGCTGCTGATCGCGGCTGCGGGCACGCTGCTCGCCGCGTGTGCCAACAAGGCCGCGCCTTCCACCGAGGTCATGCCCTTCGACCGCGCCGTGCAGCAGGCGGTGGACGACCTGATGGTGCAGACGCAGAAGATGCCGGCCTTCCTGGCCCGCGTCGAATCGCGGCTGCAGAAGAGCCGCATCGTCATCGACCCGTTGCTCGACGGCACCACCGGCCAGCAGACCGAAGTGACGCAGGCCGCCCAGCAGCGCATCGTGCAGCGCATGCAGGAGCGCTTCAGCCAGTTCACCGTCAACCAGGTCGACAGCCAAGCCGTGGAGCAGGCGCAGTACGTGCTCAGCGGCACGCTGACCCGCCAGGCCGATGCCTCGGCCGGCCGCTGGCAGCTGGCCCTCGCGCTGACCGAGCTCAAGAGCGGCACCGTGGTCGCGCAGACCGTGGCGCGCATCGCCGACGAGAAGCTGGACACCCGGCCCACCGCCTTCTACCGCGACAGCCCCGTCAGCACCCGCGACCGTGCCGTCGACGGCTACATCCGCACCAGCCAGACGCCCGCCGGCCAGCAGGCGGATGCGCTGTACCTGCAGCGCCTGCCCACCACCGCCGTGCTGCAGGAGGCCATCGACGCCTACGCGGCCGGCCGCTGGCAGGAGGCGCTGACGCGCTACGAGGCCGCCGCCCAGCGGCCCGACGGCCAGCAACTGCGTGTCTACAACGGCCTGTACCTCACGCAGATGCAGCTGGGCCGCACCGCGGACGCCGAGCGCAGCTTCGGCCAGTTGGCCAAGCTGGGCCTGGAGGCCAGCAAGCTGAGCGTGAAGTTCCTCTTCCGGCCCGGCTCCACGGAGTTCCTGAGCGATTCGCGCATCAGCGGCGTCTATCCGATGTGGCTGCGCCAGATCGCCCGCCAGGCGGCGCAGATGAGCAACAACTGCCTGCTCGTGACGGGCCACACCAGCCGTACCGGCTCGGAATCGGTCAACGAGCGGCTGTCGCTGCAGCGCGCGACCGTGGTGCGCATGCGCCTGGCCGCCGAGGCACCCAGCCTTGCCAAGCGCCTCAAGGAGGCCGGCATGGGCTTCCGCGAGAACATCGTCGGCACCGGTGCCGACGATGCCAGCGACGCGCTGGACCGGCGCGTGGAATTCAAGGTCGAGGATTGCGCCGCCTCCGCTTGAGGCTGCGGGATTTTCTCAGGGCGCCCCGGGGGGTTCACGTTCTTTCAGTCACGGCAGAGCCCGTGGCGGCAATGGCTGCAATAGCGCCCGCGGCGCTCGGAATCAATCCTCCATTTGGTTGGGGTTGAATCGGGCGCGTATTGCGATTTAAGCGCGCGGGTCTGTCCGGGTGAATTGATCGGGATCCGTCCAATTCGCCCGCCCCGGGCCCCTGCAACACTTGCAATGATCGCGGACGATGGTCCGCATGTGTAAGTTAGTTAACAAAAACGGGGCATCTGGACGTTCGTCTCCATCCGGGCGCTCGCTAGCATGAGGCGAGTCCTGGCCATTTTGCAAAGGCAGTCTTTTGCGGAGACACATTGAAATGACAACGCAGGAACCGCTTGCAGGCGTCACACACCCCCTGTCCGCGCCCCTTCCATTTCATTTGTGGCGTCGACCGGTTTTTCATCGGATTGCCGGTGCTTCGGCCCTTTATTTTCTTTTCTCGGCCAGCGCTACGGCGGCAACCGCGGCCAATTGCCAGGGCGCCCAGAATTCCGGTTCGAGCACCGGAATTTCAGTGAATCTGACGACGTCGGCGGGTGCCTGCGCCGACGGCCCCGTCGCCACGGCGATCGGCAGCGTCGCCATCGGCGCGCAGGCGCAGGCGGTGCCGCTGAACGCGGTGGCCGTCGGTGCCCAGGCCACCTCGGCGGGCGAGGCCTCGGTGGCGGTGGGGGCCGGCGCCAGCACGGGTCCCAATGGCCGGGGCGACCTGGCCTTCGGCGAGAACGCCCGTGCCAACGGCGGCGGCGCCTCCGCCTCGGCCGTGGCCGTGGGCTCCAACAGCTTTGCTGCTGCCGGCACGGTGGCGGTGGGTGGCTATGCCAATGCCTCCGGTGTGCGCGCGTCGGCCCTGGGTGACCAGTCGGTCGCTGCGGGCGCGCGCAGCCTGGCCGCGGGCGAGAGTTCGCGCGCCACGGCGGATGGGTCCGTGGCCCTGGGCTCCATGGCGCAGGCCAATGCGGCCAGTGGCATCGCCCTGGGGCAGTCGGCCAACGTGGGGGGCGCGGCCGGCCTGGCCATCGGCACCCGGGCCGCCGCGATGGGCAATGCCGGCGCCATCGCGCTGGGCAGCGACAGCAATGCCGGTGCCGACGGCGCCATCGCCGCGGGCAATCGCGCGCAGGCCACCGGGGCCTATGCCGTGGCCATCGGCAGCAATGCCATGGCCACTCAGGCCGGCAGCGTGGTGCTGGGGCGCAACAGCCAGGACCGTGCCGCCGCCCAGGTCGCCGGCGGCACGGTGGGCGGCGTCAACTATGCCTATGCCGGCACCGCGAGCGGGGTGGCGAGCATCGGCGCTGCGGGCGCCGAGCGCCAGCTGATCCACCTGGCGCCGGGCAGCGTCAGTGCCGCCAGCACCGACGCGGTCAACGGCAGCCAGCTCTATGCGGCGCAGCAGGCCATCGACTCGGTCAAGGCCAGCACCGATGCCGGCTGGCGGCTGAGCGTCAATTCGGCCGACGACCGCAAGGTCTCCGCCGGTGACACGGTGGACGTGAGCCAGGGCTCCAACATCTCTGTCGAGCGCACGGCCAACGGCCTGCGCGTCTCCACCGCCCGGGACGTGAACTTCGACAGCGTGACGGTGGGCACCAACGTGCTGAGCGCCACCGGCCTGCAGATGGGCAGCGCGGTCAACCTCGGGCCGCAGGGCCTGGTGATCGTGGGCGGGCCGAGCGTGACCGCCAGCGGCATCGATGCCGGCGGCGCGGCCATCGCCAACGTGGGCAACGGCGTCAAGGCCACCGATGCCGTCAACCTCGGCCAGCTGCAGGCCGCGGTGCAGGGGGTGAACACCGAGCGCTGGGTCAGCGGCTCGGCCACGCAATATGCGGCGCCCACGGCCACCGGCGCCGACGCGCTGGCCGCGGGCAGCGGCGCGCAGGCCTCCGGCGACCAGTCGACGGCCCTCGGTGCCGGCGCCAAGGCGACCGAGGCCAACAGCGTCGCGCTGGGCAATGGCAGCACCACCCGGGCCGCCACCTCCACGGCCGGGACCGTGCTCGATGGCACGCAGTACAGCTTCGCGGGCGGCACCGCGGCCGGCGTCGTCAGCGTGGGCCAGGTCGGCGGCGAGCGGCAGATCCAGAACGTCGCGGCCGGCCGCCTGAGCGCCGACAGCACCGATGCCGTCAACGGCAGCCAGCTCTATGCCACCAACGACGCGATCGGCGCCCTGGTGGCCCGGCTGGCCGCGACCGAGGCCAGCCGCACGCACTACGTGGGCGTGAACGATGGCGGCACGCCTGGCGGCAACTACAACAACGATGGCGCGACGGGCCTGCTTTCCACCGCCATCGGCGTGAATGCCGCGTCGGCTGGCGCGAGCAGCGTGGCCCTGGGCGCCGGCGCCACCTCGGGGGCTGGCCAGTCGGTGGCCATCGGCGGCGCGGCGGTGGCCAGCGCGACCGGCGGCGTGGCCCTGGGCGCGGGCGCAGTGGCCGATCGCGCCGGCATGAATGGCGCGAGCGAGGCCTTCAGTGGCGTGAGCGTCGCTTCCACGGCGGGTGCGGTCTCGGTGGGTAGCGCCGGCGCCGAGCGCCAGATCACCAACGTGGCCGGCGGCACTGCCGACACCGATGCCGTCAACGTGCGCCAACTGCGCTCGGTTCAGCAGTCCAGCGTCGCCTACGCCACCCGCGCCGACGGCAGCACCGACTATTCGTCGGTGGTGCTCGGCAACGGGCAGGCGCCGCAGGGCACCGTCATCTCCAACGTGGCGCCGGGCGTCAAGGGGACGGACGCCGTCAACCTCAACCAGCTGCAGGCCGGCGTGGCCAGCGCCAATGCGTACACCGACGCCGTCGCCGGGTCGCTGAAGCAGAACATCGACCAGGTGGCCCGCAAGGCATCGGCGGGCACCGCCGCGGCCATGTCGATGGAGACCGCGCCGTACCTGGCCGGCAAGGTCACCTATGGCGCCGGCATGGGCTACTACGGCGGGCAGTCGGCCTTCGGCATGTCGCTGCGCAGCACCTCGGGCGACGGCCGCTGGAGCGTCAATGGCGGCGTGTCGGCCGACACGCAGGGCAGCGTGGGCATCCGCGTGGGCCTGTCCGGGGCCTTCGAGTGAGCGGGATGCCGACGCCGATGGTTCTGCGCGACCGACCCCATCCTTCTTTTCCGGCGGCCGCCTGGCAAACCCTGCTGTACGGACTGCTGGCCCTGCTGATGTTGTGCCTGGCGCCCGGGGCCGCGATGGCCCAGGCGCCGCAGCCGAAGGTCGACCGCGCGGCCATCGTCGCGCGCTCCCTGCGCATCGCGCAGCTGGTGGACACCGGCCGCGTCGAGGTCATCTGGGACAACGCCTCACCCGCGATCAAGAAGCAGATCGCCCGGGATCGCTTCGTGCGGGACATCAAGGCCCGCCGTGCGGTCTACCGCAAGATCGGCCCGCGGCAGTTCGTCAACATGGCCGTCATCGACATGAACAAGTCCTCCGGCGCGCCGAGCGGGCGCTACCTGAGCGTGGTGCTCACCTCCAGGGACTCGGCCGGCACGGCCATCGAAGAGCTGGTGTCCTACCGCCTGGAGCCCGATGGGGCGTGGAAGGTGACGGGCTACGTGATCCACGGCGCTCCGGCGGCGGCGCGGCACTGAGGCTCCGGCTTGTCGGCGCACGCGGCCTGGCCGCGGCGCCCTGGCGGGGTCAGGCGGCTTCGCGCAGGACTGCGTCGCGTGCACGACGCAGAAGGCGCTGCCGGATCAGCCCGCTCGCCGGCCGGATCAGCAACCAGTAGGGCAGAAAGCGGCGTCGGGCGGCCTCGTCGCTGCACCAGACACGGGTACAGGTCGTCAGCCGCGTACCCCGTCCCTCGGGCCCGGCGCAGAAGTTCATCACCAGCTTGGCGATGCCGGATGCTTCCAGGGCAAGGAAGGACGGCGCATCGGGCACGTCGATGAGGCCATAGTCGGATTGCCAGAAGCGACCTGCGACGCCGAAAGCCCTCTCGCGGTCGCCGTCCTGGCCCAGGTCGGTGAAGTTGGCCAGGCCGAAGGCCGGCCGGCCCTGGAGCGCGGCGGCGAAGCCGATCCGGCCAGCCAGCCGGTTCGGCCATTCCCGCAGTGCGATCAGGCGGCGTGCCACCGGGTCGTCGACCACGTCGGCGCGACCTACGACGGCCAACACATGGGCCGGTGCCGCGGGAACGTGAAGGCTGTGCGTCTGTGCGAAGTGATGGCGCGGCAGGTAGCGGTTCATCTGATCCATGGAAGCCATTGTGCGAGCCGCGGACTCATCGCGGCATCAGCTCGAACAGGTCGAAGCCTGCGCTGCGCCCGCCCAGGCAGCCGGCCAGCATGTCCTCGGTGGCACGCCACATGGCCAGGCGGTTGCGCCAGTGGCGCACCTGATGGCCCTCGTCGGCGAAGCGCCGGTGCGTCACCGGCCGGCCCAGCGCCCGCAGCGCGGCGACCACCTCGTCGGAATCCTGCCGCAGCACGCGCACGTCGTTGTCGCCGTGCACCACCAGCAGCGGCACGTCGATGCGGTCGATCTGGCTGATGGGCGAGTTGGCCAGCATGCGTGCGCGCTGCGTCGGGTCGTTGACGTCGCCGAAGGTGCGCGCGAAGTAGTGGCGGTTGCGCCAGAAGGGCGGCCAGTTCTCGATCACCCGCGGCCAGTTGGCCACACCGACCATGTCGACGCCGCAGCGCCAGTCCTGCCGCTTCTGGATCAGCTGGGCCAGCACCGAGAAGCCACCGAAGCTGGCGCCCAGCACGGCCAGCCGCTTCGGGTCCGCGATGCCCTGGTCGATGGCCCATTGCGTGCCCTCGGCGATGTCCTGCTGCATCCGGCCGTTGTATTCGCCGTTGCCCGCCTCGATGAACGCCTTGCCGTAGCCGGCCGAGCCGCGGTAGTTGACCTGGACCACCGCATAGCCGCGATTGGCCAGCATCTGGGCGAAGGTGTAGCCGGCCAGCTGCCAGGTGTCGCGGACCCACGGGCCGCCGTGGATCGCGACGACGGTCGGCGCCGGCCCCTGCACGCCACTCGGGCGCGTGACGTAGCCATGGATCCTGAGGCCATCGGAGGCGGTGAAGGCAAACGGCGTCATGGGCGAGAACAGGCCGGGCTCGGGCCGGCGCGGCGGCGTCAGCCGCTCGAGGCGGCCGGTCGCGCGGTCGAGCAGCATCTCCACCGCCTCGGTCTGCGTGGTGGCGCGCAGCACCATGCGCTGGTTGTCCTGGGCCGTGCTGGTGGGCCGGGTGATCACGGGCGGCGCATCGATCCAGTCCCGGGCCAGGGCCTCGTCGGCGGCGCGGGCCACTTCGGCGCCGATGCCAGCGTCCAGGTAGTTCATTTGCGGCAGGCCGGGCAGGAGGGAGACGGCATACGGCCCGCCCGCCGCTGGCGGGAACCACGCACCGTCGAGGTCGACCTCGGCATGCTCGGCAAGCACGGTCTCGCGGTCGGTGGTCAGGTCGACCTCGACCAGCGCCACCTTGTCGCGGCCCATGTTGGTCATGGCCCAGAGCCTGCCGGCGGCGGGGTCGATGCGGTGGATCGAGAAGAAGGAGAAGGCCGGCACCGTGCGCAGCCGGCGCCAGCCGCCGTCGGGCTGGCGCAGCTCGACCGCCACGTCCGCGCCGTCCGCGGGGCCGAGCTGGCGCCAGCGCGCGGCAAGCTGGTGGTCGGTGCCGATCAGCCAGCCGATCACGCGGCCGTCCGCCTCGCGACGGGCCACTTCCCGAATGGTGCGCGTGACGGCATCCGCCTCGTACAGGTCCATGCTGCTGCGCTCTCGCCGGTTGCTCGCAAAGAAGAAGCGCGCAGTGCCGGGTGCCCCGCGTGCCACGAAGGTGGAGCGCACGCCCGGCCAGGGCGTCACGGGCCAGGGCGAGGCCTCGGGGTTGTCGGCGTCCACCACGAAGAACTGCGTGTTCTCGTCGCCGCGGAAGTCCTTCTGGTAGGCGATATGGCGGCTGTCGGGCAGCCAGGCATAGGTGGCACCGGAGGCACCCGGGCGCGCGAGTGTGCCGGTCGCGATGCGCCGCGGCGCGCCAGCGCCGTCTTCGGGCAGAGCCGGACGCACGGCCAGGCCGATGTCGGTGCCCACGACTTGGCGCCATAGCAGCCGCCGTCCGTCCGGCGAGACGATGTGGCCGTCCGCAAAGTCGAGGTCGGCCACGAAGCGCCGCATCGGCACCAGCGGCGGCAGCCGGCCCTCGCGGGCGGCGGCCTGGACGGCCGGGTGGCTGGGTGCGGTGGCGCAGCCCGCCACGGTCAGCAGCAGGCCCAGTGCGGCGAGCGCCACAAGGCGGCGCAGGGTACGAGACGTCATCGAACACTCCTCCTGAGATCCCTCTGGCCGCGGCATTGTGGCGGCCGCACCTTTGGCTTCGCCAAAGAAAGCGCCCGCCACAATCCCTGCCGTGCACCTCCTGTTGATCGAAGACGACCTGGACCTCGGCCGCGCCCTGCAGGCGGCGCTCAAGGTCGAGGGCCTGAGCAGCGAATGGCTGCGCCGCGCCGCCGATGCGCCCGCGGTGCTGGACGCGGCCCAGTTCGCCTGCGTGCTGCTGGACCTGAGCCTGCCCGACGGCGACGGCCAGTCGCTGCTCACGCGGTGGCGGCGCAGCGGGCAGCAACTGCCGGTGATCGTCATCACCGCGCGCTCGGCGGTGGAGGACCGCACCGCCGGCCTCGACGCCGGAGCCGACGACTTCGTGGTCAAGCCCTTCGCCACGGCTGAGCTGATCTCGCGCATCCGCGCCGTGCTGCGCCGCTCGGCCCGGCAGGCCAGCGAGCACTGGACGCTGGGTGGCGGCCTGACGCTGGAGCCGCGCGGCCACGCGGCCCGGCTGGACGGCCAAGCGCTGGAGCTGTCGCCGCGGGAGTTCCGCCTGCTGCTGGAGCTGGCGCGCGAGCCCGGTACCGTGCTGCCCAAGGGCCTGCTGGCCCAGCGCATGGAGCCGCTGGGCGAGGCGCTGGACTTCGCCACCGTCGAGGTCCATGTCTCCAACCTGCGCCGCAAGATCGGCGCCGACCGCATCCGCACCGTGCGCGGCGTGGGCTACCTGCTTGTCACGCCATGACGATCTGGCGACGGTCGCTGTCGCGGCGCCTCTTCCTCGTGGTGCTGCTGTCCTTCGTGCTGGTGCTCGCGGTGCTGCAGGCCTACATGTGGCTGAGCTTCCGGCAATCGATCGCGGTGAGCCAGCCGCTGAGCCGCCTGGGTGGCGGCCTGGGCGAGGCGCTGGCCGCCATCGACGACGAGGCCCAGGCGGTGGCGACGGTGCGGGCCATGCAGACCATCTACGGCCGGCTGCGTCTGGGCGGCAATCCGACCGGCACGCTGGTCTTCCGGCTGGAGGATCGGGAGGGGCGGCTGCTGTTCAGCGCGCCGCTGCTGCGCGACCGGGCGCTCAGCGCGCCGCCTGGACGCGTGCGCACGATGGACATGGATGGCGTGTCCTACTGGATCTACCGTGCCGATGCCGGCCGCTGGCGTGTCTACGCCGCCGAGCCGGAGCGCACGCTGGCACTCGTCGTGCCGAACAACACGCGGGCCGTGCTGCCCTATCTGCTGATCGCCCTTCCGCTGGTGCTGGTGCCGGCCTGGCTGGCCGTGGCGCTGGGCCTGCGGCCGCTGCGCCAACTCACGCAGCAACTGCAGCGCCGCTCGCCGACGGACCTGGCGCCGCTGGGCTTCCAGGCTCGGCATGCCGAGCTGCAGCCGTTGGCCGAAGCGCTGGACGGCCTGCTGGTGAAGCTCAAGGCCCGCATCGACCGCGAGCGGGCCTTCGTCCAGGACGCGGCCCACGAGCTGCGCACGCCCATGGCCGTGATCGCGACGCAGGCCCACGCGCTGGTCGGCGCCGCCGATGCCGGCCAGCGGCGCGAGGCGCAACAGCAACTGGAGTCGGCCATTGCCCGTGCGTCGCACTTGACGCAACAACTGCTGGATCTGGCGCGGCTGGACGATGCGCCCTCGGCCGCGCCACCGGTGATCGACGTGGCGCAATGGCTGCGCCAGGTGATGGCGGACATGGCGCCTGCGGCCATGGCGCGCGACATGGACCTCAGCCTCGTCGCACCCGACCGGCTGACGGTTGCCGTCGAGCCCGGGGCCTTGCTGTCCATCGTGCAGAACCTGCTGGCCAACGCCATCGGCCACACGCCGCCGGGCACGCGCATCGTGGTCACGCTGGCCGGCTCGGCGCATCCGCTGTGGCTGTCGGTGGAGGACGATGGGCCGGGCATTGCGCCCGAGGCGGCTGCGCAGATGTTCGAGCGCTTCCACCGTGGCGCGGATCCGCGCACCCGCGGTGCAGGGCTGGGGCTGGCCATCGTGCGGCAGGCAGCCGCGCGGCTGGGTGGCGAGGTGCGCCTGGGCCCGGGCCTGGAAGGGCGAGGCGCGGGCTTTCATCTGCGCCTGCCCTGATTCACGCCGTCAGCGCCGCCGCCGCCTCGCGGAACTGCGCGGCCTCCTGCCGCAACCAGTCGCAGAAGGCGCGCGCTGCGGGCCGGTCCAGCACATCCTGCGGGTGCACCAGGTGGTAGGCATAGGGGCCGGGCACGGGCTGGCCCGGGAGCACTGCCAGCCGGCCCTGGGCCAGGGCGTCGGCGGCCAGCACGTCCGAGGCCAGCGCGGCGCCTTCGCCGGCCGCGGCGGCCTCCAGCGTGAGGTAGGTGTGCGAGAAGCGCAGCCCCTGGCGCAGACGCCGCCCCGGAACACGCAACTGCTGGGCGACGCACCAGTGCGGCCAGTCCACCTGCTCGGGGATGCGGGGCTCGGGGTCGTCGTGCAGCAGCGTGGCGGCAAGTACATCCCCCGGCGCGGCCAGGGAGGCTGCCAGCGATGGATGGCCGACGGCGATGTAGGTCTCGGGCAGCAGCGGCTCGGCCACCAGCCCGGGATAGGGCCCGCGGCCCAGCCGCAACGCCAGGTCGACCTGGTCGCGGGCGAAGTCCACCGGCGGGATGGACGCCAGCACCCGCAGGTCCACCTGCGGATGCTGCGCCCGGAAGCCGCCCAGCCGCGGCATGAGCCAGCGCGTGACGAAGGAGGGCAGGGCGGTGACGGTCAGCGCGTGGTCGTCCGCCGCGTGGCGCAGGGCGGCGGAGGCGCGCTCCAACTCGTCCAGCACGACGCCGACGCCCTGCAGGTAGCGGCGCCCGGCCTCGTTCAGCTCGACGGCCCGCGGCCGGCGCACGAAGAGCGGGCGTCCGAGCCAGTCCTCCAGCAGGCGCACCTGGTGGCCGACGGCGCCGGGCGAGACGCAGAGCTCGTCGCCGGCACGCACGAAGCTGCCGTGGCGCGCCGCCGCCTCGAAGGCGCGTACGGCGGGAAGGGGAGGAAGCATGCGGGTCATAGCCTCAATCCGGTTGCGGCTCAGCCGCCAATGCTTTGGTTTGCCGTGAACCTCCGGGCCGCCCTACAGTGGCAACGCGGGGGCAAAGGCTCATTCTGGCTGAGTCATCCGCCGTCGGCCGTTCCAAGGTGCGACGGCGCCGCACCCTTCCACACTTCAGGACCGTCATGGGCGCACTGCTCGTTCTTCTTTCCGCCCTGGGCTTCGGTGCCATGGCCCTCTTCGCCAAGGTGCTCTATGCCCAGGGCATGGACACCCACAGCCTGCTGATGCTGCGCTTCGCGCTGGCGGCGGTATTACTGGGAGGGCTGGCGTGGGCGCGTGGCGCGCGCTTTCCGGCCGGGCGCGCCCTGGCCAATGCGATGCTCATGGGGCTGGCCTATGCGTTGATGGCCTGGACCTATTTCAGCGCGCTGCACCATGCGTCCTCGGCCACGGTCGCGCTGCTGCTGTACGTCTATCCGATCCTGGTGGCGCTGGCCGCGGCGGCGCTGGGACTGGACCGCTTCGGTGCGGCCGAGGCGCTGTGCCTGGGCCTGGCTTCCGCAGGCCTGTGCCTGGTGCTGGGCGGCGCCATCGCGGGCACGGCCACCGGCCTGCTGCTGGCGCTGGCCTCGGCGTTGTGCTATTCGGCCTACATCCTGCTCGGCAGCCGGGCCCAGCCGCCGGTGGACAGCCTGGCCGCCTCGACAGTGGTGCTGGGCACGGCGGCCGCCTGCTACCTGGGGCTGGCGATGTGCCAGGGCATCCGCTGGCCGCAAGGAGCCACCGGCTGGGGCGCGATGCTGGCGCTGGCCCTCTTCGGCACGGTGGTGGCCATCGCGGCCTTCGTGGCCGGCCTGCGCCGTGTCGGGCCCACGCAGGCGGCCGTGCTCTCCACGCTGGAGCCGGTCGTGACCGTGGGGCTGGGCGTGGCCTTCCTGGGCGAGCGGCTGTCGGCCGGTGCCGCGGCCGGCGGGGCGCTCATCCTGCTGGCGGCGCTGGCCCTCACCGGCGCGCGCAGCCGGCGTGCCGGAGTCGGGCGTGGTGCTGTCGGCCCTACGGTGCCAGACGCGTCTTGACCCAGCCCTGGCCTTCCTGCTGGTAGCAGAGCCGGTCATGCAGCCGGCTCTTGCGGCCCTGCCAGAACTCCCAGCGCTCCGGCACCAGCCGATAGCCGCCCCAGTGCGGCGGGCGCGGCGGGTTGAGCAGGAACTTGGCGCTGTACCTGGCCGCATTCGCCACCAGCACGCCGCGGCCGTCGATGGGCTGGCTCTGCGGGCTGGCCCAGGCGCCGATGCGCGAGTCCAGCGGGCGGCTGGCGAAGTACGCGTCGCTTTCCGCGTCGCTGACCTTTTCCACCCGGCCTTCGATGCGCACCACGCGCTCCAGCTCGACCCAGTGGAACTGCAGCGCGGCAAAGGGGTTGCCCGCCAGCTCCTGCCCCTTGCGGCTGTTGTAGTTGGTGAACCAGACGATGCCCCGCGCGTCGTAGCCCTTGATCAGCACGATGCGCGTTGAGGGCCGCAGGTCGCTGCCGACGGTGGCCAGCGTCATGGCATTGGGCTCGGGTACCTGGCCGGCGATGGCCTCGCCGAGCCAGCGCTCGAATTGCAGCAGCGGGTCGGCGGCGCTGTGGGTTTCGTCGAGTTCGGCCCGCTCGTAGCTCTTGCGCAGGTCGGCCAGGGAGGTCTTCAGATCGCTCATGGCGGGCATTGTCCGTGCTGTGGAAGGCCGCGCCTTGACGAGGCCTAACATCGGCCGCCCATGATCGTCCGCCCCCGCCCGCACTGGCTGCGCCTGCTCTTCGTCTGGCGCGGCTCCATCCTTTCGCAGATCCTGCCGCAGCTGACCCTGACCCTGGCGCTGGCCGTGGTCGTGACGCTGCTGCACGGCCAGGTGCTGCGCTGGAAGGTGCCGATGAACTTCGTGCCCTTCTCGCTGATCGGGCTGACGCTGGCGATCTTCCTGGGCTTTCGCAACAGCACGAGTTATGGCCGCTGGTGGGAGGCGCGCATGCTGTGGGGCGCGCTGCTCATCGACTGCCGGGCCGCCGTGCGGCAGGCGCTGACCCTGGCCGAGGGCGGCGGCGAGGCGCGGGTGCTGGCGCTGCGCCTCATCGCGCTGGTGCATGCGCTGCGCCACCAGTTGCGCGGCACCGACCCTGCCGCCGATCTGGTGCGCCTGCTGCCGGCCGCCGAGGCCCAGCGCGTGATGGCGGCACGCTACCGGCCGGCGATGCTGCTGATGATGGCGGGCGAATGGCTGCGCGACCTGCGCGCCCAGGGCCGCGCCGAGGCCGCCATCGTGCCGGCGCTGGAAGGCCCGCTGGACCGCATCGGTGCCGCCATCGGCGGCTGCGAGCGCCTGGCCAACACGCCGATCCCCTTCACCTACAGCGTCATCATCCACCGCACCATCTACCTGTACTGCCTGCTGCTGCCCTTCGGGCTGGTGGACGCCATCGGGCCCATGACGCCCGTGATCGTGGTGCTGGTCGCCTACACCTTCTTCGCGCTGGAGGCGCTGGGCTCGGAGATCGAGGAGCCCTTCGGCGAGGCGCCCAACGACCTGGCGCTCGACGCCATCTGCTGGAGCATCGAGACCTCGGTGCGCGAATCCATCGGCGACGCCGACTGGCCACCGCAGCCGCAACCCCGCGATCACGTCTTGACATGACCATGAATCCCGAACGCCTGCCCGTCGTGCTGGTGCTGGCCTCCGGCCGGGGCGAACGCTTCCGCGCTTCGGGCGGCGCGGGGCACAAGCTGCAGGCGCTGCTGGCCGGCCGCCGCGTCATCGACCGCACGCTGGATGCCGTCCGCGCGAGCGGCCTGCCGTGGCATGTGGAGGACGTCGGCCATCCCGGCATGGGCGACTCCATTGCCGCGGCGGTCCGTGCGACGGCCGACGCGCCGGGCTGGCTGGTGCTGCCGGCGGATCTGCCGCTGGTGCTGCCGGCCACGCTGCGTGCGGTGGCCGAGGCGCTGGACGACCGCGGCGCGGCGCAGCCGGTGTTCCAGGGCGAGCGCGGCCATCCGGTCGGTTTCGGCGCGGCCAGCGGGCCGACCCTGATGGCGCTGGCGGGCGAGCAGGGCGCCGCGCCCGTGCTCAAGGCCCTGCGGGCGGGGGGCGCGGTGCGCGAACTGGCGGTGGACGATGCCGGCGTGGTGACCGACATCGACACGCTGGACGACCTGGCGCGCGCCGAGTCGCTCCTGCATTCGCGCGGCGGCTGATCAGGCCTGGGCGGCGGAGGCGCGCCACGCGGCCACGAAGGCGTGGGCCGTCTCGCCCACCGCCGCGGTCGCCTTGCCCGGCTTGTAGAGCGCCGAGCCGATGCCGAAGCCATCCGCCCCCGCGGCATGCCAGGCGGCCATGCTCTCGGGCGTGATGCCGCCCACCGGCAGCAGCGGCGTGCCGCGCGGCAGCACCGCCTTCAACGCCTTCACCGCGGCGGGCGAGGCCATCTCCGCCGGAAAGAGCTTGAGCGCATGGGCGCCCGCTGCCAGTGCACCGAAGGCCTCGGTGGGCGTGAGCACGCCGGGCAGGGCGACCATGCCCAGCGCGACGCTCTCGCGCACCACCGCGGCATCGAAGCAGGGCGACACGATCAACTGGCCGCCCGCCGCGTGCACCTCGCGCACCTGCTGCGGCGTCAGCACCGTGCCTGCGCCCACCAGCGCACCGGGGCACTGTTCGCGCAGCAGACGGATGCTCTGCAGCGGCTCGGGCGAATTGAGCGGCACCTCCAGCAGGCCGAAGCCGGATGCGACCAGGGCCTGGCCGATGGCCGGCGCCTCGGCTGGCGTGAGGCCGCGCAGGATGGCGACGAGCGGCAGTTGCGCGAGCGCGCGCTGGAAGGCGGGGAGCAGGTCGGTCATGGAGATGGAGGTCGGAAGGGAAAGAAAGCCCGCGACGCCAGTCAGCCAGCCCGTTCGCCCTGAGCCTGTCGAAGGGCTTGCGCCCAGGCTTCGACGGGCTCAGTCCGAACGGGCAGAGGTTCACGGGTCCGCATTGGAAGTGGTGCGGTGCGTTCGCGGCGCATGTCAGCCAGCGGCCTGCCGTGCGCGCCACAAGGCATGCGCACCGGCCCAGGTGGCCTGGGCGTCGAGCAGCCGGGCCGGCACGCCCACGCTGTCCAGCGCCAGGGCATAGCGTTCGGTCAGCGTCGGGCTGCCCACCAGCACCACCGGCACGCCGGGTTGCAGCGGCTGGGCCCGCAGTTCGTCGCCGATCAGCAGGCCCGAGAGGTAGCTGGCCGCCGCCGCAGGGCTCAGGCGGTCGAAGAGCGACAGCGCCCGCATGCCGAAGGCCAGGTGCAGCAGGCCTGGCGAGTCAGCCCGGCGCGCGCGGTCCACGCCGTCGAGGAAGGCCTGCCGCACCAGGGGCGCGTCGGCCTGCAGCGTGCGCGCCAGGATCGACTGCTGCGACAGCAGCGCATAGAACTCGCCCGTCATGAAGGTGCGAAAGCCCGTCACCCGGCCATCGGCCACGCGGGCCCACTTGTTGTGCGTGCCGGGCAGCACGAAGAGGCCCTCGCGCAGGCCGGTGAGCCGCATGGCGCCCAGGATCTGCGTCTCCTCGCCGCGCATCACGTCGGGCACGCCGGACTGGTGGTCCACCAGGCCCGGCACCATGTCGATGCGGCCGGGCACCACCGGCACGACCTGTTGCGCGATGTCCCCGGCGCCGCAGGGGCAGGCGCAGTAGGGCGCCTCCACCCAGCCCTGGCGGCTGCCGGCCATGCCGGCGATCAGGCAGCGGCGGCCGGGCACGGCCATCCAGTCGAGGGTGAAGGCCTCGAACACCTCGGCGAAGCTGGCGCCGTCCAGGTGCAGGATGCCGCGCGGGGCGCTGCGCTCTTCCAGCACCCGGCCGTCCTCGGCGAGGAGCGCGCCGCGCAGCGAAGTGGTGCCCCAATCGAGGGCGACGAAGCTCATGAGTTCTTCCTTTGCGCCACGGACGGCCAAGCGTGGCGGGCAGTGCGCCGCCACGGCCGCGCAGTCTCGCATGCCCCTGCGCCCCGGCGGCCGGTCAGGCGGCGCCGTGCGGGGCCGGCAAGAATGGAGGGCTGCCGCACCGGCCCGCGCCGGCATTCCTGCCGCCGCGTCCGGGGCGCGCCTCTTCTTCCATCATGACTGCCGAACTGCTCGATCCTCTTCTCGATGCCTCCTTCAAGGGCTATCCCCGCACCCAGGCGCCGCGCGCCCGCAGCGCCATCGGCACCGCCGGCTGGAACGTGCTGGCGGGCGACCTGCCGCTGCCCCTGGCCCTGATCCGCCGCGAGGCCCTGGCCCACAACCTGGCCTGGATGCAGCGCTATGTGCGCAGCCAGGGCATCGACCTGGCGCCGCATGGCAAGACCACCATGTCGCCGCAGCTGTTCGCGCGGCAGATCGATGCCGGCGCCTGGGGCATCACCTTCGCCAACGTCGCGCAACTGGCCGTCGGCGTGGCGGCCGGCGTGCGCCGCTGCCTCATCGCCAACCAGGTGATGCAGGACGAGGATCTGGCCGGCATCCAGCAGATGCTGGCGGCGGACGAGGGCCTGCGCGTCGTTTTCCTCGTCGACTCGACCGCGCAGCTGGCGCTGATCGAGGCATGGACTGCGGCGCATGCCGATGCCCGGCCCTTCGAGGTGATGCTGGAGATCGGCCTGGACGGCGGCCGCACCGGCTGCCGCACGCAGGAGGAGGCCATCGCCCTGGCCCGCGCGCTGGGCGCCAGCCCGGCGGTACGGCTGGTGGGCATCGAGTGCTACGAAGGCCTGTGGGCCACGGGCGACTCGGCCGCCGACACCGCGCTGGCCACGGCCCTGATGGACCGCGTGCAGGCCGTCGCCCGCCTGTGCGCCGACGAGGACCTGTTCGACACCGACGAGGTGCTGTGCTCGGCCGGCGGCTCGGCCGTCTTCGACCTGGTGGCGGGCCGCCTGCGGCCGGCACTCGGGCGGCCGGTGCGCGGTTTGCTGCGCTCGGGCTGCTACGTGACGCACGACCACGGCTTCTACACCCGCATGGTGGGCCAGGTGAATGCGCGCATCGGCTGCGATTGCGCGGAGGACGGGCTGCGCCCCGCCATGGAGGTCTGGGCCGCGGTTCAATCGTGCCCCGAGCCGCGACTCGCGATCCTCACCGCCGGGCGGCGCGATGTCTCCTTCGACATCACGATGCCCATTCCCTTCGCGCGGGCCGTCCGCGGTGCGCAGGCACCCACGGGCGTACCGGCCAGCTGGAAGATCACCGCCCTCAACGACCAGCACGCCTACCTGCGCTGGGACGAAAGCGACGACGCGCTCGCCCCGGTGGTGGGCGAGCGCGTCGGTCTCGGCATCTCGCATCCCTGCACCACCTTCGACAAGTGGCGCTGGATGCCGGTGGTGGACGAGGCCTACAACGTCGTCGACGCCATCACCACCGCCTTCTGAGGCTGCCTCAGCGGGTGATCACGCCGCAGGCGATGCGCGGGCCGGAATTGCCGGCCGGCTGCGTCGTGTAGTCGTCGCGGTCCTTGTGGACGACGATGGCGCGGCCGACCACGTTGTTGGCGGCACCGTCGGTCAGCGAGATGGCGTGGATGTCCACGCTGAAGCGGGCCACGCCGTTGGAATCGGCCACCAGGCTGGGCAGCTCGCCGGCATGGCTGCCGGGCGCGCCGAACTTGCCGTGCGTGCCGCCGGCCGGGTTGAAGTGGCCACCCGATGCATTGCCGTTGTCGGCGCACGAGCCCTTCTCGTGGATGTGGAAGCCGTGCTCCGAGCCGGGCGCCAGTCCGCGCACCTCGCCGGCCACGCGCACGCCGTGGTCCAGGGCGGTGAGCGTGACCTGCCCCATGGTCGGGTTGGGCGTCACGGCGCCGGTCGGTGCCAGGGTGGCCGTGGCGCGCGAGGCGCCCATGCCCATGCCGGCGCAGGCGGCGAGCAGCAGGCTGGAGCCGGCGAGGGTGCAGGCGGCCAGCACGCGGGCAGAGGGCAGGGCGGAGCGGAGGGTCATGGCATTGTTCCTTTGGAGGGTGAGGAAGGGGAATCGGACGGGCTCAGGTGTAACGATGCGGCGCGTGCCTGGCTGTCGGCGGAGGTCGCCATTTCTGCCGGTGAATGGGTCGCCAGACGCAACAGACGGGCCAGCGCAGAGTCGCGGATGCCATGGCGCTGCAGGGCTTCGAGCGTCTGCCGTGCATAGTCGAGCGAGCTGCCGTAGCGGCCCACGGCGGTGGCGAAGATCTCCCGGTAGCGCTCTTCGCTGAGCGTGCCGGTGAAGTTGGGCGACTTGCGTGACAGCGTGAAGGCCAAGGCCCGCACGGGCCCTTGCGCGGTGCGGCAGTGCAGCCAGCGCGGGTCGTAGACGCCGGTGGGCATCTCGCGCAGCCAGAGGCGGCCCAGCGTCTCCAGGGCGATGGTCTGCGGAATGCGGAACACCATGCCGCGGCAACTGCCGCCGCTGAGCAGGCCGAAGACCAGGCCGGGCTTGTCGATGCTGCCGCGGTTGACGCGGCTCCACATCTTCAGGGCCCGGTGCCAGCCGCGCACCTGGGCAGGCCGGGCTTCGCTGTGGTCGAAACCCGGGTTCCAGATCAGCGAGCCATAGCCGAAGAGCCACAGGTCGTCATGGCCGCCCCACTCGGCGATCGTGCGTTCGAGCAACGGGCCGGGGTCGCGCACGGGCGGAGGATGCGCGCCGACAAGGGGCGGCAGGGATGTGGCACCTAGAATTTCGGCTTCTGAAACGGGCTTCACGCGGCCCATTATTGCCAAGGCATCTTCCATGGCCACCCTTCAACATCCCGAGAGACGCAGCCTCATGTCCACCCCCGACGACGACTCCCAGCAACGCTTTGCCCTTGGCCTGGTGTTCGTGCTCATCGCCCTGATCGTCGCCACGACGATCGGCGCCGCGGTCTACCACTACGGCATGCCCGGCAGCGGCAATGCCGACGCAGCCGGCACTGCCAGCACCGCTCCGGCGGCCCCCGCCACGGGCGTGGCCGTCATCACCGAGACGGTGGTGGCCGTGGTGCCCGAAGGCGCCAGCGTGCGCGTGGAAGGCGGCGTGGTGAAGTTCTACTTCGCCACCGGCAGCGCCGACATCGCCCCGGGCGC
This sequence comes from Pseudacidovorax sp., assembly GCF_017991995.1. Lineage (GTDB taxonomy): Bacteria > Pseudomonadota > Gammaproteobacteria > Burkholderiales > Burkholderiaceae_C > Xenophilus. The sequence continues at coordinate 233,716 of NZ_JAGOPN010000006.1, read as the reverse complement.
CGCCGAGGCGCTGGCCCTGGTGCTGCAGGGCGTGCAGAACGGCCGCAAGGCGGTCATCTCGGGCTACCACGACACCACGGGCGACCCGGCCAAGAACGAAGAGCTGGCCAAGCAGCGCGCCATCACCGTGCGCGACGTGCTGGTAGGGCTGGGCGTGGCCGAGGACAAGGTCACGCTGGAGAAGCCGGCCGTCGCAGCCGCAGGTCAGGGCGACGACGCGGGGGCGCGTCGCGTCGAGGTCAAGCTGGTCGACTGACGCGGCATTCTTCCCATCATGACGAGCCCGGCACCGCCGGGCTTTTTCATGGGCGCGGCACACGGGCACCCCGAATGCCCACGCCCCACGATCAGCGCACCATCAGGTGGATGACCGTGGCACCCAGCCCCGCGGCCAGGCCGGCGACCAGCCATTTCAGGCGCCGCAGCCGCACGCGGTTCATCTCGATGCGGGCGATGAGCTGGGTGTTCTGCTCGGCCAGGGACTTGATGAGTTCGGTCGAGGCCTGCATCTGCGCCTCGATGTCCCGGACGGCGCCTTCCAGGCGCTGGACCTGCTGGCGAAGCTGCTCCGCCTCGGTCAGCGGCCGGGCCGGCGGCGCCTCGGCCTCGGTGGCTGCCGCCTGCTCCGCGCTCTGGCGCCGCCGGGTGACGGAGCCCCACAGCTTCGCCGCGCCCTCCGCGACCTTGGGTGCGTTCTCGACGACCTGGCCCCAGGGGATGTTGGCAAGAACGGTGAAGAGGGTGCCGGCGGCCATGGTGTTGGTGTCGTCGATGTTGAAAGAGAGAGAAGGATGAGGTGCCGGGACGGTCGAATGTTCCCCGGCGGCGCGGACTTGGCTCCAAGGCACGGGCCTTGACGCCCGACGGGCGCGGCGCGCCGTGGTCAGGCGCTTTCCCGCCCCACCACCTCCCAGGCCAGCTCGATGCAGCTCTGTTCGACCGGCGTCCCGCGCATCAACTGCAGGAGCATGCCGGCGGCTGCCTGTCCGATCTCGCGCCGTGGCGTGCGCACGCTCGTCAGGCTGGGCAGCAGCTGGTCGCTGCCGGGCAGGTCGTTGAAGCCGGCCACGGCCACGTCGCGCGGCACCGAAATGCCCAGCCGCGGCGCGGCCATCAGGGCACCCTGGGCCAGGTCGTCGTTGCAGAAGAAGATGGCGTCGGGCTTCGCCTCGGCCACGATGCGGCCGAACATCTGCGCGCCCAGGGCGAAGGAGGAGGGCTCGGGCCGCAGGAATTCGAGCGCCGGGTCGTAGCAGCCGGCGGCCTGCAGGGCGCGGCGGTAGCCCTCGGCGCGCTGCATGACGCGGGCGTCGAGCTGGGCGGCGGCGTACCCGATGCGGCGGGCGCCGCGCGCCAGCAGGTGTTCCGTCAGCGCCTGGCCGGCGTCCTGCTGCGAGAAGCCCACGCAGTGCACGCCCGGGGCGCGGCTGGTCTCCATCACATGCACGCAGGGCACGCGGCTGGCCTGGATCAGGGCGCGGGTCTCCTCGCTTCGCTCGAAGCCGGTGACGATGAGCCCGGCGGGGCGGTGCATCAGCTGCTCGCGCAGCAACTGCTCTTCCTCGCGCGGGTCGTAATGGGTCACGCCGATCAGCGTCTGGAAGCCGTTGGCGCGCAGGGTGCGCTGGACGGCTTCGAGCAGGTCGACAAAGAGGGTGTTGGTGAGCAGCGGAATCAGCACCGCGACATGGCTGCTGCGCTGCGAGGCCAGGGCGCGGGCGGCAGGGTCGGGCACGTAACCCAGGCGCGCGGCAGCCTCCCGCACGCGCTCGACCAGCACCGGGTCCACGCTTCGCTCGCCCCGCAACGCACGCGAGACGGTGATGGGGCTCACGCTGGCAGCGCGCGCCACGTCTTCCAGTGTGAGGCGACCGCTGGAGCGGCGGGGACGGCGGGTGGCGTCGGTCAAGGGTTTGTCCTAGGCAGGCGGGAAATCATTGTTCAATAAGATAGCGCTATCCGGTCGGATCGACCAGCAGGGTTTGTGCGGTGCATCAACCCGATCTGAACGACCGGCTCTTCATGTCGAGGGAGGTTCTCCTCTCTCCCGTCGGCTGCGCAGGCTGAAACCGCGCAGCTTTTTTTGGATTCGAATGGATAGCGCTATCTCATCGTTCCAGCCGGCTGCCATCGTGGTGATGGGCGTGTCCGGCTGCGGCAAATCGAGCGTGGGCCAGGGCTGCGCCGATGCGCTGGGCTGGCCGCTGTGCGAAGGCGACACCTACCACGCGCCCGAGAGCATCGCCAAGATGAGCGCGGGCGTCCCCCTGGACGATGCCGACCGCGCCGGTTGGCTGGATCGGCTGGCCGCGCTGTTGACGCCGCAGGCTGCACCGGGCGGCGTGGTGCTCACCTGCTCGGCCTTGCGGCGCAAGTACCGCGACCGGCTGCGCGCCGCCAATCCGCGCCTGGGCTTCGCCTTCCTGTCGCTCGATTTCGACCAGGCGCTGGAACGGGTGAAGTCCCGGCCCGGCCATTTCTTCTCGCCTGCGCTGGTGGCCAACCAGTTCGCAACGCTGGAGTCGCCCACGGGCGAGGCCGGCGTGCTCACGCTCGACGCCACGCGGCCGTTGGCCGATCTGGTCGCCGAGATCGCCGCCTGGGCCCGGCCCGCCGCGCCGCAGGCCGCCAACCGACACGCTGGAGACATCGCATGACGACCTCGTCCTCTTCTTCTTTGTCCACCCCTTCGGGCCCCGCCCGCGCGCCCCTGCTCAAGCGCCTGGCCGAGCACTTCATGGTGCTGGCCCTGGCCGGCATGGTCGTGGCGGTGTTCGTCAACGTGGTGCTGCGCTATGTCTTCTCGACCAGCATCGTGTCGTACGAGGAGATCTCGCGACTGCTGTTCGTGTGGCTGGTGGCCGTCGGCGCCATCGTGGCGGCCTTCGAGGCCAAGCACCTGGGCTTCGACATGCTGACCTCGCGCCTCTCGGGGGTGCCCGCGCGGCTGCTGTTCTGGGTGAGCCGCCTGCTGATCGGGCTGTGCCTGGTGCTGCTGGTGATCGGCTCCTGGGAGCAGGTCAAGGCGGGCATGGACAGCTACAGCACGGTGCTGGGCTATCCGCTGGCGCTGGGCGCGGCGGCCACGCTGGTGCTCGGCCTGGGGCTGCTGGTGGCCCTGGCCGTCGAACTGCGCCGCGGCAAGCCGCTGGAAGGCGCGGACGACGAAGCCATCCTCGAATGACGCCCCGGCCCCACCTTCCGAGCAGAACATGATCGTCACCTTCATCTTCCTGGCCGTGCTCATCGGCGGCATGGCCATCGGCATGCCCATCGCGCAGGCGCTGGTGCTCACCGGCGTGGCGCTGATGTGGCACCTGGACTTCTTCGACTCGCAGCTGCTGGCGCAGAACCTGCAGGCCGGCTTCGACAACTTCCCGCTGCTGGCCGTGCCCTTCTTCATCCTGGCGGGCGAGCTGATGAACGCGGGCGGCCTCTCGCGCCGCATCATCGACCTGGCCCGCGCCTTCGTCGGCCATATCCGCGGTGGCCTGGGCTTCGTGGCCATCGGCGCGGCGGTGCTGCTGGCTTCGATGAGCGGCTCGGCCATCGCCGACACCGCGGCGCTGGCCACCATCCTGCTGCCGATGATGCGCGAGCAGCAGTACCCCTCCAGCTACAGCGCGGGCCTGCTGGCCTCGGGCGGCATCATCGCGCCCATCATCCCGCCGTCGATGCCCTTCGTGATCTACGGGGTGACGACCAACACCTCGATCAGCAAGCTCTTCCTGTCGGGCGTGGTGCCGGGTCTGCTGATGGGCATCTTCCTGATCGCGGCCTGGGCCTTCATCGCGCGCAAGCACCAGCTGGCGGCACTGCCGCGCGTGCCGTGGGGTGCGCGCGTGAAGGCGCTGGGCCACAGCTTCTGGGCCATGATGATGCCGGTCATCATCCTGGGCGGCCTGAAGGGCGGCATCTTCACACCCACCGAGGCGGCCGTCGTGGCGGCGGTCTATGCGCTGCTGGTGTCGACCTTCATCTACCGCGAGCTGACGCTGGCGCGCCTGTACGACGTGTTCCTCGCCGCGGGCAAGACCACCGCCGTGGTGATGTTCCTGTGCGGCGCGGCCACCGTCACGGCCTACATGATCACGCTGGCGGATCTGCCCAACATGCTGGCCGACAGCTTCGCCGGCGTCATGGGCAACCCGGTGGTCTTCATGGCGCTGATGATGGTCTTCCTGCTGGCCGTGGGCACGGCGATGGACCTGACGCCCACGATCCTGATCTTCGGGCCGGTCTGCGCGCCGCTGGCCGTCAAGGCCGGCATCGACCCGGTGTACTTCGGCTTCATGTTCATCTACGTGGGCTGCATCGGCCTGATCACCCCGCCCGTGGGCACGGTGCAGAACGTGGTGGCCGGCGTGGGCCGGCTGCGGATGGAGACCGTCATCCGCGGCACCACGCCCTTCCTGCTGATGTACGTGCTGCTGCTGGTGCTGATGGTGATCTTTCCGCAGCTCATCACGGCGCCGCTGGCGTGGATGCACTGATCCGCGGCGCCCACCGCTCATCCGCTTTCCGTTCCCCCGTCTCGATCCAAAGGAAGACAACCATGCGCATGCGTTTCGCTCTCGCCGGCCTCGTCGCCGCCCTCGTGGCCACCGGTGCCGCCCACGCCCAGGACTTCAAGCCGCGCATCGTGCGCTTCGGCTACGGCCTGGTCGACAACTCCAACCAGGGTCGCGCCGTGCGCTTCTTTGCCCAGGAGGTCGAGAAGGCGACCGGCGGCAAGATGAAGATCCGCGGCATCGGCAATGCCTCGCTCGGCTCCGACACCCAGATGCAGCAGGCCCTGATCGGCGGTGCGCAGGAGATGATGGTCGGCTCCACCGCCACCCTGGTCGGCCTGGTGCCCGAAATGGCCGTGTGGGACACGCCCTTCCTGTTCTCCACCGCCAAGGAGGCCGACACGGTGCTCGACGGTCCCACCGGCGAGGCCGTCAAGGCCAAGCTGGAGCCCAAGGGCATGGTCGGCCTGGTGTACTGGGAGAACGGCTTCCGCAACCTCACCAACAGCAAGCGGCCGGTCACCAAGCTGGAGGACCTGAACGACGTCAAGCTGCGCGTGATGCAGAACAACGTGTTCCTCGACAGCTTCAAGACGCTGGGCGCCAATGCGGTGCCGCTGCCCTTCTCGGAGCTGTTCACCGCGCTGGAGACGCGCGCCGTCGACGGCCAGGAGAACCCGTACAACACGGTGCTCTCGAGCAAGTTCTATGAAGTGCAGAAGTACCTGACGGTCACCAACCACGTCTACAGCCCCTGGATCGTCACCGTGAGCAAGAAGTGGTGGGACACCCTCAGCCCCGCCGAGAAGAAGGTGCTGCAGGACGCCGCCGTCAAGAGCCGCGACTTCGAGCGCAAGGACACGCGCGAAGAGGCTGCCCAGGCCCTGGCCGAGCTCAAGACCAAGGGCATGCAGGTCAACGAGCTGCCCGCCGCCGAGGCCAACCGCATGCGCGAGAAGCTCACGTCGGTGCACGCCGGCATCGCCAAGTCGGTGGGCCAGGAAACCTGGGATTCGGTCAACGCGGCGGTCGCCAAGGCCCGCGGCGGCAAGTAAGGCGCGCCGCGACGGCCCGGCGCGCGGGGCGGGCGTTGCAATCCGACGCGCGTGCCGGGTCGGTTGCGACGTACGATTGACTCCGTAGTTTCCCCAGCCCCACGCGCCCGCCATGCCCCGCACCTCCCTGCACCCCACGCTCCACGCCGTCACCGAACGCATCCGCGAAAAAAGCCGCGCGCTGCGTACGGCCTACCTGCAGCAGATCGCCGAAATCGGCGGCCGCCAGCGCGGCTCCGACCGCATGGGCTGCGCCAACGTGGCCCACGCCGTGGCCGGCGTGCCCGCCAACGACAAGCTGCGCATCGTGGCGGAGCGCGCGCCCAACATCGGCATCGTGACGGCCTACAACGACATGCTGTCGGCCCACGCGCCTTTCCGTACGTACCCCGAAGTCCTCAAGGACGAGGCCCGCAAGCTGGGCGCCACCGCCCAGGTGGCCGGCGGCGTGCCGGCCATGTGCGACGGCGTGACGCAGGGCACGCCGGGCATGGAGCTGTCGCTGTTCAGCCGCGACACCATCGCCATGGGCACCGCCGTGGCCCTCACGCACGACATGTTCGATGCCGCGCTGATGCTGGGCATCTGCGACAAGATCGTGCCGGGCCTCCTGATCGGCGCGCTGCACTTCGGCCACCTGCCCACCGTGTTCGTGCCGGCCGGCCCCATGCCCTCGGGCATGTCGAACAGCGCCAAGGCCAAGGTGCGCGAGCAAGCAGCGCAAGGCCTGGTCGGCCGCGAAGGCCTGATGGAGGCCGAGATGGCCGCCTACCACGACCAGGGCACCTGCACCTTCTACGGCACGGCCAACAGCAACCAGATGCTGATGGAGGCCATGGGCCTGCATGTGCCGGGCACCGCCTTCATCCAGCCGCACGACGGCCTGCGCGAGCACCTCACGCGCGAGGCCGTGCGCACCGTGCTCGGCAAGACGGCTGCCGACGGCTACGCGGTGCCGCCCATCGGCGAGCTGGTGGACGAGCGCTGCATCGTCAATGCCATGGTGGCGCTGCTGGCCACCGGTGGCTCGACCAACCACCTGATCCACTGGGTGGCGGTGGCGCGCGCGGCCGGCATCCTGATCGACTGGAACGACTTCTCGCAGCTGTCCGACGTGGTGCCGCTGCTGACCCGCGTGTACCCCAACGGCACGGCCGACGTGAACGGCTTCCAGCAGGCGGGCGGCCCCGGCTTCGTGATCCACGAGCTGATGGAGGCCGGCCTGATGCATGCCGACGTGCGTACCGTGCGCCCCGGCGGCCTGGCCGAGTACGCGCAGATTCCGCAGGGCGCCGACGACGGCGGCCTGCGCTGGGTGCCCGCCTGGCCGTCGAAGGACGTGGACGTGGCCCGCCCGGCCAACAACCCTTTCAGCGCGACCGGCGGACTCAAGCTGCTCACCGGCAACCTGGGCCGCAGCGTGATCAAGGTGTCCTCGGTGCCCGACGACCGCCATGTGATCGAGGCGCCGGCGCAGGTCTTCGACTCGCAGGCTGCGCTGCAGAAAGCCTTCGCGGCCGGTGAGTTGGAGCGCGACGTGGTCTGCGTGGTGCGCTGGCAGGGCCCGCAGGCCAACGGCATGCCCGAGCTGCACAAGCTCACGCCGCCGCTGTCGGTGCTGCAGGGCAAGGGTTTCAAGGTGGCGCTGGTCACCGACGGCCGCATGAGCGGCGCGTCGGGCAAGGTGCCGGCTGCCATCCATGTTTCGCCGGAGGCCGCTGCCGGTGGCCCGCTGGCCAAGGTGCGCGATGGCGACCTGATCCGCCTGGACGCCGTGGCCGGCACGCTGGCCGTGCTGGTGCCCGACGACGAATGGGCCCAGCGCGAGCCCGCCGTGATGTCGGCCGAGCAGCGCGCCGCCGACGGCCGCGGTCTGGGGCGCGAACTCTTCGCCGGCATGCGCCGCAACGCCACTGCCGCGGAAGAGGGCGCCTGCACCTGGCTGTAAGCCCGGCACCGGCTCTCTGTTTTGCGACCCTTCTTTACGCCTTGCCAAGGCCCACTGCCATGAACCAGACCCTCACCGCCCTCGACGTGATGCAAGACGCACCCGTCATTCCCGTCATCGTGTTGCAGGACCCGCAGGATGCCGTGCCCCTGGCCCGCGCGCTGGCGGCCGGCGGCATCCGCATGCTCGAAGTCACCCTTCGCACGCCGGTGGCGCTGGAATGCATCGAGCGCATCGCCAAGGAAGTGCCCGAGGCCGTGGCCGGCGCCGGCACCATCCGCAGCGCCGCCGACGCGCAGGCGGCTGCGCTGGCCGGTGCCCGCTTCGGCGTCAGCCCGGGCTACACCCGCGCCGTGGGCAAGGCCTGCCACGATCTCGGCCTGCCGCTGCTGCCGGGCGTGGCCACCGGCAGCGAGATCATGATGGCGCAGGAAGACGGCTACCAGCAGCTCAAGTTCTTCCCGGCGCTGCAGGCGGGCGGTGCGCCCATGCTCAAGGCCTGGCAGGGCCCTTTCGGCGAGGTGAAGTTCTGCCCCACCGGCGGCATCCATGCGGGCAATGCAGCGGAGTTCCTGGCGCTCGCCAATGTGGCCTGCGTGGGCGGCTCGTGGATCGTGCCGGCCGATGCCATCGCGCAGAAGGACTGGGCCCGCATCGAGACCCTGGCCCGCGAGGCCAAGGCCCTGTCCCGCTGATGCAGGACGCTGGCGCCACGGGGCGCTAGAGTCGCTGGTCATGACTGCATCCAACGTTTTCGATCCCGCCTCCATCGAGGTCATCGCCTTCGACGTCTTCGGCACCGTCGTGGACTGGCACAGCGGCATCGCCGCCGAGGTCGAGCGGCTGCTGCCCGGTACCGACGGCAGCGCCTTCGCCCTGGCCTGGCGCGCCGGCTACCAGCCCGCCATGAAGGCCGTGATGGAACGGCTGGCCGAAGGCGAGGGCGGCTTCACCCTGCTCGACGAGCTGCACCTGAGCATCCTGGAGACCGTGCTGGCCGACTTCTCCATCGGCCCCGAGCGGCTGGACCGCGCTGCCAAGCGCGAACTCAACCGGGCCTGGCACCGGCTGCCGGCCTGGCCCGATGCGGTGGCGGGGCTCACGCGGCTCAAGCGCCGCTACACCATCTGCCCGCTGTCCAACGGCAACATCGGCCTGCTCACCAACATGGCCAAGCGCGCGGGCCTGCCCTGGGACTGCGTGCTCTCGGCCGAGGTGTTCAAGGCCTACAAGCCCGATCCGCGCACCTACCTGGGCGTGGCCGGCGTGTTCGACCTGCCGCCCAACCGCGTGATGCTGGCCGCTGCCCACCACAACGACCTGGCGGCCGCGCGTCACTGCGGCCTGGCGACCGCGTACATCGAGCGCCCCGCGGAGTTCGGCCCGTCGCGTCCCAAGGACGTTTCGCCCCAGCCGGACAACGACCTGCACACGCGGGACATCGGGCATCTGGCGGACCTGCTGGGCTGCTGAGCGCCCGCGCGAACGCCGCGCGCCATTGGCCCCACGGCGGCGGTTGGCGCGGTGCTCCGCTAGGCTCCGATGCTTTGTTGCGCACCGAGGAGCCTTCCGGATGAGTCCCCTGTTCGAACCCCTGCGCCTGGGCGCACTGACGCTGCCCAACCGCATCGTCATTGCGCCCATGTGCCAGTACTCCGCCGAGGAGGGCCGGGCGGCCGACTGGCACTGCATCCACTACGGGCACCTGGCCCTGTCCGGCGCCGGAATGCTGATCCTGGAGGCGACCGCCGTCTCGCCCGAGGGCCGCATCAGCCCGGCCGATCTGGGCCTCTACGACGAGGCGTCCGAAGCGGCGATGGCCGACATGCTCCGCGCGATACGCGGGCACTCCGACATGCCGATCGCCGTGCAACTGGCCCACGCCGGACGCAAGGCCTCCAGCCGCGCGCCCTGGGACGGCGGCAGCCAGCTGCGTCCCGATGAACCCGGCGGCTGGCTGGCCGTGGCGCCCAGCGCATTGCCGCATGGCGATGGGGAAGTGCCGCCTGCGGCGCTCGACGATGCGGGTCTGGCCAAGGTCCGTGACGATTTCGTCGCTGCCGCGAAGCGCGCCGTGCGCGTCGGCCTGCAGGGCATCGAGCTGCATGCGGCCCATGGCTATCTGCTGCACCAGTTCCTGTCGCCGCTGGCCAATGCGCGCAGCGACGGCTACGGCGGCACCCTGGAGAAGCGCATGCGCTTCCCGCTGGAGGTGTTCGAGGCCGTGCGCGCCGCCGTGCCGGCCGAGGTGCCGGTGTGGGTGCGTGTCTCCGCCACCGACTGGGTCGATGGCGGCTGGGATCTGCCCAGCACGGTGGCCTTCGCCGAGGCGCTCAAGGCGTGCGGCTGCAGCGCGATCCACGTCTCCAGTGGTGGCGTGTCGCCCCAGCAGAAGATTCCGGTGGGCCCGGGCTACCAGCTCGGCTTTGCCCGCGAGGTCAAGGCGCGCGTCGGCTTGCCAACTCTGGGTGTGGGCCTGATCACCGAGGCGCGCCAGGCCGAAACCGCCATTGCCGAGGGCCAGGCCGACGCGGTGGCGCTGGCGCGGGCCATGCTGTACGACCCGCGTTGGCCCTGGCATGCCGCGGCCGAACTCGGCGCCCAGGTGAACGCGCCGCGGCAGTACTGGCGTTCGCAGCCGCGCGAGTTCAAGGACCTGTTCACCGGCGCGCGCATCGCGCAGCGCTGAAGCGGCCGCCGGCGGCTGGCCCATCAGCGCGCCAGCGCGTGCATCTCCGCGATCAGGTCGGCCTTGCCCTCGAAGCCGATGCCCGGCAGCGGCGGCAGGTGCACATGGCCGTTGTCCACCTTCACGCCATCGGGAAAGCCGCCGTAGGGCTGGAACAGGTCGGGATAGCTTTCGTTGCCGCCCAGGCCCAGGCCGGCCGCGATGGCCAGCGACATCTGGTGCCCGCCGTGCGGAATGCAGCGGCTGGGTGACCAGCCGTGGTCCTTGAGCATGTCGAGCGTGCGCAGGTACTCGACCAGGCCATAGCTCAGCGCGCAGTCGAACTGCAGCCAGTCGCGGTCGGGCCGCATGCCGCCATGGCGGATCAGGTTGCGCGCGTCCTGCATCGAGAACAGGTTCTCGCCCGTGGCCAGCGGGCCGGCATAGGCCTCGCCCAGGCGGGCCTGCAGCTCGTAGTCCAGCGGGTCGCCGGCCTCTTCGTACCAGAAGAGCGGGTACTGCGACAGGGCGCGGCCGTAGTCGAGTGCCGTGGGCAGGTCGAAGCGGCCGTTGGCGTCCACGGCCAGCTGCTGGCCGGGTGCCAGCATCTTGAGCACGGCCTCGATGCGCTCGCAGTCCTCGGCCAGCGGCGCGCCGCCGATCTTCATTTTGACCACCGAGTAGCCGCGGGCCAGGTAGCCCTCCATTTCCTGCCGCAGGCCATCCAGCCCCTTGCCCGGGTGGTAGTAGCCGCCCGCCGCGTAGACGAAGACGCGCGGGTTGGCTTGGCCGTTGCCGTAGCGCTCGGCCAGCAGCTGGAAGAGCGGCTTGCCCTCGATCTTGGCCACGGCGTCCCACACCGCCATGTCGATGGTGCCGACCGCCACCGAGCGCTCGCCGTGGCCGCCGGGCTTCTCGTTGCTCATCATGCAGGCCCAGATGCGGTGCGGGTCGAGGTTGTCGCCCGTCTCGTCGCGCAGGTTGGCCGGGTCGGCCTCCAGCACGCGCGGGATGAAGCGCTCGCGCATCAGCGCGCCCTGGCCGTAGCGGCCGTTGGAATTGAAGCCGTAGCCGATCACCGGTCGCCCGTCGCGGATCACGTCGGTGACCACGGCCACCAAGCTCAGGGTCATCTTCGAGAAGTCGATGTAGGCGTTGCGGATGTTGGATTTGATGGGCCGCGTGGATTCGAGGATGTTGACGATCTTCATGGCGAGCGCGTGGGTGATAGGTCGAAGAAAAAGAAAAGAGCGGGTTCAGCGGGGCAGCGACGAGCCGCCGCAGATGGCGATGTCCTGCCCGGTGATGGCCGCCGCCTGGGGCGAGAGCAGGAAGGTGGCAAGGGCGGCGATTTCCGCCGGCTCGATCAGCCGGCCGATGGGCGGCAGCCGCGGCGCACTGCCGGCGCGGGCCGGGTCCTGCAGCATGCCGGTGGCCGTGGCGGCGGGTGAGATGACGTTGACCGTTACGCCCTGCGCCGCAACCTCGGCGCCCCAACTGCGGGCCAGCGCGACCAGCGCCGCCTTGGTGGCCGCGTACTGGCTGCGGCCCGGCATGCCCTGCGCTACCCGGCTGCCGATGAAGACGACCCGGCCCTGGCGGCGCTCGGCCATGCCGGGCACCAGCGCGTCGGCCAGGCGGCTGGCGGCGTCCACATGCAGGCGCCACATCAGCTCGCCGGCCTCGGCATCGAGCTGGCCCAGCGGGCCGACGCGCAGCACGCCGGCCGCATGCACCAGGGCCTGGGCCGGCGGCAGCGTGGCGCACAGACGGGCGATGGCGGCGCCGTCGCGCAGGTCGATGGCGTGGCCCGTGAAGGCGGCATGCACGATCGAGGCGGGCGCGGCGTCGAGCCCGCTGACCTGCCAGCCGGCATCGAGCAGCGCCATGGCGATGGCACGCCCGATGCCGCTGCTGCTGCCGCTGACGACGGCATGCGGCTGGGGCTGCGGCACTGCGGTGCTGCCCTCAATCGACACGGATGTTGCCCTCCGTGATGATCTTGCGCGAGCGCTCCATGTCGGCCTGCTGGAAGGCGGCGAATTCCTCCGCCGTGCCGGGCGTGAGCAGCAGGCCCTGCGAGCCCAGCAGCGTCTTCATCTCGCCCGCCAGGGCCTTGTTGGTCTCGGCATTGAGGCGGCGGGTGATGTCGGCCGGCGTTCCGGCCGGCGCCCACAGGCCGTACCAGCTGTAGAACTCGTAGCCCGGCAGCGTCTCGGCCACCGTGGGCACGTCGGGCAGGCTGGCCGCGCGCTGGGCCGAGGTGACCGCCACCACGCGCAGCATGCCGCTCTTGTGGTACTGCAGCGAGCCGAGGATCGGGTCGATGAAGCCGTCGATCTGCCCGCCGATCAGGTCCTGGAAGGCGGGCGCTGTGCCCTTGTAGGGCACGATCAGGTAGTCCAGATTGCCGGCGCGGCGCAACAGCTCGGTCGCCAGGTGGCCGGCCGAGCCGATGGAGCCGACCGCGAAGGTCATCTTGCCGGGGTTGGACTTGGCGTAGGCCATCAGCGAGCGCACGTCGGTGATCGGCAGGTTCTTGTTGACCGCCACCGACAGCGGCGCCTTGGCCACCAGCGCCACCGGCGCGAAGTCGCGCACCACGTCGTAGCGCACCGACTTCATGGTCATCGGCGCCGTGGTGAAGGTCGAGGCGTTGAACAGCAGCGTGTAGCCGTCGTTGCCGGCCTTGGCCACCACCTCGGCACCGATGGCGCCATTGCCGCCCGGACGGTTCTCGACCAGGAAGGTCTGGCCCATCTGCTCGCCCAGCTTCTGGGCCAGCATGCGGCCGACCGTGTCGAGCGTGCCGCCGGGCGGGAAGGGAATGATCACCCGCACCACCCGGTTGGGCCAGCCCTGCGCCATCACGGGCGCGGCGGCGGCCAGCGTGGCGGCGCCCAGGGCGCCGTGCAAAAAGCGTCTGCGTTGCAGCATGGTGTTGTCTCCGGTGTCGTTGTTCCGAGGAGCCGTGCGGACGGCTCAGCGGCGCAGCAGGCCGGCCTGGCGGCAGGCGGCGCGCAGGGCGTCCATCTCCTGCGGATTGGGCGCCTCGGTGGGCGGGCGCGCGGTGGCGCGCTCCAGCACGCCGGCCAGGTACATGCCGCCCTTCATGCGCGCATGGGCCTCGCCCGTGGGCTCGCCGCCGCCGTAGACGGCGTCCTTCAGCGGGGTGATCACGGCCTGGATGGCCATCGCCTTCTTCAGGTCGCCGGCCTTCACCGCGGCCCACAGGTCGATGATGAGTTGCGGGATGAAGGTGGCGAAACCCACCAGCGCGCCGTCCACGCCCTGCACCATCGAGGCCAGCAGGTATTCGTCGTGGCAGGTCAGGATCGCCTTTGCCGGGTTGGCCTCGCGGATGGCCTGGATGTCCCGGGCGTACTTGTTCATGTCCCGCTGGCCGACCTTGAAGGCCTGCAGGTACGGCAGGCGGGCCAGCTCGGCCAGCAGCTGCGAGCTGTACGAGGCGCGCGTCCAGGCGGGGTAGACGTGGCAGACCAGGTCCAGCTCGGGCGCGGCGCGGTGGATGGCCTCGAAGTACTGCAGCGCATGACCCGGCGTGAAGCCGAAGCGCAGCCAGTGGTGGGGCGGCATCACGTCCAGCGCCGCGGCGCCGGCGGCCTGGGCGGCGCGTGCGTGTTCTGCCGCCTCGGCCAGGCCTTCGCAGACGATGGACGAGATCACCGGCAGACGGCCGCGCAGTTCGTCGGCCACGATGCGCGTGACCTCGGCCCGCTCGGCGGGGGTGAGCGAGAAGACCTCGCCCGTGTGGCCGTTGGTCATCACGGCCACCACGCCCTCATGGCCGGCGAGCCAGCTGGCAAGCTGGCGCAGGGCCGGCTCGTCGATGCGATGGTCGGGGGTGAAGGGGCAGGCGATGGCGGGGATGATCCCCCGATAATTTTCGATGGACGGCATTGCAGGTCTCCGTGCGGTGCGATGGGTGAAGGAAGCGGAGCGGATGATTCCGCGCCGGCCCCCGGACCGTCCAATACTCGAATCGCATACAACTATCGCGGGCCGTGCGGCCCCGCAGGAGACGCCCATGGGCCCGGGCAACCGCCCCCTCGACCTCGACTGGCTGGAAGACTTCGTCGCGCTGGCCGACACCGGCAGCTTCTCGCGCGCGGCCGAGGTGCGGCACATCGCGCAGCCCGCCTTCAGCCGCCACATCCGGTCGCTGGAGGAATGGGTGGGCGTGGAGCTGTGCGACCGCAGCGCCCATCCGGTGGCGCTCACGGCGGCGGGGCAGCGGTTCCTACCGTTGCTGCGCGGCGTGCTGGCTGGACTGGAGGCTGCACGCCAGAAGGCCCGCGCCGCCCACGAGTCGGCCGCAGCCAGCCTGCGCTTCGCGGCCACGCATGTGCTGTCGTTGACCTGGTTCCCGGCCTGGCTGGCCGGACTGGAAGGGCGGCTGCGCATCGGCCCGGTGCAAACGCTGTCGGACAGCTCCCTGGCCTGCGAGGACCTGGCGCTTCAGCGGCGCGTGCAGTTCGTGCTGTGCCATGGCCATGCCGAGGTGGCGGGCCGGCTGGACGAGGCGCAGCATCCGTGGCTGCGGCTGGATGGCGATGTGCTGCTGCCGCTGTCGGCGCCGGATGCGCAGGGGCGGCCAATGCACGACCTGGTTGCGGGTGGCCCGCTGCCCGTGCTGGCCTACAGCGAGGCTTCGGGCCTGGGGCGCATCCTGCGTGCCCAACTGCGCGAACTGTTCGGCGACGAGGCTCAGGCCGCCGTTGAACCCCGCGCCTCCATTGTCTTCACGGCCCACCACGCCATCCTGCTCAAGGCCATGGTGCGCGAAGGCAAGGGCGTGGCCTGGTTGCCGGCCAGCCTGGTGCAGGATGAGCTGCGCAGCGGCGCGTTGGTGGATGCGGGCGGCGGGGGATGGCGGGTGCCGGTCGAGATCCGGCTGTACCGCCAGCCGGCGGCGATGTCGGCGCTGGCGGAGTCGCTGTGGCGGCTGGTGAGCCTGCCTGGGGACGCAGCGGGGCAGTGAGTCGGTGGGCAACGCGATGCGACGGGGCGCCGCATCGCACATCGGTCAGCGCAGGCCCTGGCCGGTGCCGGCGTCGTCCTTGCGTTGGATCAGTTCGATCTTGTAGCCATCCGGATCCGTCACGAACGCGATGACCGTCGTGCCGCCCTTCACCGGCCCCGGTTCGCGCGTCACGTTGCCGCCCGCCGCCTTGATCTTGTCGCAGGCCGCGTAGGCGTCCGGCACGCCCAGGGCGATGTGGCCGTAGGCGGTGCCCATCTCGTAGCTGTCGGTGCCCCAGTTGTAGGTCAGCTCGATCTCGGCCTGCTCGGGGTTGCCGTTGCCGAAGCCCAGGAAGGCCAGGCTGTACTTGTATTCGGGGTTCTCGCTGGTGCGCAGCAGGTTCATGCCGAGCACCTGGGTGTAGAAGTCGATGGAGCGCTGGAGGTTGCCAACGCGCAGCATGGTGTGCAGCAGTCGCATGGTGTCGTGGGGGAGGGAACGAAAGCCCGGATTCTCCGGTGTGATCGGTTCCTCGTCGCGGCTCGCAGCAAAAGCCCGCTGTCACCGCCGGCGCTCAGACGGGCCGCGCCATCTCCCGCCACTGCGCCAACCGGCCGTTGTGCATCACGCCGATGCGGTCGGCCATGGTGTGGGCCTCGGCCTCGTGGTGCGTGACGAGGATGGCGGTCTGCCCCGCGGCGCGCAGGATGTCGCGCACCTGCACCGTCAGGTGCTGGCGGGTGGCGCCGTCGAGGTTGGAGAAGGGTTCGTCCATCAGCAGCAGCGCGGGCGCAGGCGCCAGCGCGCGGGCCAGGGCGATGCGCTGCTGCTGGCCGCCGGACAGTTCATGCGGATAGCGGCTGGCAGCCTCAGCCAGTCCCACCACACCCAGCAGCTCGCGCACGCGCGCCTCCTGCGCGGGCCGCGGTTGCCGGCGCAGGCCGAAGGCCACGTTCTGTGCGGCCGTGAGGTGCGGAAAGAGCGCGTATTCCTGGAACACCATGCCCACCTGCCGCCGCTCCGGCGCCAGATGCACGCCCGGTCCGGAGAGCAGTTGCCCGCCGAGCCGGATGTGCCCGGCGCGCACCGGCTCGAAGCCGGCCACGGCGCGCAGCACGGTCGTCTTGCCGCAGCCCGAGGGACCGAGCAGGCAGCCGATGTGGCCGCCCTCGAGCGTCAGAGAGAAGCCGTCCACCACGGTGTGCAGGCCCCGCGGCGTGTCGTAGCCGAGGCGAAGGTGGTCGATGTGCAGGGCGGCAGCGGTCGTCATGGATGGGGCGTGATGTCGTCGGCCTGCACCGCCGTGCCGCTGACGGGCGTGCGGGCCAGCAGGGCCACGGGCAGCAGGCCGGCCAGCACGATCAGCAGGGCGGCGATGGCGCCTTCCTCGTAGGTGCCGCGGGCGGCCTCGGCATAGAGCCAGGTGGCCAGGGTGTCGAAGTCGGCGGGGCGCAGCAGCAGCGTGGCGGGCAGCTCCTTCATGGCGTCCACGAAGACCAGCAACGCGCCGGCCGACAGGGCAGGGCGCAGCAGTGGCAGGTGCACGCGGCGCAACGTGCCCAGCGGGCTTTCGCCCAGCAGGCGCGAGGCCTGTTCGAGCGAGGCGGGAATGCGAGACAGCCCAGCCTCGATGCCGCCCACCGGCATGGCCAGGAAGCGGATCGTGCAGGCGACGACCAGCGTCACGCCCAGGCTCATCAGCGGCAGGCCGGGAAGGCCGAACAGGGTGGCGATGCCGGCATCGGCCGCCAGTGCCGGCGTGAGCAGGCCGATGGCCAGCACGGTGCCGGGCAGCGCATAGCCCAGGCTGGCGGCGCGGGCCGGCCAGCGGCGCGGCGTCATGGCGCCGGGCGGCTGGCGCGTAGCCCAGGCCACCACCAGGCCGGCGGCCACGGCCAGCACCGTCACGCCCAGCGCGACCGCCAGCGTGTTGCCCAGGCTGCCGATGAGCGCCGGCGAGACGCCGCCGCCCAGCCGCAGGCGCTTGATGGTTTCCCACACCAGGTAGGTGGCCGGTGCCGCGAAGCCGATCAGCACCGGCAACAGCGCGGCCAGCGTGGCGCCCAGGGCGGCCGGCCCCTGCAGGCGCCGCGGCGTCACCGCGCGCATGCGCTGCGCGGAGCCGAAGCGCTGGTGCCGGCGGCCGTGGCGCTCCAGCAGCACCAGCGCGACCACCATCGCCAGCATGGCGCAGGCGATCTGTGCGGCGCCGGCCAGGTCGGAGCGGGTGATCCAGGTGGTGTAGACCGCCACAGTGAGCGTGTTGACGCCCAGGAATTCCGAGGCGCCGATGTCGTTGAGCGTCTCCAGCAGCGCCAGGCTCAGGCCCACCGCCAGGGCCGGGCGGGCCAGCGGCAGCGCCACGCGTCGGAAGGCGCCCCAGCGGCCTTCGCCCAGCAGGCGCGCGGCCTCCATCAGGTGCGCGGGCTGGGTCACGAACATGGCCCGCGCCGTCATGTAGACATAGGGGTACAGCACCATGCCCAGCACGAAGACCGCGCCGCCCATGGAGCGCAGGTCGGGCAGGCGGAACTGCCGCGGGCTGTCGTAGCCAAGGGCCCATCGGATGGCGCCCTGCACCGGCCCGAGCGGATGCAGCAGGTCCAGGTAGGCGAAGGCCACGATGTAGGTCGGCATGGCCAGCGGCAGCAGCAGTGCCCATTGCAGCCAGCGATGGCCCGGAAAGTCGCAGGTGGCGACCAGCCAGGCGCAGCCGGTGCCCACCCCCAGGGTGAGGGCGCCCACGCCCGCCAGCAGCAGCGCGGTGTTGAGGGCTGCTTCAGGCAGCACATGGGTGGCCAGATGCGCCCAGTGCGTCAGGTCGGCGCCCAGGGCCAGCCAGACGAGGCTGGCCACCGGCGCCAGCACGCCCAGGGCGATGGCGACCGTGGCCGCATGCCAAAGCCGCCCGACGGGACGCAGGCCCGCGGGGCGGCGCATGAAGGGCGCGAAGCGCAGCGGCTTACTTGTCGAAGCCAACCTTGTCCACCAGCAGGCTGGCCTGCTTGCGGTGCTTGGCGATCTCGGTCAGCGGCAGCGGGTCGACCTTCAACTCGCCGATCGTCTGGCCGATGATCGGGTCGAGTGCCACACCCTTGCGGACCGGGTACTCGTAGTTGGCCTGGGCGTACATGGCCTGCGCGGGCTCGGAGACGAGGAACTCCAGCAGCTTGACCGCATTGGCCTTCTGCGGCGCATGCTTGGCCACGGCGGCGCCACTGATGTTGACGTGCGTGCCGCCCGGCTGCGTGCCGCCGAACACCGGCCGCACGACCTGGATGCCGTCACCCCACTTGCGGGCGTCGCTGCCTTCCTTGGAGCCCTTCATCTGGCCCACGTAGTAGGAGTTGGCCAGGCCCACGTCGCAGATGCCGCCCAGGATGTCGCGGGCCACGTCGCGATCGCCTCCGGTGGGCTTGCGCGCCAGATTGGCCTTGACGCCGCTGAGCCACTGCTCGGTCTTCGCCTCGCCGTGGTGGGCGATCATGGCCGCCACCAGGGCTGTGTTGTAGGGATGCTGGCCGGCGCGGATGCAGACCTTGCCCTTCCACTTGGCGTCGGCCAGATCCTCGTAGCGGAAGGTGGGCAGCTTCAGGCCCTTGTCCGCATACAGCACGCGGGCGCGCATCGACAGCGCATACCACTGGCCGTCGCTGCCGCGCAGGTTGGCCGGAATGGCGGCATTCAGCGCGGCCGACTGCACGGGCTGCGTGGTGCCGGCCTCGACCAGATCCAGCAGGTTGCCCACATCCACCGTCATCAGCACATCGGCCGGCGAGCGCTGGCCCTCCGCCTTGACGCGCTCGACCAGGCCGTCCTTGACGAACACGGTCTTGACCTGGATCTGCGTCTGCTGCGTGAAGGCGGCCAGCAGCGGCTGGATCAGCCCGGGCTCGCGGGTGGTGTAGACGGTGACTTCGCCCTGGGCCTGCGCAGCGACGGCTGCGGTGCCGACGAGGCCGGCGAGCAAGGCGCGGCGCGCCCAGGCGCCACGGGGCGCGATCGATGCTTTCATTGGGATTCCCACTCCAGGTTTTTTGAACAGGTCGACCGGTCAGCCGACGGGCGCCGCGCTTCTCGTCGTTGTTGTGCTTGCGGGCTGAGAAGCATTATCAACGCCGGCCTGCGGTGTCTTCATCAAACCTGGATGGAACGTCGGGTTGCTCCGGCGCTGAGCTCAGCGCGGACGCAGGTCGAACACGAGGCAAGTGGTCGTGGCATGCGCGTAGAGCGTGCCGTCGGGGCCCACCAGCCGTGCCTCGGCCGTGGCCAATTGCCGGCCGCAGTGGATGACCTGGCCGATGGCCCGCACGCGCGGCACCTGCGGCGTGATCGCGCGGACCATGTTGATGCCCAGCTCCGCGGTCGTGTAGCTGCGGCCGGCCGGCAGGCTGGTGTGCACGGCGCAGCCCAGGGCGGAGTCGAGCAGGGTGGCGAACCAGCCGCCATGCACCGTGCCCAGCGGGTTCAGGTGGCGCACCTGCGGCTGGCCCTGGAAGACGGCACGGCCGGCCACGGCCTCGATCAGCACGAAGTCCAGCGTGCGGGCGATCTCGGCATAGGGCAGCTCGCCGGCCAGCATCGCCTGCATCACCTCCAGCCCGCTGCGGCCCATCACCTGTTCAGGCCTTGCCACGCCGGGGCCGGCACCGGCATCCATCCGCGCGCGGACCGTGGCCTCGTCGTCCAGCCAGCGCTGCAGTTCGTTCGTGCTGTCGCTCATCGCATCTCCTTTGATTGCATATGCAATAGTTGCATCTACAATCATAGGCCATGAACACCATCGTCAAGCCGAAGGGCTGCACCAACTTCAAGCTGCGCCAGCTAGGGCGGCGCGTTTCGCGCCTGTACGACGCCGAGCTGGCGCAGGTCGGCCTCAAGACCACGCAGTACTCGCTGCTGTCGCATGTGCTCAAGCTGGGGCCGTTGCGCCCGGTCGACCTGGCGCGTGCCATGGGCCTCACCGCCTCGACGCTGACGCGCAACCTGCAGCCGCTGCTGGCCGCCGGCTGGATCGAGCAGGCCGAGGGGCCCGATGCGCGCAGCCGGCTGCTGCACATCACCGACGCCGGCCGCGAGAAGCGGACCGAGGCGCAGCGCCGCTGGCGCGCCGCGCAGGAACGATTGAACGATCTGCTGGGCCTGGACCGGGTGCTGGCCCTGCATGCGCTGCTCGACGAGGCCATCGACCTGCTGCGCGCCAACGAGGACGGCGATGCCGACGAAGGAGAAGAGCATGAGTGATTCCACCCCGGCCGCCGGCGCGGTGCGCCTGCCCGCCCTGTGGCTGGTGCTGCTGGCCGCCGCCGGCACTTTCGCGCTGACGATGGGCGTGCGCCAGACCATGGGCCTGTACCTGCCCTCGCTCAACACCGCCACGCATCTGGGGCTGGGCAGCATCAGCCTGGCCTTCGCCTTCGGCCAGCTGTGGTGGGGCCTGACGCAGCCCTTCGCCGGCGCCCTGGCCGACCGCGTCGGCACCGCGCGCACCGTCTTGCTCGGCGTGGTGCTGGTGGCCATCGGCACCTTCATCACGCCGTACATGACGAGCACGCTGGGGCTGATCCTGGCCGTGGGTGTGCTGGCGGCGGGCGGGGCGGGCATGGCGGGTCCCTCGGTCATGATGGGCGCGACCATGCGGCTGGTGCCCCCGGCCCGTCGCGGGTTGGCGACCGGCGTGGTGAATGCGGGCGGCTCCTTCGGCCAGTTCGCGCTGGCGCCGGTGGCCATCGGTTTGACGGCGGCGGTGGGGTGGGCCGCGTCGATGCAGTGGCTGGGCGTGCTGGTGCTGCTGGCCCTGCCGGCGGCCTGGGTGCTTCGGGGCAATTCGCGCGCGCTGGTGGCGCAGCAGGCGGCGGCCGGTGGGCCTCGCGCCCTGACGGTGCGCGAGGCCATCGGCCAGGCGCTGGCCACCCCCAGCTACCGCTACCTGGCCGCGGGCTTTCTGGTCTGCGGCTTCCATGTGGCCTTCCTGGCCACGCATCTGCCCAGCGTGGTGGCGGCCTGCGGCCTGCCGCCGGCGGTGGGCGGCTGGTCGCTGGCGGTGATCGGCCTGTTCAACATCGTCGGCAGCCTGGCCATGGGCTGGGCCCTGGGGCGCTGGCGCATGAAGTCGCTGCTGTCGCTGGTGTATGCGACGCGGGCGGTGGCGGTGCTGGTCTTCCTGCTGGCGCCCAAGACCGTGGCCGTGATGCTGGTCTTTGCGGCAGTGATGGGCGTGAGCTTTCTCTCCACCGTGCCGCCGACAGCGGGACTGGTCGCCAAGATGTTCGGGCCGGCCAACATGGCCATGCTCTTCGGCCTCGTGATGCTGTCGCATCAGATCGGCGGCTTCCTGGGTGCGTGGATGGGCGGCTGGGTGTTCGAGCGCACCGGCAGCTACGACCTCATGTGGTGGATCGACATCGCGCTGGCGGCCGGCGCCGCGCTGGTCAACCTGCCGATCCGCGAGTCGCCACCCGCGCGCGCCATGGCGCCGGCCTGAGCCTCCGTCTTCTTCGCACCCCACCGCGTCACGGCGGCCGCAGCAATGCGCCGCCGCCGCTTGCCGCATCCAGGACCTCGCCATGACCTCATCGACTCCCCGGCTCGACCCGCGCACCCGCATGCTGCTGGAGGCGCCCATCACGCCCACGCTGCTGCGCCTGGCCGTGCCCAACATCGCCGTGATGTTCGCGCAGGCGGCCATCGGCCTGGTGGAGACCTACTTCGTCGGCCGTCTCGGCACCGATGCGCTGGCTGGCATGGCGCTGGTCTTTCCGCTGGTGATGCTGATGCAGATGAGCTCGGCCGGCGCGATGGGCGGCGGCATCGCTTCGGCCATTGCACGCGCCCTGGGCGCGGGCCGGCGCGACGACGCGCATCGGCTGGTTTGGCAGGCGGTGGCCATCGCGCTGGGCTTCGGCTTGGCCTGCATGGGGGTCATGTGGCTCGCGGGCGGCTGGCTCTATGCCCGCATGGGCGGGGAGGGCCCGGTGCTGGCCGCGGCGCTGACCTATTCGCACTGGGTCTTCGGCGGCGCCGTGCTGGTGTGGCTGTTCAACTCGCTGGCGGCGGTGGTGCGCGGCACCGGCAACATGGCGCTGCCGGCGCTGGTGACCATCGTGGGCGTGGTGGTGGCCGTGCCGCTGTCGCCCATGCTCATTTCCGGCTGGGGCCCGATTCCGGCGCTGGGCATCGCGGGCGGGGCCATCGCGCTGCTGCTGTACTACCTGGGCGGCACGGTGGCGCTGGCGCTGTACCTGCGTTCGAGGCGCAGCCTGCTGCAACCGGCATGGTCGCAGGCGCAATGGAGCTGGCCCCTGATGCGCGGCGTGCTGCGCGTGGGCCTGCTGGGCGCGGTATCGACCGCAGCGACCAACCTCAGCATCGGCATCGCCACCGGACTGGCGGGCCACTGGGGCGCGGGCGCCATCGCCGGCTATGGCACCGGTGCGCGACTGGAGTACCTGCTGGTGCCGCTGGTCTTCGGCCTGGGCGCGCCGCTGGTCGCGATGGTGGGCACGAGCATGGGCGCCGGTCGCCCGGAGCGTGCACTGCGCGCGGCGGCCATCGGCGCCGCCCTGGCCTTCGGCATGACGACGGTGATCGGCGTGGCGGCTGCGCTCTGGCCGCTGGCCTGGCTGCGGCTGTTCGGCCAAGACGCGGCGATGCTGGAGGCGGGCACCTCGTACCTGCGCGCCGTGGGGCCCTTCTACGGCTTCTTCGGGGTCGGGCTGGTGCTGTATTTCGCCTCGCAGGGCGCGGGCCGGTTGATGTGGCCCGTGCTGGGCAACCTGCTGCGCCTGCTGGTGGCGGGCGTTGGCGGGCTGGTCGTGGTCGCATCGGGTGGCACGCTGGCCCAGGTGTTCGCGGCGCAGGCGGCCGCCCTGGTCGTCTACGGCCTGGTTATCGCCTGGAGCATCGCTGGCGGCGCCTGGTTCGGCCGGGTGGGATGGCCACGCTGGCCCGGACGTGAAAACGCCACCCTGGGTGGGATGGCGCTTCGGTCAGACCGTTGACCGGTCAGTAACGATAGGGGTTGTGCGGCCGGCGGTCGTAGCGGTTGGGCACGCCGTCCCGGTCGGCATCACCCCAGCCGCGACGGTGGTGCGGGGGGCGGTGATAGTGGTGCGGCGGCGGACCGTAATACCGCGGCGGCGGGCCGTAGTAATGGCGCGGCGGCGGCGGGTAGTACACCGGTGCGGGCACCGGCACGTAGGCGGGGGCCGGCGGCGGGCCTCCCAGGTACACCTGCGCCTGGATGCTCGGGCCGCTGGCTTGCGCGAGGGCCGGGACGGCGAGTCCGGCCAGCGCCAGCGCACCTGCCGAGAAGGCCATGGTCAACTTGTTCATCACGACTCCTTGCTTCCTGTCGGTTGTTGGTGAAGCAATGGTCGCCGCCGCTTGTCAATGCCATGTAAGCGGCCCGAGAAGCGTGGAAAGAAGTTGTGAGCATTTGGCTGCCCTCGTGAAACGAAGGCCTGCCGAATGCGACAGCCGTGTCAGGGTGTGACGGTCGCGGGCGCCGGCAGCATGCGCCGCAGCGCCTCGAAGAACAGGTCGGACTGCTCCCTTTCGCCCTGCACCTGGGCCGCGACGCGCGCAGCGATCCCGGGTGCCACCGGCGCCAGGGGCCGGCCGGTGCTCTGCGCCAGCACCTGGTGCAGGCAGGCGCGCTCCAGGTAATAGAGGTCGTCGTAGGCATGGGCCACCGTGGCGCCCGCCACGATGACGCCGTGGTTGGCCAGGAAGGCGACGTCCTTGCCCTGGTCGGCGGCCATGGTGCGCGCGATGCGCTCGCCTTCGGCATCGTCCAGCGCCAGGCCGTTGTAGTGTGGATCGATGGCGATGCGGTCCATGTAGCGCATCGCGTTCTGGCTCAGCGTCGGGTCGAGCGCGCGGTCGGCCGTGAGCGTGAGGGCGGTGGCATAGGGTGCGTGCACATGCATGACCACCGCATGGCCGGTCAGCCGATGGATGGCACCGTGGATGAACAGGGCCGTGGGCTCCACGCGATGGCTGCCCGCCAGCACCTGGCCGTGCACGTCGATCATCACGATGTCGTCCGGGCCGACCTCGCTCCAGTGCAGGCCGCGCGGGTTGATGAGGTAGCGCGCCGGCTCGCCGGGCAGCATCACGCTGAAGTGGTTGCAGACGCCTTCGCCCAGGCCGTGGTGCGCCGCGGCGCGCAGGGCCAGGGCGAGGTCCTCGCGCAGCTGGCGCACGGCGGGGCTGTGGAAGTCGGTGTGGGCGTCGAGGGTCATCTGAAAAGCTTGGTGCAGGAGGGGGCAGGAAGGCAGGCCGGGCGGCCCGCGGGCATTGTGGCGCGCAGACGGTTGCAACCGCGGGGTGCGCCACTGCCTTCAACCAACCGCTGGCGCGGCACGCGCTGACGCGGGCGGGAAATCCTCCAGGATCATCCGCAGCAGAAGGGCCGCCGCCAGCGGCAGCACACGCCCGTGGCGCGACACCACATGCACCCGCCCCTGCGACAGCAGGGCATTGCGCATCGGCAAGGCCGCCACGCGGCTGCCATCCGGTGCCGCGGGCATGGGCAGGCGAGCCGACAGCGCGTAACCCAGGCCCGCCATCACGAACTGGCCCAGCGCATGGAAGGAGGTGGTGCTCAGCTGCGTGGGCAGCCGCACGCCTTCGCTGATCTCGGTGGCCTCGATGTGCTGGCGAACGCCGAAGTCGCGATGCAGCGTGGCGCCGCGGTAGGGCAGCAGGTCCGCCAGCCGCAGCGGCCGGCCGAGTTGCGCGAGCGGATGCGTCTGCAGCACCAGCGTGAGGATCGGCTCCGGGTGCGAATGGTGCGAGCGCAGCCGCTCGTCGCGCGGCGGCTGGAAGAGCATGCCGATGTGGGCCCGCTCCTCCACGATCTCTCGCACGACGGCGTCGGTGCTGCCCACCGACAGGTCCACCGTGATGCCCGGATGCGCCGCCATGAAGCGCTGCAGGCTGTGGCGCATGAGCCAGTCGACGAAGCCTTCGCCGGCCACGATGTCGATGTGGCCCCGCTCCACCTTCTGGATGTCGTCGAGCTGCGCCAGCAGTTGCTGCTTCTGGGTGTGCTGGCGGCGCACGTAGGTGGCCAATAGCTCGCCCGCATCGGTGGGCACGACGCCCCGGCCCCGACGGTCCAGCAGGCGGACGCCGCATTCCTCCTCCAGCACGCCGATGGCGCGGCTGACGGCCGACGGGTCCATGCCCAGCACCTCGGCCGCACCGCGGACCGAACCGCTGTCGAGCACCTGCATGAAGTAGCGCATGCGACGGGCGTCGAGGCGGTCGTCCATCGCATTCATCGGGCGACCGCCTTCCAAGTGTTGCATTCCATGCAACGAATATCCCATTCGCCGGTCATTGATGCAACGGCGGCAAGTGCGGAGACTGGCGGCCGCCGCTGGAGGAGCGGTGTTTTCTTCAACCCATATCCGACCCCGGCGAGGGCGTCGAAGCCGATGAATCCAGCCATGCCACCTTCCACGGCCATGCCGGCCGCTGTCTTCATATCCACCGCGAGCGACAAGCTGCGCCTGGTGGTCGTCATCCTGGCCGTCGTGGCCGCGGCCGAGTGGATCGGTGCGGCACAGTTCAAGCTGGGACCGGGCAAGGTGGTGTTGCTGCCCATGCTGTGGGCGCTGCTCATCGCCGCGGCACTCGGCATCGCGCAGGCCCGACTGCCCCGGCTGATGCGTGTGGACCGCGGCCTGCAGGGGCTGGCGAGCGGACTGCTCAACGCGGGCCTGCTGCTCTTCGTTGTCAAGCTGGGCCTT
The DNA here is from genome assembly GCF_017991995.1 of Pseudacidovorax sp. Classification (GTDB taxonomy): domain Bacteria; phylum Pseudomonadota; class Gammaproteobacteria; order Burkholderiales; family Burkholderiaceae_C; genus Xenophilus. The sequence continues at coordinate 207,790 of NZ_JAGOPN010000006.1, read as the reverse complement.
ACCGTGGGTGCCGCGCTGCCGATGGTGCGGCAGGCTGGCTGGGCCTTGCTCTTCCAGGAGTTCGGTCATGCCTTCGGCACCCTCGTGCTGGGATTGCCGTTGGCGCTGCTGCTGGGCATCAAGCGTGAAGCCGTGGGCGCCACCTTCTCGGTGGGCCGCGAAGGCAACCTGGTCATCATCGGGGAGAAATACGGCATGGCCTCGCCCGAGGGCCGCGGTGTGCTGGCCGAATACGTCACCGGCACCGTGCTCGGCGCGGTGTTCATCGCGGTGCTGGCGGGGTTCATCGCCAGCCTGCACATCTTCGATCCGCGCTCGCTGGCCATGGGGGCAGGCGTGGGTTCGGGCAGCCTGATGGCGGCGGCGCTGGGCGCGATCACAGCGCAGCAACCGGCCGAGCTGGTGCCCCAGCTCACCGCCATTGCCGCCGCCTCCAATTTGCTGACCTCGGTGGTGGGCTTCTACTTCACGCTCTTCCTGTCGCTGCCGGCCTGTTCCTGGCTCTATGGGCGGCTCGAACCGCTGCTCGGTCGTGCGACGGCGCGCGGGCGCCGCCCGGCCGTGGAAGCGCAGGCAGATCCCGCGCAAGCCGCCATGCCGGCCCACGCCGCACTTGGCCTGCGCGACACCGCACTGGCCTGGGTGGTGATGACCGGCGGTGTGATGGTGGGCAACCTGCTGTCGTACAAAGTGCCGTTGCTGACTTCGCTGGAGGGCATGCTGGTGGTGGTGCTGATCGTCGCCGTCGTCGAAGCGCTCAAGCGCCTGATGCCGCGGTTGCCCATGGTTCTCGCGCTGTCGGTGCTGGCCACCGTGATCGGCGTGCCCGGACTCTTTCCCTTTTCCGACACCGTGCTGGCCCTGACCGGCAAGCTCAACTTCCTGGCCTTCACCACGCCCGTGCTGGCCATGGCCGGCTTCTCGGTTGCGAAGGACCTGCCGCTGTTCCGCCAGCTGGGCTGGCGCATCGTGGTGGTGTCGCTGACGGCGACGGCCGGCACCTTCCTCGGCGCGACGCTGATCGCCGAGCTCTTCCACTGACCCACGCTCCCACCATGTACCGAAATCCCGAGATCGCCGACGACATCCGCCAGAGCATGGTCGCCTGGCGCCGCGACATCCATGCCAATCCCGAGACCGCCTTCGAGGAGCACCGCACCGCCAACGTGGTGGCGCAGGCTTTGGCGCTGATGGGCCTGCCCGTGCATCGTGGCCTGGCCGTGACGGGTGTGGTCGCCACGCTCCGTAACGGCGATGGCCCCAGCATCGCGCTGCGTGCCGACCTGGACGCACTCAACATGCAGGAGCTGGGCCGCCAGCCGCATGCCTCGCGCTGCAACGGCAAGATGCACGCTTGCGGCCATGACGGCCACACCGCCATGCTGCTGGGCGCGGCGGCCCATCTGGCACGGCACAAGCCCTTCCGCGGGACGGTGCACTTCGTCTTCCAGCCCGGCGAGGAAAACGAGGGCGGCGGCCGCGTGATGGTGGAGGAGGGGCTGTTCGACCAGTTCCCGGCCGACGCCGTCTACGGCATGCACAACTTTCCGCAACTGCCGCGCGGGCACTTCGCCATCCGCAGCGGCACCATGACGGCCTTTCTCGACACTTTCGAGATCGTCGTCACCGGCAAGGGCAGCCACGGCGCCATGCCCGAGACCGGCATCGACTCGGTGGTGGTGGCGGCCCAGCTGATCAATGCATTGCAGACCATCGTGAGCCGCCGCACCGCCGCCACCCAGTCGGCCGTGGTCAGCGTCACGCAGATCCATGGCGGCGACACGTGGAACGTGATCCCCGAAGAGGTCGTGCTGCGCGGCACCGTGCGCACGCTGGACGCGGCCGTGCAGGACCGCACCGAGGCCGCCATGCGCCAGATCTGCGAGGGCGTGGCCCGTACGCACGGCGCGACGGTGTCGCTCAAGTACATGCGCGGCTATCCCGGCGTGGTCAACACGCCGGCCGAGACGCAGGCGGCCATCGCCGCCGCAGCCAGCCTGGTCGGTGAGGGGCAGGTGCACACGGACATTGCGCCGGCCATGGGCTCGGAGGACTTCGCCTTCATGCTGCAGAAGCGACCCGGCGCCTACATCGGCATCGGCGCGGGCGAGGGCGCCGACGATCCGCCGGTGCACAACCCTTACTACGATTTCAACGACAACATCCTGCCGCTGGGCGCCGCCTACTGGGTTGCCCTGGTGCGGCAGCAATTGCCCGCGGCATGATCGGCCGATGCTTTCCGTCTTCGACATCTTCAAGATCGGGATCGGTCCCTCCAGCTCGCACACCGTCGGGCCCATGCGTGCGGCGCTTCTGTTCGCGCGCGGACTGCAGGCCGCCGGGCTGCTGAATGCGCTGGCGCAGTTGCAGGTCGATCTCTATGGCTCGCTCGGTGCCACCGGCCGAGGGCATGACACCGACATCGGCGTCATGCTCGGCCTGATGGGCGAGGCGCCCGACTCGGTCGAGCCGCAACAGGTCGCCCCACGTCTGGCCGCAGTGCGGCGCGAGGGCCTGCTGCATGTGCTCGGCCTGCAGCCGATCCGCTTCGACGCCTTGCAGGACATCGCCTTCCTGGGCGAGCGGTCGCTGCCCGAGCATCCCAATGCCCTGCGTCTGGCGGCCTTCGACGCCCATGGCGGCCTGCTGCGCGATGCGCACTACTTTTCGGTGGGCGGCGGCTTCGTGGTCGAGGCTGGGGCGGATGGTCCGCGTGCGGACGCGCTGGCGCCCGTGCCGCATCCCTTCGCCAGCGCGGAGCAACTGCTGGGGCAGGCACGGTCGCAGAGCATCGCCGCCCTGGTCATGGCCAACGAATGTGCCTGGCGGCCGGAGGCCGAGGTGCGCAAGGGGCTGCTGCGCATCTGGCGCGTGATGCAGGACTGCGTGGCCCGCGGCCTGGGCATCGGCCACGAGTCAGCCGGCCAGCCGCTGCCCGGACCTCTGCGCCTGCGCCGTCGGGCGCCGGAGCTCTACCGGCGCCTCATGCAGGAGCAGGGCGACCAGGATCCACTCGCTGCCATCGACTGGGTCAATGCCTTCGCCATGGCCGTCAACGAAGAGAACGCCGCAGGCGGCCGCGTGGTGACGGCGCCCACCAACGGAGCGGCCGGCATCGTGCCCGCCGTGCTGCACTACTACTGGCGCTTCGTGCCGCGGGCGACGGAGCAGGGCGTCATCGACTTCCTGCTCACCGCGGCAGCCATCGGCATGCTCTACAAGACCAATGCCTCGATCTCCGGGGCGGAGGTCGGTTGCCAGGGCGAAGTGGGCGTCGCCTGCTCGATGGCCGCCGGTGCACTGGCAGCGGTCCAGGGCGGCACGCCCCAGCAGGTGGAGAACGCGGCCGAGATCGGCATGGAGCACAACCTGGGCCTCACCTGCGACCCGGTGGGGGGCCGGGTGCAGATCCCCTGCGTGGAGCGCAACGCCATGGGGGCGGTCAAGGCCATCAACGGGGCGCGCATGGCACTGTGCGGCGACGGCCAGCACTGCGTGTCGCTCGACACCGTCATCCGCACCATGAAGCAGACCGGCGAGGACATGAAGTCCACCTACAAGGAAACCTCGCTGGGCGGTCTGGCGGTGAATGTGGTCGAGTGCTGACCGCCAGCCACCGTGCAGTCGTCAGCGGTGGGCGAGGGCGGGATGCACGCCACCGCCGCTGGCCGGAGTGAGGGGCGCCTGCACGCCCATGTCCACGCCGCGGTGCTCGCGGCTGAACAGGATCAGGCCCGCGATGACCACCGCGACCGTGCCGGCCACCACGGCCATCGCAAACGCATAGTCGTTGCCGCGTGAGGTCGCGAGCGATGCTTGCATGGTCGCGTTGACCGAAGCCAGCAGGTTGCCCAGCTGGTAGACAAGGCCCGGGAAGGTGGCCCGCAGTGCGGGTGGCGAGATCTCGTTGAGGTGCACCGGGATCACGCCCCAGGCGCCTTGCACGCTCAGCTGCATGAGGAAGGCGCCCGCCGCCAGCGCGGCCGCCGAGTGCGAATAGGCCCACAGCGGCAGCACGGGCAGCGCGAAGAGGGCGGCGCCGAAGATGGTCCACCGGCGGCCGATGCGCTCGGAGAGCGTGCCGCAGGCCAGGCCACCCACGATGGCGCCGATGTTGAGCACGATGGTCACCATCGACACGGTGTGCGCGTCGAAGCCATGCTGCACGCGCAGGAAGGTCGGGTACAGGTCCTGCGTGCCGTGCGAGAAGAAGTTGAAGGCCGTCATCAGCACCACGGCGTAGAGGGCGAGCTTCCACTGCTGGCGCAGGCCGGCCAGCAGACTGGGCCGGGGCTGGCTGGCCATCTGCTTCCACGCGGGCGATTCGGGCACATGCGAGCGCACGTAGATCACCAGCAGCGCCGGCAGGATGCCGACGAAGAACATGCCGCGCCAGCCGATGTGTGAATAGAACAGGCCGAACACGAGCGACGCCAGCAGAAAGCCCGTGGGATAGCCGGCCTGCAGCAACCCGGAGACGAAGCCGCGCGATCGCGCCGGCACCGTCTCCATGGTGAGGGCCGAGCCCACGCCCCATTCGCCGCCCATGGCGATGCCGAACAGCGCCCGCAGCACGACCAGCGTCGCCAGGTTGGGCGAGAAGCCCGACAGCAGCTCCAGCACGGCATAGCAGAGGATGTTGGCCATCATGGTGGGCCGGCGCCCGAAACGGTCGGCCAGCCGCCCGAAGATCAGCGCGCCCACCGGCCGCATGGCCAGCGTGAGCGTGATGGCGAGCGCCACGGAAGGCAGCGGCGCGTGGAACTCGGCCGCGATGTCCTTCAGGATGAACACCATCAGGAAGAAGTCGAAGGCGTCCAGCGTCCAGCCGAGATAGCTGGCGGTGGTCACGTGGATCTGCTCGCGGGTCCAGGTCATGGTGTGTTCTCCTTGGGTTGTGCAAGCGTTGCGCCTGGCACGGAGGAGGAACGACCGCCGGTGTCGGTGTGCAGCGTGGAGCCACTCTAGGCCGATGGCGCGGGCGATGCCAGTCGGACGCGGTCTTGTGGTGGGCCGCTTAAGGCTGGCCTAAGGATGCGCCCCGTGTCGCCGGGGAAAGCCTTCCTGTGCGGAGGTCGATCGTCTCGACCGCGTGGAAGGCCTCAGGACGGCTTTCGCCGAAGCACGGCGACATGGACCGGCGTGCGCACGACGAAGCCGAGGTCTTCGTACAGCGAGATCGCGGCGGTGTTCGTCGTCCACGCGTGCAGGAAGGGCAGGTCGCCGCGCTGCTGGATGTCGGCTGCCACGGCGGCAGACAGGCGGCGCGCCAGGCCCTGTCCGCGGAAGTCCGGATGCGTGCAGACGCCACTGATCTCCACATGCCCGGGAAAGCGCATGCGCTCGCCGGCCATTGCGGCCAGACGGCCGCCGATGCGCACGCCGATGAAACGCCCCAGCGTGTGCGTGCGGGCGAAGAAGGGGCCGGGCTCGGTGAGCCGGGCCAGGGCCAGCATCTCGTCAACATCCGCATCGCCCAGCACCACCACGTTGTCATCGGCGTGGAGGCGGCGTGTGGCCACCATCTGCACGCCTGCGGCTGCTTTCACGACTTCAAGGCCCGGAGGAACGGCGATGGCCGGCACCTGCAGCAGATACACGCTGTCGCCAGCGGGGCCGAGAAGGCCGACGAGTGCGTCGAGGCTGGCCGCACTTTCATCCGCCGTGGCGGCAAAGCCGTGGAGATCGGGCACGAAGCGTCGTGCACGCTCACCCCCGAGTGCCCAATGCGGTTGATGCTGCAGGCTGGCCCAGACGGGCCGGTCGAGTGCGGACATGGTCAGGCCTCCTGGATGCGCTGCAACAGAGGGGTGGTGGCCAGCGCGTCCTCAAGTGCAGCGAGCTGCGAGAGCAGATCGCCCCGGCTTCGGGCGCAGGCCTGCGCGACAGCGGACTCGATGGCCGGCCAGGCTTCGCGCCGGGCACGCTGCACCAGGCTTCTGCCCTTGCGGCTCAAGGTCACGCGGCGCACGCGGCGGTCTTCGTCGCCCGTCTCCGACTGCACGAGGCCTTCGTCCTCCAGCCCCTTGAGCGATCGGGTGACCACGGGCTGGCTCACGCCCACGGCCTGGCTCAGCTCGCCGACGCTCAGGGCGCCCAACCGGTCCAGCGCCGCCAGCAGCGGGAAGTGCGCGGCCGGCTGTTCGAAACCGTAGCTGGCGAGAACGGCCTGCGTCTGCGCCTGCAGCAACTCGCCGGTTCGCTTCAGGCGGGTGCCGAGCGTCAGATGGCCCAGCTCCTTGACGACGTCCTCGATCATGCGGTCTCCATCATGGCTATTTCCATATCATGCTATGCAAACGGCTTGGCCGCGTCAATCGAGCAGCCAAAGAAAAAGCGGCCCGATGGGCCGCTTCGTTCTTCGCTTGTGCAGGCAGGATTCGCTCAGTAGCGCTTGCCGCCGCCGGAGTAGCCGCCACCGCCACCGCCGGAGTAGCCACCGCCACCGCCGCCACGACGGCGATTGCCACCACCACCGCCGCCGCCGCCGTTGCCACCACCACCGCCGCCGCCGCCATTGCGACGGCCACGGCCGAAGGTCGCCTCGACGCTGGTGCGCAGCGGATCGGGCTGGCCCGACGGTCCGCCATAGGCCTCGGCGCGGCGATGCGCGACCACGTCGGCATGCGAGGGGCTGGTCGTGTTGCCGTAGTGCTTGGGCTGGCGCTCCGGACGGTCCTCGTACAGGGCATGGGCCGGCGCGTTGCCGCCGCCGTGGCCGCCCGCGCCGCCATGGTGACGCTTGGGCCCGTTGTTCTGACGCGGCGGGCGCGGACCGCCATTGCCGCCACCCGAGGGCTGGCCGCCGGCGCGTTGCTGCTGGGGTTGCTGGCCACGGCCGCCCTGGCCCTGACCGCCACCGGCCTTCTTCTGGCCGCCGCGCTCGCCGCCCTGGCCCGCCTTGTTCTCGCGGATGCGGGTCATCATCTCCTGGCGCGCAGCACGTGCCGCGGCGGCCATCACCTCGCGGCTCGGCGGCTTGCCGGCGCCGCCCCACAGGGTCTGGCGACCCATGGCGATGGGCTCGGCGATCTCGCCTTCGTCGGGGCCGAAGCCTTCGAGCGTTTCAGAGGGGATCTGCTGCTTGGTGAAGCGCTCGATCTCCTGCATGAAGCCTTCCTCGTCCAGGCAGACCAGGCTCACGGCCTGGCCTTCCTTGCCCGCGCGGCCGGTGCGGCCGATGCGGTGGACATAGTCCTCGGGCACGTTGGGGATCTCGTAGTTCACCACGTGCGGCAGGTCGTCGATGTCGATGCCGCGGGCCGCGATGTCGGTGGCCACCAGGGCGCGGATCTCGCCGCTCTTGAAGCCGGCCAGCGCCTGCGTGCGGGCGCTCTGGCTCTTGTTGCCGTGCAGCGCCATGGCGGTGATGCCGTTCTTCTCGAGGAACTCGGCCACATGGTTGGCGCCGAACTTGGTGCGCGTGAACACCAGCACCTGGCTCCAGTCGTGCTGCTGGATGATGTGCGCCAGCAGCTGCTTCTTCTTGCCACGGCCCACCGGGTGGACCACCTGCGTGATGCGCTGCACCGTGGTGTTGCGCGGCGTGACCTGGATGCTCTGCGGATTGCGCAGCAGACTGTTGGCCAGCTCGCGGATGTCGTCGCTGAAGGTGGCCGAGAACAGCAGGCTCTGCTTGTCCTTGGGCACCAGGGCCAGCACCTTCTTCACGTCGTGGATGAAGCCCATGTCGAGCATGCGGTCGGCTTCGTCGAGCACCAGGATCTCGACTGTGGACAGGTCCAGGTGGCCTTGCTGCTGCAGGTCGAGCAGGCGGCCCGGCGTGGCCACCAGGATGTCCACGCCGCGCTTGATGCGCTCGATCTGGGGGTTCATGCCCACGCCGCCGAAGATGACGGTGGAGCTCAGCGGCAGGTACTTGCCGTAGGTACGCACGGATTCCTCGACCTGGGCGGCGAGTTCGCGCGTGGGGGTCAGCACCAGGGCGGCGATGCCGTCCTTGCCGAACTTGTTGGTTTTGCCCTCGCCCTTGGACAGGCGGTGCAGCATGGGCAGGGTGAAGGCGGCGGTCTTGCCGGTGCCGGTCTGCGCGCCGGCGAGGAGGTCATGGCCTTCGAGGACGGCCGGGATGGCCTGGGCCTGGATGGGGGTGGGGGTTTCGTAGCCTTGCTCGCGCACGGCCTTGAGGATGGCGGGGGCCAGCTTCAGTTCGTCGAAGTTCATTCGGTAGTTACTTACGGGCGCCATGCACGGCGCGGTGTTCTTCTTGCGTCCACCCGCCGCGATGGCGCTGCTTGGGCGCGAACCGGGCCAGTCGAGGTGGAAAGGGAGGTAAGGCGGGAGCCTGGAAGGATGCGAATCCGTCGTCCCCGGCGAAGAGCCGTGTTGCGGGTGACTGTGCCCGGCAACGCCCCGATTGTGGCATGAGTTCAGCGCTGGCGCGCCCGTCGGCCGCGTCGAGGAGGGATAATCGATGGTTTTCGCGCTCGCCCGGCACCGGGCCCCTCTTCATCCGAGCGCGTTCCCCCACCCCGCACCGACACGAAGCCATGGCCCAGTACGTCTACACCATGAATCATGTCTCCAAGACCGTGCCGCCCAAGCGGCAGATCTTGAAGGACATCTCCCTCTCGTTCTTTCCCGGCGCCAAGATCGGCGTGCTCGGCCTCAACGGCTCGGGCAAATCCTCGCTGCTGAAGATCATGGCCGGCGTGGACAAGGAGATCGAGGGCGAGGCCCTGCCGATGCCTGGCCTGTCCATCGGCTACCTCGAGCAGGAACCCAAGCTCAACCCCGAGCACACCGTGCGCGAGGCCATCGAAGAGGCGATGAGCGAGGTCAACAACGCCAAGAAGCGCCTCGACGAGATCTACGCCGCCTACGCCGAGCCCGATGCCGACTTCGACGCCCTGGCCGCCGAGCAGGGCCAGCTGGAGGCCGTGATCGCCGCCGCGGGCACCGACAGCGAGCACCAGATCGAGATCGCCGCCGACGCCCTGCGCCTGCCGGCCTGGGACGCCAAGGTGGGCATGCTCTCCGGCGGCGAGAAGCGTCGCGTGGCGCTGTGCCAGCTGCTGCTGTCCAAGCCCGACATGCTGCTGCTCGACGAACCCACCAACCACCTGGACGCCGAATCCGTCGAGTGGCTGGAGATCTTCCTGCAGCGCTTCACCGGCACCGTGGTGGCCATCACCCACGATCGCTACTTCCTCGACAACGCCGCCGAGTGGATTCTTGAGCTGGACCGCGGTCGCGGCATTCCCTACAAGGGCAACTACTCCGAGTGGCTGCTGCAGAAGCAGAACCGCCTGGAGGCCGAGCAGAAGGGCGAAGAGGCCCGCGCCAAGGCCCTGAAGAAGGAACTGGAATGGGTGCGCCAGAACGCCAAGGGCCGCCAAGCCAAGAGCAAGGCCCGCATCCAGCGCTTCGAGGAACTGAGCGACTACGAATACCAGCGCCGCAACGAGACGCAGGAAATCTTCATTCCCGTGGCCGACCGCCTGGGCAGCCAGGTCATCGAGTTCAAGGGTGTGAGCAAGAGCTTCGGCGACCGCGTGCTGATCGACAACCTGTCGTTCAACGTCCCGGCCGGCGCCATCGTCGGCATCATCGGCCCGAACGGCGCGGGTAAATCCACGCTGTTCAAGCTGATCGCCGGCCGCGAGCAGCCCGACAGCGGCGAGGTCGTGATCGGCCAGACCGTCAAGATGGCCTTCGTCGACCAGTCGCGCGACGCGCTGGCCAACGAGGCGACCGTGTGGGAAGACATCTCCGGCGGCCTCGACATCATCAACGTCGGCAAGTTCCAGATGGCCAGCCGGGCCTACGCCGGCCGCTTCAACTTCAACGGCCAGGACCAGCAGAAGAAGGTCGGCAACCTGTCGGGCGGTGAGCGCGGCCGCCTGCACCTGGCCAAGACGCTGATCCAGGGCGGCAACGTGCTGCTGCTGGACGAACCGTCGAACGACCTGGACGTGGAAACCCTGCGCGCGCTGGAAGACGCCCTGCTGGAGTACGCCGGCACCGTGCTGGTCATCTCCCACGACCGCTGGTTCCTGGACCGCATCGCCACCCACATCCTGGCCGCCGAAGGCGACTCGCAGTGGGTGTTCTTCGACGGCAACTACCAGGAGTACGAGGCCGACAAGAAGAAGCGCCTGGGCGAAGAGGGCGCTGCCCCCAAGCGGGTGCGCTTCAAGGCGCTCAAGTAAGCTGGCGCCCCGCTCGCCGGGCCCTGCGGCCTGGCGGGCCCGTTGGCATGCTGCGGGCCGGGCGTGCCCGTATCCGCGTCGACGCTCAGACCGTCGCCACCGCCAGCGTGCGCAGCAGCGAGCGGTTGATTTCCTCGGCACCCATGTCGAAGCGCGCGCGGGTGGCGCGCACCACGGCCGGGTTGTCCTGGCCGAGGGCCTGGGCCACCTGCAGCACGCTGGCGTAGGGCCCGGTGCCGCGCAGCACCGCCTCCACCAGTCGCTCGGGCAGCGCCACCCGACCGACCGCCGTGCGCATGGGCTCGTCCATCACCAGGTCGAGCTGGGCGAACAGCCCGCACAGATAGACCTCCCGCCGCAACTCCTCTTCCACGCCCGCTTCCATCAGTTGCGAGGTGAGGTGCGCCCGCAGCACCATGGTGGCATTGGCGGGCTGCAGGTTGCGGTCGTCGCTGGTGTGGGGCAACTGCTCGGCCAGCCAGGCGTCGAGTGTGCGGTAGCCCAGCATCATCACGCCGTGGCGCAGCGAGGTGATGCGGCGCCGCAGGCCCAGGCTCGCCGAGTTGAGATGCAGCAGCAGGCGATAGGCCAGTGCCGGCTCCTGGCCGAACTGCAGCTCCAGCTGATCCAGCGACTGTTCGGATTCGAGCGCCTGCATGGTGCGCACCACGCCGCGGCGCGTGGGCGGCAGCGGCTGGCCCTTGTTGCGGTGGAGCACGTCCTCGATGGGCCAGCCGGCCACGGCCCAGGCCGCGCGCTGGTCCAGCGCATGTTCGACCAGCGCCATGCTGGCGGCACCCACCACGATCTGCTCGGGCTCGATGGGGCTGGCGGCCAGTTGCGCCTGTGCCGCCGCCCGCTGCGCGGGATGGCGCGGATCGGCCTCGCGCGCGCGCAGCACGGCCTGCAGGGCGGCGGCCGCATGGTCGACCTCCAGCTCCATCACGCGGGGCGAGCTGCGGCCCGGGAAGTCCGTGCGCCGCGGTCCGGGACCGGCCGAGGCGATGAGTGCGGCGCCGCGGCGGCGGGCCTCGGTGGCGGCCAGGGCCAGGGCTTCGTCGGCCAGCCAGTCGACCGGCACCTCGACCATCGGCGACTCGCCATCGGCCTGCTCCAGCACGCCGTGCAGCAGCCGGGGCGAGCGCGGCGCCACCAGCAGCTTGGGCGATTCGGCCATCCACATCTCGGTGAGGCTGCGCAGCAGATGGCCGCCGTCGGCATGTTCACCGTCCTCGTAGGCCAGCAGCCGTATCCCCGCCATGTCGCGCCTGCGATTCCAAAGAAGCTGGTAGCAAAGGGTGAGACTGCCGAGAACGGATTGGGCCACGATGCGGAAGAGGGAGGAAGCCTGGCGACAGGCCTCAGCTCAGGTAGTTGAAGAGAGAGAGCTTCTGGATCTGGGCATAGGTGCCCAGGGCGGCAGAGTACATCGTCTGCTGGCTGCTGATATCCGAGAGAACCTTGACAGGGTCGGCATCCTCGGCGTCGGCACGCACCTTCTCGAGCTGGTCGCTGCGGGTGGTCAGCCGGTCGCCGATGGTATCGGCCCGGTTGAGCAACTCGCCGGCCTGGCTGCGCGCGGCGGACAGCTTGGCCAGGCCTGAATCCACCTGCGCCAGCCCGCGCGAGACGGCCTGCGTGACCTGGCCATTGGCCGCGCTGCGCACACCCGCGATGGCCTGGTCCATGACCGCGAAGAGGCTCTGGCTGCCTGAGGGTTTGACCTCCAGCGTGTCGCCACTGGCCGGCGTGCCGCTGGCCGTGAAGGACATGCCGCCGAAGCTGATCGCCTGGCCGCTTTTGTACGCGGCGCCGGAGACCACCGCCTGCTGGGTGTTGGTGTCGAGCACGTCGTAGGTGGTCGTGCCGTCGGTGGCGACGGAGAACTTCACCTGGTACCCGTGGCCGGTGAGCGCGCCCGGGTCCAGCACCTGGCCGGTGTCGGTGTGCACCTGGGTCGTGCCGGTGGCCTGGTTCACCTCGAACACGCCGTTGCCGGTGGGCACATCCATCCAGGTCGCGAAGCCATCGAGCACGCCGGGCACGCTGCTGTCCGAGGCGGCGGCCTGGCCCGACACGCCCTGGTAGCTCACCGTGCCGCCGGCATCGGTGAAGGGCCGGGCGGTGCTGCCCAGGCCGCCGAAGAGCGGCAGGCCGTCGGCATTGGTGGTGTTGGCATACGACAGCAACTGGTCGCGCAGCGCCGTCATCTGCTGGGCGATGGACTGGCGGTCGGTCTCCGAGAGCGCGCCGCCGCCAGCCTGCACCAGCAGCGAGCGGAAGGACTGCAGGGCGGTCACCGAATCGCCGAGCGTCGACTCCACGCTGGTCATCGAGGCCGTCTGGGCCTGCAGCGCGCGCTGCTGCGTCTCGACGCGTGCCACGCGGGTGGTGGCGCGCTCGGCCTGCGCCGCGGCCAGCGGGTCGTCGCTGAGGCGGTTGATCTTCTTGCCGGTGTTGACCTGCTCCTGCAGGTCGGCCAGTTGGGCCTGGCGTTCGGCCAGGCGCTGGATGGCCGTCTCGCGCAGGTTGGGGGTGGAAATGCGTTGGATGGTCATGCGGTGGCCCCTTGCCCTCAGCGCACGCTGGACAGCAGCGAGTCGAAGATGTTCTGCGCGATCTGGATCACCCGTGCCGAGGCCTGGTAGGCCTGCTGGTAGGCCAGCAGCTTGGTGGCTTCCTCGTCCAGGTTCACGCCGGTGCTGTTGGCCCGCGCCGTCTCGGTGCTGGTGGCGATGGCCGAGGAGACCTGCGCGGCGTACTTGGCGCCCTGGGCCCGCACGCCCACGCGGGCGATCAGTCCGGCGTAGCCATCCGACAGCGGGGAGCCGTCGATCACCTTCTGGTCGGCCAGTGCCTGCAGAGCCTTGGCGTTGCCGCTGTTCTGCGCCGTCATCGACGCGGTGGCCGCCTGCACGGTCACGGTGTCGCCCGCCTTGGGCACCCCGGTGAGCGTCAGTGACCAGCCGTTGACCTGGATCGCCTCGCCCGCGGTATAGGGCTGGTTGTTCAGGTTGCCCGTGCCTGTGCCGCTGATGTCGTAGGTGCCGTCGGCGTTGAAGGTCAGCGTGGCCGTGGCGGTGAGGTTGGCGTTCTGCGCGCTGGCATACACGCCCGACACGGCGAGGCTGCCCGCGTTGGCGGTGCCGGTGCTGGCCTGCACCGGGCTGCCGGCCGCCACCGCGCTGGCCGAGCCCAGCGCCACCGCCACCTTGCCCGCGGCCTGCGCGAAGGGCTCGATGCGGTAGACGTCGCCCGGTGCGCCGGCGCCCGACTGCAGATCGAGCGACAGCCCGTCGATCTGCGCGGGCAGGCTGGCGAAGCTGCTCACCGTGTTGTCCGACAGGCGACGCACCTGGTAGCTGCCATCGGGCTGCACGCTCAGCGCATAGGACGAGGGCACGAGCGCCGACACGTCGCTCACAGTCGCCGCGAACACCGCGTTGCCGGTGTTGGTGGCGGCCGGCGTCGAAGCGGGCACGCCGATGTCGCCGAAGAGCTTGTTGCCGGTCTCCCCGTTCAGGCCCACGCCCAGCGAATGCTGGGCGTTGACGGTGGTGGTCATGGTCAGGGCCAGCCGGCCCAGCAGGTTGCGCGTGTCGGGCAGGTCCTCGTTCAGGAAGCGCAACTGGCCCGCTGCGGCGCCACCGCCGAGGGTGTCCGCGTCCAGGTGGGCCACCACGCTGCCACGCGCGATGTCGAGCGTGGTGCTGCCGTCGGCCGCCGTGCCCACCGACACCTGCCCGGTGCTGCTGCCCAGCACCAGCGCCTGGTTGCCGACGAAGACCGACAGCGTGCCATCGTCGGCCTGCACGGTACTGGTCTGCACCTGGGCGTTGAGCTGCGTGATGAGCGTATCGCGCTGGTCGAGCAGGTCGTTGGGCTCCTGGCCGGTGCCGCGGGCGCGCTGGATCTGGCCGTTGATCTTGGCGATGGAGGCGGCCAGGCGGTTGACCGTGTCGGCCGCCGTGCCCAGCTGTTCCAGCGTGGACTGGCCCATCTCGTCGAGCTGGCTCTGCGCGCTGGAGAAGCGCGACGCCAGCGCGCCCGCCTGGGTCAGCACCACCGTGCGTGCCGACAAATCGGTGGGGGCGCTTGCGACGTTGGTGAAGGCATTGAGCAGCGAATTCATCGCCGAGCCCAGACCGGCGCTGCCGGTCTGGAACACCGACTCGAGCGAGGCCAGCTGACCCGAGCGGGCCGAATCCGCCGCCGACACGGCGGCCGTCTGGTTGGCCTGCTGCGTGAGGTAGCTGCTGTACGCGCGCTCCACCGTGACGACGCGCACGCCGTTGCCCAGGTAGCCGCTGCCGGTGGGCGTGGTGATGGCCTGCTGCTGCACCACCGACTGGCGCGAGTAGCCCACGCTGCCCGCGTTGGCCACGTTGTTGCCGGTGGTGGTCAGCGCCGCCTGGTTGGCCTGCAGCGCGGACAGGCCGATGTTGAGGAGGGAGCTCATGTGGTCTGCAGCCGCTGCTGAAGGGCCTGCGTCGCCTGGATGGCGCGGCCCAGCTTGCGGGCATAGGCCGGGTCGGTGGCATAGCCGGCCTTCTGCAGCTGCGCCGCATAGGCCTGGGCGGAATGGGTGTTGGCGCGGGCCTGCGCGTAGCGCGGGTTCTCGCCGATCAGGCGCGCATAGTCGCGGAAGGATTCCTCGGGCGAGTCGTAGGCGCGGAACTTCGCCTTCACCTTGCGCGGCTCGCCGTGGATGTACTCGGTGGTGGTCACGGTGGCGACCTTGCCCGTCCAGCCGGCCGTGGCCTTGATGCCGAACAGGTTGTTGGCGCTGCTGCCGTCGGCGGTGCGGATCTCGCTGCGGCCCCAGCCCGTCTCGTGGCCGGCCTGGCCGATCATGAAGGCGGCAGGGATGCCGGTCTCCTGCGCCACGCGTTCGGCTGCGTCCTGGTGGCGGGCCACGAAGCCGCTCTGGCTGGCCGTCGTCGACACCGGCGCCTTGCCGATGCCGCCCATGGCGGCCAGCGAAAGCGTGGAGGGGGCCTGCCTGCCCTGGATCTGCTGCGTCAGCTGCCGCGTGATGGCGTCCGACAGCCCGCCGGGCAGGCCCGAGAGCTGCACCGACAGTTGCTGGTCCAGCAGGTCGGTGCCCAGCTTCTCGCCGTCGCTGTCGAGCAGGCCCGACTTGGTGGTCGCCTCGCGCATGCTCTTGATCAGCTCGCGCATGAAGAGGGACTCGAACTGCTTGGCGGCTTCGCGCACCGCCTTCGGGTCGTTGCCCGTGGCGTACTTCAACGCGTCCAGCGAGCGCGCGTCGGCGGCCAGGCTGTTGGAGGTGGAGGTGCCGATGCTCATGGCGATGCGGGCCGCGTCAGATCACTTCCAGCTCGGCATTGAGCGCGCCCGAGGCCTTGATGGCCTGCAGGATGGCCAGCAGGTCCTGCGGCGTGGCGCCCAGTGCATTGAGCGCGCGCACCACGTCGGCGAGTTGCGGCGAGGCCGGCACCTGGTAGAGGATGCCCGGCTCCTGCTTGATCTGGATGGCGGCCTGCTGGGCCACCACCGTCTGGCCGCCCGACAGCGGCGCCGGCTGGCTCACCACCGGCTGCGAGCTGATGGTCACCGACAGGTTGCCATGGGCGATGGCGCAGGGGTTGAGCGTCACCGCCTGGTTCAGCACGATGGAGCCCGTGCGCGCGTTGATCACCACCTTGGCCGCGGGCGCGGCCTGCTCCAGCGTCAACTCTTCGAGCTGGGCGATGAAGCTCACGCGTGCATCCGAGTCGCCGGGCGCACGCACCTGCACCGTGCGGCCGTCCATGGCGCGGGCCATGCCGCTGCCCATGCGGCGGTTGATGGCCTCGGCCACGCGGCTGGCGGTCTGGAAGTCGGCCGCGTTCAGGCCCAGGTTGATGGTGTCGCCATCGAGCAGGGGCGTGGGCACGGCCCGTTCCACCTGCGCGCCCTCGGGCACGCGGCCGGCGCTCAGGTGGTTGATCTGCACCTTGCTGCCGGCGGCCGCGGCACCGGCGCCACCCACCACCACGTTGCCCTGGGCGATGGCGTAGATCTCGCCGTCGGCACCGCGCAGCGGCGTGGCCACCAGCATGCCGCCCTTGAGCGAGCGGGCATTGCCCATGGAGGCGACCGTCACGTCCACCGCCTGGCCCGGCTGCGCGAAGGCCGGCAGCTGGGCCGTGACGATCACGGCCGCCACGTTCTTGAGCTGCAGCTGGCTGGCCCGGTTGTCGGGCAGCGTGATGCCCAACTGCTGCAGGTAGTTGGCCACGCTCTGCGTGGTGAAGGGCATCTGCGTGGTCTGGTCGCCGGTGCCATCCAGGCCCACCACCAGGCCGTAGCCGGTCAGCTGGTTGCTGCGCACGCCCTGCACGGCGGCCACTTCCTTGATGCGCACCGCCTGCGCCGGCGCCAGCAGGGCCAGGCCCAGTGCGGCACCCGCCAGCAGGCGGTGGATGGTCTTTGTCGTGTTGTTCATTTCCCCTCGATCCTGTCGTGCGTCGCGGCTGCCGCTAGAAGGGCATCACGTTCATGAAGAAGCGGCTGAGCCAGGGCATGACCTGGGCCTCGCCCTGGGCGCCGCGGCCGCGCGACTCGATGCGCACATTGGCCACCTGCGTCGAGTTGACGACGCTGCCCGGGCCGATGGCGCGCGGGTCCACCGTGCCCGAGAAGCGCAGCACGTCCACGTTCTGGTTCACGCCGATCTGCTTTTCGCCCACCACCACCAGATGGCCGTTGGGCAGCACGTCCACCACCGTCGAGGTGATGGTTCCGTAGAAGGTGTTGGCGGCCTCGGTGCCGCCCTTGCCGGAGAAGTCGGTGGCGGAGTTGCCGGCCGCGCTGGCGCGGGTGAAGGAGTTGGCGCTGATGAAGGGCAGGGCGGTGACGCCCGCGCTCAGGCTGTCCTTCTTGTTCACCGTCGACGTGGACTTCTGGCTGGCGGTCAGCGTCTCCACGATGTTGATGGTGACCGTGTCGCCGGCCATGCGTGCGCGCCGGTCCTCGAACAGCGGCCGGTAGCTCGCGTTGTGGTACAGGCTGCCCGTGGCCGCGCGGGGTGTCTGCAACTGCGTGGGATAGGTGATCTGCGGGCGCGTGTCGGGGATGTCCACCTGCGGCGTGTTGGCCAGGGTCGAGCAGCCCACCAGTGTGGCGACGGCCAGCGCTGCGGCGATCAGGGCAAGCAGGCGGTGCATCAGAGCTGTCCTAATTTCTGCAGCATCTGGTCGCTGGTCTGGATCGCCTTCGAGTTCATCTCGTAGGCCCGCTGCGTCTGGATCATCGACACCAGCTCGGTGACCACGTTGACGTTCGAGGTCTCCAGCATGCCCTGCACCACCGTGCCCAGGCCATTGGTGCCCGCGGTGCCGCCATTGGGCTGGCCCGAGGCCGCCGTCTCGGCGAAGAGGTTGTCGCCACGCGGCTCCAGTCCGGCCGGGTTGATGAAGTTGACCAGCGCGATGGTGCCGATGTTCTGCGGCGTCGCGTTGTTGGGCAGCGTTGCCGTGACGGTGCCGTCCGTGGCCACGCTCACGCTGGTGGCGGTGGTCGGCACGGTGATGCCGTTGGCGATCGGCAGGCCCGAGGAGGTCACGATGCGGCCCTGCGCATCCACCTGGAACGAGCCGTCGCGCGTGTAGCCGGTGCTGCCGTCGGGCATGGTCACCTGGAAGAAGCCGTTGCCCTTGATCGCCATGTCCAGCTGGTTGGTGGTGGACTGCAGGCTGCCCTGAGTGAAGGAGCGGCTGGTGGCGATGGTGCGCACGCCCAGGCCCAGCTGCAGGCCGGTGGGCAGCTGCGTCTGCTCGTTGGCATTGGCGCCCACCTGACGCAGGTTCTGGTACATCAGGTCCTGGAACACCGCGTTGGCGCGCTTGTAGCCGGTGGTCGAGACGTTGGCCAGGTTGTGGGAGATGACGTCCAGCTGGGTCTGCTGGGCCTCCATGCCGGTCTTCGAGATCCAGAGCGAATTGATCATGGCGGTGTGCCTGCGGTGTGAAGTGGAATCAGCCCTGCACGCTCAGCAGCTGGGCGGCGGACTTGTCGGCGGTTTCGGTGGTCTGCAGCAGGCGCATCTGTTGCTCGAACTGGCGGGCGGCGGCGATCATGCCGACCATGGTCTCGACCGGGTTCACGTTCGAGCCTTCGAGCGCGCCGGTCTCCAGGCGCGCATTGGCATCGGCGGGCAGCACATCGCCCTCGCCGGGGCGGAACAGGCCGTCGGTGCCGCGGGTGAGCGGCGTCTCGGACGTGGCGAGCTTGATGCGGCCCAGCACCGCGGCCGGCTGGCCGGTCTGCTGCGCGCTGATCGTGCCGTCGGCGCCTACGGTGAGGTTGGCGCCGGCCGGCACGTCGATGGGCGAGCCACCGTCCGAGAGCACCAGCAGCCCGCTGCTCGTGGTCAGCGCGCCTTCGGGCGAGATCTGGAAGGCACCGCTGCGGGTGTAGGCCTCAGTGCCGTCCAGGCCCTGCACGGCGAACCAGGCGTTGCCCTGGGCCGTCATATCCAGGTCGCGGCCGGTGCGCTGCAGCGCGCCGGGGCGGCTGTCGTAGCCGGTGGTGGTCTCCATGGCGAACACGCGCGTGGTGGCGCCGTCGCCGCGCAGCGGCACCGCGCGGAAGTTGGCCAGTTCGGCGCGAAAGCCCGGCGTCGAGGCATTGGCCAGGTTGTTCGCGAGCACGGACTGGCGCTGCGCCGCGGCGCTGGCGCCGGTCATCGCGGTGTAGATCAGGCGGTCCATGCGTGCTCAGCCCGTCCGTCGATCAGCGGAGGTTGACCAGCGTCTGCAGGACCTGGTCCTGCGTCTTGATCGTCTGGGCATTGGCCTGGTAGGCGCGCTGCGTGGTCATCATGTCGACCAGCGCGGCGGTCAGGTCGACGTTGGAGTCTTCCAGCGCCTTGCTCTGGATCGAGCCGAACACGCCTTCGCCCGGCGCGCCCAGCAGCGGCTGACCCGAGGCGGTGGTCTCGAACCAGTAGCCGGAATCGGTGATGCCCAGGCCCTGCGGATTGCGGAAGTCCGCCAGTGCGACCTGGCCGGCCGCCTGCGTCTGGTTGTTGGAATAGGTCGCCATCAGCGTGCCGGTGTCGTCGATGGTCAGGCTGGTGAGCTGGCCGGCGGTGTAGCCGTCCTGCGTCAGGTCGTTGACCGTGAAGCTGGAGCTGACCTGCTTGAGCTTGCTCAGGTCCAGCGAGGCGGTGAAGGTCTGCGTGGGATCGTTGGGCGACGACAGCGTGAGCGTTTGCGTGCCGCCGCTGGTCAGGTTGCCCGAGGCGTCGAAGCCGATCTGGAAGGGGGTGGAGGCCGACGGCGTGCTGCCGTTGACGCTGGTGTAGACGTTCCAGGTGTTGTTCGCCGTCTTCTGGAAATACATGCCCACCTCCACCTTGAGGCCCTGGGCGTCGTAGGCGGTCATCGAGGTGCTGTACTTGGACAGGTCGGCGGTGCTGGTGGACACGGCGGCCGATGCGTCCAGCGTGATGTCGGCGCTGACGGCCGAGGTGCGCTTGGCCGGCACGGTGCCGGTGGGCACCACCAGCGTCTGGAGGGTGGAGCTGGTGCGGTTGCCCTTGGCATCCGTCGGATAGCCCATCAGCTTGGCGCCGGTGGCCGTCACGATGGTGCCGGAGGCGTCCTTCTTGAAGTTGCCCGCGCGGGTGTAGGCGGCGCTGCCGTCGGGCATCGTCACCTCGAAGAAGCCGTTGCCGTTGATGGCCAGGTCGAGCGCGTTGTTGGTGGCGTTGATGTTGCCCTGCGTGAACTGCTGGGACACGTTGCCCACCATCACGCCCATGCCGCCGGTCACGCTGTTGGTGCCGGCCGCGGCGGCCGCATACACCTCGGCGAACTCGACCCGGGAGGACTTCATGCCGGTGGTGCCGGCATTGGCGATGTTGTGCCCGATCACGTCGAGGCTGCGGCTGGCGGCGTTGAGTCCGGCGATGGCCTGCTGAAAGCTCATGGAAGGCTCCTGGGTCAGAGAATCGAGTAGATGGCGGAATACGGCTTGCTGCCGTTGCGGCTGAGGTTGAGCGTCAGCCCGTCGCTGGTGGTGCTCACCGAGGTCACGCTGTCGTACATCAGCGTGGTGCTGCCCACGGCATCGCCCTTGTTGGTGGCGGTGACGCTGAAGCTCAGCTCCTGGTCGCTGGGATAGCCCGAGGCGTCGAGCGTGATGTCGTGCTCGCCGGCCGGCAGCGCGCCCAGCGACTTGGTATCGATCACCTGGCCGGCGGCGTTGGTGACCTTGACCGTGACCTCGGTGGCGGCCGCGTCCAGCACGACGGCGCCCATGGCCGTCTTGCCGTCGCTGCTGTAGGCCAGCGTCTTGCCTTCGGTGAGCACGTTCTTGCCCACCACGGCGGCGGCCTGCAGGGTCTGCGTGGTCGAGGCCTGGGTGGCCAGGCCGCTGACGGTGCTGTTGAGCTTCTCGATGCCGGTGACGGTGTTGATCTGCGCGATCTGCGAGGTCAGCTGTGCGTTGTCCATCGGGTTCATCGGGTCCTGGTTGCTCAGCTGGGCGACCAGCAGCTTCAGGAAGCGGTCCTGCAGGTCCGCGGCCGAGGTGGAGGCGAGCGACGAGGCGCCGCCCGTGCTGCCGGTGGTGCTGTTGCTGGCGGTGGTGCCGGTGACGGTGCTCATGCGGAGGTTCCTGCGGCGGTGGCGATGTCGGGGATGCGGGTCACTGGCCCAGTTGCAGCGTCTTGAGCAGCAGGCTCTTGGCCGTGTTCATCACTTCGACGTTGTTCTGGTAGGAGCGCGAGGCCGAGATCATGTTGACCATCTCCTCCACCGCGTTGACGTTGGAATAGGTGACATAGCCGTCGGCGTCGGCCAGCGGGTTGCCGGGCTCGTGCACGCGCCGGCCCGGGTCCTGCCGTTCGGTGACGACGTCGACGCGCACGCCGGCCGAATAGCTCTTGCCCGCGGTCGTGGGGTCGCCCTCGGCGCCGGCATCGCCCAGGTCCACGGTCTGGAAGACCACCTGCCGCGCCTTGTAGGCCTTGCCGTCCGGCCCGGCCGTGGCGTCCGCATTGGCCAGGTTGCTGGCCACGACGTTCAGGCGCTGCGACTGCGCGCTCACCGCGCTGCCGGAGATGCCGAAGATGGAGAACATGGACATGGCGGCCGCGCCCTATCTTTCGTGGTCTGTCGGGTGGATCGAGCGGCCGCGGAGCAGGCCATGCCAGAGCGCCCGCGGAACCGGCTTTGCCGGGCCGCCGGGCGCGCCCCTTCGAGGGGGTCGGCGGAGCGCGAAGCGCGCAGATTGGGGGTGTTCCATGTCATTGCCCCTGGATGGCGGACAGAAGCGTCTTGCCCTGGCCATTGAGGAAGCGCAGCGTGGCCTCGTAGCGCACGGCGTTGTCGGCGAAGGCGGCGCGCTCGCGGTCCAAGTCCACGCTGTTGCCGTCCATGGCGGGCTGCACCTGGGCGGTGTAGGCCAGGCTGCCGCCGGCATCGCTGGTGCGCGGCGCCAGCCGGAAGTGCCGGCCGTCGCTGCGGCCATCGTCGGCCGCGGTCGCCTGCGCCGGGCTGCCCGCGGCGCCGCTGCGGTCGCCGGCGGTGGCCTCGGACAGCGCGGCGGCAAAGTCCAGCTCGCGCGCGGCGTAGCCGGGCGTGTCGGCATTGGCGATGTTCCCGGCGATCACGCGCTGGCGCTCGGCGCGCAGCATCAGTGCCTGGCCCTGGAAGTCCATCGACTGCGTCAGCTTGTCCAGCATGCGTGATCCTTGGTGTGGCGAAGGGAGGAGGGCGGTGTGCCACCCCGTGAAGGGACGGACGCCACCGTGCGGAAATTGTGGGCGGGAGGCCCCGGGGCGAATGGCGGGAACAAAGGCGGCTTTTCCGGGCTGTTTCCGGCTTTGGCACGGCGGGCCCCTGTCTACAGTGCATCGCATCCCGCCAATGGCCGGCCTGCGCGCCTAGCCATGGCGCCATGCCGCCGGTGCCCGTGCACCCGGTCGGCGCCTTTCTTGCCCCCGGCCCCGGCCGACCCTTGCCGCCGTCCTGCCATGTCCCGCTCGCACCGCTGCTTCCTGAAGAACCTGGCCGCCGCCCTGGGTCTCGCCCTGGCCGCCCTGGCTCCGGCGCTCGCCCAGACCCCCGGCGGCGCCGGTACGCTGCCGGGCATCGGCGGCGAGATGGGCGCCGATTTCGTGGCCGCCGCCCAGCACTGGGTGGACGATGCCGTGGCCCAGGGCCGCGGCGCCGCCGGCACCGACATGGCGCCCCTGCGCATGGAGGTGAGCGTTGGCACGCTGGACAGCCGGCTGCGCCTGGCGCCCTGCGCCAGCGTCGAGCCCTACCTGCCACCCGGCCAGCGCCTGTGGGGCCGCAGCCGGCTCGGCCTGCGCTGCGTGGACGGCGCCGTGCGCTGGAACGTCTTCCTGCCCGTGACGGTCAAGGCCATCGGCCCGGCCTGGGTGCTGCGCGACGGCGTGGCGCCGGGGGCGGTGCTGCAGGCGGGCGACGCCGTGCAGGCCGAGGCCGACTGGGCCGCGGATGCGTCGCCGGTGGTGGCCGATCCGGCCCAGTGGGTGGGGCGCGTCGCCACCCGGGCGCTGGCGGCCGGCCAGCCGATCCGCCAGGCCATGGTGCGCACGCAGCAGGTGCTGCAGGCGGGCGCCTCGGTCCGCATCCTGGCGGGTGGGCGCGGCTTCGAGGTCAGCACCGAGGGCCAGGCCCTCAGTGCGGGCGGGGTGGGCGAGGCGGTGCGCGTGCGCATGCCCAACGGACGCATCGCCACCGGACAGGTGGTCGACGCCGGGACGGTGCGCATGGCGCTCTAGGAATGCGCTTCACGAACGCGCGCGTCGTGGACATCTGCGGACGCGGGCGATCGAAGAAAGTCGAAAAAAAGTCCTCAAGTTCCCCGGGAGGCCGCCGAAAAACAGTGACGATGCCCTTCCAAGGGCGCATGGAGTCCAGTCATGAAAGTCGGTGCAAGCAATGAAGTCGGCCTGATCGCCACCGGTGCGGTGCGGTCGGACCGCGCCGCCACCACCGCGGCGGAGTCGGGTGGCGCCCGGGCCGAGGCCGGGGTGTCGGTCGACGTGTCGTCCACGGTGCAGTCGCTCGGCCGCACCGGTTCGGGCTCGGGCATCGACGAGGCCAAGGTCGCCTCGATGCGCGAAGCCATCGCCAACGGCACTTTCACCGTCGATGCCGGCGCCGTGGCCGACAAGATGCTCGCCAACGCTCAGGAAATGCTGAGCCGCACAAGAGGTTGAACGCCATGCATGCCCCCCTGATGATCGACACCCGCGAGTCCACCGAAGAGCTGTTGCAGGAAGTCGAGCGCCAGCTCGACGCCGTGGATGCCCGCCTGCTCGAAGGCGACGCCCCGGCGCTGGAGGCCGCCTGCAACGGCATGCGCCAGGTTGCCAGCGGTTTCAGCAACGTGCTGGAGTCGGCGCTGTCGGCCGAGGTGTTCGACGCCGACTTCCGCGACCGCATCGAAGGCGTCGCCCAGCGGCTGCGCGTGATGCGTGCCGGCATCGCCCGCCGCGCCGCCGCCGTGGAGCGCAGCCTGTCGGCCCTGCTGGGCACACAGGACATGCCCACCTACGGCGCCGGCCTGGGCCAGCGCGCCATGTTCGGCGCCGCGGCGCGCGGTGCCTCGGCCGGCATGCACTGAGCCGGTCCGCGCGCCCGTCCGGCGCGCCCCATGAAAAAGCCCCGGCCGGATGGCGCGGGGCTTTTTCATGGGCGTCCGGTTCAGGTCGGCCGCAGCGACTGGTGGCCCAGCCGCCGTGACACCGCGGCCCCGCAGGCCTTGGCAGCCTTGGCCTGGGTGCCGTTCCAGTCGGTGTCGAAGGAGCGCGAGCGCCCCATCAGCGTGATGCCCAGGACGATGTTGCCCGAATAGTCGAACACCGGCGCCGCGAAAGAGCACACCCCCGGCGTGGGGTTGTTGACGGCGCGGGAGACGCCGTGCTCGCGCACCTCCTGCAGCAGGGCCTGCAGGTTGTCGGGTTCGGCGGGCTGGGCGATGTCCGGGCCCAGGCGGCGCGCATCCTCCAGCAGCGATTCCTCGATCAGCCGCGCCGGCAGGTAGGCCGCGAACAGCCGGCCGGTGGCCGTGGAGGCCAGCGACATCACCGTGCCGGTGCGGATGTTGGTGTGCAGCGGGTAGATGGCGTCGAACAGGAAAACGATGGTGGGCCCCTGGTTGCCCCATACCGACAGCGCCACGCTGTGCCCCGTCTCGCGGGCCAGGTCTTCGGCGAAGGGCACCGCCTCGCGCACCGGATTGAGCATGCGCAGCGTCACCAGGCCCAGCTGCATGGCCGTGGGCCCCAGCCAGTAATGGCCGGTGGAGGCCTCCTGCGTCACCAGCCCCAGCTTGGAGAAGCTCACGAGGTAGGGGTGCGCCTTGCCCGGCGCCATGTCGGCCGCCTTGGCCAGTTCGCGCAGCGGCATGGGCCGGCCATGTGCGCCCAGCGCCAGCAACAGCTGGCCGCCGGCCTCCACCGACTGGATGCCTCGCCGTTCCTTTTCCGCGTTCGATTCGCCCGGGTCGTTGTCCGAAAGGCCCATGGATGTCTCCTAACGCTTCGATCTTATCAAACCCATTCTCCCAGGGTAAACGATTAGATTGAGAAAGATGCGTTAGCTAAATACTAACGACACGGCAACACGTTCCTCCTGAACCGTGTGGGCCGAGGAGACATGGCGAATGACTGAAGGACAAGAGATCTACGACGTACTGGTGGTCGGCACCGGTGCGTCCGGCATGTCCGCCGCAGTGACGGCGGCGCACCAGGGGCTCAAGGTGCTGGTGGTGGACAAGGCCCCGCTGTATGGCGGCACCACGGCACGGTCGGGAGGCTGGCTGTGGATTCCCGGCACCCGGCTGGCCACGGAGCAGGGCATCCACGAACCGCCCGGCGCCGCACGGACCTACCTGCAGCACGAGGCGACCACCCATTTCGACGCGGCCCGCGCGAGGCCTACCTCGGCACCGATGAACCGGAACCCGAGGCGCAGCCGGAGCCCGTCCCCGCGCCGGAACGCTGCGCCGCCTGAGGAGCCCGCCATGTTGAAGATCGAATCCGTCCAGGTGTCCTACGGCGCCATCGAGGCCGTCAAGGGCGTCAGCATGGAGGTACGCGCCGGCGAGGTCGTGGCCATCATCGGTGCCAACGGCGCGGGCAAGAGCACGCTGCTCAAGAGCATCTGCGGCCTGGAGCCTGTGGCCGGCGGTCGAATCCTGCTCGACGGCGAGGACCTGGCCCGCGTGCCGCCGCACCGGCGCGTGGCCATGGGCGTGGCCATGTCGCCCGAAGGCCGGGGCGTGTTCGCCGACCAGACGGTGCGCGAGAACCTGATGCTGGGCGCCTATGGCCGTCGCAAGGACCCGGTGTCCGTCGAGGCTGCCATCGCCCGCGAGTTCCAGCGCTTTCCGCGGCTGGCCGAGCGGCAGCACCAGCTGTCGGGCACGCTGTCCGGCGGCGAGCAGCAGATGCTGGCCATCTCCCGCGCACTGATGAGCGAGCCGCGCCTGCTGCTGCTGGACGAGCCCTCGCTCGGCCTGGCGCCGCTGATCATCAAGGACATCTTCGAGGCCATCCGGCAACTGCGCCGCTCGGGCCTGACCATCCTGCTGGTCGAGCAGATGGCGCGGCAGGCGCTGGGCGTGGCTGACCGCGCCTACGTGCTGGAAACCGGCCGCATCACGCTCGAAGGCGCTGGCCGCGCGCTGCTGGGCGACGCCAAGGTGCGGGCCGCCTACCTGGGCGCGCACTGACCTTCCGCCCCGTCCCATTCCCCTTCATCCAAGGACCCCCATGACCGCCACCAAGACATTCGCCAGCCAGGCCGACCTGGAAGAAAAGAAGATCAGCTTCACCCAGATCTCCGAACATGCCTGGGCCTACACCGCCGAGGGCGACCCCAACACCGGCGTGATCATCGGCGACGACGCCGTGCTGGTGGCCGACACCCAGGCCACGCCCGCGATGGCGCAGGACGTGATCCGTCGCATCCGCGAGGTCACCGACAAGCCCATCCGCTACGTGCTGCTCACCCACTACCACGCGGTGCGTGTGCTGGGCGCCAGTGCCTACGGGGCCGAGCAGATCATCGCCAGCCAGGACACCTACGACCTCATCGTCGAACGCGGCGAGGCCGACAAGGCCAGCGAGATCGGCCGCTTCCCTCGCCTGTTCAGCAACGTCGAGACCGTGCCGCCCGGCCTGACCTGGCCCACGATGACCTTCACCGGCCGCATGACCCTGTGGCTGGGCAAGCTGGAGGTGCAACTGCTGCAGCTGGGCCGCGGCCACACCAAGGGCGACACCGTCGCCTGGCTGCCGAGCGAGGGGGCGCTGCTGTCGGGCGACCTGGTCGAGTTCGGCGCCACGCCCTATGCGGGCGACGCCTATTTCAAGGACTGGCCCGAGACCCTGCGCCGCGTGGAGGCACTGAAGCCCCAGGTGCTGGTGCCGGGCCGTGGCGCCGCGCTCACCACGCCGCAGGAAGTGGCCCAGGGCCTGGCCGAGACGCGGCAGTTCATCGCCGACGTGTACGCCAGCGTGCAGGCCGGCGTGGCGGCGGGGCAGGACCTGAATGCCGTCTACCGCGCCACCTATGCCGCGCTCAAGCCCAAGTACGGGCACTGGGTGATCTTCGACCACTGCATGCCCTTCGACGTGACCCGCTGCTACGACGAGGCCACGCAGTACGCCGACCCGCGCATCTGGACCGCCGAGCGCGACCTCGAGATGTGGAAGGCGCTGGAAGGTTGACCGGCGCCACCATGGACGCTGGTGCCGGGACGCCGGACGCGTCGGGGCCTCGGCTCTTTCAGCCCCTCCAGCTGCGCGGCCTCACCCTGGCCAACCGGGTGGTGATCTCGCCCATGTGCCAGCACGCCGCCCAGGACGGGCAGGCCGGGGCCTGGCATCTGGTGCACCTGGGCAAGTTCGCGCTGGGCGGTGCCGGCCTCATCCTGACCGAGAGCACGGCGGTGGACCCGCGCGGGCGCATCGGCACGGCCGACCTGGGGCTGTGGTCCGACAGCCAGATCGCGCCCCTCCAGGCCGTGGTGGATTTCGTGCACGACAACGGCGCAGCCATCGGCGTGCAGCTGGCCCATGCCGGCCGCAAGGCCGGCAGCCAGCCGCTGTGGGAGGGTGGCGCCGCGCTCGGCGATGCGCAGATGCAGGCCGACCGTCTGCCCTGGACCCGTCTGGGCCCGAGCGCCTTGCCGGCGGGACCGGGCTGGTCGGCGCCCGAGGCCATGGACGAGGCACAGATCGAGGCGGTGGTCGAGGCCTTCGTGCAGGCCGCCGTGCGCGCCGACCGCGCGGGCTTCGACGTGGTGGAACTGCACTTCGGCCATGGCTACCTGGTCGCCGCCTTCCTCTCGCCCCACGCCAACCAGCGGCAGGACGCCTGGGGCGGCGGCCTGCAGGGGCGCATGAAGCTGGCCCTGGACATCGCCGCGCGGGTGCGCGCCGTGTGGCCCGCCGCCAAGCCGCTGTTCTGCCGCCTGTCGGCGGTCGATGGCAGCGTGGGTGGCTGGGGGCTGGAGGACTCGGTCCTGCTCGCCCGCGCCCTGGCCGAGCGTGGCGTGGACGTGATCGACTGCTCCTCGGGTGGCCTCACCGAAGAGACGAAGGCGCTGCCCGTGCCGCGTGGGCTGGGCTTCCAGGTGCCCTTCGCCGCACGCATCCGCGAGGCTGCCGGTGTGAGGACGCAGGCCGTGGGCATGATCGTGGACGCACAGCAGGCGGAGGCGGTGCTGCGCGACGGCCAGGCCGACCTGGTCGCGCTCGGCCGCGAGGCGCTGTGGGACCCGTACTGGGCCCACCACGCGGCCCAGGCCCTGGGGGCCGATCCGCAGTTCCGGCGCTGGCCGGTGCGGCACGGCGTCTGGTTGGCCAAGCGCGCGCCAGCGTTGGCGCGCGCGCGATCCGAGGAAGCTGCCGGATCTCAGCACGCTGGCTGAGAGGCCACGCGGCGCTCTTCAGGCGCTCGCGTCGTCAGTGCCCGCGCATCTTGGCGCGCAGCCGCGCCACGGCCTGGCTGTGCAGCTGGCACACCCGTGATTCGGTGATGCTGAGCACGGCCGCGATCTCCTTGAGGTTCATGTCGTGCTCGTAGTACATGCCCATGATGTAGCGCTCGCGCTCGGGCAGCGACTCGATGGCCGCGACCAGCGCGCTGCGCAGGCGCTGGTCCTTGAGCACGCTCATGGGGTCGGCCTCGTTGTCGGCCACATGGCGTTCGAGGAAGGCCTCCTCGTCGTCGCGGCCCTCGCCGCCCATGTCCTCCAGGTACAGCAGCTGGGTGCCGCGCACGCGGCCCAGCAGCGACTGGTATTCGGCCAGCGGCATGTTCAGCTCGGCGGCGATCTCGGATTCGTGCGGGGCGCGGCCCAGCTTGTGCTCCAGCCGCACCACGGCCTGCTCGATCTGTTTCTGGCTCTTGCGGGAGCCGCGCGACATCCAGTCGCCGTCGCGCAGTTCGTCGAGCATGGCGCCGCGGATGCGCTGCGTGGCGAAGGTCTCGAACTGCACGCCCTGCGTGGCGTCGAAGCGCGAGAGGGCGTCGACCAGCCCGATCATGCCGACCTGGATCAGGTCGTCCACCTCGACGTTGGGCGGCAGCTTGGCCACCATGTGGTGGGCGAGGCGCTGCACCAGCGGCACATACTGGCGGATCAATGCGTCGCGGTCGAGGCGGCCCTTGGCGGTGTACATCTTCTGGAGAGCGGCGGCGGCGAGCATGGCGGGTCTGTCCCCGTGGTTCAGCGCCGAGTGCTGCATTGTGCCGGGGAAAGCAGAAGGTCGAGGTCGTCCACGCAGCGGGGCTCGAAGGCCCCACGCAACGGGGCGTTGAAGGTCTCGCGCAGCAGTTCGGCCGTGCGCGGCATGCGCCAGTCGTCCGGCACCACCTGGCCGCAGCCCAGGCCGCGCAACTGCAGGCCATGGCGCATCAGCACGTCCAGCGCGGGGCCGAGCTTGACCGCCTCGTCGACCTTGGTGAGCAGCGCGTGGCGCGCGCCATCTTCGCGGAAGGCCTGGGCCACTTCGTCCAGTGCGTCGCCCTGGGCGCCGGCGTTGAGCACGACCAGCGGCTTCACGCCGGGCAGGTCCAGTTGCGCCATCTGCTGCTGGCGGCGCGGATCGTGCGAGGCATGGCCCGCGGTGTCGATCAGCACCAGCCGCTTGTGCGCCAGCAGGGCGAGCAGCTCCTGCAGCGCGGCGGTGTCATGGGCCTGGTGGGCCACCACGTCGATGCTGCGGCCGAAGGCGCGCAGTTGCTCATGGGCGCCAGCGCGCTGGGTGTCGAGCGTGATCAGGCCCACGCTGGCGGCGCCATGGTTGCGCGCGCACAGTGTGGCGAGCTTGGCGATGGCGGTGGTCTTGCCCACGCCGGTCGCGCCCACCAGCGCCAGGATGCCGCCTTCGTCCTCCAGCGGCACGGCCTGCTCGTCGATGGCCAGCAGGCGCGTGAAGGTGGCCAGCACATGGGCCTCGGCCGCGGCGGCGTCGGTGCCGGCAGCAATGGGTTGCAGCACGGCGCGCACCAGCGGTGCCGAGAAGCCCGCGCGCACCAGGCGCAGCATCAGATCGGCCAGCGCCGGGTCCTGGCGCGCGCGGCCCAGCCAGGAGAGCGCCTCGAAGCGGGTCTCGACCATCTGGCGCAGGGCGCGCAGTTCGGCCATCACCTCGGAGAGGGCCTGGGCGGGAACCATCGCCCCGGCCGGCGCGGGTTCGGCGGCGGCAGCAACAGCCGGGCGCTGCGCGGACAAGGGCATGCCGGTCAGCGGCGCGGGTCGCTGTGCGGCGGCGGGGTTCCAGGGCATCGCGGCCACGGGAGCTGCCCCACGCGCGACGGCGGCCTGGCTGGGCGCGGCCACCGCGGCCGGGCCGGCGGGCAGGGCGGCGGCAGTCGATGCGGCCGCGTCGCCCAGTTGCTTGCGCAGCATGCGTTCGCGCACGAAGTCCTGGAAGGAGAGGGTGCTCATCGCCAGGCGGTTGGCGTCTTCCTCGACCGAGGTCTCCGCGAGGTTGGGCGTGCGTGGGGGCACGACGGCCGCTGCAGCAGGCGTCACCGGGGCGGCCGGCGCGGACGCCGCCGCAGGACGCGCGGAGGCGGCCTCCTGGAGGCCGGCCAGAGACTCCTCGGACGCGGCCATCACCTCCACGCCCTGCTCGGTCTGCTTGTTCGACAGGATGAGCGCGTCGTCGCCGAAGGCAGCCCGGGCCATGGCCATGGCTTCGCGTGCGGTCGGGGCCAGAAAGCGTTGGATGTTCATGATTCAGGCGGGCAGCGGCTGAAGGCGGACGATGGGGGCGATGCGGGGGGCACGGCGCGCGTCAGGCGGCCGCGCCGCCACCGCGCAGGATGGGCCCGATGCGGATGGTGTGGGTCTCGGGGATCTCGCTGTGCGAGAGCACCGCCAGCCGAGGCGCCGTGCGGCGTACCAGGCGGGCGATGGCGCCGCGGATGGCGTCGGGCACCAGCAGGCAGGCGGGCACGCCGCGCTCTTCCTGCCGGTTGGCGATGTCGGCCGCGCTGCGGGTGAAGGTGTCGGCCACGCCGGGGTCCAGTGCCGGGCCCTGTGCGTTGCCCAGGGCCTGCATCAGCAGGCGCTCGAAGCCGGGCTCGATGGCGATCACGTCCAGCTCCTTCACCGGGCCGTAGATCTGCTGCACGATGGCCGGTGCCAGTGCCACGCGCACGCGGCGGGCCAGCTCCACGGCATCGGTCACCACGGCCGCATGCTCGGCCAGGGTCTCGACGATGGTGCGGATGTCGCGGATGTGCACGCCTTCCTCCAGCAGCAGCTGGAGCACCTTCTGGAAGGTGGCGATCGGGATGAGCTTGGGCACCACTTCCTCGATCAGCTTGGGGCTGTACTGGCTGACGTGTTCCACGAGTTGCTGTGTTTCGGATCGGCTGAGCAGGCGTCCTGCCTGGGTCTGCATCAAATGTGACAGATGGGTGGCCATCACGGTCTCTGGATCAACGACCGTGAAACCCGCCATTTGTGCGCTGTCGCGATAGCGGGCCTCGATCCAGGTGGCCGGCAGGCCGAAGGCCGGGTCGGTGGTGGCGGTGCCGATCAACGGCGTGCCGATGCCGCCGGGGTTGATGGCCAGGAACATGCCCGGGAAGGCCTCGCCCTCGGCCACCACCACGCCGCGCAGCGTCACGCGGTAGGCGCTGGGCTTGAGCTCCAGGTTGTCACGCACATGCACGGCCGGCGGCAGGAAGCCCACCTCCTGCGCGAACTTGCGGCGCACGCCCTTGATGCGGGTGAGCAGGTCGCCCTGGCGGTTCTTGTCGACCAGCGTGATCAGGCGGTAGCCCAGCTCCAGGCCCAGCAGCGACACCGGCTGCAGGTCGGCCCAGGTGGCGTCGGCCTCGGGCGGTGGCTCGCTGGGCTTGGGCGTCTCGGCCTCGATGCGGCGGCGGCGCGCCATCGTCCATGCGCCCCAGCCCAGCAGCGCGGCCATGCTCAGGAACACCACATGCGGCATGCCGGGCACGCTGCCCAGCAGCAGCAGGATGGCGGCCGTCAGGCCCAGCGCGCGCGGCGAGGTGAAGACCTGCTGCACGATCTGCCGGCCCACGTCGTCTTCCTTGCCCACGCGCGAGACCACCATGGCCGCGGCCACCGAGATCAGGAGCCCCGGGATCTGCGCCACCAGCGCGTCGCCCACGGCCAGCAGCACATAGCTGTTGGCCGCCTCGCCGGCCGGCATGCCGTGCTGAAGCACGCCGACGGTGAAGCCGCCCACGACGCTGATGACCAGGATCAGGATGCCGGCCATCGCGTCGCCGCGCACGAACTTGGAGGCGCCGTCCATGGCGCCGAAGAAGTTGGCCTCTTCCGCCACTTCGGCGCGGCGGCGGCGGGCCTCCTTCTCGTTGATCGTGCCGGCATTGAGGTCGGCATCCACCGCCATCTGCTTGCCGGGCATGGCGTCGAGCGTGAAGCGGGCCGACACCTCGGCGATCCGTTCCGCGCCCTTGGTCACCACCACGAAGTTGATGACCACCAGGATGGCGAACACGATCAGGCCGACCGCGAAGTTGCCGCCGATCAGGAAGTGGCCGAAGGCCTCGATCACCGCGCCGGCCGCGCCCGGGCCGGTGTGGCCTTCGAGCAGTACCACGCGGGTGGAAGCCACGTTGAGCGACAGGCGCATCAGCGTGGTCAGCAGCAGCACCGTGGGGAAGGCGGCGAAGTCCAGCGGCTTCGTCATATAGGCCGCCACCATCATCACCATCAGGGCGGCGGCGATGTTGAGGGTGAAGAAGCCGTCCAGCATCCACGCCGGAATGGGCAGCACCATCAGCGCCAGGATGGCGATGACCAGCAGCGGCGCGGCCAGTCGCTGCAGGCCGGCGGAGTCGGGGCCGTCGCCGAACAGGCCCTGCATGGTGCGCTGGAGGGCGTTCATGCCTCATCCTCCAGGTCGGCCAGGGCCTTGGGGTCGTTGAGCGGATCGAGCTCGGCCGGCACCACCGGTTCGGGCACGGTCTGCGGCCAGGCGCCACGGCCGGCGATGGCGGCCTTCAGGCGGTACACATAGGCGAGGATCTGCGCCACGGCGGTGAAGAGCTGGCTGGGGATGGGCTGGTCGATCTCGGCATGGGCATACAGCGCGCGGGCCAGCATCGGCGACTGGATGACCGGGATGTCGTGCGACTTGGCGATGTCGCGGATCTTCATGGCCAGCAGGTCTGAGCCCTTGGAGATCACGTGCGGCGCGGCCATGTTGGTCTCGTCGTAGCGCAAGGCCACGGCGAAGTGGGTCGGGTTCATCACCACGAAGTCGGCGCGCGGCACCGCCGTGATGCTGGCGCGCTGCAGGATCGCGCGCGCGGCCTTGCGCTGCTGGCCCTTGACGTGCGGGTTGCCGTCGGTCTCCTTGTGCTCCTGCTTCACCTCCTCGTGCGACATGCGCAGGCGTGAGCGGTGCAGCCAGCCCTGCAGCGGCACGTCGGCGACGGCGGCGGCCACCAGCACCAGCATCGCCAGCGCGGTGCCCTGCACCAGCCAGTCGGCGAAGTAGGGCAGGGCACCGGGGGCGGGCATCAGCACCATGCGCGCCAGCGCGTCCATGGACCCGCGCACGTACACGAAGCCCACGCAGGCCAGGATGGCCGACAGCAGCACCAGCTTGAGCACGGTGCTCGCCTGCTGCTTGCTGAAGAGGCGGCCGAGGCCGGAGAAGGGGTTGAGCCGATCGAGGTCCGGCGTGATGGCCTTGGCGCTCATCACCCAGCCGCCGGTGGCCAGCGTGGCGATCACCGAGGCCGCGATGACGATGGCGGCAAAGCCCACGCAGGCCGCGATGCCGAGCAGGCCCAGCTGCGTCAGCCGCTCGCCCATGGCGGCGGGGCGCATGGCATCGGCGGCATTGAAATGCAGGGCCGCGGCCAGCGCGTCGCGCAGCGCACCGAAGGCGGTGGGGGCCAGCAGCAGCAGCGCCACCGCGCCGGTGCCCACCACGGCCAGGTGGGTCAGGTCGCGCGAGCGGGGCACCTGCCCGTCGCGGCGGGCCTGGTCCAGGCGCCGCTGCGTGGCGGGGAGCTTCTTGTCCTGGCTGCTGGATGACATGGGCGCGAACGGCGGTGGGCGGTTCGGGGCATTCTCGGCAGCGGGTGATGTTTCAAAAGCCGGATAAGGGGCGGCCCGTGCCCCTTATTCAGCCGCCCCAGCGCTGGAGCAGCCGGTCCACGCGCTGGTCGAAGCCGCCGTCCAGCGGCCGTTCGAACTGCGACAGGTGCGCCGCAAGGCGGCCGGCCGCGGGTGCCAGCGCGTCGCCATGGAGATCGAGCAGCGCCTGCGCCTGCCAGTGCGCCAGGCGCTGCAGCAGCCGCTGTTGCGTGGCCGGCCAGGCCGCGGTGTCGCGCAGCAGGCCCAGGAAGTCCTGGGCCTGTGCGGCCTCGCGCATCCAGGGCATGCCCTCCACCGGGGCGAGCAGGCTGCGCGCCAGCAGGCCGACGGGCTTGCCGGTGAAGACGGCGTCGAACTGCAGCGTGCTGAGCGTGAAGAGCAGGGCGTCGGCCGCCCCGAAGACGGTGGCCGTGCTCTGCTGCACGCGCAGGATGCGCGGATGGGCCGGCAAGGCCAGCACGCGTCCGGCGGCGAGGTTGAAGGGATGCTCCTGCACCAGCAGCCAGTGACCGTCGGCCATCACGCGTTCGCACAGGGCGTCCACGCGTGCCTGCAGCCTGGCGTGGCTGCAGTCGTGCAGGTCGGCCAGGCAGTCCTGGTCACGGCCGTGCAGGCTGGGCTCTCCGTGCGTGAAGAAGGCGAGCACCCAGTCCTCGTCGCCGATGCCCCAGGCGCTTCTTGCGGCCGCCCGGTCGAGTTCGGCGGGCGCGTCGTAGCGGTCGGGCGAGTCGATGGCCCGCGTGCGCTCGACCAGTGCGGCCACTTGGGCTGGTGCTTCGGCGCAGGTGGCGGCGGCATGGCCCAGCGCCAGGCTGGTGGTCTGCTCGCTCAGGCCGTTGTTCTCGCCCGTGTCGACCATGAGCGTGTACTTGAGCCAGCCGCGCTCCACCGACCAGAAGGGGATGTCGCGCGCACGGCTCAGGTGGCGCAGGCGGCGCGTCACCGGGTTCAGGCTCTGCCAGCCCAGCACGGCGCAGGGCCGCAGCTGGTCCAGCACATCGCCCAGGAACTCATGGGCCACGCGCTGCGCGTCTTCGGCCCCGGCATAGCTGCAGCGGTACCAGGCCACGGTGTCGAGGATGTCCTGCTCTTCGATGGCGATGCCCTGAGAGGGCTGGCCGCGCCAGCGGGCGAAGTCGGTGAGCGCGAAGGGGATGGGCAGGGCGTCCAGCCCCGGCGTCTCGATGGCCGTGGTGGCCAGGAGCACGAGGCGCAGGCCCTGGCTGGCCAACTGCTCTGCCAGCGCCAGCCAGAAGGCTTCGACGCGCGGGTCCACGCTGGCAGGCACGCAGTGCATGGCCAGCACCAGGCCGCGGGCGATGGGGGCCTGGGCCGCGCCGGCCACGCGCCGCCAGGGACGCTGGGCCGTGGCATAGCTGATGTGCGACAGGTCGACCGCCGGCTGCAGTGCCGGCTTGTGGCCACCCATGATCCACCACTCGCTGTCGGGTGGCATGCGCGTCTCGGCCGGCAGTTCGCGCCAGGTGCGGGGCATGCGCAGCCACTGGCCCCCGCCGAGGCCGGACTTGCAGCCGCTGGCGATCTGCTGCACCAGCCGGTCGCGCACGAAATGCGTCGAGAACTCGCGCCGCAGCCGGTCGAGGGTGTAGACATGCAGGTGGTGCGGGTTGGGGTCTTCGCCGGTCTCGTCGCTCCAGTCGTTGGGCACGCTGACCACGATGCGGCCGCCCGGCGCCAGCAGGCGCTCGAAGGCGGCCAGCGTCTGCTGCGGCTCCTCCACATGCTCCAGGGTCTCGAAGGACACGATGAGCTCGAAGCTGGCGTCGGGCAGTTGCGCCAGGTCGCGCGGCAGGTAGCCGGCGTGGAAGGCTAGGCGCTCGTCCTGCGTGGCGAAGTTCTGCCGCGCATAGTCGATGGCATAGGCGCTGCCGTCGATGCCGGTGACGCTGGCGCAGGTGCTGTGCCGCGCCAGGATGTAGCTGCCATAGCCCAGGCCGCAGGCGGCGTCGAGCACGCGGTCGCCGGCGCGGGCCAGGCTGGCGGCCCACTGGTAACGGATGAGGTGGGCGTCCGCGCGCTCGCCGGTCTCGCGCAGCATGTCCATGTGCAGGTCGCGCTCGGCCAGCAGCTCGTCCTGCGGATACGCCGCCAAGGCCGCATCGGGAATGCGCTGCAGCGGCACGACGAGCGGCCACGCGTCGGCGTCCAGTGCCTCGTAGGGCAGGCACAGGTGGTAGGCCGGATGCTTGCGGAAGCCCGCGGCGAAGGCCTGGCGCTCGATGTGCGCGCGGGCGGCGGCGGCCGGCAGTCCGGCGGGCGGTTCGGCCACGAGGGCCAGCAGATCCTGCGCGCCCGCGGCGCGCAGTGCATCGAGCTGGGCCCGCAGGCCGGGGCCGTCCGCGTCCGCCCAGCGCAGTGCCCAGGCGATGCCAGGGGTGCTAGCGCCGCGCGCGCGCGGCCATTCACCCAGTGCACTGCGCATTGCCTGCACGTCCATCGCAGCGTCGGCGCCCACGAGCCGCGGGGCGCCGGCATCGGCAGGGCCCAGCAGCTCGGCGAGCAGTTCGGCCGAGCTGCCGAGGCACAGCGGCGCGGTCGGGCCCAGGCAGAGCTGCGCGGCGCGCCGGGCGAACAAGGGCGCGGGCAAGGCGGCGAGCGGGGCGTTCACGAAACGAGCTCCGGTGCCGCGGCATCGGCCGCGGGGGAGGGATGGGCGGCCGGCACGGTGCCGCGCTCGACGAGGGGTCGGTAGACGATGCGCAGCACGGTGCCCGGGACCACGGGGGCGCGGGCGGCGGGGACGTACATCATTCCGCCCGGTTCCAGGCGCAGCAGGCCGTCGTCGTCGAAGGCGGCCTGGTCCAGCAGCACATCGCGGCCCAGCTGCAGGTCGACCGGCGCATCCTGCAGGGTGCCGAGGGTCAGGCGCTGGATGGCGTCGAGCTGGATGCAGCGCAGATGGCGGCCCCAGAGCACGCTCATGTCGAAGCTGGCACTGAGGGGCAGCACCAGCTGGTGGTAGCCGTCATGGGTGGCGATGGCGGTCACCTCCTGCAGGGCATGCTGCGTGCGGTTGGCCAGCAGGACGGCCAGTTGCTGCCGACGCTGGCCCCCGCGGCCGGCGTCCAGCGCAAAGCCGAAGCGCACGGCGTCGAGCAGCAGGTTGGACAGTCCCGCATCCAGGTGCCGCAATTCGGCGGGATGCCCCACGCGGAGATCGCGGAAGTCGTGCGTCAGCATGGCGAAGCCCTCCCGGCGGAACTCCTGCGCTGCCGCCGCCAGGTCGATC
Organism: Pseudacidovorax sp.; assembly: GCF_017991995.1. GTDB lineage: Bacteria > Pseudomonadota > Gammaproteobacteria > Burkholderiales > Burkholderiaceae_C > Xenophilus. Next base: position 170,743 of record NZ_JAGOPN010000006.1, on the reverse strand, counting down.
ACCGGATGGGCGAGCGACGAGCCGAGGTTCATGTCGAACTGCAGGCCGGCCAGGCATTCGGTCTCTTCGGGCGAGGGAAAGTAGACGAGCCGCCCCAGGTCGGCTGCGGCATTGATGCCCAGCTCCACCAGGTCCGCCGGGCCGCGGCAGGCGGCAGGCCAATCGCGCCACTGTGCGACGAAGCGCAGGCAGGCCGCCTGCATCGCCTCGACCTGCGGCGATGCCACCCGCGGGCGCGCCCCGGCCGCCGCCCGCGGCGTGCCGTCGTCGTCGTAGTCCTCCGTGCTGGGGGCCGCCAGGGCGCAGATCTTCTCGAAGATGCCGATGAACGTGGTGAGCGCGACCACCAGCCGTTCGTCCGCCCAGTGCGCATCGATGAGGGCGCGGCGGTCCGATCCATGCAGCGTGGCATTGCGTGCGAGCAGGTAGGCACCGAAGAGCTCCACGCCCAGGGCTTCCTTCAGCACGGGCGCCAGCGCGGTCTGCACCGTGCCCGCATAGCCCAGGTCCACCAGCATCAGCCGCTCGCCCGGTTGCACGCCGGTGCGGCTGCGGACATGGGCGACGAGCCGGCGGCCGTAGGTCTGCGATTGCGCAAAGATGGTGCGCAACACGGCCGGCTGCTGCACGGCATTGGCGAAGGCGCGGGCCGGGTCTGGCTGCCGCCTGGCCTGGGCCACCAGCTGGCGCGCCATGTCGGGCGGCAGCAGCAGCTGGCGCGCGAGGATGTCCAGCGTGTGCACGCTGAGCGAACCGGCCAGCACGCCCAGCACGTCGTCCTGCGTGCGCAGCGAGGCGGCGATGGCCGCGAAGCGCGAGATGTGCAGCGCGCTGGCGTCCAGCACGCCCGGCGCCAGGGCCTCGCAGGCCCGCTGCGGCAGGTGCCCGTCGCGCATCAGGAAGGCCGTGCGCACCCGCGGCCCGCGTGCGGCCAGGGCCTGTTGCTGCTGGAGAATGAATTCGGCGAAGGCCGCGAGGATCGGTCCGACGGCGCCATGGCCGATGCGATCGGCCACCGTGGCCGCCTGCTCGTCCCCCAGCGAGAGGACGCCGTGGAAGAGGCTGGGCACGGGGCGTTCCGCACGCAGCTGCGGCATCAGCTGCAGCGCGGCCTGCAGGCGGTCGCCCGCCTGGGCCGTGGTGGTCTCGTCGAGCGGCAGCAACTGGGCCGCGCCGATGCCGGCCTGGCGTGCGGCCTCGGCATCGGCCACCGGATGGTCGCCCACATGGAAGAGATGGGCGGCGTTGCCGCCTTCGCGCCGCAGCACCTCCTTCCAGCCGCCGGCGCTCTTGCCGCGGCCCAGTTCGCTGGAGCAGTGGATGGCGTCGATGCCCGCGCAGTCGGGGTCGTCCATCACCCGACACAGCAGGCGGCGCAGCTCGGCGGCGGTCCAGTAGGTGTCGCTCACGACGATGACGCGCAGGCCGCGGGCCTTGGCCTGGCGGATCAGCGCGAGCGTGCATGGATGGATGAAGCCCGCTTCGGCCTCGCAGTCGAACTCGGCGTCGCACAGCGCCTGTCGCTGCGCGGCCGTGGCATGGGGCAGGGCCTGCCGGTAGATCTCGTCGAGCGTCACCTCGGGCAGGCCGCTGCGCAGCTCCTTGCGGCGCCGGGCCTGGGTCTCGCTGGCGGCTCGCCACGCGGCCGTCAGGCCCAGCGCCACGGCGGCAGGCCGCTGCTGCAGGGCATAGAACACATCGATGGGCTGCGCCACGCGGCGCCACAGCAGCGTGTCGAAGCAGTCCAGCGACAGCGTGCGCACGCCGAGGGGCAGCAGTGCCGGCAGTTCGGGCAACTCGGCGGGCCGGAGAGTGGAAGGAGGCATGGTCGCTTTCGACGCAATCGGGGCATTGCCACTGTAGGGGCGGCACCCGTGCGTCGAAGGCCCGATATGCGGCGGCGGGGGGCGGCTGTTCTCGCCTTCGGCGGGCCGCCTGGCCCGTGCGTGTGCAGGCTCAGGGCTTGGCGTCCGCCACGTTCTGGCGGGGCGCAGCCGGCGCGCTGACGGTCGTGGCGGGCGCGGCAGCCGCCTGCTCCTGCAGCGCCTTCACGGCGTCGCCGGCCTCCATGCTCCGGCGCCCGTCCATGCGGGCCTCGGCCTCGCGGGTGAGCACGGTGATGCTGATGCGCCGGTTGATGGCGGCGGTGCGGTCGTTCTTGTCCAGCGGGTCGCTGGCGGCCAGGCCCACCACGCGGATCAGCTTGTCCTCGGGCATGCCGGCGGCCACCAGTTCGCGGCGCGAGGCGTTGGCGCGGTCGGCCGACAGCTCCCAGTTGCTGTAGCCGCGCTCGCCGTTGCCGTAGGGGGTGGAATCGGTGTGGCCGGCCAGGCTCACCTTGTTGTCGATGCCCTTGAGCGAGCCGCCGATGGCGCCCAGGATGTCGCGCATGTAGGGCTTCACCAGCGCGCTGCCGGTGTCGAACATCGGCCGCTGCTGGGCATCGACGATCTGGATCTCCAGGCCGTCGGGCGTGGTCTCCAGGCGGATCTGCGAGCGGAACTCGCGCAGCTTCACGTCGCTGGTGATCAGCACCTCGATGCGGCCGCGCAGGGCTTCGAGCTTGCGTGCGTCCTCGCGCGCGGCCTGGGCGCGGGCCTCGGCCGTGTGCGAGCGGGTCGGGTCCTTGCCCACCTCGGTGCTGCGGCGCATCTCGCCGGTGGTGCGGGTGAGGTCGTTGCCGCCGCCGGTCACGATGCTGGAGCTGCTGCCGGTGCCCGGTCCACCTGCCATTTCCACCTTGAGCGGCGAGTTGAAGTAGTTGGCGATGCCCTGCAGGTCGCCCTTGGTGGTCGAGCCCAGCAGCCACATCAGCAGGAAGAAGGCCATCATGGCCGTCACGAAGTCGGCGTATGCGATCTTCCAGGCGCCGCCATGGCTCGCATGCACCGTCTTCTTGACGCGCTTGACGATGATGGGCTGGAGCTTGCGCCCCGACGAGCCGGTGGCCATGGTTGCGTTCGTGATTCAGTGACGGGGCGGCGCGGCGTTCAGGGGCCTCAAGCTGGCTTCTTCTTGACGTGGTTTTCCAGCTCGCTGAAGGTCGGCCGCTCCGTGGAGAACAGCACCTTGCGGCCGAACTCGATGGCCGTCGTCGGGTTGTAGCCCTGCATGCTGGCCAGCAGCGTGGTCTTGATGCACTGCAGCTCCTTGCCCGCGTCCTCGGCCTTCTGCTCCAGCAGGCCCGCGAGCGGCTCCACCACGCCGTAGGCCAGCAGGATGCCCAGGAAGGTGCCCACCAGCGCCGAGCCGATCATGGCGCCGAGCACGGCCGGGGGCTGGCCCACTGAGCCCATGGTGTTCACCACGCCCAGCACGGCGGCCACGATGCCGAAGGCCGGCAGGCCGCCGGCCAGGCGGGTGAGGGCGGCCACGGGGCCATGGGCCTCCTGGTGGTGGGTCTCGATCTCGCTGTCCATCAGGGACTCGATCTCGTGCGCGTTGAGGTTGCCCGAGACCATCATGCGCAGGTAGTCGGTGGTGAACTCCACCACGTGGTGGTCGCTGCCCACCTTGGGATAGGCCTGGAAGATGGGCGACTCGGCCGGCGACTCCACGTCCTTCTCGATGGACATCAGCCCGTCCTTGCGGGCCTTCTGGAGGATGTCGTAGAGCAGCGCCATCAGCTCCATGTACCGCGCCTTGGTGTACTTGGAGCCCTTGAGCGAGGCGGGCAGGGCCTTCATCGTGGCCTTGAGCACCTTGGGCTGGTTGTTGACCACGAAGGCGCCGATGGCGCCGCCGCCGATCACCAGGATCTCGTTGGGCAGGGCATGCAGCACCACGCCGATGTTGCCGCCGTGCGCGATGAAGCCGCCGAAGATGCAGCCCAGGGCGACCAGGTAACCGAGGATGACGAACATGGTGGAGATCGAAGATCAGGTGGTGCTATTGGGCCTGACGGCGGGCTGAACCGGTCCCGCAAAAAGGGCCCGATCACGGGCCCATATCGACAGTTCGGAGGCAGGGTGCCTGGGGTTCAATTCACTGAAGATGCACACCATTGGCCGAACCTGCACCCGCCCCCTTGCCCGCCCGAGCCGGCGGCTCGCACAGGCCGCACACGAAGTGGCGGGGGTTCTCGTAGGCATCGGCGACGAAGTGGCCGCCGCAGCGCGTGCAGGGCACCATCTTGAGCATGTTGTTCTTGACGAAGCGCACCAAGCGCCACGCGCGGGTGATGGTCAGCAGCGGCTCCAGGCCCTGCGCACCGACCTGCTCGGAATAGAGGCCATAGGCCTTGATCATCACGTCGACGTTCTCCAGGTCGGCGCTGGAGCGGCTGAGGTAGGCGTGGATGTTCTGGAACAGCGAGGCGTGGATGTTCGGCTGCCAGGTGAGGAACCAGTCCGTCGAGAAGGGCAACTGCCCCTTGGACGGCGAGCGGCCGGCCACTTCCTTGTACAGGCGCAGCAGGCGCTCGTAGGACAGATCGGTTTCGCTTTCGAGCACCTGCAGCCGGGCGCCCATCTCGATCAGGCTGACGGCCCGGTCGATCTGGCGCGACTCGTCGAGCACGCTCTTGGGGGTAGGCATCTTCTTGCTATCCACGAGGTGACAGGTTCAGAGACCCTGCTCCGCGATGCGGCTGGACATGACGATGTTGGCATGCAGCCGGGCCGTGGCCTCGTTGATGGTGCGGTGGCCGACGTTGTGGTTGGTCAGCAGGCTCCAGACCATGTCGTCGTCCGCGCGGAAGGTGCACAGCAGCATGTTGCCCGACGCGATCTTCATCAGCTGGGCCGGCGACAGCGCCGCGATCAGGTCGGCCGATTCGCCGGAGATGCCAAGGCGGTAGAGCGCCTGCGCGCGGTCCTCGCGGATGAGGCTCTGGGCCAGCATCAGGTAGGTGAGGTTGGCTTCCTTGATCTCGGAAAGGATCTGGTCGCTGGTCATGGTGGGCCCCCAAGGAACTGTGTCAGTCGATGGAAGTAATTGTGAGATTGGTAACAAAAAACTTAATGCGAAGCAGGCGGTACTTGGTGTCATCCAAGCTACAACTTCGCGAGATTTTTGGTTACACGGAAAGTATTCATTCCAAGACTTGGTGCCAGCAATCCGGTGCATCTAGTGCCTACGCATTAACTTTGTCACACCGGGTGTCAGCGTTCCCGCGATGGATGGCGCTGTCAAGGACACTGTGGGGTTTTGGCGTCGAGTCCGCGAAAGTTCTAGCGAGTTACAGCTGTCGCGGGCAATGCGTTAGAACAGTAACAGGTCGTATCGGTGTTGGGCAGGCCGCCGCCGACTGCCGGACAACGGGCCGGGTGTCTTGCGCAGGGCCGGAATCTTTAGGGTCTGCACCGAAAAATAAAGTGCTCAAGTCGAGCCCCGCGAGACCCGAAATCCAGGCAACGGGCCTCACCGGTCCGTCTGGCAGCCAGTGTCGGCACTGGCAGACATTGGCAACGGATGCCGGATCCACCGGCTTGCAACAGGAGTAGTCACCATGGCCTCGATCATCAACACCAACATCGGTTCGCTCAACGCCCAGCGCAACCTGGCCGCGAGCCAGAACTCGCTGGCGACCTCGATCCAGCGTCTGTCGTCCGGCCTGCGCGTCAACAGCGCCAAGGACGACGCCGCCGGCCTCGCCATCGCCTCCCGCCTGGACGCCCAGGCCCGCGGCATGAACGTGGCGGCCCGCAATGCCAACGACGGCATCTCGCTGGCGCAGACGGCCGAAGGCGCGCTGGCCCAGATCGGCAACAACCTGCAGCGCATGCGCGAACTGGCCGTGCAGTCGGCCAACGACACCAACACCAGCACCGACCGCACGGCCCTGGACAACGAGTTCAAGCAGCTCGCCCAGGAAAACTCGCGGATCATCACCAACACCAAGTTCAACGGCCAGTCGCTGCTGACCGGCACGGGGGGCTCCAGCGGCACGTTCACCTTCCAGGTGGGCGCCAACACGTCGGCGGACAACCAGATCTCCGTCGCCACCACCGACGTGGCAGGCGCGATGACCACCGCCACCCAGGGCGCCTCGGCAACCCTGGGCACGACCGCCGCCAGTGCACGCACCGCCATGACGGCGATCGATTCGGCCATCGACAGCATCTCGAACTCGCGCTCCACCTTCGGTGCCGCCCAGAACCGCTTCGAGGCCACCATCACCAACCTGCAGACCGCGGCCGAGAACACCAGCTCCGCCAAGAGCCGGATCACCGATGCCGACTTCGCCGTCGAGACGGCCAACCTGTCGCGCGCGCAGATCCTGCAGCAGGCCGGCACCTCGATGGTGGCGCAGGCCAACCAGATGCCCCAGACCGTGCTGAAGCTGCTGGGCTGATCGTTCGCAGGACGAGGGGCGCGCTGCCGCCCGGCAGGGCGTCTCCATCGAGGCGGCTGGCGATTCTTCGCCCGCCGCCTTCAACCATTGAGGAGCACCGTACATGGCCAGCACCGGCACCGTGACGTCGAGCGGCACCAACATCGACATCGACTCCATCGTCAGCAAGCTGATGTCGATCGAGCAGACCTCGGTCACCAAGCTGCAGAACCAGGCGAGCACCATCCAGAGCCAGGTGTCGGCGGTGGGCACGGTCAAGTCGATGCTGTCCACGCTGTCGGATTCGGCCACCGCGCTGACCAAGGCGACGCTGTGGGCCACGAAGACGGCCAGTTCTTCTTCCGCGGCGGTGGGCGTGAAGGTGTTGGACTCCAGCCTGGCGGCCGCCGGCAGCTTCCAGGTGAGCGTGTCGCAACTGGCGCGCTCGCAGTCGGTGTCGTCCTCGGCGGTGGCCGCCACCGATGGCTTCCAGGCGGGCACGCTGTCGATCCAGGTCGGCACCTGGAGCGGCACCTCGGGCACGAGCCCCAGCTTCGCGGCCGGCAGTGCCGCTGCCGTGGACGTCGCCATCAGCGAAGGCGACACGCTCTCCACCGTCGCCTCCAAGATCAACGCGGCCGGCGCCGGGGTGACGGCCAGCGTGGTCACCGACCTTAGCGGCCAGCGGCTCGTGATGCGCTCGGCCACCACCGGCGAGGCCGCGGGCTTCCAGGTCTCGGCCAGCGGCTCGGGCACTGGCACCGCCCTGAGCGGCCTGGCCTTCGACGCGCCGGGCTCGGGCGCCGGCATGGCGGCCAACAGCGTGCAGTGGGCGGCCAACTCCGTCGCGACGGTGGACGGCGTGACCGTCACCTCGGCCACCAACACCGTCACGGGCGCCGTCCCGGGCCTGTCGCTGACGCTGTCGCAGCTGAGTGCGGATCCGGTCACCGTCACCGCCAGCACCGACACCAATGCGCTCACCAACGCGATCCAGGGCTTCGTCAACGCCTACAACAACATCAACAGCCAGATCAACTCGCTGACCTCGTACGACGCGGCCAGCAAGAAGGCGGGGCTGATGCAGGGCGACAGCATGGTGACCGGCCTGCAGACCATGATGCGGCGGCTGGTAGGGACCGCGAATGCGAGCGGCACCTTCACCACCTTGTCGCAGCTGGGCATCTCCATCGGCAAGAGCGCGGACGGCGGCCTCACGCTGGACAGCACCAAGCTGTCCGAAGCGCTGGCCAACCCCGATGCGGTCAAGACCTTCTTCATGGGGGGCAGCGATGGTGCCGGCGGCACGACGGACGGCTGGGCCTCGCGCTTCTCGGCCTTCACCCAGGGCGCCGTGGGCACCGACGGCACGCTGGAGACGCGCACCGCGGCGCTGCAGAAGCAGCTCGACGCCAACTCGGACGACCAGACCAAGCAGACCGACCGCATGACGCTGGTCGAGTCGCGCCTGCGGGCCCAGTACTCGGCGCTGGACGCCAAGCTGAGCACGCTCACCTCGCTGGACACCTACGTCAAGCAGCAGATCGCGCAGTGGAACAAGTCGGGCAGTTGACGTGTAACTGACTTGATTTTGGGCGGCGGCGGCCGATAAAGAAGGAAAGCATCGAATCAGGAGCCGCCATGTACACACCTCCCGCCGCCCGCGTCGCCCGTGCCTACCAGCGCGTCGCGGTCGAATCCAGCATCGAAGGCGGTGCCAGCCCCCACCGCCTGGTGGAGATGCTCTATGAAGGCGTCGGCCAGTCGCTGCTGGCTGCGCAGGGCGCGCTGGCCCGCGGCGACATCGCCGCCAAGGGCGAGCAGATCGGACGCGCCGTCCGCCTGCTCGAAGAGGGGCTCAAGGCTGGCCTGGACCTGTCGCGCGGCGGCGAGCTGGCAGGTAGACTGCGCGCCTTGTACGACTACTGCATCGGCCGCCTCACCACGGCCAACCTGCGCAACGACGCGGCCATCGTGGCCGAGGTGGCCGCCCTGATCGGTCCCGTGGCGCAGGCCTGGCGCGAGATCGGTCCGCAGGCGCATGCAGTGGCCCCCCAACCGGCCTGAAGCCGCTATGCAGGAGCTCGCGATGTCCCATCGACTGCTGGACTACTACAAGGCGATCGAGGACGCGAGCGTACGCATGCTGGAGGCCGCACGCCGTGAGGACTGGGACGAGGTGGTGCGCTGCGAGGGCGCCTGCGCGGTGCTGATCGAGCAACTGCGCTTCAAGGGCCGCAGCGAGAAGCTGGAGCGCACCGAGCGGGCCGAGAAGGCGCGCATCATGCAGCGCATCCTGCGCAACGATGCCGAGATCCGCGTGCTGGCCGAGCCCTGGCTGTCGGACGTGGCCCAGCTCTTCGACGCTCGCCTGCAGACCATGCACTGAGGGAGCGCCCGGCCGCGCCTCACACCTGCATGTTCATGATGTCCGTGTAAGCCTGCACCAGCCGGTTGCGCACGTTCAGGGTGGCCTGGAAGCCCACCTGGGCCTTCTGGATGGCGACCATGGTCTGCTCCAGGCTGACCTGCGGGTTCTCCATCTGCACTTCCTTCTGCAGGCGCGACGACTCGTTCTGGGCATTGCTCACTTCGCGCAGTGCGCCCGAGAGCGCCGACGAGAAGCCGCCGCCGGCCGCGGCATCCACGCCGGGTGCAGGGCGGGCGGCGCCTGCCGGCCGCAGGCCCGCGGCCGAGGGGGTGACGGTGTTCAGGCGCAGTTCCATGATGGCCCGGATGCTAAGGCGCCCGTCGGCATGCCATGGCGGGAATTGAGGCCGAATCCGGGGCCTTATCCAAGGCTTGGCGGCGGCGGTGCTTCGAATAATCGGCGGCCATGCGGAGGCTGTCCTGGCGTCCGCCCTCCAACGCCGCCGCTCCCCTCATGTCCGCCGCTGCCGCCCAGCTTCCCGCCACCAGCCCCATGCCCGGCAATGCCCTGGTGCCGGCCGGCCTGGCCAGCCGCTTCGCCGCCCTGGACCGCAGCCAGCGCCTGAAGCTGGCGCTCGGCGCCGTGCTGCTGGCGGCGGTGGCCATCGCCGCCATCGTCATGGGGCGTTCGGCCGAATGGCGCGTGCTGTTCTCCAACCTCAGCGACAAGGACGGCGGCGCCATCGTCGCCCAGCTGGCGCAGATGAACGTGCCCTACAAGTACACCGAGGGCGGGGGCGCCATCATGGTGCCGGCCGACAAGGTGCACGACGTGCGGCTGCGCCTGGCCTCGCAGGGCCTGCCCAAGGGCTCGGTCGCCGGCTTCGAGCTGACCGATGCCAACCGCTTCGGCATGACGCAGTTCCAGGAGAAGCTGAGCTTCCAGCGCGGGCTGGAGGGCGAGCTCACGCGTTCCATCCAAGCCCTGGCGGCCGTGCAGTCGGCCCGCGTGCACCTGGCGCTGCCCAACCAGAACGGCTTCTTCCGCGAGCAGCAGAAGCCCTCGGCCTCGGTGCTGCTGACGCTGCATCCGGGCCGCACGCTCGACCGCGCGCAGATCGCCGGCATCGTGCACCTGGTCGCCTCCAGCGTGCCCGAGCTCAGCCCCGCGGCCGTCAGCGTGGTGGACGACAGCGGCAAGCTGCTGTCCAGCACCGGCGACGCCAATGCCAACGGCAGCGTCGATGCCCAGCAACTGGCCTATGTGCAGCAGCTGGAGCAGCTCTACACCCGTCGCATCCTGGACATGCTGGAGCCGGTGGTCGGCAAGCAGAACGTGAAGGCCCAGGTGACGGCCGACGTGGACTTCTCCCAGACCGAGGCCACCAGCGAGGAGCACCGGCCCAACCTGTCGCAGGACGCCAGCGCGGTGCGCAGCCAGCAGACCATCGAGACGGTGGGCGCCACGCCGGCCCAGCCCTCGGGCGTGCCGGGGGCGGCCTCCAACCAGCCGCAACCGCCCGGGGCGCCGGCCGCGCCCATCAACGGCCAGGCCGCCCCGCTGGCCCCCAACGGTGCCCAGGCACAAGGCCAGGCCCAGGCCGGCCAGCGCCCGCCGGGCAAGCGCGAGTCCATCACCAACTACGAGGTCGACAAGACCGTGCGCACCGTGCGCGGCGCGGTGGGCACCGTCAAGCGCCTGTCGGCGGCCGTGGTCGTCAACTACCAGGGTGTGCCCGATGCGCAGGGCAAGGTCACGCCCACCGCGCTGCCCGCGGCCCAGCTGGAGCAGATGACCGCGCTGGTGCGCGAATCCATCGGCTTCAGCAAGGAGCGTGGCGATTCGGTCAACCTGATGAACGCCGCCTTCATGGCCGACGGTGCCGTGGCGCCCGAGCTGCCCCTGTGGAAGCGGCCCGAGCTGTACGAACTGGCCCGCAGCCTGGCCTGGCCGGCGGCCCTGGCCGTGCTGGGCCTGGCCGTGCTCTTCGGCCTGGTACGCCCGGCGCTCAAGGCCCTGGCCCCGCCCAAGCCCGAGGCCGCCAAGGACAAGGCGCCGCAGGAGCCCCTCGCGCTGGAAGGCGGGCCCATCGCCGCGGCCCTGCCGGGCCCGGGCGGCGCGCTGGACGCCGTGGTGGGCGATGACCCCGAGCGCCCGGCGCTGGAAGCCCCGGGTATCGAGGGCGGCCCGGAGCCCATCGCGCTGCCGCGCCCGGAGCTGCTGCTGGAACAGGCCCAGCTCGAAGGCGCCCGCGTCATGGCCCGCCAGAACCCCGCCGCCGTCGCCAACATCGTGCGCGGCTGGATCAACGCAGACACCGAGAAGGCCTGAGCCGCCATGGACGAACAAGGACTCGAAGACGCCGCCGTGCTGCTCATGTCGCTGGGCGAGCAGGAGGCCGGCGAGGTGCTGCGGCACCTGTCGCCGCGCGAGGTGCAGAAGATCGGCGAGACCATCGCGCGCACGCATGTGGTGTCGCGCGAGCGCCTGGGTGCGGTGGCCGAGCGCTTCATCGCCGCGACGTCGGGCCAGGGCCTGTACGCCGCCGACACGCACCAGTACGTGCGCACGGTGCTGCAGCATGCCCTGGGCGAGGAAAAGGCCGGCATCCTGGCCGACCGCATCCTGCAGACCAGCGACTTGACCGGCATCGAGAACCTCAAGTGGATGGACGCCGTGGCCGTGGCCGAGGTGCTGCGCAACGAGCATCCGCAGATCGTGGCCGCCATCCTGGCCCACCTGGAGCCGGAGCAGGCCGCCGCCATCCTGGTGCAGCTCGGCGAGGACATGCGCGGCGACGTGCTGCTGCGCGTGGCCAAGCTGGAAGGCATCCACCCGGCCGCGCTGGAAGACCTGAACGACGTGATGTTCCGCGTGCTGGCCGGCGGCGGCAAGGTGCGCAAGCCCTCGCCGGGCGGCACCAGGACGGCGGCCGGCATGATCAACCTGCTGGGCGCCGGCAACGACACCTCCGCGCTCGACGCCATCCGCATCCAGGATCCGGACCTGGCACAGGAGATCGCCGACCTGATGTTCGTCTTCGACGACGTGCTCAAGCTCGACGACCGCTCGGTGCAGTTGCTGCTCAAGGAAGTGGCCACCGAGACGCTGATCGTCGCGCTCAAGGGTGCGGCCGATCCGCTGCGCGACAAGTTCCTGAAGAACATGTCCTCGCGCGCTGCCGAGGCCCTGCGCGAGGACCTGGAGGCCCGTGGCCCGATGCGCGTCTCGGAGGTCGAGGCGCAGCAGAAGGAGATCCTCAAGACGCTGCGCCGACTGGCCGAAGAAGGCCAGGTGGTGCTGGGCGGTGGCGCGGGCATGGTGTGAGGCCACCCGCCCTGCCATGTCCCTGGCCTTGCTTGCGCCCATGAGCCGATCCCGACTGATCAGCGCCGAGCGACTGGCCCTGCTGGCCGGCGGCACGGCCGCGCCTTGGACCTTCGAGCGCATGGATGCGCCGCCACCGGCCATCGCCGAGGACGAGGGCCCGCCGCCCGAGCCGCCCATCGACATCGAGGCGCTTCTGGCCGAGGCCCGTGCCCAGGCCTATGCCGAAGGCCACGGCGCCGGCGCCGCCGAGGCCCGGGCGCAGGCCGACAAGGCCATGCGTGCGCTGACCGATGGCCAGTTGCACGAGCAGGCCGAGCGCTTCGCCACCCTGCTCGATGCCGCCCGCGAGGGCCTGGATGCGGCCCAGCAGGACATCGCCCGCGGCACGCTGGACATCGCCTGTGCGCTGGCCCGCCAGGTGCTGCGCCAGGAACTGGCCACCCGGCCCGAACTGCTGGAGCCCGTGGTACGCGAGGCCATCGACCTGCTGGTGGCCGACGGCCGCAGCGTGCGCGTGGTGCTCTCGCCCGACGACCATGCCTGGCTGGCAGCTGCGCTGGAACAGGAATTCGCCAGCCGCGGCCTGACCGTGGTCGCCGAGGGTGCGATGCCGCCGGGCGACTGCCGCCTGGAATCGGCCGGCGCGGTGGTCGACGGCGGCATCGCCCCACGCTGGGCCCGCGCCGTGGCCAGCCTGGGCCTGACCGTGCCCTGGGAGGCGCCCGGCGCGGACCAGGTGCCGGCCACGGCCGCGGCCCGTTCGGCGGACGAACAGGAGCCCGACGTTGATGCCGCCTGAGCGCGCCGTGTGGCAACGCTTCATGGACGACGCGCGCCGCCGCGTCGAGCAGGCGCCCGGCCTGGAGGTGCGGGGCACGCTCACGCGCGTGGCCGGCCTGGTGCTGGAGGCGCGCGGCGTGCGCGAGCCCATCGGCGCCCAGTGCCAGGTGGTGATGCCCGGCAGCGCGCCGGTGCTGGCCGAAGTGGTGGGCTTTTCCGGCGAGCTGGCCTACCTGATGCCCGCCGGCGATGTGCATGGGCTGTCGGCCGGTGCCAGCGTTGTGCCCGCCGCTCCCTACGTGCCGGTGCCCCGCCTGGGCGAGCCCGAACGCGATGTGCGCGCGCGCAGCGGCATGCTGCGCCTGCCGCAGGGGCAGGGCCTGCTGGGGCGCGTGGTCGATCCCCAGGGCATTCCGCTGGACGGCCAGGGGCCCCTGCAGGACGTGGTCGCCGAGCCCATGGACCGCCGCCCCATCAACGCCATGGACCGCGACCCCGTGCGCCTGCCGCTGGACACGGGCGTGCGGGCCGTCAATGCGCTGCTCACCGTCGGCCGTGGCCAGCGCATCGGCCTGTTCGCCGGCTCGGGCGTGGGCAAGAGCGTGCTGCTGGGCATGATGGCCCGCTACACCGCGGCCGACGTCATCGTGGTTGGCTTGATCGGCGAGCGCGGCCGCGAGGTCAAGGAATTCATCGAGGACATCCTGGGCGAGGAGGGGCGCGCCCGCTCGGTGGTGGTGGCCGCGCCCGCCGATGCGCCGCCGCTGCTGCGGATGCAGGGCGCCGCCTATGCCACGGCCGTGGCCGAGCATTTCCGCGACCGGGGCCAGCATGTGCTGCTGCTCATGGATTCGCTCACCCGCTATGCCATGGCGCAGCGCGAGATCGCGCTGGCCATCGGCGAGCCGCCAGCCACCAAGGGCTATCCGCCCTCGTGCTTCGCGCGGCTGCCGCAGCTGGTGGAGCGCAGCGGCAACGGCCTCAACGGCGTGGGCTCGATCACCGCCTTCTACACCGTGCTGTCCGAAGGGGACGACCAGCAGGACCCGATCGCCGACGCGGCCCGCGCCATCCTGGACGGGCACATCGTGCTGTCCCGCGCCCTGGCGGAAGAGGCGCACTACCCGGCCATCGACATCGAGCAGTCGGCCTCGCGCGTGATGCACAACGTGGCCACGCCGGAACACCTGGAGGCGGCGCGGCGCTTTCGCACGCTCTATGGCCGCTACCGCAGCAGCCGCGACCTGGTGCGGGTGGGCGCCTACGCGGCGGGCAGCGATGCGGTGCTGGACGAGGCGATCCGCCTGCAGCCCGTGATGAGCGCCTTCCTGCAGCAGGACATGCGCGAAGGCGCGCCCATGGACGAAAGCGTTGCCGGCCTGCAGTACATCGCCGACGCCGTGCAGGCGAACTGACCGGCGCCCGATCTTTTTTTCCGAGGATGTCCATGACCGCACCCAAGACCGACGCGTTGGCCATGGCCGAGCAGATGGCCCGGGCCCGGCGCGATGCCGTGGCGCAGCAGCTGGCCGTGGCGCGCCAGGCCTGGGTCGCGGCGCAGCTGCAGCTGGACCAGCTGGAAGGCTATGCGCAGGAAACCACCGCCCGCTGGGGTGCCTCCGAAGCGCGGCATGCGCCCGAGATCATGCGGCACCACTACCAGTTCATGGACCGGCTGCACCACACCATCCGGATGCAGACCGGCATCCTGGAGCAGCATGCGCAGGCGGTCTCGCGGATCTCTGCCAAGGTGCGCGAAGCCGAGCAGAAGCTCGAAGCGCTGCGCCAGGTGATCGCCAGCCGCGACGCCAAGGCGCGCCAGGCCGAGCAGCGGCGGGAGCAGAAGGCCGCCGACGAACTGGCGGCGCAGGTGCACCGGCGTGGCCCGGGGCGTGCGTCGTGGGAGGGCCGGTGACCGTCGTGTCGGCCTCTGCGGCCGGCGCCGCCACGGCCAAGGCGCCGACGGGGCTGCCGGCTCCGGGTGGCGAGGTGGGCCTGCAGGCCCGGGCGGCCGGTGAGGGCGCCGGATTCGCGTCGCTGCTTCGGCAAGCCAACGGGGCCGAGGCGCAGGCGCCGGCCGGCGCGTCGCAGGGGAGCGCCGCGCGCGCGCGGCCTCCGGGCGCCGAACGAGCCCCGGACGGAGCGCATCGCCCGGCGACGGCGGCCGCGGAGGCAGAAGCGGCGCCCTCGGTGCCCACGCCGCCCGATGCGGCCGCGGACCCATTGGCAGCGCCCGGCACGGACCACAGCGACAAGGATGAAACGGAAGCGCTGCAGGAAGATCCGCCGGCCGCCGTCGCTGCGCAGGACCTGGCGCTGATGCTCTCGCAGCGCCGGCAGACGCCCGATGGTGCCCAGGCTGGCCGCGCGGAGCCCGCGGCAGGGTTGGGCGTCGAGGCCGTCGGCGATGCCGAGGCGGGCGGGCCGGCAGGCCGCGCGTCCGCCATGTCGGCCGGCGCCGGCCTGGCGTCCGCCGCAGGGCCGGGCGGCGGTACCCAGGAGCGCGAGGGTGCGATGGCCGGGAGCCCGGCAGCGCCGCATGGCGCGCGCAGCGCCGCGACCCCCGTCGTCCAGACGCCGGCCGAAGCGGCCAACGCGGCCGGGTCCGCCCGCTGGCAGACCCGCATGCTGGGCCAGGCCCTGGCCGATCACCGGCCGGTGCCTGAGGTGGCCGCGCCCGCACATCCGGCCGGCGCGTCCGCGCATGGGCACGCCGGCGCCGCGGGCGCCCTGCTGCCGCAGTCGCCGTCGAATCCGGTGCTGGCCGCACAACATGGGGCAGCGGCGACGCCGCCGATCGCGCCGGATGCGGCAGCGGTCCAGCCGCCGTCTGCCCTCCTGCCGGCAGAGGCGGTGCTTGCCGCGGGCTGGAAGCGCGTCGACGAGCCCGATGCCGATGCGTCCGCTCCGGCTTCGACGACGGTCGTGCCGCCCGGCTGGCCGGTTGGTGGTGCGCCCGATCTGGGCGGCACGCTGCCCGTCACCGCGCCCTCGGCCGCCACGCACGTGGGCGCCGCCTGGGGCGACGCCTCGGACGCGCTGCTCGACCCGATCAGCTGGTGGGCGGCGCAGCAGGTGCAGGGCGCACAGCTCACGGTCGCGGGGCCGGGCGACGCGCCCGTCTCGGTGCAACTGCGGCTGCAGGGGCAGGAGGCGCAGGTGCTCTTCCAGAGCGACGACCGGCAGGCGCGCCAGTTGATCCACCAGTCGCTGCCGCAGCTGGAGCAGATGCTGGCCGGCCAGGGCCTGAGCCTGGGCTCGGCCAGCGTGGGCACCGCGCCGGGCCAGGGGCAGGGCGCCGGCGCGCAGGCGCAGGGCGGCGGCTCGACGCCGCCGGAGTCCGGGGCCGGCCGGTCTTCGGCCGACCCGGCCGACATGCCTCCCGCGATGGCATCGGTCGGGACGCGCCGACCGGGTCGTGGCGCGCTCGACCTCTTCGTGTAATCCGGAAAGAAGCCGGTTTTCCTGCCTTTGTTCCGCGGCTCGGCCCGGGCGGGTGCGCCGAATAATTCCGCCAAGGTCCGGTGCCGGGCCCTGCAAACCGAGGGGAATGATCCGTGTCCGCCAATGCCGCCGCCGAAGGGGCCGCCAAGCCCAAGAGCAACCTCATCAAGATCGTGCTGATCGTCGTGGCCGTGCTCGTGCTGGCGGGCGGCGCCGCCGGCGGAACCTGGTTCTTCATGAAGGGTGGCAGCCATGCCAAGGGCAAGGACACCCATGCCGAGGCCGCGGCCGGCGACGAGGAGGACGACGAGGCGCCCTCGTCGGCCAAGAAGCCCGCCCCGATCTACATGGCCCTGGACAACATGGTGGTCAACCTGGCCGACCCCGGCGGTGACCGCTTCGCGCAGATCGGCGTGACGCTCGAACTCAGCGACGAGAAGCTGGGCGACCAGATCAAGCAGCGCCTGCCGGCCGTGCGCAGCAGCATCCTGATGCTGGTCTCGCAGCGCACCGCGGAGGAGCTGCTGCGGCGCGACGGCAAGGACAAGCTGGCCCAGGACATCGTCATGGAGGTCTCCCGCGTGGCCGGGCTGCGCACGCCGCGCCCCATCCGCACCGACGGCGAGGGCGACAGGCGACCGCTGACCCAGCGCTACACCGGCCCCATCCGCGCCGTGCTGTTCGCCAGCTTCATCGTGCAGTGAGCGCGTGCCGTGCCCGGAGGTGAAGCGATGAGCGAGGACTCCCTTTCCGACCCCGCGCAGGCCGCCACGCCGCCTGGCGTGCTGGAGCTGCTGCCCAGCGACCGGCGCGTGCGCCAGCCGCTGCCCATGCTGGACGTGGTCAACGAACGCTTCGTGCGCCACCTGGGCCAGGGGCTGTTCCAGCTGTCGCGCCGCAGTGCGCAACTGGGCGCCGCGAGCGTGCAGGTCCGCCGCTGGGAAGAGGTCATGGCCGACTACACCGGCGAGCTGGCCATGCCCGCCTGCTTCGGCGTGTATGGCCTGCAGCCGCTGCGCGGCCAGGCGCTGTTCGCCTGCGACAGCGGTTTCGTCTCGGCCCTGGTGGATGCGCTGTACGGTGGCGGCGGCACGGTCCACACCCCCATCGACCGCGACTTCTCGCCCACCGAGCAGCGCGTGATCCAGCGGCTGATGGTGCTGCTGGGCCAGGAGTACGCCCGCGCCTGGAAGGACGTCTATCCACTGGTGCCCAGCTATCTGCGCCACGAGCGGCTGCCGCAGTTCACCGGCGTTGCGACGCCGCAGGATGCGCTGGTGGTGACCACGCTGTCTGTCGCGCTCGGCACCTACGAAGGCCAGCTGCGCCTGTGCCTGCCCTACGCGGCGCTGGAGCCGATCCGCGACGTGCTCTATGGGCCGCAACAGGCCACCGCGCTGGCGGAGGACCGCCGCTGGGTCGGCCAGCTGGCACGCGAGATCCAGGCCGCCGAGGTCACGCTGGTGGCCGAACTGGCCCAGGCGGAACTGAGCGTGGCCGATCTGCTGGCCATGAAGCCCGGCGACTTCATCCAGCTGGACCGCCAGCCGATGGTGCTGGCCACCATCGAAGGCGCCCCCGTCTTCGCCTGCCGCTACGGCACGCACAACGACCGCTATGCGCTGCGCATCGAGCAGCACCTCGGCAGCCAAGGAGCCTTCCATGAGCAATGACACCTCTTCCTCTTCCGCCGCCTGGGCCGAGCCGCTGGAGCCCGGCGAGCCTGGCGCCGCCGCGGCCACGCCCGATGCGGCGGCGATGGCACAGGACATCCAGCGCGTGCTGGACATCCCGGTGCAGCTGTCGGTGGAATTGGGCCGCAAGAAGGTGCCGATCAAGCAGGTGCTGCAGATGGGGCAGGGGACCATCGTCGAGCTGGACACGCTGGCCGGCGAGCCCATGGATGTGCTGGTCAACGGCTACCTGGTCGCGCAGGGCGAGGTGGTGGTGGTCAACAACCGCTTCGGCATCCGGCTGACCGATGTGGTGACGCCTTCCGAGCGCCTGCGTCGCGTGCACCGCGCCTGAGCGCCTTTTCCTTCGATCCGATCCGGGTGCTTGCCGCGTGACGCAGAGCCTTCTCACCATCGTCCTCTTCATTGCGCTGATCGCGTCGCTGCCCTTCGTGCTGCGGCGCCTGCGCGCACGGCAATTGCTGGCGCCGGGCGCGGCCGATGCGGCGTCGCGCGTGGTGTCGGCGGTGGCCGTGGGGCCGCAGCAGCGGGTGGTCACCGTGGAAGTCGGGCCGGCCCATGCGAGGACCTGGCTGGTGCTGGGCGTGACGGCGCAGGCGGTGAACTGCCTGCACACCCTGCCTGCGGCCGGCATCCTCCCTGTCCAGGAGCCCGGCGATGCGTAAGTGGATCGCGGGCGCGGGCCTCGGCCTGGCGCTCATCGCGCCGGTGCTCGCGCAGCAGGCGCCCGCGGCCGGCCAGCTGCCGCTGCTGATCGGGCAGGGCGCCGGCGGCACCAGCTACTCGGTGCCCATCCAGACGCTGCTCTTCTTCACCGCGCTGAGCTTCCTGCCGGCCGTGGTGCTGATGATGACGGGCTTCACCCGCATCGTGATCGTGCTGTCGCTGCTGCGGCAGGCCATGGGCACGCAGGCTGCGCCGCCCAACCAGGTGATCATCGGCCTCTCGCTCTTCCTCACGCTCTTCGTGATGGGGCCGACGCTGGACAAGGTCTACGCCGAGGCCTACGAGCCCTACAGCCGCAACGCGATCGCGTTCGACGAGGCGCTCTCGCGCGCCGAGCAGCCGATGCGCCAGTTCATGCTCAAGCAGACGCGGCAGTCCGACTTCGCGCTGTTCGCGCGGCTGGCCAAGCTGCCCTCGGAGACCACGGCCGAGACGGCGCCGCTGCGCGTGCTGATCCCGGCCTTCGCCACCAGCGAGCTGAAATCGGCCTTCCAGATCGGCTTCATGATCTTCATCCCCTTCCTGGTGATCGACATCGTGGTGTCCAGCGTGCTGATGTCGCTGGGCATGATGATGCTGTCGCCGGTGCTGGTGGCGCTGCCCTTCAAGCTCATGCTCTTCGTGCTGGCCGACGGCTGGAACCTGCTGCTGGGCTCGCTGGCCGCCAGCTTCATCACCTGACCGCTCTCTTCGAGGACCTTTTCCATGAACGCCCAGATGGTGCTGACGACCGGCCAGGACGCATTGCTGCTGCTGCTGATGGTCTCCGCGCCCGTGCTGCTGGCCGTGTTGGCGGTCGGCCTGGTGGTGAGCATCTTCCAGGCCGTCACGCAGATCAACGAGGCCACGCTCGCCTTCGTGCCCAAGCTGGTCGCGGCCGTGGCCGTGCTGGCCATCGCCGGGCCCTGGATGCTGACGATGCTGGTGGACTACCTGCGCCGCATCATCGAGTCGCTGCCCAGCGTCGTCGCGTGATCTCCCGCCCGGCACCGGGCAGTCGGCCGGCCGTGCGAGCCCACGCATGCTGACCTTCAGCGAAGCCCAGCTCACGGCGTGGATCACGCCCGTGCTCTGGCCCTTCCTGCGGGTGCTGGGCCTGTTCACCACCGCCCCCGTGTTCTCCTCGCGCGCGCTGCCCGTGCGCGCGCGCATCGGCCTGGCCTTTGTCATCGCCCTGTGCGCGCAGGGCGTGCTGCCGCCGGCCCCCGCCATCGGCGTGGACAGCCCGCTGGCCCTGGGAGCGCTGGTCCAGCAGGCCGGCATCGGCATGGCCATCGGCTTCGCGGCGCGGCTGATCCTGGCCGCCGTGGAATTGGCGGGCGAACTGGCTGGCCTGCAGATGGGCCTGAACTACGCCAGCTTCTTCGATCCGATCAACAACACGCAGGCCAGCGCCGTGTCGCGCTTCTTCGGCACGCTGGCCACCTTGCTCTTCGTGGTGGTCAATGGCCACCTCGCGGTCCTGATGGCCGTCATCAAGAGCTTCGAGGTGTTCCCCATCGGCGGCGGCCTCATGGATGCGCTGATGCGGGTGCGTGTGCACGAGCTGGGCGCCGAGCTCTTCGCCAGCGCACTATGGATCGCATTGCCGATGGTCGGGCTGCTGCTCTTCGTCAACCTGGTGCTGGGCATCATCTCGCGCGTGGCGCCGCAGATGAACATCTACGCCATCGGCTTTCCGGTGACGCTCACGGCCGGCATGGCGGCCATGGCCTGGGTGCTGCCGATGCTGGAGTCGCCGCTGCTGGGCCTGATCGACCGGATGCTGGGCGGTTTCGTGGGTGGCCGTTGAGGCCAGGCCTCAACTGCGCTTGCCTTGCGCCGGCGCTGGGCCTACTGCGGTACGCAGAAGTAGCCGCCCCCGTCGAAGGGACGGCCGAGCCCGTCTTCGGCGCGTGCGTGGTAGCCGGTGGGTTTCCAGTGTGTGCCGTTCTTGTCGAGCGAGCCACACACGCGGTCGCCGGCCGAAGCCAGCGTCTGGGGCACCGGGCCGAAGGCGCCCGGACGGTCCCAAACCCAGGTGTCGCCTTCCTTGACGAGCCGCGGAGGAATCGGGTCCTCGCGGTCTCCGGGACGGGCCATCCAGGCACAGCCCTGCAGGGTGAGGAGGACGAGCACGGGCAGCAGGAAAGTCGAGCGCTTCACGGTGTATTCCAGTCGAGCCAATAGCCCCGGGATGGGGTTTTGGGCGGCAGTCTAGGAATCGATGCGGGGGGCGGATCGGCCTGCTGTCAAGCGCTTAACATTTGCAAAGCAACATTCACGAACCCGAGGAAAGGGCGCGAATGCACGCGCCCGACCCACAGCGGTGACACAGAGGAGATGGGGGAGGGATCGCGAACCCGGCGGGTTCGAGGCCCGCTGGCGCGGACACGATGATCGAAGAAGAAGGTGACGAGCCTTACCCCCGGCACTGGCTACGCAGTTAGGGCTGCTTGGTTCCCCACCTGACCCGGTTGGCCGCTTGACCATGCGGGGAGGCCCGTCGAGGTCGATCATAACCCAGGCTTGCAAGCCATCCCGCGGCGGCGGGCCATCCCGGGGCCGCGGGCACCGCCTCTTAGAATCGACCGGATGTCCTACCTCGTGCTCGCCCGCAAATACCGTCCTCGCAATTTCGGCGAGATGGTGGGCCAGGAGCATGTGGTGCAGGCCCTGAGCAATGCGCTCACGCAGCAGCGGCTGCACCATGCCTACCTCTTCACCGGCACCCGCGGCGTGGGCAAGACCACCGTCTCGCGCATCCTGGCCAAATCGCTCAACTGCCAGGGGCCGGACGGCCAGGGCGGCATCACCGCCACGCCCTGCGGCGTGTGCCAGGCCTGCACCGACATCGATGCCGGCCGCTTCGTCGACTACACCGAACTGGACGCGGCCTCCAACCGTGGCGTGGACGAGGTCCAGGGCTTGCTGGAGCAGGCCGTCTACAAGCCGGTGCAGGGGCGCTTCAAGGTCTTCATGATCGACGAAGTGCACATGCTCACGAACACCGCGTTCAACGCGATGCTCAAGACGCTGGAAGAGCCGCCCGAGTACCTGAAGTTCGTCCTGGCCACCACCGACCCGCAGAAGGTACCGGTCACGGTGCTCAGCCGCTGCCTGCAGTTCAACCTGCGGCCCATGGCGCCCGAGACGGTGCTGGATCACCTGACGCGTGTCCTGGGCGCCGAGCAGATCGAGGCTGAGCCGGGCGCGCTGCGCCTGCTGTCGCGTGCGGCGCGCGGCTCCATGCGCGATGCGCTGTCCCTCACCGACCAGGCCATCGCCTATGGCAACGGCAGCCTTGCCGAAGGCGGTGTGCGCCAGATGCTGGGCAGCGCCGACCGCGGCCATGTGCATGCGCTGATCGACGCCCTGGCGCGTGGCGATGGCGGCACCGTGGTCGAGACCGTCGAGGCCATGCGCGTGGCTGGCCTGGCCGCCGCGTCCACGCTGGAGGAGATGACGGCCGTACTCCAGGCCATGGCCGTGCTGCAGGCCGTGCCCGCCCGCGCCGCGGCCGTCGATGCCGCCGACCCGGATGCGGCCGAGGTGGCGCGGCTGGCCGGCGCCATGCCCGCCGACGAGACGCAACTGCTCTACAGCATCTGCCTGCATGGCCGTGCGGAACTGGGTCTGGCGCCCGACGAGTACGCCGGGCTCACCATGGTGCTGCTGCGTCTGCTGGCCTTCAAGCCTGCGGGCGCGGCTGAAAAAAAAAGTCCGCTGAACGCTGAGGCGCGGCCGGCACCCGCCGGCATGGCGGTGGCGCCTGCGACGCCGCGGGGCTCGTCCGCGGCGCAGGCGTCTGCATCCGCGCCACCGGCTGCGCATGCGCATCCCGCACAGTTGCCGGAGACGCCTTCCGAACGGCTACCGGCGGAGCGGATGCCCCCTGCGCAGCAGGCATCGCCGGCGCCCGTCGTCCTGCGTGCCGAGGCCGAGACGCACGCCGTCTCCGTTGCACGTCCCGCCCCCGTGGCGCCCGCTTCCGCACCCGCAGCCGGGCACCCCGTGCAAAGGCTGCCGGTCGTCGACATGCGGGGCCGCAGTCCTTCGCCGCCGCCCAGGCCGGCGCCCGCGACCGGCGAGCCCGACACGCCGGTGGTTGCCGTGCCGCTGCGCGTGCAGCCGCCGCCGGGCGCGCGCGAGGCGCCGCGCGAGTCCGCCGCCGGGCGCATCCGTCCCAGCGAGGAGGGCGATTTCTGGCACCAGACCGTGATGGGCCTCGTGGCCGCCGAGGCGATCAATGCCCTGGCACGCGAACTGGCGCTGCAGTCGCAGCTCGTGGCGCGCGACGTCGACCAGTGGCTGCTGCGCGTGGAGCGCGAAACCCTCAACCAGGGCGCCAGCCGCGAGCGGCTGCAGAATGCCCTGGCCGGCGCCGGCCACGCTGTGCGGCTGGCCATCGAGGTGGGCGCCGTGGTCGACAGCCCGGCGCTGCGCAACAGGGCGGCTGCCGAGGCCCGCCAACTCGCGGCCGAGCAAGCCATCATGGGCGATCCCGATGTGCAGGCGCTGATGCGCCAGTGGGATGCCCGCATCGTGCCCGGCTCCCTCAAGCCGGCCTGATTCCGTTCACCGACAACCTTATCTCCAGACCTAGGAAGGAACCCGCCCATGTTCAACAAAGGACAACTCGCCGGCCTGATGAAGCAGGCCCAGGCCATGCAGGACAACCTCAAGAAGGCCCAGGAAGAACTGGCGCACATCGAGGTCGAAGGCGAATCCGGCGCCGGCCTGGTCAAGGTCGTCATGACCTGCAAGCACGACGTCAAGCGCGTGACCATCGACCCCAGCCTGCTGGCCGACGACAAGGACATGCTTGAGGACCTCGTGGCTGCCGCCTTCAATGCCGCCGTGCGCAAGGCCGAGGAGACCAGCGAGCAGAAGATGGGCAAGATCACGGCCGGTATGCCGGGCCTGCCCGGTGGCATGAAGTTCCCCTTCTGAGCCAGCCTTCCGCCGCTCCACCATGTCCGACGCCCATTCGCTCGACACGCTGATCGAGGCGCTGCGGCGCCTGCCGGGTGTGGGCGCCAAGTCGGCCTCGCGCATGGCCTTCCATCTGCTGCAGCATGATCGCAACGGCGCGCAGGTGCTGTCCCGCGCGCTGCAGGACGCGGTGCTGCAGGTGCACCACTGCAGCCGCTGCAACACCTTCACCGAGGCCGAGCTGTGCGAGGTCTGCCGCGACCCGCAGCGCGACGCCAGCAAGCTGGCGGTGGTGGAGACGCCGGCCGACCAGGCGGCACTGGAGCGGACGGGCGCCTTCCGCGGCTACTACTTTGTGCTGATGGGGCGTTTGAGTCCGCTCGACGGCGTGGGCCCGCGCGACATCGGCCTGCACCAGCTCGTGGCGCGGGCCACCGACGGCCATGTGCGCGAAGTGATTGTCGCCACCAACTTCACGGCCGAAGGCGAGGCGACGGCCCATGTGATCGCCGAGGCGCTGCGCAGCCGCGGCCTGACCGTGACGCGCCTGGCGCGTGGCGTGCCGGCCGGCAGCGAGCTGGAGTACGTCGACCTGGGCACCATCGCGCACGCGCTGGTCGACCGCCGTTGAGGCGCAAGGCGTGAACGCGAGCCATCTGACGCTGGCCTACTGGTGCGTGCTGGTGGCCGCCTTGCTGCCCTACCTGACGGCCTACATCGCCAAGGCGGGCGCCTTCGCCCGCCGCGACAACGATGCACCACGCGACTGGGCCGGCCGCCTGGAGGGCTGGCGCGCGCGGGCCATGGCGGCCCATGCCAATGGTTTCGAAAGCCTGCCCTTCTTCATCGGTGCGGTGGTCATCGCCCACCAGTACGGCGCGGCGCAGGCGCGGCTCGATGCCCTCGCGGTCGCCTACGTGCTGCTGCGGGTGGTGTTCGTGTCGCTCTACATCCGCGGACGCAGCACGATGCGCAGCGCCGTGTTCGCGCTGGCGCTGCTGGTCAACATCGCGATCCTCTTCGTCGGGCGCTGAGCCACCCGGTGGGCGGTAGGGGGCCGCCGCTGCCCGCGGTGCGTTCCGTGGAAACCCGTGTGGGGGATGGTCCGGATGCTGCTGCGCGTCGGCGCCTCCTAAGCTCGTGGCAAATGCCCGGGCTCTCCTGAAGGGCGCGGCCCCCTCGATGCGACGGGGCGGCGACCCTGTCAGCGAGCACCACAGCCTTGCCAGAGAGGAACCACCGCCGCCATGCTCCACCGCCGCGCCTTCTGCGCCGCGGCCGCCGCAGGTGCCGCGCTGGCCATCGCGCCTGGCGTGCGCACCCAGCCGCGGCTCGAAAAGAACCGCGTCGTCATTGCCGTCGCGGGCAAGGCGTCGTTTTACTACCTGCCCCTGACGCTGTCCGAGCAGCTGGGCTACTTCCGGGCCGAGGGCCTGGACGTGGAGGTGGTGGACCATGCGGCGGGCGCGCGGGCCCTGCAGGCCCTGCTGAGCGGTTCGGCCGATATCTGCTCGGGCGCCTTCGAGCACACGCTGAACCTGCAGGCCGGCGGCCAGTTCTTCCCTTGCTTCGTGCTGCAGGGCCGCGCGCCCCAGGTGGCCATGGGCACGTCGACCAAAGGCTTTGCGGCCTATCAGGCGGTGCCCGATCTGCGCGGGCGTCGCGTGGGCGTGTCGGCCGTGGGATCGGCCACGCACATGATGGCCAGCCTGGTGGCGGCCCGCGGCGGCCTGCGCCCTGGCGACGTGCAGTACGTGGGCGTGGGCTCGTCCGCGGGCGCGCTTTCCGCGCTGCGCACGGGCCAGGTGGATGCCATGAGCAACAGCGAACCGGTGATGACGATGCTCGAACAGAAAGGCGATGTGAAGCTGATCGCCGATTGCCGCACCTTGCGTGGCACGGCCGAGGTGTTCGGCGGTCCCATGCCGGCCGCCTGTCTCTATGCGTCCGAGGACTTCCTGCGGCGCGCACCCAACACGGCGCAGGCGGTGGCCAATGCGGTCGTGCACAGCCTCAAGTGGCTGCAGACGGCCGGGCCCGGCGACCTCATCAAGGCGCTTCCCGAAAGTCACCTGCTCGGCGACCGCGCGTTGTACCTGGCGGCCTTCGACAAGGTGCGCGAGTCGATCGCGCTGGACGGGCTGGTTCCCCCGGAAGGGCCGCGCACGGCACTGGCCGCCATGACCACCTTCGACGCCAGCTTCAGGCCGGAGCGGATCGAGCTGGACCGGCTCTATACCAACGACTTCGCCCAGCGCGCCAAGGAGCGCTTCAAGGCCTGATCGGCGGCGCGCCGGTCAGCGCTTCTTCTTGGACGGCGAGCCGCCACGGGGCGACGTGACCGCCTTCTTGGAGCTGGCCGTGGTGCTGCGCGCAACCGCGCGCGTGGACACCGGCGCGACCGCGGCCCGGGCCACACCGCCGCCGCGCTTGCTGGTGACCACGGCATGCTTGGCGCCGCTGCCCACGTTCTCGGCGGCCGCCGCACGCACGGGCAGGTACACCACGACCTGGAAGCCGCGCTTGAAGCGGTGGCCCGCTGCCACGTCGTTCCACTGCGCCACCCGTGCGGGGCTGAGCTTATAACGGTTGGCGATGCTGGTGACGCTGTCGTTGCGGCCCGCCTTGACCACGGTGCGGCGGGTGACGATCTCGGGCTCGAAGCTCAGGTGGCCCGTCTCGGCCACCACTGCGGCGACGTCTTCCTTCACGCGGGCGGTGCGGGGCACGATCAGCGTGGAGCCCGACTTGATCAGCATGCGCGGCGGGATGTTGTTCATCGCACGCAGGTCGGCTTCGCTCATGCCTGCGCGCTGGGCGGCGTCGGCCACGGTCATGGTGGAGGGTACCGTCCAGGCCGTCCAGCTCGCGTACTGGCCCTGGTTGTAGGCCTCGAAGTTGCGCTTGAAGACGGCGGCGTTGTCCCAGGGCAGCAGGATGGGCGTGCCGCTGGCGGCCAGCAGCACCGGCTTGTGCGCGGCGGGGTTGAGGGCCCGGAAGTCCTCGATGCGCACGTCGGCCAGCTTGGCGGCGAGTTCCACGTCCAGGTCGCGCGTGAGCTCGACGGTCTGGAAGTAGGGGTGGTTGGCAATGAAGGGCAGGTCGACGCCGAACTGCTGCGGGTTGGCGACGATGTTCTTCACCGCCTGCAGCTTGGGCACGTAGTAGCGGGTCTCGTCGGGCATCTTCAGATCGGCGTAGCCTGTGGGCAGGCCAGCCTTCTGATTGCGCGCGATGGCGCGGCCCACATTGCCCTCGCCCCAGTTGTAGGCCGCCAGCGCCAACTGCCAGTCGCCGAACATGGTGTACAGGCGCTGCAGGTAGTCGAGGGCGGCGCGGGTGGAGGCGACCACGTCGCGCCGGTCGTCGCGAAACAGGTTCTGCTTGAGGTCGTAGTCGTTGCCGGTGGCCGGCATGAACTGCCACATGCCGGTGGCCCGGGCGCTGGAGACGGCCTGCGGGTTGAAGGCGCTCTCGATGTAGGGCAGCAGCGCCAGCTCGGTGGGCATACCGCGCCGTTCGAGCTCTTCGACGATGTGGAAGATGTACTTGCTGGAGCGCTCCGTCATCCGCTGGATGTAGTCGGGCCGGGTGGCGTACCACTGCTCGCGGTCACGCACCAGGTCGCTGTCCAGGTCGGGCATCTTGAAGCCGCGGCGGATGCGGTCCCACATGTCCACCGGCGGCGCGAGGGTGACCACGCTGTGGCCGCTCCATTCCTGGCTGCCGGGCACCAGCGGCGTCAGCCGGCCCGAGGGATAAACCGGCGCGGCCGAGGACGAGGAGGCCGCCGCAGCGGCCTGGATCGCCTTGGAGTCGGGCGGGGTGCTGGCGCAGCCGGCCAGGAACAGCGAGGCAGCCACCATGGCGGCGGCGAGAAGTCTCTTCATCGGAAGTCGTTTTTCCATTGGCGCAGGGCAGCGAAGACGGCAACCTCGTCGTCGGACTGCACGCCGGGCGCGTGCGCCTGGACGGCGGCGATAACGGTGCCTTCGCGCGAGCGCAGAAAGGGGTTGGTGCGGCGCTCCATCGCCAGCCGGGCCGGCAGGGTGGGGCGCCCCTGGGCGCGCAGCGTCTGGCAGTGGCGCTCGTGATCGACTAGCGCGGCATTGCCGGGTTCCACCGCCAGGGCAAAGCGCAGGTTGGAGAGGGTGTACTCATGCGCGCAGCACACCTGGGTGTCGTCGGGCAGGGCAGCCAGCGCATCGAGCGAGGCCAGCATCTGCGCCGCTGTGCCCTCGAACAGGCGGCCGCAGCCGCCCGAGAAGAGGGTGTCGCCGCAGAAGAGCAGCGGATGGGAAAGAGGGGCGGGCGGCTCGCGCAGCACGTAGGCGATGTGGCCCGCGGTGTGGCCGGGGACGTCGATCACCTCGAAGGTCAGACCGAGCGCGCGCGCAGGGTCGCCACCGCGCAGTGGCGTGAAGGGCTGGGGGATGTTTTCAGTGGCCGGACCGAAGACCTGAGCTCCGGTGGCCTCGCGCAGCGCAGCCACGCCGCCCGTGTGATCGCCGTGATGGTGTGTGACTAGAATCGCCGCCAGTTCAAGCCCGGGCTCCCGGGCCAAGGCGTCGAACACCGGTCCGGCGTCGCCTGGATCCACCACGGCGGCCTGCGCGCCAATCTGGAGCATCCAGATGTAGTTGTCGGCGAAAGCAGGCAACGGAACAAGGGTCATGACCGATCAAATTATAAAGTTGGGCGATTGGTTGAAGACCCCGCCCGGCCGCCTGCTGCAGGCCTGGGAGGCGTCGCAGTTCGACGAGGCGGTGGTCGACATCTTTGGTTATCACGCACTGCAGCTGGGCTGTGCCGAGATCGACACGCTGCGCACCAACCGCATGCCGCATCGCTGGCTCGCCGGCGGTCCGGAGGAGCCGCCGGCCGCTTCGGCCGGCCTGCTGACGGACTTCTCGGCCTTGCCCTTCGGCGCCAACAGCCTGGACCTCGTCACGCTGCCTCACACGCTCGAACTCGCTGCCGACCCGCACACCACGCTGCGCGAGGTGGAACGGGTGCTGGTGCCCGAAGGCCGCGTGGTCGTCTGCGGGCTGAACCCGGCGAGTCTCTGGGGCCTGCGGCAGCGCCGGGCCCGACTGTACCGGCATCTGGGCGGCGGCGAACTTTATTTGCCGGGCCCCTCCGAACTCATCAACTACTGGCGTCTGCGCGACTGGCTGCGTCTGCTGGGCTTCGAGGTCGAGTCCGGCCGCTTCGGCCTGTACCGGCCGGCCGCGCGCGGTGAAGCCTGGCTGCAGCGCTACCGCTGGATGGACGACCTGGGCGAGCGCTGGTGGCCCATCTTCGGCGCCGTCTATTTCGTCGTCGCGGTCAAGCGCGTGCGCGGCATGCGTCTGCTGCCGGCCGACTGGAAGCGGCGACCGGCGATGGCTGCGGCACCGCGCCCGATCGCCGGCCGGACGTCCAGAACTGGAAAGAAACACACCCTTTGAACGAAGTCACGATCTACACCGACGGTGCCTGCAAGGGCAATCCCGGCCCAGGCGGCTGGGGCGCCTGGCTCAAGTCCGGCACCTTTGAAAAAGAAATCTTCGGCGGCGAGCTGGACACCACCAACAACCGCATGGAGCTGATGGCGGTGATCGAGGCGCTGGCCGCGCTCAAGCGGCCCTGCCGCGTGGTGCTCTTCCTGGACAGCCAGTACGTGCGCCAGGGCATCACGTCCTGGATCCGCAGCTGGAAGGCCAAGGGCTGGCGCACCTCGACCGGTCAGCCGGTCAAGAATGTGGAGCTGTGGAAGCGGCTCGATCAGCTGGTGGCCGACGGCGGGCACCAGATCGAATGGCGCTGGGTGCGCGGGCACTCGGGCGATCCAGGCAATGAACGCGCGGACGCACTCGCCAACCGTGGCGTGCTGCACGCGCAGGGGCGCGCCTGAGCTTTCCGTCGTTGTTCACGGCGACCGCCGGGCGCCAGGCGCGCACCGCCGTCAGGACAGCGTGTCCAGCAGCAGCACGTCGACTTCCTCGTCGGCGTCGACGTGGCCCTGATCGTGCGGCAGCACGACCAGGGCGTCTGCCGCCACCATCGCGCTGAGCACCGCCGAACTCTGGTTGAGCGCGACGTCGACCACCGGCAGGGCGCCGGGCACCCGGCGGAGCACCGCGCGCTGGTACTCGGTCCGGCCGGGGCGCTTGCGCAGCGCGCGGCTCGTGCGTGCACGCACCAGGGGCGGCGCGACCGCCTCGGCTGCGCCGCACCCGGCCAGTTGCAGCAGCGCCGGCCGCACGAAGACCAGAAAGCTCACCATCGCGGCCACCGGGTTGCCCGGAAGGCCGAAGAAGGGCAGCGGGGCGCCGGCATCGCCCGTCAGCACGCCAGCAGCAAAGGGGCGGCCGGGGCGCATCGCGACGTGCCAGAAGGCCAGTTCGCCCGATGCTGCGAGTGCGGACCGTGTGTGGTCGGCCTCGCCCACGCTCACGCCGCCGGAGCTGATCACCACGTCCGCCTGCCGTCCGGCATCGGTCAGCGCTGCGGCCAGGGCGTCGGCCCGGTCGGGCACCGGGCCCAGGTCGAGCGGCGCCAGGCCCAGGCTGCGCACGAGCGCCGAGAGGGTGGTGCGGTTGCTGTCGTAGATCGCACCGGGACGTGGCGGCTCGCCGGGCTGGAGCAGTTCGTCCCCGGTGGACAGGACGGCGACGCGGAGCCTGCGCCGCACGTTCACCTCTGCCTGTCCGAGACTCGCGAGAAGGCCGAGCGCCGCGGGCGCCAGGCGTGTCCCCGCAGCCAGTGCCAAGCCCCCGGCCCGCAGGTCCTCGCCCGCCTTGCGGCAGTGCGCGCCGGCGACGACGCGGAGGCGGTCGAAGCGCACCCGGTCGGCCTGCGGCTGGCACAGCTCCTGAGGCACCACGGTGTCGGCGCCCCGTGGCATCACGGCGCCCGTCATGATGCGCAGGGCTTCGCCCGGGCCCAGCTGGCCGTTCCACGGTGCGCCCGCGCGGGCTTTTCCCACCACGCGCAGGTCCAGCTCCGCGCCGGCGGACTGCAGCGCCGCGCCGGAGAAGGCATAGCCGTCCATGGCGGCGTTGTCGTGCGGCGGAACGGAAACCGGCGACAGGACGTCCGCCGCCAGGATGCGGCCCACTGCTTCACCCAGCGCGATCTGCTCGGTCGGCAGGTCCTTGCGGCCACGCGCGACCAGACGGGCGATGCGCTGGTGCACTTCGTCGACATGCAGGTCGGGCGTGGTGTCGGCGTGGGAGGGATGGTTGGGCGAAGAGGTCATGGCGGGAGGCGTGCCGGCAGGGCGCGGCCGCCGAGTATCGGCCGCCTCAGCGCTGGTCGTTGAGGGCGGCGAGCGCTTCCAGGGTGTTGATGTTGGCGAAGGCGGCCGGGTCGCCGGGCTGGTCGAAGGGCACCAGCTGCGCGCCCTGCTGGCGTGCCCAGCCCATGACGCGGCGCTCGCCGCGGGCCAGCCAGTCGCACAGGCTGGCGTGCAGCCGCGTGTGGACGAGGCAGAACACGGGTTGCGGACGCGCGTCGTCGTCGCCGGGCCCGCTTCGAACCGTGGGGATGGCGATGTCGGCCGCCGCGGACCGGGCGGCCTGCAACAGGCGTGCGGCAAGGTCGGGGGGAAACGCCGGCACGTCGCACGGCACCGTCAGCAGCCATGGCGTGGTGCAGTGCTCCATGGTGGCCAGCATGCCGGCGAGCGGGCCGGCAAAGCCGGCGATGCTGTCCTGTACCACCGGTACGCCGAAAGTCTCGTAGGTGGGCAGATGGCGATTGGCGCTGATGAGGCAGGCCTCCACCTGGGGCTGCAGCCGTTGCAGCGCGTTCAGCGCCAGCGGCTGGCCGCGATAGGGCTGGAGGCCCTTGTCGGCGCCGCCCATCCGCCGGCCCTGGCCGCCGGCCAGCACGGCACCGGTGAGGGCGGCCGCCCCGAGGGCGGGTGGGTGATGCAGCGGCGCGTCAGCGGCGCTCAACGGCGGTCCTCCGGCCTGGCTGGCGGCGTGCGCATCCACGCGGCAAGAGGGCTGGCGTTCATCCGCCGATGTAGCTCATCTCGACGCGGCGAGGGGCCGGACCCCCGTCCACCTCGTCGGCAGGCCGGCGGGCCCGCAACTCGGAATAGCGGTCGCCCCGCTGCGTCCAGATGCTGCGCACGGTGCGCGCCAGCGCCTCGTCGTCGGCGCCACCGCGCAGCAGTTGCCGCAGGTCATGGCCCTGGGAGGCGAAGAGGCAAAGGTAGACGCGGCCTTCGGTGGAAAGGCGAAGCCGGCTGCAATCGCGGCAGAAGGCCTGCGTGACGCTGCTGATGACGCCGATCTCGCCGCGGCCATCGGCGTAGGCCCAGCGCTGCGCGGTCTCGCCCGGGGCGCTGGCCTCCAGGGGCAGCAGCGGCAACTCGGCGGCGATGTGCGCCACCACGTCGGCGGAAGGCATCACCTCGTCCATGCGCCAGCCGTTGGTGGCGCCCACGTCCATGTATTCGATGAAGCGCAGCACCACGTCGCCGCCATGCCGCTCACGGAAGTGCCGCGCCATCGGCAGGATCTCCTGCTCGTTGGTGCCGCGCTTGACGACCATGTTGACCTTGATCGGCCCCAGCCCCGCCTCGCGCGCGGCATCGATGCCGGCCAGCACGTCCGCGACCGGGAAATCCATGTCGTTCATGCGGCGGAAGACGGCGTCATCGAGCGCATCGAGGCTGACCGTCACGCGCTGCAGGCCGGCGGCCCTGAGCGCATGCGCCTTGCGTGCAAGGAGCGAGCCGTTGGTGGTGAGCGTCAGATCCAGTGGCGACCCGTCGGGCGTGCGCAGCGCGGCGAGTTGCTCGATCAGGTGCTCGATGTTCTTGCGCAGCAGCGGTTCGCCCCCCGTGAGGCGGATCTTGCGCACGCCCTGGTCGACGAATACGCGCGCCAGACGCGTGATCTCCTCGAAGCTGAGCAGCGCGGAATGCGGGAGGTAGACATGGTTCTTGTCGAACACCTCCTTGGGCATGCAGTAGCTGCAGCGGAAGTTGCAGCGGTCGGTCACGCTGATGCGCAGGTCGGTGAGGGGACGCCCGAGCCTGTCCTGCAGCAGGCCTGCGCGCACCCCCTCTTCGTCGCGCGGCGCGGGCAGGGGCGCATCGCGGCGCTGGTCGACGAGGGGAATCACGCGAAAGGCCATGGGATCTGTGTGGAGCGGCGCCTCGCAAGGGCGACGTCGGTGGGCGTTGCAGTTTATCGACGGGGTGCATTCCGGCGCAGCGTGGGGTCTGCCCTTGCGGGAGAACCCTGGGGGGACGGCCGCGCGCTGCCCGCGGGCAGGCGACGCCCAGCCGCCGACACCCCCTGCGTCCGCTGGTAGCCGGACCGGCGCCCGGACTACATCGACGGGGCGGGCCGGGTGGTTCACTGCCAGCGCTCCAACGTTGGAGGGCGGGCGTCCTCCCGGTGCCGGAGCGCCGCCATAACCGCAAGGACCGACCATGAACGACTCTGAAACCGCTGCCTGGCCTGCCACGCGCCGGCGTCCGCGCACCGCGCGCCGCTGGCTTGGCCTGGCCATCGTGGGATTGGGCGTGTTGGTGCTGGCAGGGCAGGTCTGGTCGCTGGTTGCCAGCAGCGCGGTGGTGGGGCAGGCCCTGGTGGGTGGCTCGGTCGCGGCCCTGGCCACGGCGCTGGGTACGCTGCCGGTGCTGTTCTCCCAACGGCTTTCCGAGCGCGTACAGGACACGCTCTTCGGCTTCGGTGCCGGGGTCATGCTGGCGGCCTGCGCTTTTTCGCTGATCCTGCCTGGGCTGGAGGTGGCCAAGGAGCAGGCGCTGTTCGGCGGCGGCCGCTGGTCCGCGGGCGGCGTGATCGGCGCCGCGATCCTGCTGGGCGCAGCGGCCTTGATGACCATGGAAAAGCTGCTGCCTCACGAACATTTCATCAAGGGCCGCGAAGGACGCGACACCGATGCCGTGCGCACGTTGCGGCGCACCTGGCTGTTCGTGATCGCCATCGCCCTGCACAACCTGCCCGAAGGACTGGCCATCGGCGTCGGCTACGCGGGCAACGATGGGCTGCGTGCCAACGCGCTGGCGACGGGCATCGCGATCCAGGACGTGCCCGAGGGGTTGGTGGTCGCGGTGGCGCTGCTGGCTGCGGGTTATGGGCGCGGTCTCGCGGTTGCGCTGGGCATGGCGTCCGGCCTGATCGAGCCGCTGGGCGCTGTGCTCGGCGCGGCAGTCGTTGAGCATTCGGCCCTGCTCCTGCCCTGGGGACTGGGCTTTGCGGCCGGCGCGATGCTCTTCGTCATCAGCCACGAAATCATCCCTGAGTCCCATCGGAAGGGCCATGAGGCCTTCGCGACGGGTGGGCTGATGGTCGGCTTCGTCCTGATGATGTTGCTGGACACGGCGCTCGGTTGAGCCCCGTGCACGGCCGGCATCAGCCGTGGCGAATGGCGATCGTCTTCATCGTGGTGAAGCCGTACAGCGCCTCGAAGCCTTTCTCGCGGCCGTAGCCGGAAGACTTCACGCCGCCGAAGGGCAGTTCGACCCCGCCGCCCGCGCCGTAGTTGTTGATGAACACCTGGCCGCTGCGCAGCCGCTTGGCCATTCGGAACTGCCGCGAGCCATCGCGCGTCCACACGCCGGCCACGAGGCCGAACTGCGTGGCATTGGCCAGGCGCACCGCGTCGTCCTCGCCATCGAAACGCATGGCCGCCAGCACGGGGCCGAAGACTTCCTCCTGGGCGATGCGGTGGTCCACCGGCACGTCGCGCAGCAGCGTGGGCGCCTGGTAGAAGCCGGAATCGGGCGCCTCCTCCACGACCTGGCCCTGGGCCACCATAGGGATGCCGGCGGTCTGGGCATCGGAGAGGAAGTCCCACACGCGCTGTTGCTGGGTCTGACGGATCAGCGGGCCGAGGTCCAGGTCCATGGCGGCGGGGCCGACGCGCAGCTTCTCGAACGCTGCGCCGAGGCGGTCGAGCAGCGGTTCGTAGATGCTGCCTTCGATGAGCACGCGCGAGCCGGCCGAGCAGGTCTGGCCCGAGTTCTGCACGATGGCATTGATGAGCACCGGAATGGCGGCATCCAGGTCGGCATCGGCAAAGACGATCTGCGGGCTCTTGCCGCCAAGCTCGAGGGTGACCGGGCAGTGGCGCTCGGCGGCCACCTGTTGGATCAGCGTCCCCACGCGCGGACTGCCGGTGAAGCTGATGTGGTCGATGCCGGGGTGGCGTGCCAGTGCGTCGCCCACCTCATGGCCGTAGCCGGTCACGATGTTGATGGCGCCCGCGGGAAAACCCACTTCGGCGGCCAGTTGCGCCACGCGGATGAGCGACAGGCAGGCGTCTTCGGCCGGCTTGACCACGCAGCAGTTGCCCGCGGCCAGCGCGCCACCGACGCTTCGCCCGAAAATCTGCATGGGGTAGTTCCAGGGGATCACATGGCCGGTCACGCCATGCGGCTCGCGCCACGTCATGACACTGTAGCCGTCCAGGTACGGAATGGTTTCGCCGTGGAACTTGTCGCATGCCCCGGCGTAGAACTCGAAGTAGCGCGCCAAGGCCAGCGCATCGGCGCGTGCCTGCTTGGTCGGCTTGCCGCAGTCACGTTGCTCCAGCGCCGTGAGTTCGTCGGCGTGTTCCGCCACCTTCACCGACAGGCGGTACAGCAGGCGGCCGCGGTCGGCGGCCGACAGGCGGGCCCAGGCGCCCTCGTAGCAGGCGCGCGCGGCCTGCACGGCGGCGTCGATGTCGCGCGCATCGCTGCGCTGCAGTTCGTCGAAGGCCTGGCCGTCGGAGGGGTCGAGGACCGGAATCACGCGGCCGCTGGCGGAGGCGGCATGCTCGTTGGCGATGAAATTCAGTTGCATGCCCCCAATTGTGGAGGAGCCGTCGCCATTGCGTCGGCGGGGATAATGTCCCCCGTCAAAACAGGTATCCGGAAATCGCCGAAAATAACGACATGCCGTGCATGTACTCCCCACTTCTCTCTGCCGTCCGCGGCGTGTTCGTTCAACAGGGAGGCGCTCATGGCCAGCTCTGATGTCAAGACGACCATGGACGAGGCTGGGCTGCGCTACAAGTCCAAGACCCCGGGTTCTCCTTTCAAGGCCTCGTCCTCCTTCAGCGGCGCCACGATGTCGTGCTTTCTGTGCGGCAAGCACCGCCCCCGTTCCCTGATGCAGACCAAGCGCGTCCTGGGCAAGGCCCAGCCGGTGTGCGCGCCGTCTTGCAAGGAACTGGAAGCGACGCTCAAGGGCGGCGGCTGAACCCACGGGGCGCCCCGCATGGGGCGCTTTGAAGCCTGGACCGGTGCTCCAGGGGGCTGAAGGCGGGGCATTCCGCCTTCGTCGTTTGCCGATATTCAGTTTGCGCCGACAGGGGTGTAGCTGTCACGGTGGTCGGCCAGCCACTGTTGCGCAAGCGTGCCCTCCTGTTCGGAGGGATGGAACGTCGGGCGAAAGTAGGCGCGCCACGCGCGCACATTGCTGGTCAGCAGGCCTTCGCGACTGAACAGGGTCTGCCAAGCCTGCCGCCAGGTCGATCGCTTCCACAGCTGTTTTTCATGGCGCAGATTGGCCACGGTCTGTCGAAGCAGGTCGGTCAGGAAGAGCAGGGTGACGCGCCGCATCCAGCGCCGCCGCCATGATTCCGCGCCTCCGACGGCGCGATAGAGGTCGAAGGCGGTGCATTTGTGCTCCGACTCCTCGGCCGCATGCCACATCCACATCGTGCGCAGACGAGGCTCGACCGCCTCCAGCGTCCGGGGATGGCGCAGCAGCCAGTCCGCGAAGAGGGCGGTGAAATGCTCGGTCGCGGCAGTGATCGCCAGGGCGTGTCGCGGATCCTGGCCCTCGAGCAGTGCCATCCGTTGCTTCATGCGTGGCGTCCAGGAATCCTCGAGGCCCTGCCGTTCGAGTTGGCCGTTGAACAGGGCGTGAATGCGCCTGTGCGTGGCTTCCTGGCCGATGAAGCCGCGCACTTCGGCCTGGCAGCGCTGTTGCGCATCGGGCGCCAGCAGCGGCAGAGCGCCCCGCACGGCATCGATGAAGAACTGCTCCCCGAACGGAAAGCTCATGGACAGCGCATTGAAGAACGCCGTCTGGAAGGCATTGCCCGCGCACCACTGGCGATCGAACGGGGCGTCCAGGTCGATCAGCAGTCTTCGAATCACAAGCTGGCTCATCAAAACGCTTTCAAAGGTTGGTACGGTGGCGTACCGCGATCATCCTTCAAAGAGTCGGTACGCTCAAGTACCGACCAAGCTTCGATCAGGGCTTTGTACGATCCGTGCCGGCCGCGTTCCCTCGGCCTACGCATTGCATGAACACCTCCACCCCACCCGAAGAGAACCTCACAGAGACCGGCCATCGCGAGCGCCTGCTGCAAGGCATGGCCCGCGCCCTGGCGGCGCGTGGCTACGCCCAGACCTCCATCGCCGACATCGTGCGGGAGGCCGCGGTGTCGCGCCGTACCTTCTACGAGCACTTCGCCGGCAAGACCGAGTGCCTGCTGGCGCTGTATGAAGCGGCCAGCGGCGTGGCGTTGAAGGTGCTGGTCGAGTCGGTCGACCGGTCGAGGCCCTGGCAGGTCCAGGTGGACGGCGCGGTGCGGGCCTATCTGGAGTGCCTGGCCTCCGATCCGGTTCTTCTGCGCACGCTGTTCGTCGAGATCCTCGGCCTGGGCCTGGAAGGCCTCGCGGTCCGGCGCCGGGTACATCTGGCCATCGCCGATTTCATCGGCGCGGCCGTTCCCGATGCGCAGGGCCAGCCGCTTGACCGGCAGATGGCCATGACGGTCGTGGGCGGCATCCACGAACTCGTGCTCCTCGCGGTGGAGGAGGGGCGGGAGGCCGACCTCACCGCGCTGGTGGAGCCGGCCACGCGCCTGGTGCGTGCCGTGGCGCAGCGCTGACGGTCAGCGTTGCGTCGGCGTCGGCATTGGGTTCGAGGTGGTCGGCTGTGCCTGGGCCACTTGCCCGAAGACGGGCGCGCCGAGGCTCGCCGCGCGCGGGGGCTGAGGCGCGTGGAACTGCACCACCAGCGGCACGATGAGCAGCGCCACGATGTTGATGATCTTGATCAGCGGATTGACGGCCGGCCCGGCCGTGTCCTTGTAGGGGTCGCCCACCGTATCGCCTGTGACGGCCGCCTTGTGGGTCTCGCTGCCCTTGCCGCCGAAATGGCCGTCCTCGATGTACTTCTTGGCGTTGTCCCAGGCGCCGCCGCCAGTGCACATCGAGATCGCGACGAACAGGCCGGTGACGATGGTGCCCATCAGGAGGCCGCCCAGGGCCTTCGGCCCCAGCACCAGGCCCACCACGATGGGCACGAGTACCGGCAGCAGCGACGGGATCATCATCTCCTTGATGGCCGCGCCGGTGAGCATGCTGACCGCCTTGCCGTACTCGGGCTTGCCGGTGCCGTCCATGATGCCGGGGATGGTGCGGAACTGACGTCGCACTTCCTCGACCACCGCGCCGGCCGCGCGGCCCACAGCCTCCATGGCCATGGCGCCGAAGAGGTAGGGAATCAGCCCCCCGATGAACAGCCCCACGATGACCAGCGGATCGGACAGGTTGAAGTCGATGGCCTGGCCATAGCTTTCGAGCTTGTGCGTGTAGTCGGCGAACAGCACCAGCGCTGCCAGACCCGCCGAGCCGATGGCATAGCCCTTGGTCACCGCCTTGGTCGTGTTGCCGACGGCATCCAGCGGGTCCGTCACGTCGCGGACGGATGACGGCAGTTCGGCCATCTCCGCGATGCCACCCGCGTTGTCGGTAATGGGGCCGTAGGCGTCCAGCGCGACCACGATGCCGGCCATGGAGAGCATCGAGGTCGCCGCGACGGCGACGCCGTACAGCCCGGCCAGCGTGTAGGCCGCCAGGATCGCGGCGCAGACGAAGATCACGGGCCATGCCGTGGAGCGCATGGACACCCCCAGGCCGGCAATGATGTTGGTGCCATGGCCCGTCGTCGAGGCCTGCGCCACATGCTGCACCGGCTTGTACTGCGTGCCCGTGTAGTACTCGGTGATCCATACCAGCGCTGCCGTCAGTGCCAAGCCGACGAAGCAGGCGCCGAACAGGCGCAGCTGGCTGCCGGCGGCGACCACCGCGTTGTCCGGCATCAGCCAGGCCGTGACGAACCAGAAGGCGACGAGAGACAGAGCGCCGGCCACCGCCAGGCCGCGGTAGAGCGCCGGCATCACGTTGGTCATGCCCGGTGACGCCTTGACGAAGAAGCAGCCGACGATGGACGCGATGATCGAGACGCCGCCCAGCGCCAGCGGATAGATCACCGCATTCGCCGGCGCTGCCGTGACCATCAAGGCGCCCAGCACCATGGTGGCGATCAGCGTGACGGCGTAGGTCTCGAAGAGGTCGGCCGCCATCCCGGCGCAGTCGCCGACGTTGTCGCCCACGTTGTCGGCGATCACGGCGGGGTTGCGCGGATCGTCCTCGGGAATGCCGGCTTCGACCTTGCCGACGAGGTCGGCGCCGACGTCCGCTCCCTTGGTGAAGATGCCGCCGCCGAGCCGGGCGAAGATGGAGATCAGCGAGGAGCCGAAGGCAAAGCCGATCAGCGGATTCAGTGCCTGCGGCGTGGCCGTGCCCGCGCCCAGGAAGGCGTAGAAGCCGGCGACCCCCAGCAGCCCCAGCCCGACCACCAGCATCCCGGTGATGGCGCCACCCCGGAACGCCACCTGCAACGCCGGTCCGATGCCCTGCGCAGCCGCCTGTGCCGTGCGCACATTCGCGCGGACCGACACGTTCATGCCGATGAAGCCGCAGGCGCCCGACAGCACGGCGCCGACCACGAAGCCCGCGGCCGTCAGTCCATCAAGGAACAGCGCGATCAGCACCGCGAGCACCAAGCCCACAATCCCGATGGTTGTGTATTGCTTCGCCAGGTAGGCCGAGGCACCGGCCTGGATCGCCGCGGCGATCTCCTGCATGCGGGCGTTACCGGGATCGCGGGAAAGAATCCAGCTTCGCGCCCAGACACCGTAGATGACGGCGATCAGCCCGCAGGCGATCACCGCATACAAAGGGAAGTTGCCAGTCATTGCCGTCTCCATGTGGTTGTGAAGACGCCAGCCGGGACCCTGCCGCAACGCGTCGGGCCCAACTGCCGCCGCGTTGCTTCCTCGATGCCCGGGCAGAACCCGCCTTGCATTGATTGGCCAACGCAACGAATTTACAGGCAAACCGAGCCGGTGTCAGGCTGGCGTCGGCCCGCTGGCTAAACTCGGGGTTTGTCCCGACCCACGGGGCGAACGCCACTCCAACCAAAGACAAGCATGTCCTTCGACAAAATCCCCCCGGGCGCCAAGGCCCCTGAAGAGTTCCACGTCGTCATCGAGATCCCGATGAACGCCGATCCGATCAAGTACGAGGTGGACAAGGAGACCGGCGCGATCTTCGTCGACCGGTTCATGACCACGGCGATGTACTACCCCACCAACTACGGCTACGTGCCGCAGACCCTGTCGGGCGACGGCGACCCGGTGGATGTGCTGGTGGTCACGCCCTATCCGCTGCTGCCGGGCGTGGTGGTCAAGTGCCGCGCGCTGGGAATCCTGAAGATGGAAGACGAAGCAGGCGTGGATGGCAAGGTGCTGGCCGTGCCCACCGACAAGATCCTGCCGATCTACAGCCACTGGAAGACGGTTCAGGACGTGAACCCGATGCGCCTCAAGGCCATCAGCCATTTCTTCGAGCACTACAAGGACCTCGAAGCCGGCAAGTGGGTCAAGGTGCTGGGCTGGGACGGCGTCGAGGCCGCCCACAAGGAAATCACCGACGGCATCGCCGCGTACAAGAAGTAATCCGCCGCCGCGGATTGCGATCATGAGCCCGCTTCGGCGGGCTTTTTCGTCTGCGTTCGGCACGCGCCCTGGCAGGGCAGGCCTGTCAGAAGCCCAGGTAGCGCCCCGGCTTGTGGTTGATGGCCAGCACGGCGTTGAGCGCGATGGCCCCTGCGATGGACAGCATCACCCGCTGCGGCTCCACCAACGCGAACGCGGTGGCGACGATGAGGCAGTCGAAGCCCATCTGCACCTGCCCGGCGCGCCAGCCCTTCTTCTCCTGCAGCCAGACCGCAAGGATGCCGATGCCCCCCAAGCTGCAGCGGTGGCGGAACAAAATCAGGAAGCCGGTGCCCGTCACCAGCCCGCCTGCCAGGGCGGCGTAGAGCGGCTGCAGGCGGTCGAAATGCAGCAACCCCGGCTGCCACAGCGTCAGCAAGGACAGCGAGGCGACGGCCAGGAAGGTCTTGACGGTGAAGGCCGCGCCCAGCTTGCGCCAGGCCAGCCAGTAGAAGGGCAGGTTGAGAAGGAAGAAGAGCGTGCCGAAGCTGGCGCCTGTGCCGTAGTGGAGCAGGAAGGCAATGCCTGCCGTGCCGCCCGTCAGCAGTCCGGCCGTGGTGAACAGCGCCACGCCCATGGAAATGAGCAGGGTTCCGCTGGCGATGGCCAGCGCGTCCTCCCACAACGCGTGGCGGGTCCGCGAGGCTGCAGGGGTGACGGGAGCGGCTGCGTCGGTCATCGATCAAGCTTAGCGGGTGGCAGGTAGGACGCGCGTGATCTGGCGCAGGGATCCGTCCTGCTGCCGGCACCCGAAGAGAGCGGCTAGGCGCGGAACGGGCTTCGTTCGCCGAGTTCCGACAGATAGGCCGACACGCCTTCGCCTTCGCGCTCCAGAAAGCGCTCCACTGCATCCGCGAAGGCGGGGTGGGCGAGCCAGTGGGCGCTGCTGGTCTTGACGGGCATGAGCGCGCGGGCCATCTTGTGCTCGCCCTGTGCGCCGCCCTCGAAGCGGTGAATCTGGTGCGCGATGCACCATTCGATGGGCTGGTAATAGCAGGCCTCGAAGTGCAGGCAGTCGACCCGCTCCAAAGCACCCCAGTACCGCCCATAGGCAACGCCCCGCCCATCGGCATCGGCACCCAGGCCGATCAGGCTGCAGGCCATGGCCCGGCCCTCGCGCTCGGCCACGAAGATGAGCCAGGCGTCGGGCAGGCTGGTCGCCATTCGGTGAAAGAAGTCCCGGGTCAGATAGGGCGGGTTTCCATGCTCACGGTAGGTTCGCGCGTAGCAGCGATAGAAGAAGTCCCAGTCCGCGTCCCGGATGTCTGTGCCACGAGCCCACCGGAAGCGAACGCCGCTTTCGGCGACTTTGCGGCGCTCCTGGCGGATCTTCTTGCGCTTCTCCTGGTTGAGGGCCGCGAGGAAGTCGTCGAAGTCCTGGTA
Source organism: Pseudacidovorax sp. (assembly GCF_017991995.1). Lineage (GTDB taxonomy): Bacteria > Pseudomonadota > Gammaproteobacteria > Burkholderiales > Burkholderiaceae_C > Xenophilus. The sequence goes on along the minus strand of NZ_JAGOPN010000006.1, from coordinate 129,012 downwards.
TGGACCCGCTTGACCCTTCGCCGCCGGATGCTGGTTCTCCCAGTGGAACTGCACTGTGTGCCGCAGCATGAGGCCAGCCGCCTCGCAGGCCGCGATGTCCTCGTCGTCGCCGAACAGCAGGTGCAGGGACGACAGTTCGTTGTCCGCGGCCCAGGCCACCAGCGATCGGATGAGTGCCTGTCGTGTGGGCGGGTCGACCGCCAGCAGACGGGCACCCGGCACCGGCGTGAACGGGACCGCCACCAGCGCCTTGGGGTAATAGCGCATCCCATGCTGCTCGTAGGCATTGGCCCAGGCCCAATCGAACACGTATTCGCCGTAGGAGTGGGACTTCAGGTAGAGCGGGCAGGCGGCGACCAGCTCATCGGCCCGCCACAAGGTGGCGAAGGCGGGGGCCCAGCCTGTCTGCGCCGTTGCGCTTCCGCTCGTGTGGAGCGCCGCAAGATACTCGTGGCGCATGAAGGGACCCGGCGCAGCCTGTCGGGCAAGCAGGGTGTTCCACGACGAGGCATCGATCAGCAGCGGATCGTCGACGATCCTGAATTCGAGGGACGCTCCAGCCATGGTTACTTCACTCCATGACGGCGGGACGTCGGCGCCGCTCCGCAATCCAGATACCGCCCAGCACGAGGGCCAGTGCGACGAGGTGGAAGGGGCGCAGCGGCTCGTCCAGCACCAGCACGGCCAGCAGAGGGCCGAAGATCGGCGTCAGGTTGACGAAGACTCCGGCGCGCTCCGGCCCGATCAGCGAGACGGCCTGGATGAAGGTGATCTGCGACACGAAGGAGGGCAGCAGGCCCACGAAGAGCATCAGCGCCCAGCCGGTCGCCGTGGGCATGAAGAAGCGGTCCGTGGCTACCTCGAAAGCCAGCAGGGGCAGGGAGGTCAGCGCCGCGACGCCCGCGGCGGCGGCGAAGAAGACGATCGGCGGCACGGGTGGCCGCCGGGTCAGCCCGAGCATGTACCCGGCGTAGAAGAGGCTGGCCAGCAGCATCCAGAGGTCGCCGACGTTGAAGTCGAGCGTGGCGAGCACGTGAAGCTGGCCGCGCGAAGCCACGACGACGCAGCCCGCCAGGGTCACGGCCACCCCCAGCGCCTGCATGGGCCGGAAGCGCCGGCCCGCGAACACGAAGCTGCCCAGAAGCACCAGCACCGGGATCGTCCCCTGGATGATGGCGATGTTGATGGCCGAGGTGTGGTGTGCCGCCGCGTAGAAGAGGGCATTGAAGGCAGTGAAGCCTGCCGTGCCCATGATGGCGATCAGGCGCCAGGATCGCGCCACGGTGCGCCAATGCCGGGCGATCTCGTGCCGGGCGGTGAACCACAGCGCCACACAGCAGATCGTCCACCGCGCCGTGGTCAGCATCATGGGCGAGATGTTTCCGACGGCGAGCCTCGCAGCGACGGCATTGCATCCCCACATCAGGGTGGTGAATACGAGCAGCAGCGTGGCGTTGTGGCTGGCGCGCCGGTACGCGGCGGCGATCCCGTGAAGCGCAGGCGGGGAAGTCGAAGGCATGGATCGGCGAGCGTAGCAGCCGACCGCCCTGTGCGCTGGGCGATGGTGCGAATGACATAATTTCCGAGCGTGGGTGCAACTTCGCGCCGCCTCAGCGGCTTGCGACACCTCGTGCCCCAGGGGTCTGCGTGCGCGCGGCCTGTCACCCAGTCTCTTGCATCACTCTCATTACAGGAACACCGCCATGAAGCAGATCACTGCCATCGTCAAACCTTTCAAGCTCGACGACGTGCGCGAGGCGCTGGGTCAAGTCGGCGTCTCCGGCCTGACGGTGACCGAGGTAAAGGGGTTCGGCCGCCAGAAGGGCCACACGGAGCTCTATCGCGGCGCCGAGTATGTGGTCGACTTCCTGCCCAAGATGAAGATCGAGGTGGTGGTCGCCGACGCCGACGTGGAGAACTGCGTCGACGCCATCGTCACGGCGGCCCGCACCGGCAAGATCGGCGACGGCAAGATCTTCGTGACCGAAGTGCAGCGCATCGTTCGTATCCGGACCGGCGAGGAGAACGAGAGCGCGGTCTGAGGGCGCGCGGCTCCAGCGCGGGGCCGTCCGCCATAGGCCTGCGCGAAGGCCCAGCCGCGCCCCTCAGATGTTCTGGGTGAGGAGCGGCGCGCTGCGATCTCGAGGAGCTTGCTGCCGCAGCTTCTCCAGAAGGACATCCAGTACGCTGCCAGATTCGATCAAGCCCATCTGCCAGTCGTTCATCAGCCCTGCACGGATGCTCTGGTCCACGAAAGCGAGCAGTCCGTCGTAGTAGCCTGCGACGTTGAGCAGGCCGATGGGCTTGTCGTGGTAGCCCAATTGGCGCCACGTCCACATCTCGAAGAGTTCCTCGAAGGTGCCGATGCCGCCCGGCAGCGCAAGGAAGGCGTGCGCCCGCGCGGCCATCATGGCCTTGCGCTCGTGCATGGTGTCGACCACGTGCAGTTCGTCGCACAAGGTGTTGGCCAGTTCCTTGTCGACAAGCGCCTTGGGAATGATGCCGACCACACGGCCGCCCGCAAGTCGCGTGGCCTCGGCGACGGCGCCCATCAGGCCGGTGCGGCCGCCGCCGTAGACCAGTTGGCCACCGTTTGTGCCGATCCAGCGGCCCGTGGCCTCGGCCGATTCCATGTACTCGGGTCGCGTGCCAGGCCGGGAGCCGCAGTACACGCAGACGGAAAAGGAGGAAGGGTGATTCATGCGCGCGCCTTCCCACTCAAGCGATGAAGCGTTGCCAGAGCGCAGCGAGCCAGATGCCCCCGGCCAGAAGGCTGGTGAGGAAGACGGCAGCGCTGCCCATGTCCTTGGCACGCTTGGACAGGTCGTGCCACTCGGGCCCGATGCGGTCGATGGCGGCCTCGACCGCGGTGTTGAGCAGTTCCACGATCATCACCAGAAGAACGCCGGCGACCAGAAGCGCCGTCTCGATCCAGCTCTGCCCGACGATGAAGGCCAGCGGCAGGAGGACGATCGCAAGGCAAGCCTCCATCCTGAAGGCGGGCTCACCCCAGCCTGCCTTCAGCCCATTGAGGGAGTAGAGGGTGGCATGCCAAAGACGGTCTAGACCCTTGCGCGCTTTCTGGCGATTGACATGCAGGGTGGGTTCAGGAGTGCTCATCGGGGAATCGGCGAGGCATCGACGATGCGGGTGCCTGCCCATGCGTCGTGCCAGAACTGTTGTTGAGGGTGAAAACGTGCCAGCAGGGCCCAGATGGCGACCCAGCCTGTCATCAGAACGAGCACTTCGCCGCCGCTCACCTTGAACGGGAGGGCATGGATGGCCGCCAACGGCGGCAGGAACCAGAGCCAGCCGAGAAGGTAGCGGACCAGCGCGCGACCCTGGGTCAGAGGGCGGCCGTTTCGATCCACCAGGCGCAGTCTCCAGGTCTTCATCGCGAGTGTCTGGCCGCGGGACCAGAACACCGTGAAGTAGATTCCGAACACCACGAAGAGAAAAGCCTGGAGCAGGGGGCGGCGTGCATCCATGGCGTCACGCATCTGCCCCAGCGTGCTGAAGAGCCAACCAGCCACGAACACGACGGCAAAAAGCAGAAGTCCCTCGTAGAGCCAACAGGCCATCCGGCGCCAGATGCCGGGGGGAGCCACTGGCGTCGGTACGTCTTGGCGGGCTGGAGAAATGGAGGAAGCCGGGGTGCGCAACGAAGGCATGCCCTATTGTCGGGCACGCCGGCTAAGGTGCCGTGGCCGTCGGCTCGGCCGACGGCCGTCCTGTCATCAGGATGCTGCCCGCGTCCTGCCCTGTGGCGTCGCCGATCGGCGCGGCATTGGCAGCCTCCGGCCCGGGCGAGGGCGTGATCTGGATCCGCGGGCCGCCATGCGGCTGCTGGAAGGCGGTGGCAGGTACGGGAACCAGTTTGTCTGCCGGCACCGGCCGCGCTGCAGGAGCGGCACCGATGCTGCGTCCACCCGCACTTTCCGCCAGTTTGCGCCGCTCCGCTTCGCTCAGAGCCTGATAGGCCTCCCATTTGGCCTTGAGCTGATCGGCCGGCGCGAGATTGCGCACTTCGGCGAAATTGAGCCGCGCCAGCGCGCGCTGGCGCGGACTCAGCGCAGCCCAGTCCGTCATGCGTTCATGCAACTTGGCCTGCTCTGCTGTCCCGATCTGGTCGAAGTTGCGGGACAGCGCGATCCATTTGCGGCGTTGGGCATCGCTCAGGGTGTTCCAGTGGGGTGCCAGGGGCGCAAGCGCCTGCTGCTGGGCCTTGGTGAGCGTTGTCCACCGCGGTCCACTGCGCGTCTGCGCTGCCGACTTGACCGACCCTGCGGCTGGACCACTTTCGCCGGCATGCACTGGAATCGAACCCGCCCCGATCGTCATGACGGCCAGGATCAGCGCAAAAATGTTGTGTGTCGGCAACATTTGACGGCCTTTGGCATGGTCGCCAAGCGAAAGATTCACGTGCGAAGGCCGGGTCATATCGACCTCCATCACTGGTGCGCAGCGGCGGCGTTCGCCTTCAGGAACTGGGCAAAACCGGGGTCGGTGTAGGCGGCGGGCGGGAGGTCGTCGGTCAGCAAGGCTGCATCGACCTCGGCCAGTTCGGCGGTACGGCGCTCTTCCTGGGTCAGGCCAATGGTGAGCAGGCCAATCGTCAGCAGCAGCAGGGGCGCCACGGCCAGCGCGCGCTGCCACCAGCCCTGAAGGCCGAGGATGGCGCTGCCGCCGGCTTCGACCACGACGGTGTGGGCCATCTCGCGCTTTCGCTGGGAAAGCGCCCGTGTGCGGGACGCTCGGAGGCGCTCGCTGATGTCGCGCGGCAGGTCGTCTGCACCGGCGCTCAGTCGAGCGGCGATGGCGCGGCCGAACAGGTCTTCCGGATTGGAGGAGGAGGTCATGCGTGTCGAAGTCATGGCGGCAGAAACCCCTTCGCCTTGAGGGCGCGGCTGAGTGCCTGGATGGCCCGGGAGCAGTGCGTCTTCACGCTGCCTTCTGAGCAGCCCATGGCGGCGGCTGTCTCGGACACATCCATCTCCTCCCAGTAACGCAACAGGAAAGCTTCTCGTTGACGAGTGGGGAGCGCCGCGATCTCGGCTTCGATCTGGTGGAAGACCTGGGTGCGGCGGGTGACATCCTCGGCGCTTTCGGTCTCGCGGGTGTCGAGGTCACCGTTGAAGCTGCCGAGCAGATCGAAATCGCCCGCGTCGTCGTCGTCGCTCTCGAAGTCGCTGAGGTTCGAGAACAGGGCCCGGCGCGTCTTCTGTCGCCGAAACCAGTCGAGGGTGCAGTTGGACAAAATCCGCTGGAACAGCATCGGCAACTCGGCCGGTGGCTTGTCGCCATAGTGTTCGGCCAGCTTCATCATGCTGTCCTGCACGATGTCCAGGGCCGCCTCTTCATCGCGAACGTGGTACAGCGAACGCTTGAATGCACGCTTTTCGACGCTCTTGAGAAAATCTGAGAGTTCTTGTTCGGTGGCCAAGCGCGAGGTTGCCGTAGGGCGAGGGAGGGGCGACTGCGGAGGGGCTATGGCGCGAACCTGTGACAAAGGCCCGCAGACAAACTCATGGATTATTGCATTGGCTGGCAGGAGGCTGGCTTTTGTCCTGTCCGGTGTCATAATCGCCGGCTCGCAGTCAAAAGGCAAACGGGTCAAAGTCCGGCGGTTCACCTGTCCGCCCATGGTTTTGGCCTCAAGTCCTGGCGCGGCCCCACAAGGGCTGGCAAGGGGCACCCAAGGTTTTTCGTTCCCGAAAACTCGGAAGGTTCATCAAATGGAAATCTCCAAGGCAGAGACCGCCGCGGTCGCGGCTGGCCAACCCCAAGAACTCATGGGCTCTGAAGTGCTGATCAAGGCACTGCAGGCCGAAGGCGTCAAGTACATCTGGGGCTACCCCGGTGGCGCCGTCCTCTACATCTACGACGCGCTCTACAAGCAGGACACCATCCAGCACGTGCTGGTGCGCCACGAGCAGGCGGCCGTGCACGCCGCCGACGGTTATGCCCGGGCGACGGGCGACGTCGGCGTGGCGCTGGTCACCTCGGGCCCGGGCCTGACCAATGCGGTTACCGGCATCGCGACCGCGTACATGGATTCGATCCCCATGGTGATCGTCGCCGGCCAGGTGCCCACGGCGGCCATCGGCCTGGACGCCTTCCAGGAATGCGACACCGTCGGCATCACGCGCCCCATCGTGAAGCACAACTTCCTGGTCAAGGATCCCAAGGATCTGGCGGCGACCATGAAGAAGGCCTTCCACATCGCCCGCAGCGGCCGGCCCGGCCCGGTGGTGGTGGACGTGCCCAAGGACGTCTCCTTCAAGAAGGTGGCCTACCACGGCTACCCGGACAAGGTCGAGATGCGCTCGTACAACCCGGTGCGCAAAGGCCATGGCGGGCAGATCCGCAAGGCGCTGCAACTGCTGCTGACGGCCAAGCGTCCGTACATCTACACCGGCGGCGGCGTGTTGCTGGGCAATGCCACCAACGAGTTGCGCACGCTGGTCGACATGCTCGGCTATCCGGTCACCAATACGTTGATGGGCCTGGGTGCCTACCCCGCGAGTGATCGCAAGTTTCTGGGCATGCTGGGCATGCACGGGACCATCGAAGCCAACAATGCCATGCAGAACTGCGATGTGCTGCTGGCTGTGGGCGCGCGTTTCGACGACCGTGTGATCGGCAACCCGAAGCACTTCGCGCAGAACGAACGCAAGATCATCCACATCGACATCGACCCGTCGAGCATCTCCAAGAGGGTGAAGGTGGACGTGCCCATCGTCGGCGACGTCAAGGACGTGCTGACCGAGCTGATCTCCATGGTGCGCGAAAGCGGCACCAAGCCCGACGCCGGGGCGCTGGCCGACTGGTGGAAGACCATCGAGACCTGGCGCAGCCGCGACTGCCTGAAGTACGACCGCGACAACAAGGACGTGATTAAGCCCCAGTACGTCGTCGAGACGCTGTGGAACATGACCAAGGACGTCGAGGCCTATGTGTGCTCCGACGTGGGTCAGCACCAGATGTGGGCCGCGCAGTATTACCGTTTCGACGAGCCGCGTCGCTGGATCAACTCCGGCGGCCTGGGCACCATGGGCGTGGGCATTCCCTACGCCATGGGCATCAAGCTGGCAAAGCCGGAGGCGGAGGTCTTCACCATCACCGGTGAAGGCTCGGTGCAGATGTGCATCCAGGAGCTGTCGACCTGTCTGCAGTACAACACGCCGATCAAGATCTGCTCGTTGAACAACCGCTACCTGGGCATGGTGCGCCAGTGGCAGGAGATCGAATACTCCGGCCGCTACAGCCACAGCTACATGGACGCGTTGCCCAACTTCGTGAAGCTCGCAGAGGCCTACGGCCACGTCGGCATGCTGATCGAGCGTCCGCAGGACGTCGAGCCCGCACTGCGCGAGGCCCGCAAGCTCAAGGACCGCACCGTGTTCATGGACTTCCGCACCGACCCCACCGAGAACGTGTTCCCGATGGTCCAGGCCGGCAAGGGCATCACCGAGATGCTGCTGGGCAGCGAAGACCTGTGAGCCGTTGAGCGGGGCCGGCCGTGCGCGGCCGGCGCTGCGTTTTCCTTCCCCTTCCAGACGAATCTATTGCCCGCCAAGCCTGCGCATTACCGTGCGCAGGGGAGGGCGGCGAAAAGAGGAATCGACACCATGAAGCACATCATTGCCGTGCTGCTCGAGAACGAGCCCGGCGCACTCTCCCGCGTGGTGGGCCTGTTCTCGGCCCGCGGCTACAACATCGAGTCGCTGACGGTGGCCCCCACCGAAGACCCGAGCCTGTCGCGCATGACCATCCAGACCCAGGGTTCGGACGACGTGATCGAGCAGATCACCAAGCACCTGAACCGCCTGATCGAGGTGGTCAAGGTGGTCGACCTGACCGAAGGCGCCTACACCGAGCGCGAGCTCATGATGGTGAAGGTGCGCGCCGTGGGCAAGGAGCGCGAGGAGATGAAGCGCATGGCCGACATCTTCCGCGGCCGCATCATCGACGTGACCGACAAGAGCTACACCATCGAGCTCACAGGCGACCACGGCAAGAACGACGCCTTCCTGGACGCCATCGACCGCAGCGCCATCCTCGAGACGGTGCGAACGGGCCCGAGCGGCATCGGCCGCGGCGAGCGCATCCTGCGCGTGTGACGGAATCGGGGCTCGGTCCTTGCCCGTCCGGTCCGAGCCTGTCGAAGCCCCGCGAGCCAGACGGCCTGCGGGACTGCAATGAGCCCTTCGACAGGCTCAGCACGGACGGCATCCACGCATCGCAAACGCATCATCCAACCGGAGAGAAGACATGAAAGTTTTTTACGACAAGGACTGTGACCTGAGCCTGATCAAGGGCAAGACCGTCGCCATCATCGGCTACGGCTCGCAAGGCCACGCGCATGCCCAGAACCTGAACGACAGCGGCGTGAAGGTCGTGGTCGGCCTGCGCAAGGGCGGCGCATCGTGGGACAAGGTCGGCAAGGCTGGCCTGAACGTGCTCGAAGTGAACGAGGCCGTGAAGTCCGCCGACGTCGTGATGATCCTGCTGCCCGACGAGCAGATCGCCGAGGTCTACAAGAACAACGTCGAGCCGAACATCAAGGAAGGCGCCTCGCTGGCCTTCGCCCACGGCTTCAACGTGCACTACAACCAGGTCGTGCCCCGCGCCGATCTGGACGTGTGGATGGTGGCGCCCAAGGCTCCGGGCCACACCGTTCGTTCCACCTATGCCCAGGGCGGCGGCGTGCCCCACCTCGTGGCCGTGCACCAAGACAAGTCCGGCAAGGCTCGTGACCTGGCCCTGAGCTACGCCATGGCCAATGGCGGCGGCAAGGCCGGCATCATCGAGACCAACTTCAAGGAAGAGACCGAGACCGACCTGTTCGGCGAGCAGGCCGTGCTGTGCGGCGGCGCCGTCGAACTGATCAAGATGGGCTACGAGACGCTGACCGAAGCCGGCTACGCACCCGAGATGGCCTACTTCGAGTGCCTGCACGAGCTCAAGCTGATCGTCGACCTGATCTATGAAGGCGGCATCGCCAACATGAACTACTCGATCTCCAACAATGCGGAGTTCGGCGAGTACGTGACCGGCCCCGAGGTGATCAACGATCAGTCGCGCGCCGCCATGCGCAACGCCCTCAAGCGCATCCAGAACGGCGACTACGCCAAGATGTTCATCCAGGAAGGCCGCCTGAACTACCCGTCGATGACGGCCCGCCGCCGCAACACTGCCGACCACTCGATCGAGCAAGTCGGCGGCCAGCTGCGTGCCATGATGCCCTGGATCGCCAAGAACAAGCTGGTCGACCAGACCCGTAACTGATCGGGCTTCGGCGGGGCATCTCCGCCAGCCGCAAAGGCCACCGCGTGCGGTGGCCTTTTTCTTTGTCGTCACCCTTGATGGCGTGTGCGCCGATGTCCTTTGGAAGCGGCAATCCGCCGCGGGGCGCGGCGACGTCATTGACTACACTGCCACGTTTCCCGGAAGGCCGGAGGCCGAATTCATGCACGACCACTCCCCCTTGAACGACGCGCCGATCCGCAAGCGCCGCAAGGGCATCTACGTACTGCCCAACCTGGTCACGCTGGCGGCGCTGTTCGGTGGCTTCTATGCCATCGTCATGGCCATGAACGGCCGCTTCGACCTGGCCACGGTGGGCGTGTTCTGCGCCATGGTGCTCGACAGCCTGGACGGCCGCGTGGCACGCATGACGCACACCCAGAGTGCCTTCGGCGAGCAGATGGACTCGCTGGCGGACATGGTGTCCTTCGGCGCGGCGCCGGCGCTCATCGCCTACGAATGGTCGCTCAAGGGCCTGGGCCGCTGGGGCTGGATCGCTGCCTTCGTGTACTGTGCCTGCGCGGCGCTGCGGTTGGCGCGCTTCAACGTCAACACTGGCGTGGTCGACAAGCGTTGGTTCCAGGGTCTCCCTTCGCCCGCCGCAGCGGCGCTGGTGGCCGGCTTCATCTGGCTGATGACCGACTGGGGCCGGCGCGGCGCCGACGTCTGGTACCTGAGCTGGACGCAGATCACCTGGATCACCTTCTTCTTCACGCTGTACGCGGGACTGTCGATGGTGACCAATGCGCCGTTCTACAGCTTCAAGGACATGCAGATCCGCAAGAGCGTGCCTTTCGCCACGTTGGTGCTGATCGCGCTGGGCATCGCGGTGATCAACATCCATCCGCCCACCGTGCTGTTCTGCCTCTTCGTGCTCTATGGCCTGAGTGGCTACGCGATCTATGCATGGCGCAAGGCCAAAGGCCAACCGGTGAGCATGATCAGCATTTCCACCGACGAGCCCGACGAGCGTGGGTTGCACGAATGATCGGGCCCTGTGTTAGAGTCGGAGCCCTCATGAACGTTTTTGCCCTGGCCCTACTACTGATCTCCCCCGACGGGCGGAGAAGGTAAAGGCGCGCGCGCAAAACACCCTCGACACGGCCCGTTTGTACCAGCAACGGGCCGTTAGTCTATGGGGTTGCTGGTCGGTTCCAACCTCTTGCAGAGAAATCGACATGCTTCAGCAGCCTCACACCAAGTACCGCGCCTTCGCACCGATCGGTCTCAAGGACCGCACCTGGCCCGACGCCGTAATCACCCGTGCGCCGATCTGGCTGTCGACCGACCTGCGCGACGGCAACCAGGCCTTGGTCGAACCGATGGACCTCGAACGCAAGATGCGGATGTTCGAGACGCTCGTGGCCATTGGCTTCAAGGAGATCGAGGTCGGCTTTCCCTCGGCTTCGCAGACCGAGTTCGACTTCGTGCGCAAGCTGATCGAGGAAGACCGCATTCCCGACGACGTGACGATCCAGGTGCTGACCCAGGCGCGCGAGCACCTGATCGAACGCACCTTCGAATCACTGCAAGGCGCCCCGCGCGCGATCGTGCACCTCTACAACGCCGTGGCGCCGGTCATGCGGCGCGTGGTGCTCGGCCTCGACGAAGACGGCATCGTCGAACTCGCCGTGACCCATGCGCGGATGTTCAAGGACCAGGCCGCGCGCCAGCCGGCCACCCAATGGACCTTCCAGTATTCGCCCGAGATGTTCTCCGGCACCGACCTGGCCTTCTCCAAGCGTGTCGTCGATGCCGTGACCGAGGTCTGGGCACCGACGCCGGATCGCAAGTGCATCGTCAATCTGCCGTCGACCGTCGAGCATTCCACGCCCAACATCTTCGCGGACATGATCGAGTGGATGCATCGCAACCTCGAGCGGCGTGATGCCATCGTGCTCTGCGCACACCCGCACAATGACCGCGGCACCGGTACGGCCGCTGCCGAGTTCGCCGTCATGGCGGGCGCGAACCGGCTCGAAGGTTGCCTCTTCGGCAACGGCGAGCGCACCGGCAACCTCGACATCGTGAACGTGGCGCTCAACCTTTACACGCAAGGCGTGTCGCCGGGCCTCGACTTCTCCCACATCGACGACATTCGCGCCACGGTCGAGTATTGCAATCAGATCCCGGTGCATCCGCGCCATCCCTATGTGGGCGACCTCGTCTACACCTCCTTCTCGGGCTCGCATCAGGATGCGATCAAGAAGGCCTTCTCGGCGCGCAAGGACGGCGACATCTGGGACATCCCCTACCTCCCGATCGACCCGAAGGACGTGGGCCGCAGCTACGAAGCCGTGATCCGCGTGAACAGCCAGTCGGGCAAGGGCGGTATCTCGTACCTGCTCGAAAGCGAATACGGCCTCGAATTGCCGCGCCGCCTGCAGATCGAGTTCAGCCAGGTGGTGCAGCAGGTGATGGACGTGGAAGGCAAGGAACTGGGCGCGGCCGACCTCTGGAGCATCTTCCGCCGCGAGTACCGCATGGACGGCGCCCAGGGCCTGCGCCAGCGCGTGCAGTCCGTGGAAGGCGAGGGCGACCAGGCGCTCACCGTGCTGCGTGGCGAACTCATGTGGGCCGGCGAATCAGTGGCCATCGAAGGCCGCGGCAACGGGCCCATCGATGCCTTCAGCCGGGCCGTGGCCGAGGCCATCGGACAGCCGATCCGCGTGATGGACTACCACCAGCATGCCATCGGCGCCGGGGCCGACGCGCGCTCGGTGGCCTATGTGGAAATGCGCATGGGCGATTCGCGAACCCTGTTCGGCGTCGGCATCGATGCCGACACCACGGCCGCTGCGCTCAAGGCCATCGTGTCGGGCATGCAGCGTGCCGGAGGTGCAGAGGCGCAGCAGGCACAATCGTCGGTTGCCGCCGAGGTGGCCTGACGCAGAACGTACACGGACAAGGAGCCCACGATGACCGACCAGCTGATCATTTTCGACACCACCTTGCGCGACGGCGAGCAGTCGCCAGGCGCCTCGATGACGCGTGACGAGAAGCTGCGCATCGCGCGCCAGTTGGAGCGGCTCAAGGTCGACGTGATCGAGGCTGGCTTTCCCGCCAGCTCCAATGGCGACTTCGAGGCGGTGCAGGCCATCGCCAACGCCATCAAGGACTCCACCGTGTGCGGCCTCTCGCGTGCCAACGACCGCGACATCTCGCGCGCCGCGGACGCCCTCGCGGGCGCGGCGCGGGCGCGCATCCACACTTTCATCGCCACGTCGCCGCTGCACATGGAGAAGAAGCTGCGGATGACGCCGGAGCAGGTGCTGGAGCAAGCGAAGCTGGCCGTGCGCTTCGCCCGCAACAAGGTGGCCGATGTGGAATTCAGCCCCGAGGACGGCTACCGTAGCGACGTGGACTTTCTCTGCCGCGTGCTCGAGGCCGTGATCGCCGAAGGCGCCACGACCATCAACGTGCCCGACACGGTGGGCTATGCGATCCCCGAGCTCTACGGCCAGTTCATCAAGACGCTGCGCGAACGTGTTCCCAACAGCGACAAGGCCATCTGGTCGGTGCACTGCCACAACGACCTGGGCATGGCGGTGGCCAACTCGCTGGCCGGCGTGAAGATCGGCGGCGCCCGCCAGGTCGAATGCACCATCAACGGCCTGGGCGAGCGCGCGGGCAACTGCTCGCTCGAAGAGATCGTGATGGCGGTGAAGACCCGCAAGGACTACTTCGGACTCGACCTCAACATCGATACCCAGCACATCGTGGCGGCCAGCCGCATGGTCAGCCAGACCACCGGCTTCGTCGTGCAGCCCAACAAGGCCGTGGTGGGCGCCAATGCCTTCGCGCATGCCTCCGGCATCCACCAGGATGGCGTGCTCAAGGCCCGCGACACCTACGAGATCATGCGCGCCGAGGACGTGGGCTGGACGGCCAACAAGATCGTGCTGGGCAAGCTCAGCGGCCGCAACGCCTTCAAGCAGCGATTGCAAGACCTGGGCGTCTCGATGGACAGCGAGGCCGACCTGAACGCCGCCTTCCTGCGCTTCAAGGAACTGGCTGATCGCAAGGCGGAGATTTTCGACGAGGACATCCTTGCCCTTGTCAGCGCCGAGCAGCAGTCGAACGTTGACGAGCAGTTCAGCTTTGTGTCGCTCTCACAGCACAGCGAGACCGGTGAGCAGCCTCATGCCCGTGTGGTCTTCATCGACCAGGGCAAGGAGGTGGTGGGCGAATCGGGCGGCAACGGCCCTGTCGACGCTTCGCTCAAGGCCATCGAGTCGCATGTGAAGAGTGGCGCCGAGATGGTGCTGTACTCGGTCAATGCCATCAGTGGCTCGACCGAAAGCCAGGGCGAAGTGACGGTGCGGCTGCAGAATGCGGGGCGCGTGGTCAACGGTGTCGGGGCCGATCCCGACATCGTGGTGGCCTCGGCCAAGGCGTACCTCAGCGCCCTGAACAAGCTGCACAGCCAGACTGAGCGCGTGGCGGCGCAGGGTTAGTTTCGAGCGCTCTTCGGCTTGCATGAAGAAGGGGGCGCAAGTCACTGATTTGCGTCTCTTTTTTGTATTCGATAGACTGCGGCACCTTGTAGATTTCCATGCCGCTGGAGTAGTTGATGGCCGAAGCCCCCGCGCAGCCTGTTTTGCCCCGAATTCCTTCACAGCGGTACTTGCCCGCGCTGCGCCTTCTGGCCGTGGCGCTTTGCGCAGTTTCCTTCCTGACGCCCGCCGCCCATGCCACTGGCAAGAAGCAGCAGGCCGCGGCCAAGCGGCCAACTGCCACCAGCAAGGTCGCGGCCAAGCCCGCCACCAAGGCGTCCAAGACCCGCACCGAGGAGCGTGCCGTGCGCGGTGGCCGGAATGTGGTCGCGACGGTGCGAAAGAGTGGCGGCAAGACGGTGGTGGCCGTGCAGCGTCGCTCCGTGGTGCGCGTCGCCGAGCCGCCCCGCCAGTCCTATGGCCAACTCGCTGGCCTTCATCACTCGCAGGACCCGCTGGACCTGAAGTCGAGCGTGGCGCTGGTGATGGACCAGGACACCCGCGAAGTGCTGCTGAGCAAGAACGACCATGCCGTGCTGCCCATCGCCTCGATCACCAAGCTCATGACGGGCCTGCTGATCAGCGAGGCGAAGTTGCCGATGGACGAGCCGATCACCATCACCCAGGACGATGTGGACACCGAGAAGTTCAGCCGTTCGCGCCTGGCCGTGGGCACCACGCTGCCGCGCGGCGAACTGCTGCATCTTGCCCTGATGTCGAGCGAGAACCGGGCCGCTCATGCGCTGGGGCGTACCTACCCAGGCGGTCTGGCCACCTTCGTGAGCGTGATGAATGCCAAGGCGCGGATGATCGGCATGAAGGACACCCGCTATGTCGAGCCCACGGGTCTGTCGAGCAGCAATCAGTCCACGGCCCAGGACCTGGCCCTTCTCGTGGCTGTCGCGTCGCAGGATTCGCTGGTGCGCAGCCTGACGACCTCGCCGGAATACCAGGTGGAGGTGGGCAACCGCATGCTGCAGTTCAACACCACAAACCGGCTGGTGCGCAGCCCCGATTGGGACATCGGTCTGCAGAAGACGGGCTACATCTCCGAGGCCGGACAGTGCCTGGTGATGCAGGCGCGCGTCGCCGGCCGCAAGCTCATCATGGTGTTCCTGGACTCTGCCGGCAAGTTCAGCCGGATCGCCGATGCCGAGCGCGTTCGCCGCTGGGTGGAGACCAACCGCTTCGCGCCGATGCATACGGCCAGCAGCCAGATTTCTGGCTGACCCCCGGGGCAGTATGGGCTGCTCCAGATGAACCAAGGGCCCTCTCGAGGGCCCTTTGCGTTTTGCGTCGGCGTACCCGCGGCGCGCCGGGAACCGTGAACGACGCTGTGGCGTCAGGCCGCCCTGGCCGGCTGTGCCATGTCGGCAGAGGGCGGCGTCGCATCCGTGTAGCCGAGCGCGCCGGAGATCTCGTTCGCCGTGGCCTGCAACTTGGGGAGCCAGCCGTCATCGAGCCGATCGGCGGGGGCCGAGATGGACAGGCCCGCCACGAGCTTGCCCTGGTCGTCGTAGATGCCTGCCGCCATGCAGCGCACCCCGAGTTCCAGTTCCTCGTTGTCCCGCGCGATGCCGTACTGCCGCGCCCGGGCGAGTTCGCGCTCAAGGACAGGCAACTGCGTGATGCTGTTGCGGGTGTGGCCTGCGAGGCCAGTGCGCGTCGCGTAGCTGCGCACGCGCTGCTGTTCGTCGGCGGCGAGGAACAGCTTGCCGGTGGAGGTGAGGTGCAGTGGCGCACGGCCGCCGATGGCCCGCACCACCTGCATGCCGGAGCGTTCGCTGTAGGCCCGCTCCACGTAGACGATCTCATCGCCTTGCCGCACGCTCAGGTTGACCGGCTGCTGCGTGAGCTTGTGCAATTCGCGCATCGGCCCCAGGGCGGCGTCGCGAACATTCAGCCGGCCTTTGACCAGATTGCCCAGTTCGAGCAGCCGCATGCCGAGGCGATAGCTGCCCGGTTCCGGCCGGTCCACGAAACGTCCGACGGCGAGGTCGTTGAGGATGCGGTGGGTGGTGGAGGGATGGAGCCCCGTCTTTTCGCTGATCTCCTTGAGGGAGATCGCGTCCTCGCGAGACGCCAGCACGTCGATCAGGGCGAACATGCGCTCGATGACCTGGATGACGGGCGTGGCAGGAACGTCGGTGTTGTTCTTTCTCATGGGACGGCACTGAACCAAACGGCCGCCATTTTATAGCGTGAAATCAAACTTCGCGCCATTCACCGTCCACCAGGATCTGGTGGGGGGCGAACTTGGCCTTGTAGGCCATCTTGTTGCTGTGCTCGATCCAGTAGCCCAGGTAGACGTGCGGCAAGCCGAGTTCGCGCGCCTGGGCAATCTGCCAGAGCACGCCGTAGGTGCCATAGGCAGCACCTTCCTCCGGCTCGTAGAAGGTGTAGACGGCCGACAGTCCGTCGTTGAGCACGTCCAGGATGGACACCATCTTCAGGGCGCCGGGACTGCCGTCGTCGGCCGGCTCGCGGAACTCGACCAACCGTGAGTTGACGCGGCTCTGGAGCAGGAACTGGGTGTACTGGTCGATGCTGTCGTGGTCCATGCCCCCGCCGGCGTGGCGGCCGTTCTGGTAGCGCAGGTACAGCTGGTAGTGCTCGGGCACGAAGCACAGTCGCAGCACCCGGGCCTGCAGATGCTGGTGGCGTTGCGCGGCGCGGCGCTGGCTGCGGCTGGGAGCAAAATGTTCCGCCAGGATGCGCAGGGGGATGCAGGCGCGGCAACCGTCGCAGTAGGGGCGGTAGGTGAACATTCCGCTGCGGCGGAAGCCGCCCAGCACCAGGTCGGAGTAGGCGTCGCTGTTGATGAGGTGGCTGGGCGTGGCCACCTGGGAGCGCGCCTGACGGTCGGGCAGATAGCTGCAGGGGTAGGGCGCTGTCGCGTAGAACTGCAGCGTCTGGAGCGGCAGATCCTTGAGGAGCGTCATTGCTGTGCCGGCAGAAGTTCGTTCCAGTATATGGGGTCGAATTGCCATGCAGGAATGGGCGGCTGCCTGCATGCATCGCCGATATGGGCGAGGAACTGCGCCCGTGGCCATTCGCTCGCGCCCAGGCTGGCCAGATGGGCGGTGTTCTGCTGGCAGTCGATGGCCTGCACGCCGTGGTTGCGGCAGAAGGCCACCAGGGCCGCCAGTGCGATCTTCGAGGCGTCGGTGCGCCGCGCGAACATCGATTCGCCGTAGACCGCCCGGCCCAATGCCACGCAATAGAGGCCGCCCGCGAGTTGTCCGTCGATCCAGGTCTCCACGCTGTGCGCGTGGCCGGCGCGGTGCAGTGCCACATAGGCCTGCTGCATCTCGGGGAGGATCCAGGTGCCCGACTGGCCCGCCCGGGGCGCCTCGGCGCAGGCGGTGATCACGTCGGCGAATGCATGGTCGATGCGGATTTCGCACCGCGGCGCCTGCTGGCGAAACGCCAGCAGGGTCTTGCGCAGCGAGCGGTGCAAGCGGAAGGCGCCAGGCCGGAGCACCATCCGCGGGTCCGGGCTCCACCACAGGATGGGCTGGTCGTCGCCGAACCACGGGAAGATGCCGTGGCCATAGGCGTCGAGCAACGTCGGCACGTCCAGTGCGCCGCCGGCCGCCACGACGCCCGGAACGGGATCTTGGGGCCCCCACGCGGTTGCTGGCGGTGGGAGCGGCTCACCAGCGGCGAGCCACGGCAGTTTGCGGGGAAGTCGTGCCACGGCTGGATTCTGGCGCATGCCGGGCGCGATCCCGGCACGCGCCGCTTCCAATGGGCCGCACTCTCCGATTTCCCCCAAAAAGGCGAAGGGTAAGGGCCTGGATTGCGGCACACTCTCGGCCGGCCGCCGCGAGGCAGCCATGAGGGCGCCGGCCCAAGGCTTTGCCGGCGTGGAGAACTATTCGAGGCGATCCGCCTTTCCTGGAGCTTGCGTGTTCCGCCTGCTGATCTGTGATGACCATCCGCCCATCCGGACGGCACTGCGGTTGCTCGCGCGTCAGGTCGATCCCACCAGCGATGTCACCGAGACCGGCAACGCCCGCGACCTCGTCGAGGTTCTGCGTGGGCGCCGCGACTTCGACCTGCTGGTGCTCGACCTTCAGTTGCCGGGCATGTCCGGCCTGAGCGTCCTGTCGGAGGTCAAGCAGCTGCGGCCGGAACTGGCCGTGCTCGTCCTTTCTGCGGACGAAAGCCCCCAGAGCGTCGATGCGGCGCTGCAGGCCGGTGCTTCCAGCTATCTGTTCAAGTCGGCGAGCGAGACGGTGCTCTTCCAGGCGCTCAAGGATGTCTGCGGTCGCCGGCTTGCGCTGCCCGAAAGCATCACGGCCAAGGCCGGCGGCCGGGGCCGCGCGGTGCCGGACGATGGGCTGTCGCTGTCGGCCCGGCAGCGCGACGTGCTGAACTGCCTGCTGCACGGCATGTCGGCCAAGCAGGTGGCACGCACGCTCGGCCTGTCCGAAGGCACGGTCAAGAGCCACACGGTGGCGGTGTTCCGGGCCCTCAATGTCAGCTCCCGTGCGCAGGCGGTGGTGGAAGCGCATCGGCGAGGCATCACGCTTGGATGCTGAGGCGCACGACCGCGACCTGATCAGCTTCGCCCTGGCCCAGGCCGCCGCCGCGGCCAGGCTGGCCCTGGTGGGTGTGTTGATCCTCGCCGCGGTCGCATGGCGGGATGTGGGTGCATCAGGCGTTCTCGCCTGGAGCGTGGCCGCGGCGGGGTCTCTGCTGCTGCGCAACCGCGTCATGGCCGTGGCGGCCCGCTGGCTGTCGCAAGGGCGTCCCACGCGCAGCGCACGACGCATCCTCTGGGCCTCCTCGTTGCTGCTGGCCTTTGCCCTGGTCAGCCTGCCCCTGCTGGGGCTTCCGCACATGCAGACCGAGACGCGATTGCTGGTGACGCTCTTCTATTGCTGCTGGGGTGCAGCGGGCATGTCATCCCTGGGCATCGTGCCTCGGCTGTACGCCGGCTATCTGGGGCTGATGCTGGGGGGCGTGGCCGCGGGTTGGGCGCGGGACTTCACGCCCCAGCTCGCCCCGGCGATTTTCGGCGGCCTCTTCATGTACTGGCTGGTGCTGAGCGTCTTCGCCCACGGCTTTTCCCGCCGCGTGGCCGAGGGCATCGCCATCCGCGCCGAGAACGCGCAACTGGTCAAGCAGCTGTCGGCGGCCAACGCCGCCAAGACCCGCTTCATCATGACGGCCAGCCACGACCTGCGCCAGCCGCTGCATGCCATCGGGCTGCTGGGCGGGGTGCTGGCGCGTGCCACCACCGCAGAGGACATCCACCGGGCGCGCGAGGCCCTGGCCATCGCGCTGGAGGGGCTGCAGCAGCTTTTCTCCGCCATCCTGGATCTCTCGCGGATGGACAGCGGGGCGCTGCGGCCCGAACTGCGCTACGTGCCCATCGCGCCGCTGGTCGCGCGCCTGGACATCGAGTACCGCGCCCTGTGCCTCGAAGGCGGCCGGCGCTGGGAATGCCGGGCCGAGACGGCGCATGTCCGCACCGACCTGGCACTGCTCGAGCGGGTGCTGCGCAACCTGCTCGACAACGCGCTCAAGCATGGCGCCGATGGCGGGGTGTGTCTGGCGCTGTCCACGCAGCCCGATGGCGTGATGCTGGAGGTCTCCGACACGGGCCCGGGCATCCCGGTGGAGGAGCAGGACCGGGTGTTCGACGAGTTCTATCGCAGCCGCCACGTGGTCTCGTCCGGCATGGGGCTGGGGCTGTCGATCGTGCAGCGCCTGGCCAGGCTGCTCAACGCCCGCTTGCACATGGAATTCGTCGACCCGGTCCGGCGCTCCGGTACGCGGGTCACCCTGATGCTGCCGTTGGCGCAACCCAGCGACGAGCAGGCCGTCGAGCCCGAGGTGGTGCTGCCCGACCTGCAGGGCCTGCGCGTGCTGGTACTGGACGACGAGGCAACGGTGCTCGACGCCACCCGCGCCCTGCTGGAGCAATGGGGCTGTGTGGTCGCCACCTGCCGCAGCGGCAGCGAGGTGGCCGCTGCGGTACAGCGCCTGGGACCGCCGCATGTGGCCTTGGCCGACTACCACCTCGGCCCTTCGGAAAACGGCCTGATGGCCCTGGAGGCGTTGCGCCGCGATCAGCCCGAGATGGGCTGCGTCATCGTCACGGGCGAATCCGATGCGGTCATTCGTCAGCGACTGGCCGACGAGGGCCTGCCGGTGCTGGAAAAGCCGGTGGATCCCGAAGAGCTGCGCGCCGTACTGGGCCTGTTCCGCGCCATGGACGAATGATGAACGAAAGGGTGATCGATGCAGTGGCTCTCCGACAACCTGGAGGCGCTGCTCGAAGCGCCCGATGAGCAGCGACGTTTCGACGCCGTCGTCGTGGGCTCCGGCTACGGCGGCTCGGTGGCGGCATTGCGGCTGGCCGAAGCCGCGTTCAATGTCGTCGTGCTCGAACGCGGGCAGGAATACGTGGCTGGCGAATTCCCGAGCGACCTGAGCGATGCCGGCAAGTACGTGCGCGCCCAGTGGCAGGGCGCGACCGGCGTCCAGGGGGCCGGCTATGAGGATGCGCTCTTCGACTTCCGGGTGGGGCAGGGCGCCGCGGCCCTCGTGGGCAACGGACTGGGCGGCGGCAGCCTGATCAACGCCGGTGTCGGCCTGCAGCCCGAAGCGGTGGTGTTCCAGTCCGAGCACTGGCCTGCCGCCATCCGGCGCACCAACCTGCAGCCGTGGTTCGACCGCGCCCGTGCCATGCTGGAGTTGTCCAGGCCGGAGGACGGCCAGCGTTGCTTCGACCCGCAGGGCACGCGCAAGTACCAGACGCTGCGCGGACTGCACGACCGGCTGCCCTCCCGGCCGGCCCGGGGCGATTCCGCCGCGGTCCGGCCCGAGTTCGAGGAGGTGCCCATCGCCGTCTGCCTGCATCCCTGGCAGGTCACGGCGCACGAGGGCGCGCTGGGCCCGCGGTCGGCCTGCACCGGCTGCGGCAACTGCGTCAGCGGATGCAACGACGACGCCAAGCTGACGCTCACCAAGACCTACCTGCCCGCTGCCCGGCGGGCGGGGGCGCGGCTCTTCGCGGGCGTGACGGTGCTCAGCGTCCATCGCGAGGAGGATGGCGACTTCCCCTGGGTGCTGCGCGTGGTCCGCACGGCCGAGCGCAGCCTGTACGAGGGCCAGCGCCAGCATGCAGGCGCCGCGGCCCGCGCCGGCTGGGTCCATGAACTGCGCGCACGGCAGGTGGTGCTGGCCGCCGGCACCTTCGGCAGCACGGAGATCCTACTGCGCTCCCGTTCCACGCCAGAGGGCGCGCCACGCGCGCCGCTCGCCACCAGCGACCGGCTCGGCGAGCGGGTGTCCGGCAACGGCGACGACGTGGCCTGCATTGCCGAGCTGGATGCGCCGGCCAACGCGCTGGGCGACACCGCCGCCGGCCCAAACCCCGAACCGGCGGGGCCCACCATCTCGGCCATGATCCGCTTCCGGGATGCCGCGGACGAGCGACGCTCGACCCTGGTTCAGGATGGCGGCGTGCCGGGGCTGCTGGCGCCCGTGTTCCAGGAACTCATCCAGACGCTCACCACGCTCGCCGGGCTGGACGACCCCGCCGGTCCGGCATCGACGGAGGTGGACGACCTGGCGCCGCAGCCGAAGGTCCTGACCCACTCGCTCACGCTGCTGGGCATGGGTCACGACGACAGCCCGGCCCGTATCGACCTGGACACGCGCAGCGACCGCATCCGCTGGCAGTGGCCGCGTCCCGAGGCGGCGTCCGCGCCGCCGCTGCACCGGGCCCGCGTGGCGCCCGCCACGGGCCAGGATGGGCGCTACCTGCGCAATCCGGGCAGCGGCATCCTGCCGCCCACCCTGGACGGCCTGCTGGGCGGGGCCAGCATGGGCCAGTTGCTGGTCACCGTCCATCCGCTCGGCGGTTGCCCCATGGGCGACGATGCGGTGCAAGGGGTGTGCAACCACCTGGGGCAGGTCTTCCGCGGACCGCAGGGCAGCGATGTGCACGAAGGCCTGTATGTGATGGACGGCTCGGTGGTTCCGACGTCGCTCGGTGTCAATCCCATGCTCACCATCACCGCCCTGGCCGAGCGCAGCTGCGCCGACCTGGTGCAGCGCCTGCATGCCGGGTCGGCCGCACGGATGCCCCCGCCGGCCGGCGCCGTGCCTCGGCCGTTGCCTGCGCCGGTCCTGCCCGCGCCCAGGCCGACGAGCACCGCCGGCGCCGTCGCCCCGGGTGCGTCGCTGCGCGAGGTGCTTCGCGGCCCGGTGCAGCCGTCGCCCTCGCAGCAATGGTGCGGGCCCTGGCCTCGGGACGCGGTGCCCGTCGGCGATGCCGCCTCGCTCTTCGTGCAGATGGAGGTGAGCGACTGGGCGCGCTTCCTGGCCGACCCGCGCCATCGGGCGCTCGTCCAGCCCTCGGGGACGGCGTCCTCCGCGGCCTACGAGGCCTCGCGCCTGCTGGTGCAGCTCGAAGGCCGCGCACGGCGCACGCTGTGGGTGGAAGAGGGCCATGCCGACCTGTATGCCCGCCAGCCGGAGTCCTGGCGGCGGCATGCGAGTCGCTGGCTGCGGCTGGTCCTCACCTACACCCTCAGCCGCTGGCTGCCGGATTCCGGCAAGGAGGGCGGCGGAAGCTTCTCGCTGAAACCCGCCAACCTGTGGCGGGTGGCCCGGATGCTGTGGCAGGCCGCGGAAGTGCGGGTCTTCGATTACCGCATGGTCCTGCGCATGGAGGTCGAGGACAAGGACCAGGACAAGGACCAGGACAAGGCCAGGGACGAGCCGCCGCTTCATCTGCGCGGCACCAAGGTCATCGATGGCGCAGCGTCTTGGAAGGACCTGGGGCAGTGGTGCCGCGCTGCATGGGCCGGTGGCTGGCCCGCCGTGCCGCGCCCCAGCGTCTGGAGCCAACTGGGCGAACTGCCCCTGTCGCTGAGCGACGCGTCCGGCGAAGTCCTGCTGCAGGGCCGGCTGCGCATGGACATGCCCGACATCGCCCGCAACCTGCTGCCCCAGCTGCACAGCGGCCGCGACAGCGTGACGGCGACGATGGCTGCGCTGGGCTATCCGCTGATGCTCGCGCGCGGGCTGCTGCGCACGCGGCTGCTGGACTTCCGCGCGCCGGACTACGCCCGGCGCACCGTGCCGCCTGCGCCCCCGGCAGGTGGCGAGGCCGAGCAGGTCTGGCTGCATTTCCCCGAGGGCTGGACCCATGGCGGCTTTCCTCCACTGCAGACCCGTCGGCACGGCCAGGTGCCGCCCTGTGCGCCGATCCGGCTGCGCGTGCGCGCGCGGCTGGCGGATCCGGCGGCCTCGCCCATGGACTTGGCGCTGGTGCGCTACCGGCAGCCCCGGCCCGAAGTGCACGCCCCCGACGGGCAGGGGGCCTGCCGCGTGCGTGCGCTGCTGATGATCAACGGCTTTGCCCAGTCGACGCTGCCCTTCGTCGAGCCATTGATGGGCGCCGATGCGCTGGCGGCGCGGCTGTACGACGAGGGCTGGGACCTGTGGCTGCTGGAGTACCGCGTGAGTCCGCTGCTGGATGCCTCCGCCCGCTTCTCGACCATGGACGACATCGCGGCCTTCGACATTCCGTCGGCCGTGGCCCGCGTGTGCGCAGAGCTGGGCCAGGAGCTCGACCTGGCGCCCGAGCTGCTGCGCATCCATGCCTTCAGCCATTGCGTGGGCGCTGCTTCGCTGGCGATGTCGCTGGCCGGCGGACACCTGGCCGTGCGCCATCCCGAGGGCGACGGCCAGGTGCATCGCCTGGGCGGGGCCGTTTTTTCGCAGTTCCAACCCTATGTGATCGGCTCCAACTCGGCGCAGCAGCGCCTGCAGCTGGGCGCCTTCATGCACAACGTGCTCGGCCGCGAGTTCCTGGAGTTCGCCGCCGGCGTCGGCACGCCCGACCTGCTGCACGGGCTGTTGGACCGGCTCTTCGCCACGATGCCGCACGCAGACCTGCCCTGCGTTCCCCGCGGCGAGGCCTGCCCGCACGACGATCCGGCGTGCCCGCATGCCCAGCACTGTCCGCACAAGACTCAGGCCTGCCCGCACGAAGCCGATCTGCGCGTCGAGCAGCCTGACACCACCACCTGCAAGCGCATGTCCGGGCTGCTCAGTCCGCTGTTCGATCACGGGCGCCTGGGCGAGACTTTCCACGAGCGGCTGGACATCTACTTCGGCCGCACCAACCTCGGCGTCTTCCTGCATGGCGCCAAGTGCGTGCAGCACGAGCGGCTGGTGGACGACGATGGCCGCGACTATCTCTCGGACGACAAGGTCCGGCGCTATTTCGACATGCCGATGATGCTCATGCACGGCAGCGACAACCAGCTGTTCGACGTCGCGTCCCTCGCGCGCAGCGCCGATCAACTGCGCCGGGTCTTCGGCGAGGAAGGCCGCTCGACCGCCTCCGATCCGGCTCAGCCCATGCCGCGGGTCACGGCCCACCCGCTGCCGGGCTTCGCGCATTTCGACTGCACCATCGGCCGCGCTGCGGCGCAGCAGGTCTTTCCCCGCATCGAGCAGTTTCTGGCCGATGCGTGGACGCGCCCGCTGGCCCCCCCGCAGGTGCAGCGCCATGCCGAGGCGCAACTGCCGGCGACCGGCCCGCTGATGGGCTGGGTGCGGCCGGGGCAGGGCGGCGCGACGGTGGTGCGGGTGTGGGCCGAGTTCCGGCGCCGCCACGGCGGCCTGCTGGTGGGCGGCATGACGCTGGCGTGCGGCCAGCTCCGGGGGGAGCCATGGCGGCTCTCGCAGGCCTGGCCCCTGAGGACCGTGGTCCTGCAGACACGGCCGCCGGCGCAGGTGTCCGACACCGTGCCGCCGGGCACGGCCTTTCCGGTCAGCGTGCTCGTCGCCGACGTGGTGCTGCCTGCGGACGTGGAGGGCGTGCACATCGACGTCTTCGGGCTCTACACCTTCGACGCCAGCGCCGCGCCGACGGGTGCCGCGCCGCTGGTGCCTGCGGGCGTGCCGGGCCAGACGCCCCCGTCGGCATCCACCGGTGTCCGGGAGCCCAGAGAAATGCTGGATGAGGATGCCCAGGCCACCCATGACCTGGCGGTGCTGACCGGGCAGACGCCGGGCATGGTGTCGGCCGCCGCCGCGGACGCTGCCACGCCCTTCCGCCTGACCATCGACCAGAGCCTGCTCGTCCGCGCCGCCCGGCGCATGCCCTTGCCCGAGGACCGGGTGCCCGCGCCCTTCGCAGTCCCCCTGACCACGGACGAGGTCGTGCTGCCTGAGGACGGCCTGATCGGCCCGGTGGTCGAGCAGGGCGCGCCGCTGCCGCATGCGTATGCCGATGGCCTGGTGGCCGTGCTGCGGGCGGAGCTGGAGCGCCGCGCCGCCGCCGCGCGCCGCGCCGACCCGGCCACGCTGTCGCGGGTGGACCGTGAACTGGCCACGCCTGAGCAGGCAAGGTTGCACGTGGCCGATGCCCTGCGCCGGCCCGCGGAGGGGGGCACCTGTTTCCTTGCCGCGGGGTGCCGGCATCCGGGCATCACGGGCTTCGAATCGGCGCGTGCCGACGCCAGCCTGGCAGCGCTGGCGCACGCCCATGCCCGCACGGGCGACGCCCGCTTCATGGCCATGCTCGGCGACCAGGTCTATGCCGATGCGCGTGCCGGCCTCTTCGACACGGCCTCAGAGTTGGAGCGCATCCTGCCGCGCTACCGCGACGCCATGGGTTCGCCCGGCTTCCGCGCGCTGGCCCAGCGGCTGCCGCTCTTCATGGTGCTGGACGACCACGAGATCGTCGACAACTGGACGCGCGAGCAGCTGTGGCTGGGCGAGGGCGGCCTATGGCGGGCGCTCACCGCACGCGCGGCCTACCGCGCCTTCCAGCGCGCCCACGGGCCGGATCCCTTTCCGGCCGCGGAAGGCGACGCCGACGACGCGCGCCACCACGGCGCCTTCCGCTGCGGCGACATCTCCGCCTTCATGCTGGATGCGCGCACCTCGCGGCAACTCGGCACGCGTCGGCTGCTGTCGGAGACCGGCTGGAGGCTGCTGGAGAACTGGCTGTGCCGTGAGCAGCAGATGCACGGCGATGCACCGAAGTGGGTGATGTGCGGCTCGGTGATTGCGCCGGGCCTGCGGGAGTTTGCCGGCCGCCCCGCGCCGCGGCAGGCCGACAACTGGCAGATGTCGCCCGCCGACCGGCAACGCTTCTTCGACCTCCTGGTGCGGCACCGCATCCAGAACGTGGTGCTGCTGTCCAGCGACTACCACTGCTCGGCCGTGGCGCGGCTGCACATCGGGCTCGACCTGCAGGGCCTCGCCATCGTGGCACCGCCCCTGCATGCACCCATGCGCTTCGCCAACTCGTTGGCCGACACCGTGTTGCTGGAAGAGTCGGTTCCGCTCGTTGGCGACCTCACGCTGCAGGTCGAGGGCGTGGGCGCCTGGGACGGGGAAGGCTGGCTGGCCGTCCGGCAGTCCGAAGGCGCCGACGGGCACTGGACGCTGGCGCTGGAGCTGCACCTGCGCGGGCAGGAAGCCGCGGCCTTCGACACGATCCATCTCCGCGAGACGCTGCCGAGTCGCCGGCCGCGTCCACGGGGTGCCGCTCAGAACGATTCCAGCGGCAGGCCGACGTAGTTCTCGGACAGCGAGGTCGAGGCCGCCGGCGAGTGCACCAGGTAGTCCAGCTCGGCCTCCTGGATCTTCTGGCCGAAGTCGCCGGTGTCCGGGAAGCGGTGCATCAGCGAGGTGAACCACCACGAGAAGCGCTCGGCCTTCCAGATGCGGCGCAGGCAGAGGTCGGAATAGCGGTCGAGCGCGCTGGTGCTGCGCTCGCCGTAGTAGCGCTCCAGCGCCTGGTACAGGTAACCCACGTCCGAGGCCGCGAGGTTCAGGCCCTTGGCGCCGGTGGGCGGCACGATGTGCGCCGCATCGCCGGCCAGGAACAGCCGTCCGAAGCGCATCGGCTCGGCGACGAAGCTGCGCAGCGGGGCGATGCTTTTTTCCAGCGCGGGGCCGGTCACCAGGCGCTCGCGGCCTTCCGGGTCCAGGCGCAGGCGCAGCTCGTTCCAGAAGGCGTCGTCGCTCCAGTTCTCGACCTTCTCTTCGACCGGCACCTGCACGTAGTAGCGGCTGCGGGTGCGGCTGCGCATGCTGCACAGCGCGAAGCCGCGCGGGGTGTTGCAGTAGATGAGCTCGTCGGACACCGGCGGCACGTCCGCCAGCATGCCCAGCCAGCCGAAGGGATAGATCTTCTCGTAGAGCTTGACCGCGCTGGCCGGCACGCTGGCACGGCTCACGCCGTGGTAGCCGTCGCAGCCGGCAATGAAGTCGCATTCGAGCTCGTGCGTGGCGCCGTCCTTCTCGTAGCGCACGCGGGGTCGCTCGCCGTCGAAGTCGTGCAGGCTGACATTGGCCGCACCGTAGAGGGTGGTCAGGCCGGCGGCGGCGCGGGCGTCCATCAAATCGCGGGTGACCTCGGTCTGGCCATAGACCATCACCTGCCGGCCCTGCGTGTGCGCGTGCATGTCGATGCGGTGGCGCTGGCCCTGGAAGAGCAGCTCGATGCCGTGGTGCGGCAGGCCTTCTGCGTGCGCACGGGCATCGACGCCGGCCTTCTTGAGCAGGTCCATCGTGACCTGCTCCAGCACGCCGGCGCGGATGCGGCCGAGCACGTAGTCGCCGGTCTGGCGTTCGACGATCACGTTGTCGATGCCGGCAACGTGCAGCAGTTGGCCCAGCAGCAGGCCGGCCGGGCCGGCGCCGATGATGGCGACTTGGGTACGCATGGGAAGGGTCTCCTGATCCAGGGGCAACAAAGGGATGGGCCGAAGCGTAGAAAAAAGCCGTCCCGATCCGGCGGCCCGTCAGGCTGTGCCGCGCGATGATTCGTTGGGTTGCGCGATGATCGCGCAACATCGCTGATCCAAGGAGCCGATCCATGACCATCGCCAAGGCGGACTTCATCGAGGGCCTAGCCAAGGGCCTGGCGGTGCTCGAAAGCTTCGACACCGAGCGTCAGCGCCTGAACGCCACGCTGGCCGCCCAGCGTGCCGGGCTCACCCGGGCGGCGGCGCGGCGGCACCTGCTCACGCTGGCGCACCTGGGCTACCTGGAGACCGACGGCAGCTATTTCTGGATGGCGCCGCGGGTCCTGCGTTTTTCCGGCAGCTACCTGGCCTCGTCGCGCCTGCCGCGGGCGCTGCAGCCCACGCTCAACCGGCTGTCGGCACAGACGGGGGAGTCCTTCTCCGCCGTCGTGCTCGATGGCGAGGAGGTGGTGATCGTCGCCCGCAGCGGCAGCTATGGCGCGCCTTCGCGCGTGCTGGCCTACGGCCTGCACCTGGGCGCCCGGCTGCCGGCGCATGCCACGTCGACGGGGCAACTGCTGCTGGCGGCCATGGCGCCGGCGGCGCTTTCGGCCTGGCTCAAGGGGCGCAGCCTCGCGCGGCTCACGCCGCACACCTTGACCCGGCCTGCAGAGCTGCGCCGGCGGCTGGCGCAGATCCGCAAGGACGACCATGCGCTGGCAAGCGAGGAACACGAACTGGGCGTGCAGGCCCTGGCGGTGCCGCTGCGGGACATGCAAGGCCGGACCGTGGCCGCCTTGAACCTCGTCCTGTCGGGCGGGCTGCAGCCGCCCGAGGCGCTGGAACGAAGCATGCTGCCCTTGCTCGCGGAGGCTGCGCGCGAACTGCGGGCGCTGCTCTGATAAAGCAAAATTGACTTTGTGTGAATTTGTTGCGCGACGCCGGTCCCGGCCGGGCCCAACATTTCGCCCATGCCTCTGTCCCTTCTCCACCGCTTGGCCAGCGCGCAGCTTCCTGTTTCCTTCACCGAGGGCGGCGACATCGACGCCATCCGCATGCTGGCGCTCGCCGGCCATGTGCAGGCGGTGATCCCCCGTCCCGTGCGGACCTTGTCCGGCCATCACCAGCCGGCGGCCACGGTGTCTGCCATCACGCCATTGGGGCGGCAGATGATGGAACGCTTTCCCCGCGAAGCCGAGGTGGGCTGAGCCGTCGCGGCCCGAAGGGCGGGGCCGGCCGGCCGCCATTGCCCAGGCCACGACCACAAGCCCCGGGGCTGCTGGCGTCGTGCGCCTGGACGCCAGTCAATTCCTACAGTCGCAGTAAACCTTTTGCCGCTTGAGGTGGGTCAACGGACCCATGGCGACTTATCATGATTGAAATTTCGGTAATTACTGAAATTTCAACATTTACCGCTTCGCCATGACTGAATCCACGTCCGTTGATCCCGACCGGCTGCCGAGCCGGATGTCGATGGCGGCCGCGGCGCAGGCGATGGCCGCCCTGCTGTGGCTGCCGCAGGCGGCACTGCTGGCCTGGGCGGTCCAGAGGCTTGCCGACGGCGGCGGCCTGCATGGCGTGCTTGCGCTGGCGGGTGGCGTGGCGGCGGTCGGGCTGCTGCGCGCGGCGTTCGATGCATGGGGTGTGCGCCGCGCCTTTGAAGATGCGCGGCAGGCGCTCGGTGCCCTGAGGCGCGCGGCAACGGCGGCGCTCGCTGGCGGATCGCCGGTCGACCGCGACCGGCCGGCCTCCGGCCTGGCGGCCAGCGCGCTGGCGGAGCAGGCCGAGGCCATCGTGCCCTGGTTGGCGCGTTTCCAGCCCGTGCGGCTGAGGCTCATGGTGGTGCCCCTCGCCATCGCGCTGGCGGTGGGTGCCCTGTCCTGGGTGGCCGCGGCCATCCTGGTGGTGGCCGCGCCGCTGATCCCACTGTTCATGGCGCTGGTCGGCCGCCGTGCACAGGCCGCGTCGGAAGCGCAACTGGCGCGACAGGGCGACATGAACGCCTTCCTGCTCGACCGGCTGCGGGGCCTCTCCACCCTGCGCGCGCTGGGCGCGGTCGATCACACGGCGCTGCGGCTGAGGGCCTCGGCACAGGATCTGCACCGCCGCACGATGGCCGTGCTGCGCATCGCCTTCCTGTCGTCGGCGGTGCTGGAGCTGTTCGCCGCGCTGGGCGTGGCCATGGTGGCTGTCTATGTGGGCTTCCATCTGCTGGGGCATCTGCAGTTCGGCAGCTGGGGCCGCACGCTCAGCCTGGGGCAGGGCCTGTTCATCCTGCTGCTGGCGCCCGCCTTCTTCGAACCGCTGCGCGAGCTGTCGGCCGTGTGGCATGACCGTGCGGCCGGGGAGGCCGCGCGCAAGGCGCTGGCGTCACTCGATGGCGCGGGGCCGAGGCTTCCCGGGCAGTCTGACGCTGCCCTGCCGGCAGAGCCGGCGCCTGCCGGTGCGCTGGGCGTGCGCGTGCGGGGGCTGCGCTTTGCCCCGGCGGGCGAGCGGCCGGTGCTCGACGCGTTCGACCTCGACGTCCGCCCCGGTGAACGCCTGGCCATCCTCGCGCCCAGTGGTGGGGGCAAGACGACCCTGCTGTCGCTGCTGGCCGGGCTTGTCGCGCCGCAGGCGGGGCAGGTTTTCATCGGCGGCGTTCCCATGGACGAAGCCCATGCGCCGGGCCTGCGCCGCCGGATGGGCTGGATGGGGCAGCGTGCCCATGTGTTCGCCGGCTCCCTCGACGCCAACGTGGACCTGGGTCGGCCGGTCGCGGACGCGCAGGCCGTCGCCCGCGCCATCGATTTCGCAGGCCTCGCCGACGTGGCCGCCGGCCGTCCCAGCCAGAGCCTTGGCGAGGCCGGTGTGGGCCTGTCGGGTGGCGAGGCCGTCCGCCTCGCCCTGGCCCGGCTGGCCGTGAACGACGAAGCCGGCCTGCTGCTGGCGGACGAGCCCACCGCCCACCTCGATGCCGAGACGGCCGACCGCGTCATCGACGCGCTGCTCACCCTGAGTCGCGGCCGGACGCTGGTGCTGGCTACCCACGACCCGCGCCTCGCTGCGCGCATGGACCGTGTGCTCCGCCTCGACGCGGCGCCGCTGCGCGAAGCGGCCTGAAGCCGCGATCCATCAGGAGCCCACGCCATGACCCGTTCTGCCACCCACGATCTCCAGGTTTTGCGCCGCCATTTCATCGGCCAGCGGCGCGGGGCGCTGTGGCTGGGCGCCGGGCTGGCCGTGCTCACCAGCCTCGCCGGCATCGGCCTGCTGGGCCTGTCGGGCTGGTTCATCACGGCGACGGCGCTGGCCGGCTTGCAACTGACGACGGCGCTGGTGTTCGACGTCTTCATGCCCTCGGCGGGCATCCGGCTGCTGGCCCTGGGCCGCACCGGCGCGCGCTATGCCGAGCGGCTCGTCACGCACGACGCCACGCTCGGCGTGCTGGCCGGCCTGCGCGAGCGTCTGCTGCGCGGCTGGGCGCAACCCGAGGCGGCCCAACGCCTGCTGCTGCGTCCCGCGCGGCTGCTGCAGCGTCTGACGGCCGACATCGATGCGCTCGACGCCCTCTACCTGCGCATGGCCGTGCCGCTTGCCGTCAGCCTGGCAGCGGCGGCGATGGCCGGTGTCGTGGCCGGCTTGCACGACTTGCGGCTGGGCCTGGCCCTGGCCGCCTGGCTGCTGGTGGCAGGTTGGGGCAGTGCATGGGTGGTCGCGCGCCGGGCCCGCCCCGTGGCGGTGCGCCGGGCTCTGGCGCTGGAGCGCCTGCGCGCCCGTGCCGTCGACCTCGTGGCGGGGCAGACCGAACTGGCCATGGCCGGTAGGCTGACGGCCCAGTGCGAAGCGCTGGCCGAGGCCGACAGGCGCCTGGCCGCCACCGACCTGCGCATGGCCGGGCTGGAAGCGCGGGCCAGCTTCGCGCACGGACTGATGCACACGGCCACGCTGGTGGGCGTGCTGCTGGCGACCGCCTGGCTGGTGGAGCAGGGCCGCATCGGCGCGCCGGCCGCGGCGCTGCTGATGCTCATGGCGCTGGCCGCAGGCGAGCCGATGGCGGCGCTGCGCCGCGGCGCGCTGGAGTCGGGCCGCACCTGGCTGGCGGCCCGGCGGCTGGCGCCGGCCGTGGCGGCGGCCGAGTCCGCACCGTCGGGCGATGCGCCGCAGGTCCGCCCTGGCGCCGCGGCCGACGGCGGCATCCATCTCGAAGGGATCGTGGTGCGCCGAGACGGCGGGGCACGCCCCGTCCTGCAACTGTCGTCGCTGCACATCCAGTCCGGCGAGCGCGTGGCAGTCATCGGGCCCAGTGGCGCCGGTAAGTCCACGCTGCTCGCGCTGGTGGCGGGTGAACGCGCGCCGGTCGCCGGCCAGGTCCAGGCACCGCGCGCCACCTGGATGACCCAGCGGCCCGAGCTCTTCCGCGACAGCCTGCGCGACAACCTCACGCTTGCCGCACCCCACGCCACCGACGCGCAGTTGAGCGCGGCGCTCGCCGACGCCGGCCTGCAGGCGGATGTCGCCCGCCTGCGCGAAGGCCTGGACACTTCCCTGGGCGAAGGCGGGCTGGGCCTGTCGGGCGGCCAGATGCGCCGCCTGTCGCTGGCCCGCCTGCTGCTGCAGGACGCGCCGCTGTGGCTGCTCGACGAGCCGACCGAGGCGCTCGACGCCGTCACCGCCCGCGAGGTTCTGCGCCGCCTGGACGCGCGCGCGCAGGGCCGCACGCTGCTCATCGCCACCCATCTGCGTCGCGAGGCGCGGCTCGCCGACCGCCTGCTCTGCATCGAGGCCGGCGCGTTGCGCGCCGACCTGCGGCGCGGCACACCCGCCTTCGACGCCGCCCTCGCCGCATTGCGCGACGACTGAGGCCATCGCCATTCCCCGCATTCCGACGCCAAGCATTTCAGAAGGAGTCTCACCATGGACCTCGACATCGTCGGCCTCTCACGATTGCAGTTCGCAGTCACGGCCCTCTACCACTTTCTCTTCGTTCCCCTGACCATCGGGCTCGCGATCCTGATCGCGATCATGGAGACCGTCTACGTCATGACCGGCCGCACCCTCTGGCGCGACATGACCAAGTTCTGGGGCCTGCTCTTCGGCATCAACTTCGCCATGGGCGTGGCCACCGGCATCGTCATGGAGTTCCAGTTCGGCATGAACTGGAGCTACTACAGCCACTACGTGGGCGACGTGTTCGGCGCGCCGCTGGCCATCGAGGGGCTGATGGCCTTCTTCCTCGAAGCCACCTTCGTCGGCCTGTTCTTCTTCGGCTGGGAGCGGCTGTCCAAGCTCAAGCACCTGATCGTGACCTGGTGCGTGGCGCTGGGCTCCAACCTGTCGGCGCTATGGATCCTGATCGCCAACGGCTGGATGCAGAACCCGGTGGGCGCGCAGTTCAACCCGCAGACCATGCGCATGGAGGTGACCGACTTCTTCGCCGTGCTGACCAACCCGGTGGCGCAGGCCAAGTTCGTGCACACGGTCTCGGCCGCCTACGTGGTGGCGGCGCTCTTCGTGCTGGGCATCTCGGCCTGGTACCTGCTGAAGGGCCGGCATGTGCACCTGGCCAAGCGCTCGATGACCGTCGCGGCCTCCTTCGGCCTGGCCGCCTCCTTGTCGGTGGTGGTGCTGGGCGACGAGAGCGGCTACCTCTCCACCGAGCACCAGAAGATGAAGCTGGCCGCCATCGAGGCCATGTGGAAGACCGAGCCCGCGCCCGCCGCCTTCACCGCCTTCGGCTTCCCCGACCAGGCGGCGCGCGAGACGCACTTCGCCGTGCACATTCCCTGGGTCATGGGCCTGATCGGCACGCGCTCGCTCGACACCGAAATCCCCGGCATCGACGACCTGGTCAAGCGCGCCGAGGTCAACATCCGCGAGGGCGTGGTGGCCTACGACGCGTTGCAGAAGATCCGCGCCGCCGGCGCCAGCGGCACCGTGCCGCCCGAAGCCAAGGCGGCCTTCGAGGCGAACGGCCGGCAGCTGGGCTATGCGCTGCTGCTCAAGCGCTATGTGGACGATCCGCGCCAGGCCACGCCCGAGCAGATCGCCAAGGCCGCCTGGGACACCGTGCCGCAGGTCGCGCCGCTGTACTGGACCTTCCGCGTCATGGTCGCGCTGGGCCTGTTCTTCATCGTGCTCACGGCGGCCTTCTTCTGGCTGTCGGCGCGTCGCCGGCTGGAGGCGCATCCCTGGTTGCTGAAGGTGGCGGTGTGGGCCATCCCGCTGCCCTGGATCGCCGCGGAATGCGGCTGGTTCGTGGCCGAGTTCGGCCGCCAGCCCTGGATCATCGAAGGGGTGCTGCCCACGGGCGTGGCCGTCTCCAACCTGGGCGCCGGCACCGTGCTGGCCACGCTGCTGGGCTTCGTGGCCATCTACAGCGTGCTGCTGGTCATCGAGATGAAGCTGATGCTCCAGGCCATCCGCAAGGGGCCGCAGGAGCATCCCGTGCCGCCGCCCGCCGCACTGCGCGCCGAGGCCGCCCCCGAACTGGCGCTGGTGCGCTGATCACCGCAGGAGCTGCATCATGATCCTTCACGAACTGATTTCCTACGACGTCCTGCGCCTCATCTGGTGGGCTCTGCTGGGCGTGCTGCTGGTGGGCTTCGCGCTCACCGACGGCTTCGACCTGGGCAGTGCCATGCTGCTGCCCTTCGTCGGCCGCGACGACACCGAGCGCCGCGTCGTCATCAACAGCATCGGCCCGGTGTGGGAGGGCAACCAGGTCTGGCTGATCCTGGGCGGTGGCGCCATCTTCGCCGCCTGGCCGCACATCTATGCCGTCTCCTTCTCGGGCTTCTACCTGGCGATGTTCGCCACGCTGGTGGCGCTGATCCTTCGGCCCGTGGGCTTCAAGTTCCGCAGCAAGAAGGAAGACCCGGCCTGGCGCTCGCGCTGGGACTGGGCGCTCTTCGTCGGTGGCTTCGTGCCAGCGCTGATCTTCGGCGTGGCGCTGGGCAATGTGCTGCAGGGTGTGCCCTTCCGCTTCAGCGACGACATGCGCATCTTCTACGAGGGCAGCTTCCTCGGCCTGCTCAACCCCTATGCGCTGCTGGCCGGTGTGCTGTCGGTGGCCATGCTGGCCATGCACGGCGCGGCCTGGCTGCAGCTGAAGACGGGCGGCGCCGTGGCCGAGCGGGCACGCCGCATCGGCATCGTGGCCGCGCCGCTGACGGCTGTGTTGTATGGGGTGGCCGGCCTGCTGCTGGCGCGCTTCGTGGGCGGCTACGAGATCACGAGCCCCATCAACCCGGTTGGCCCTTCGGCACCGCTGCTCAAGACGGTGGCGGTGGGGCAGGGCGCTTGGTTCGCCAACTACGCGGCGCATCCGGCGCTGTGGCTGGTGCCGGCCCTGGGCGTGGCGGGCGCGCTGCTTGCGGCCCTGTGCTTCATGGCTCGGCGCGAATTGTCGGCGCTGCTGGCCAGCGGCCTCGCCATTGCGGGCGTGATCGTCAGCGTGGGCGTGTCGATGTTTCCCTTCCTGCTGCCCTCGTCGCTGGACCCGCGGGCCAGCCTGACCGTGTGGGACGCCTCGTCCAGCCACCTCACCCTCTTCATCATGCTCGTCTGCACGCTGGTCTTCATGCCGATCATCCTGGCCTATACCAGCTGGGTGTTCTCGGTCATGCGCGGCAAGGTCGATCCCGATGCGATCCGCGAGGAGCGCGGCCACGCCTACTGAGCGTGCCTGCACTGCTTATCTACAAACACGAAGGAACAACACCATGTGGTATTTCTCCTGGCTCCTCGGCCTGCCGCTCGCGGCGGCCTTCGCCGTGCTCAACGCGATGTGGTTCGAGCTGATGGAAGACGATGCGATCCGCCATGACAAGCTGGACCCGCCGAAGTAGACACCCCCCATGCCGCTTCGCGGCTCCCCCCTCTCTGGCGCCTTCGGCTTGGAGGGGGGCGCACCCCGCGGCCTAGCAAAGCCAGTTCCGCGGGTGCACTTGCGTGGCCTGCTCCGCGGCCATTGGATTCTTGTAGCCGTGCCGGTTTCATGCGGCGTGGGTCACGCAAAGGGCCGTGAAAAACAGAAGTCCTGTTGCCTGCCGCGCGGCTCAGCGGGTGCCGGCCGGTTCCGCCATCAATGCGCTGAAGCGCGCCATGTCCACATTGCCGCCGCTCAGGATCACGCCCACGCGCTGGCCGCGCAGCGAGTCCTTCATGGCCCGTGCTGCCGCGAAGCCCAGGCAGCCGGTGGGTTCGACCACCAGCTTCATGCGCGTGAAGAAGAAGCGCATGGCCTCGACCAGCTGCGCGTCGGTGGCGGTGAGGATGTCGTCGACGTCGCGGCGGATGATGGCGAAGGTGTAGGCGCCCAGGTGCTGCGTCTGCGCGCCGTCGGCGATGGTGCGGGGCGTGTCGATGTGCACGATGCGGCCGGTGCGCAGCGACTGCTGGCCATCGTTGCCGGCCTCGGGCTCCACGCCGTACACCTTGCATTGGGATGACAGCGCCCGCGCCGCCAGCGCCGAGCCCGACAGCAGCCCGCCGCCGCCCAGGCAGACGAAGAGCGCATCGAGCGGGCCCGTGTCCTCGATCAGCTCCTTGACGGCCGTGCCCTGGCCGGCGAGCACGTCCGGGTGGTCGTAGGGCGGAATCAGCGTCATGCCGCGTTGCTCGGCCAGGCCGCGGGCCAGCTGCTCGCGGTCCTGCGTGTAGCGGTCGTAGGTGATGACCTCGCCGCCGTAGCCGCGGGTGGCGGCGATCTTGGCGGCCGGCGCATCCTCGGGCATCAGGATGGCGGCCGGCATGCCCAGCTCGCGCGCGGCCAGCGCCACGGCCTGCGCGTGGTTGCCCGAAGAGAAGGCCGCGACGCCGGCGCGGCGCTGCGCGGCGTCCAGCTTCGACAGCGCGTTGAAGGCACCCCGGAACTTGAACGCGCCCATGCGCTGCAGGTTCTCGCACTTGAAGAAGACCTGGGCGCCGAGTTCGGCGTCCGCGGTGCGCGAGCGCATCACGGGCGTGCGGTGGGCATGGCCGTCGATGCGCGCGGCCGCAGCGGCCACATCGTCGTAGGTGGGGAGGGTCAGCTCGGTCATGCACCGGAGCATGCCACGCCGGACCGCGCAGGAGCCGGAACAGATCGAAGGGCACTGCAGCAGAACAGGCCGACTGCCCCGCCGGCCGGATCGCCCATGCCGCGGCGGCTATGATTTTTCGATGCCCTGCGCCTGCTGCCTCCATTTGCCGATCCGTCCCAGCGCATGGCGCCCAGGCCGCTGATGGGCGCGCGCTGCGTCATGGTCCTCGGCACCACCAGCGGTGCCGGCAAGAGCTGGCTGGCCACTGCGCTGTGCCGCTGGTATGCGCGGCAGGGCTTGCGGGTGGCGCCCTTCAAGGCGCAGAACATGAGCAACAACGCCCGCGTGGTGCCGGCCCGCCATGACGCGGACCACGGCGGCGAGATCGGCAGTGCCCAGTATTTCCAGGCCCTGGCCGCGCGTGCCGTGCCGGACGTGCGCATGAACCCGCTGCTGCTCAAGCCCGAGCGCGACACCGCCAGCCAGGTGATCCTGATGGGCGAGGTGCACGAGGTGCTGACCCGCACGCCCTGGCGCGAACGCAGCGCCGCCGTGTGGCCGCGCATCGCCGAGGCCTTCGACAGCCTGGCGGCCGACCATGACGTGGTGGTGCTCGAAGGCGCCGGCTCGCCGGCCGAGATCAACCTGATGGCCAGCGACATCGTCAACCTGCGCATGGCCCGCCATGCCGATGCGCGCTGCCTGCTGGTGACCGACATCGACCGCGGCGGCGCCTTCGCGCATCTCTACGGCACCTGGGCGCTGATGCCGGAGGCCGACCGTACCCGTCTGACCGGCTTCGTGCTCAATCGCTTCCGCGGCGACGCGTCGCTGCTGGCACCCGGCCCCGAGCAGTTGCAGGGCCTCACCGGCGTGCCCACCGTCGCCACGCTGCCCATGTGGTGGCAGCACGGGCTGCCGGAGGAAGACGGCGTGTTCGACGACCGGCCGAGCGGCGACCGTGCACCCGGCGGTCTCACGGTCGCCGTGGTCGCCTATCCGCGCATCAGCAACCTCGACGAATTCCAGCCGCTCAAGAAGGTGCCGGGCCTGCGGCTCGTCTGGGCGCGCACGCCCGAGGCGCTGGCGGGCGTCGACTGGATCGTGCTGCCGGGCTCCAAGGCCACCGCCAGCGACCTGGCCTGGCTGCGGGCCCAGGGCCTGGACCGCGCCATCGCCGCGCACGCCGCGGCGGGCGGGCGGGTGCTGGGCATCTGCGGCGGCCTGCAGATGCTGGGCGAGGCGCTGGTCGATCCGCATGGCATCGACGGAAACGCGCCCGGCCTGGGGCTGCTGCCGCTGGTGACCGTGTTCGCACGGGAGAAGACCGTGCGCCTTCGCCGCACCTGTTTCGAGGCCGTGACCGGCCCCTGGTCCGCGCTTGCCCAGGTGCCGCTGGCGGGCTACGAGATCCACCACGGCCAGACCGGCGTGCATCCGCAACTGGCGTCCCAGGGTCAGCCGGTGCTGCCCGATGGCCTGGGCTGGCAGAACACCGCGGGCAACGTGCTGGGCCTCTACCTGCACGGCCTGTTCGAGGATGCGGGCGCGGTGCGCGCGCTGTTCGGCGCGCAGGTGCCCACGCTCGATGCCACCTTCGACGGCCTGGCCGACTACATCGACCGACACTTCGCGCCCGGCGTGCTGGCCGGGCTGATCGACCCGTGACCCGGCGGCGGGACTTGGCGGCGCTCAGCGCCCCTGACGGACACTGACAGAGGCGCCTGCGGCGGCTGGTGCCCCCGGCCGTCGCCCTTGAAACTGAAATGACCTTCTCACCAGACTCCTTGCTGCAGGACCTCGACCTGCCCCCCGTTGCCGACCTGCACGACGCCGCACTGGCCGAGCGCCTGCAGGCTGCCATCGACAACAAGACCAAGCCCCTGGGCGCCCTGGGCCGGCTGGAGGTCCTGGCATTGCGCCTGGGCCTGATCCTCGGCAGCGCCACGCCCACACTGACACAGCCCCAGGTGCTGGTCTGCGCTGCGGACCATGGCCTGGCGCAGCAGGGCGTGTCGGCCTATCCGGCCGACGTGACCTGGCAAATGGTCCACAACTTCCTGGCTGGCGGTGCGGCCGTCAGCGTCCTGGCACGCCAGCACGGGCTGGCGCTCACCGTCGTGGACTGCGGCGTGCGCCAGCCCTTCGAGCCTGCGCCGGGCCTGCTCTCGCGCCGCGTCGGTGCCGGCACGGCCGATGCATCGCAGGGCCCAGCCATGGCGCCGGAGCAATGCGCGCAGGCCATCGCCAACGGCCGCGAGGTGGTGCGCGGGCTGCCCGGCAATGCGCTGCTGCTGGGCGAGATGGGCATCGGCAACAGTTCGGCCGCGGCACTGCTGCTGTCTCGCCTGACGGGCGCGGACATCGATGCC
This sequence comes from Pseudacidovorax sp., assembly GCF_017991995.1. Lineage (GTDB taxonomy): Bacteria > Pseudomonadota > Gammaproteobacteria > Burkholderiales > Burkholderiaceae_C > Xenophilus. The sequence continues at coordinate 90,088 of NZ_JAGOPN010000006.1, read as the reverse complement.
TGCACCGGCCCCGGCACCGGCCTCGATGCCGCCGGACTGGCCCGCAAGCGCACCGTGCTGCGCCAAGTGCTGGCGCGGCATGCGGATGCGCAGGGGCCGCTGGCGGCGCTGTGCGCCTTCGGCGGCTTCGAGATCGCGACGCTGGTGGGCGCCGTGCTTCAGGCGGCCGAGGAGCGGCGGGTGATCGTGGTCGATGGCTTCATCGCCAGCGCCGCCGTGCTGGTGGCGCAGGGTCTGCGGCCGCAGGTGGTGCAGCGCTGTGTCGCCGCCCATGGCTCGGCCGAGCCGGGACATGCGTGCCTGCTGCAGGCACTGGGGCTGCAGCCCTTGCTGGACCTGGGCCTGCGCCTGGGCGAGGGCTCCGGCGCCGCGCTGGCCTGGCCGCTGCTCGAATCGGCCTGCCGCATCCTGGGCGAGATGGCCAGCTTCGAGTCGGCCGGCGTGTCGCGCCAGTCGGAATGAGGTCGCGATGAACGGCGTGCGGCACTTCCTGCTCGCGCTGCAGTTCTTCACCCGCATCCCGGTCACGGGCCGGCTGGCGGCCTGGGTGGGCTACAGCCCGCAGATGCTGCGGGCCAGCGCCGCGCACTTTCCAGGCATCGGCTGGGTGGTCGGATTGATCGCGGCCATGGTGTTTGCGCTGGGTCTGGCCGGCCTGCGCGGACCCATGGGCGCCCTGGCTGCCGCCGTGCTGGCCACGGCCGTGACGGTCTGGGCGACCGGCGGCTTCCACGAGGACGGCCTGGCCGACACGGCCGATGGGCTCGGTGGTTCGGCGCAGCGCGAGCGCGCGCTGGAGATCATGAAGGACTCGCGCATCGGCAGCTTCGGCGCGCTGGCGCTGGTGCTGGCACTGGGCCTCAAGACGGCCCTGCTCGCCACGCTGGCGGAGCAGGGCGCGGCGGCGGCGGTGGCGTCGTTGCTCGCCGCACACGTGCTGTCGCGGCTGGCGCCCCTCATCCTCATCCGGGGCCTGCCGCATGTGGGCGACAGCGCGACCTCCAAGTCCAAGCCGCTGGCCGATGCCTTGCCGGCCGGGGCGCTGGGGGTGGGCTTGGCCTGGTCCGTGCCTGCGGCGCTGTTGCTGCTCGCGGCCCAGGGTCTGCTGCACGGGCTTGCAGCGCTGCTGTTGGGCGCAGCCGCGGCGGCGTGGATGTTCCGCCTGCTGCGGCGCCGGCTCGGCGGCTTCACGGGCGACGGCCTGGGCGCCACGCAGCAGCTGTGCGAGCTGGCGATCTACCTGGCGCTGGCATGGCGGCCGTGGTGAACCGTGCGGAGGGCGCGCTGCCCGCGCTGTGGCTGATGCGGCATGCGCGCGTGCTGGTGGCGCCGGGGCTGTGCTACGGCATCACCGAGGTCGAGGCCGACCCGGTGGCCACGCAGGAGGCCGCGGCGCAGGCGGCGCGGCTGCTGCCGCAGGGTATGGCATTGCGCTGCTCGCCCGCCCGTCGCTGCCAGGACCTGGCGCTTGCGCTCCATGCGCTGCGTCCGGACCTGATGCCGAGCACCGACCCACGCCTGGCCGAGATGGACTTCGGCGCCTGGGAGGGCCGTCTGTGGTCGGACATCGGCCGTGACGCCATGGAGACGTGGACCGGGGACTTCGGCGAGACGCCACCCGGGCTGCATGGCGAGAGCGTGCACCGCTTCCTGGACCGCATCGGCGGCGCCTGGGACGAATGGCATCAGGCGCGCCGGCCAGAACTCTGGATCACCCATGCCGGCGTGATCCGCGCTGTCGAGCTGCTGAGCCAGGGCCGGCGGCGCATCGCCATTGCCGCGGACTGGCCGTCCACGCCGGTGGAGTTCGGCCGATGCTCGCCGTTGGCAGCGCCTTGAGCCTTTCAGTCAGCGCTTCGCCCAGAACGCCTTTTGCATCGCCACCGTCTCGTCCGCGATCTCCGGCACCGGCCCGATCAGCTCGACCGGCTTCTGGCAATGGTCGAAGACATAGCGCGAAGGCACGCTCATCGTCGGGTTCTCGGCATGGTCGCCCGTGGCCTCGAGCAGCTGGTGCTCGGTCATGCCGAACACCAGGCGGCCGATGTTGGCCCAATAGGCGGTACCGGCGCACATGCAGCAGGGTTCCACGGCGGTGTAGAGCGTGCAGCTCCACAGGAACTCCGGCGTGAAGTTGGTGGCCGCCACGCGCGCCAGCGTCGACTCGGCATGGTTGACCGTGTCGATGTTGCATTGCTCCAGCAGCACCGTCTCCTGGTCCGGGCCGACCAGGATCGCGCCGAAGGGATGGTGGCCCAGCGCCATGGCGCGGCGCGCGACGTCGTTGGAGCGGCGCAGGTGGCGCAGGATCTGTTCGTGCGTGGGCGCGAGGCCCTGAGGCGGATAGGTCGTCGGCGTGGTGTCGGTCATGGCAGCAGGGCTTCGAGTTCGGGGATCAGCAGGTCGGTCAGGGCCTGCGGGGCGGCCAGCTGCGGCACATGGCCGCAGGGCAGGGTGAGGCGGCGGGCACCGGGGCTGAGCTGCTGCATGCGCGCCTGCAGCGGGTGATAGACGGACTGGTCGTCCAGGCATTCCACATAGAAGCGCGGCACGCGGCCGAAGCGGTCGGCGCTCAGCCGGTTGAGCATGGCGCGTCCGCTTTCGGGCTGCGGACGCAGCAGCGCCGCGGCCTGTGCGGCGGCAGCGGGCTCGCAGTCGTGGACGAAGCAGCGCAGCGCGCCTTCGGCGGCCACGCGGCTGGCGCTGCGGTCGGCGTTCCATCGCAGCCAGGGCCCGATGCCCGAGAAGTCGCGGCCGGGCTGTTCGGCCTGCACCTGCCGCACCAGTTCCCCGAAGCCCATGCCGGAAGGCAACATCATCCCGGCCAGGTAGACCAGGGCGGCCACGCGCTGGGGCAGCACCTCGGCCACCTGCGAGGCGGTGATGCCGCCACCACTGTGGCCCAGCACCACGGCCGGCTCGCCCAGGGCGTCGATCACGCCCGCCACATGGGCGGTGTAGGTGTCGAGGCTGGCGGGCGCATCGCCAAGCGGCGGCCAGCCGTTGCCCGGCAGGTCCACTGCATGCGGCTGCCAGCCGCGTTCGCGCAGCAGCGGCAGCCAGGCGTCGAAGGCCCAGGCGCCTTGCCAGGCGCCGTGGATGAGGACGATGTGGCGGGTCATGGCGGCGGTCGTCGGGTGAAAGGGCGGGTGGACGTGGCTGTGTGGATCAGCTGGTTGAGAAAGGCGCCCGGGCTACTTCGTGGCGGGTGCCGGCGTCTTCGGCTTGAAGTCGCAGTAGGCCGCCACAGCGCATTCCCAGCAGCGCGGCTTGCGCGCCACGCAGACGTAGCGGCCGTGCAGGATCAGCCAGTGGTGGGCATGCAGGCGGTATTCGACCGGCACGCGCTTGCCCAGCTTGAGTTCCACCGCCAGCGGCGTCTTGCCCGGCGCCAGGCCGGTGCGGTTGCTGACGCGGAAGATGTGCGTGTCCACCGCGATGGTGGGTTCGCCGAAGGCCACGTTGAGCACCACGTTGGCCGTCTTGCGGCCCACGCCGGGCAGGGCCTCCAGCGCCTCGCGGCTGCGCGGCACCTCGCCGCCGTGCTGCTCCACCAGCATGCGGCAGGTCTCCATCAGGTGGCGGGCCTTGCTGCGGTACAGGCCGATGGTCTTGATGTAGCCCTCCAGGCCTTCGAGGCCCAGGTCCAGGATGGCCTGCGGCGTGTTGGCCACGGGATAGAGCTTGCGCGTGGCCTTGTTGACGCCGACGTCGGTGGCCTGGGCCGACAGCAGCACGGCGGCCAGCAGCTCGAAGGGGGTGGTGTATTCCAGCTCGGTGGCGGGCGCCGGGTTGGCGGCCTGGAGCGTGGCGAAGAAGGGACCGATGTCGGCGACTTTCATGGGGCGGCGATTATGGGGCGCCGCCCCGCGGCTCGGGCGCAGGGTCAGCGCAGGAAGACCTTCTGCATGAACTGGGCCACCGGCACCTGCATGGCCGCCTGCACGCGGGGTGGCAGCTCCAGCGGACGCATCAGCATCTTGAGGGTGGGGCCGACTTCGAGATTCGTGCGGATCACGCGGTTCAGGTCCTGGCTGACCTTGCGCAGGTACTGCGGATCATGGCCCTGGGCCGGCGCGCGGGCGGGTGCGATGTGGCGGATGGCGCAGTCGGCATCCTCGCTCTTGAGCTCCAGCGTGCGGCGGGCCACGGTGCCGAACACGCGCATGCGGCCCAGCCGTTCCTGCGCCCGGTAGCGCCGGTAGTAGCGGTAGAAGTGCTTGTAGTGGTTGACCTCGTCGGCCGCGATGCGCGTGGCCAAGTCGTGGAAGACCGGCTCGCGCGTGAAGCGCGCCAGCGCCTTGTAGTAGGTGGCGGTGCCGGTCTCGACCACGCAGCGGGCCGACATCTCCAGGCCGCGCGTGGGGGCCAGCAGCTCCACTTTGCAGTAGGTGGCGTATTCGGCCAGGAAGGCGTCGTAGGCAGGCTGCCAGTCGAAGTCCGGCCACACGTGCTCGACATAGGCGCGCAGCGCACTGCCGTGCTGCAGCTCTTCGGGCTCCCACTGGCTGCGCAGCCAGCCGGCCACCTCGTCGTCGCCCTCGAAATAGTCGATCAGGTTGCGGGTGTAGAGGTCGGAGCCGCTCTCGATGAAGGAGGCGGAGCAGGCCAGGTAGAAGAGGGTGTCGTCGCCGCGCGCCTTGTCGATGTCAATGCGCGAGAAGTCGAGGTCGTCCAGGGTCCAGTGCGGTTTGGTGTGCACATCCAGCATGGGTTCTCCTTGCGGGCTTCGGCGGATGCCGTGCCGGCAAGCCGACACACTAGGGCTTTTACTGTTTCCATTCAGTAGGAAATCGTCACGAACCGTCCGAGCCGTGCTGGATGATGCCCCAATTCGCATGCCATTCAGCTGACCGCATGATGACCGCCGGCGCCCTGAGCCTCCGACCGGCTTTCGCCGGGAGATCCGTTCCGCGGGCAAGGCCCACATTCGTCCAATGACCGACCTCCGTCCGCCCGTCCTCTACGTCTTCCTCATGCCCGGCCCGGCGGTCCAGAAGGCGCTGGACGGCCACCGGGCGCGGTGGTACTGGCCCAAGCCAGCCAAGCGGCCGAAGGCGCACCGGCTGCACCTGACGATGGCGGTGCTCGGTCCGCAGCCGGATACGGCGATCCCGGGCATCCGGCAGGCGCTGGCCGGCGTGGACGGCTCGCACCTGCACCTGCATCTCGGTGGGGCCCGCGTCTGGACGCACAACGGCGTCGCCGTGCTGCTGGCCGAGGCGAATCCCGCCTTGGTGGATCTGCATGCCCGCATCGCGCAGGTGCTGCGCCCCTGGGCACCCCCGCCGCCGCCCTGGACACCCCACGTCACGCTGGCGCGCCGCGCCTGGGAGGCCGCCGCGCCCCAGGGCGATGTCATCGACTGGGCGGTGGACGAATTCCTGCTCGTGCGCTCCTGGCTGCCACCGCATCCGGTACACCACGAGGTGCTGGCGCGCTATCCCTTGCGGGGCGGGTCGGCCACCCCCCCAAACCTATAATCGAATGTTCTGCGAAATCAGGCACTTGGGCCGGCCATCGGGGCCTGCATCAGGCGCCCCCAAGCCGCGGCGCACCGCGGTACAGAGCGACCACACCACATGAGCCAGCCCACCTTCACGGTTGCGGACATCCGCAAGACCTTCCTCGACTTCTTCGAATCCAAGGGCCACACCGTGGTCGCGTCCAGCCCGCTGGTGCCGGGCAACGACCCGACGCTGATGTTCACCAACTCGGGCATGGTGCAGTTCAAGGACGTGTTCCTGGGCGAGGACAAGCGGCCCTACGTGCGCGCCGCGTCGGTGCAGGCCTGCCTGCGTGCCGGCGGCAAGCACAACGACCTCGAGAACGTGGGCTACACCGCCCGCCACCACACCTTCTTCGAGATGCTGGGCAACTGGAGCTTCGGCGACTACTTCAAGCGCGAGTCGCTCAAGTGGGGCTGGGAGCTGCTGACGCAGGTCTTCAAGCTGCCCGCCGAGAAGCTGCTGGCCACCGTCTACATCGACGACGACGAGGCCTACGACATCTGGACCAAGGAGATCGGCCTGCCGCCCGAGCGCGTGATCCGCATCGGCGACAACAAGGGCGGCAAGTACAAGTCCGACAACTTCTGGATGATGGCCGACACCGGCCCCTGCGGTCCCTGCTCGGAGATCTTCTACGACCACGGCGCGCACATCCCCGGCGGCCCCCCGGGCAGCCCCGAGGAAGACGGCGACCGTTTCATCGAGATCTGGAACCACGTGTTCATGCAGTTCGACATGAAGGAAGACGGCAGCGTGGTCAAGCTGCCCGCGCCCTGCGTGGACACCGGCATGGGCCTGGAGCGCCTGGCGGCCATCCTGCAGCACGTGCACAGCAATTACGAGATCGATATCTTCGACGCGCTGATCAAGGCCGCCGCGCGCGAGACCGGCTGCACCGACCTGGCCAATCCTTCGCTCAAGGTCATCGCCGACCACATCCGCGCCACCTCCTTCCTGGTGAGCGACGGCGTGGTGCCCAGCAACGAAGGCCGCGGCTACGTGCAGCGCCGCATCATCCGCCGCGCGATCCGGCACGGCTACAAGCTGGGCCAGAAGAAGCCCTTCTTCCACAAGCTGGTGGCCGACCTGGTTGCGCTGATGGGCGCCGCCTATCCGCGCCTGCAGGCTCAGGCCCAGCACATCACCGACACGCTCAAGGCCGAAGAAGAGCGCTTCTACGAGACGCTGGCCAACGGCATGGACATCCTGGACACAGCCCTGGCCGGCGGCCAGAAGACCCTGCCGGGCGAGGTCGCCTTCAAGCTGCACGACACCTACGGCTTCCCGCTCGACCTGACGCAGGACGTCTGCCGCGAGCGCGACGTCACGGTCGACGAGGCCGGCTTCGATGCCGCCATGGAGCGCCAGAAGGCCGCCGGCCGCGCCGCCGGCAAGTTCAAGATGGAGCGCGCGGTCGAGTACGGCGGCGCTGGCAACGTCTTCACCGGCTACGAGCACCTGCAGGAGGCCGCCAAGGTGGTCGCGCTCTACCACGAAGGCGCTGCCGTGCAGCAGCTGGCCCAGGGCCAGGCCGGCATCGTGGTGCTCGACACCACGCCCTTCTATGCCGAAAGCGGCGGCCAGGTCGGCGACCAGGGCCTGATCACGGCCGAGGGCGTGGTCTTCGGCGTGCAGGACACGCAGAAGATCAAGGCCGACGTCTTCGGCCACCACGGCATGCAGACGCAAGGCACGCTCAAGGTGGGCGATGCCGTCACGGCCGCCGTCGACGGCGAGCGCCGTGCTTCGACGGCCCGCAACCACAGCGTCACCCACCTGATGCACAAGGCCCTGCGCGAGGTGCTGGGCACGCATGTGCAGCAGAAGGGCTCGCTGGTCGACGCCGACAAGACCCGCTTCGACTTCGCCCACAACGCGCCCGTGACCGCGGTGCAGATCGCCGAGATCGAGCAGCGCGTCAACGCCGAGGTGCTGGCCAATGCCGCCACCCAGGCCCGCGTGCTGCCGCTGGAAGAAGCCCAGAAGACCGGCGCCATGATGCTGTTCGGCGAGAAGTACGGCGAGACCGTCCGCGTGCTGGACATCGGCAGCAGCCGCGAGCTGTGCGGCGGCACGCACGTGCAGCGCACCGGCGACATCGGCCTGTTCAAGATCGTCAGCGAATCGGGCGTGGCCGCCGGCGTGCGCCGCGTCGAGGCCGTCACCGGCCTGAACGCGCTGGCCTACCTGCAGGGCCTGGAAGGCACCGTGCAGAGCGTGGCCGCCACGCTCAAGACACCCGCCACCGAGGTGCAGCCGCGCCTGGCACAGGTGCTCGATCAGGTGCGTGCGCTGGAGAAGGAGATCGGGGCGCTCAAGGGCAAGCTGGCCTCCAGCCAGGGCGACGAACTGGCCGGCTCGGCCATCGACGTCAAGGGCGTGAAGGTGCTGGCGGCCAAGCTCGACGGCGCCGATGCCAAGACGCTGCGCGACACCATGGACCAGCTCAAGAACAAGCTCAAGAGCGCCATCGTGGTGCTGGCCGCAGTCGACGGTGCCAAGGTGCAGATCGCCGCGGGCGTCACGGCCGACCTCACGGCCAAGGCCAAGGCCGGCGAGCTGGTCAACTTCGTCGCCCAGCAGGTGGGCGGCAAGGGCGGCGGCAAGCCGGACATGGCCATGGCCGGCGGCACCGATGCCGCGGCCGTGCCGAAGGCCCTGGGCTCGGTGCAGGGCTGGGTGGCCGAGCGGGTCTGATCAGCCGCCGCATTGCTCGTTCCATACAGATGAACGTGCCGGTCGCTTCCGAGCCGTCCGTACCGGGCGAGGTGCTGGTCATGGGGGCGGGCGCCGTTGGCTGTTACGTCGGTGGCTGCCTGGCTGCCGCAGGCGTGCCGGTGACCTTCGTGGGGCGGTCGCGCGTGGTGGAGGCGCTGGCGGCCAAGGGGCTCACGCTGACCGACCGCGATGGCGCGCGCCGCACCGTTGGCGCGCCCCAGTTGGGCCTGGCGCAGGCCGTTCCGGCCGGTTCGCGGCCGGCCCTGGTGCTGCTCACGGTCAAGGGCGGCGCCACGGCACAGGCGGCGGCCGAACTGGCCGCGAGCCTGCCGGCCGGCACGCCCGTGCTCTCGCTTCAGAACGGCATCGGCAACGACCGCGTGGTGCAGGCGGCCGCGCCTGCGCTGCGCGCCCTGCCGGGCATGGTGCCCTACAACATCGCTGAGCTCGCGCCTGGTGCCTACCACCGCGGCACGCCCGGCAGGCTGGCAGCACAGGACGATGCGGCGCTGCGGCCCTGGCTGCCGGTGTTCGAGGCCGCCGGCCTGCCGCTGGACCTGCATGCCGACATGGCCGGCGTGCAGTGGGGCAAGCTGCTGCTCAACCTCAACAACCCCGTCAACGCGCTGTCGGGCATGCCGCTGCGTGACGAACTGCTGGACCGCGGCTACCGCCGCTGCTTCGCCGCGCTGATCGACGAAGCGTTGGCGGTGCTGCGTGCCGCGGGCATCGAACCCGCACAGATGACCGCTGTGCAGCCCGGCCGGTTGCCCGGGCTGCTGCGCCTGCCGGACTGGCTCTTCCGCCGCGTGGCGGCGCCCATGCTCAAGGTCGATGCCAAGGCGCGCTCCAGCATGGCCGACGACGTGGCGCTGGGCCGTCGCACCGAGGTCGATGCGCTGTGCGGCGCCGTGGTCCGATTGGCCCGCGGCCACGGCCTGGATGCGCCGCGCAACGCGCGCATGGTCGCGTTGATGGATGGCGGCTGGCCCGCGCCGCCGCCGCGCCTGGGTTCAGCCGAACTGCGGCAGGCGCTGGGGCTCTGAGGGCGCTCAGCGCCGCGCGACCAGTGCGGACAGCACGGCGCGCAGCGTCGCGACGGCCGCCTGCCGTCCGCCCTCGTCGGTGGCCATCTGTGCCCGCACGATGGCGCCGTCGAAGGCCAGGGCCGCGGCATCGGCCAGCAGGCCCTGCAGCGGCCCTTCCGGCAGCAGTTGCGCGATCACCTGCGTCATCTCGGCCTTGTGCACCTGCGCCACTGCCACGGCCTCGGGCAGGGCTGGCGCCAGCTCGACCACGGTGTTGATGAAGGCGCAGCCGCGGAAGTCCGGCTGCGCGCACCATTCGTCCAGGACGTCGGCGAGCAGCAGGAGGTGTGCGCTGCCGTGCGCGGCCTCGCCGGCGCCATGTCGGCCCAGCGCGTCGATGAACCAGGCCATCCAGCGCGCATGCCGGAGGTCCAGGAAGGCGCGCACCAGCGCATCCTTGCTCGGAAAGTGCCGGTAGAAGGTGAGCTTGGCCACGCCCGACTCGGCAATCAGCCGGTCCACCCCGGTGGCGCGGATGCCGTCGCGGTAGAACAGGTCGTGGGCGGTCGAGAGGATGCGGTCGCGCGCAGGCAGCTCGGAATCCTGGGGGGCAGGGGAGGGCATGCCGCCATTGTAGACAGGTCTGTCTACATCGGCCGCTTTCCACCCTTGCCACCCCAGGAGCCTGACTCTGATGACCGACACCCGCCCACCCCTGCCGCCCTTTACGCTCGAATCCGCCACCCAGAAGGTGCGCGGCGCCGAGGACGCCTGGAACTCCCGCGATCCCGACCGGGTGGCCCAGGTCTACACCGAGGACACCGTCTGGCGCAACCGCACCGAGTTCCCGGTCGGCCGCGAGGCCGCGCGCGCCTTCCTGCAGCGCAAGTGGGCGCGAGAGCTGGACTACCGGCTGATCAAGGGCCTCTGGGCCTTCGGCGGCAACCGCATCGCCGTGCGCTTCGCCTACGAATGGCGCGACGACTCGGGCCACTGGTTCCGCAGCTACGGCAACGAGAACTGGGAGTTCAACGAACAGGGCCTGATGCAGCGGCGATTCGCCAGCATCAACGACCTGCCCATCGCCGAAAGCGACCGCCGCTTCCACTGGCCGCTGGGGCGCCGGCCCGACGACCATCCGGGGCTGGAAGAGCTCGGCCTCTGAGCGGCACGCCGTGCACCTTGCAGGCACGGCGGTTGCATGCGGATGGTGCATGGCTGTGCACGACCCTGGCGCCTTCGCGGGCGCGCTTTCCCCGATGGACCTGGGCGATGGCGTGCCCCGGCACCGGCGCCTGGGCCTGCTGCTGGAGTCCACCGGCGAAGGCATCTTCGGCATCGACCTGGACGGGCACTGCATGTTCATCAACCGGGCCGGGGCCGAGCTGCTGGGCCATGACGCCGCCGAGGTGCTGGGCCGCAACATGCACGAGCTCACGCACCATTCGCATCCCGACGGCTCGGTCTATGCCGACACCGATTGCCCGATCTTCAACGCCTTCCGCCGCGGCCTGCCGTGCCGCATCGACAGCGAGGTGTTCTGGCGCCGCGACGGCAGCTGCTTCGCGGTCGAATACTCCAGCTATCCCATCGTGGACGGCGACACGGTGCGCGGCGCCGTCATCACCTTCGTCGACATCACCGAGCGAAAGCGTGCCGCGCAGGCCATGCGTGAATCGCGCGACGAGATGGAGCGACGCGTGGCGGAGCGCACGGCCGAGCTGAGCGCCGCGCTCAGCCAGGTGCGTGCGCTGTCGGCCTGGATGGACTCGGTGCGCGAGGAAGAGCGGACGCGCATCGCGCGCGAGGTGCACGACGAACTCGGCAGCCTGCTGGTGGGCATGAAGATGGACGTCGACTGGGTCAACCGCCGCCTGGGCGAGCAGAAGGCGCGCGAACCGGCCGAGGCCGAAGCGATGCGCCTGCAGCTGCGCGCCAAGTGCGACAACATGAGCCAGCTCATCGAGCGGGCCGTGGACAACGTGGGGCGCATCATCACCGACCTGCGGCCCAGCATCCTCGACCACCAGGGCCTGTGGGCGGCGCTGGAGTGGCAGGCCAACGAGTTCGTCCAGTCGGCCGAACTGGCGCTGTGCTGGCGCATGGCCGTGGATGGCGCGCCCGAGCTGCCCGAGCCGGCGGCAATGGCGGTGTTCCGCATCTTCCAGGAGATGCTGAGCAATGTCGTGCGCCATGCCCGCGCCAGCCGGGTCGACATCGACATCCGCATCGTCGGTGGCAGCCTGCACCTGATGGTGAGCGACGACGGCGCGGGCGCGCCCGTGCAGGCCTTCCACGCGCCGGGCTCCTACGGCATCCGCGGCATGCGGGAGCGCGCCCTGCATTTCGGCGGCACGGTGGACGTGCACAGCACGGTGGGGCAGGGCACCACGCTGCACCTTCGCATGCCGGCGCCATGACGCCAAACACCCCGACGACCGCTTCCCGCCCCGCCGCCGTGCGCGTGCTGATCGGCGACGACCACCGCATCGTGCGCGAAGGCCTGCGCCAGGTGCTGGGCGACCCGGCCAACGGTGCGCCCGAGATCGTGGTCGCCGCCGAGGCCGTGACCGGGCCCGAGGTGCTGGCGCAGGTGGCCGCCCTGGGCGGACGCGCGGGCATCGACCTGGTGCTGCTGGACATCGCGCTGCCCGGCCGCGACGGGCTGGACGTGCTGCAGGCCCTGCGCGCCGACTGGCCCACGCTGCCGGTCGTGATGATCTCCACCTACCCGGAGCGGCAGTACGCCGTGCGCTGCATCCGCCTGGGCGCGGCCGGCTACCTCAACAAGAGCGCCGATGCGGACGAGATGGTGGCGGCCGTGCGCAAGGCGGCGGCCGGTGGCATCCACGTGACGGCTGCCACTGCCGAGGCGCTGGCGGCCGCCGTGGGCCGCGGCGGCGCCGCCACCGAAGCGCTGTCGCACCGCGAGCACCAGGTCTTCCGCCTGCTCACGACGGGGCACAGCGTGAGCGAGATTGGTGCGCGCCTGGGCCTGGCACCCAACACCGTCAGCACCTACCGGGCGCGCGTGCTCGAAAAGACCGGCACCAAGAACGACGTCGAGCTCGCGCTCTACGCCGAAAGGCTGGCCCAGGGCGGCACCCGGCCCTGATTCCGGCCGCCCGTGTAGTGGCAGCCCTACAGGGGCTCGACGGTGCGGGCGCGATTTGTCGAGGGCGCATCGGTGTTGGCCCATTCCGGCCCATGCGTTGCAAGGCGAGGACATTCCATCAACGAGGTGAAGCATGTCCCGTCTGCCTGCCATCGACCGCCGTCCCGACCCCTATGACGCCGAACGCCCGCTGATGCTGCGGTGCGCCTGCGGCCAGGACCATGCCCCTGGCGACCACGGCGCCGCAGCCGCTTCGGTGGAGGAGGCCTCGCGCGACTTCGTGGAGGCGAGCCTGGTGAAGGCGCTCTTTCCGCACGAGCCGCTGCGCAGGCGCTTTCTGCAGGCCGTGGGGGCCGGCACGGCCCGGGCGGCCATCGCCTCGCTGCTGCCCGTCGCCTCGCTGCAGGCGATGGCGCAGGAGCAGCGCACGCCCGAGAAGAAGGACCTGAAGATCGGCTTCATCGCCATCACCTGCGCCACGCCGCTGATCATGGCCGACCCTCTGGGCTTCTATAAAAAGGAAGGCCTCAACGTCCAGCTCAACAAGACCGCAGGCTGGGCGCTCATCCGCGACAAGATGCTCAGCCGCGAGCACGACGCCAGCCACTTCTTGTCGCCCATGCCGCTGGCCATCAGCATGGGCCTGGGCTCCACGCAGGTGCCGATGAAGGTGGCCACCATCCAGAACACCAACGGCCAGGCCATCACCCTGCACGTCAAGCACAAGGACAAGCGGGACCCGAAGCAGTGGAAGGGCATGAAGTTCGCGGTGCCCTTCGAATACAGCATGCACAACTTCCTGCTGCGCTACTACCTGGCGGAGCATGGCGTGAACCCCGACACCGACGTGCAGATCCGCGTCACGCCGCCGCCCGAGATGGTGGCCAACCTGCGCGCCGGCAACATCGACGGCTTCCTGGGGCCGGACCCGTTCAACCAGCGGGCGGTGTACGACGAGGTCGGCTTCATCCACATCCTGTCGAAGGAGATATGGGACGGCCACCCGTGCTGCGCCTTCGGCGTGAGCGAGGCCTTCATCCAGCAGAACCCGGCCACCTTCGCAGCGCTGTACCGCGCGGTGATCAACGCCTCGTTCATGGCCAGCCAGCCCAAGGACCGCGAGCTGATCGCCAAGGTGATCGCGCCCACGCAGTACCTCAACCAGCCCGAGACGGTGATCGCGCAGGTGCTCACCGGCAAGTACGCCGACGGCCTGGGCGCCGTGAAGAACGTGCCCGACCGCGCCAACTTCGATCCCGTGCCCTGGCAGAGCATGGCCGTCTGGATGCTCACGCAGATGAAGCGCTGGGGCTACGTCAAGGGCGACATCGACTACCGCCAGATCGCCGAGAAGGTCTTTTTGCTGACGGACGCCAAGAAGCAGATGGCCGCCGCCGGCTGGAAGGCGCCGGAGGGCGCGTATCCGCGCTTCAAGGTGATGGGCAAGGAGTTCGACCCTGCCAAGCCCGAGGCGTACGTCAAGAGCTTCGCCATCGCGAAGATGGCCTGAGGCGGGGACCGCCATGGCCATGAACAGGACCTCGTCCTCGCTCACCGTGCGTGCGGCCATCGTGTCGCTGCTGCTGCTCGTGCTCTTGCTGGCCGGCTGGCACCTGGCCACCGCGCCGGTGGCCACGGCCGGCAGCACCGCCGGCCTGACGCAGGAGCAGATCGATTACCTCAGGCTGATGGGCAAGGACCCGGCCGCCGGGACCCAGAAGAGCAGCGGCTTTCCGACGCCCGCCCAACTGGGACGCACCATCGTGGAGGAGCTGTCCGATCCCTTCTACGACAACGGGCCCAACGACAAGGGCATCGCGATCCAGCTGGGCTGGTCGCTGCTGCGCGTGGGGCTGGGCTTTGCCCTGGCCTGCGTGGTGGCGGTGCCGGCGGGCTTTCTGATCGGCATGTCGCCGCTGATGCGCAAGGCCTTCGACCCCTTCATCCAGGTGCTCAAGCCGATCTCGCCGCTGGCCTGGATGCCGCTTGCGCTCTACACCATCAAGGATTCGTCGGTGTCGGGCGTGTTCGTGATCTTCATCTGCTCGGTGTGGCCGATGCTGATCAACACCGCCTTCGGCGTGGCATCGGTCAAGCGCGAGTGGCTCAACGTGGCCAGCACGCTGGAGGTGCGGCCCTTGCGGCGGGCGCTGCGGGTGATCCTGCCGGCGGCGGCGCCCACCATCTTCACCGGCATGCGCATCAGCATGGGCATCGCCTGGCTGGTGATCGTGGCGGCCGAGATGCTGGTGGGCGGCACCGGCATCGGCTACTTCCTCTGGAACGAGTGGAACAACCTGTCGCTGACCCATGTGATCTTCGCCATCCTGCTGATCGGCGTGGTCGGCATGCTGCTGGACCTGGGCTTCGCGGCGCTGCAGAAGAAGGTGACCTATGTGGAGTGAGCCCGCCATGATGTCCATGCCCCCGGTCCAGGCCAGCCCCATTGCGGAGGGGGCCACCGTGTCGGCCGCACCGCTCTCGCCGAACGCCGGCGCCTTCCTGCAGGTGCAGGGCCTGGGCCGCGTGTTCCAGCCCGGCCGCCCGGTGTTTGCCGACGTGGGCTTCGGCGTGGCCCGGGGCGAGTTCGTCTGCATCATCGGCCACTCCGGCAGCGGCAAGACCACCATCCTCAACGTGCTGGCTGGACTCGACGAGGCCGACCAGGGCCATGTGTTCATGGGCGGCCGAGAGTTGCGCGGCCCCAGCCTGGAGCGCGGCGTGGTGTTCCAGAACCATGCGCTCATGCCCTGGCTGACCGTGCGTCGCAACATCGCCTTCGCCGTCGAGTCGCGCTGGCCGCAGTGGAGCCGGGCGCAGGTGGCGGCCCATGTCGAGAAGTACGTGGCTCTGGTCGGCCTGTCGGCCGCGCTGGACAAGAAGCCCTCGCAGCTGTCGGGCGGCATGAAGCAGCGCGTGGGCATCGCCCGCGCCTTCGCCATCGAGCCCAAGATGCTGCTGCTGGACGAGCCCTTCGGCGCCCTGGATGCGCTGACGCGCGGCACGATCCAGGACGAGCTGCTGGCCATCGTCCAGCGCACGCAGCAGACGGTGTTCATGATCACCCACGACGTGGACGAGGCCATCCTGCTGGCCGACCGCATCCTGCTGATGCGCAACGGCGTCGAACTCCCGGGCGGCCAATGGCGGCCGGGCGGCATTGCCGAATCGGTGCAGGTGGCGCTGCCGCGCGAGCGCACGCGGGCCGGCCTGCACCGGCTGCCCGGCTACTACGAGCTGCGCAACCACATCGTCGATTTCCTGGTCAGCCGCGCCCATGCGGTGTGACGACCCTCGTTTCCTTCTTCCAACCCCTCCCCACACACAAGGAGCCATCGCATGAACCGCAACGACGTCACCGAGAAGATCATCGCCACCAAGGTGTCCAAGGGCATCACCTGGGCCTCCGTGGCCGAACAGGTCGGTCTCTCGAAGGAATGGGTCACGGCCGCCTGCCTGGGCCAGATGACGCTGGACGCCGCCCAGGCCGCCACCATCGGCGAGATCTTCGGCCTCGGCGCCGACGAGCAGAAGTGGCTGCAGGTCGTGCCCTACAAGGGCTCGCTGCCCACGGCCGTGCCCACCGATCCGCTGATCTACCGCTGGTACGAGATCGTCAACGTCTACGGCACCACCATCAAGGAACTGATCCACGAGGAGTTCGGCGACGGAATCATGAGCGCCATCGACTTCAAGATGGACATCGTGCGCGAGCCCGATCCCAAGGGCGACCGCGTGAACGTGGTGCTGTCGGGCAAGTTCCTGCCCTACAAGACCTATTGAGCCTCGCGCACCGCTGCGGTGCGCGAGGCCGGCCGGACGCACCACCGTCCGCCAGCGTTCCGAAAAACGCCCCGACGCAGGCTGCGCCGGGGCGTTTTGCTTGGGCATGCTTCCTGCATAAACGTTCCCGTAATAGATCGTTGATTCATATGTGAATCAGAAGAGCCATCTAACCTAGGAACAACCCGCATACCAAAGCCGTCGACAGCCCTTAATCTCGCTGTCGTATTTCAGAAAAGAATCGTCGTTTCACCTATTAATCAATCATGTCCTTTCCCACGAAACTACTCCGCGCCCTGATGCTGGGCCTGGGACTGGTCGCTGCCGCCAGCGCCGCACTGGCGCAGGGCAACTGGCCGTCCAAGCCGATCACCATCGTCGTCGCCTATCCGGCAGGCGGCGACACCGACGCGCTGGCGCGCGTCTTCGCCGAGAAGCTGGCCCCGCGCCTGGGCCAGCCGGTGCTGGTGGACAACAAGCCCGGCGCCAGCGGTGTGATCGGCAGCGCCTTCGTGGGCAAGGCCCAGCCCGATGGCTACACCTTGCTGATGGCACCCAACACCTTCGCCATGGCACAGCTGGTACTCAAGACCACGCCCCAGGCCGGCTATGACGTGCTGAGCGGCTTCACGCCCATCATCCAGACGGGCGCGCAGCCGCTGTTCATCGCCGCAGGCCCGGGCACCAAGGCCAAGTCGCTGAAGGAGGCGATGGACGAGTCCAAGAAGAGCGAGCTGGCCTATGCCAGCCCCGGCAGCGGCTCGCCCATGCACGTGCTGGGCGAGATGTTCAACAAGAGCACCGGCGCCAACTTCCGCCACGTGCCGTACCGCGGCGTCGCCCCAGCCCTGACCGACATCGCCGGCGGCCATGTGCCCCTGACGTGGATCACCTACGGCCCCATCGCGCCCTACCTCGCCGACGGCAAGATGCGCCTGTTCGCCGTCGCCCAGGCCCAGCGCAGCCCGCTGGCGCCCGACGTGCCGACGCTGGCCGAACTGGGCTACAAGAACGTCGAGGTCACGGCCTGGAACGGCCTGTACGGTCCCAAGGGCCTGTCGCCCGAGATCGTGAAGACGCTCAACACCCACATCAACGAGATCATCAAGATGCCCGACGTGGCCGCCAAGATGAAGACGCTGGGCACCATCCCGGTCGGTGGCGCGCCGGACGTGCTGGCCAAGACGACGGCGGCCGACCTGGAGCGCTTCACGCGCGTGGTCAAGGAACTGGGCATCCAGGCCGATTGAGCACGTTGGCGTAGCTCGCGCTTCTGGCGCGTGCACGGCACACAAGAAGGGCGGTCCGACGCAAGTCGGACCGCCCTTCGTTCATGCGCTGGCGGGGCGCCGCGGTTCAGAGCGCCGTTCAGACATCGTCGTCTTCGCCTTCGTCTTCCGCGTCGTCCTCGACCATTTCTCCTACGGCGACGCGCACGTCGTCATCTGTCATGCCGTCGTTGGGGCCAACGATGCGGTCGGGCAGGATGTCGGCATCGGGCGTCACTGTGCCCTCGACGTCCGCGCGCTCGCCGGTGCCGGACGCATCGGTGGCGCCGCCAAGCGGCTCCAGCATGGGCCCGCCGGGGCTGTCCTCGGGACGTGCGAGAAAGGCGTCCTCGCCCACCGTGTCGCTGCCGCTGTCCGAGTTGTCGCTCGGGCCCAGCAGGGTGGTGTCGTCGTCGTGGGGCAGGGTGTTGTCCGCGCTGCCCAGGATGCTGCTTCTGGCCATGGTGTGCTCCTTCTGGGGTCGGCGATGTGCCGACGCATGGAAGAACCTTGCGCGGTGACCGTCGTGCACCCTGTGGGAGAGGGCCGATGGGCCCTGTCAGGGGGACATGGGCATGTGTGGCCGCTGTCTTGGCCTTCCACCGTATGCGGGGCAGGAAGGCCGTGACATCCACTCAGCCGGGCACGAGCATGAAGGTGGCGTGCAGCCCCGCGATGGCCGAGGGCCCCACCCACAGGTCGAACTCGCCGGTATCCACCGTGGGGCGCATGTCGGCGCCGGTGAAGAGCAGGTCCTCGCGGGTGAGCAGGAAATGCACCTGCACGGTCTGCCCGGCCTCGATGCGCACGCGGTGGAAGGCTTTGAGCTCGCGCACGGGCCGCGTGAAGCTGGCGGCGCGGGCGCCGATGTAGAGCTGCACCGTCTCGTCGACGGCGCGGGTGCCGGCGTTGGTGACGCTGGCCATCACACGCAGCGGCTGGTCGGGCGCCATGCGGCCGGGGCTGACTTCCAGTGCGCCGTAGCGCACGGCCGAGTAGCCCAGCCCGTGCCCGAAGGCGTAGAGCGGCTCGTTGGTCGCATCCAGGTAGCGGGTGCGGAAGCGCCCGGGCCCGCCCTGCGTATCGGGCCGGCCGGTGCGCTTGTGCGCGTAGTAGAAGGGCACCTGCCCCGGCGTCTGCGGAAAGCTCACCGGCAGCCGGCCGGAAGGCGACACGTCGCCGAACAGGGTGTCGGCGATGGCCGGCCCCGTCTCGGTGCCCAGGAACCACGTGACCAGCAGCGCCTGCGCGTTGCGCACCGCGCCGCGCAGGGCCAGCGCGCGGCCGTTGCGCAGCAGCACGACCACCGGCTTGCCCGTGGCCGCCACGGCCTCGGCCAACTGCTGCTGGGCCTGCGGCACCTCGATGTCGGTGCGCGAACGCGATTCGCCCGACATCTGGTCGCTCTCGCCCAGCGTCATGACCACCACGTCGGCCTGGCGCGCGGCCGCCACGGCCTGCGCGATGCCGCCATCGAGCGGCGATTCCACGTCGCTGCCACGCACGACGCTCAGCAGCGACGGATCGGCCAGTTGCGCGCGGATCGCGTCCTCGATGCCCACCGGTGGCAGCTGGCCCGGAAAGGGCCGCCACGGCCCGAAGAGCGACTGCGCATCCGCAAAGGGCCCGATCAGCGCGATGCGCTTGCCCGACTTGGGCAGCGGCAGCAGGTCGCCGCTGTTCTTCAGCAGCACGATGGAACGCTGCGCAGCCTCGCGGGCCAGCCGGCGGTGGGCGGCGCCGTCGAAGCGCGGCGGCGCGCCGGGCGCGTCCTCCTGCAGTCCGCGGAAGGGCTGCTCGAACAGGCCCAGCCGCTGTTTGACGCGCAGCACGCGTCGCACGGCCTGGTCCAGCCGCGCCATGGAGACATCGCCGCTGCGCACCAGCTCGGGCAGGTGGCGCATGTACAGGCCACTCTGCATGCTCACATCCGTGCCGGCCAGGAAGGCGCGGCGGGCGGCCTCGCGCTCGTCGGCCGCAAAGCCATGGGCGATCAGTTCCTCGTCGGCCGTGTAGTCCGAGACCACGAAGCCCTCGAAGCCCCATTCCCGCCGCAGCACCTGTGTCAGCAGCCAGGGATTGGCATTGGAGGGCACGCCGCCGATCTCGTTGAAGGCCGCCATCACCGACAGGGCGCCGGCATCGATGGCGGCCTTGAAGGGCGGCAGGTAGACGTCGCGCAGGGTGCGCTCCGACAGGTCCACGGCGGCATAGTCCAGCCCGCCTTCGGCCGCGCCGTAGCCGGCGAAATGCTTGGGCGTGGCCAGCATGGCGTCGGCGCGCGACAGGTCCGCCGTCTGGAAGCCGCGCACGCGGGCGGCCGCGAAGCGGCGGGTGAGCAGCACGTCCTCGCCATAGCCCTCGACGACGCGGCCCCAGCGGGCATCGCGGGCGATGTCGATCATGGGTGCGAAGGTCCAGCGGAAGCCGTCGGCCGTGCCTTCGCGGGCGGCGGCACGGGCCGTGCGCTCGGAAAGCGCCGGATCCCAGCTGGCGGCCTCCGCCAGCGGCACCGGGAACACGGTGCGGAAGCCATGGATGATGTCCACGCCGAAGAGCAGCGGGATGCCCAGGCGCGATTCGCGCACCGCCACCTCCTGAGCGCGGCGCTTGGCCGCCAGCCCCTCGCCATTGAACAGGCCCATGACGCGGCCGGCGCGGATGTCATCGAGCTGCTGGCGCAGCCCGACCTGGCCGGTCTGCGGATTGCCCAGGATCTCCTCGGCGGCGGGGGCGTAGAGGCTCAGCTGGCCGACCTTCTCGTCGATGGTCATGCGCAGGATCAGCGCCTCGATGCGGGCATCGGCGGCCAGGGATTCGGCGAGGGCTTCGGCGGGTTTCTGGAGCTCGGCGCAGCCGGCGAGGCCGGTGGCGATGGGGAGCGAGGCAAGACGGAGCAGGGCTTGGCGGCGATGCATGCCGCCAATTGTCAACAAAGGTCAAAAGTCCCCGGCCCAAGGCCGGGCTCAGTCCTTGTAGCCCGGGCTCTCGCGGTCCAGTTTGCGCAGCAGCGCCGGCCAGGCGATGTTGGCGCCCTGGCCGGTGGTGACCTTCTTCATCACCTGGCTGATGCCGTCCATGATCTGCGGGTTGACATGGACCAGCTCGCCGCCGGCCTGGGCGTCGATCTGGATACGGCAGGCGTTCTCGAACGTGTACATGTGCAGGAAGGCGTCGGCCACCGTCTTGCCCACGGTCAGCAGACCGTGGTTGCGCAGCAGCATGTAGTTGTTGCGGCCGAGGTCCTGCTGCAGGCGCGGCTTCTCGTCGTCGCGCACGGCCACGCCTTCGTAGTCGTGATGCGCCAGCGAGGCCAGCACGAAGGTGCTCTGCTGGCTGATGGGCAGCACGCCGCATTTCTGGGCGCTGACGGCCACGCCGGCACGGCTGTGGGTGTGCAGCACACACTGCACGTCGTCGCGGGCGGCGTGGATGCAGCTGTGGATCACGAAGCCGGCCGGGTTGACCGGGTACGGCGAGTCGATCAGCTTGTTGCAGTCCATGTCCACCTTGACCAGGCTGGAAGCCGTGATCTCGTCGAACATCATCCCGTAGGGGTTGATGAGGAAGTGATGGTCCGGCCCCGGGATGCGGGCGCTGATGTGGGTGAAGACCAGGTCGCTCCAGCCGTACAGCGCCACGAGGCGGTAGCAGGCGGCGAGGTCCACGCGCAGCTGCCATTCCTCGTCGGAGACGAGGCGGCGGACTTCGCTGAGTTCGGCTTGGGAGGTGGCGTTCATGGGTGTCTCCTTGTGCGCCGCGCGGGCGGCAGGTTCGGATGGTCGCGGGGATGGGCAACGGCGGCAGCGTGCCCACTCAAGCCGCTTCTGTGGCCAGGGCCTTCTTGTAGATGCTCTGGCGCGGCTGGGCCATCAGGCGGCGCAGCATGGGTTCGAACTCGGCAATGGGCAACGTCTCGCCCTTGGGGTCGAAGGCCGGGTTGTCGTAGAGCTCGCAGAACTCGGCCGTGCGGTCGAAGTGCGGATGCGTGCGGAACTGCTCGCGCAGGTCGCGGTCCAGCCCGATGTGGTGGAAGAAATAGTGGCCCTGGAAGATGCCGTGGTGCTTGACCATCCAGTGGTTCTCCTCGCTGACGAAGGGCTGGAGGATGGCGGCGGCGATGTCCGGATGGTTGAAGGCGCCCAGCGTATCGCCGATGTCGTGCAGCAGGGCGCAGACCACGTATTCCTCGTCCCGACCGTCACGCAGGGCGCGGGTGGCGGTCTGCAGGCTGTGGGTGTAGCGGTCCACCGGAAAGCCGCCGTAGTCGCCTTCGAGCAGCTTCAGGTGCGCCATCACGCGCTCGGGCAGCCCGCTGGCGAAGTGCATGAACTCGCCACTGATGGCCTGCCAGTCCTCGCGCGTGCTGTCCTGCATGCGCACGAAAGTCGCCCTGTGGGCCATGGTCGTCTCCGTCGTTGTCGTGGGGGAGACGGCACTGTAGGCCGGCGCAGCGGGCGCCGTCTGTCCGGCAGACGACAGGAGCGGCGAATGCGGTCAGCGCCTGGTGAAGACGACGTCCCACACGCCGTGGCCGAGCTTGATGCCCCGGTTCTCGAACTTGGTCAGCGGCCGGTACTCCGGCTTGGACGCGAAACCACCCGCATCGGGTGCGGCTGTATTGGCCAATAGCGGCTCGCCTGCCAGCACCTCGACCATCTGCTCGGCATAGGGCTGCCAGTCGGTGGCGCAATGCAGGTAGCCGCCGGGGGCCAGGTGCTCGGCCAGTTGGTGCACGAAGCCGGGCTGGATCAGCCGGCGCTTGTGGTGCCGCTTCTTGTGCCAGGGATCGGGAAAGAACACGTGCACCCCGGCCAGGCTGCCGGGCGGAATCATGTGCTGCAACACCTCCACGGCATCGTGCGCCACGATGCGGATGTTGGCCAGGCCCTGCTCCCCGGCGCGCTTGAGCAGCGCGCCCACGCCGGGCTCGTGCACCTCGCAGCAGAGGAAGTTGTCCTCCGGACGCACGCGGGCGATGTGCGCGGTGGCTTCGCCCATGCCGAATCCGATCTCCAGCACGGTGGGTGCCGCGCGACCGAAGACCTGTACGAAATCGAGCGTCGCGGGGCGGTAGGGAATCAGGTACTGCGGGCCGAAGTCCGCATAGGCACGGGCCTGCGCATCGGTGGTGCGGCCGGCGCGCCGCACGAAGCTGCGGATGCGGCGGTGGGGATGTTCGGTGTCGCCGGCTTCAGGCGGGGCAGCGGCGGAGTCGTTCGTTTCGTCGGCGGTCACGGAGCGGGATTGTAGAGAGCGGCCCAGGGTGCGACCCAGCCCTCCAGGGCCTGTCGGACACCATCTCGCAATGGTGCAGCGGGGAGCCCCAGGGCCTGCGCGGCGGCGTCCAGTGCCAACCGCGCCGCGGTGGCCGTGCCGGTATCGATGGCCGCGGCGCCGTTCTGCTTGGACAGCTTTTCGCCATTGGCACCCAGCACCAGCGGGGTGTGCAGGTAGCGCGGCGTCGGCAGGCCAAGGGCGCGCTGCAGCAGGATCTGGCGTGGCGTGTTGTCGGTCAGGTCTGCGCCGCGGACGACGTCGGTGACGCCCTGCTCGGCATCGTCCACCACCACGGCGAGCTGGTAGGCCCAGGGTCCGTCGGCGCGGCGCAGCACGAAGTCGCCGACCTCGCGCAGCACATCCTGCTGCTGCGCGCCCAGACGTCGATCGGTCCAGTCGACGGTCGACGCCAGCATGCGCCAGGTGGCGAAGCGCCAGGCCCGAGGCGCCTTGCCGTTCAGGCCGTGGCGGCAGGTGCCGGGATAGACGCGCTCGCCATGGCGGTCGTGGCCGATGCCCTGTGCGGCCAGCACCGCGTCGATCTCGCGGCGCGTGCAGCCGCAGGGATAGGCCAGGCCGGCACCGATCAGCCGCTCCAGTGCGGCCTGATAACGACCGACGCGCGCCGTCTGCCAGACCGGCGCCTCGTCCGGCACCAGGCCGCAGGCGGCCAGCTGCTGCAGGATGTGCTCGCCCATGCCGGGCAGGCAGCGTTCGGTGTCGGCGTCCTCGATGCGCACCAGCCAGCAGCCGCCGGCTGCGCGTGCATCCAGCCAGCTGGCCAGCGCCGCCACGAGCGAGCCCGCATGCAGGGGGCCGGTGGGCGAGGGCGCGAAGCGGCCGATGTAGCCGGGCACGGACCTCAGAGGATGGCCAGCGCCAGTTCCAGCCCCGAGACGAAGGCGTCCTCGACCCGGTGGCCCAGGCACCAGTCGCCCGCGATGCCGATGCCCGAGGCGGCGTTCCAGAGATGGCTGCGGCCGAGCGGCGTCTCGGTCTTGGCTTCGGTCCACAAGCGGGCGTGGGCGAAGGAGGGCTCCACGCGGATGCCGGTGATCTCGGCAAAGGCCCGAAGCAGCTTGGCCTGCACGCGGGCCGCGTCGTCGCCGATGTGCTCGGCCGACCATGGGGCGCTGGCCTGGACCGTCCAGCGTTCGATGCTGCCGCGGCCGGGCTTGGACGATTCGCGCGCCAGCCAGGCCACGCGGTGGTGGGTGGAGCGGGCGCAGTTCCACTGCGGTCCCAGGTGGGGCAGGCCGGGCTGGCTGGCCTGCGCGAAGGCGATGTGCAGCGACCAGCAGGGCGCGATGCGCACCGGTGCCAGCGGCGCGGCCAGGGCAGGGGCCACGGGCTGCAACAGGCTGCGCGCCGCGCCGGCCGGCACGGTCAGCAGCACGGCATCGAAGCCGGCATGCACGGCGTGGTCGTCGCCGTCGCCCTGTGTGCGCAGCTGCCAGCGGCCGGGCTGCAGCGTGTCGGCCTCCAGGCACGAGACGGTGGTGCCCAGGTGCAGGGCATGGCCCAGCGGCGCCGCCCAGTGGGCGGCCAGGCCGTCCATGCGGGGCAGGCCGACCCAGTGCGGTTCCAGGCCCGGCAGCGAGGCTTCGACCACCCGGCCCAGGGCATCGAGCACGCGCACGGCGTTGGCGCTCCAGCGGCGGCAGGGCGCGGCGGTGGCGTCCAGGGCCCGGCGGAAGCGCTCGTCACGGACGGTGAAGTACTGGGCGCCGGTGTCGAAGCTGCCGGTGCGGCTGTCCAGGCTGGCCAGCCGTCCGCCGGGCGTGGACGCCTGCTCGAACACCGCCACCTCCAGGCCGGCTTGCGCCAGCGTGCGCGCCGCCGCGAGGCCGGCGATGCCTGCGCCCACGATGGCGATTCGGCGGGGTTGGAAATCGGGGCGGTCGGCGTCGGTGAGGGGCATGGCGGCAGGTGTTGCGGGCAGCGGGATGGTCGTGCGACTCTAACCGCACCGATGACGCACCATGCTGCGCCAACGCAGGGCGACCGGGTTTGTCCCCGGTACGGTCGGGCCGCCGGCCAGTGGCCTCGCCTTCAGCGGCCGCGGTGCTGCGTCAGCAGGGCCTCGCGCGTGCCCGTATGCTCGAACTGCGACAGCCACCACTGCAGCGCCAGGCCTGGCTGGGCGGCGCTGCGCACGCGCCATGCGGCATGCATGTTGGTGGTGGGGGCGGCGCGTTCGGTGGGGAGCGCAACCAGGTGGCCGGCCTCCACATAGGGCCGGGCCATCGGCTCGGGCAGGAAGCCGGCACCCAGCCCGTGCAGCTGGGCATGCAGCTTGGCCTGCATGGTGGGCACGGTGAGCACGTCCTGCCCGGCCAGCAGGTTGACGTTCATGCCTTGCGACAGCCGCGCCGAATCGGCGGCGGCGACGGCGCGGTGCTGGCGCATCATGGCCTCGGTGACGGGCAAGCTGGTGCGCGTGAGCGGATGGTTCGGTGCCACGGCATAGACGAAGGACAGCTGACCCAGCACACAGCTGCGGATGCCGGTGCCGGTGAAGCCCAGCCCGTCCGCGTCGAGCACCGAGCCGATGGCCAGGTCGGCCTGACCGCTGGTCAGCGCCTCGATGGTGCCCAGCAGGGTCTCGTCGCGCAGCTTCAGCCGCGTGGGTGGCGCCAGGGCATAGAAGGCGCCCACCAGGTCGTAGAGCGGGTCGCGGGCGATCACGCTGTCGATGGCGATGGTCAGCTGAGGTTCCCAGCCCGTGGCGATGCGGCGCACGCGGTTCGCCACCGCGTCGATCTCGCCCAACAGCCGCACCGCATCGCGCAGCAGTTCGCGGCCCGCCTCGGTCAGTTTGGCCTGGCGGGCGCTGCGGTCGAACAGCAGCACGTCCAGCGCGTCCTCGATCTGCCGCACACGGTAGGTGAGGGCCGAGGGCACCAGCCCCAGGCTGCGGGCGGCGGCGGCGAAGCTGCCGCGGTCGACCACGGTCTGCAGCATGGCCAGGGCGTCGGGCGTGAGGACTTCGCGGGCGGTGGGCATGGCCGGATTGTCATTCAAAAAATTTGAACGACGTCTTCAATGCACTGCGGTTTCAAGCCGGGTCCGCCGGCCTAAAGTTCATCCCATCGCGGCGCAGTTCGGTGCCGCCTACCGGGGAAGGCCGGCGCAGCAGGCGCCACCGCCAGCCCCATTCGAAGGAGTTCAACATCATGCTGCAGATCCGCAAGTCCCAGGAACGTGGCTATGCCGACCATGGCTGGCTCAAGTCCTTTCACAGCTTCTCGTTCGCCGGCTACTACGACCCCGCCTTCATGGGCTGGGGCAACCTGCGGGTGATCAACGAGGACCGCGTGGCCGCCGGCGCCGGCTTCGGCACCCATGGCCACCGCGACATGGAGATCATCAGCTACGTGCTCGACGGAGAGCTGGCCCACAAAGACAGCATGGGCAACGTCGAATCGATCCCGCCCGGCGACGTCCAGCGCATGAGCGCGGGCCGCGGCGTGATGCACAGCGAGTTCAACCACAAGGCCGACCAGACCACGCACTTCCTGCAGATCTGGATCGAACCCAATGTGCGCGGCATCCCGCCGGGCTATGAGCAGAAGCAGGTCGACGTGGCCGACAAGCGCGGCAAGCTGGCCCTGGTGGCGGCGCCCGAAGGCGAAGCCGGCGCCGTGAGCATGCATGCCGACGCGCGGCTCTATGCCGGTCTGTTCGACGGCGATGAGACGGCCGAGCTGAAGCTCGACCCGGCCCGCAAGGCTTATGTGCACCTGATCCGCGGTGCGCTGGACGTCAACGGCCAGCGCCTGCAGGGCGGCGATGCGGCGATGATCGCGGCCGAGTCGCAGCTGAGCCTGGCCGGCGGCCAGGACGCCGAGGTGCTGGTGTTCGACCTGGCGCCGTGATCGCAGAATGAGACGGCCCGCCCTGTGCGGGCCGTTTCTTCATCGATTCCCTTCGCGGTGCCGTCCGTCATGCGGCGGCATCTTTCACTGCTTCCAATCTGTCCAAACCGATTTTTTCAACGCAAGGAGCTACTTCCATGGCCATCACCCAGACCTCCAACACCACCCCGACCCAGGACGCCGCAGCCCTGGTCGGCCGCGTGCTCATCGCGCTGCTGTTCCTGCCGGCGGGCTGGAGCAAGCTCACCGGCTTTGCCGGCACCGTCGGCTATTTCGGCAAGATCGGCGTGCCCATGCCCGAGGTGGCGGCGGTGATCGCCGTGGTGGTCGAACTGCTGGTCTGTCTGCTCTTCCTGGTCGGCTTCAAGACGCGCCTGATGGCCATCATCCTGGCCGTGTTCACCGTCGCCACCGCCTTCCTGGGCCATGCCTTCTGGAATGTGCCCCCCGAAATGGTGATGGCCCAGAAGACCAACTTCTTCAAGAACTTCGCCATTGCCGGCGGCTTCCTGGCCTTCTTTGCCTTCGGCCCCGGCCGTTTCAGCATCGACAAGAAGTGATGCCCGCGGGCCGCGGCGCTGGCGCCATGGCCCATCTTTTTCCATTTTTTTTCTGAACCTGGAACTCCCATGACCGACATCGCCATCGTCTACCACTCCGGCTACGGCCACACCCAGCGCGTCGCGCAGGCCGTCGCAGAAGGCGCCAACGCCGCCGTGATCGCCATCGACGCGGATGGCAACCTGCCCGAAGGCGGCTGGGAAACGCTGGCTGCGGCCAAGCTGATCGTCTTCGGCGCGCCGACCTACATGGGCGCCCCCAGCTGGCAGTTCAAGAAGTTCGCCGACGCCTCGTCCAAGGTCTGGTTCGTCCAGGGCTGGAAGGACAAGCTCTTCGCCGGCTTCACCAACAGCGCCACCATGAACGGCGACAAGTTCGCCACCATCGCGTACTTCTGGCAGTTGGCGATGCAGCACGGCGGCCTGTGGGCTGGCCTGGGCATCGTGCCGAGCAACAAGAAGGAATCCAGCCGCGACTCGCTCAACTACGTCGGTGGCTTCGGTGGCCTGATGACCACCTCGCCCGCAGACGCGAGCCCGGCCGAGATCCCGGCCGGCGACCTGCAGACGGCCCGCGCCTTCGGCGAGCGCCTGCAAGGCGCGCTGAAGCTGCTGGCCTGATCCCTCTGCATCCCATCCACGCCAACCGAACCGGAGAGCCGCCATGTCCGACCTTCTCACGCTCCATCCGCATGCCAAGGACCTGGGCGGCGGCTTTCAGGTTCGCCGCGTGCTGCCGGCCGCGCAACGGCGCGCGGTCGGCCCCTTCGTCTTCTTCGACCATTTCGGTCCGGCCACCGAAACCCCGGAGGACCAGCACGACGTGCGGCCCCACCCGCACATCGGCCTGGCGACGGTGACCTACCTGTTCGAGGGCGCGATGATGCACCGCGACAGCCTGGGCACCGAACAGGAGATCCGCCCCGGCGCCATCAACTGGATGACCGCGGGCCGCGGCATCGTGCATTCCGAGCGCAAGCCCGAGGCGCTCAAGACCGAGACCTACGTCAACCATGGCCTGCAGCTGTGGTGCGCGCTGCCCCGCGAGCATGAGGAGGTCGAGCCCAGCTTCTCGCACACGGCCGCCGCGGACATTCCCGCGACGGAGGTGGAGGGCGTGCCGGTGCGCGTGCTGGTGGGCGAGGCCTTCGGCCTGCGCTCGCCGGTGCCCACCTTGATGCCCACGCTCTACCTGGACATCGCGCTGCCCGCAGGCGGCGCCTTTTCGCTGCCGCCGCTGGCGCCGCAGATGGCTGTCTATGCCGTCGATGGCGACGTGATGCTGGGCGGCGAGCCCCTGCCGCAGCACACCATGGGCGTGCTGCCCGACGAGGACGCCGCGGCCGGCGAGCGGCCCCCGGTGCGCATCACCGCCGATGGCGCGCGCCGCCTGGTGGTGGTGGGCGGCGCGCCGCTGGACGGGCCGCGCTTCATGAGCTGGAACTTCGTCTCCAGCCGCCGCGAGCGCATCCTGCAGGCCGGTGCGGACTGGGAGGCGCAGCGCATGGGCCATGTGCCCGGCGAGACCGAATTCATCCCGCTGCCGGACCATCCCTTCAAGACGCAGTCGCAGACGAGTGCGGCGGAGCCGGAAGGCAATTCCAAGGCTTGAGCAGGCGGGCAGGTTTGGCCACGGGCAGCGGTGCCGCCCGACTTCGGCGCCCTCAACCCTGCTTGATCGGCAGATCCGGGTCCTCGAAGGCCCGTGCGCTCGCATGCGACGAGCGCGCGCTCAGGTCCGGCGCCAGGGCCTCGCGGCCATCGAAGACGAAGCAGTCGCCGCGGTAGTGGGCGCCGCCCACTTCCTCGAAATACTTGAGGATGCCGCCTTCGAGCTGCAGCACATTCGTCAGCCCCAGCTCGTGCATGTAGATGGCGGCCTTCTCGCAGCGGATGCCGCCGGTGCAGAAGCTCACCACCGTCTTGCCCTCCAACTGGTCGCGGTGCGCCTGCACCGCCGCCGGAAACTCGCTGAACTTGCCGATGCGCCAGTCGATGGCGTCCTCGAAGGTGCCGTAGTCCACCTCGAAGGCATTGCGGGTGTCCAGCATCACCACAGGTTGGCCGGCGTCGTCGTGCCCCTGGTCCAGCCAGCGGCGCAGCGTCGGCGCATCCACTGCCGGCGCACGGCCGGCGGAAGGGCGGATGGCCGGATGGTCCATGCGGATGATCTCGCGCTTGTTCTTGACCAGCATGCGGCGGAAGGGCTGGTGGGCGGACCAGCTTTCCTTGGGCGCCAGCGGCGCGAAGCGCGGATCGGCACGCAGCTCGGCCACGAAGCCGCGCACTGCCTCGGGCGCGCCTGCCAGGAAAAGGTTGATGCCTTCCTCGGCCAGCAGGATGGTGCCCATCAAGCTGAGCGCTTTGCAGCGCTCCAGCAGGTGCGGCCGCAGCGTGTCGCGGTCGTCGATGGGCACGAAGAGATAGGCGGAGATGTTGAGCACGGATTCGGACACGGCGCGGATTGTAGGAAGGCGTCCGCGCGTGATCGGGCACATCCGGCTTCGGTTGACATGAGTCAAGGCTCCCCGGGCAGCGCGCCTGCACGATGGGCACGTTCCCGACGACCCGGCCATGGCCATGATTTCCAGGATGCTCGACCACTTTCGCCGCGCGGTGCCCTTCCGCATCGTGCCGGCCACCATCGCCACCGCCGTGCTGATCGGCCTTCTGCTCGTGCCTACGCCCGACGGCCTCACGCCCAAGGCCTGGGCACTCGTGGCCATCTTCCTGACCACCATCGTGGCGATCATCCTCAAGGTCATGCCCATCGGCGTGATGGCGATGATGGCCATCATGGTGGTGGCGCTGTCGCAGGTCACCGCCACTTCGTCCAAGGGGGCGATCACCGACGCGCTGGCCAGCTTCGGCAATCCGCTGATCTGGCTGATCGTGGTCTCGGTGATGATCTCGCGCGGCCTCAAGAAGACCGGGCTGGGCGCGCGCATCGGCTTCTGGTTCATCTCGCTGCTCGGGCGGCGCACCCTGGGCATCGGCTACGGCCTGGCGGCCTGTGAGCTGATCCTGGCGCCGTTCACGCCCAGCAACACCGCCCGGGGCGGCGGCATCGTGCACCCGATCATGAAGTCCATCGCCCATGCCTTCGGCTCCGATCCGGAGCAGAAGACGCAGGGCAAGGTCGGCACCTACCTGGCGCTGGTCAACTACCACGCCAACCCCATCAGTTCGGCCATGTTCGTCACGGCCACGGCGCCCAATCCGCTGGTGGTCGACTACGTGGCGAAGGTGACGAACCAGTCCTTCCACCTGAGCTGGGGCACCTGGGCGCTGGCCATGCTGTTGCCCGGCCTGGTATGCATGGCGCTGATGCCCCTGGTGATCTACGTGCTGGCCCGGCCCGAGGTGACGCGCACGCCCGATGCCGTGACCTTCGCGCGCGCCGAACTGGCCCGCATGGGCCCGCTACAGGGCCGTGAGTGGGTCATGCTGGGCACCTTCGCGCTGCTGCTGGTGCTGTGGGCCGACGTGCCGGCCCTGCTGCTGGGCAAGGCCTTCAGCCTGGATGCAACGGTGGTGGCGTTGCTCGGCCTGTTCATGCTGCTGATCACCGGCACGCTGGACTGGGAGGATGTGCTGACCGAGAAGAGCGCCTGGGACACGCTGGTGTGGTTCGGCGCCCTGGTGATGCTGGCGGGCGAGCTCAACAAGGCCGGCGTGATCGGCTGGTTCTCGGCGGGCCTGCGCAGTGGCATCGAGTCCAGCGGCATGGGCTGGCTGCCCGCGGCGGCGGTGCTGGTGCTGGTCTTCCTGTTCTCGCACTACCTTTTTGCCAGCACGACGGCGCACATCAGTGCCATGCTGCTGGCCTTCCTGAGCGTGGGCGCGCACCTGGTGCCTGGCGCCTACCTCGTGCCCTTCCTGCTCATGATGGCGGCGGCCTCCTGCATCATGATGACCCTGACCCACTACGCCACCGGTACTTCGCCGATCGTCTTTGGCAGCGGCTACGTGGGCATGGGCCGCTGGTGGTTCGTGGGGCTGGTGATGGCGGTGGTGGAACTGGCGGTCTTCGCGACCGTGGGGCTTCTGTGGTGGAAGGTGCTGGGCTATTGGTGAGCGTCCGGCGTCAGCGGGCGCCGGCCAAGGCGCGCCGCGACTCGGCCGCCAAGGCGGCCAGGGCCGCCTCCAGCGAAGGATGGATAAAGGCATAGCCGGCCTGCTGTGCCACGGCAGGCACCACATTCCGGCCGGCCAGCAGCAGGTCGGACATCTCGCCCATGGCGAGGCGCACGGCCACCCCCGGAACGCGCAGGCGCACCTTCCGCCCGTAGGACGCCGCCAGCGCATGGACGAATTCGGACTGCGTGGGCGTCGGCGGCGCCACGACATTGACCGGCCCGGCCATCGTCTCTTGTGCCAGGGCGAAGCAGGCCAGGCCCACCACATCGTCCACATGCACCCAGGGCGAGGGCTGCCGGCCGTCGCCCAGCACCGCGCCCAGGCCCAGGCGTGCCGCCAGGGCCTGTGGCGGATAGGCGCCGCCGTCGGTGCCCAGCACCACGCCGAAGCGCAGACGCACCACACGCACGCCCAGCGCCTCGGCGAGCTGCGCATCGCGTTCGATGGCGGCGCACAGGTCGGACTGGAACTGTCCGGGCTGCGGCGGTGCGCTTTCGTCGCAAGGCAGGTCGGCGCCTGTCTGCACCTTGCCATACCAGCCGATGGCCGACGCCACCAGCAGGGCGCGGGGCGGGCGCGCCAGCCGGTGCATCAGTGCCAGCAACTGGGAGGCTGGCGCGGCCCGGCTGCGCATCAGTTCCTCGCGCCGGGACTGGGTCCAGGGCGGGCCGATGACCCGCGCGCCGGCCAGGTGGATGCAGGCGTCGATGGGGGTGTCGGCCGCGATGTCGGACAACTGGCCGACCACCCGCACCTGCGGCCCCAGGGTCCGGCCGGCGCGCGCGGGATCGCGGGAGAGCGCGATGACCGCATGGCCGTCCGCCAGCAGCCGGCGGACGAGATGGCGGCCCACGAAGCCGGTGGCGCCGGTGACGAGCAGGGTCTGGGACATGGCGGGCGGCCTTCGTGGGAGCACGGTGGGCATGGGCGGTGAGGGGGTGTGCATCATGCGCCGACCTCGCCGCGCCGGATGGCGGCCGAACGTTCGGCGATGCGCCGGCGTTCATCCGCATCCAGGCGCTGCAGGTTGCGCAATTGCACGGTCATGCGCGGATTGGACGCCAGGCGCTCCTCGTGGCGGGCCAGGAAGTCCCAGTACAGCGTGGTGAAGGGGCAGGCCTCGTCGCCCAGCCGCTCGGCGGGCTTGAAGCGGCAGCGGCCGCACAGGCTGCCGGCGCTCATGCGTTCGATGTAGCGGCCGGTGGCCACGTAGGGCTTGCTGCCCATCAGGCCGCCGTCGCCGAACTGGCTCATGCCCAGCGTGTTGGGCAGTT
The DNA here is from genome assembly GCF_017991995.1 of Pseudacidovorax sp. Taxonomy (GTDB): domain Bacteria; phylum Pseudomonadota; class Gammaproteobacteria; order Burkholderiales; family Burkholderiaceae_C; genus Xenophilus. Next base: position 57,534 of record NZ_JAGOPN010000006.1, on the reverse strand, counting down.
CCACCCATTCCACCGCATCGACATAGACCGCGAGGTACCAGGCGTGGACCTGCTGCGGCTCCACGCCCAGCAGCAGCGCATAGAGGCCGGTGACCATGAGGCGCTGGATGTGGTGCGCATAGCCGTGTTCCAGCGTCTGCCCAATGGCGTCGGCCAGGCAGGCCATGGGCGTGTCACCGGTCCAGTAGAAGCCGGGCAATGGCTCCCTGGCGCCGAGCGCGTTGAGTTCCAAGTAGCGCGGCATGCGCGTCCAGTAGATGCCGCGCACGTACTCGCGCCAGCCCAGGATCTGGCGGATGAAGCCCTCGGCGCTGGCCAGCGGCACATGGCCTGCGCGGTACGCCTTCTCGACGGCCTCGACCACTTCTCGCGGATGGAGCAGCTTGAGGTTCATCGCAGCCGACAGGCGCGAATGCCAGAGCCACGGCTCGCCCGGCCACATGGCGTCCTGCCAGTGGCCGAAATCGGCCAGGCGGTGGCGGACGAAGTCGTCCAGGGCTTCCCGGGCCTGCGCCCGGGTGACTGGCCAGGCGAAGTTCGCAAGCTTTCCGGGCCGGTCGGCGAAGCGCTCGGCCACCAGGTCGAGCACGCCCTGGGTGAGCGGGTCAGGTCCGAAGGCCGGCGCCGCCGGCACCAAGCCCGGACCGGTCTTGCCGAATGAGGCGCGGTTCTCTGCGTCGTAGTTCCACTGGCCGCCGACGGGCTCGTCGCCATCCATCAGCACGTCGTGGCGGCGGCGTTGCTCGCGGTAGAAGAACTCCATGCGCAATTGCCGTCGGCCCCGTGCATGGGCGGCGAATTCGCGGACGGTGCAGAAGAAATGCCGGTCTTCGCGGATTTCCAGCGGCACGCCTTCGGCGGCAGCCACCGCCTGGAGCGCCTTGAGCACCCGGTGCTCGCCCGGTGCAGTCATCACCAGCCCTTGCGGCCGGTGCGTGCGGATGGCCAGTTCGAGCTCGGCCGCCATGCTGCCGCGATTGCCTTTCCCGTCGAGGCGGGTGTAGTGCACCGTACGGCCGGCTTCGACCAGCGCATGGGCGAAATGCCGCATGGCGGCCAGGAAGATGGCAATGCGCGGCTGGATGGACCAGACATGGCTGGCCTCGTCGTCCACCTCGGCCATCCAGACGGCGTCCTGCGCCGGATCGAAGCCATCGAAGCCGCTGGCCGCCAGGTCGAGCTGGTCGCCCAGTACCAGCACCAGGTGGCGCAGCGTCACCGCGGCGCCTCCGCACGGCGACGCCGGCAGGCCTCGGAGCAGTAGCGCACCTCGTCCCAGTTGCGGGCCCAGGCCTTGCGCCACGTCATCGGCCGGCCGCAGACGGCGCAGGGCTTGGCGGGCAGGGCGGCCTTGTTGCCCTTGAAACCTCGGGGCTCGGTCATGGGAAGTGCAGCACGGTTCGCGGGGAGCGGGTTTTCTGGCATTACGCAGTTCAAGGCCGGCCCGATCACTGTCGACCTTGCGGGCCGGGGGGCTTTTTACAATCGCGCGAATGTTCGTTCATCTGCGCCTGCACACCGAGTTTTCCGTCGTCGACGGCACCACCCGCATCGACGAAGTCGTCAAGGCAGCCGCCAAGGACGGCCAGCCCGCCCTGGCCATCACCGACCTCAACAACCTCTTCGGCGGCGTCAAGTTCTACAAGCAGGCCCGGGGCAAGGGCGTCAAGCCGCTGCTGGGCTGTGAAGTGGCCATGGAAGGCCTGGACGCCGACGCGCCGCCCTCGCGCGTCGTTCTGCTGGTGCAAAGCCGCGAGGGCTACCTCAACCTGTGCGAGCTGCTGGCCCGCGGCTGGACCCAGAACGTGGGTCGCGGCGAAGGCCAGGCCAAGGCCAAATGGGCCTGGCTGGAGGAACTCAACGGCGGGCTGATCCTGCTCTCGGGCGCCCAGGCCGGCCCGCTGGGCGCACCCCTGGCCACCGGCAACGACGAGCGTGCGCGCGAGGTGGCGCTGCGCCTTGCCGGCATGTTCCCGCACCGCTTCTACCTGGAACTGCAGCGCGCCGGCCGGCCCGAGGACGAGCCGCACGTGGTCGCGGCCGTCAAGCTGGCGGCGCGCCTGTCGCTGCCGGTGGTGGCCACGCACCCGGTGCAGTTCCTGGAGCCGGACGAATTCGAGGCCCACGAGGCCCGCGTCTGCATCTCCGAAGGTGAGATCCTGGGCAACCAGCGCCGGGTGCGCCGCTTCACCCGCGAGCAGTATTTCAAGAGCGCTGAGCAGATGTGCGCGCTCTTCGCCGACATCCCCAGCGCCATCGCCAACACGGTGGAGATCGCCCGCCGCTGCAACCTCACCCTGGTGCTGGGCAAGCCGCGGCTGCCCGACTTTCCGACGCCGGGCGGCGTGCCGATGGAGGAGTTCTTCCGCCTGGCCTCCTTCGAGGGCCTGGAGGAGCGCCTCGTGCACCTGTACCCCGACGCGGCCAAGCGCGACAGGCAGCGCCCGCGCTATGTGGAGCGGCTGGAGTTCGAGATCGGCACCATCCTCAAGATGGGCTTCCCGGGCTACTTCCTGATCGTGGGCGACTTCATCAACTGGGCCAAGAACAACGGCTGCCCGGTGGGCCCCGGTCGGGGTTCGGGTGCGGGCTCGCTGGTGGCCTATGCGCTGAAGATCACCGACCTGGACCCGCTCGAATACAACCTGCTGTTCGAGCGCTTCCTGAACCCGGAGCGGGTGTCCATGCCCGACTTCGACATCGACTTCTGTCAGGGCAACCGCGACCGCGTCATCGAGTACGTCAAGCAGAAGTACGGCCGCAACGCGGTGAGCCAGATCGCCACCTTCGGCACCATGGCCGCCCGCGCCGCCATCCGCGACGTGGGCCGCGTGATGGACATGAGCTACAACTTCTGCGACGGCATCAGCAAGCTCATTCCCAACAAGCCGGGCAAGCCGGTCACGCTGCAGTACCCGCCCAAGGACCTGTCCGAGGCCGACAAGGAGAAGTACGCCATCGCCGCCGAGCCGCAGCTGGCCGAGCGCATCGAGAAGGAGGAAGAGGTCAAGACCGTCGTCGAGATGGCGCAGAAGCTCGAAGGCATGACGCGCAACATCGGCATGCACGCGGGTGGCGTGCTGATCGCGCCGGGCAAGCTCACCGACTTCTGCCCGCTCTACCAGCAGCCGGGCAGCGAGTCGGCGGTGAGCCAGTACGACAAGGACGACGTGGAGGCCATCGGCTTGGTCAAGTTCGACTTCCTGGGCCTGGCGACGCTCACCATCCTGGAGATCGCGCGCGAGTTCATCGTGCAGCGCCACAAGGGCCAGGAAGGTTTTGCCTACGAGAACATCCCGCTGGACGACAAGCCGACCTACCGGCTGTTCCAGGAGGGCAAGACCGAGGCCGTGTTCCAGTTCGAATCCCGTGGCATGCAGGGCATGCTGCGCGACGCGCGGCCGACGCGGCTCGAGGACCTGATCGCCCTGAACGCGCTGTACCGTCCGGGCCCGATGGACCTGATCCCCAGCTTCGTGGCCCGCAAGCATGGCCGCGAAGAGGTGGAGTACCCGCACCCGGCCGTGGCCGAGATGCTCTCCGAGACCTACGGCATCATGGTCTACCAGGAGCAGGTGATGCAGACGGCGCAGATCCTGGGCGGCTACTCGCTCGGCGGTGCCGACCTGCTGCGCCGCGCGATGGGTAAGAAGAAGGCCGAGGAAATGGCCGAGCACCGTGAGAAGTTCCGCGCCGGTGCGCTCGCCACCCACGGCATCCCGCAGGAGAAAGCCGACGAGATCTTCGACCTGATGGAGAAGTTCGCGGGCTACGGCTTCAACAAATCGCACGCGGCCGCCTACTCGCTGCTGGCGTACCACACCGGCTGGCTCAAGGTCCATTACACCGCCGAGTTCTACTGCGCCAACATGACGGTGGAAATGGACAACACCGACAAGCTCAAGGTGCTGTTCGAGGACGCGGTCAAGAACTTCGGCATCAGTTTCGAGCCGCCGGACGTCAACCGCGGCCGCTACCGCTTCGAGCCGGTCAGCGACAAGGTCATCCGCTATGGCCTGGGCGCCGTCAAGGGCACCGGCCAGTTGGCCATCGAGGCCATCGTGAAGGCGCGCGAGGAGGGCGGGCCTTTCCAGAGCCTGTTCGACTTCTGCGCCCGCGTGGACCGCCAGCGCATGAACAAGCGCACCGTCGAGGCGCTGATCAAGGCCGGCGCCTTCGACACCCTGCACGCGGACCGCGCGGCGCTGGTCGCCTCGCTCGACCGCGCCTTCGACTACGCCGCCGCGCAGGAGGCCAATGCCAACCAGGGTGGCCTGTTCGACATGATGGACGGCGGCCCCGGCTGCAGCACCGAGGCGCCGCCCCTGGCCGAGGTCACGCCCTGGGGCGTGAAGGAGCGCCTGACCCACGAGAAGACCGCCATCGGCTTCTACCTCTCGGGCCACCTGTTCGACGAGGTCTCGCGCGAGGTGCGCCAGTTCGCGCGCCGGCAGATCGACGAGCTGATCGACAGCCGCGAGCCGCAGATGATCGCCGGCATCGTGAGCGGCCTGCGTGTCATCAGCGGGCAGCGCGGCCGGCTGGCCATCTTCGCGTTGGACGACAAGAGCGCCACCATCGAGGCCGTGGCCGACGAGGCCGTGCTGGACGCCGCGCGCAACCTGCTCAAGGAAGACGAACTGGTGATCGTGAGCGGCCGGCTGCAGCCGGGCCGGGGCGGCTTCGAGCCGCGCTTCAACGTGCAGCAGGTGTGGGACCTCGCCACCGCCCGCTGCCGCTTCGGCAAGTACCTGCGCGTGGCCGTCAACGGCAAGCTGCCGGACATCGCCCGCATCGTGCGCGACCATCCGGCGCGGGTGGAGGCGACGGAGCAGGGCGAGGTGCACCGTGGCCTGCCGGTACGGCTGGCGCTCAAGCGCGCGGGTGCGCAGGTGGAGCTGCAGCTGGGCGAGTCGGCGCGCTTCTTCCCGGTCGATGCGGCGCTGGCCAGCTGGATGGCGCAGGCCGAGGCCGGGCAGGCGGCCATCGTGTACGAATCGGCATGAGCGGCGGCCGCGCGCTGCGTCCTCGCGCGCCGCCCGATCACCTTTCCGGCCCGCGCGCGGCGGGGGCCGCCAATCCTGGAGTTCCTTCCGCCATGAGCACTGTGTTGCGTACGCTGTATCCCGCCATCGAACCCTACGCCACCGGCATGCTGGACGTGGGTGACGGGCACCACGTCTACTGGGAGCGCTGCGGCACGCCCGGCGCCACGCCGGTGGTCTTCCTGCACGGCGGTCCGGGCGGCGGCATTTCGCCCGCTCATCGCCGCCTGTTCGATCCGGCGCGCTACGACGTGCTGCTCTTCGACCAGCGCGGCTGCGGCCAGTCGACGCCCCACGCGAGCCTGGAGGCCAACACCACCTGGCACCTGGTCGCCGACATCGAGCGGCTGCGGGAGGAGATCGTGGGCGTGCCGCGCTGGCAGGTCTTCGGCGGCTCCTGGGGCTCCACACTGGCGCTGGCCTATGCCGAGACACACCCGCAGCGGGTCAGCGCGCTGGTGCTGCGCGGCGTCTACACCGTCACGAAGGCCGAACTGCAGTGGTACTACCAGTTCGGCGTCTCCGAGATGTTTCCGGACAAGTGGGAGGGCTTCCAGGCACCCATTCCAGTGGAAGAGCGGCACGACATGATCGCGGCCTATCGTCGCCGGCTCGTGGGCGACGACGAAGCCGCCAGGCTGGCCTGCGCCCAGGCCTGGACGATCTGGGAGGGCGAGACCATCACGCTGCTGCCCGACGCCGCCTTCAGCGAGCCCTTCCGCGACCCGCATTTCGCCCTGGCCTTCGCGCGCATCGAGAACCACTATTTCGTGCACGGCGCCTGGCTGGAGGAAGGCCAGCTGCTGCGCGATGCGCACCGGCTGAAGGGCATTCCCGGTGCCATCGTCCATGGCCGCTACGACATGCCCTGCCCGATGCGCTACGCCTGGTCGCTGCACCAGGCCTGGCCCGACGCGAACTTCCATCGGATCGAAGGCGCGGGGCATGCCTATTCCGAGCCCGGCATCCTCGACGCGCTGATCCGCGAGACGGACCGCCTGGCGGACCGGCGCTGATGGCGGGCGGAGACGTCGCACGTCGGCAGGACCTGGCGAAACCCGAGGCCGCGTCGGACGCCTCGCCGCGTGCGGCCTTCGCGCAGCTGCTGGCCGACATCGAGGCCGCCCGCGCGCGGCTGGCGGAGTGGCAGGCGCTGTCGGAGCGCTTGGGCGTGCAGTACGCGCGCGACGTGGCGCCATTGCACGAGGCCTACGACGCGCTAAGGGCGGAATTGGTCGAGCGGCTCGATGCGCTGGCCTCCGGCGGCGAGCGCCTGTCGCATCCCGAGCGCATGCGGCTGCATGGACTGATCGCGCAACTGGCGGGTGAACTCGAAGAGACCGAGGACGCGACGCGGCGCGCGGCGATGCAGCGCTTGCGGGCCTACTACGCGCCCGAGGCATCCGAAGGCTGGTCAGATGATGTGGAGCCCGACCGTCGCGCGCGCCCATCCGACGACGAGGTTGGCGCAACGGCAGACGCCGGCACCCCGCCCGACGACGACCCCGTCACGCTCGCCGACCGCGCCGAAGCCCACGCCCGTGCCGCCGCCGAGCAGGCCGAGGCCGCCCGCGCCGCGCACCGGGCCCGCCGCACGCGCCAGGCCAAGGAGCGTGTGGCCCTGGCTGAAGCGCGCGACACGGCCGTACCGCTGCGCGAGGTCTACCGCCGCCTGGCCAGCCAGCTGCATCCCGATCGCGAGCCCAACCCGGCCGAGCGCGAGCGCAAGACGGGGCTCATGCAGCGCGCCAACCGCGCCTACGAGGCCGGCCAACTGCTCGAACTGCTGGAGATCCAGAAGGCGCTGGCGAGTGCGGAATCCAGCCGCCTGGCCCAGATGAACGATGAGGCCGTCGCGCGCTACAACCGCCTGCTCGAAAGCCAACTGACCGATCTGCAAACGCAATGGCGGGCCGAGCAGGTGCGGCTGGCGGCAGCGTTCGGGCTACCGCCGCATCCCACGCTCACCGCCGCTCGTTTCGAGGCGGACCTGCGCGCGCGCAAGCAGTCGCTCGTCGCGGCGCAGAAGGGGTTGCGGCAGCTGCTGCAAGCCCTGGAAGCGCCCGGCGCGCTACGCGAATGGCTGCGGCAGGAAAGGGTGTGGGAGCGGGAGGAAGCGGCGACGACCAAGTCGTCGCGCCGCGCTCGCCGCTGAACGGGCGAGCGCGCGAACTCAGAAGTCCTTGGGGCGCATCACGATGATCGGGAACGGGGAGGGCACCCGGCCATCCGTGTCGCGCGGCATGACCTCTGCGCGCTGGACGGCGCGCACCGCGGCATCGTCCCAGGACGGGTTGCCGCTGGACTTGGTGACGCGCGGCGTGCCGACGATGGTGCCGTCCGGCGAAGTCTGGATCTGGATTTCGACCGCCGGGTTGCCGGCCACCGAGTTGGGGTCGAAGACCACGTTGCGCTTGATCAGCGCGGCCACGCGGCCCAGGTAGCCGGCGGACACACCGCCGCTGCCATTGCCCTTGCCCGAACGCGGCCCGCTGGACTGATCGGCACCGCCGTTGGCCTGGCCCAGCATGCGCCGGATGTTGTCCTGCCGCTCCTTCTCCAGGGCGGCAGCGCGTGCGGCGGCTGCGTCCTTCGCGCGCTTGTCGGCCGCAGCTTTCTCGGCCGCGGCAGCCTTCTGTGCAGCGGCCTTGTCGGCGGCTGCCTTCTCGGCCTGCTCCTGCTTCTTCTGATCGGCCAGGCGCTGCTGTTCCTTCTGGCGGCGGTCTTCTTCCTGCTCGCGCTTGCGGGCTTCCTGTTCCTTGCGGTCCTGCTCGGCCTTGCGCTGCGCGTCCTGCTGGCGTTTCTTCTCGGCTTGGCGCTCTTCCTCCTCGCGCTGCGCCTGCAATTCGCGCTGCTTGCGCTCACGCTCCAGGGCGATGTCTGGCGCCTTGGGCGGTGGTGGCGTGGGCGCGACCGCCGGGGCCGGCGGCGGGGGGGGAGGGGGCGGCGGCGGTGGTGCGGGTGTGGGTGCCGGAGCCGGGGGCGGCGGTGGCGGTGGCGTGGGCGTCACGTTCTGCCGTGCCTGCTGCACGGTAGACGACCAGATCTCGGCCTCGACCGGCTCGTCGTCGCCTTCGCGCTTCCAGCGTACGCCCCAGGTAAGGGCTGCGATCAGCAGCGCGTGGGCGAGCAGGGCCAGCACCACGGCGCGCACCGTGCCGCGCTGCGGTGGGGGATTGAACTCTGAGCGTTCGGAAGCCAGGGACATCGGGGCGGGGTCCTCGCGGGGCCGCTCAGCGGCCGCTGCCGGTGGCCTGCACCGACAGGCCCACGCGTTCGATGCCGGCCCGCTTGAGCTGGTTCATGGCCTTCACCACCGTCTCGTACTTGACCGACTTGTCGGCGCTGATGACCACGGGGCGCTGGTCGTCGCCGTTCTGGGCGGCCTTCACGGCCTGGCCGATCTGGTTCATGGGCACCTGCAGGCCGGAGGAGCCGGAGCTCGGGTCCTTCTTGAACTCGATCACGTCGTCGCTCTTGATCGTGACTTCCAGGGGCTTGTCGGGCTGGCGGTTGGCCTTGTCGACCGTGGGCAGGTTGATGACGCTCGGCGTGATCAGCGGCGCCGTGACCATGAAGATGATCAGCAGCACCAGCATCACGTCGATGAACGGGACCATGTTGATCTCGTTGATCGTGCGGCGACCTCGGCCGCGGGAGGCGACGGCGGGCATGCTTGGCTCTCCGTGCGGTTCAGTGACCGGCCGCGGTGGCGGCGGGCGCGGTGGACAGGTTGCGCTGCAGGATGTTGGAGAACTCTTCGGTGAAGGTCTCCAGCGCGATCGCGACCTTGTCGATGTCGCGGGCGAAGCGGTTGTAGCCGACCACCGCCGGGATGGCGGCGAACAGGCCGATGGCCGTCGCCACCAGCGCCTCGGCGATGCCGGGGGCCACGGTGGACAGCGTCACCTGCGTCATGGTCGACAGGCCGGTGAATGCATGCATGATGCCCCACACGGTGCCGAACAGGCCCACGTAGGGGCTGACCGAGCCGACGGTGGCCAGGAAGGACAGGTTGGATTCGGCCGCGTCCATCTCGCGCTGGAAGCTGGCGCGCATGGCGCGGCGGGTGCCGTCCAGCAGCGTGCTGGCATCGCCGATCCGGCGCTCGCGCAGCTTCTGGTACTCGCGCATGCCGGAGGCGAAGATGCGCTCCATGGGGCCGGCCAGCTTGGCGTTCTGCGCGGCAGCGGCGTAGAGCTCGTTCAGGCTGGAGCCCGACCAGAACTCGCGCTCGAACTCGTCGTTGAGCGCACGCATGCGTCGCAGGGCGAAGAACTTGCGGATGATGGCGGCCCAGCTGGCCACCGACACGCAGGCCAGCAGCGCCATCACGAACTGCACGACGATGCTCGCCTGCAGGATGAGGGAAACGATGGACATATCCTGGTTCATGTTCTTCGGTGTGGTTGTGCGTTGGATGGAGCGCGATGGCGTTCGAGGGTTCCCAGCAACGTGGCCGGCATGCGCAGCGGGCGCAGCGTCGCCGCCTCGACCCAGCCGATGCGGATGGTGCCTTCGGCCAGCTTGTACGCGGGGTCGGCGGCCAGTACCACCTGCTGTGAGAGCGTGATGGACGCCTGGCCCATGTGCTTGAGTTCGGCCGAGACGCACAGCAGGTCGTCGAGTCGCGCCGGGCGCTGATAGCGCACCTGGGTGTCGGTGACGACGAACATGCCGCCCGTCTCGTCGCGCAGCAGCTGCTGCTGAACGCCCATGGCGCGCAGCCACTCGGTGCGGGCGCGCTCCATGAACTTGAGATAGTTGGCGTAGAAGACGATGCCGCCTGCGTCGGTGTCTTCCCAGTAGACGCGGATGTCGTGGGTGAAGCGGTTCATCGGACGAGTGCGCGCAGGCGGGTGACCGCCTCTTCGAGCTGGGGCAGGGCGTTGGCGGTGGAAAAGCGGATGAAGCGGCCCGTCTGGTCGGTGCCGAAGTCACGGCCTGGTGCCACGGTGACATGGGCGCGCTTCATCAGCTCGAAGGTGAAGTCCCAGCTTGTCTCGGGGCCGGAAATGCCAAGATGGCGCGCGAATTCGCTGCAGTCGGCCCACGCATAGAAGGCGCCGTCGGGCACCACCGGCACAGGCAGGCCCAGCGATTCGAGCTGTGGGATGAACCAGTCGCGGCGGGCCTTGAACTCGGCGCGGCGGCGTTCGTACTCGGCGATGCTCTCGGGCTCGAAGCAGGCCAGCGCCGCCTGCTGGGCGATGGCGCTGGCGCAGATGAACAGGTTCTGCGCCAGCCGCTCGACCACCGGCACCAGCGCCTCGGGTACCACCAGCCAGCCCAGGCGCCAGCCGGTCATGCTGAAGTACTTGCTGAAGCTGTTGATGCCGATGACGTTGTCGTCGATGGCGAGTGCGCTGTGGCCGAAGCGGGCATCGGCCTCGGCGGCGTCGCCCAGGGCGGCGCCGTAGCTCAGGCCCAGGTAGATCTCGTCCACCAGCGTGATGCCGTTGTGGGCCTTGACCACTTCGTGGATGCGGCGCAGTTCGTCCAGCGGGATGGACGTGCCGGTCGGGTTGGAGGGCGAGGCCAGCAGCACGCCGCGCGTGCGTTCGTTCCACGCGCCCTTCACCTGCTCGGCCGTGAGCTGGAAGCGGCCTTCCGCCGTGGTCGGCAGCAGCACCGCGCGCCCCTCGGCGGCGCTCACGAAATGCCGGTTGCAGGGGTAGCTCGGGTCCGGCATGAGGATCTCGTCGCCGGCCTCGATCAGCGCCAGGCAGGCCAGCTGCAGCGCGGCCGAGGCACCGGCCGTGACCACGATGCGTCGCGCCGGCACGTCGAGGCCGAAGCGCTGGGCATACCAGCCGCTGATGCGCTCGCGCAGCGCGTCGATGCCCACCGCGGGTGTGTACTGCGTGCGGCCGGCCGAGACGGCGCGGGCGGCGGCTTCCTGCACCAGAGGCGGTGCGGTGAAGTCGGGCTCGCCGATGTTCAGGTAGAGCATCGGCTGGCTGCCGGCGGCGGCCTCGCGCGCCAGTGCGCTGGCGGCCTTGGCCACTTCCATGACGAAGAAGGGCTCGATGCGCTCGGCCCGGCGGGCAATGCGCAGGGGCGGGGCGATGCTCATCGCGCCTTGCCGGAGGCGCGGTCGGCTTCGACCTCGGGCGCGCGCAGCTGCGGCGCCAGGCCACCCAGCACGCCGTTGACGTACTTGTGGCCGTCGGTGCCACCGAACTCCTTGGCGAGCTCGATGCATTCGTTGATGACCACGCGCCAGGGCACGTCGGCGCAATGGCGGAATTCGTAGGCACCGATCCACATCACGGCATGCTCGATGGGCGAGATCTCTTCGAGCTTGCGGTCCAGCAGCGGCACGATCAGCGCGTCCAGCTCGGCGGCCTCATTCACGCAACCGTGCAGCAGGGCGTCGTAATGGGCCGAATCGGCCTTGTGGAAGCCCGAGAGGTCGCGGGTGAAGGCGTCGATGGCCGATGCGTCGTTGCGGCCCACCAGATGCTGGTAGAGCGCCTGCACGGCGAATTCGCGCGCCCGCGTGCGGGCCGACTTGGCCGAAGCCTTGCGCACGCCGTTGGATTTGGTGCCGGGCTTGGCGCCGGCCGCTGGAGCCACCGGGCGGACCTCGCCTTCGGCCGGCAGTTCGGTGCCGGTCAGCGGGGCGTCCTCGGGCGGTTGGGTGCTGCTCATGCCTGGCCTCCGATGCGCTGCACCAGCCGGGCCATCTCCACGGCGACAGTGGCCGCATCGCGGCCCTTGTCGGTCTGGCGGGCGATGGCCTGCGGCAGGTCCTCGGTGGTGAGGATCGCGTTGGCGATGGGCAGGCGGTGGTCCAGCCCCACGCGCGTGACGCCGGCGCCGGATTCATTGGCCACCAGCTCGAAGTGGTAGGTCTCGCCGCGGATGATGCAGCCCAGCGCCACCAGCGCATCGAAACCGCCGCGGTGCGCCATGGCCTGCAGGGCCAGCGGCACTTCCAGCGCGCCGGGCACGAGCACATGTTCGATGTCGGCCGGCTGCACGTTCAGCCGGGCCAGCTCGGCCAGGCAGGCCTCGGCCAGCGCATTGGTGATGTCTTCGTTGAAGCGGGCCTGGACGATGCCGATGCGAAGGCCGCGTCCGTCGAGCGGGCCGACCGCTCCCTTGTTGGCGTTGAGCATGAGGATTCTTTTTTATGGGGTTGGAGCGGCCGGTGCCGCTCCGGGGTCATTTGGTCACGTAGCCGGCAATCTCGACGCCGTAGCCCGCCACCAGGCTGGGCATGCGGCGGGGCTTGCCCATCAGGAGCATCTTCTGGATGCCGCATTCGCGCAGGATCTGCACGCCCACGCCGTAGCTGCGCAGGTCCATGCGGCCGCGCTCGGGGGCCTGGGCGGGGCGCGCCGTGCCTTCGAACTGGGCCAGCAGGTCGGCCGCGCTTTCGCCGCAGTTCAGCAGCACCGCCACACCCTTGCCGGCACCGGCGATGTGGGCGAGCGCCGCATCGAGGCTCCAGGTGTGCATGGGGCGGTGCAGCTCGATCAGGTCGAGCACCGACAGCGGCTCGTGCACGCGCACCGGCACGGCCTCGTCCGCCTGCCATTCGCCACGCACCAGGGCCAGGTGGAAGCCGCCGCTGGGCTGGTCGCGGAAGGCATGCAGCTGGAAGGGGCCGTGGGCCGTCTGCACCTCGCGGCTGCCGACGCGCTGCACCAGCGACTCGTGGCGGCTGCGGTATTCGATCAGCGCGGCGATGGTGCCGATCTTCAGCCCATGCTCGGCGGCGAAGCGCTGCAGGTCGGGCAGGCGGGCCATGGTGCCGTCGTCGTTCATCACCTCGCAGATGACGGACGCGGGCGAGCAGCCGGCCATGCGGGCGAGGTCGGAGCCGGCTTCGGTGTGGCCGGCGCGCATCAGCACGCCGCCGTCGACGGCCTGCAGCGGGAAGATGTGGCCGGGCTGCACCAGGTCGCTCGCGCGGGCGTCCGGCGCCACGGCGGCCTGCACGGTGCGCGCGCGGTCGGCGGCGGAGATGCCGGTGGTCACGCCCTCGGCCGCCTCGATCGAGACGGTGAAGGCGGTGGAATGCTTGGCGCCGTTGCGCGCCACCATGGGCGGCAGGTTCAGGCGCTCGCACATCTCGCGCGACAGCGTCAGGCAGATCAGGCCGCGCGCATGGCGGGCCATGAAGTTGATGCTCTCGGGCGTGATGTGGTCGGCGGCGATGACGATGTCGCCTTCGTTCTCGCGGTCTTCCTCGTCCACGAGGATGACCATGCGGCCGGCGCGGATCTCCTCGACGATCTCCTCGACCGGCGAGATGGGCGCGGGCGTGACGGCCGCGATGGGCAGGGAACTGATGGAAGCGCTCATGGTGCGAGGGAGGAGGTGCCGGAGACTGCGGTGCCGGCCTGCAGCATGCGCTCCACGTAACGGGCCACGGTGTCGATCTCCAGGTTGACCTGGCTGCCGGCCTTGAGCAGGCCCAGCGTGGTGTGCTCGACGGTGTGGGGGATGAGGTTGATGCCGATCTCGCAGCCCTCGGCATGGTCCTCGACGGTGTTGACCGTCAGGCTCACGCCGTTGACCGTGACCGAGCCCTTGTAGGCCATGAAGCGGCCGAGCGCGGCGGGGGCCAGGATGCGCAGGTTCCAGCTCTCGCCCTGCGACTCGAAGCGGCTGACGCGGCCGATGCCGTCCACGTGGCCCGAGACGATGTGGCCGCCGAGCCGGTCCTGCGGGCGCAGGGCCTTCTCGAGGTTGAGGGTGGTGCCCGACTGGCCGAGGCCAGCGGTCTTGGCCAGCGATTCGGCGGAGATGTCGATGGTGAAGCGCGAGGCGGCCGGGTCGAGCGAGGTGACCGTCATGCAGGCGCCGTTGAGGGCGATGCTGTCGCCGAGGCCGACGTCGTCCAGATAGCCGGCAGGCGCCTCGATGTCCAGCCGCTTGCCGTGAAGAGAGGAGCTTCCGAGGTCATGGACGGCGGCGATGCGCCCCATGCCGGTGATGATGCCGGTGAACATAGCCCGCCATTTTCGCAGACTGGCGAGGCGCGGACCGCGCGCTGGGTCAAAACGCGTCGCGGCCGGCCGGACGGGCGACGATGCGCAGGTCCTCGCCGATGCGCTGCACGTCGTGGAACACCCACGCCGGCGCGTCCGCCAGCGAGGCCAGCGGGCTGGTGGGCGTGGGCCGGTGGAACATGTCCAGCCCCTCGCCGATGAGCTTGGGCGCGAGGTAGACCAGCAGCTCGTCGACCAGCCCGGCCCGCAACAGCGAGCCGGCGAGCTTGTGGCCGGCTTCCACATGCAGCTCGTTGATCTCGCGCCGGGCCAGGTCGGCCAGCATCGCGGCGAGGTCGACCTTGCCCTGGGCGTCGGCCATGCGCGTCAGGTGGGCGCCGCGGGCCTGCAGCGCGTCGGCTCGCGCGTCCTCCGGCGCTGCCGCGTAGAACCAGACCGGCCGCTCGGCCGCGAACAGCCGGGCGTCCAGCGGGGTCTGCAGGCGGCTGTCCACCACCACCAGCGTGGGTTGGCGGGCGATGGTCAGGCCGCGCACGTCCAGCCGGGGGTCGTCGTCCAGCACGGTACCGGCGCCGGTGAGCAGGGCGGCGGCGCGGGCCCGCCAGCGGTGGCCGTCGGCGCGGGCGGCCTCGCCGGTGATCCATTGGCTGGTGCCGTCGGGCAGGGCGGTCTTGCCGTCCAGCGAGGCGGCGGTCTTGAGGCGGACCCAGGGCTTGGCGCGCACCATGCGGCTGAAAAAGCCGATGTTGAGGGCGCGGGCGCCCTGGGCCGGCTCGCTGGCGGCGTCGAGCAGGCGGGCGTCGATGCCCGCCGCGCGCAGGCGCGCCATGCCGCGGCCGGCGACCTGCGGGTTCGGATCCTGAAGCGCCGCCACGACTCGGCCCACGCCGGCCGCCACCAGCGCATCGCAGCAGGGCGGCGTGCGGCCGTGGTGGCTGCAGGGCTCGAGCGTCACATAGGCGGTGGCGCCCTTGACGGCATGGCCGCGCGCCTGGGCATCGCGCAGCGCCATCACTTCGGCATGAGGCCCGCCGGCCTGCTGGGTGTGGCCCTGTCCCAGCACCGTGCCGTCCTCGGCCACGATCACACAGCCGACGCGGGGGTTGGGATCGGACAGGCCGACCGCGCCCGAGGCCAGGTCCAGCGCCCGGGCCATCCAGGTGAGGTCGTGGTCGGGCAGGGGTGGCAGGACGGGGAGGTCGCTCATGAGGCTTTGAAGCAGTCGCTCGGCAGGGTGTCCGCGGCATTGTTGCTGATCGTGCGACGGCCGGTCTGGTCGACGGACAGCGTGCCGCAGCGGTCGCCCTGCATGGCGCCCGTGGGCGTGGCGGCCAGTGTGAAGCGCTGCGGCTGGCTGGCGTCGAGCGTCAGCGTCAGACGATAGACGGCAGCGCCGGTGGCGGGCACGCGGGTCAGGGCGTCCGGCAGTGCCGCGCCCGCAAAGCTCAGGCGGGCGGCGTGGTAGCGATGCAGATGATGCTCGGCCTCCATGAGGGCCAACTGGGCCGCCGCGCGATGAGTGCGTCGCACGTGCTCCTGGTAGGCCGGCAGCGCGATGGCGGCGAGCAGCGTGGCGATGGCCAGGGCCGCCAGCAGCTCGATCAGCGAGAAGCCGGTGGGTGGCCGGCGCGGGGCAGAACGTTTCATCCGGGGTTGGCGGCGGGAGGGGTGATCAACGTGCGCCAGCGGCGCGTCCAGCCTGGGGGCGCGCAGGTCGGGGTGGACGGCGCGCCCGCGCCCTGGCAAGGGTCGGCGGCCTTGCGAAGCACCGCCTGCTGCCAGGCCTCGGCACCGTCGAGCAGCATGCCGGTCTGCGCCGAGACCTGCGCATCGGCCGAGAGACCCCGTGCCGTGACCACGAAGCGCAGGCCCTGCGCGCCGTCCGCGAGCCGCTGGAACAGGCATTGCCCCGCCCCCAGGCTGCGGCCGTCGGGTCCAGCGACGGTGGCGGTGCGCAGGCCGGAGGCGCCCGGGCGCCAGGCAGACAGCCGGTTCCAGGTCTGCTCGGCCTGGGCGGCGGTCACGGCGACGGTTCGCGGATCGGCCGCATCGGGGGCGAGGGTCGCCATGACCAGCGCTTCGCATTGGCGCAGGGCGAGGCTGGCGGCCTCCTGGGCCTGCGCACTGGTCTGCTGGGCCTGCACCTGCCGGGCGGCGGTGATGGCGCCCCGCACCGCCAGGGCGGTGGCCGCTGTCAGCGCAGGCAGGAGCAACATCAGGACCACGAGGGCCTGCCCTCGCTCGGCCAGATGCCGCGCGCGGGGTGCCTGGCGACTGCGGCGCTTCATGAGGAGGTTCCCGCGTCCAGTGCAGGCCGCAGGGCACGGAAGAAGACCGTGGTGCGAAAGCTGCGCCGCAGCCGTCCGTCCAGGGCCTGCTGCGGCTGGCCGTCGCAATCGAGGTAGGACTCCGGCGTCTGCTGGGCGCCTGCCACCGGCAAGGCACTGCGCACGACGATGCACAGGCTCATGCCGATCACGCGCCGCCAGCGCTCGGCGGTGGCGCCCAGCGCGGCATCGTCGGCCCGCACATAGGCTGTGACCTGCGCCGACTGCGGTTCGCTGCCGTCGGGAAGGCGGGTCACGGCGTAGAGCACGCGCATGTCCTCGACCTGGCTGGCGAGGGCCTGCTTGCTGCCCATCACGCCCGCGTCGCGCATGCCGCGACAGTACAGCGTGGGCACGCCGTCATCGTCCGGCTCGATGAAGTAGCGCTGGTCGGCCAGCGCGTAGCGCAAGGCGCCGTCCGCGCTGGACGTGGCCCAGGCGGCGATGCCCTCCAGCACGCAGTTGGACGGCTGGTCGGTGCCCACCGGCACCGTGACATGGACGTCTGCCTGATGCCGGATCGCGAAGGCGTGCGGCCGCGCATCGCCGGTGGGCGCCTTGCAGGCCAGTGCGTCGAAGGCGGCGCCCGTATCGGAAAAGGCGCCTGCGCAGCCTCGCACGGCGAGGCCCTGGAAATGCGGCGTGCCCTGGTCGTCGAGCTCCGACAAGCCGGCGAGCCGCATCTGCTGGGCCAGCAGTTGCAGGGTCATCGCGCCGTCGCTGTGGAGTTGCACCTGCGCCGCGACGCGGCGTACCGGCTGGCCGGTGATCACGTAGACCTGGACCGCCAGAAGCACGAGGGCAAGGCCGATGGCGGAGGACAGCAGCAACTCGACGAGGCTGGTGCCGGCCTGCCGGTGCCGCGCGTGTCGACGGTGTTCCGATGGCATCAGAGGGCGAAGCGCTGGAAGAGGCAGGCCTGTTCGGGGGCAGGCTTGCCCAGTTCGGCCGGGCAGTCGGCCTGGTTGGCGGCACCCAGCCCGTCCTCGGCTGCCGCGCCGGCGGTCCACCAGACCAGCCAGACCTGCAGCACCTGGGCGCCGTTGTCCTGGGTGGTCTTCACCTGCGCACGAGCCTGGGGCAGTTGGGCGGCCGCCGTCGTGAGGAGGTTGCGCTGGTCCAGCGCTGCGACCCGCCGCGCGGCCTCCGCGGCGTCGGCCAGGTCGGCTGCGGGTGCGGCGGCTGCAGGCGGTGGCTGATCGAGGCCGAGCGCATAGCGCCCCTCCTGCAGGCCCCTGGGATTCATGCGGGCGCGTTCGGCATGGTCCTGCGCGAGGAGGAGGGCGGCCGCCCGTTGCTGGGTGGCCTGCAGTTGCTGGTAGGTGCGTGCGGCCAGCCGCGCCCCACCCAGGGCGGCACCGGCCAGGAGCATCAGCGCGACGAGCACTTCGAGCAGCGAAAAGCCCAGGGCGCGGCGGCGAGGCGCGATGGCGGCCACCCTCACGATCCGGTCGTCACCCGCGCACGGCCGATGCGGTTGAGCACCAGCTTGCGCACCGGCACTTCGGGATGGCTCGAGGTGATCGCGAGGCTGGTCGGCGTGCTGTTCAGCAGGCCGTTGGGCAGGAACACGAGGCGCTGGACGCTGCCGCTGGCCGGCGCGATGCGCAGCAGCCCGGGCAGACGCGGCTGGACGTGCATCAGCGGCTCGTCCGTGCCGCGCACGCCGTCGCCATCACGGTCGCCGAAGACGATCCAGCCGGCGCTCCAGTCCGAGGAGGCGAGGCAGCCGTTGCCGTCGGCGCTGACGCAGACCGTGGCACGGCCGGAGGAACGCAGGGCGTGGATGCGCGCGAGGTCGAGGCTCTCGCGCAGGGCCTGGCTGGCACGGCTGCTCTGCCAGTCGCGCAGCCAGCGCGCCACGTTGGGCATGGCCACCGTGGCGGCCGTCAGCATGACGGCCAGACAGATCAGCCCCTCGACCAGCGAAAAGCCCCGCATCCGCGCCGATCGCGCGTTCCTTCCTCGCATGGTGCGCCCCCTCGTTCCCGTTCGAGCGCGGGATGTTAGGGACGCATCCATGCGCCAGGCACCGATGCACGACGGGAGTGCCGCCGGGGGCGATCAGCGGACAGGCAGGGAGAGTCGGGAAAGGAAGGTGAGCCGACGCTGCGGGCGTGCATCGGCATGCTGCCGCCCCAGGAGGCCGGCGGCGGTCAGATGTCCCGCAAAAGCCGGCGGAACTCTTCGACGTCCTCGAAGCTGCGGTACACCGAGGCGAAGCGCACGTAGGCGACCTTGTCCAGCCGCTGCAGCTCGTGCATGACCAGTTCGCCGAGCTTGCTCGACTCGATCTCGCGCAGCCCGCCCGACAGCAGCGTCTGCTCGATGCGCATGAGCGCCTCGTCGATCTGCTGCACGCCCACGGGTCGCTTGCGCAGGGCGAGCATCATCGAGGCGCGCACCTTGGCCGGGTCGTAGTCGGCGCGGCTGCCGTCCTTCTTGACGACCGCCGGGAAGTTGACGTCTGGCCGCTCGTAGGTGGTGAAGCGCTTCTCGCAGCCGCCGCACTGACGGCGGCGGCGCACGAAGTCACCGTCTTCCGAGATGCGGGTCTCGACGACCTGCGTCTCGGCGTGGCCGCAGAAGGGGCATTTCATGCGGCCGTGCCTGCTTCAGCGGTAGACCGGGAAGCGGCTGGTGAGTGCCGCCACCTTGGCGCGCACGGCTTCGATGTTGGCGGCGTCGCGCGGGTTGTCCAGCACGTCGGCAATCAGGTGGGCCGTGGCGCGGGCTTCCTCGTCCTTGAAGCCGCGGGTGGTCATCGCAGGGGTGCCAACGCGCACGCCGCTGGTCACGAAGGGCTTCTCGGGATCGTTGGGGATCGCATTCTTGTTGATGGTCATGTGGGCGCTGCCCAGCACGGCCTCGGCTTCCTTGCCGGTGATGCCCTTGGCGCGCAGGTCGACCAGCATGACATGGCTCTCGGTGCGGCCGCTGACGATACGCAGACCGCGCGAGGTGAGCGTCTCGGCCACGATCTGGGCGTTCTTCACCACCTGCCGCTGGTAGGCCTTGAACTCCGGCGTCAGCGCTTCCTTGAATGCCACGGCCTTGGCGGCGATCACGTGCATCAGCGGGCCGCCCTGCAGGCCCGGGAAGATGGCGCTGTTGATCGCCTTTTCGTGCTCCGCCTTCATCAGGATGAAGCCGCCACGCGGGCCGCGCAGGCTCTTGTGGGTGGTGGAGGTCACCACATCGGCATAGGGCACAGGGTTGGGGTACACGCCCGCGGCGATCAGGCCGGCATAGTGGGCCATGTCGACCATGAAGATGGCGCCGACGTCCTTGGCCACCTTGGCGAAGCGCTCGAAGTCGATGCGCAGGCTGTAGGCCGAGGCACCGGCCACGATCAGCTTGGGCCTGGACTCGTGGGCCTTGCGCTCCATCGCGTCGTAGTCGATCTCTTCCTTGTCGTTCAGGCCGTAGGAGACGACGTTGAACCACTTGCCTGACATGTTCAGCGGCATGCCGTGGGTGAGGTGGCCGCCTTCGGCCAGGCTCATGCCCATGATGGTGTCGCCTGGCTTGAGGAAGGCCAGGAACACGGCCTCGTTGGCGGAGGCGCCGCAGTGCGGCTGCACGTTGGCGGCGTCGGCGCCGAAGAGTTGCTTGATGCGGTCGATGGCCAGTTGCTCGGCGACGTCGACATATTCGCAGCCACCGTAGTAGCGCTTGCCCGGATAGCCTTCGGCGTACTTGTTGGTGAGCTGCGAGCCCTGGGCGGCCATCACGGCCGGCGAGGCGTAGTTCTCGCTGGCGATCAGCTCGATGTGGTCTTCCTGGCGCTGCGTCTCGGCGACGATGGCGGCGTACAGCTCGGGATCGGTCTCTGGGACCAGGATATTGCGTTGGTACATGGCAGTCCTTCGAAGAAGAGGGACCTTGCGGCGTCGGATCCGGCAAGGGCTGCCCAGGCGAACGGCTGATCGCCCCGGCTCCAGCCGCGGGCGGTGCGCTTCCCAGTGGTCATCCACGTCAGCGCCGGCTCGCCTCGCAAGGAGGGGCCGCGCCTATCGCCAGTCGCGCACCGGCGGAGTGTAGCCGAGGCCTTCGTCCCTCCCTCGTCCCAGGGGAACCGCAGCGCGCCACGCCCAAGAAAGAAAAAGGCGCCTGATCAAAGGCGCCTGGGAGGCTCGCCGGGGTGGCAGCGGTCAGGACGCGGGTTGTTCCAGCAGGGCGACCGTGGCGGGCGGCCGCGTCGTGGGCTTGGGCTCTCCCGCCGGGGCCATGACCGGGATCGGCTGGGTCCGTTGCGTGGGCTGCGTCGGCATCGCGGCCGGCGGCGGCGTGGTGGCGGCCGGTGCCGAGGGGGTGAAGATCGGCACATTGCGGCCGTTGGCCACCTGGCGCAGGCGGTCGTGCTCGGCCATCACCTTCACGGTGTAGCCGCCGTCGTCACCCAGGTTCGCAGCACCGACGTAATAGCGCAGGCCGCCTTCCAGCGAGCCGGCGCGGGCGATGCATTCCTGCAGCACCTTGACGCCGACGCGCAGGTTGGTGATGGGGTCGAAGGCCGCGAGCGTGCCACCGGCCGGCTCGTACTTGTCGCCATGGACGCGGGTCATCACCTGCATCAGGCCCTGTGCGCCGACGGGGCTCTGGGCGAACGGGTTGAAGCTCGATTCGACGGCCATGATGGCCAGGATCAGCGTCGGATCGAGCTTGGTCTGCCGGCCGATGTCGTAGGCCTCGGCGACCAGCACGCTCAGGGGCTCGGCCGCCACCTTGTATTTGCGGCTGAGCCAGTAGGCCACGGCCGCCTGGGGGCGGGGCAGCTCTTCGGGGCGCGCCGCGGTGGCCCGCTCCACGGCGTTGGGTGCCGGATCGGTGGGGGCCGGAGCCGGCTTGCGAGATTCCACCCAGGCAGCCAGACGCTCCTCGCCAACCTGTTGCAGGTCGGGGCGGGCGGCCAGCGCGACGACGACGAACACGAGCGCGAGCCCGATCAGCGCGAAGCCGTTGTGGACGATCTCGAAGAAACCATCGGCTACGTCGCTGGCAAAGGTTCGCAACCCCTGCATGCCAGCCCGCAAGACCTGATTCATTCGCTACTTTCCTTTCTCTGCGAGCTCCAAGGCTGCGAGTCGTGCACCAGGGTGCCGACTGCCTCGAACGATCGCGTGATGCGGCGGAGAACAGGTCCGTGCAGGGATACAAGGTGCACGGGCGTCCTGACTTCGCCAGAGAGGCCGGACCTGGGAAGTCCGGAAGAGAGCCCGGGGAGTAGGACTGCGGGAGCCCGGGCAGCGCGCATTCTAGGAACCGTTAAATACACGGTCAAGAATATCGAATCTTTTCTTTATGCTAAATAGGTGCTTAAAAGTTTGTCTATTGCCCCACCCAGCCTCATCGCTCGACTTCATTTGCCACGCCCGGTCGGCAGGCCTAATCTGCGGCTGTCTGCATCGCAGACGCTCCGCCGGCGCTTCTCCTGAAGGACGCAGTCCTGACGGGTGGCCCGGCCCCTCGGCGGCAATCCCTTGCTGCCAGTGCGTCGGGAACCTTCTTCTTCCCGCGCCAAAAGATGGATGCGGCCTGGCGCCCTCCGTCGAGCCCGGTGGCCTGTGCAAGCAGCCACCGGGCTTTTTCGTTGTGAGGTCCGCCGATGCCGACAAGGGGCGCCCACGCGGCGGCGCCCCGCCTCTCGTCGCAGGGCGAGTACGCGTTGCGGCACACTCCGCCCATGAATTTCTCCGGAACGAAGTGCGGCCTTTGGTTGAGGCGGCTGGGCGTCGCCATCGCCGGCCTGCTGCTCCTGTGGCTGCTGCTCTGGGCCGCCGTGCCGCCGCTCCTGAAATGGCAGATCCAGAAGCAGGCATCGGCAGCGCTGGGCCGTAGCGTGACCTTGGGGGGCGTGCAGTTCCGGCCCTGGACGCTGGAGTTGTCGCTGTCGGACCTGGCGATCGCTGGCGTGGACGCTGCGCCGCCGCTGTTCACGGCGAAGCGCCTGTATGCGGACGCCGAACTTCAGTCTTTCCTGCGCCTGGCGCCGGTGGTCGATGCGCTGCGCATCGAGCAGCCCGCGCTGCGGTTGACGCGGCGCGCGGATGGCGCGCTGGACGTCGACGACATCCTGCGCCGGCTGAGCGGCCCCGCCGAGCCCAAGCCCGCGGGCGAGCCCGCCCGCTTCGTGCTCTACAACCTCGCGATCCACGACGGGCGCATTGCGCTGGACGACCAGGTGGCGAAGCGCCAGCACGTGGTCGAGGGGCTGGAGGTGCAGCTGCCCTTCCTCAGCAGCCTGGCATCGAAACGCGAGGTGGACGTCGAGCCCCGGCTGGCATTCACGCTCAATGGCAGCCGCTTCGACTCCTCCGCGTCGTCCCTGCCCTTCGCCGCCACGCACAAGACGGCCGCGCAGTTGCACATTGCCGGCCTCGATCTGGCGCCCTACCTGGCCTATGCACCGCCCGGCCTGCCGGTCGCGCTGCAGTCGGGCGTCGTGGACGTGGACCTGCGTGCCGACTTCGAGCGGGCCGACCATGCCTCGCTCAAGCTGTCCGGCACGGTCCAGGTCAAGGACGTGAAGGCCTTGGATGCGCAGGGCGGCGAACTGCTCAGGCTCGATGCGCTGAAGGTCCAGCTGGCGGATGTGCGTCCGCTGGAGCGGCAGGTGCATCTGGCGTCCGTGGAGGTCGATGCGCCCACGCTGGCGGCACGCCGCGACGCGCAGGGTCGCATCAACCTGCTGCTCACCGACGGCCGGACGCCAGCGCCGGCCACCGCGCACGCCGCTCGCACGGCCGCGCCGCCGACCTCGGCGCCATCGAAGGACGCTGCCGCGCCCGGTGCGTGGCAGGTGCGGGTCGACCGCGTGGCGGTGCGGGAAGGCCGCGTGGCCTGGCGCGACGATTCCGTGCGGCCAGCGGCGGCCATCGATGTGACCGGCCTGGGCGTCACGGTGGACGACGCGGCATGGCCCATGGCGCAACCGGCCCGCTTCTCGGGCGAGATGGCCGTGGCGCAAGGTCGGCTGCGCTTCGAAGGGCAGGGCAGCCCGAGCACGGTGAAGGCCCAGCTGGAGGCCAGCGACGTCCCGCTGTCCCTGGCCGCACCCTACCTGGCCTCGACGCTCAATCCGGCCGTGGACGGGCGCCTGGGCGGCCGACTGGGGCTGCAGTGGTCGCCGCAGACGCTGCTGCTCACGGCCGAGCGCGCCACGCTCGACAGCCTGTCGCTGACCGAAGGCAAGACGGCCCTGGCTGCGGTCGGCCACTTCGAGGTGCGCGATGCGCAGGCCGATCTGAAGGCGCGCACGCTCAGCGTGGGCAGCCTGACGGCCACGGAGCCGCGCGTCCGGGTGGAGCGGGACGAGGAGCAGCGCTGGATGTACCAGCGCTGGCTGCGCACGCCCGACGCGTCGACTGCGCCGGTGGCGCAGCCCCGCCAGGTGCAGGGTGAGCCGCCGCCCCCGTGGAGGGTCCGGATCGCGGCCCTGTCCGTCGACGGCGGTGACGTGGAATTCGCCGACCGCGCCCAGGCCGGCGCGCCGGTGGAGGTGAAGCTTGCCAGCCTGCGCCTGCGGGCCCGCGACCTCGATCCCGCGTCTGCTGCGGCGTCGCCCGTGGAGTTGGCTGGCCGCATCACGGCAGGCACCCGGTCGGAGCCGGGCCGCTTCGACTTCAAGGGCAGCCTGGCGATGGCCCCGGTGGCGCTGTCCGGCCGGCTGGAGGCCACGGGCCTGCCGGTGCATGCCTTCCAGCCCTACTACGGGCAGTCGCTCAATGTGGACGTGCGGCGTGCCTTCGCCGCCTACCGGGGCACGCTGGCGGTGGCCGTCCAGCCGGCGGGCGTTCAGGCAAAGCTCAGCGGCGACCTGTCGGTCGACGACCTGCGGGTGGACAGCGTGGCGCTGACCGCCGCAGACGGCCCTGCGACGGGCGCGGCGCGGGGCGAGCGGCTGCTGCGCTGGAAGACGCTGGCCCTGCGCGGTTTCGAACTCGATCAGCGTCCCCGCGCCGCCCTGCGGCTCGACGTGCGCGAGACCACGCTCACGGATGCGTTCGCACGGATCATCGTGCAGCCCTCGGGACGCCTGAACCTGCAGGCCATCACCCGCCAGGGCCAGCAGGAAAGCGAGCGGGCCGCGGCCGAGCGGCCGGCACCGCGCACCGCGTCCGCGCGTGGTGGTGCCAGTGCCACCACCAATGCCGGCGAAACGGGCCCCGCATCGGCGCCAGCGCCGGCGCCGGCCACTGCGCGGGCAGAGGCCGCGCCAGGCCTCGCGCCCATCATCCATTTCGGCCCGATCAGCGTGGTCAATGCGCGTGTTGACTTCTCCGACCTGTTTGTGAAGCCGAATTATTCGGCCGACCTCACGGAGCTGACCGGCCGGCTCAGCGCCTTCTCCTCCGAGCCGGCCGACGGCGGCCGGCCGGCCCTGGCCGATCTAGAGCTTCGCGGCAAGGCGCAGCAGACCGCTTCGCTCGAGATCCTGGGCAAGCTCAATCCGCTGGCCAAGCCGCTGGAACTGGACATTGCGGCGAAGGTGCGCGACCTGGAGCTGGCGCCGCTGTCTCCTTATTCGATCCGCTATGCCGGCCATGGCATCGAGCGCGGCAAGATGAGCGTGGACGTGCACTACCAGGTCGCGCCGGACGGGCGCCTCACCGCCACCAACAAGCTGGTGCTCAACCAGTTGGCCTTCGGCGACGAGGTCAAGGATGCGCCCAACAGCCTGCCGGTGCGCCTGGCCGTCGCCTTGCTCGCCGACCGCAACGGCGTCATCGACGTCGATCTGCCGTTGTCGGGCTCGCTCAACGATCCGCAATTCAGCATCGGGCCGCTGATCTGGAAGGGCATCCTCAACCTGATCGCCAAGGCGGTGACCTCTCCGTTCAGCCTGCTCACGGGCGGCCTGGGCGGTGGCAGCAGCGAATCGAGCGTCGTGCCCTTCGCCTTGGGCAGCGACGCGTTGTCCGACGCGGCGAAGCAGAGCCTGGACAAGGTCGAGAAGGCACTGGGCCAGCGCGACGGCCTGCGCCTCACCCTCGTCGGGCAGGCCAGCCTGGAGCGTGAACGCGACGCGCTGCAGCGCGAGCGCCTGCGCCGCATGGCCCTGGCCGAGAAGCGCCGCGCAGCGGTGCGCGGCGGCACCGACCCGGCCGAGGTCGGCCCGGTCACCGACGCCGAATACCCGGCGCTGCTGGAGGCCGTCTACAAGCGGGCCGACATTCCCAAGCCCCGCAATCTCATCGGCATGGCCAAGTCGCAGTCGGTGGCCGAGATGGAGAAGCTGCTGCTGCCGACCATTGCCGTCGACGAGCAGTCCATCCGCGAGCTGGCCATCGCCCGGGCCGCGGCCGTACGTGACTACCTGCTCCAGCGGCAGTTGCCCGGCGACCGGATCTTCCTGGGGGCGGTTCGCACGCGTGCGGACGGCGCCGACTGGATGCCCGGCACGGCCTTGGCGCTGGACATGCCCTGAGAAGGATTCCTCAACCGCTTTCTGCGGTATTCCAGACCCACGCGCTCCTGGGCGACAATGCGGGATGCGCCGGCCTTGCCGGCGCCTTTGCTTGGATGACCGGCTTCGCGCCGGCCCACCCCCTCCGATCTCTTTCAACGACTCTGGCGCAGTGACTCAAGCCACGACCAAACACGATCTCCCCACCCTCGACCAGCTCACCGGGGGCGTCTTCACCGCCGCCACCTCCGGCGAACGGGCGCAGCGCGTGCGCGACTGGCTCGCGGGCAATCCCTCGCCCGAGTTGATGCAGGAAGTCTTCAAGGAACTCAGCGGCCGCGACAAGGGCGCCGCCCGCGCCCTGCGCGAGCGTCTTGACGAGATCAAGCGCGCCAAGGGCCAGGAGGTGATCGCCGCCGAGTGGGCCGAAAAGGCCCGCTCGCTGCTCGACCAGCCCCGGCTGAACATCGCCGACGCCATGGCCTGGCAGCGCGACGCCGCCAAGGCCGGCGCACCGTTGTCGCGTGAACCGCTCGCCGGCCTCAAGGCCAACCTGGCCGAACGGGTGAAGGGCGTGGAGGATCTGCAGCACCGCGCCCAGGTCCATCGCGAAGCCGCCGTGCTGCTGGCGCAGCGCTTCGAGGTGCTTTCCACCAAGGGCTGGCAGGACGCCCAGGCCGCCGAGGAGGGCCTGCGCGGCGACGTCGCCCACTGGACGACCCAGGCCGACGAGATTGCGCAGGACCCGAACTGGGCCAGCCTGGATGCGCGCTTCGCGCCGCAGCTCGACGCATCGCGGTCGCAATTGCAGGTCGTGTCCGAGGCCTTCCACAGCGCGCTGGCCCAGGCCGTGGCCGCTGCGGCCGATGCCCAGGCGCCGCTGCCTCCCGTCCCCGTCTGGGCCGACGAACTGCGTGCCGCCCGGGGCCTGCCGCCCGAAAACGCGCCGACCCCGGCCGCGGCACCGCCCGCCCCCAAGGTGGATCCGGCACAGCGTGCTGCCGCCGAAGCAGCCGTCGAAGCCTCCCTGGCCAAGCTGGAGGAAGCCACGGCCCAGGGCCAGGGCAAGAGCAGCCAGGCCGCGGCCAATGCGCTGCGCGCTGTGCTCAAGGAGCACGGCAAGCTGGTGGGCAATGCCCTGGAAGCGCGCGTGCATGCCGCGCTCGTCGCCGCCGGCGAACTCGAAGGCTGGCAGCGCTGGGGCGCCGACAAGGTCCGCGAAGAACTGGTGGCAAAGGCCGAAGGCCTGCTCAATCGTCCCGAGGGTCAGGCGCTGGGCGGTCGCAAGATGCAGGAGCAACTGCGCGCCCTGCGCGAGCAATGGAAGCAGGCCGACCAGGGTGGCGTGCCCAACCACGGGCTGTGGCGTCGTTTCGACGAGGCCTGCAACAAGGCCCACAAGGTGGTCGAGGCCTGGCTGGAGAAGGTGCGCGCCGAAGCCGCCGAACACCGCGCCCAGCGTCTTGCGCTGATCGAAGAGTTGCGCGCCTGGACGGTTGAGCACGCCAGCGATGCCGACCTCAAGGCCCGCAACCGCGCCCTGCACCAGTTCTCCGATCGTTGGCGCGATGGCGGCCATGTCAGCGAGAAGGTGTTCGCCGAGCTGCAGCCGTTGTGGGGCGCAGCCATGACCGAGGCCCGTGGCCCGCTCGAGGTTTCGCAGAAAGCCAGCATCGAGCGCCGTCAGCAGATGATTGCCGAGGCCACCGAACTCGGCGCTGCGCCGCAGCTGCGCATCGACGCCGTCAAGGCGTTGCAGCAGCGCTGGCAGGCCGAGGCGCAGGCCGTGCCGCTGGAGCGTCGCCAGGAGCAGAAGCTCTGGGACGCCTTCCGCAAGCCCATCGACGACGCCTTCCAGCGCAAGAGCGCCGAGCGCGAGCGCCAGACCGAAGCCATGGGTGAACACGACCGTGCGGTGCTCGAGGCTTCGAAGGCGCTGGAGGCAGCCAATGCCACCGGCGATGCCCAGAAGATCCGCGCCGCCATGACCGCGCTGGAAGATGCCCTGCGCGGCCGTCGCGAAGCCGCGGCTCCGGGCGGCGCTGCAGCACCTGTGGCCGGCGCCGATGCTGCCGCCCCTGCCGAATCCACCGCCGCGCCGACGGACGCTTCCGCCCAGGAGGGCGCACCCGCCGCCCAAGGTGGCGAGGGTGCGGCACCCGCACCGGCTGCGGCGCCCAAGGCTGCACCTCGCCCGGTCGTGGCCGTCCGCGGCGACGACCGTCCCGGCGCGGCACGCCCGGCCGCCGCACCCGCCGGTCGCTTCGGCGACCGCCGTGATTCCCGCGACAGCCGTGGCGGCCCGCGGGGCGGCGACCGCAGTGGCGACCGTTTCGGCCGCGACCGCGCCGGACGTCCCGGCGACATGCGCGGTGATCGTCCGCCGCGCGAGGACCGCGGTCCCCGTCTGGGCGATACCGCCTTCCGCGCCCAGCGCGACGCCATGGAGCACGCCCAGGCCGCCCTGCGCAAGCTGGCGAGCCAGGCGCACGGCGAGGCCGTGACGCAACTGCTCGACGCCTGGAGCAAGCGCGACGGCGCCGCCGTGCCGCCGGCGCAGGAACTGGGCCGCGTCACGCCTTCGGTGCGCAACCAGTGGGTGCAGTCGCTGTCCGCCGCGCCTTCGGGCGAGCCGGCCGAGGCCCTGCTGCGCCTGGAGATGGCCGCCGAAGTCCCCACCCCGCCGGAGCAACTGGACGCGCGCCGCGCACTGCAGCTCAAGCTGCTGACCAAGCGCAACGAGCCTGGCCCGGTCGAGACCTGGGCCCAGGACGCCGCGCGTGTGCTCGCTTCGGCGCATGAGCCGACGACCGCGCGTCGCCTGCAAAGCGCGCTCAAGCCGCTGTTGCGCAAGGGCTGATCGCGGGGCGTTGCCTCATCGAAAGCGGCGTGCCGGCGACGGTGCGCCGCTTTTTTCTTGGGGCTGCAGCGCCGGGGCGACGCTACCCTTCGAAGCGGGCGCGACACCCGCGGCAACCTGCGGGCGGCCCCTGCGGACCTCTCGCGTTCAGCGTTGACGGTCGTTGGCGAGGAAGAACGCGTCGAAGGCGGACGCCAGGCCGCTGAACTCCTGGATGAAGCGCGACCGGTCCACGAAGTAGGCTTCACAGGCAACGGCGAAGAACTCCGCCAGGGACGAGGCCGCGTAATCGTCGAGCCAGGGCGGCTCTCCCCCGAAGCGCTCTGCCACGATGGCCTGCTCGCGGAAGCGGTCGTAGGCGGGCTGCAGCGCAGCCAGCCAGCGCTCGCGGGCCTGGAGCGCCGTCGTGCTGCCCATGAAGCCGATTGGCAGTGGCGGACAGCCGTCCACCTGCCCGTCGCGCATGTCGATCTTGTGGGCGAACTCGTGGATCACCACGTTCAGGATGGGGCCGGCCTGCGTGCCGGCGGCGCCTTCGGCCACATGCGGCCAGCTCAGCATGACCGGGCCGTGCTCGCGCGCCTCGCCGATGATGGCCTCGTCGTACTCGTGCACCACGCCGGCCTCGTCCACCAGGGTGCGACGCGTGGACACCTCAGAGGGCACGACGACGATGCCGACGAAATCGTCGTACCAACCCAGGTCGCCCGGCAGATGAAGCAGTGGCAGCACGGCCTGCGCGGCGATGAGCAGCGCGACCTGGTCGGTGATCGCGAAGCCCAGCGCACCGTGGAATTCCTTCTGCTGCAGAAAGCGCGCGCTGAGCTCGCGCAGCCGCTCGCGCTCGTCCCTGCGACGGGCGGCGAGAAAGGGCAGCGCATCCAGGACGCGCTGCCAGTCGGCTTCGGGAATCTCGGGAGGGGGGCGCAGTCCGCGCAGCCAGCGTCCCAGCATCGATGGAGGCCTCAGCGCAGATCGACGCGCTGCGCGCCGGCCGCCGTCAGGCACAACACCTGGGCGCGAGGAGGTGAGGCAGCCACGTCCCAGTCGCTGAGGACCAGCCGTTCCAGGCCGTCGCCCAGGTCGTGCCGTCCGGGCTTGTGGGTATGGCCGTGGATCAAGGTCTGGGCGTGTGCACTGCGCAGCCAGGCGACGGCTGCATCGGCATCGACGTCCGCCCAGACGGCGCGTGGATCGGCCTTGCGCGATTCGCTCTGTTCGCGCATGTGGCGGGCGAGTGCGCGGCGCTCCTCCAGGGGCTGCGCGAGAAAGTTCTGCTGCCACTCCAGGCTGCGCACCTGCGCACGGAAGGCCAGGTATTCGTGGTCCTCCAGGCAGAGCAGGTCGCCGTGGCTGAGCAGCCAGCGCCGGCCATGCAGCACCAGCACCAGCGGATCAGGCACGCGCTGGATGCCGGCCTGGGCGGCAAAGCCCTGGCCGAGCAGAAAGTCCCGGTTACCGGCCATGAAGAACATCGGCCGGCGCGCCGCCGCTTCCTTGAGCCAGGCGGCGCAGTCGGCCTCGAAACCGGGCTCGGAGGCGGAATCGTCGCCCACCCAGACTTCGAAGAGGTCGCCCAGGATGAACAGGGCGTCGGCCGGCGAGGTCTGCAGGTACTGCCGCCAGGCCAGGAGGGTCTGCGGCTCGGCAGGATGCAGGTGCAGGTCGGACAGCAGGTCGACCGTGCGCCACTCGGGCGGCGCGAGGAATTCGGTGAAGGCGGCCTGCGCGGTCATCGATCAGGCGCGGGGCGCTCAGCCGCGATGCAGGCGAGGGGATCCGCGTACGGGCCGGTTGCGTGCATGCCGCCTTGCGATCACTCGGCCAGAACGGTGGCCTTTTCGATCACCACGTCGTCCGCGGGCACGTCGTCATGGAAGCCACGGCGGCCCGTCTTCACCTTGCGCAGCTTGTCGACGATCTCGGTGCCCGAGACGACCTTGCCGAATACGGCATAGCCCCAGCCCTGCTGCGACGGCGCGGTGTGGTTGAGGAAGTCGTTCTTGGCGACGTTGATGAAGAACTGCGCGGTGGCGGAATGGGGCGCGCTGGTGCGGGCCATGGCCACGGTGTACATGTCGTTCTTCAGGCCGTTGTTGGCCTCGTTGGTGATCTCGGCGCCCGTGGGCTTCTGCTTCATGCCGGGCTCGAAGCCGCCGCCCTGGATCATGAAGCCGTCGATGATGCGATGGAAGATGGTGTTGTCGTAATGGCCCTGGGCGACGTAGGCCAGGAAGTTCTCGACCGTCTTGGGTGCCTTCTCGGCGTCCAGCTCGATGACGATGGGACCGTGGTCCTTGATGGAGAGTTCGACTTTGGGATTGCTCATGGGGGCTCCTGGAGAAAGGGGAGGGCGCTCGCGGGGCGGGCTTACTTCAGCACCGTGGCGCTGCGGATGATGACGGGCTCGACCGGCACGTCGCGCATCGGGCCCTGGGCACCGGTGGGGACGGCGCGGATCTTGTCGACCACGTCCATGCCCGACACCACCTTGCCGAACACGGCGTAGCCATGGCCGTCCGGGTTGGGCGCGTTGAGCATGTCGTTGTTCTTCACGTTGATGAAGAACTGGGCCGTGGCCGAGTTCGGATCGCTGGTGCGAGCCATGGCGATGGTGCCACGGTCGTTCTTCAGTCCGTTGTCGGCCTCCAGCGCGATCGGTGCACGCGTGGGCTTCTGGCGCAGGTCGGGCGTGAAGCCGCCGCCCTGGATCATGAAGCCGTCGATGACGCGGTGGAACACGGTGCCGTCGTAATGCTTCTCCTGCACGTACTGCAGAAAATTGGCGACGGTCTTGGGTGCCTTGGCCGGATCGAGCTGCAGCACGATGTCGCCAGCACTGGTGGCCAGCTTGACGCGCGGCGCAGCGGCTTGGCTCCAGGCGGCAGTGGGTACGGTGGCGGCCGCAGCCAGGGCCAGCAGCCAGCGGCGGGTGAAGAGGGTGGAACGGGAAAACATCACGCAAAAACTCCCTGCGAGGTCACGGAAAGGGATAGGAGCGACCGTTGGCCCGGCGGTTCCGGCCGGGCGCCGATGGTGCATCAGCGCGCGATGCGCCGCTGCTCGGGCGTGGCCGCGGGCAGCTTGCCGTTGGCGGCATTGCCGGTGCTGTCCACCAGCTGGCGCACCAGCGCCAGCTTGGGCGCGACGCTGGAACTGGTCGATGCGAAGGATTGCGCGCGGTTGTACTGGCGCGCAGCCAGGCGCACATAGACATCGCCCAGGTTTTCGTGCGCGACGGCGTAGTTGGGGTTGAGGCGCAGGGCGTTGTCGAGCGCGTCGCGCGCCTTGTCGAGCTGGCCCTGGGCGGCGTAGATGACGGCCAGGTTGTTGTAGGGCTCGGGCAGTTCGGGATAGTCCTGCGTCAGCTTGACGAAGGTGTCGGCCGCGTCCTGCGGCTTGCCTTGTTCGCTGAGGATCACGCCGCGCAGGAAGCGCATCTGCGGGTCGCGCGGATTGCCGGCGATGTAGCGGTCGGCCTTGTCGAGCGCCTCTGCGGCCTTGCCCGCGCGCAGCAGCGCGTTGACGTCGGCGTAGTCGTCGGCCAGGGCCGTGCCGGCCCCTGCGACCAACAGGCAGGCCAGGGCAGCGCGGAGCAGGGAACGGGCGACGGGGGATGCGGCGTGCGTCATGGAGCGAGTGAGGCCGGACCGCGAGTGCGCCCCGGCGTGGTTGGATGCGGCAGCCGCCTCTGAAAAAGGCGCTGCGCAGGGGCCGTTTATACTTGCCGGATTGTAGCCACGGGTTGTCCGAAGCCCTTGGCAGTGCGCCCGCGGCGGCGCATGATCGACTCCCCAGGCCGGCGCCACCTTTCAACGGCGCCCATTCCGATTTCCATGACCCTGCGTATCTACAACACGCTCACGCGTGCACTGGAGGAATTTTCGCCGCTGGAGGCGGGCCATGTACGGATGTACGTGTGCGGCATCACGGTCTACGACTTCTGCCACGTGGGTCATGCCCGTTCGATGATCGCCTTCGACGTGGTGCAGCGCTGGTTCAAGGCCCGCGGCTGGCGCGTGACCTACGTGCGAAACATCACCGACATCGACGACAAGATCATTCGCCGCGCAGTGGAGAACGGCGAAACGCTCAAGGCCCTCACTGGCCGGATGATCGACGCGATGTACGAGGACACCGACTCGCTGGGCGTCGAGCGGCCCACGCATGACCCGCGCGCCACAGACTACATCCCCCAGATGCTGTCGATGATCGAGACACTGGAACGCAAGGGCCTGGCCTATCGCTCGGCCGATGGCGACGTGAACTATGCGGTGCGCAAGTTCCCGGGCTACGGCAAGCTGTCGGGCAAGTCGCTCGACGAGCTTCACGCCGGCAACCGCGTGGCCGTGGCCGAGGGCAAGGAAGACCCGCTCGACCCCGTGCTCTGGAAGAGTGCCAAGCCCACCGAGCCCGCCGAGGCCAAGTGGGAGAGCCCCTTCGGCACCGGCCGTCCCGGCTGGCACATCGAATGCTCGGCCATGGCCTGCGACCTGCTCGGCGAGACCTTCGATATCCATGGCGGCGGTGCCGACCTTCAGTTCCCGCACCACGAAAACGAGATCGCGCAGAGCGAAGGCGCCACGGGCAAGACCTTCGCGATGAAGTGGATGCACAACGGCTTCATCAACATCGACAACGAGAAGATGTCCAAGAGCCTGGGCAACTTCTTCACGATCCGCGACGTGCTGAAGAAGTACGACGCCGAGACGCTGCGTTTCTTCATCGTGCGCGCGCATTACCGCAGCGACCTCAACTACAGCGACGTGCACTTGGACGATGCGCGCAACGCGTTGCGCCGCCTCTATACGGCACTCGACGGAGTTCCGCCGGTGGAGGTGGCAGAGATCGATTGGCAAGACCCCCATGCCGCACGCTTCAAGGCCGCCATGGACGAGGACTTTGGCACGCCCGAGGCGGTCGCCGTGCTCTTCGAACTGGCTGCCGAGGCCAACCGCACCCGTTCCGCACAGACGGCCGGCCTGCTCAAGGCGCTGGCCGGCACGCTGGGCCTGCTGCAGACCGAGCCGCGTGCCTACCTGCAGGCCGGTGCGGGGCTTGACGACGCGGCCATCCAGGCGCGCATCGCGGAGCGCGCCGCGGCCAAGGCGGCCAAGAACTTCGCCGAGGCCGACCGCATCCGCAACGATCTGCTCGCCCAGGGCGTCGTGCTCAAGGACGGTCCCACGGGCACCACCTGGGCCGCGGCCCAGTAATCGGTGGACAGGACGGCAACCCTGGCCATGGCTGCTCCGCGCCCGCAGGATCCGGAATTCATCACGCCCGACTACTGGGAGGAGGCCTGCCGCCACCTGGTCAAGAAGGACCGCGTGATGCGCCGGCTGATCCCGCAATTCGGCGATGCACGCCTTCAGTCGCGCGGCGACGCCTTCACCACGCTGGCGCGCAGCATCGTGGGCCAGCAGATCTCGGTGAAGGCGGCGCAATCGGTGTGGGAGCGCTTCGAAAAGCTGCCGCGCCGCATGACGCCCGCGAACGTGCTCAAGCTGAAGGTGGACGACATGCGTGCCGCGGGCCTCTCGGCGCGCAAGGTGGAGTACTTGGTCGACCTGGCGCTGCACTTCGACGGCGGTACCGTGCACGTCGACGCCTGGAAGGACATGGCCGACGAGATGATCATCGCGGAGCTCGTGGCCATCCGCGGCATCGGCCGGTGGACGGCGGAGATGTTCCTCATCTTCCATCTGTTGCGCCCCAACATCCTGCCGCTGGACGACGCCAGCCTCATCGCCGGCATCAGCCAGCAGTATTTCTCGGGCGACCCCGTCAGCCGCAGCGATGCGCGCGAGGTGGCCGTCGCCTGGGCCCCTTATTGCAGTGTGGCCACTTGGTACATTTGGCGCTCGCTCGAGCCCCTGCCCGTGGCCTATTGACTTCACAGGAGTAGATCTTGGCAAAACGTAGCTTCCTCGACTTCGAGCAACCCATTGCCGAACTCGAAAGCAAGATCGAAGAACTGCGCTATGTGCAGAGCGAATCGGCAGTCGACATCTCGGAAGAGATCGACCAACTTGGCAAGAAGAGCCAGCAACTGACCAAGGAGATCTACAGCAGCCTCACGCCCTGGCAGATCACCAAGATCGCGCGCCACCCCGAGCGGCCGTATACGCTGGACTATGTGAACGAGATGTTCACCGACTTCGTGGAGTTGCACGGCGACCGGCATTTCGCGGACGACCTGTCGATCGTGGGCGGTCTGGCGCGCTTCAACGGCATGCCCTGCATGGTGCTGGGCCACCAGAAGGGCCGCGACACCAAGGAGCGCACCGCGCGCAACTTCGGCATGAGCAAGCCCGAGGGCTATCGCAAGGCGCTGCGCCTGATGAAGACGGCCGAGAAGTTCAAGCTACCGGTCTTCACCTTCGTCGATACGCCGGGTGCGTATCCCGGCATCGATGCCGAGGAGCGCGGCCAGTCCGAGGCCATCGGCCGCAACATTTTCGAGATGGCGCAGCTCGAAGTGCCGATCTTCACCACCATCATCGGCGAGGGCGGCTCCGGCGGTGCCCTGGCCATCTCGGTGGCGGATCAGGTTCTGATGCTGCAGTACTCGGTGTATTCGGTGATCAGCCCCGAGGGCTGCGCCTCCATCCTCTGGAAGACCGCAGACCGGGCGCAGGACGCGGCGGACGCGCTGGGCATCACGGCGCACCGCCTCAAGGCGCTGGGCCTGGTCGACAAGATCGTCAACGAACCGGTGGGCGGGGCGCACCGCGACCATCGGCAGATGGCGTCCTTCCTCAAGCGCGCGCTGACCGAGGCGGTGCGCCAGGTGGTGGACCTCAAGCCGCGCGAACTGCTGGAACGTCGCTATGACCGCATTCAGAGCTACGGGCGCTTCGCCGACACGAAGGTTGACGCCGGGCGCTGAGTTCCGAGTTGACGCGCAGCAGGGCGGCTCCCATTTTCATGCATGCGGCCGTGCGCGTCACCGCCGACGTGTTGCACCGCGCGCTTTGAGCGCTTCGCTCAGTCCGGGCGGCAGCAGCTTCTGCGACAGCCGCAACAGCAGGAACACCACGATGCCGTCGTCCAGCCAGCCCAGCAACGGTACGGCATCCGTGATCAGGTCCAGGGGGCTGATCAGGTACGCCGCCGCAGCGAGCACGGCCAGCTTGGCGCCCCACGGCGAGCGCCCGTCGCGCAGGACGGCCCAGGCCAGCAGGAGCTCCTTGCGCATCGCCCACCACAGTCGTCCCAACTTCCACATTCGGCAACTCCTCGGTCCGGGTGCGGCCGGCGCGGGAATGCGGCGGCCATGAGCGCAGTTGGAGCGCCAGGGGGGGCAGGGGTTCCCCCGGGTGGCGTCGAGGCAGCCGTCGCCGCGCTCACGCCGCGCCTGCCGCTGGGCGTCGCCTTGAGCGGCGGTGCCGACTCGACGGCGCTGCTGGTCGCCTGCGCGCGCCGTTGGCCGGGCCAGGTGGTGGCGCTGCACGTCAATCACGGGCTGCAGGCGGCGGCCGATATCTTCGAGCGCCATTGCGCCGCGCTTTGCGAACGCTGGCAGGTGCCGTTGCGGGTGGGCCGGATCGACGCGCGAGCGCAGGCTGGCGAAAGCCCGGAAGAGGTGGCGCGGCTGGGGCGCTACCGGGCGCTTGCCGCGCTGGCCAGCGCGGACGGTGACTTCGTCCAGAACGCGTCGGGTGAGGCCAAGGCCGTGGAACCTGCCCCGACCGGCGACGGGCCCCGCGCTGTGCAGGACATCGTGCTGGGTCACCATGCCGACGACCAGATCGAGACGCTGATCCTCGCCCTGTCGCGCGGTGCCGGTCTGCCGGGCTTGGCCGCCATGCCGCGCATGGCCGAGCGTGCCGGCCTGCGCTGGCACCGGCCCTTCCTGGACCTGCCGCCCGACACCCTGCGCGCCTGGCTGCGCGCCCGCGGCGAAAGCTGGGTCGACGACCCCACCAATGCCGATGCGCGCTACACGCGCAACCGCATCCGCCAGCAGGTGCTGCCCGCGCTGGCCGCCGCCTTCCCGCAGTTCCGCGAAACCTTCGCCCGCAGTGCGCGGCACGCAGCCCAGGCGCAGGAACTGCTGGCCAACATCGCCCGTGCCGACCTGGACCAGACGGGCACGCCACCCCGCATCCGCGCGCTGCAGGCGCTGCCGCGAAGCCGGCAGGCCAATGCATTGCGGGCCTGGCTGGCGCAGGCCGCCGGCCGTGCGCCGGCGGCCCGTCAGATCGACGAACTGCTGGACCAGATCGCCGACTGCACCACGCGTGGCCACCGTATCCATCTCAAGGCCGGCAGCGGCCAGGTGGTGCGCGAAGGCGACGCCCTGCGTTGGTACAATGGCGCGCCCTTGCCGAAGCCCCCGCGCTGAATGGCATCCGGGCCGCCACCGCGCAGGCCGCTCTGAAGGCCCGCCATCCCGGGCGACGCCGACCAGGCGACTCACTTTTCTTCCGACATCTCACCCATGGCATTGATCGTTCACAAGTACGGCGGCACGTCGATGGGCTCGACCGAGCGCATCCGCAATGTCGCCAAGCGCGTCGCCAAATGGGCGCGCGCAGGCCATCGCATGGTGGTGGTCCCCAGCGCCATGAGTGGCGAGACCAACCGCCTGCTGGGCCTGGCCAAGGAACTGGCCCCGGCCAAGCCCACCACGCCCTACAACCGCGAATTGGACATGCTGGCCGCGACCGGCGAGCAGGCCTCGTCGGCCTTGCTGGCCATTGCGCTTCAAAGCGAAGGCGTGGAGGCCGTGAGCTACACCGGCTGGCAGATGGGCGTGCAGACCGACAGCAGCTACACCAAGGCCCGCATCGAGCGCATCGACGACGAGCGCGTACGCGCCGACTTGGACGCGGGCCGCGTGGTCGTCGTCACCGGCTTCCAAGGCGTGGACGAACTGGGCAACATCACCACGCTGGGTCGTGGCGGCAGCGACACCTCGGCCGTGGCCATCGCCGCCGCCATGAAGGCGGACGAATGCCTGATCTACACCGATGTCGATGGCGTCTACACGACGGACCCGCGCGTCGAGCCCGATGCGCGCCGCCTGGCCAAGATCAGCTTCGAAGAGATGCTGGAGATGGCGAGCCTGGGCTCCAAGGTGCTGCAGATCCGCTCGGTGGAGTTCGCCGGCAAGTACCGCGTGCCGCTGCGCGTGCTCTCCAGCTTCACGCCCTGGGACATCGACATCAATGAAGAGGCCGTGTCGGGCACTCTGATCACCTTCGAGGAAGACGAAACCATGGAACAAGCCGTCGTGTCCGGCATCGCTTTCAGCCGCGACGAAGCCAAGATCTCCGTCCTGGGCGTGCCCGACAAGCCGGGCATCGCGTACCACATCCTGGGCGCGGTGGCCGACGCCAACATCGAGGTGGATGTGATCATCCAGAACCTCTCCAAGGACGGCAAGACCGACTTCAGTTTCACCGTCAATCGCGCCGAGTTTGCGCGCACGGTGGACCTGCTCAAGACCAAGGTGTTGCCCACGCTGGGCGCGGCCGACATCGTGGGCGACACCAAGATCTGCAAGGTCAGCATCGTCGGCATCGGCATGCGCAGCCATGTGGGCGTGGCCAGCAAGATGTTCCGCGTGCTGAGCGAGGAGGGCATCAACATCCAGATGATCTCCACCAGCGAGATCAAGACCTCGGTCGTGATCGACGAGAAGTACATGGAACTGGCCGTGCGCGCGCTGCACAAGGCCTTTGACCTGGACCAGCCTGCAAATTAATGCGCAACGCGCGGCCTTCGGGGTCGAACGGGGCAGATTTGATGGCATAATCATGGTCTGCCTAGCGCACTGGAAACGTGACCGAGTGGCCGAAGGTGCTCCCCTGCTAAGGGAGTATGGGGTGTAGAGCCTCATCGAGGGTTCGAATCCCTCCGTTTCCGCCAAGCCCTTCGCATAGAAAGCCGTTGATCTTCAACGGCTTTTTTCATTTCTGGCTGGCCGGCTGCTGCCGCTAGTCCCAAATTTGTCCTAAATCGATCAATCCGGGGGCTCCGCGCCCTCCGTCGAACGGGCCAGCGTCGCATTCAACGCGGCCAGGTTCGCACCCCGGTCGGCTGACGGAATCCACTTGGCGTAGTCGCGCATCATCACCGGCACAGAGTGCCCATGCTGCATGGCCACCCAGACAGGATTCGCGCCTGCCATCAGTGCGATGGTGACGCTGGTGTCGCGGCATTCCTTGGGCGGGC
Source organism: Pseudacidovorax sp. (assembly GCF_017991995.1). Classification (GTDB taxonomy): domain Bacteria; phylum Pseudomonadota; class Gammaproteobacteria; order Burkholderiales; family Burkholderiaceae_C; genus Xenophilus. The sequence continues at coordinate 18,742 of NZ_JAGOPN010000006.1, read as the reverse complement.
GATAGCGCACACCTGCCGCCAGCCGGGCTTGCAGCCAAGCGCGGCGTTGCGACCGCTCATCGATGTAGCGCGGTGGTTGAGCTCCACCAGCCGCTCGCGGTGTGGTCTTGGTGCGGGCCCTGTCCTCGGTCAGCACGCGCCCGGTGCACGCGCATCGTGCCGGCGCGCAGGTTCACGTCTTCCCACCGCCCCCGCACCGCCACTTTTCTCTTCCTGCGCCCACTCGCGCCTCGCGCCGCCGGTGGGCGTGCTGTGGCCAGCGTAGGGTGTACGGGCCTGCTGACACGATGGCACCTTGATCGTGCCCCCATGCTGCTTGCACGGTTCGGGCGCTGCGGGGCGCGCAGCACTCAGGAGTTGGCGAGGCGGTCGCGTCCGCTTCGCTGGATGCTCCGACACCGCCAGCAAGCTAGGCTTCAGCAGTCGAGATCGGCGAACCTGCGTCTCAACTGCCATAGGCGGACATCGGCACGGCCACGTTCTTCGACTGTCGCAGCGTCCGTCCGGCTTCTCTGCGCGGCCAGCATCGGGTCCAGTCGATCGCATTCCTGCCGGGCCGAAGGGCTGAGCGCCTGGCGGTGGGTGGCGGTCTTCCATTGGGCATCGTCCATGCCGGTCAAGGGGCGCACAGCCCGGCCCATCTGCTCGTTGAATTCCAGTCGCTGGACGTCCCGGCCCTTGCGGCTTTGGCCGCTCCAGCGGTCGGCGCCCTGGGTGGGGGTGGCATCGATCTCGATGGCGCCGACGCATGGCGTGTGGCTGTATTGGACTTTGCCCTGAGTGACGCATTTGTAGACCGCCTTTTGGGCGTGCACGGGTGGCGCCGTGAGGACCAGCGCCGTCAGGGGTACGAGAAGCAGCAAGGCGCGATTCATCGTGCCAGTCTCACACGGCCGGAGACTGCTTGGCGCGAAGGCTTCATCCATTCGACGGAGCGCCGCAGCGACGACCGTCGCAGCAACGCCATAGGTGTCCATGCCGCTGCTGAGAGTCACGCACCGGCTACCCCAGCGCCAGCCGGCTGCCGCGGTGCGATTCCTGGCCTCCCTACAGCGCCAACACCCCCAGCCCGCGCAGCAACACCAGCACCGCGACCGCGGCGGCCGTTGCGCCGAAGGCCTGCTGCAGTCGCGCCCCCGCCAGCCGCGCGCCCAGGCGGCGGCCGGCCAGCAAGGCCAGCACGGCGCCGGCGGCGAAGGGCAGGGCCACGTCCCAGGCGACGGCGCCCTGCGAGGCGGCGCCGGCCACGCCGCCCACCGACACCAGTGCGATCACGGCCAGCGAGGTGGCGACGATGCCGCGGATCGGTACATTGGAGAAGGCGCCCAGCATCGGCACGATGACGAAGCCGCCACCCACGCCCAGCAGCCCGCTCAGCAGGCCCGAGAGCGCGCCGGTGGCGCCCAGCGCGAGAACGCAGGGCGACACCAGCCGCAGCTGCCCACGCACCGGATCGAGCCGGCACACCTGCAGCGCAGACGGCGCGGAAGGCCCGGCCGGCACGGGCGCCAGCGACTGCCGGATGCTGCGCACCGCCACCCAGGCCAGCACCAGCGAGAAGCCCACCATCAGCGGCGCATTGGGCAGCCGGTGCGCCAGCATCACGCCCAACGGCGCGAAGGCCATGCCCGTCACGCCGATGATGGCCGCGGCGCGGTAGCGCACCTTGCCCTCGCGCAGCGCCAGCACCGCCCCCAGGGCCGAGGCCAGCCCCACCGCGATCAGGCCCACCGGCGCCGCCTGCACCATGCTCAGGTGCAGGCCGAAGACCAACAGCGGCACCGCCAGGATGCCGCCTCCCGCGCCGCTGAGGGCCAGCACCAGGCCCACGGCGGCGCCCATCGACAGGCTGATGAGCAGGGCAGTCATGGCGCCACCCTCACTCGGTCAGGGCCGGCTCGGCCAGCCATTCGCGGCCCTTGAGCATGCCGGACCAGTACATCGGCGGCAGTACCCGGTCCTTCAGGTACCAGGCCAGCGTCGATGGACGCGTACCGTCGATCAGCCAGTTCGGAAAGGTCGGCGCCACCTTGCCGCCGTAGACGAATTCGGCCAGCACGATCTTGCCGCGCTCCACAGTGAGCGGACAGGAGCCGTAGCCGTCGTAGCGCGCCTCGCCCTTGGCGTGGCCCAGCGCAGCCAGCAGGTTGTGCGCCACCACCGGCGCCTGCTTGCGCGTTGCGGCAGCAGTCTTGGCGTTGGTGGTGTTGGCACAGTCGCCCAGCGCGAAGACGTTGGCATGGCGCTTGTGGCGCAGCGTGGCCGGGTCCACGTCCACCCAGCCGGCCGCATCGGCCAGCGGGCTCACGCGCACGAAGTCGGGGGCGGTCTGTGGCGGCACCACATGCAGCAGGTCGAAGTCCTTCAGCACGGCTTCCTTCCGACCGTCCGTGTGCGTGTGGATGAAGGTGGCCCGCCGGGCCGGCCCGTCCACCGCCACCAGCTGGTGGCCGAAGTTCAGGTGCACGCCGTAGGCGCGATGTATTCCATCAGCGCGGGCACATAGTCGGCCACGCCGAAGAGCACGGCGCCTGCATTGCAGAAATCGATGTCGACCTGGTCCAGCACGCCTTGGCGCCGCCAGTGGTCGGCCGACAGGTACATCGCCTTCTGCGGCGCGCCCGCGCACTTGATGGGCATGGGCGGCTGGGTGAAGACGGCCTTGCCGCCGCGCAGCCGCTGCACCAGCTCCCAGGTGTAGGGCGCCAGGTCGTAGCGGTAGTTGGAGGTCACGCCATGGCGGCCCAGCGTCTCGGGCAGGCCGGGAATGGCCTGCCAGTCGAGCTTGAGCCCTGGGCAGACCACCAGCTGCCGGTAGCGCACGACGCGGCAGCCGTCGAGCACGACGGCGTCGCGCTCGGACTCGAAGGCGGCCACGGCACCCTTGAGCCAGCGCACGCCGCGCGGCAGCACCGAGGCCATGGTGCGCGCCGTCACCTCGGGCTTGAACACGCCGGCGCCCACCATGGTCCAGCCGGGCTGGTAGTAGTGCACCTCGGCCGGGTCGATGATGGCGATGTCCAGGTCGCGGCGGCGCGCAAGCAGGCTGGCCGCCACGGCCGCGCCGGCGGCGCCGCCGCCCACGATGACGATGTCGTGCGTGGCATCGATTGCACCGCCGGGCGTCTGGCCGCCGTTGGCCACGCGGCGGACCACGGCCTGCAGGTCGTAGCCGGCCGAGCGGGCGCGCTGCAGGATCTCGGGCAGCGGCAGCTTCGTGGCCTGCGACAGCGCCCAAAGCGTGGCCGAGCGCGTGCCCGTTCGGCAGTAGGCGAACACCGGCTTGGGCAGACTGGCCAGCAGCACGCCGAAGGCCTGGGCGTCCTCGTCGCGCACCGTGCCCGATTCGACCGGCAGGTGATGCACCGGCAGGCCGCAAGCCTGCGCGGCCTGGGCGATCTCTGCGAAGCCGGGCTGGTCGGCACCTTCGCCGTTCGGGCGGTTGCAGAGGATCGCGCGGTAGCCCGCGGCGGCCAGCGCGGCGACGTCGGCGGGCGTGATCTGCGGGCCGACGGCGATGTCGGCGTTCAGGGTCCTGATGTCCATGACGTGTCTCCTGGTGGGGGCGTCCGGGCGGTGGTGCTCAGAGGGCATCCACCGGGATCTTCAGGTAGCGCCGGCCATCGGCCTCCGGCTCGGGCAGGTGGCCGGCGCGCATGTTGACCTGCACCGAGGGCAGGATCAGCACCGGCATGGCCAGCGTCGCGTCCCGCGCCCGGCGCATGGCGACGAAGTGGTCCTCGTCGATGCCGTCGTGCACATGGACGTTGTGCGCGCGCTGCTCGGCCACCGTGCTCACCCACTGCAGCGGGCGGCCGCCGGGCTGGTAGTCGTGGCACATGTACAGCCGCGTGCGTGGCGGCAGGGCCAGCACCCGGCGGATGGAGCGGAACAGCGTGTGCGCATCCCCGCCCGGAAAGTCGCAGCGGGCCGTGCCGTAGTCGGGCATGAACAGCGTGTCGCCCACGAAGGCCGCGATGTCGGCGTCCTCGCCGGGGCCGGAACGCACGACGTAGGTCATGCAGGCGGGCGTGTGGCCCGGCGTGTGCATGGCCTCCACCTGCAACTTGCCGACCTGGAAGGCCTCGCCATCCTCGAACAGGTGGTCGAACTGCCGGCCGTCGCTGGCGAAGCCTTCGCCCGCGTTGAACAGTGCGCCGAAGACCTGCTGCACACGCGTGATGCGGTTGCCGATGCCGATGCGCCCGCCCAGTTGCTGCTGCAGTTAGGGCGCGGCCGTGAGGTGGTCGGCATGCACATGCGTTTCCAGGATCCAGGCCACCGTGGCGCCCAGCTCGCGAACCCGGGCGATGAGGCGGTCGGCGGGCGCGTGGGAGGTGCGGCCCGATTTGGGGTCGTAGCCGAGCACGCTGTCCACCAGGGCACATTGGTACGTGGCGGGATCGAGCACCAGATAGCTCAGCGTCCAGGTGTCCGGGTCGAAGAAATGCTCGATATGCAGGGTGGCAGCGGATGGCATGGCGTCTCCTTGGCAGATGGTTTGCCCTGGATCAATCCAATATCCATGCCACGCGGCCGCCCGCCGAGGAAAACGCGCAAGTGGTGGAGATAAAAGAATTTCTTGCGCGGGGTGACACGGCGCGATGGCGCGGCTGCGCCTGTCATGGCAGTTGAGCTGCCATCCTGGCACCGCCAGAATGGCAGCCTTGCACAAGGAATGCCCCATGTCCCCGTCGCCCGCGCCCGCCGCTCCCGCCATCGACAGCCTGGTCAACTACCTGGAGCACGACGCCGTGCCCACCATCGTGATGGACCCGGACTACACCATCCTGGCGGGCAACGCGGCCTATCGCCGGCAGTTCGGCGTCAAGGCGCGCCCCTTCCTCGGGCAGAAGTGCTACCGGGTCTCGCACGGCTACGACGTCCCCTGCGACCAGTCGGGCGAGCACTGCCCGATGAAGCAGGCCCGCGACACCCGCGCGCCCGACCGCGTGCTCCATGTGCATCACACGCCGCGCGGCCCGGAGCATGTGGATGTGGAACTGCGGCCCATCCTGGCCGCCGACGGCACCATCGCCGCCTATGTGGAGCGGCTGACCACGCTGCGCCATGCCTCGCCCCAGGCCAGCCGTGCGCGGCTCATCGGCCATTCGGCCGCCTTCAACAAGGCCCTTTCGGCCGTGCAGCGGGTGGCGCCCTCGCGGCTGCCCGTGCTGCTGCAGGGCGAATCGGGCACGGGCAAGGAACTCTTCGCCCGGGCCGTGCACGAGACGAGCGACCGCGCGCAGGGGCCATTCGTCATCGTGGACTGCTCGGGCCTGACCGAGACGCTGTTCGAGAGCGAGCTCTTTGGCTACGAGAAGGGCGCCTTCACGGGCGCTCATGCGCGCAAGGCCGGACTCGTCGAGACGGCCGAGGGCGGCACGCTCTTCCTGGACGAGATCGGCGACGTGCCGCTCGCGCTGCAGGTCAAGCTGCTGCGCCTGCTGGAAAGCGGCACCTTCCGCCGCGTGGGCGCCGTGCAGATGCAGCGGGCGGACGTGCGCCTGGTGGCCGCCACCCATCTGCCGCTGGAGGCCATGATGCAGGCCGGCCGCTTCCGCAAGGACCTGTACTTCCGTCTGAGCACCTTTCCCATCCACCTGCCGCCGCTGCGCGAGCGGGTGGAGGACCTGCCGGTGCTGGTGCAGACCCTGCTGCAGCAGGAGTCGCCCCTGAACGCCTGGCGCATCCACGCGGCCGCCATGGCGCGGCTGGCGCGCTACGCCTGGCCCGGCAACGTGCGCGAGCTGCGCAACGTGATCGAGCGCGCCAAGCTGCTGGCCGATGGCGGCGAGGTGCGCGAGGAGCACCTGCCGGATGCGCTCCTCGCCGCCACCCGGGCGGGTGCAGCATCGGCGACAGGCGCAGTCGCCGCCGCGCCCCGGGCCTCCGGCCCGAGCGACGCCGAACTGCAGCGCCTGGCCGCCGACCGCGGCCTCAGCCGCAAGGCCCTGGCGCAGCAGCTGGGCCTGAGCGAACGCACCCTCTATCGGCGGCTCAAGGCACTGGGGGTCGCGCCGCCCGCCGACTGAGCGCCTCATCAAACCACGCGCCTGCGGGCGGGACAGGGCGACGCGACGTCGCGGCCGGCGCTCAGCCGCAGCCGTTCAGCCGCGGCCCGTGGGTGGCTGGAAGCGCGCCCGCGCCTGCACCGCCTTCTCGCGGAAGGCGCAGCCCGCCGCATGGTCGTTGACCAGTCCCATCGCCTGCATGAATGCGTACACCGTGGTGGGGCCGACGAACTTCCAGCCGCGCTTCTTGAGGTCCTTGGACATGGCGATGGAGGCGGGCGAGGTGGCGCGCACCGTCACGCCATCGCCGCGATCGGCCGGCACCTCGTGCCGCCACACATAGGCGGCCAGCGAGCCTTCACGGGCGATGAGTTCCTGCGCGCAGCGGGCGTTGTGGATGGCCGCCTCGATCTTGCCGCGGTGGCGCACGATGCCCGCGTCCTGCAGCAGCCGCTCGACATCCGACTCGCCGAAGGCGGCCACGCGCGCGATGTCGAAGCCGTGGAAGGCGGCGCGGAAGTTCTCGCGCTTGTTCAGGATGGTCAGCCAGCTCAGGCCGGACTGGAAGCCTTCCAGGCACAGCTTCTCGAAGAGGCGCCGGTCGTCGGCCACGGGGTAGCCCCATTCGTCGTCGTGGTAGGCGCCGTACTGTGGCGTGGCGGCGCACCAGCGGCAGCGTTCGTGGCCGTCAGGGCCGGGCAGGGTGGTCATCATGGGCGGTCGTCGGCCAGGGAGGGGTGGGAAAGGTCGTGCGGCACGGCGTCCGTCCGCGCTGCGCGGCGACGATACACCGCGCCCCAGCCCAGCCCCAGCACGGCCGCCACCACCGAGGCACCCAGCACGCCCAGCTTGGCGGCGGCCAGCAGGTCTGGGTCTGCAAAGGCCAGCATGGCGATGAAGATGGACATGGTGAAGCCGATGCCGGCCAGCAGGCCCACCAGCCAGATGCCGCCCCAGTCCACGCCAGGCGGCAGCCGGCACAGGCCGCTGCGCACCATGAGCCAGCTCGCGCCGACGACGCCCAGCGGCTTGCCGGCCACCAGGGCCACCATCACCCCCGCCATCACCCAGACCGCCGCGCCGGCATCGCCGCCGCCACCGCCCAGGTGCACGCCGGCATTGGCCAGCGCGAAGATGGGCATCACGCCGAAGGCGACCCAGGGATGCAGCGTCATCTGCACGCGCGAGACCGGCGGCACGAGCTCGCGCTGGGCCTGCAGCAGCTGGCGCCGCGGATGCAGCAGCGCGGCCGGCGCGGCGCCCAGGCGCGCATCGGCGGCCGCGCTGCGCAGCCGGGCCGCCGCCTCGTCGATCAGCGCCTGCGCCGGCTGGCCCAGGCGGCCGGGACGCACGGGCGTCATCAGGCCCAGCACCACGCCGGCCAGGGTCGGGTGCGCGCCGGTCATCAGGATGCCGCCCCACAGCACCGCGCCCGGCAGCACATAGGCCCAGGCCGAGCCGGCACCGATGCGCTGCAGGCCCAGCACCATCAGCACCCCAATGGCCGCCACCGCGAAGCCGGCCGGCGCCAGTCCGCCGGAGTAGAAGAGGGCGATGATCAGCACCGCGATCACGTCGTCGATGATGGCCAGGGCCAGCAGGAAGACGCGCACGTTGCCCGGAATGCCGCGCCCCAGCAGGGCGAGCACGCCGACGGCGAAAGCGATGTCGGTGGCCGTGGGCACGGCCCAGCCGGATTGCCGCACCGGGTCGTGGTTGAGCGCCAGATACAGCAGCGCCGGAACGGCCACGCCGCCCAGCGCGGCGCCGATGGGCAGCAGCGCCTGCCGCAGGTTGGAGAGCGCGCCTTCGTGGATCTCGCGGCGGATCTCCATGCCTACGACCAGGAAGAACAGCGTCATCAGGCCGTCGTTGATCCAGAAGTGCAGCGAGGGCGCCGCTGACCAGGCACCGACGGCCACGCCCACGGGCAGGTGCCACAGCGCGTCGTAGCTGTCCCGCCATTCCGAGTTGGCCCACAGCAGGGCGAAGGCGGCCGCAGCCAGCAGCACGATGCCGCTGACGGCTTCGATGTGGAGAAAGCGTTCGAAGGCCGCAAAGGCGCGTTGGGCGATGCGCTGTGCGCGCGGAAGGGCGTGGGGGGCGACGGTCCGATGCATGGGACGGATCTCCAGGAGCAATCCGCGAGGCGGCCCGACCTTCGCGACTCCTGCGTGGCGCCCGTCTGCGCCTCGCACCCAGCCAATCATGATAGCCCGGCCGCGTTTGCGTTCCTGACCGCGCCTGCCGGTGTCGCGTGTGCGGCCTGTCCCACGTCCGCCCGGGCCGAATTGGCATTAGCCTGGCTGCAGCACCAGCCGGTAGCCCACGCCGGTCTCTGTCAACAGGTGCCGCGGTTGGGCCGGGTCCAGCTCCAGCTTCTGCCGCAGATGGCCCATGTAGACGCGCAGGTAGTGGCTCTGTTCGGCATGCGATGGGCCCCATACCTCACGCAGCAGCTGGCGATGGGTCAGCACGCGGCCGGCATTGGCGATCAGCGTGCACAGCAGGCGGTATTCGGTGGGCGTGAGGTGCAGCAATTGCCCGTTGCGGCGCACCTGTCGCGCCAGGCGGTCGACTTCGACCGCACCTTCGCCCTCGCCGAAACGGAACACGGGATCGGCCGGCGTCTCGCCCACCGCGCGGGGCCGGCGCAGGTTGGCCCGCACGCGCGCCAGCAGCTCGCCGGTGCCGAAGGGCTTGGTGAGGTAGTCGTCGGCGCCGGCGTCCAGTGCGGCGATCTTGTCGGCCTCGTCGCTGCGGGCCGAGAGCACGATGATCGGCACGCCCGACCAGCCGCGCACGTCGCGGATCAGCGTGACGCCATCGCCATCGGGCAGGCCCAGGTCCAGCACCAGCAGGTCGGGCTGGCGGGTGCCGGCCATGGCCAGTCCCTCGCGCAGATCACCGGCCTCGTGCACCTGCCAGCCCTCGGCCTCCAGCGCGCCGCGCACGAAGCGGCGGATCTGCGGCTCGTCCTCGATGACGACGGCAGTGGGGCTGGGGGTGGAAGCGGGCGGGGCGGCGACAGGCATGGCGGAAGGGTTCAGGCGGGCGCGGCGGGTGGGTCGCGCCGCGGCAGCACGACGGTGAATTCTGCGCCGCCGCCGGCCTCGTCCGGCACCGCATCGGCCGCATGGATCTGTCCGCCATGGGCCTGCACGATGGCCTTGCAGATGGCCAGGCCCAGGCCCACGCCGGGCGTGGCCGACTCGGCATGGCCCCGGGTGAACTTCTCGAAGAGCGGGTCCGGCTGGCCCTGCAGCGATGCGGGCAGGCCCGGGCCATGGTCGCGCACCGTGAGCTGCAGCGTCTGCGGCAGCGCGCGGGCCGAGATCAGCACCGGCGGCGCGCCATAGCGGGCCGCGTTCTCCAGCAGGTTGACCAGCACGCGCTCGAGCAGCACGGCGTCGAACTCGACCAGCGGCAAGTCGGCGGGCAGGGACGTGCGAACGGCACCCGCGGGCAGCACGGAGCGCGTGGCGCGGATGGCACTGCCCACCACTTCCTCCACCGACTGCCAGTCGCGCCGCAGGCTCACAGCGCCGCCGGCCGCCCCGCTTTCGAGCCGCGCCATGTCCAGCAGGTTGTTGACCAGGGCGCTCAGCGCCCGGGCCTGCGCCACGATGGCCTGTGTGGCCTCGCCGATGGCGGGCGAGGCATCGGCGCCGGGCAGGCGCTGCAGCGATTCGGCCAGCGCGATCAGCGCCGTGAGCGGCGTGCGCACGTCGTGCGACAGGGCGCCCAGGAGTGCGTTGCGCAGGCGTTCGGATTCGATGTCGACGACCGCCTGCTGTGCCACCTCCACGTAGTGCACCCGCTCCACGGCGATGGCGATCTGGCGGGCCAGCGTCTCCAGCTGCTGGGCCTGCTCGGGCACGAGCAGCCAGCGTGGCTCGGCCGGCCGCAGGGCCAGCACGCCGCGCACCCGCATCGGTGCCTTGAGCGCCACGTAGTGCCAGGGCTGGGCCGACAGCGTGCCGGTGCCCAGGCCTGCGCTCTGGCCATGCTGCCAGGCCCAGTCGGCCACGCTGAAGTCGAAGCCCGCGGGCGCGGCGGCCGGCGGCTGCAGCCGGTCCTGCGCGTCGGCGGTGAGCACCAGCGCCTCGCCGCCGAAATGCCGCTGCACGGCGGCGGCGCCGATGTCCGCCACCTGTGTTCGCTCCAGCGCGGCCGACAGGTCGCGCGTCAGCTCGAACAGCGACTGCGTGCGCAGCGCCCGGCTGGCCGACACGGCGGCCTGGAAGCGCAGCCCTGCCGTGAGCTGGCCCACCAGCAGGCCCACGCCCAGCATGACGGCGAAGGTCAGCACGTACTGCACGTCGCTCACCGCGAAGGAGAAGGTGGGCTGCACGAAGAAGAAGTCGAAGGCCAGCACGTTGAGCAGCGCACCGAAGGCCGCCGGTGTGCGGCCGAAGCGCCAGGCCACGCCCACCACGCCCAGCAGGTAGAGCATGACGATGTTCGACAGCTCCAGTACGCCCGACAGGGGCGTGGCCAGCAGCGTCACGCCCACGCAGACGGCCGCGGCGCAGGCCAGCCCTTTCCACGGCCCCGCCGCACGGGCGGGTTCGTCCTCGGTGCTCGCATGGCGCAGGCCGGCGGGCGAGCGGGCCAGGCGGCGGGCGCTGTCGGCGCGGCCCACGCAGACCAGGTCCAGGTCGGGCGCGCGGCGACCCAGCCGCTCGGCCAGCGGCCGGCGGATGCGGGCCAGCCAGCGGTCCCAGGCGGGCGCGTCCGCGCTGCCGGCCGCAGGGCCGAGGATCAGCGTGGCGCAGTTGAGGCGCCGCGCCTGCGCGGCCAGCGCGCCGGCCACGTCCTCATCGGTGAGCACGGCGGTCTCGGCGCCCAGCTCCTCGGCCAGGTGCAGGGCGGCCAGCACCTGGTCGCGCCGGGCGGCGGGCAGGCGGGCGAGCCGCGCCGTTTCCACGTAGGCTGCATGCCAGCGCACGTTGAGCTGGCCGGCCATGCGCGCCGCCACACGCACCGTGTGGGCCGCCGCTTCGCCCGGGCCGATGGCCGCCAATAGCGCGCCCGAAGTGTTCCAGGCCGGTGGCGTCTGGCCGTCGGCGCGGGCGCCGGACTGCTCCACCCGCCAGCCGCGCACGTCGTCCTCCACATGCTCGGCCGTGCGGCGCAGGGCGATCTCGCGCAGCGCGATCAGGTTGCCCTTGCGGAAGAAGTTCTGTTGCGCCTGCCGCGCCTGATGCGGCACATAGACCTTGCCGGCGGCCAGGCGGGCCAGCAGCTCGTCGGGTGTGGCATCGACCAGCACCACCTCGTCGGCCTCGTCCAGCACGCCGTCGGGCACGGTCTCGTGCACGCGGATGCCGGTGATGGCGCCCACCGTGCCGTTGAGGCTTTCCAGGTGCTGCACATTCAGGGCGGTCCAGACCTCGATGCCGGCCTCCAGCAGCTCCTGCACGTCCTGCCAGCGCTTGCCGTGGCGCGAGCCGGGGGCGTTGCTGTGGGCCAGCTCGTCCACCAGCAGCAACTGCGGGCGACGCGCCAGGGCGGCGTCCAGGTCGAACTCGCGCAGCACATGGCCGCGGTGCGGCGTCTGGCGCAGTGGCAACTGCTCCAGGCCGTGGAGCAGCGCGGCGGTCTCGGCGCGGCCGTGGGTCTCGACCACGCCGACCACCACATCGCGGCCCGCGGCGCGCTCGCGCTGGGCGGCGCTGAGCATGGACCAGGTCTTGCCCACGCCGGCGTTGGCGCCGAAGTAGATGCGCAGCCGGCCCCGGCGGGCGCGCCCATCCTCGGCCTGCATCTGGGCCAGCAGGGCGTCGGGGTCGGGGCGTTCGCGCTCGGTCATCGGGTCGGCAGGTTAGCAGCGGGCTGGCCGACCTTAGAAGGTCTTGGTCAGCGTGGCGATGAAGCGTGCCTTGTTGGGCGACTCGCTGGTCGTGAAGGTGCCGGCGGGCAGCACGAGCTGGCCGGTGGTGGCTTGGTAGGCGTCCTTCTTGTTGGCGCCGACGATGGCGCCGGTCAGGCTCAGGCCGCCGCCGAAGTCGTAGGTGGCGCCCACGTTGTAGTCCACGTAGCTCTTGTAGGGCGTGTTGCGACGGATGTCGCTGGACAGGGCGGTGTAGCCGACGGCGGCCTTCAGCGTCACCTTCGGGAAGATTTCCTTGCTGTACGCGATGTTCAGGTAGCCGGTGCCGCGGCCCTTCCAGCCGGTGGTGCGGTTGCTGGCGAAGCCGAAGTAGTCCTTGGAGACGGTGCTGGAATACTTGACGGTGAAGGCGCCGATGGCCTCGTCACTCCAGGTGGCGGCGCCGTACAGCTCGGTGGTGTTGCCGGTGCGGTTGCCGGGATAGATGTAGGTCAGGACACCGAAGTCGAGGTCGAAGGGGCCGGCCTTGAACTTGTAGCCGCCGTAGATGTCGCTCTCGATGGAGTTGCCCGCCAGCCAGTTCACGCTCGAGTTCCAGTTGCCGACGTAGAAGCCGCTCTCGTGGGCGTAGTCGAAGCCGCCCTGGACGGCGGGCTTGACGGCGCTGGTCTTGTAGAAGCCGTTGTTGCCCAGCGCGTCCTGGTCCTGGCCACGGAACTTGTAGTTGGTGGTCAGCGAGATGTTCGCAGTGATGAGCGAGGGCGCCTGTGCGGCGGCGGGCGTCGGCGTCTCGGACTGGGCATGGGCGGCGAAGGCGATCAGGCCTGTACCGAGAAAGCAGAAGGAAGAAGCGCGAAAAGACATGAGGGAAGGCATCGTCGATGCAAAGGAAAAAACGGAGGGCGGAAACGGTGGGCCGTGTCAGTGCGGCCGGCGGCGGCGCGCATGGCGCTCGCAGCCGCGCACGATCAACCAAGCCACCCCGGCCGGCAGCAGCACGGCCGCGAAGGCCAGCCCGGCGGCCAGCAGGTCAGCCAGCATGGCGCGGGCGGCAGCGGTCGAGGTGTTCCCGCCAGCCGATCAGGCGGCCGATCTCGCCGGTCGGGCAGGTGTCCAGCAGCAGGTGCAGCACCTGCGCGTAGCGCAGCGCCGGCAGGCGGATGGCAAGCCGCACGCGCAGCACGTCGTGGCGCGCGGTCGGCGGCTCATGCAGCAGCGGCTCGCAGCGCAGCACGCCCGCGTCGGGGCAGGTGGCGAGGGCGCGGCGGATGCCGCAGGCGGCCGTGCAGGGCACCGTCACGTCCAGGACCTGGAAGCGCGTCTGGTGCACGGGCAGCAGGCGGCCCGGATGTTCACGGTAGGCGGCGTAGCCCATGGATGGCCTCGTCGCTCAGCGCTTGGCCAACGCGTCCAGCGCCAGGTTGAGCGCCAGCACATTGACGGTCGGCTCGCCCAGGAAGGGCAGCGCGGGCCGCTGCACCTGCGCGTCGATCAGTTGCTGGACCTGGATGGCGCTCAGGCCGCGCACCCGCGCCACCCGTGCCGCTTGGTAGCGCGCCGCCTCGGGGCTGATGTGCGGATCGAGCCCGCTGGCCGAGGCCGTCGCCAGGTCGGCCGGCACCGGCGCCGTGTTGCCCGGGTCGGCGGCGCGCAGGGCCTCGACGCGGGCCTTCACGGCATCGGTCAGCGCCGGGTTGAGCGGCCCCTGGTTGGAGCCCGAGGAGCCGCTGCCGTTGTAGGGCTGCGGCGCGGTGGCCGAGGGCCGGCCCCAGAAATGGCCGGGGTCGCTGAAGTTCTGGCCGATGAGGGCCGAGCCCACGGCCTTGCCGTTTTGCTCCACCAGGCTGCCGGCGGCCTGCTTCGGGAACAGCGCGCCGGCCACGCCGGTCACGGCCAGGGGATAGACCACGCCGGTGATCACGCTCAGGGCGGTGAACAGCACCAGGCAGGGCCGCACGAGGTTTTGCTTCGTCATGGTGAAGATCTCCACGGGTTCAGACCAGGCCGACCGCGGCCAGCAGCAGGTCGATGAGCTTGATGCCGACGAAGGGCACCAGCAGGCCGCCCAGGCCGTAGATGGCCAGGTTGCGGCGCAGCAGCGCGGCGGCGCCGATGGGCCGGTATCGCACGCCCTTGAGCGCCAGCGGGATGAGGAAGACGATGATCAGCGCGTTGAAGATCACCGCGCTCAGGATGGCCGAGGAGGGGCTTTCCAGCCGCATCACGTTGAGCGCCGCCAGCTGCGGATAGGTGCTCACGAAGATGGCCGGGATGATGGCGAAGTACTTCGCCACGTCGTTGGCGATGCTGAAGGTGGTGAGCGCGCCGCGCGTCATCAAGAGGGCCTTGCCGGTCTCCACCACCTCCAGCAGCTTGGTGGGGTTGGAGTCCAGGTCGACCATGTTGCCGGCCTCCTTGGCGGCCTGCGTGCCGCTGCCCATGGCCACCGCCACGTCGGCCTGGGCCAGGGCGGGCGCGTCGTTGGTGCCGTCGCCCGTCATGGCCACCAGCCGGCCATCGGACTGGTACTGGCGGATCAGCTTGAGCTTGTCCTCGGGTGTGGCCTCGGCCAGGAAGTCGTCCACGCCCGCCTCTGCGGCGATGGCGGCGGCGGTGAGCTTGTTGTCGCCCGTGATCATCACCGTGCGGATGCCCATGCGCCGCAGCTGCGCGAAGCGCTCGCGGATGCCGGTCTTGACGATGTCCTTGAGCTCCACGATGCCCAGCACGCGGGCGCCCTCGGCCACCGCCAGCGGCGTGCTGCCGCGGCGGGCCACCTCGTCGGCGGCACGCAGCAGCTCGGGCGGCATGGTGCCGCGCAGGGTCTCGACATGGCGGCGCACGGCCTCCACCGCGCCCTTGCGCAGCGGCACGGGGTCGCCCGCCAGGTCCAGCGCGGCGGCGGGCAGGTCGGCGCCGCTCATGCGCGTCTGGGCGGTGAAGGGCACGAAGACGGCGCCGTCGACGGGCGCGACGTCCACGCCCTCGCGGCGGGCCAGCTCGACGATGCTGCGGCCCTCGGGCGTCTCGTCGGCCAGCGAGGCCAGTTGCGCCGCATGGGCCAGGCGCGCCTTGTTCACGCCCGGCGCCGGCAGGAAGGCCGAGGCCTGGCGGTTGCCGTGGGTGATGGTGCCGGTCTTGTCCAGCAGCAGCACGTCCACGTCGCCCGCGGCCTCGACGGCGCGGCCCGAGGTGGCGATCACGTTGGCCTGCATCATGCGGCTCATGCCGGCCACGCCCACGGCCGACAGCAGGCCGCCGATGGTGGTCGGGATCAGGCACACCAGCAGCGCCACCAGCGCGGTGATGGACACCACCGTGCCGGTGCCCGCCGCCTGCACGCTGAAGAGCGAATAGGGCAGCAGCGTCACCGTCACCATCAGGAAGACCAGCGTCAGCGCCACCAGCAGGATGGTCAGCGCGATCTCGTTGGGCGTGCGGGCGCGCTTGGCGCCTTCCACCATGCCGATCATGCGGTCCAGGAAGGACTCGCCCGGGTTGACGCCGATGCGCACCACCAGCCAGTCCGACAGCACGCGGGTGCCGCCGGTGACGGAGGAGAAGTCGCCGCCGGACTCGCGCACCACCGGCGCCGATTCGCCGGTGATGGCCGATTCGTCCACCGAGGCCACGCCTTCGATGACCTCGCCGTCCAGCGGAATCATGTCGCCGACCTCGACCAGCACCACGTCACCCTTGCGCAGGTTGGTGGCGCGCTCGGGTCGCCAGATGGCGCTGGTGGAATTGGCCGTGGCGGGCTCGGGCGCCGTGCCCTCGGCACGCACGCGGGCCAGCTGCTCGGCCAGCCGCGCCATCTCGCGTGGCGCGCCTTCGAGCTTCTTCGCCCAGCTGTCCTTGCGCAGGCTACGCAGCGAGGCGGCCTGCGCCTTGCTGCGGCCTTCGGCCAGCGCCTCGGCAAAGTTGGCGAAGAGCACGGTGAACCACAGCCACAGCGAGACCGCGAGGATGAAGCCGGGCCGCATGCCGGTGTCGCCGGGAAAGTTGAGGCTGTGCACCCACAAGAGCGTGGTCAGGATGCTGCCGACGTAGACGACGAACATCACCGGGTTGCGCCACTGCACGCGCGGGCTCATCTTGGTGAAGGACGCGACGAGCGCGGGGCGCACCAGCGCGCCGTCGAACAGGGAAAGCGTGTTGTTGTTCATGGGGCGCTCCTTACTTCCAGAGCATCAGTTGCTCGACGATGGGGCCCAGGGCCAGCGCCGGCACATAGTTGAGCAGGCCGACGAGCAGCACCGTGCCGATCAGCAGCACCACGAACAGCGGTCCATGGGTGGGCAGCGTGCCGGCCGTCACCGGCAGGCGCTGCTTGGCGGCCAGGGCGCCGGCAATGGCCAGCACCGGCACCATCACGGCGAAGCGGCCCAGCCAGGTGGCCACGCCCAGCATCGTGTTGTAGAAGGGCGTGTTGGCCGAGAGGCCGGCGAAGGCGCTGCCGTTGTTGTTGGCGGCCGAGGTGAAGGCGTACAGGATCTCCGAGAAGCCATGCGCCCCCGGGTTGGCGATGCCGGCGCGGCCAGCCTCCACGCTCACCGCCACGGCCGTGCCCAGCAGCACCAGGATGGGCGTCACCAGGATGGCGATGGCGATCAGCTTCATCTCGTAGACCTCGATCTTCTTGCCGAGGTACTCCGGCGTGCGGCCGATCATGAGGCCGGCGATGAACACCGCCAGGATGGCGAACACCAGCATGCCGTACAGGCCCGAGCCCACGCCGCCGAACACCACCTCGCCCAGTTGCATCATGACCAGCGTGACCAGCCCGCCCAGCGGTGTGAGCGAGTCGTGCATGGCGATCACCGCGCCGCATGAGGCCGCCGTCGTGACCACGGCGAACAGGGCCGAGGCGGCGATGCCGAAGCGCAGGTCCTTGCCCTCCCAGTTGCCGGCCGACGGGTCCACGCCCAGGGCGGCCAGCAGTGGGTTGCCGGCCTGCTCGGCGCCCGTGGCGACGATCACGCCGACGACGAAGATCGCCGTCATCGCACCCAGGATCGCCCAACCCTGGCGCCGGTCGCCCACCACCTGGCCGAAGGCCAGGCACAGCGCTGCCGGGATGGCGAAGATGGCCAGCATCTGCAGCAGGTTGGTCAGCGCCGTCGGGTTCTCGAAGGGATGGGCCGAGTTGGCGTTGAAGTAGCCGCCGCCATTGGTGCCCAGCATCTTGATGGCCTCCTGCGAGGCGACGGGGCCCATGGGCAGGGTCTGCGACTGCGTGGTGGCTTCCTTGGTGACGGGATTGCCGGCGGCGTCCTTCAGCGGCTGGCCGTCGGGGCCGTTCTGCGGGTCTTGGTAGACGGTCGCCTCGATCGTCGTGACGGTCTTGTAGCCGTCGAAGTTCTGGATCGTGCCCTGGCTGACGAAGACGAGTGCCAGTACGAAGGCGATCGGCAGCAGCAGCCACAGCGTGAGCCGCGTGAGATCGGCCCAGGCATTGCCGATGGCGCCGAAGCGGGCGCTGCGGCGGCCCGCCTCGCCGCGGGCCGCGAAGCCGCGGATCAGCGCGAAGGCCACGGC
Organism: Pseudacidovorax sp.; assembly: GCF_017991995.1. Taxonomy (GTDB): domain Bacteria; phylum Pseudomonadota; class Gammaproteobacteria; order Burkholderiales; family Burkholderiaceae_C; genus Xenophilus. Next base: position 1,354 of record NZ_JAGOPN010000006.1, on the reverse strand, counting down.
GATGCCGGTCGCCGCCGAGAGGAAGTTCTGCACCGTCAGCGCCAGCATCTGCGTGAGGTAGCTCATGGTGCTCTCGCCGGCGTAGCCCTGCCAGTTGGTGTTGGTGGCGAAGCTGAGTGCGGTGTTGAAGGCCGAGTCGCCCGAGACGGCCGGCAGACCGGCCGGGTTGAGCGGCAGCAGGGCCTGCAGGCGTTGCAGGCCGTAGACGACCAGGGCGCCCAGGGCATTGAAGGCGAGCAGGGCGAGGGCGTAGCTCATCCAACCCATCGAGGCATTGGGCTCGACGCCGGCCAGGCGGTAGAGCGGGGCTTCGACGCGTGCGATCCAGCGCGGCATGCGGCCTTCGCAGAGCGCGGCGAGCCAGCGGCCCAGCGGCCAGGCGAGGAGCAGCAGCAGGCCGAGGAAGACGGCCAGGAGGGTCCAGGCGGAGGCGGTCATCAGAAGTCCTCCGCCCGGATCAGTGCATAGACCAGGTAGGCCAGCAGCAGGGCGGCCAGCGTGCCGGCCAGTCCGTAGAGGGCGGCGAGCGACATCATGGCCGGCTCCCGTTCGGCCGCTCCATGGCGGCCAGCGCATACACCAGCGCCACCATGCCGGCCCACAGGGCGGCGATGGCGACGAGCCAGACGATGTCCATTTCTCACTCCAGTCATCGAAAAGACGATGGCTGGCAGTGTCTGAAGGGGCGCCTCAAGACGGTGTAGAGACTGGCCGGTGCCGTATCAAAACGGCGTAAAGATCGAGACGCGGGGGTATGCGATCGGGGGCGCTGCGGGGTCTGCCTCAGCGATCGGCCGGTGGCATCGGTATGGCGATGGTTATGGCCATGGATATGGTGATGCCGAGCCGAGCCGAGCCGAGCCGAGCCGAGCCGAGCCGAGGGCAGAGCAGCTCGGTGCGGCGCGCTATGTCGGGGCGCACCAGCGGTGTACCGCTAACCCGGCGGAGGACGTCGGCATGCGCGCTCCCGGTGCACGCTCGCGCTGACCGGCTTGCCTCACCACACGGGTGCTCGCTCTCCACCGACGTGCTTTGGGCACTGCACGGCGCCGCGAATGGCACCTCCGCACGCACACCGCCATCCCCCGCCTCGACGGTGGTCCCGAACGGCCGGATTTGCCGCCGGCGGCCTCCGAGTCCGTTCGCCCTGAGCTTGTCGAAGGGCATGACGGCGCGCGGCGCCAACGTCCGACCCGCCCTGACCGGTGCGACGCAGCGCCCGCGCGGGGCTTCGACAGGCTTGTATGGTTTGGTTTCCATCAACCAAACCGTAAGAAAGGGCGAGGAGCCGGGATGTAGGGACATCGACAGGCATCGGCGGTAGCTTCAGACCCTACCGACCGACACCCTGAGT
>NZ_JAGOPN010000026.1:31650-74739 GCF_017991995.1 Pseudacidovorax sp. | reverse complement strand
AAGACTTCCAGGACGTCGTCAGCCACCTGCCTCAGTTCATTGACCAGGTCTACAACGCCACCCGACTGCACTCGGCGCTGGGCTACGTCCCACCCAACGAATTCGAAGATCAACTCGCCCGGCAAGCGGCTTAGTTCTGTGCCACCTCTGTGGTCCAGCCCCAGGGGTTCACTCCAGCGCTCAAACAACTGCCGCGAGTCAGTTCACGAAGCGGGCCTGTCCTTCGGCAGGCCCGCAGCCCGTCCGCCCTGCGCTCCTCGGCGCCCCACAGGCGCGCCGCCACGCCCTCACCGGCACCAGGGCCTGCGTCGCGGGTGATCGGCCGGCACCGGCGACATGCCGAACTGACCGTAGCGGTACATCGAACTGCCAGGGAGGCAGGGAGGCAGGGAGCCAGGGAGCCAGGGAGAAGCGGGCACGCTCGGTATTCAACGATCGTTTCCACGCGGTGGTGGCGGGCTCAGGGTGCGCGGGCGATTTCGGGGTCGGCGAGGAGCGGAGGATGGACGGGCTGCAGGCCTGCCGGAGGACAGGCCTGCTTCGTGAACTGATTCGCGGCGGTTGTTTGAGCGCAGCGCGAAGCGCGTAGCGAGTTCTGCCGCGGCCCGTCTGTCCGAGCACCGCAGCGGAGTCGGACCGCAGGGCCGACCGACCCCGTATGAGCCCGCGCACCCTGAGCCCGACACCACCGCGCACCCCGAAGCATCGCCGAAGCAGCAGCGACGATCTCAATCCAGATACGACCGCACCTTCACCGGCAGCACCGGCGCCTCCCACCGGTAGTCGTCCGCCAGAACGTCGCGCCCGGCGACCTGGCCCTTCCACTGCAGGGCCAGCAGGTCGGCCATCGTCCACCCCAGCCAGTCCGCGCGGAAGGGACGTTCGGCCACCGATGGCACATCGGCCGGCACCTGGTTGCGCCACACGATGGCCGGAATGCGGTACCCCGAGGCCGTGCTCGGGCTGTGGCCCACATGGTCGCTGCCGTGGCCCACCTCCTGGCCATGGTCCGAGACGTAGACCCAGGCCCGGTACTCGGCCAGGCGCCCCACGGTGCGCGTGAGCTGCAGCGTCTCGGCGACCACGAAGTCGTGGTACAGCAGGGCGTTGTCGTAGTCCTGGCGGAAGCGCCGCACCCACGCCGGGCGGCCCTTGGCGATCAGGCCCGACTCGACCGCGTCCACCGTGTCGTCGAAGGGGTTGTCCTGCGTGCCCGGAAAGCGCAGCCGGTAATGCGGATGGGCGCCCAGCAGGTGCACCACGATCAGCTTGCGCTCGGCCGGGTCGGCCAGGGCTTCCTGCACGCAGTCGAGCAGTTCGCCATCGAGCGAGGCACTGGCGCGCCCCGGCACGCGGTTGACGATCTCGACCTCGTCGGCGAGGCGCGCATGCTGCTGCTCGATGGCCACGTCGTCGTGGTTGCTCATCCACCAGACCTTGTAGCCGGCGGCGCGCGCCAGCGGCAGCAGGTGCTGCGCGTCGGCCGCCGTGGGCTGGCCGAATCGCATCATGTTGGCCATGGCCGGCAGCGTGCTCGCGTCCACCGACCAGGCATGGCGCAGCACCGTCATCTGCTGCGGCTCGCGCCGCTGCGCGGCCGCCAGGCGCGGCGTGGTGTTGCGACCGTAGCCGTAAAGCCCCAGGTTGTCGCGGTTGATGCTGTCGGTGATGACCAGCACCACCGTCGATGGCCCTGCGCGCGTCACCTGTGGCGCCGCCGCATGGGCGTGCTGCAGGGCGGCGTCGCGCATGCGCTGCTGGTCGGCCCAGGCGGTGCGCAGGTCGCCCGCATCGTCGACCCACTGCGTCCAGAAGACCACCGGATGCAGCCGCCGCCAGGGCTTGCTGGCATGGGCCAGTGCACCGAAGGCGAAGGCCACCACCAGCAGGGCCAGCCAGGCGCGGTGGGGCGCGACCTCGATCTCGACCGGCGTGCCTGCTGCACCGCCATCGGCGGCATCGCGTGGCGCTCCGGCGGCCGTGGCGATGCGGCGTCGCCGCCCGTAGGCCGTCAGCCGCCACACGGCATAGCCCGCGGCCCCCATCACCGCGCACCACAGCGCGGCCGTGCGCCAGTGCATCTGCAGGTACTCGCCACTTTCGCGCGCATTGGTGTTGGCCAGCGCGCCCAGCACCACAGCGCCGTCGGGCGCGGACTGGTAGGTGTCGAGCAGGTAGGCCCGCACCACGCCATCGGCCGCGAAGGCCATCACCGCCGCCAGCACCGCCACCCGCCGGGCGCGGTGCACCGCCGTGCTGCGCACCGGCCAGGCCATCCAGGCCAGCGCGGGCAGCAGCAGCACCAGCATCTGCGCGACCCGCCGCCCATCGTGGCCCAGCACCACGAAGCCGGTCGCGATGGCGACGAGGGCCATGAGCGGCCAGGCCTTGGCGCGTCGCGGTGCGCCAGGCGTCGGGACGTCGGTCGGCGCCATGTCGGCGTCCTGGCGGCGGTCGCTCAAATGGAGGGCTCCTGCAGGCGAATGCGGGCGCTCAGCGGCCGGTCATGTTCTCGGGGATGACCCACTGGTCGAACTGCTCGCCCGTCAGGTGCCCCGAGGCGATGGCCGCCTCGCGCAGGCTGCTGCCTTCCTTGTGCGCCTTCTTGGCGATGTAGGCCGCCTTGTCGTAGCCGATGTGCGTGTTCAGCGCGGTCACCAGCATCAGCGAGCGGCTCACCAGCTCGGCGATGCGGTCGCGGTTGGGCTCGATGCCCACGGCGCAGTGGTCGTTGAAGCTCACGATGCCGTCGGCCAGCAGGCGCACGCTCTGCAGGAAGTTGTGGGCCACCATGGGGCGGAACACGTTCAGCTCGAAGTTGCCGGACATGCCGCCGATGTTGATGGCCACGTCGTTGCCCATCACCTGCGCGGCCAGCATGGTCACGGCCTCGCTCTGCGTCGGGTTGACCTTGCCGGGCATGATCGACGAGCCCGGCTCGTTCTCGGGAATGCTCAGCTCGCCGATGCCGCTGCGCGGGCCGCTCGCCAGCCAGCGCACGTCGTTGGCGATCTTGTTCATGCTGGCCGCCAGCGTCTTGAGCGCGCCATGCGCATGCACGAAGGCGTCGCAGGCGGCCATCACCTCGAACTTGCTCGGCGCCGTGACGAAGGGCAGGCCGGTCAGGCGGGCCAGCTCGGCCGCCACGCCTTCGGCATAGCCCTTGGGCGCGTTCAGGCCCGTGCCCACCGCGGTGCCACCCAGGGCCAGTTCGCACAGGTGGGGCAGGGCGGCGCGCACATGGCGTTCGTTCTGGTCCAACTGGGCGACCCAGCCCGAGACCTCCTGGCCCAGCGTCAGCGGCGTGGCGTCCTGCAGGTGGGTGCGGCCGATCTTCACGATGTCCATGAAGTCCTCGGACTTCTTCGCCAGCGTGGCGCGCAGCTTGGCGATGGCCGGCAGCAGCTTGTGCGTGAGCGCCTGCACGGCCGCGACGTGCATGGCGGTGGGGAAGACGTCGTTGCTCGACTGGCTGCGGTTGACGTCGTCGTTGGGGTGCACCAGGCGGCCTTCGCCGCGCGCACCGCCCAGCAGCTCGCTCGCGCGGTTGGCCAGCACCTCGTTGACGTTCATGTTGGTCTGCGTGCCCGAGCCGGTCTGCCATACGACCAGCGGGAACTCATGCGGATGCTTGCCGGCCAGCACCTCGTCGGCGGCGGCCACGATGGCATCGGTCTTCTTGGCGTCCTGCAGGCCCAGCTGCTGGTTGACCACGGCCGAGGCCCGCTTCACCAGGGCCAGCGCCTGGATGATCTCCAGCGGCTGGCGCTCGCCCGAGATGTCGAAGTTCTGCAGCGAGCGCTGCGTCTGCGCGCCCCACAGGTGGTCGGCAGGGACCTCGATGGGACCGAAGGTGTCTTTCTCGATGCGGGTGCTGGTGCTCATGGCGGCGAGTGTCGAGTGGATGAAGGAAAAGTCCGCCAGTATCCCCCGCGATGAGAAAAATTCTCAACCGCGCGGGTATGGCCCGGCGCGCAGCCTCCCCGCCCACAGCAGCCCCGCCAGCGCCAGGCCGAACACCACAGCCAGCTTGCCCAGCCAGGGCAGCACATCCGCCAGCGGCGCGCCCATCTGGTTGAGCCGCAGCGAGGCCTGGATGCCCGCCGTGCTGGGCAGCCAGCCGCCCAGCCATTGCAGCGGCAAAGGGAGCGCCTCGCTGGGCCACGAGAACCCCGAGAGGAAGGCCAGCGGCAGCGAGCTGAACAGGATCACCTGCAGCGCGCGTTCCCGGTCGCGAAACCAGCAGCCCAGCAGCAGACCCAGCGCACAGACCGTGGGCACATAGAAGGCCAGCAGCAGCGCGGCGGCCGGCGGATTGCCGCCGCGCGGATAGTCCTGCAGCACGAAGATCCAGCCGAAGAAGAACAGCCCCGTCATGAGCCCGAAGCCCGACAGCGCCGCCAGGCGCCCCAGCCAGGCTGCGGGGCGCGCACGCAGCCGGTCGGCCTCGGCCCAGGTGCCGGCCAGCATGGCGCAGCCCATCAGCAGCGTCTGGTGCAGGATCAAGAGCGCCACGGCCGGCACCACATAGCTGCCGTAGCCCTCGGTCGGGTTGAACAGCGGCACCAGCTGCGTGTTGAGCGGACTGCGGCTGGCCTGGGCCTGCGGCGCGCTTTGGCCGGCCGCCTGCAGGCGGCGGATCTCGATGCCGGCCGACACCGTGCCCACCGCTTCCGAGAAGCCGTAGAGCACCGACTTGTTGAGCAGCGCATAGGCGCCGTTGCCCTCGATGGTCACGCCCGCCGCCGCGCCGCGCACCACGTCGCGCTTGAGGTCGCGCGGCAGCAGCGCGTAGCCCTCGATCTCGCCGCGCCACAGGGCTTGTCGTGCCGCCTGTTCGTCGCCGGTCACCAGACGCACGTCGATGCGCGGGCTGGCCTGCGCGAAGCGCACGATCTGGCGCGACAGGTTGCTGCCGTCCTGGTCCACCACCGCGACGGGCACGCGCGTCACGGCCTCGGTGCCGTAGGGCCAGGGATAGAAGAAGCCGTAGATCACCGGCGCGAGCAGCAGGATCAGCAGCACGCCCGGGTCGCGCAGCACGGCCAGGGCCGTGGCGCGCCAGGCGTCGGCGAAGCGCAGGCGGGTGCGGTCGGCGTGCGGTGCGTCTGTCATCAGCGCTTGCCCCAGCTCTCGGGCGCCTTGGTCGCGCGGCCGACCAGGCCGGCGCTGGCGGCCAGGAGGGCCGTTGCGGCCACCGCCATCCACAGCGGCGTGGCCATCGAATAGGCCAGCGGCGCGCCCATCTGCAACTGCTCGATCTGCACGCGGGCGTAGTGCGTGTACGGCAAGGCCAGCGCCCAGGCGCGCGCGGCGGCAGGCATGGCCACCAGCGGAAAGCCCACGCCGCCGAAGGCGAAGGCCGGCGCGGTGATGAAGCCCGTGCCCGAGAGCGCCGTGCGCAGCGAGCGCGTCAGCGCCGCCAGGAAGGCGCCCATCGCCACCGACAGGCCCAGGAACAGCACCAGCGCCACGCCCACCCACAGCAGCGAGCCGGCCGGGTGCCAGCCCCGTCCGAGCGTGAGGCCCAGCAGCGCCAGCAACCCGACGACCGACAGCGATGCCCATGGCAGCAACAGCTTGCCGGCCAGGGCCGCGGCTGCGTCGCCCCAGTTTGCGCCGGCCGCCGTGCCCGCATTCGCACCCACACCCGGCGCCAGCCACTCGCCCAGGCTGCGGTCGCGCAGCTCGCGGCCCAGCGTCCACGCACCCGCGGTCATGGCAAAGATGTGCAGCAGCGCCGGGATCAGCGCCGCGCCCAGAAACTGCTCGTAGTTGCTCGAGGTGTTGAACAGCGCCACCGTGTTGGCCCGCACCGGGTCCAGGTGCGCCCGCGCCGTCGGGGCCGATTCGCCGCGCTTGGCGCGTGCCGTCAGCTCGATGCCGGCCGACACCGTGCCCACGGCCGTTCGCACGTCGCGCTGGATCAGGCTGGAATGGGTGCCGCGCTGCGCGTTGTGCAGCAGCACGACCTGACCGGCGCGGCCCTGCTTGAGCTCGCGCGAGAGCTCGCGCGGCATCCACACCGCCGCATGCACGCGGCCGGCCACCAGGGCACGGTCCATCTCGGCCGCGTCGGCATAGCGCTCGGCCACCTGCAGACCCGGCGAGGCTTCCAGGAAGCGCTCGATCTGGCGGGAGATGGCCGAATGGTCCTCGTCCAGCACGCCGATGGGCAGCCGGTTCGGCAGGCCGGCCGAGAAGATCCACCACATCAGCGCGGCGGCCAGGGCCGGCACCCAGCTCACCATGGCCAGCTCCCAGGGCTGGCTGGCGAGGCGCCGGGCTTCGCGGCGCAGGCTGCGGGTGAAGGGGCTCACCGGCTCAGGCATCGTGTGCGAGCTGGACGCCGCCGGGCGCGTGGTGAAGATTCATGGTGGCTTCGGGCACCCAGCCTCAGTCGACCAGCACGCTCATGCCCGGCCGCGCGCCGGCGATGGGCTGCAGCGGCCTGGCGCGGACTTCGAAGGTGCGCACGTCGAAGCCGGCGCCTGCGCGCGTGGCGCGCCAGGTCGCGAAGTCCGGCAGCGGCGCGCTGTACGTCACCTTGAAGCGGGCCGTCGCCGCCTGCGGGCCCAATGCCGGCAGGCGGGCCTCGAACTCGTTGCCGACGGCGAAGCGCGACAGCCGGTCCTCGCGCACGTTCAGCACCACCCACTGGTCGGTCAGGTCGACCACGGTGACGGCGGCCACGCCCTGCGGCACCAGCTCGCCGGCGCGGGCCAGCACCTTGGCCACCTCGCCGGCGACGGGGCTGCGCAGTTCGGTCTCGGCCTTGGCGGCCTGGGCCTCGGCCACCACGCCCGCCACCTGCCGGGCCTGGGCCTCGGCGGCGGCCTTGTCCTCGCCGCGGGCGCCCTGGCGGGCCAGGTCGTACTGCGCGCGGGCGGCGATGGCGGCATCGCGCGAGGCCTTCCAGTTGGCTTCGGCCTCGTCGCGCTTCTGCGCCGGCACCAGGCCCTCGCGCGCCAGGCCGTCCACGCGGTCGAAGGACTTGCGGGCCAGCTCGGCGGCCGTCTCGGCGCGCCGCCACTGCATGCGGGCCATCTCGATCTCCTGCGGGCGGGCGCCGTTCTCGGCCTTCTTCGCCACGGCCTGGGCGGCCTGCTGGGCGGCCGTGGCCTGGGCCAGCTTGGCATCGACCTCGGGCGAGGCCATGCGCAGGATCGGCGCGCCCGCCTCGATGCGGTCGCCCTCGCGCACCATGACCTCGGCGATGCGGCCGGGGATCTTGGCGGCGATGTCGGTTTCCTTCGCCTCCATCTGGCCCTGGAACACCTCGGGCGCCGGCCGGCTGGCGCGCCAGAAGCCCCAGCCGATCAGGCCGGCGACGATGAGGCCGGCCACGATGGCCAGGGGCAGGGTCTTGCGACGTTGGGTCATGGTCATTCGATCCTCACATCGGCGCGGGCGATGTAGTCGGCAAAGCGCTCGGAGATGCCGGCGCTCTGCAGCAGGCGGGCCAGGGCCTGCACGTACTCGTTGGCGGCCTGGGCGCGTTCGGTCTGCACCTTGGCCAGGTTGGTCTCGGCGTCGATCAGGTCCTGCGTGGTGCTGGTGCCTTCGCGCAGGCCGGCGCTGCGCAGGCGCACCACCTCCTGCGCCAGGTCGATGCCGGCCTGCATCGACGCGAACTGCCGGCGCGCGTTCTCCAGTGCCCGCCAGTTGCGCTCCACCAGCAGCGAGATGTCGCTGCGCGCCTGCGCATCGGTGCGCTCGGCCTGCTCCACCTGCTTCAGGCTGGCGGCGGCCAGCTGGTCGCGGTCGATGCTGTCGTAGAGCGTCCAGTACACGCCCACGCCGGCCACCCAGCCGGCCTCTTCGCGGCGCTTGAGGTCGTGCGTGCCGAAGGCCAGCACCTGCGGGCGACGCAGGGCCTCCTCGCCGGCATGCAGTTCCTCGGCCTGCACCTTCTTCGCCGCGACCTTGGCCAGGCCCGGATGGTGCAACTGCGCCGCATCGAGGAAGTAGCCGAGCGGCTCGACCGGCTGGCTGAGGACGAAGAGCGGCGTGCGCGGCAGCACCGGCTGGTCGGCCCGCACGGTGCGGGCCAGCGCGACGGCGGCCAGCTCGGCATCGTCCCGGGCCTTCTCGGCATTGCGGCGTGCCTCTTCATAGGCGCTGCGGGCCTGCAGCCGCTCCACGCGCGAGATGACGCCGGCCGCCAGCATCTTCTGCGCCGCCTCGTCGTGGCCGGCGATGGTGCGTTCGGCCTGGGCGCGCAGGTCGGCAGCGCGCTGCGCGAGCTGGGCGCCGAAGTAGCGCTCCACCAGCGTCTGGTCCACCTCGCCGCCGGTCTGGTCGGCATCGGCACGGGCCTCGCGGGTCTGTGCGCCGGCAAAGCCGCGCACCGCGTCGGTGGCGCCGCCGGTGTAGAGCGGCCAGATGGCCGACACCGACGACGTGAAGCCATGGCCATCGCGCTGCAGCGTGTAGCTGTCGGGCAGGCGCACCGGCAGGCGGGCCAGGCTGCTCTGCAGGCTGGCGGGCAGCAACTGGCCGACCTGCGTGAGGCCCGAATCGAAGGAGGACAGATCGACGTTCAGCCGCGCGTCATAGGCATAGCCCACGCCGGTCACGCTGACCACCGGCCCGCCCAGGTTGCGCAGCGCATCGGCGCGCAGCGACTTGGACTCGACACCGGCGCGCGCGGCGGCCAGCTTGTCAGAGCGCTCCAGCATGCGCTGGCGGGCGGCCTCGAAGCTCAGCGCCAGGCCGTCGGGCGCGGTCTGCGCATGCGCCGCCGAAGCAGCCAGGCCCGCGGCCAGCGCGAAGGCCGCAAGCGGAAAGGGGCGTCGCAGGTGGGTCATGGCGTGAAGGTCATTTCTGGCGGGCGACGAGGGCATCCAGCTCCTGCTGGAGGATGAGCGGAAAGGCCGCCTGCACCGCCCCCGTGGCCAGCGGTCCGGCCTGCTGCAGCAGCGCGGACGCGCGCTCGGGCTGGGCCAGCACCGCATCGACCAGCGTGCGCAGCCAGCGCCGCGCCACGCTGCGCAGGGTGCGCACCAGCGCCTCCTGCATGTCGATGGCCTGCTCGGGCGTGAGGCCCAGGGCCGCCAGCTGCTCGGCGATGCGCGCGAGCGCGGGGCTCAGGTGCTGCACGCTGCCGTCGGGCAGGCGGCGCGCCAGGCCGGCGCGCAGCGCGCGGTCGAGCAGGGCGGGTGTCATGCGGCCCTGCCATTGGGCCTTGACCTGCTCGGCTGGCACCACCAGCGGTGCTTCGGCCGCGAAGAGGTTGTCCGAGATCGACTGCGCCACCGCCGCCAGGCTGCGCCAGGAGCTGGCCGGCGCCTGCTCGAACACGCGGCGGATGGCCTCGATGCCGAAGCCCTGCTCGCGCAGCGCGCGGATCAGTTCGAGCCGCTGCGCATGCTCCTCGCCATAGAGCCCCAGCCGCCCGCGCAGCTTCGGCGGCGGCAGCAGGCCGGCCGTGGTGTAGGCGCGGATGTTGCGCACCGTCACGCCCGAGCCCGAAGCCAGGGCTTCGATGGTCAGTGCGTCGGTGGCGGTCGGGTCGGGGGGCATGGGGTGGGCGTGACGTGTCTTTTTCTATGTTACATGCGTCATGTCAAATAACAAAGCCGGATCGACGTCGGTCCGCAAGACCCCGCCAGCGCCTGATGTACGTGCAGCCCCGGCGTGCAGATCAGCCGACGCGGCCAGCCAGCGCGCGCAGCCGCGCCGCATCCAGGATCTCCACCGTGCCGCGCCCCGGCCGCACGATGCCCTGGTGCGCCAAGCCCTGCAGCACCTGGTTCACCGTCTGGCGCGAGAGGGCCAGCATCGAGGCCAGCTGCTCCTGCGACAGCCGGACCACGCGGCGCGTCTGGTGCGTCCATTCGCCGTAGCCCTGCGACATGGCCAGCAGGCGCGCGGCGATGCGGTTCTCGGCCGGCAGCAGGGCCATGTCCTCCAGCGCCTGGAAGGCCGCGCGCAGCTTGCTGGTGGCCAGCAGTCCGATCCACTGCCACAGCGCGGGCTGCGCCTGCAGCACGGCCAGCAGCGCCGCCTGCGGCACATGCAGCGTGACGGCCGCACCCTGCGCGTGGGCGTCGTGCGTGCGCGGCAGGCCGTCGAGCAGGCCGATCTCGCCGATCCACTGCGAGGGCTCCGCGATGGCCAGCAGGGCTTCCCGGCCATCGGCCGCCAGGCCGGTGATGCGCACCGCGCCCTCGGCGACGCCATAGAGGCCGTCGGGCGGGTCGCCGCGCCGGAACAGGCAGGCGCCGTCCGCATGGCGGCGCGCCACGGCCAGGCCCAGCAGCGCCTGCTGCAGGGGCGCGGGGGCGGCCTTGAACCAGCTGCCGCTGGCGGCGATGCGGGGCCAGTTGTCGTCGTTCATGGGTCGCAAGGGCGGCGGGCGCCTTGTGTCCGGCAGCCGACAGTGGCGCGCGGGGGGCCCGCCCTAGCATCGCCGCATTGCGCCAAGGAGACAACGATGAAGACACTGACCGAGCAACTGTCCACCTACGCGGGCTACCACAGGGACCCGCGCAACATCGCCACGCATTTCATCGGGATTCCCATGATCGTCCTGGCGGTCGTCGTGCTGCTGTCGCGGCCCGGCTTCATGCTGGCCGGGCTGTCGCTCACGCCCGCGGTCATCGCCAGCCTGCTGGCGATGGCCTACTACCTGCGGCTGGACCTGCGCTTCGGCGCCGTCATGGGCGCGCTGCTGGCCCTGGCGCTGTGGTTCGGCGACTGGGCCGCGGCGCTGCCCACGGCCCAGTGGCTGACCGTGGGCGTCGGCGGCTTCGTGGTCGGCTGGGCCTTCCAGTTCGTCGGCCACTGGTATGAGGGCCGCAAGCCGGCCTTCGTCGACGACCTGATGGGCCTGTTGATCGGGCCGCTGTTCGTGGTGGCCGAGGCTGCGTTCATGCTCGGCCTGTGCCAGACGCTGCGCCAGGCGGTGGAGCAGCGCGCCGGCCCGGTGCGCCACCGCGTGACCGCCTGAGCGCCCTGCCACCGGCGTGCCCCTACGCCGTTCGCCCTAGACCTTCCTGCAAATTGGCCCCGCGGGGGTCCGTTCCTAGACTGCCCCGACGACGTCCGACGGGCAGGTCGCATCCTGCGCCTGCGGGGCCCGCCGCCCGGGCGTGCCCCACGGCCGGACGCCTGGGGGTCGAATGGAACGCAAGATGCACAAGCCGGCCGGGGGCGCCGGCCGCCACCGCGCCGGGTGGGGCGCCTGGGCCGTGGCCGCGGCACTGGCCTGGCCCGCCGCCGGCGCCTGGGCACAGGCCGCCGCGCCCGATGCCGAAGCCGCCGCCCGCCAGCAGGAGCAGGCCCGGCTGGCCGATTCGGACACGCTGCTGGCGCTCACGCAGGAGGGCGCCATCCTGTATTCGCAGGACAAGGTCAAGCTCAGTGCCTACCAGTACTGCAGCCAGGCCGTGTCGCTGGCCGAGGCGGGCGACTTCCGCCAGAGCGTGCGCGCCGCCAGCAAGGCGCTGCACCTGGCCGGCGCCACGCAGGACCCGGCCCTGCTGGCCGCCGCCAAGCGCGACCTGGCCATCGTCTACAGCTATGCCGGCCAGCTGGAGAAGGCCGAGCAGTTCGCGCGCGAAGCGCTGCAGCTGCCCACGCGCGAGCCGCAGCTCATCCGCGGCCCGGCCCTCAAGGTGCTGGGCGATGTGGACGCGCGCCGCGGCGACCTGGCCGGCGCCATCCGCAGCTACGACGAGGCCCTGGCCGCCAGCTCGCCGCGCTATGCGCCGCTGGTGCAGGCCTCGCTGGCCAACGCGCTGATCGACAGCGGCAAGCCCGCCGACCTGGCGCGCGCGCGGCAGCTGGTGGACAGCCTGCCCCCGCAGCGCGACGCCTCGCTGGCCGCGCAGGTGGAGCGCACCCGCGCCAACCTGCTGCTGGCCGAAGGCAAGCCCGCCGAGGCCCTGACCGTCTTCCAGCAACTGACCACGCGCCGCGCCGGCACCGACGCCGGCTACTTCCAGCTCTGGGCCTGGGACGGCGTGGCCCGCAGCGAATTGGCGCTGGGCCGCAAGGCCGAGGCCGCGCAGGCGCTGGACCGCGCCCTGGCCGGCGTGGACAAGGTGCGCGCGCGCTTCCGCAGCGACGAATTCAAGATGGGCGTGTTCTCCGACCTGCAGCAGCTCTTCGAGCGCGCGGTGGGTCTGTATGCCGACATGGGCGCGCCGCGCCGCGCCTTCGAGGTGAGCGAGCACAGCCGCTCGCGCGCGCTGCTCGACGCCGTGCGTGGCCGTGCCCAGCTGGCCACGCAGGCCACGGCCGTGGTCGACCTGGCCAGCCTGCAGGCCACCCTGGCGCCCGACGAGCGCCTGGTGCAGTACCACGCGCTGCCCGACCGGCTGCAGGTGTGGGTGGTCAGCAGCACCGAGGTGCGCAGCCAGAGCCTGCCGATCCGCCGCGACGAGCTGGTGGAGCTGGTCGACACCTTCCGCAACTCGGTGGTGCGCGGCCGTCGCACGGCCATCGGCAATGCCGACAAGATGGGCGCGGCGCTGATCGGCCCGCTGGGCCTGCAGCCCGGCCAGCGCATCGTGGTGGTGCCGCACGGGCCGCTGCACTACCTGCCCTTCCAGGCCCTGCGGGTCAACGGCCGCTACCTGATCGAGACCAACCCGGTATCGGTCTCGCCCTCCATGAGCATCGCGGTGCAGCTGGCGCGTCGCACGCCGCGCGTCGACGGGCGGCTCACGGCCTTCGGCAATCCGCGCATCGAGGACAAGTACGACCTGCCCGGCTCGGTGGCCGAGGTCCAGCGGCTGGAGCAGCTCTTTCCGCGGCACACCGTCTTCATGGGCGCGCAGGCCACCAAGACGCAGTTCCGCCAGGCGGCCGGCGGCTCGCCGCTGGTGCACGTGGCCGCGCATGCCGAGGCCGATCAGGTCGACCCGCTCTATTCGCGCATCCTGCTGGCCAACGAGAACGGGCGCCAGAACTTCCTGGAGGCGCACGAGATCCTGGAGCTGCCCATGCAGGGCACGGCCCTGGTCACGCTGTCGGCCTGCGAATCGGGCCTGGGCCGCATCGCCTCGGGCGACGAGGTGCTGGGCTTCACCCGCTCCTTCCTGTCGGCCGGCAGCAGCAGCCTGATCGCCTCGCTGTGGCCGGTGTCGGACGACGCCACCGCGGTGCTCATGAGCACGCTCTACGGCGAACTCGCCAAGGGCCGCGACCTGCAGCAGGCCATGCAGGCCGGCCAGCTGGCGGTGCTGCGCGATCCCAAGATGGCCCATCCCTTCTTCTGGGCCCCCTTCAACCTGATCGGCAACTGGCGCCTGACCGTCCAATGAAGCCCGCCATGACCTCATCCTTCGCGATCCGTGCAACGGCACTGGCCGCTGCATTGACGGCCATGGTGCCCGCGCTGGCGCAGCAGCAGCTGGTGCCCACGCAGCCGCCGTGCACCAGCTGCGCCGCGCCCGGTGCGCAGACCCTGCCCGCGGCGCCGGCCGCGCCGGCGGTCTCCTTCCGCCTGAACGACCTGCGCCTGACCGGCGCCGAAGCGCTGTCGGCCGAGGACCTGCGCGAGATCACCGGCCCCTACATCGGCCGCGACGTCACGCTGGCCGACCTGGAGAAGCTGGCCCAGGCCATCACCGACCGCTACCACGCCCGCGGCTACTTCCTGGCCCAGGCGGTGGTGCCGGTGCAGACGGTGCAGAACGGCGTGGTGGAGATCAGCATCGCCGAAGGCCGCATCGGCAAGGTGGACGTGCAGGTGGCGCCCGAGGCGCCCACCAGCGAGGCGCGGGTGCGCGGCTTCCTGGCCGCGCTGCAGCCCGGCGCCGCCGTGAGCGCCCCGGCCTACGAGCGCGCCATGCTGCTGCTGTCCGACCAGCCCGGCATCGCCGTGGGCTCCGGCCTGCAGGAAGGCAGCCAGCCCGGCACGACCGACCTGGCGGTCGAGGTCAACCCCGGCTCGCGCTTTTCCTTCAGCGCCGATGCCGACAACCATGGCACCCAGGAGTCGGGCCGCTACCGCGTGGGCGGCTCGCTGCGCTGGAACAGCCCGCTGGGCATCGGCGACAACCTGGACCTGCGGGCCATGGTGTCCAACAACGACGCGCTGCAGCTCGGTCGCATCGCCTACGAAGTGCCGCTGGGCACCAGCGGCCTGCGCCTGGGCGCCGGGCTGGCCCGCATCAACTACCAGCTCGACGGCGAATTCGCGGTACTGGGCGCGCAGGGCAAGGCCGACGTGGCCGACTTGTCGCTCTTCTACCCGGTGATCCGCCAGCGGCGGCAGAACCTCTTCCTGCGGCTGTCGGTGGACACCAAGCGGCTGACGGACGAATACACCACGCTGGCTTTCGAGGGCCGCAAACGGGTGCACGGCATGGGCTTGAGCTGGACCTGGGAGCTGCGTGACGACTGGCTGGGCGGCGGCTACTGGGCCAGCTCGGGCACGGCGTACCGCGGCAGCCTGTCGATCCGCGAGCCCAGCCTGCTGGCGGCCGACCAGGCGCTGGGCGGCCCGCGCACCGAGGGCAGCTTCTCCAAGCTCACCTTCCAGGCCTCGCGCCTGCAGTCGGTGCTGCCCGAGCATTCGCTGTACCTGGCCCTGGGCGGCCAGTGGGCCAGCAAGAACCTGGACGCCTCCGAGAAGCTGAGCCTGGGCGGCGCGCGCGCCGTGCGCGCCTATCCCTCCGGCGAGGTGCTGGTGGACCAGGGCCTGATCGGCACCGTCGAATGGCGCTGGTCGGCCACCTCGGAGCTGACGCCCTACGTCTTCTACGACGCGGCGCGCGGCCGGCCGCAGAAGACCCCGGGCCTGTTCGACACCACGCCCGCCAGCCGCAGCCTGCGCGGCGCCGGCATCGGCCTGCAGTGGGTGCGCGCCGGCAACTTCTCGATCAATGCCTCGCTGGCCTGGCGCGCCGGCACGCCTGCGGCCGTCACCGACGGCGGCGGTCGCAATCCGCGGCTGTACGTGCAGCTGCAGAAATCCTTCTGACCGGCCGCGGCACCCGGCGCTTTATCCAAGAGGCCTCGCCATGAGTTCCCGACATCCCTCTTCTTCCGCCGCCGCGGCACGCCACTGGCGCCTGCGGCCCCTGGCGCTGTCGCTGCTGTGCATGGGCGCCGGCTCGGCCATCGCCCAGCTCGCACCGCTCACGCTGCCGGTGATCGCCCCGGGCGCGGGCTCGCTGCGCGGCGTCGCCATCACCGCGCAGAACGCTGGCGCCGGCACCATGACGCTGACGCAGAGCCAGGCCCGCGCCATCGCGCAGTGGACGAGCTTTTCCATCGGCTCGGGCGCGGCCGTCAACATCGTGCAGCCGACGGCCGCGTCGGTGCTGCTCAACCGGGTGACCGGCGGCAATCCGTCGGAGATCGCGGGTCAGCTCACGGCCAACGGGCGCGTGTTCCTGGTCAACCCCTCGGGTGTGCTGTTTTCGGGCACGGCGCAGGTGAACGTGGGCGGTCTGGTCGCCACCACGCTGGACATCCCCGACGCCAGCTTCATGCCCGCCGGCCGCGAGAACACGGCGCTGGGCCCGGGCGAGGTGCTGGTGTTCGAGCGCAACGATGCGAGCGCCACGACCGTGGTCAACCGCGGGCGGATCGTGGCGACCGCGGGCGGCACCGTGCTGCTGATTGGCGCGGGCGTGAGCAACGACGCCGGGGGCACGATCAACGCCCCGGGCGGCACGGCCGGCCTGGTCTCGGGCCGCAAGGTGTCGCTGGACTTCGCAGGCGATGGCCTGACCAATGTGGTCATCAACGCCGACGCGCTGGCGACCAACGCCTCGGCCGCCAATGCCGGCGTGCTGCAGGCCGACGGCGGCCGGGCGCTGATGCTGGGCAGCTCGACCACCACCGGCCAGCTGGTGGTGAGCAACACGGGCGTGGTGCAGGCCCGCAGCCTGGAGTCGCGCAACGGCGAGATCGTGCTGGGTGCCGGCCGCACCAACGCGCTGGCGGTCACCGGCGGCACGGTCGATGCGAGCGGCATCGAGGCCGGTCGCCAGGGCGGCAGCATCACGCTGGCCGGCGGCCAGGTGGTTCTGGCCGACGTTCCCCCGCCTGCCGTGCCTTCCGTCGCGGCCGACGCGCCGGCCACGCGGCTGGACGCGCGCGGCGCCGCGGGCGGCGGCACCGTCACCCTCGCGGGCACCTACGTGGGCGTGGCGCCCACGGCCAGCATCGATGCGAGCGCCACCGGCAGCGGGGCGGGCGGCAGCATCGTGATCGGCTCGGCCCAGGCGGTGACGCTGCCGGGCGAGGCGGCGCCCTCGCCCGAGGTCCCGCGCACCACCGTGCAGCTGGCCGGCACGCTGCGGGCCCGCGGCGCGGGCAACGGTGCCGGCGGCAGCATCTCGGCCAGCGCCGACGGCATGGTGGCCAGCCCGGCCGGCGTGGATGCCGGTGGCGGCAGCGACGGCGGCACCAACGGCCGGCTGACGCTGGCGGTGGGCGATGCGGTGCAGGTGCTGGCCGGCGACGTGGCCTACGACTCGGCCCTCTCGGCCACGGAAGGCGGCCGGGTGGGCGCCGCATCGCTGGGCCGGGCGCTCAGCAGCGGCACCGATGTCACCCTGTCCAGCGCCTCCACCGGCGATGGCCGCGGCGTGGTCTTCCAGCAGGGCGACACGCCGGCCAGCGCCGCGCAGGTCATCAAGACGGGCGGCCCGACCACCACGCTGCGCATCGATTCGGCCGGCAGCATCGACATGGGGCCGGGCAGCGCCATCACCGCCACCGAAGGGGCGCTGAACGTGGACTTCAATGCCGACTCGACCGGCGCGGCCCTGGCCACGGCGGGCACGATCCGGCCCTTTCCCGATTACGACACCGCCTGGGCGGGCGCGATCCGCCTGGACGGCGCGCGCATCGACGCCAATGGCGGCAACGTGCGCTTCTTCGGCCAGGGCGATGCCGCCAATGGCCGCGCCGTGGGCGGCGGCTATTCGGACGGCGGCACCGCCAGCGACCGCTGGCGCGCGGGCGTCTACATCGGCAACAGCCAGGTGCTGACCCGTGGCAGCGGCCAGCTCAGCCTGGCCGGCCAGGGGCGCAGCTGGGCCACCAGCGGCTCCTACACCGCCAGCGAGGGCGTGCTGGTGACGGCCGGCAGCACGGTGCAGGCCGGCACGGGCGGCCTGGCCGTCACAGGCACCAGCGGCGTGGGCGCGAGCGGCGTGCGGGTGGACGGGGCATCCACGCTCACCTCGGGCGGTGCGGCGGCGCTCACCGGCGTGGCCAGCAGCTGGACCGACGCGCAGCCGGGCGGCAGCATCGGCAACACGGCGGGGGTGCTGCTCAGCGGCGCGGCCGTGCAGGCCCAGGGCAACGTGACGCTGCAGGGCACCGGCGCCAACCTCGATGGCATGCGCGGCGACAACGAATTCACCGGCTTCCTCAGCACCGCCCAGGCATCGCAGGGCGTGCAGATGGTGTCCAGCCAGGTGACGGCAGGCACGGGTGCGCGCATCGACGTGACGGGTACCGCCGGCAGCGGCGGCTTCTCGGCCGTGCGCGACGGCACCACGGGCGCGATCTCCATCGTCGAAGGCGCGTCGGCGCGGGCCATCGACATCGGCGGCGCGGTGGGCGGCGGCCTGCGGGCCGAAGGCGGCACCGTCAACCTGCAGGGCGGCAGCGGCGCCGTGCGCCTGGGCACCGACGCCACCACGGTCGCGCTGGCCGGGCCGCGGCTCGATGCGCTGGTCGATGTCTCCAGCACCACGGGCACGGGCGGCAGCATCGTGATCGAGGCCAACAACGTGCTGCTGCAGAACCCGCAGGCCGATCCCGGCGCCACCTTCATGGACGCGAGCGGCGCGGGGCAGGGCGGCAGCATCGTGGTCAAGGGCACCAACGCCGTCGCCATGGCCAACGACGCGGTGCTGCGCGCCGACGCCAACGCGGCCACGGGCAACGGCGGGCAGATCCAGCTGCTGGGCGGCCGCACGCTGCGGGCCCACGGCAGCCTGTCGGCGCAGGGCGGCGCTTCGGGCGGCAACGGCGGCAGCATCGAGACCTCCGGCGCCGGCTTCGACCTCACCGGCATCCGCGTGAACGCCGGGGCCAGTGCCGGCAATGCGGGCACGTGGACGGTCGACCCCTTCGACATCACCATCGTCAACGGCAATGCCAGCGGCAGCCTGCCGGCCAATCCCTACGACGCGGTGGCCACCTCGACCATCCAGGACGGCGACATCAACAACGCGCTGCTGCGCTCCAACGTGACCATCGGGACGGGCACGGGCGGTGCCGCCGACCAGGGCGACATCTTCCTGGACGCGGCGCAGATCGCCTACGCGGGCACCGGCGCGCGCACCTTCACGCTCAATGCCAACCGCAGCGTGCGCTCGAATGCGGGCGCGAGCATCGCCTCGTACGGCGCGGGCGGGCCGCTGAACGTGGTGTTCAACGCCGCGGCGACGACGGGCAGCGCGGCCGTGGGCGGCGGCCAGGTGAGCTGGGACGGCCAGATCTACACCAACGGCGGCAACGTCGTCATGAACGGCGCCTGGACCAACGACTCCAACGGCGCCACCAGCGTCAGCCTGGGCGGCACGGCCGTGGTCGACACCCGCGGCGGCAATGCGCTCACGTCCCCGGGCGTCTACACCGGCGGCAGCGACGCGCAGGCCGGCGGCAGCGTGCAGATCACGGGGCGTACCGACACCACTTCGACGGGCAACTTCGTGACCGCGGCCGTCAACCTGGCCGGTGCGCGCATCGTCACGTCCACCGGCAACGTCGACATCCTCGGCACCACCACGCTGGGCACCGGCGTGCAGCTCACCGCCAACACGGCCACCGCGGGCATCCACACCACCAGTGGCAATGTGCGCATCACGGGCGTGGGCAGCTATGCGGCCAACAGCGGCAATGCGCCCGGGCATGGCGTGGCCATCGGCGCCCAGTTCGGCGGTGCGGGCTCGCTGCCGATGGTGGAGACCGGCACCGGCAGCATCGACATCACCGGCCTGCGGCTGGCGGGCGGCGCGTCCACCGGCGGCGACGGCGTGTGGCTGGGCAACCAGGCGCAGATCGGCAGCACCGGCGGCGGCAGCGTCACGGTGACCGGCGAGTCGCGCAACGACGGCGGCGCCGGCATCCGCATCATCGATGCCGGCGGCATCAGCGTGCCCTCGCCCGCGGGGCGCATCCAGTCCACCGGCCAGGTGGTGCTGCGCGCCGGCGCAGCGGGCACGGCCGATGCGCTGGTGCTGGGCAACGGCAGCCAGGTCAGCGCCGGCACGGTGCTCAACCTGCGGCCGGGCGCCGTGACCCTCACGGGCACCCCCGACAGCTATGCCGCCACCGGCACCGAGCGCGGCACCGACGCCATCGCGCTGGGCGGCACCAGTGCCAACGGCTTCGCCGTCTCCGCCGACGAATGGGCGCGGCTGTCCGCGCCGACGGTGGTGGTGGGCAGCAACGCACAGGCCGGCGCCATCACCGTGGCCGGCGCGCTCGGCGCCTCGGGCAACCTCACGCTGCAGGCCGACAACGAAGGCAGCATCGCGCTGCAGGCGCCGCTCACCGTCGGCGGCACGCTGGGCCTGCTGGCCACGCGCGACATCACGCAGACGGCGGCGGGGGGCATCACCGCGCCGACGCTGCTGGCGCGCTCGATCCTCGGCAACGTGCTGCTGGACCAGGCCGCCAACGACGTGGCGGCCAGCACGCTGGGTGGCAGCGCCGGGGGCAGCTTCCGCTACGTGGACGTGAACACGCTGCGTGTGGGCAGCGTCACCGCCTCCGGCTTCGATGCGACGGCCAATGCCGCGCAGGCCGTGACCAGCGGCACCCTGAGCGGCAGCGACGTGCTGGTGCGGGCCACCACGGGCGACCTGCTGCTGGACACCTCGGTCGCCAGCACGGCGGGCACCGACCTCGTGGCCGGCAACACCTTCCAGAACATCGGCGGCGGCGGCATCAGCGGCCCCTGGCGCATCTGGGCGGCCACCTGGGTGGGCGAGACGCGCGGCGGCCTGGCCGGCACCTCGCCCATTCCCAACCTGTACGGCTGCACCTATGCGGGCGCCTGCGTGCCGGCCTTCCCGACCTCGGGCAACCGCTTCATCTACACGGCGCGGCCCACGGCCACCATCACCATCGCCGACGCGAGCCGGCAGCAGGGCCAGGCCAACCCGGCCTTCGGCTACGGCATCGCCGGGTTGATCCTGGGCGACACGGGCGCCGGCATCACCGGCGCGGTGGGCACCAACGCCAATGCCGGCAGCCCGGTGGGCGTGTATGCCATCAACGGCAGCTTCGTCTCTGCCGAGGGCTATCTGCTGAATGTGGTGCCGGGCCGGTTGAGCGTGACGCCGGCCCCGGTGCCGCCACCTCCTCCCTCTCCTTCGCCTGCTCCGGCGCCGTCGGTGTTCAGCCCGCCGAAGGTGGCGCCGGCCGACGTCATCCGCGAGGACGTCAACACCTACACCTTCGACCGCAACATCGGCGGCCCGCCCATCTGCTACGCCACCGGCCCGCTGGGCGGCAGCCGCACGGCGCAGCAGGGCGACGACGTGCTGGCCCGCGAATGGACGCGGGTGCGGTCGCGGCCACAGCTGACGAGTTGCGTGGACACGGAGCGCAAGAACGGGTGTTCGGACTTCTGAGCGTTGGCGGATCAGGCTTTGCTTGGTGCTTGGTGCTTGGTGCTTGGTGCTTGGCGCTTGGCGCTTGGCGCAGGTGCAGGTGCAGGTGCAGGTGCTTCGTGCCCAGGGCTGGGCTGATGCGGGCGGTCGGCAGCACGAGCGGCTGGGACGGTAACCCGGCAGAGGGCGCCGGCATGCGCGCTCCCGGTGCACGCTCGCGCTGACCGGCTTGCCTCACCGGACGGGTGCCCGCTTTCCACCGACGCGCTTGGGGCACTGCACGGCGCCGCGAATGGCACCTCCGCACGCACACCGGCACCCTCCGCCTCGACGGTGCGCGCGAGCCCTCCCGGTTTTCGGGCCTTGGGACCTTGGTCGTGTGAGGCCTTGGTCCTTTGGTCTTGGGGCCTCGGGTCCTTGGGGTCCTTGGGGTCCTTGGGGTCCTGGAGGTAATGCCGGCCAGTCAACCCCAACCCGTTCGGGCTGAGCCTGTCGAAGCCTCGCCCATGGGGTTGCACGCAGGCGGCTCAAGCAGCGCCAGGCACATGCGCCGCGCGCCGCTCTGCCCTTCGACAAGCACAGGGTGAACGGAGTCAGGACCCGGGCGGCCAAACCCGGCCGTTCGGGCGCAGCGTCCAGGCGGAGGGTGCCGGTGTGCGTGCGGAGGTGCCATTCGCGGCGCCGTGCAGTGCCCCAAGCGCGTCGGTGGAAAGCGGGCACCCGTCTGGTGAGGCAAGCCGGTCAGCGCGAGCGTGCACCGGGAGCGCGCATGCCGGTGCCCTCTGCCGGGTTAGTACCCCGCAAGCCCAGCCGCCCAACCGCCCAGCCGCCCAACCGCCCGAACGGACCGAACGGACCGAACCGCCCGATCAACCCCGAGCGCCCCACAAGCGCCCCGGCGTACTAGGCCCTTCGGACGAGTCCCGCCCCCCGCCTATTCCGTCCGATGGATTTGCCGCGCCCGGCGCCCCCGGGACACTGCACCTCGCTTGCCGCATCGAGGTTCCGAGCGCCCCGCCCGCGTCCCGGCCCGGGATGAAGAAAGAAGCCCGGGCGGTGCAGCCCTGTCGTTTGGAAGGAGCGTGCGCGCGATGAGTTGGCGATCGAAAGTGGTCTGGAGCGAAGGCATGCTGCTGCAGCCGCAGCACCTGCAACAGGCCGAGCGCCACGCAGACCATGCGCGCCACCTGCTGCTGCGCGGCACGGCGCCCTGCGGCTGGGGCTTCGCGGCGCTCGACATCGATGCGGCGGCCCTGTCGCTCGGCAAGCTTGCGCTCACCCGCGCCGTGGGCGTCTTCGCCGACGGCACCCCCTTCGACATGCCGGCCGTCGACCCGCTGCCCGAGCCCATCGACGTGCCGGCCAACCTGCGCGACGAGGCCATCGTCCTGGCCCTGCCCGTGCGCCGCGCGGGTGCGCGCGAATCCAATGCCGAAAGCGGCGACGAGGACGAGCTGGTGCGCCACCGCGTGCTCGAGTCCGAGGTGCCCGACGCCAACACCGCCGGCGAGCGCACCGCGCTGCTGCAGCTGGGCGCGCTGCACACCCGGCTGATGCGTGCCGGCGAGGCCACCGATGCGTGGACCACGCTCTCGGTCGCCCGCGTCGTCGAGCGCCGCACCGACAACCAGCTCTCGCTGCACCGCGGCTGGGTCCCGCCCTTGCTGGACGTGGCGGCCCATGCCGTCATCCGCGGCTGGGTGGACGAGCTGCTCGGCCTGCTGCGCCAGCGCGCCGATGCCCTGGCCGGCCGCATGACCCAGGGCGGCACCGGCGGCGTGGCCGAGATCGCCGACTTCATGCTGCTGCAGACCGTCAACCGCCACGAGCCGGTGTTCGCGCACTTCGCCCGCGGCCCGCTGCTGCATCCGCTGCGCTTCTACGAGCAGGCGCTGGAGCTGGCCGGCGACCTGGGCACCTTCCGCGACAGCCGCCGCGCCCTGCGCCTGCCGCCTTATGTGCACGACGACTTGGAGGCCAGCTTCCGCCCGCTGATGGACGACCTGCGCCGCAGCCTGTCGATGGTGCTGGAGCAGTCGGCCATCCGCATCGAACTGCACGACCGCAAGCACGGCGTGCGCGTCGCGCTGATCCCCGACGTCGAGCTGCAGCGCAACGCCACCTTCGTGCTGGCCGTGCAGTCGCAGCTGCCCGGCGATGCGCTGCGGGCGCGCTTTCCCACGCAGGTCAAGATCGGTCCGGTCGAGCGCATCCGCGACCTGGTCAACCTGCAGCTGCCGGGCGTGACCCTCACGCCGCTGCCGGTCGCGCCGCGGCAGATCCCCTTCCATGCCGGCGCCAACTACTTCGAGCTGGAGACCAAGGGCAGCGACCTGTGGCGCCAGCTGGAGGCCTCGGGCGGCATGGCGATGCACATCGCGGGCGATTTCCCCGGTCTCGACCTGGCCTTCTGGGCGGTCCGATGACAGCCCCTCGTTTCCTGCTCGCTTCGCGTAGCCGAATGCTCTCTGGAGGCCCTCGTGAGCACGCCTGATCCCTTCGCGGCCTTCGAGTCCGAACGCACCGTCATCAAGCCCAAGCCGCGCACGCCCGGTGCGGGCGGCAATGCGCCGCCGCCGATGATGCCGCCGCCTTCCTCGCCGGGCGCCGAGCCGCTGTCCACCGAGCTGGGCGACCTGGGCCTGCTCAATCCGCTGGTGTCGGCCGCCGGCCGGCTGCTGGTGCTGATGGGCAAGCTGCGCAACCTGGTGCAGCCGCCCGACGTGGGTGCGCTGCGCGCCTCGGCCGCGCAGGCGGTGCAGCAGTTCGAGGCCGACGCGCGCCGCGCCGGCGCCACCAACGAGACCGTGCTGGCCGCCCGCTACGTGCTGTGCACCGCGCTGGACGAGGCCGTGGCCAACACGCCCTGGGGCGTGTCGGGCGGCTGGAACAAGCAGAGCCTGCTGGTGCAGTTCCACAACGAAACCTGGGGCGGCGAGAAGGTCTTCCAACTGCTGGCCCGCCTGGCGCAGGACGTGCCCACGCACCGCCAGCTGCTCGAACTCATCTACAGCGTGCTGGCCTTGGGCTTCGAGGGCCGCTACCGCGTGGTGGACAACGGCCGCGCCCAGCTGGACTCGGTGCGCCAGCGCCTGGCCGACCTGATCCGCAAGGACCGCCCGCCGCTGGAGCCGGCGCTGTCGCCCCACTGGCAGGGCGCGGGCGGCGGCAGCGCGCGGCTGCGCGAATCGGTGCCGCTGTGGGTGGTCGGCGCCGGCTTCCTGCTGCTGCTGGCACTGGTCTGGTTCGGCCTGCGGCTGTGGCTGGGCAACCTCTCTGACACGACCTGGTCGCGCGTGGCGGGCCTGCGCCTGCCCAACACCCAGCTGGTGCCGCCGCCGGCGCCGGTGCCGGCCAAGTCGCCGCGGCTCGCGCGCTTCCTGGAGGCCGAGGTCAAGCAGGGACTGGTGACCGTCACCGACGAGGCCGACCGCAGCACGGTGCGGCTGCGCGGCGACGCCTTCTTCGGCTCCGGCAGCGCCGAGCCCATGGCGCAGGCCATGCCGGTGCTGGTGCGCATCGGCCAGGCCCTGGCCGAGGTCAAGGGCGAGGTGCTGATCACCGGCCATTCCGACAGCCAGCCGATCCGCTCGCTGCGCTATCCCTCCAACTGGCACCTGTCCACCGCGCGGGCCGAGGCCGTGCGTCAGGCGCTCACGCCATTGGTCGACCCGGCCCGCATGAAGGCCGAGGGCAAGGCCGACGCCGA
The DNA here is from genome assembly GCF_017991995.1 of Pseudacidovorax sp. Lineage (GTDB taxonomy): Bacteria > Pseudomonadota > Gammaproteobacteria > Burkholderiales > Burkholderiaceae_C > Xenophilus. The sequence goes on along the minus strand of NZ_JAGOPN010000026.1, from coordinate 50,484 downwards.
GCCCGTCGCCGCCAACGACACGCCCGCCAACCGGGCGCGCAACCGGCGCGTGGACATCGTGCTGCTCGCTTCGCCCGAAGGAGTGGCGAAATGAAGGCCGTCTTCAAGTTCATCTTCCACCCGGTGCTGCTCACCGTGGTGGCCCTGGCCATCCTGGGCCTGCTGATCTGGTGGATCGGCCCGCTGATCAAGATCGGCGCGCTGGTGCCGCTCGAAAGCGAACTCGCGCGCGCCATCCTGATCGGCGTGATCGTGCTGCTGGTGCTGCTGCGCCTGGCCATCCGCCGCTGGCGCGTGCGCCGTGCCAGCCGCGCACTGACCGACGGCCTGATGAAGGCGCCCGCCGCCGCCAAGGCCGAGGCGCCCGGCAATGGCGAGCAGCAGGTGCTGGCCGACCGCTTCGGCGAGGCCATCGCCACGCTCAAGAAGATGCGTCTCACCGCCGCCGGCAAGAAGCCCGGCTGGCGCGACTGGCTGTCGCTGTCGGGCGGCAGCTACCTCTACGACCTGCCCTGGTACGTCTTCATCGGCGCGCCGGGTTCGGGCAAGACCACGGCGCTGGTCAATTCGGGCCTGTCGTTCCCGCTGGCCGAGAAGTTCGGCGCCGGCGCCATCCGCGGCGTGGGCGGCACCCGCAACTGCGACTGGTGGTTCACCGACGAGGCGGTGCTGATCGACACCGCCGGCCGCTACACCACGCAGGACAGCCATGCCGCCGAGGACAAGAGCGCCTGGGACGGCTTCCTCAACCTGCTGAAGAAGGCCCGCCCGCGCCGGCCGCTCAACGGCGTCTTCCTCACCGTGAGCGTGGCCGACCTGCTGGGCCATGGCCTGGAGGCGCGCAGTGCGCTGGCGGCATCGATGCGCGCGCGCCTGCTGGAGCTGGACGAGCGCCTGACCACCCGGCTGCCGGTGTACGTGCTGGTGACCAAGAGCGACCTGCTCTACGGCTTCACCGAGTACTTCGCCGACCTGGGCAAGGAGCAGCGGGCGCAGGTCTTCGGCTTCACCCTGTCGCCCGACGAGGGCTCGCACCTGGCCGAGCACGGCCTTCAGCAGCCCTTCCAGCGCGAGTTCTCGCTGCTGCACGAGCGCGTCAACAACGGCCTCATCGAGCGCATGCAACAGGAGACCGACGGCACCCGCCGCGGCGCCATCTTCGGCTTCCCGGCGCAGTTCGCGACAGTGGGGCCGCTGCTGGCCGACCTGCTGGACCAGGTCTTCACCGGCTCGCGCTTCGCGCAGCCGCCGTGGGTGCGCGGCGTGTACTTCACCAGCGGCACGCAGGAAGGCAGCCCCATCGACCGCGTGATGGGCAGCCTGGCGCGCAGCTTCGGCATCGAGCGCGCCATCCTGGCACCGCAGAAGTCCAGCGGGCGCAGCTACTTCCTCACCACGCTGCTCAAGGACGTGGTGTTTCCCGAGCAGCGCCTGGCCGGCGCCGACGTCAAGCTGGAGCGCAAGCGCCATCTGCTGCGTCTGGCCGGCGTCTCGGCCATGGGCCTGGTCACGCTGGCGCTGCTGGCGGGCTGGGGCTGGTCGGCCTGGCGCAATGCCGAGTACCTGAAGTCGGTCGAGGCCAAGCTGGAGCCTACCCGCCAGTCGCTGGCCACGCTGCCCACGCAGGCCAGCAGCCCCATCGACATGGCGCCGGTGCTGGGCAACCTGCGCGACGTGTGGCGCACGCCGGTCAACCGCGAGGGCGACACGCCCTTCCTGATGACGCTGGGCCTCTACCAGGGCGACAAGATGGACGCCGCCGCCCAGGCCGCGCACCAGCGCGCGCTCAACGAGGCCTTCCTGCCGCAGCTGGCGCGCCGCATCGAGGACCAGCTGCGCAGCGCCCCGCGCGACAACCTGGAGTACCTGTACGAGGCGCTCAAGAGCTACCTCATGATCCACCAGCCCGAGCACTTCGACCCCGAGGCGCTCAAGGCCTGGATCACGCTGGACTGGGAGCGCACGCTGGACCGCGGCGTGCCGCCCGAGCGCCGCAAGATGCTGGAGGACCAGCTCGACCTCCTGATCGCCCAGGGCCCGCCGCGCTCGCCGCTGCCCATGGACGAGAACCTGGTGCGCAGCACCCGCGGCCTGCTGGCCAGCTACCCGCCCGAGCAGCGCATCTTCAGCCGCCTCAAGCGCCAGCGCCTGGGCAAGGACATGCCCGACTTCACCGTGGCCCAGGCCGCCGGTCCTTCGGCGCCGCTGGTGTTCGAGCGGCCCAGCGGCAAGCCGCTGACCGAGGGCGTGCCGGGCCTGTTCACCTACGACGGCTATCACCAGCGCTTCCAGAAAGCGGTGGTGCTCGTGACCGGCCAGCTCGCCGCCGAAGACCCGTGGGTGCTCGGCCAGGAGAAGAGCGCCGCCGACCGCGCCCGCGACGCCGCGGCGCTGGGCCAGCTCACCGACCGCGTGCGCCGCCTCTACCTGGAGGAATACGCGCGCCTGTGGCAGGCCCTGCTGGCCGACGTGCGCCTGATCCGCGCCGGCGGGCTGGAGAAGAACATCGACATCGCCCGCATCGTCTCGGGCGTGGATTCGCCGCTGGCCAACTTCCTGCGCGCGGTGGTCAAGCAGACCACGCTCACGCCCGTCAAGGACGACAAGTCCGCCGTCGGCAAGGCCGCCGAGACCGTGCGCAACACGCGCAAGGGCCTGGAAGAGTTGTTCGGCGGCAGCAGCAGCGATGCCCAGCGCGCGGTGCCCGTGGGCAAGAGCATCGAGTCCATCGTGGACGACCGCTTCGAGAGCCTGCGCCGGCTGGTCACGCCCGCAGCGCCCGGCCAGCCCGCGCCCATCGACGACGCGCTCAAGCTCTTCAACGAGGTCTACGTCTATCTCACGGCGGTGGACACGGCCGTCAAGAGCCGCAGCGCGCCGCCGCCCGGCGACGTGGCCGGCAAGCTCAAGTCCGACGCCGGCCGGCTGCCCGAGCCGGTGCGCTCGATGATCGAGAACCTCAGCAGCACCGGCGCCGCCCAGGCCCGCGTGGCCGAGCGCGGCAACCTCAGCCAGGACCTGCGCCCGGTCACCGAGTTCTGCCAGCGCGCCATCGCCGGCCGCTATCCCTTCGTGGAAAGCAGCAACCGCGACGTGCTGCCCGAGGACTTCGGCCAGATGTTCGGCCCGGGCGGGCTGATGGACGACTTCTTCCAGAAGAAACTGGCGCAGCTGGTGGACACCAGCCGCCGTCCGTGGCGCTACCGGCCCATCGCCGAGCAGGGCGCCATCTCGCCGGCGGCGCTGCAGCAGTTCGAGCGCGCGGACGTCATCAAGCAGGTGTTCTTCCGCGGCGGCGGCCGCACGCCGGGCATGCGGCTGGACTTCAGGCCGGTGGAGATGGACGCGGGCATCACCAGCTTCTCGCTCGACGTCGACGGCCAGGTGGTCAAGTACGCGCACGGCCCCATCGTGCCGATGACCGTGCAGTGGCCCGGGCCGCGCAACACCAACCAGGTGCGCCTGACCATCGCGCCGCCCACGTCGGGCGGCACCTCGGGCCAGGTCACCGAAGGGCCGTGGGCGCTGTTCAAGATGCTCGACCGCGGCCAGCTGGCCTCGGGCGACGGGCCGGAGAAGTTCTTCATCACCTTCCAGCTCGATGCGCGTCGCGCGCGCTTCGAGGTCACGACCAACAGCGTGCAGCATCCGATCCGGATGAAGGAGCTGCGCGAGTTCTCCTGCCCGGAGGGCCTCTGATGGCGGCGCACTTCCTGGCCGAGCCGCAGACGCTGCCGGGCTGGTTCGGCAAGCTGCCGGGCATCGGCGACTTCGCCCACCGGCGCCTGCCGGCGGACTTCCGCGAGGCCTGGGACGGCTGGCTGCAGGAGGGGCTGATGCAGCTGCGCCTGCGACATGAAGGCGAATGGCGCGAGCGCTACCTCGAAGGGCCGCTGTGGTTCTTCGTGCTCGCGCCGGGCGTGGCCGGCGAGGCGGGATGGATCGGCGTGATGATGCCGTCGGTGGATGGCGTGGGGCGCTACTTTCCCTTCACCATCGCCGGCCGTCTGCGTGACGGCGGGCTGCAGCCAGGCGACTGGCAGGCCGTGGCCGCCTGGTGGCAGGACGCCACGCAGGCCGCGCTGCAGTCGCTGGAGCAGGACCTGGATGCGGCCGCCGTCGACGCCCTGCTGGCGGCGCTGGGCGGCCGGACGTCCCCCGCCGCTGCTGGCGGTGCCGCGCCTGCGCCTGCGGCGGGCGAGGGGCAGGGCGCCGCCGCCGGTCCGGGTGCGGTCTCGCATGGGCAGTCGCTGTGGCTCACCCATCCGGAGGCCGGCGCCGCCGGGGCCCAGGTGCTGACCGTGGCCGGCCTGCCGCGCGGCGCCCGGTTCGACCTGCTCTTCGGCTTCGACGATCCGGCCGAAGGCGCTGTGCAGGGAGCGGCGCAATGAGCGATCCCCGCCCCGACGAACCCACCCGCGTCTTCGGCGGCGGCGCGCCCGGCCCCGACGAGGCCACGCGCGTGGTCACCGGCGCCGCTGCAGGCGATGCGACCCGTGTCATCACGGGTGGCGTCGCGCCGGCTGGCGACGCCACGCGGGTCGTCACCGGCAGCATCCTGTCGCCCACCCAGCCGCGCACCGGCACCGGTGCCGCGCCTGCGGGCGGCGGCGATGCCGGCACCTTGCCGCCGGGCAGCGTGATCGCCGAATTCGAGATCACCCGGCTCATCGGCCAGGGTGGCTTCGGCGTGGTCTACGAGGCCTGGGACCACACGCTGGAGCGCGTGGTCGCCATCAAGGAATACCTGCCCACCTCGCTGGCCACCCGCACCGGGGACGGCACCATCATGCCGCTGTCGGAGCGCCACCGCGAGACCTTCGACCTGGGCATGCGCTCCTTCATCAACGAGGCCCGGCTGCTGGCGCAGTTCGACCATCCCTCGCTGCTGAAGGTCTACCGCTTCTGGCAGGAGCGCGGCACCACCTACATGGTGATGCCCTTCTACCGCGGCGACACGCTGCGCCAGGCGCTGGCCGACATCCCGGCCGGCGTGGACGAGGGCTGGCTGCTGCGCGTGATGGACGGCGTGAGCCAGGCCCTGGCCGTGATGCATGCGGCCAACTGCTTCCACCGCGACATCGCGCCCGACAACATCCTGCTGCTCGAAGGCTCGGGCCGGCCGGTGGTGCTGGACTTCGGCGCCGCGCGCCGCGTGATCAGCGACAAGACGCAGGCCATCACCGTCATCCTCAAGCCCGGCTACGCGCCCGTTGAGCAGTACGCCGAGATGCCTGACATGAAGCAGGGCCCGTGGACCGACGTCTACGCCCTGGCGGCGGTGATGCACGTGGCCATCTGCGGCCGGGCGCCGCCACCCTCGGTGGCGCGCATCCTGAGCGACAGCTACGTGCCGCTGGCCGGCAATGAACAGCTGCAGCAGCGCTACAGCCCGGCCCTGCTGGCCGCGGTGGACGCGGGCCTGGCGGTGCGGCCCGAGGGCCGGCCGCAGTCCATGGCCGAGTTCCGCCAGCAGCTCGGGCTGGAAGAGACCACCACCATGGCCGCCGCGCGCAGCGCACCGGCCGGCGGCGCGGCGCCGGCCGTGGCCCGTGCCCCGGCTGCCGCGCGCACGCAGCCACCCCGGCCCGCGCCTGCACCGGCTGCGGCCGAGGGCGGGGCGGGCCGCTCGAAGCTCGTGCCCGTGATCGGCGGCGTGGCCGCGCTGGCCGTCGCGGCGGGCGCGGCGCTGTGGTGGAGCGGGCGCGGCGATGGCGCGGCGCCACCGCCGCCTTCCGCCGTGGCCCAGGCCCCGGTGGCCGATGCGCCCGCTGCCGCGCCCAGCCCGGCCCCCGTGCCGCCGGCCCCGCCGCCGCGCGTCGCGCCGAAGACGCCGCTCGAATCGCTGCAGGCCCTGTCGGTGGGCGCCACGCCGGGCTTCGACGTCACCGCCACGGCCCGCAAGCCGGAGGTGAGCATCGGCAAGGACAAGCTGGCCTTCGACGTGCGCAGCAACCGCGACGGCTTCGTCTACGTCTTCCTGCTGGCCAGCGGGGGCGAGCTGTTCCAGCTCTTTCCCAACCTGCTGGACCGCCACAACCGCATCACGGCCGGCAGCACGATGGCCCTGCCGCGCGCCTCCTGGCCCATGGAGGCGGGCGGCCCGCCCGGCACCAACCACTTCGCCGTGGTGGTGAGCGAGCGCGAGCGCGACTTCAGCGATGCCGGCATGAAGAGCGAGGGCGTCTTCCCGCTGTTTCCGGCCGCCGGCCTGGCTTCGCTCGAAGCCGCCAACCCCGGCCCCGCCGCCACCGTGCTGCTGGGCCGGCCCGTCTGCCCGCAAAGCGCCGGCTGTGCCGACGCCTACGGCGTAGGGAGCTTCAAGATCGTCGAGAAGTGATCGTCTTCATGGTCTTCCCCGCGCGTGAACCGAAGGAGTGATCCATGCAGGTCCTGGTCCCGAATCCCCTGTCCCCCAAGGCGCCCGCGCCTCGTGGCCGCCCTGCCGCGTCGGCGGGCAGCGCCCGTGCCGTCTCCCTGGCCGGCGCCACGGCGGTGACGCTGGCGGCGCTGCTGGTCGCCGGCTGCGCCACGCCGCCGCCCCCACCGCCGCCACCCGCCCCGGTGGCCGCCGCGCCGCAGGCGCCCATCGTCATCGGGCCGCCGGTGGCCGCACCGGCGCCCGCGCCGGTCGCACCCGCGCCACGCCCGGGCGGCAGCGTGGCCGGCCAGGCCCGCACCTTCTCGACCCAGCTGGCCACCTACACCGCCACGCCCTTCGACGTGGTGCCCGGCTGGCAGCGCGACGACTTCGTCGACAGCTGGTCGGCCTTCCTCGACAGCTGCAAGGTGCTGGTGCGCCGCGGCCAGCAGTGGCAGCAGGTGTGCGCGCGCGCACGCCAGGTGGACGGCGCCAGCAATCCGGCCATCCGCAGCTTCTACGAAAGCGAATTCGCGGCCTACCAGATCCGCGACGACGACCGCCGGCCCGACGGCGTGGTCACCGGCTACTTCGAGCCCGAGATCGAGGGCAACCGCAGCTACTCGCCGCCCTTCATCTACCCGGTCTATGCGCAGCCGGAGGACATGCTCTTCCTCGACACGCGGCGCCTGCCCGCCGGCAACGGCACCGTGGCCGCGCGGCTGAACGGCCGCAACGTGGTGGTGCAGACGGGCCTGTCGACGCGCGACATGGGCGCGCCCGGCCTCTATGCGCTGGACCTGTCGCAGATCGTGCGCGACACGGTGGACCGCAAGGCCCGCCTGCGCGTGGAGGGCCGCCAGCTGGTGCCCTACTACACGCGCGCCGAGATCGAACGCCTGGGCGTGCCCAATGCCAAGGTGCTGGCCTTCGTGCGCAGCGCCACCGAGCTGTACGAGATGCAGGTGCAGGGCTCGGGCCGCATCCGCCTGCCCGACGGCCAGACCGTGCGCGTGGGCTATGCCGAGCAGAACGGCCAGCCCTTCCGGCCCACGCTGGCCAAGGCGGCCAACGGCAAGGCCAAGACGGCCGTGCGCACCCGCGGCTCGGCCGTCGAGCTGGAGGTGGACGACGACGATGCCGACGAGACCGACACCAGCGCCGTGCGCACGCGCGGCTTCGCGCTGGCGCTGCCGGCCCGCAGCGGCCCGGTGGCCGTGCCGGGGCAGCGCACGCCCGCCGCGGCGGCGACGGGCACCGGCATCCAGGATCCGAGCTACGTCTTCTTCAAGGAAGTGCCCACCAGCGCCGACGGGCCGGTCGGCGCGCTGGGTGTGCCGCTGCAGCCGGGCCGCTCCATCGCGGTCGATCCACGCAGCGCGCCGCTGGGCTTTCCGGTCTTCGTCTCCACGCGCCAGCCGGGCACGGGCACGCCCATGCAGCGCCTGACCATCGCGCAGGACACCGGCGGCGCCATCCGCGGCGCGGTGCGGGCCGACTACTTCTTCGGCAACGGCCGCCAGGCCGCCAACCAGGCGCGCCGCATGAAGGAGCGCGGCCAGCTCTGGCTGCTGCTGCCGCGCGGCCTGACGGTGGCCGCGGCGACCACGGGCGGCGGCTCGGTGCGCACGCGGGGCGCCAGCCTCGCCAACTGCGTGGTGCCCGACGACGACACCTGCTCCGACGACCAGTAGGCCATGCAGAACACCCTCTCGTCCGAAGACAGCGCGGAGCTGGTGCGCCTGTGGCGCCGCCGGCAGACGCTGGCGCCGCACGAGATGGGGCGCATGTACGGCATCGTCGGCACGGCCCTGGGCGATTGCCATCCGCCCGAACTCAAGGCCCTGGGCGAGGGCAGGCAGGAGCTGGTGGCGCAGTTCATCTACCTCAAGGTGCTGCGGCTCGACGCCGACCCGGAGGAGGGCGAGGAGGAGGGCGGCGCCAGCGTCCCCGACCGCGCCGCGCACAGCGCCCCGTCCACCGCCTTCGCCCTGTGCGCCTACTTCCGCCGCTACCTGATCGACTGCACGCGGGCCACGAGCTTCCGCCGCAAGCTGTCGCTGGGCGAGGAGGTGAGCGACGAGCAGCTCGACGCGCACCTGCGCGGCCACCGTGGCGCCGCGGGCGATGCCGCCGGTTGCCTGGCCGAGCATGGCCTGAGCATGGCCGGCGTGGCCGAGGCGGCGCGCCGCTTCATCGCCGGCCTGGGTGAGCCCGAGCGGCTGCTGCTGTGCGAAGGCTTCGGCCGCGAGGCGCCGCTGTCGGGCGTGGCCGCGCGCCATGCCATCGCCTCCTACCACTACCGCGCCGGAAGGCTGGGCCTGGTGCACCGGCGCGAATCGCTGCCGGCGGACTACGGCCGCACCCTGCTGGGCGGCTGGATCGCGCAGACCCTGGGCATCGCCATCGAGCCCGGCAACATGGACGCGATCGGGGCGGTTTTCGAAATCCTCGGTGCTGAGGCGTCCTCCTCCTGACGACATAGACCATCAGGACGGATGCCATGCGCCCCCTCGACCTCTGGCCCCCGCTGGCCCACATCCGCAGCACGCTGGAAGGCCCGCCGGCGCGCCGCCCCGCCGCGGGCCCGGCGCGCGAGGACGCGGGCGTGGACGCCGGCATGCCCACGTCCGCCGACCTGCTGCTGCCGCTGACCGAGCTGGCCCGCCGCCGCGAGGCCCTGGCCGCCCGCGGCTTCGGCGCGCGCTGGGCGCCCGGGCGGCTGCTGTCGGTGCTGTGCGAGGGCCGCCTGCTGGGCGTGCTGCTGGACCGCCTGCTGCCCGACGGCCGCTGGCAGGGCTGGCTGGCCGCGGGCGAGGCCGACTGGGCCGGTGCCTGGGACGTGCTGCTGGAGCCTCAGGACGAGCCCTTCGAGCCGCTGTTCGGCGTGGTGCAGGCCTGGAACCCGGTCACGCTGGTGCCCGCGCCGCCGCTGTGCGCGCGCGTGCTGGGCGAGCTGTCGGCCACGCGGCTGGCGGCCATCCGCACCGTGGCCGACGAATGGGCGGCGCAGCGCGTGGGCGCCCCCGCGGGCGCCGTGCCCGCCACCCCGCCCGCGCCGGGACAGATCGCCTTGCGTGACGTGGCCGGCTGCTTCACGGTGCTCACCGGCACGCCGCTGGCGCCCGAGGGCGATCCGCGGGCCGACTACCAGGTGCTCTACCAGCAGGCCGCGCGGCGGCTGGCGCAGTCGGCGGCGCCGGCCGCGCTGGCGGGGCGCACGCAGGCGCGTTCCGCGGCGTCGCCGGCGGGCGGCCAGGCACGCAACGGCGGCCGCGAGGATGATGCCGGCCCGCTCGGGCGCTTCCTGCGCCGCCTGGGCGGGGGCGGCGGCAGCTTCCGCGGCACCTGGGGCCCGGCCCTGGCCGTTCTTGCGCTGGTGCTCGTGGTGCAGAACGCCGGCCTGCTGCCGGCGCTACACGGCAGCGATGACGACGCCATGCGCCTGCGCGATGCGCCGCCCACGGCCCCCGCCGCGCCGCAGGCCGACGCGCGGGTGCGCTGGAAGCCCGGCACCGACATGGCCGAGGCCACGCGCCTGCTGCAGACGGCCGGCGCCCAGGTCGTCGGCGGGCCGGACGGGCAGGGCCGCTGGTCGCTGCGCCTGCTGCAGCCGCAGGACGGCCTGGCGGTGCTGCGTTCCTCGCCGCTGGTGGACGCGGTCGAGCTGCCCTGAAAGCCGCCCTCATGCGCCGTCTCGCCCTGCTGCTCCTGCTCGCATTGGCGGCCCTGCCCGCCACGGCCGTGCAGCGCGCGCTGCTGGTGGGCGTCTCGGAGCTGCCCTTCCAGCCCCAGAACCTGTGGCTGCAGGCCCCGCGCAACGACGTGCTGCTGATGCGCGAGGTGCTGCAGCAGCAGGGCTTCGCGCCGGCCGACATCGCCACGCTGGCCGACGGCGTGCCCGGCGCGCAGCCGCCCGACAGCCGCGCCATCGGCCAGGCGTTGCAACAGCTGCTGGCCCGCTCGGGCCAGGGCGACTTCGTGCTGCTGTACTTCTCGGGCCATGGCACGCGGCTGCGCGACACGGCCAAGCGCTACCAGGAGCCCGACGGCCTGGCCGAGAACTTCCTCGCACGCGACGTGCGGGGAACCATCGGCGGCGGACGCGCTCTGAACGGCGGCGTGCGCGACGTCGACGTGGACGGCTGGATCCAGGCCTTCCTCTCGCGTGGCGTCTTCGTGTGGGCGGTGTTCGACACCTGTTCGGCCGCCTCCATGACGCGCAGCACCCGTGCCATCGACAGCCCCGACCCCGGCCCGCCGGACGACGAGGTGCGCTGGCGCGGCGTGCGACCCGAACAGCTGGCCGGCGGCGATGGCGCCGCGGCCCCCCCTCTGCCCGCCGCGCCGGCTACCGCCGCCGTGCCGCGTGCCCGCTACGTGGCCTTCTTCGCTTCGGAGAGCCACCAGGTCACGCCCGAGCTGCGCCTGCCGCGCGGCGATCGGCAGGCCCGTCCGCACGGACTGCTCACCTGGGCCCTGGCCCAGGGGCTGCAGCGCCGTCCCGCCACCTGGCGCGAACTCTTCAACGACGCGCTGGCGGCCTACCCGCCGGTCATCGACGAGCTGGAGCAGCGCTTTCCGCAGCGCGAGCTGCCCTCGCCGGTGGCCGAGGGCAGCCTGGACCTGCCCCTCTTCGACAACAGCACCCGCCCGCGCAGCACGCAGCCGGCCTGGCCCGCCCAGCGCGCCGGCGCCAGCCTGTCGCTGGACGCCGGCCTGCTCGACGGGCTGGAGGCGCAGCAGCCGGTGACGGTCACGGCCGTGCTGCCCGACGGCAGCGCCCGCAGCGCCACGGCCCGCCTGCAGGAGGCCACGCTCGCCCAATCGCGCCTGGCGGTGCCCGACACCCTGCAGGACGCCGCCGGCGGCGCGCTCTGGAGCGTCGCACCGGTGGAGCCGCCGCCCTCGCTGGTGCTGCGCGTGCGCGCTGACCGGGCCCTGCCCGCCGGCATCAACCTGGACTATCCGGCCGCCATCGAGTCGGTCGATGGCGACGCCGACCTGCTGTGGGCGCCGGCCGGCCGCGCGGGCCAGCGGCTGTCCCCGCTGTCGGCCGACGCGGCGCGCTGGACGGGTGCCGTGCCCGCGCCGCCGCCGCTGACCAGCGATGCCGCCGTGCGCCGGCGGCTGGAGCTCATGGCCCAGCTCAAGTGGTTCGAGCGGCTGCAGCAACTGGCCGACGGCCGCCGCGTGGATGGGCTGGACCTGGCCATCGAGACCTGGGAAGGCGAGCGCCTGGTGGCCAGCCGGCCCCTGCCGGTGGACAGCGTGCTCGCGCCGGCCGAGGGCCAGCGCCTGCGCCTCTTGGTGCGCAACGCCAGCGGCCATTCGCTGGACCTGGCCGTGCTGGCCCTGGACGCGCAGGGCGGCCTGTGGTCCGTCTACCCGGGCGAGGCCGGCGAGGCCAACCGCTTCGAGCGCGGCCAGCCGCAGTCGCCCGCCATGAAGCGCTTCGACCTGCCCGCGGGCGGGGCCGGCCGGCTGCTGGTGGTGGCCAGCCCGGCACTGCCGCAGAGCGCGCCGCGCCTGTTCGGCCTGTCGGCCGCCGCCCCGCTGGCGGACCTGCGCGTGCGCGGCCAGGCGCGGCCCGACCGCGAGCGGCAGGTGCTGGCCGTGGCCGTGCGCTGGGGCGCGGCCCGGGCGCCCTGACCCGCCATCTCCCCTTTCCGGAACACGAGGAACACCATGTCATTCAACCAGGACCAGCAGATCGACGCCGACGAGGCGCTGCGCATGCTCGAACTCTCGCTCAACCGCAGCGACAACATCGACGTGGTGATGACCATCGAGAGCAAGGGCAACCCGATCGAGGGCGAATCGCTCCGGCTCTTCGGCGATGGCAAGAAGCGCATGGCGGTGCTGGGCTACTTCAGCGCCGTGCGGGCCGATGCGGCGCCGGGCGGCACCAAGTCCAAGCTGAGCATGAACGCCATGCTGATCGTGCGGCGCTGCGACGCGGCCACGGCGTCCATCGCCAACCTGATCAAGTCGCAGGCCAGCGATGCCAAGGTCGTGCTGTCCTGCTTCAAGGCGTCCGGCGACTCCTCGAAGGAGCAGGAGTCGACGCTGGAGATCGCGCTCAGCGACGCCCGATTGGCCAACTATGTGCTGGTGACCGGCGGCAGCGTGGGCTTTCCGTGCGAGATCCTGGCCTTCGCCTACCGCAAGCTGAGCATCGCCTCCGCCCCGCAGCTCGACGACGGGCGCCGCGGCGCCATCCGCATGGCCGAACTGGGCTGACCGTCCCCGATCCCCGTCCACCAAGGAGCCCCGAATGAGCACCCCCGAAGAACTGCTGGCCGCCCACGACCCCGCCGGCGCCCTGGCCGCCCTCACCGCGCAGGTGCGCGCCAGGCCGGCCGACATGAAGCTGCGCGTCTTCCTGGCCCAGCTGCTGTGCGTGCTGGGCCAGTGGGAGCGGGCGCTGAACCAGTTGAGCGTGGCCGCCGAGATGGATGCCGCCGCCATTCCCATGAAGCAGATGTACGGCGAGGCCATCCGCTGCGAAGGCCTGCGCGCCGAGGTCTTCGCCGGCAAGCGCACACCCATGATCTTCGGTCAGCCCGACGAATGGCTGGCGCTGCTGGTGGAGTCGCTGCTGCGCATCGGCGCGGGCGATGCCGCGGCCGGCGAGCAGCTGCGCGAGCGCGCCTTCGACGCGGCCCCCGCCACCTCGGGCACGCTCGACGGCCAGCCCTTCGAATGGCTGGCCGACGGCGACATGCGACTGGGCCCGGTGCTGGAGGCCTTCGTCAACGGGCGCTACTACTGGGTGCCCTTCTCGCGCCTGGCGGCCGTCAAGATCGAGGCGCCCGAAGACCTGCGCGATGCCGTGTGGATGCCCGCGCACCTGACCTTCGCCAACGGCGGCGAGGCGCTGGCCCTGATCCCCACGCGCTACGACGGCAGCCAGGCCAGCAGCGACGGCGCGCTGCAACTGGCACGCAAGACCGAATGGCAGGAGCGTGCGCCCGAGGTGTGGACGGGCCTGGGCCAGCGCAGCTTCAGCAGCGACGCGGGCGAGCATGCGTTGATGGACGTGCGCGAGATCGTGTTCGACGTCGTGATGGACGCCGGCGCGGCCGAGACCGGCCAGGGCGACGCCGTGGACGCCGCCCAGGACAGCGCCGCCGGTGGCTGAGCCGCGCGACATCGCGAGCGCGCAGGAGCGCCTGCAGCCCTCGCTGCTCGACCGGCTGGTGGACCTGGAGCCCGGCCGCGAGCGCGAGGGCGACGACCAGCGCACGCTCACGCGCCAGGCGCTGCGCGCCGCGGTGCTGCGCGACCTGGCGTGGCTGTTCAACGCCACGGGCGGCCTACGGGGCCTGGACGAGCGCCGCCATCCGCAGGCGGCGCGCTCGGTGCTGAACTACGGATTGCCTATGCTGTCCGGCCAGTTCACCTCGTCGATCCAGCGTGTCAGCATGGAACAGGCGCTCAAGAACGCAATCCTGCAGTTCGAGCCCCGCATCCTGCCCCGCACCCTGGAAGTTGAACTCGTCATGGAAGGCTCGGCCCTGGACTCCCACAACCGCGTCGGTCTGCAGATCCGCGGCATGCTGTGGGCGCAGCCGGTGCCGCTGGAGTTCCTGATGCGAAGCCGCATCGACCTGGAAGAAGGGCGCGTCGACATCGAGCAGGCCACGCCACCGCGCTGAGGGCACACCATGGACCCCCGGCTGCTGAACCTGTACGAGCAGGAGCTGCGCTACTTCCGCGAGAGCACGTCGGAGTTCGCACGCACCTTCCCCAAGATCGCGCACCGCCTCGGCCTCGAAGGCCAGGAAGTGGCCGACCCCTATGTGGAGCGGCTGATCGAGGCCACGGCCTTCCTGGCCGCGCGCGTCAACCTCAAGCTCGACGCCGACTACCCGCGCTTCACCGGCCACCTGCTGGACATCGTCCATCCGCACTTCCTGGCCCCCACGCCGGCCATGACGGTGTGCGCCTTCGACGTCGACCTGGAAGACGCCAACCTGGCCCGCGGGCCGGTGCTGCCGCGTGGCAGCGGCCTGCGCGCGCGGGCCGCCAGCGGCCAGAACACGCACTGCGAGTTCCGCACGGGGCAGGACCTGCGCGTGTGGCCCGTCGCGCTCACGCAGGCCCAGTACTTCAGCTATGCGCCGGACCTGCCGCTGGCGCGGCATCCACGCGCGCGCGACATCCGCGGCGGCCTGCGCTTCACGCTGCAGGCGACGGCCGGGCTCAACTTCAGCCAGATCCCCATGGACGCGCTGCTGCTGCACTTCGCCGGCGCGGATGACGTGGCCTGGCAGTTGCACGAATGCGTGCTCAACCGGCCCGTGGCCGTATGGCTGCGGCCGCTGGGCACGCCCGCGGGCGGCGCCACGACAGCCGGCCTGCGCGAGCTGCCCGGCAGCACGGTGCAGGAGTGCGGCTTCGACGACGACGAGGCGCTGCTGCCGGTCACCCACACCGGCTTCTCGGGCTTCCGGCTGGTGCAGGAGTACTTCGCCTGCCCAGAGCGCTTCCGCTTCGCGCGGCTCACCGGACTGGCACCGCTGCTGGCGACCATGCCGGTCGCCGAGGTCGAAGTGGTGATCCTGTTCTCGCGCGGCGACGCGGCGCTGGAGAAGCTGGTCGGCCCCGACACCGTGCGGCTGAACTGCGTGCCGGCCATCAACCTCTTCCCCAAGCGGCTGGACCGTGTGCAGGTGGGCGAGGGCGTCAGCCAGTTCCACCTGCTGCCCGACCGCACCCGGCCGCAGGACTTCGAGGTGCACTCGGTGACCGAGGTCGTCGGCCACAGCGGCACGGTGCAGGGCGAGGGCGTGCAGGAGCAGCGCTTCCTGCCTTTCTATGCGGCCTTCCACGGCAGCCGCCATGTGCACCCGGCCTACTACACCACCACGCGCGAGCCGCGCCTGCTGTCGGCGCGCCAGCGCAGTGAGGGCCACCGCAGCAGCCACATCGGCTCGGAGGTCTACCTGCAGATCGTCGATCCGCAGGAGGCGCCCTTCCCGACGCAGCTGCGGCAGCTGGCGGTGTCGGCATTGGTCACCAACCGCGACCTGCCGCTGCTGCTGCCGCAAGGGCGCGACAACGACTTCGAATGCATGGACGCCTTCCCGGTGCAGCGCGTGCGCATGCTGCGGGCGCCGTCGCGGCCGGTCTCGCCGGTGGTGCAGGAAGGCCTGGGCTGGAAGGTGATCGACCACCTGGCGCTCAACTACCTGTCGCTGGCCGACAGCTCGCCCCAGCAGGGTGCGGCGGCGCTGCGCGAGATGCTGCAGCTCTATGCCTCGCATGCCGACGAGTCGCGCCAGGCGCAGGTGCGCGGGCTGCTGTCGGTGCGCACGCGCGCGCTGGTGCGCCGCCTGCCGCTGCCGGGACCGATCGCCTTCGGCCGCGGCCTGGAGGTGGCGCTGGAGGTGGAGCCCACGGCCTTCCACGGCGGCAGCGTGTTCCTGTTCGGCGCCGTCATGTCGCGCTGGCTGGCGCGGCATGTGGAGGTCAACCATTTCGTCGAGACCGTGCTGCACGCCGCCGGCCGCGGCGAGCTGATGCGCTGGAGGCCGCAGTGCGGGACCCGGGCGATCCTGTGAGCACCGGCGGTGCACCCGCAGCCGCTCCGGCCGTGGCCACGCCCGTGCCGGCGCCGGCGCGCGCGGGCGCGGCGCAGCTGCTGGCCGCGCGTGCCGAGCAGGCCTGGGCCTACGACTACTTCGCGCTGATGCGCCGGCTGGAGGCGACCGACCTGTCGGCCCCGCGCTGGGGCCATGCGCTACGGCCCTCGGCCGAGCCGGTGCGCGTGGGCCAGGAGCCCTCGCTCGCCTTCGCGCCCGCGGGGCTCAGCCGCTTCGAGCTGCCGCAGGGCGATGGCCGGCCACCGCTGATCCGCCAGCATTTCTTTGCCTACGTGGGCCCCAACGGCCCGCTGCCGGTGCACCTGTCGGACTTCATCCGCGAGCGCGCGCTCAACCATGGCGACCGCACCTGGCTGGCCTTCCTCGACACCTTCCTGCACCGCTTCGCGCTGCAGTTCTACCGGGCGTGGTCGCAGGCCCGGCCCGCACCGGGCATGGACCGGCCGGGCGAGGACCCTTTCCGCCACCGCGTGGGCGCGCTGGTCGGCATCGGCGGTGCGGCCCGGCAGCAGCGCGACGACGTGCCGGACGACGCGCGCCTGCATTTCTCGGGCTGGCTCGCGCGGCGCGTGCACAGCGCCGAGGGCGTGGAGCGGGTGCTGTCGGGCTTCTTCGAGGTGCCCGTGCAGCTGGAGCGCTGGGTGGGCCACTGGATGACCCTGCCCGAGGACGAGCTCACGCGCCTGGGCGCGAGCAACCCCAACACCGCCTCGCGCACGCTGGGCCTGGGCGCCGTGCTCGGCCGGCGCGTGTGGGACCGGCAGCACAAGGTCTGCCTGCACCTGGGCCCGCTCACGCTGGATCAGTACCGCCGCTTCCTGCCCGACGGCAGCGCGCGCGGCCCGCTGGTGCGCTGGGTGCAGCAGCTGCTGGGCGGCGAGCTGGACTGGGACGCGCGCCTGCTGCTGCAGCGCGCCGAGGTGCCGCCCACCCGGCTGGGCAGCGGCGCGCGCCTGGGCTGGACCAGCTGGGTCGGCAACCGGCCGCGCGCGAACCACGCGGTGGACGTGCGCATCGCCGGTCCTTCGCACCTGTCCTCCATCGTCGCTGCGCCCGCGGCGGCCCCTGCCCACATGGCCTTGTGAAAACAGCGGCCGCCGTTCGTTCTGTCTCTACTGGAGAAACCCATGAGTGAAATCAGCCGCACCGCCCTCTTCGGCAAGCTGAATCCCCTGGCCTACAAGGCCATCGAAGGCGCGACGGTCTTCTGCAAGATGCGCGGCAATCCTTATGTGGAGCTGGAGCACTGGTTCGCCCAGCTGCTGCAGAACCAGGAGAGCGACCTGCACCGCATCGTGCAGCACTACGGGCTGGACATCTCGCTGCTGGCCAAGGACGTGACGGCTGCGCTGGACCGCCTGCCGCGCGGCGCCACCGCCATCAGCGACTTCTCGCCGCACATCGAGAACGCCATCGAGCGCGCCTGGACCTATGCCACGCTGCAGTTCGGCGAGGCGCAGGTGCGCACCGGCTACATCGTGGTGGGCATGCTCAAGACGCAGAGCCTGCGCAACCCGCTGCTGCAGCTGTCCAAGCAGTTCGAGAAGATCAAGGTCGAGGACCTGGCTGCCAACTTTGCCAAGATCTGCGATGCCTCGGCCGAGGGAAAGATGCGCGCGCAGGACGGCACCGGCATGGGAAGCGGCACGCCGGGCGAGGACAGCGGTGCCATCGCGCCCGCCGCCATGGGCAAGGGCGATGCGCTCAAGAAGTTCACCACCGACCTCACCGAGCAGGCCCGCAGCGGCAAGATGGACCCCATCGTCGGCCGCGACGACGAGATCCGCCAAGTGGTCGACATCCTGATGCGCCGGCGCCAGAACAACCCCATCCTGGTGGGCGAGGCCGGCGTGGGCAAGACGGCGGTGGTCGAGGGCTTTGCCCAGCGCATCGCCCGCGGCGACGTGCCGCCCGCCCTCAAGGACGTGAAGCTGCTGGCGCTGGACGTGGGCCTGCTGCAGGCCGGCGCCAGCATGAAGGGCGAGTTCGAGCAGCGCCTGCGTTCTGTCATCGAAGAGGTGCAGGCCAGCGAGCAGCCCATCATCCTGTTCGTCGACGAGACCCACACGCTGGTGGGCGCGGGCGGCGCGGCCGGCACGGGCGATGCGGCCAACCTGCTCAAGCCCGCCCTGGCGCGCGGCACGCTGCGCACCGTGGGCGCCACCACCTGGGCCGAGTACAAGAAGTACATCGAGAAGGACCCGGCGCTGACCCGCCGCTTCCAGAACGTGCAGGTGGACGAGCCCGACGAGCGCAAGGCCATCCTGATGATGCGCGGCGTGGCCAGCACCATGGAGAAGCACCACCAGGTGCAGATCCTGGACGAGGCGCTGGAAGCCGCGGTCAAGCTGAGCCACCGCTACATCCCGGCGCGCCAGTTGCCCGACAAGAGCGTGAGCCTGCTGGACACTGCCTGCGCGCGCGTGGCCGTGAGCCTGCATGCCACACCGGCCGAGGTGGACGACAGCCGCAAGCGCATCGAGTCGCTGGAGACCGAGTTGCAGATCATCGGCCGCGAGAAGGCCATCGGCATCGAGGTGGCTGAGCGCGAGCAGGCCGTCAATGCCGACCTGGCCGCCGAGCGCGACCGCCTGGGCGACCTCGAAGGCCGCTGGGGCCAGGAGAAGGCGCTGGTGGACGAGCTGCTGGCCCTGCGCGCCAAGCTGCGCAGCGGCGGGCAGCCCGTCGACGTTCCTCCCCCTCCCCCCCTGGGGGAGGGCAGGGGTGGGGGCCCGGCGGCCTCCGCCGAGGGCGCGGCCCCCCCCCCCCCCCCCCCCCCCCGGGGGGGGGGGGGGGAGACCCCCCCCGCGGGGGCGGGGGGGGGGGGGCGCCGGGGGCGGCGCCTTTTACACACTACCCCAC
>NZ_JAGOPN010000026.1:0-31640 GCF_017991995.1 Pseudacidovorax sp. | reverse complement strand
GGGGGGGGGGGGGCGCAGGGCGGCGGCCCCGGCGCGCCGGGGGGGGGCGCGGCGCGCCGCCGCCCGCCCCCCCCCCCCCCCCCGCGGGGGGGGGGGGGGGGGGGGGGGCCCCGGCGGCCTCCGCCGAGGGCGCGCCCCCACCCCAACCCTCCCCCAGCGGGGGAGGGAGCGAAGACTCCGCCGCCGCTGGGGCAGTGGGCGACGACCGCGAGGCCATGCTGGTGCGACTGCGTGCGCTGCAGGCCGAACTCACGACGCTGCAGGGCGAGTCGCCGCTGATCCTGCCCACGGTGGACTACCAGGCCGTCGCCGCCGTGGTGGGCGACTGGACCGGCATCCCGGTCGGCCGCATGCAGCGCAACGAGATCGACACCGTGCTCAAGCTGCCCGTGCTGCTGGGCCAGCGCGTGATCGGCCAGGACCATGCGATGGAGATGATCGCCAAGCGCATCCAGACCAGCCGCGCGGGCCTGGACAACCCCAGCAAGCCCATCGGCGTGTTCATGCTGGCCGGCACCTCGGGCGTGGGCAAGACCGAGACCGCCCTGGCCCTGGCCGAGGCGCTGTACGGCGGCGAGCAGAACCTCATCGTCATCAACATGAGCGAGTACCAGGAGGCGCACACCGTCAGTTCGCTCAAGGGCGCGCCCCCTGGCTACGTGGGCTACGGCGAAGGCGGCGTGCTGACCGAGGCCGTGCGCCGCAAGCCCTACAGCGTGGTGCTGCTCGATGAAGTGGAGAAGGCACACAGCGACGTGCACGAGCTCTTCTTCCAGGTCTTCGACAAGGGCTTCATGGAAGACGGCGAAGGCCGCACCATCGACTTCAAGAACACGCTGATCCTGCTGACCACCAATGCCGGCACCGACCTGATCGCCAGCATGTGCCGCGACCCCGAGCTGATGCCCGACCCCGAGTCGATGGCCAAGGCCCTGCGCGAGCCGCTGCTCAAGGTCTTCCCGCCCGCGCTGCTGGGCCGGCTGGTGACCATTCCCTACTACCCGCTGTCGGACGAGATGCTGGGCAGCATCGTGCGGCTGCAGCTGGGCCGCATCAAGAAGCGCGTCGAGGCCCGCTACAAGATCCCGTTCGAAGTGGGCGACGACGTCGTCAAGCTGGTCGTCAGCCGCTGCACCGAGAGCGAATCGGGCGGCCGGATGATCGACGCCATCCTCACCAACACCATGCTGCCGGACATCAGCCGCGAGTTCCTCACGCGAATGATGGAAGGCAAGCCGATCGAGGGCGTGAGGGTGGGCGTGTCGGACGGCGGCTTCTCGTATCACTTCGCCTGAACGCAAAGGAGTACCCATGTCCGTTCACTACAGCAGTGGCATTCGCATCCAGAACAAGCGAATCGGCCACGGCGTCGAAACGCTGCCGCTCGCCAAGGCCACCGAGTTCATCGATGCGACGAAGACCGCCCTGGACGATCTGCGCAGGACGAAGACCGGCAACGAGCTGATCCAGGCCATCGACGCGAGTGGCCATCGGGTGGACATCTACCGGGGCTGGGACAAGGACACCGGCAACAGCCAAGGCGGCGACAGCGCGACGCCGGGCGTCGACATGTTCGTCGAGCTGGGCACCCTGCACGCGAAGGGTGAAACCGAGTTGGCGGTGGTGCTGGGTCGCGCCTGCGCCGACATGAGCAAACGCTCGGGGCTCAAGAAATTCTTCGGTATCGGCAAGCCCGTGCCCCGGTTCCTCAGCATGGACGGCGTCTCCAAGCTGGTGGGCATCGGCCTGAAGGACCTGGAGGCGATGGCCTCGGGCCGCACGGCCATCCCCGCCCACGTCGATGCAAAGCTCAGGGTGTACCTGTACGACTTCCTGACACCCGGGACGGGGGAGTCCTGCCGCGTGACCTTCAACCACAGGCGCGACAACCTCAGCGCCGAGCACAAGAAATATCTCCCGTCATCCCACACCTGGGCACATCGTCCCCCCGCCATCGGGCTGGGCCATGAACTCGTGCATGCCTGGCGTGTCGTCTCGGGGCGCGTGCTGTTCAAGTACGGATGGGAGGAGGAAGCGATGACCGTGGGTCTGCCGCCCTTCGGCAACATGAAGTTCAGCGAGAACCGCATCCGTGTCGAATGGGGCGGACTTGCCATCCGGCCCGACTACCAGAACATCCAGATGAAGACGGGCCTGGTCGACCCCCAACAGGCGGGCCTCAACCCGGCGAACAGGGCCTGGACGGGCAATCAGAAGTCGCTGCATGCCAACCAGAAGATGGCGCAGGCCATGGGGCAGCGGCGGGCGGCGATGGGTTACGACGACGAAGACGACGATGACTTCTGATCCGATCCCCGCTTCGCCCGAGTGGGCGGCTCGCGTCCCGGCCGCACAGCCATGAACCGCCCTCAAGGCATGCCCGGCAGCCGCCGCAGGGCACTCTCCGACGTCCGGCCGGTTCGCCCCGGCGGGCAGACTTCCATCGCGGCCGCGGCTGCGGTGGCGGGTCAGGGGGGGACCCTGGAGGTCGACATGACCCAGGCCCTGCATCTGGCCATCGGCATGCATCGCGAAGGCCGGCTGGACGCGGCCGAACGCATCTACAGGGCGTTGATCGACGGCGGCGAGGGCGACGCCAATGCCCTGCACTTCCTGGGCATGCTCCTGCATCAGAGAGGCCGCTCCGACGAAGCACTGGCCTTGATGGAACGCGCCATCGCCGCGGATCCGACGGTCGCCGACTGGCACAGCAACCTTGGCAACGTGCTGCTCGAAGCGGGGCGGCTGGACAAGGCGGCGCAGGCCTACGAGCGCGCCCTGGCACTCGCGCCGGAGCGCGCGGCCTTCCACAACAACCTGGGCGTGCTGCGGCGGGAGCAGGGCCGGCTGGACGAAGCCGAACAGGCCTATCGGCAGTCGATCGCGCTGGCCCCGGACTCCGTCGATGCCCGCACCAACTGCGCAAGCCTGCTGCTGGCGCTGGATCGCCACGAGGAAAGCCTGCGGATGTTCTGCGAGGCGTTGCTGCGCTCGCCCCGCCATGCCAAGGCCAAGCGTCTTCTGGGCATGGCCTTCTTCAGCGTGGGTCGGCTGGCCGAGGCGGCCGAGGTGTACCAGGGTTGGCTCAAGGACGAGCCCGACAACCCCGAGGCCGCCCATCACCTGGCGGCGTGCACGGGCACCCTCGTGCCCGAGCGTGCGGCCGACGGCTACGTCGAGTCGGTGTTTGACGGCTTTGCCAACAGCTTCGACGCCAAGCTGGCCATGCTGCACTACCGCGCCCCGGAGCTGGTGGCCGGCCAGGTCGCGTCCTGCCTGGGCGAGCCCCGTGCGTCCCTGGACATCCTCGACGCGGGCTGCGGCACCGGCCTGTGCGGGCCGTTGCTTGCACCCTTTGCTCGCCATCTGGAGGGCGTGGACCTGTCGGCCGGCATGCTGGCCAAGGCCGAGCCCAGGCAGGTCTACCACCGCCTTGTCAAGGCCGAACTCACCGCCTTCCTGCAGCAGAGCGAAGCGGCCAGCCGCGACCTGATCGTCTCGGCCGACACGCTGTGCTATTTCGGCCGACTGGCGCCTGTCTTCACGGCGGCGCACGACGTGCTGCGGCCGGGCGGCTGGCTCATCTTCACGCTGGAGGCTGTCGATCCCGATCTGCACGGGCAGCCTCTCTCGTCCGACGGCTTCATCCTCAACCCCCACGGCCGCTACAGCCACGACGGCGCAGCGGTGCGTGCCGACCTGGAGGCCGCCGGCCTGGAGCCCGTGGCCTTCGATTCCGTGCATCTGCGCAACGAGAACGCCCGGCCCGTGCAGGGCTGGCTCGTCGCCGCCCGCCGTCGTTGACCCACCCGACATCGCCACCATGGCCACACAGGAATTCCGCATCGAAAGCGAATCGCCCGTCAACGGCGAGCTCATGTTCTGGGGCATCGTCGGGCACGAGGGCCTGAGCCGCCCGGCCGCCTACGAGCTGTCGGTGCTCTCCAAGGCCAACGACCTGGACGCGCGCGACGTGCTGGGCCATGCCTTCGACGTGGTGGTGGAGTTCCTGGACCCGGGTGGCAACACGCACGAGCGGCATTGCCAGGGCCATGCGGTGCGCTTCGCGCGCCTGGGCGCGGTGGGGCGCTACTTCGAGTACCGCATCACCCTGCGCTCCTGGTTCTGGCTGCTGACCAAGCGGACCAACGCCCGCATCCACCAGGACAAGAGCGTGCTGGAGGTGATGGACGCGACCTTCGAGGACAGCGCCATCAAGCGCTTCAAGAAGACCAAGCCCAGCGGCGTGGTGGGCGAGCACAAGCCGCGCACCTACTGCGTGCAGTTCGAGGAGAGCGACTACGACTTCGTCTCGCGCCTGCTCGAGGACGAGGGCATCTACTACTGGTTCGATGCGCACGACGCGCCGGGCACCATGCTGCTGGCCGACGGCGCCGGCACGGCGCACGACAAGCTGCCGGTGGTGCACGAGCTGCCGATGGCCACCGGCGGTGGCGAGGAGCGGTTCGACGAGATCCTGCGCTGGTGCGATGCGCAGTCGCTCGGCAGCGGCCGCTATGCCTCGCGCGACAGCGACTTCAAGAAGATCCGCACCGTACTCAAGTCCGACGCCGACGCCTCGGGCGAGCATGAACTGAGCGACCTGGAGGTGTTCGAGTTTCCGGGCGGCTACTTCGAGAACGGCGCGCTCAACCTCAAGCTGGGCGCGCGCATCGACCAGATGGTCTCCGAGCGGCGGCAGCACTGGGCGCTGACGGCCTGGCCCGACGTGGCCGTGGGCCGCTGCTTCGACTTCAGCGGCGACCCGGACGGCACGCGCGACGGCGCCTACCTGATCGCCGGCTGCACGATGGTGCTGATGCACCCGGGCTACGAAGGCATGGACGCCGAGCCGCGCGAGGAGGCGGCGGGGCGCCTGCTGATGGCACTGCTGGCCGACGACGCCGTCAACGCCCAGGTGCTGGACGCGCTGGGCCGGCTGGTGGCCGAGGAGCCGCTGCTGCACACCGGCCGGCGTGGGGCGGGCCTGTTCCTGCTCACGGCCCTGCCCGCGGAGACCACCTTCAAGCCGCCGCGGCTCACGCCGCGCGTGCGCATGCCCGGGCCGCAGTCGGCCATCGTGGTGGGCGCGCAGGGCAAGGAGCACGACGTGGACGCCTTCGGCCGCGTCAAGGTGCACTTCCACTGGGACCGCTACGACGAGAGCAACGAGAAGTCCACCTGCTGGATCCGCGTGTCGCAGCCCTGGGCCGGCAAGGGCTGGGGCGGCTACTTCGCGCCGCGCATCGGGCAGGAGGTGGTGGTCGACTTCCTCAATGGCGACCCGGACCGGCCGCTGATCATGGGCCGCGTCTACAACGACGACCAGCCCATTCCCTATCCCAGCGCCACGCAGAGCGGCTTCAAGACGCGCTCCACGCCTGGCGGCGGCCCCTCGAACTACAACGAGATCATGTTCGAGGACAAGAAGGGCGCCGAGCTGGTGAACATCCATGCCGAGCGGAACATGTCGACCTCGGTGGAGGTGGACGATTCGGTGAGCGTGGGCCGCGACCAGAGCGAGACGGTGGACCGAGATCGCACGTCGAAGGTCGGCCGCAACGAGACCACGGTGGTGGTCGAGAAGCAGGAGAACACCGTCGGCCAGCGCCAGGTCAACACCATCGGCGGCGGCGGGCAGCTCACGCAGGTGGCGGGCTTCCAGGAGAACATCTACCACGCCGGCCAGAAGACCTCGGTCAAGGGCATGCAGGGCCTGATCGTCACGGCCAACCAGGACGTGGCCATCGGCGGCTTCCAGAAGACGGCCATCGGCGCCAACATGGACGTGGGCATCGCCGGCTTCCACACGGTGTCGGTGGGCTCGGACACGGCCTTCATCACCAACGGCAACACCAAGATCCAGTCCGGCGGCGACCACAACGACGTGACCAATGGCAAGCACGCCATCATGGCCAACGAGGTCAAGATCGTCAGCAACTCGAACGTGACGACGATGGCGGTGGCCAACATCGACGCGACCTCGGTGGGCTCCAACACCACGGTGCTGGGCG
This sequence comes from Pseudacidovorax sp., assembly GCF_017991995.1. Taxonomy (GTDB): domain Bacteria; phylum Pseudomonadota; class Gammaproteobacteria; order Burkholderiales; family Burkholderiaceae_C; genus Xenophilus. Next base: position 25,626 of record NZ_JAGOPN010000026.1, on the reverse strand, counting down.
CCAACTCCAGCGGCTACATCGGCACCAACAGCGAGGCCAACATCGGCATCGCGCGCTCCACCTTCATGGGCATGAGCATGGAGAACGCGCTGGCGATGAGCATCTCGAACTTCGCGGGCATCCAGATGGAGAACGTGCTCGCAGTGAAGCTCGCGAACAGCGCCGGGCCCAACCTCACCACCGAGGCCCTGTGGGTGGACATCTCTCCCATGAAGATCCTGCAGGCGGGCGCGCCGAGCGCGGCAGCCGCCGCAGCCGCGTCGCAGGCCGGCGCCATCGTGGCGGCCGCGATGGGGGTTGGCGCGGTCATCCGCGGTGCGTTCGACGTGGCCGCCACGATCAAGCAGTACGTGGATGCGGCCAAGGCGCTGGAGGACGCCGCCAAGGAGGCGAAGGCCCAGGGCCTCACCGATCTGTCCGGCCGCCTGAACCGCATGGCGACGACGGCCCGGTTGCGCGCGGTCGAAGGCGGCGCAGCCGCCGTCAACCCCGGCGCGCTGGCCGTGGTCGTGGCGGGCGAGAGCGTCAACTCCGACGTGGGCATGGCCAAGACCGTGTGGGACACGGTGACCGGCGCCGAGGAGGCCGGCCCCGCCAGTGCAGGCCTGGACGGCCCGGCCAAGCCGGGCGTGCCGCCCATGCCCGACCTGCCGGCCATGCCCGAGATGCCCAAGCCCTACCAGCCGCCCGGGGGGCAGTGAGCACCGATGCAGGTCCACAAGCCCATGTCCCTGGGGCTGTCCACCCGGCCCATCGAGTACCGCCGCCGCTACGGCCTGTGCGTCACGGCCAGCCTGCACATCCCCTTCGCCCAGGCCGAAGGCGGCACCCTGTGGGGCGAGCAGTCGATGTGGACCTTCCTGGCCGAGGAGATGGCCGTCCCACTGATCGACGAGGGCATCGCCAAGCTCACGCCCGAGTTCCTGGTGCATGGGCGCGCCCATGCCGATCCCGCGCGCCCTGGCGCCTGCGCGGTGCGGGCGCAGGTGGGCCCGCTGCAGAAGACGCTGCTGGTCTTCGGCGAGCGGCACTGGCACGGCGATCGGCCCACCGCCCCGCAGCCCTTCGAGTCCCTGCCGCTGGACTGGGCCCATGCCTACGGCGGCGCCGACTTCGCGCTCAACCCTGCGGGCCGGGGCCGCACGGCCGTGGACGGCGTGCACTGGCTGCCCAACATCGAGTCGCCCGCGGCGCGGCTGCAGCGGCCCGACCAGGCCGTGCCGCCGGCCGGCTTCGGCGCGCTCGAACCCCTGCACCCGTGGCGCGCCGCGCACCGCGGCACCTATGACGAGTCCTACCTGCGCGAGCATGCGCCCGGCTTCGCGCCCGACCTGGACTGGCGCCACTTCAACATGGCGCCGCCGGACCAGTGGTTCGAGCAGCCGCTGCGTGGCGACGAGACCTTCGCCTTCGACCACCTGCATCCCACCCGGCCCCGCGTGGAAGGCCGGCTGCCCGGGCTGCGGGCGCGCGTCTTCGCCGACTACGCATTGGCGGGCGGCGAGACCCGGCTGCGCGAGGTGCCGCTGCGGCTGACCACGCTGTGGTTCTTTCCGCACGCGGAGCGGGCCATCGCCCTGTTCCAGGGACTGGCCGAGATCGCCACCGACGATGGCAGCGACATCCGCTGTCTGCTGGGTGCCGTGGAGCGCGTCGGCGCACCGCGGGACGATGCCCACTATGCCGCCGTGCTGGACAAGCGGGCCGACCCGGCCATGGGAGCCCTGCAGGCGCTCAACGACGCGGACCTGCTGCCCGAGGGCCTGGACGACCTGGACCCCGACGCCGAGCTGCGCCGGCAGGCCTTCGCGGGCGACCAGCTGCAGGCCGACGCCCAGCGTCGCCGCGCGGAGTCCGAGGTCACCCTGGCGAGGGCGCAGGCCCGCGCCCTCGGCAAGGACCCGGACGCGCTGGGGCTGCGGATGCCGCCGGTGGACCGTGCGCCGACGCGGCCGGCCGAGCTGGTGGCCTACCTGGAGCGTCAGCAGAAGGAGGCGCAGCGTCAGCACTGGGCCATGCTGGACGACGTGTTGACGCAGGCCGAGAAGGCGCTGGAGATGGCCGCCCGCCAGAAGCTGGACCTGCCCGCGCTGGCGCATCGCGGGCCGCCGCGCTTCAATGCCGAGGAGCGCCTGGCCGAGATGGCGGCGCTGGCCCAGGGCCGGGCCTTCGACCGGCCAGGCATGCACGCCGGCCTGGTCCGGCAGGAGGCGGCCGAGCGCATGGGCTACCTGCAGTCGGCCCATGCCCAGCTGCCTGCCGCGCCCATGGCGCCTGCGCCCGCCCGCGCGCTGCGCGCCGAGATCGAGCGCGCCGTGGCGGTCGGCCTGCGTCAGTTCGCGCGGATGGACCTGACGGGTGCCGACCTGTCGGGCCTGGACCTGCGTGGCTGCGACTTCGCGGGCGCCTGGCTGGAGAGTGCCAACCTCTCGCAAGCCAACATCTCCGGTGCCGACTTCACGGCCGCCGTGCTGGCGCATGCGGACCTGCGGGGCGTGGTCGCCGTCGGCACCCGGCTGATGGGCGCCAACCTGGGCCGGGCGCGGCTGTCCGGCGCGGTCTTCGACGAGGCCCAGCTCGAACAGGCCACGCTGATGCACTGCGGGTTCGGCGACACGCAGTGGCGCCGCGCCACCCTGACGGGCGCGATGCTGTTCGAGAGCCAGTGGGGCCGGGTGGACTGGACCGGTGCGGTGGCGCCGGGCCAGACCTTCCACAAGCTCGACCTGCAGGGCCTGGTGCTGGCCGAGGCCGACCTCACGGCCGCGACCTTCATCGAATGCGCGCTCGATGGCGTGGATCTGCGCGGCGCCCGCCTGTCGCAGGCCACCTTCATGGGATGCCGGCTGGCCGGGGCCCGCCTGGGCGGCGCGCTGCTCGATGGCGCGGTCTTCGCACAGCAATGCGATGCCGCCGGCGCCGATTTCAGCCAGGCGCGGCTGGTCGGTGCCAACCTGGGCAGCATGGGCCTGGCGGGCGCGCGCTTTGCGCAGTCGCGGCTGGACGGGGCCTTCCTGTGCGAGGCCGACTTCACCGGTGCCGACCTGCGTCTGGCGAGCGCGCAGGGCGCACTGCTGCGCCGCACGCGGCTGCGGGGTGCGCAGATGGCCGGCATCAACCTCAAGGACGCCGTGCTCCAGCATGCCGACCTGCGCGGTGCCGATCTGCGCCGCAGCAACCTCTTTGCCGCCGACCTGTCGCGCGTGCGGCTCGACGGCGACGTGCGGCTGGAGGGCGCACTGCTCACCCGTGCACGCACCTGGCCCCGGCTGACGCCGCAACAGCAGGGGGCGGCATGACCCGGTGCGCCTTCCTTTGCCGCTGCACCTGGCCGAGCCGGGGCCGCACGCAGCCGCCTCGGCGGGCGCGGAAGGGGGGGCGGCCGTGACGCTGTCCCTGCACAGCCTGTCTGCCGCCGTGGCCGTCGGCGAACTGATCGAGGCACTGGATCTGCGCAAGGGTGCCTACGGTCGGGCCGACCTGGGCGGCGGCATCTTCAGCCGGTGCCAGTTCGGCGAGGCCGACCTGCGCGAGGCGGACCTGCGCGAATGCGTCTTCGACCAGTGCGACCTGCGCGGCGTGCTGATGGCGGGCGCACTGCTGCGCAAGGCGGTGTTCAACCGCTGCCGGATGGACCATGCGGACCTGCGGTCCGCGATGCTGCACGGCGCGGTGCTCACCGAGTGCCAGGCCCCGCATGCCCAGCTGGGCCAGGCCCAGCTGTCGATGGCCCTGGTGAGCAAGACGCGCCTGGACCACGCCGTGCTGCGCGGGGCCGACCTGGACGCCGCCACCTTCAGCGAGACCAGTCTGCTGGATGTGGCCGCCGAAGAGGCGGTGTGGCGCCAGACGACGCTCTACCAGTGCGGCATGCAGCACATGAGCTGGCGCGGTGCCCGCCTGGAGCGCGTGGCCTTCGTCGGGGCGGTGCTGGCCGGCATGGACTTCCGCGGTCTGGCGCTGCAGGGCTGCCAGTTCCTGCAGGCCGATCTGCGTGGCGCGGACTTCAGCGAAGCCCTGATCGCCGGCTGCAACTTCCAGCAGGCCAGGCTGGACCAGGCCCGCTTCGCGCGCGTGCGGGGCCGCCATGCGCTCTTCTGCCAGGCCGAAGGCAGCCAGGTGGATTTCCGGGAGGCGCAGCTGCGACAGGCGCTGTTCACCGGCGCGCAGCTACCGGGCGCCTGCTTTGCCGGCGCCGACCTGTTCCAGGTGCACCTGGCCGGCGCCGCGCTCGCCGGTGCCGACCTGCGGGGCGCCGAGCTGGCCCATGCCGACCTGCGTCATGCGGACCTGACCCAGGCCGACCTGCGTGGCGCCGGCCTGATGCGCACGGTGCTGCATGGTGCCCGCACCGAAGGCGCGCAGATGAGCGACCGTGCACGCGCGCTCGAGACCGATCCCGATCTGGCCCAGGCCGAACAATGGCAGCCCGTCGCGGGCTGAATCCCAGGAGCAACCCCATGTCACCGAGCCCCCGCGCGGCAGCGCGTCCCTCTTCCCCCAGCCCTTCCACCGCGACGGCCTCTCGCGCGGCCAAGGCCATCGATGCCGAATGGTGCGTGGGCGTGGTCACGGCATCCGGCGCCGAAGGGCTGGCGGTGGTCAGTGGTGGCCTGCAGGTCCAGGCCCGGCGCGCGGTGGGCTGCCTGCTGGCGCCGCGGCCCGGCGACACGGTGGCCTGCCTGCGCGTCGCACCCGCACAGTGGTGGGTCATGAACGTGCTGCAGCGCGACGAATCGGACGCGCCCCATCTGCTCAGCCTGCCCGGGGACGCCCTGCTGCAGGCGGAGGGCGGCACGCTGTCGTTGCAGGCCGAAGCGCTGGACCTGCGCGCCGGCCGCAGCCTGGCCATCACCGCGCCGCAGGCCCAGGTGGCGGTGGACGGTGCCGACGTGGTCGGACGCCAGCTGCGCGTGAGCGCCGGCGTGTTCAAGCTGGTGGGCTCGGTGCTGTCGACGGTGATGGAGCGTGTGCAGCACCACAGCCGCCATTACCTGCGCCGCACCGAGGGGCTGGACCAGGTGCATGCCACGCACCTGAACTGCGAGGCCGAGCAGACCCTGCGGCTGTCGGGCGAGCACGCGCTGGTCAATGGCGAGAAGCTGGTGAAGGCGCGGGGCGCGCAGATCCACTTCGGCTGACGCCTTTCATCCCCATCGAGGAGCGCCGCATGTTCGCCAACTGCCAGGTCATGGGAACCGACATGGGCTTCCCCGACGTCTGCCTCACGCCCGCGGTGCCCTCGCCGATCCCGGTGCCATATCCCAACATCGCCATGGGGCCGATGGCCATCCCCAACTGCCCGACCATCCTCATCATGGGCGGGCCGGCGCACAACCTGGGCACCACCATTCCCATGACCAATGGCGACAACGCGGGCGTGCTGCTGGGCGTGGCCTCGGGCACGGTGATGGGGCCGAGCCGGCACCTCACCGGCGCGTTCACCGTGCTGCTGCAGGGCATGCCGGCCTCCCGGCTGACCAGCATGTCGCTGCAGAACAGCACCAACTGCCCGGGCGTGCGCGTGGTGCCGAGCCAGCCGGTGGTGCTGCTGCTCGCGCCCTGAGAGCCTCAGCGCGGCGGCGGCGGCGGCGTCCACTCGCGCGCGATGTCCTGCGGCGTCTTGGGCGGCGGGAAGTACAGCGACTCGCGCCGGTCCCAGTCGAGGCGCACCACGCTGTGGGCGAACTGCCGCAGCTCGTTGGACGCCGCCGTCGTCGATGCCTCGCGCTCGCGCCCATCGGTCAGCACCTCGCGCACCTGGCCCGCCTCGAAGCGCACGCGCATCACCAGCGGCCGCGCCGTGCCGTAGAGGCACCGCAGCCCGCTGTACACGTCCTGGATCTGTTCGCCGGAGCGCAGCCGCACGTCGTACTCGAGCAGGTTGCTCTTGGTGCGGTTGCCTGGGCCGTAGCGGCAGCGCGCCACCACTTCGTCGATCTCGCCGAGCCACGCGCGGGCCTGCTGCGGGGCCTGGGGCAGCAGGCCGGGCGCCCATACGGGGTTCATGCGGCCGATCTCGGCGTCGATGGCCTTCTGCAGCAGGTCGGCCAGCACGGGGTTCGGCGTGTCGCCGGGTTGCTCACGGTCGCCGCCACCGCCCTGGCAGGCGCCGAGCAAGGCGGACAGGAGGGTCAGGAGGCCCATGGTTCGACTCCTTGAAGGCAATGGCGGCATGCGCCGATTAGACGATCCGGGCGGTGCGTTTTCCAAAGGCCTGCGCACGGGCGACGGCATACCTCTTCCGGCGAGATTGCCAAGGCGTCGGGCCCTATGAATACTGGCCCGCACATCGGCGAGCGGCGGCCTCGCCGCCTTCGCGCGCAGCGGGAGCCCCATTCATGATCGAAATCGTCGTCGTCGGCCGTCAAGGCGCCCCGATGGGGCGGCCCATGGCCGCCCGCTTCGGCCCCCAGGGCGGCACCATCGGCCGCGCGGACACCAACACGCTGGTGCTGGACGACCCGGACCGCACCGTCTCGCGCGTGCATGCGCAGGTGCTGTGCCGCGGCGACCAGTACGTGATCGTGGACCGCGGCAGCAATCCGATGCAGTGCAACGGCGTGCCGCTGGGCGCGGGCAACGAGGTCGCGCTCATGGGGGGCGAGCGGCTGGTGATCGGCAGCTTCGAACTCGCCGTGCAGCAGCTGGCGGCGGCCCCGTCGCCGAAGGCCGCGGCGATGGACCTGCCCACCGACTTCGGTGCGCCGGCGTCACCGAAGCCGGCCTTGCCCGACGACGATCCCTTTGCCGATCTGCTGGCGGGGCTTGCGCCTGCGGCGGCGCCCGCCCGTCCGCCGGCGGCGCCTGCGCCCTCGGCCGCGGGAGGGCGCGAGCTGCCAGCAGCCTTCGCCGATCCACTGGGCGCGGCGCCCCGTGCGGCCCCCGCATCGGCCGGCGATCCCTTCGGCGGTCTGCTGGGCGGCCTGCCGGCCGCGTCGGCGCCGCTCGACGACTTCTCGGACCTGGGCCTGCCCGCGGCCTCCAATCCCACGGCCAACGCGCAGCGCATCGACGATCTGTTCGGCCTCGGTCCCGCACCGGCGGGCGCCGATCCGCTGGCCCTGTCCCCATTGGCCGATCCGCTTTTGCAGCCCAACACCGCCGCAGCCGCGTCCGACCCCCTGGCGGCCCTGCAGCAGCGACCCGCGGCAAGCCAGGCGCCTCGCAGCGACCACGCGCCCATCGGGCAGTTCGGCTTCACGCCGCCGCGGGCGAGCGCGCCCGCGCCTGCCGCGCGCCCGGCCGACGGTGGCGCCACCTTCGACGACACGGCCGGCGAGCCGATCCGCATCGGTCGCGCCTCCGTGCCGCGGCCGCCCGCGCCGGTGGCCGCGCCGTCGCCGCCTGCGCCGGGAGCGGCGGCGCCGACACTGCCCGTCGCGGGTGCATCGGCGGCAGTGCCCGATCCCTTTGCGGACCTGCTGGGCGACGAGCCTTTCGGTCCGTCGGCGGTCGCTGGCGGCGGCTTCGACGATCTGCTGGCGCCTGCCCCAGCGCCTGCGCCGGCCCCTGCGGTGGCGCCGGCGGTCGCTGCGCGCGCCCCGGTCGCCATGCCGCAGCCCGCGCCTGCGATGCCGGCCGCGCCGGTGCCTGCCATGGGGGGGCCGCCGTCGCCCGCCATGCCGACGGCCGGCGCCTTCGACGCAGGCACCGGCACAGACTCGGGCGAACTGCTGACCGCCTTCCTGCGGGGCCTGGGCGGCATGCACCAGCCGCCCGCGCAGCTCACGCCCGCGCTGATGGAGCGCATCGGCGTCATGCTGCGCAGCGCCACCGAAGGCACGCTGCAGCTGCTGCTGACGCGCCAGGAGCTCAAGCGCGAGGTGCGTGCCGAGGTCACGATGATCGCGGCGCAGGCCAACAACCCCCTCAAGTTCTCGCCCACTGTCGAGGTCGCCCTCGGCCATCTGCTGGGCCCGCAGCTGCGCGGCTTCATGCCCGCCGAGGCCGCCATGCGCGATGCCTACGACGACCTGCGCGCGCATCAGTTCGGCGTCATGGTCGGCCTGCGCGCGGCGCTGGCCGCCCTCATCGCCCGCTTTGGCCCCGAAGAGCTCGAGAAGAAGATCGCCGCCCGCTCGGCGCTGGACAGCCTGTTCGCGGCCAACCGCAAGGCCAAGCTGTGGGACCAGTTCACCGCGCTGTACGGCGCCATCGCCACCGAGGCCGAGGACGACTTCCACAGCCTCTTCGGCAAGGCCTTCCTGGAGGCCTACGAAGCGCAGATGGCCCGGCTGAAGCAGCCGCCCGGCAGCGGCACGACCTGAGACACCGAGAGGCAGGAGACCCCAACGATGACAACTGCGACGAGGAGCGCGCGTGGAAATTGAGATCGTCACCCTGACCCGCCAGGGCGGGCGTGACTACAACGAGGACGTCTACGGCCACTGGTACGACGATCGCCATGTGCTGTGCCTGGTGGCCGATGGTGCGGGCGGCCATGGCGGGGGCGACGTGGCCGCGGCGACGGCCCGGGCCAGCCTGCTGGGTGGCTTCGCGCTCGAGCCCGGCCTGGCGCCGGGCCTGCTGCGCCAGCTGGTCGCGCAGGCCAACCAGGCCATCGTCGCGCGCCAGGCCGAGGGCGGCAAGCTGGCCGCCATGCGCACGACGCTGGTGATGGCGGCCATCGACCTGGAGGAACATGCCATGGTGTGGGCCCACAGCGGCGACAGCCGGGCCTACCTGTTCCGTGGCGGCGCCGTCGTGGCGCGCACCGTGGACCACAGCCTGGTGCAGCAGATGGTGGCCGGCGGCATGCTCGACGACGAGGGCGCACGCCTGCATCCGCAGCGCAACGTGCTGCTGTCGGCGCTGGGCTCCGCCACCGAACCGCCGCAGGTGGACATCTCCGACCGGATGCGCCTGGAGCCCGGCGATGCGCTGCTGCTGTGCTCGGACGGCGTGTGGGAGGTGGTGGGCGACGAAGGCCTCGCCGCCTGCCTGCATGCCTCGCGCACGCCGCGGCAATGGGTGGACCAGATCGACGCCCAGATCGTCGGGCGCGGCAAGCCCGGTCAGGACAACTACACCGCCATCGCCTTGTGGGTGATGCCCGACGGGCATGACGACGCGACACGGCTGATGCCCGGCTGAGCAGCGAAGGGCCCGGGCGCCCGTGTGGCGTCGGCCGCCCTCGCGGCACAAAGCAAGACGCCGGCATCTGCCGGCGTCTTGCTTGGGATGCGGTGTCGTCCGCAGCGTCCGTCAGCCGAAGGCCTTGTTCTCGGCAATGTTCCAGGCGGCCGTCTTCACGCCCTTGCCGCCGCCCTTCTGCGTCTGCGGGTCGTACTCGAACTTGAACTTGGCGAAGTTGAAGACGACGTTCTCGGTCAGGCGGTCCTCGCCGCCGCTGCCGCCGGTGCTCACGCTGCTGATGATCACTTCTTCCATGGTGATCTTGATGTACTCCAGCGGATCGTCGCCGGCCTTGCGCACCACCAGCGTCATCTTGTCGTAGTGGGTGCCCTTGCAGCAGGCCAGGATCAGCGCATGCGAGGCCGCGTCCACGTACTTGGTGACGCTGAGATCCTGCACGTTGACCTTGCCGGCGCCGCCGCCGCCGCCGCCGTGCATCGTGCCCGACTGGGACATGCCCCAGCTCCAGGCCAGGATGTCGAGCTCCTCCTTGTGTTTTGCGTCCCTCGACTCGCCCTTGATCTCTGCGCCTTCGATCTTGAGGAACATGTCTACTGCCATGATGTGCACCTTTCAGTTGGGTGGGAAGTGATTGGGCTTTCCTGCACAAGCGCCGGAAAGCTGTCTGGAGAACGAGAGGCGGTGCGCCTTTTCAAAAGGGATTGCGCGCACCGTGGGGACCTGGATCAGGCGCCACCCTTGGCCGAGGGCAGCTTCGACACCAGTCGCAGCGACACCGTCAGGCCTTCGAGCTGGTAGTGCGGGCGCAGGAAGAACTTGGACGTGTAGTAGCCCGGGTTGCCCTCGACCTCCTCCACGATCACCTCGGCGGCGGCCAGCGGCTTGCGGGCCTTGGTCTCTTCCGATGACGTGGCGGGATCGCCGTCCACGTAGTTGGTGATCCACTTGTTCAGCCAGCGCTCCATGTCGGCCTTCTCCTTGAAGCCGCCGATCTTGTCGCGCACGATGCACTTGAGGTAGTGCGCGAAGCGGTTGCAGGCGAAGAGGTAGGGCAGGCGGGCCGCCAGGTTGGCATTGGCCGAGGCGTCCGGGTCGTCGTACTCGGCCGGCTTGTGCAGCGACTGCGCGCCGATGAAGGCCGCGAAGTCCGAGTTCTTGCGGTGGATCATCGACAGCAGGCCGGCCTTGGACAGCTCGGCCTCGCGGCGGTCGCTGATGGCGATCTCGGTGGGGCACTTCTGGTCCACGCCGCCGTCGTCGCTTGGGAAGGTGTGCAGCGGCAGGTTCTCCACCGCGCCGCCCGACTCGATGCCGCGGATGCGCGAGCCCCAGCCGTATTCCTTGTACGAGCGGTTGATGTTGGTGGCCATCGCATAGGCGGCGTTGGCCCAGGCGTACTTGTTGTGGTCGGCGCCGGCCGTGTCTTCCTCGAAGTCGAATTCCTCGACCGGATTGCTGTTGGCGCCGTAGGGCGTGCGCGCCAGGAAGCGCGGCATGCACAGGCCCAGGTAGCGCGAGTCGTCCGATTCGCGCAGCGTGCGCCAGCCGGCGTACTCGGGCGTGCCGAAGATCTTGGTCAGGTCGCGCGGGTTGGCCAGCTCCTGCCAGCTGCCCATCTGCATCAGGCTGGGGTTGGCGCCGGTGATGAAGGGCGCGTGCGCGGCGGCCGCGATCTTGGCCATCTCGCCCAGCAGCTCGACGTCGGGCGGCGTGTGGTCGAAGTGGTAGTCGCCCACGATGGCGCCGAAGGGCTCGCCGCCGAACTGGCCGTATTCCTCTTCGTAGACCTTCTTGAACATCGGGCTCTGGTCCCAGGCCGCGCCCTTGAACTTCTTCAGTGTCTTGGCGAGGTCCTGCTTGGAGACGTCCATCACGCGGATCTTCAGGTTCTCGTCGGTCTCGGTGTTGTTGACCATGTAGTGCAGGCCGCGCCATGCACTCTCGAGCTTCTGGTAGTCCGGGTGGTGGATGATCTTGTTGACCTGCTCGGTCAGCTTGGCGTCGATGGCGGCAATCATGGCCTGGATCGACTGCGTGACGTCCTTGCCGATCAGCGCCGTGTTCGACAGCGCCTGCTGCGCCAGCGTGAGCACGGCGGTCTCGACCGCGCTCTTGGCCTCGTCGCTGCGGGGCTTGAATTCCTTCTGCAGCAGCGATGCGAAATCGCTGCCGGCGTACTCGACCTCTTTCAGCGCATTCTGCTGAAGTGCTTCTGCCATGGGGTTCTCCTCGATCCTGGGCGGGTGGGTGTCAGGCGGCGCTGTCTTCGGCCGGCTTCTTGGCGGCGGCCAGCGACTGCAGCAGGGCCGGGTCTTCCAGCACCTTGGCCAGCAGTTCCTCGGCGCCGCCCTTGCCGTCCATGTAGGTCACCAGGTTGGACAGCTGGTTGCGCGCTTCGAGCAGCTTGTTGAGCGAGTCGACCTTGCGCGCGATGGCGCCGGGCGAGAAGTCGTCCATGTTCTCGAAGGTCAGCTCCACCTTGAGTTCGCCCTCGCCGGTGAGCGTGTTCTCGACCGCGAAGGCGGTGCGCGGCTTCATGGCCTTCATGCGGGCGTCGAAGTTGTCGACGTCGAACTCCAGGAACTTGCGCTCTGCCACCGGCGCCAGTGGGTCGGCGGGCTTGCCCGACAGGTCGGCCAGCACGCCCATCACGAAGGGCAGCTGCACCTTCTTCTCGGCGCCGTACAACTCGACGTCGTACTCGATCTGCACGCGCGGCGCGCGGTTGCGGGCAATGAATTTCTGACTGCTCTTGGAAGACATGCGGAAGCTCCTTGAAGGAGTGGGGGGTGAAGCGTGTGGCGGGGCCGGCGGCGACTCAGTCGTCGTCGCTCGGGGCACGTGCGCCGGTCACGTGCTCGATCGTGCTCATGGCGTCGGGCGCCAGGTTGGCGATGATGTCCAGGAAGCTCACGCCGATGAGCTTCTTGGCGCGCTCGATGAGCAGCGGTGCGGGGTTGCCGGGCTCGGTGCGCTGCAGGTAGGCGATGACCTTGTCGAGCATCAGCAGGGCATCGGCGCGCGACTGGATCTCGCCGCGGATGGGGGCACCGGCGCCGGGGCGGCCCGTGCTGCCGTTGTCCGCGCCGTCACCGCCGTCCTCGCCGCCGGTCGGTGCGGCGTCGCCGCCCTGGTCGGCCGCGTCGCCCGCGGCCAGGCCCTGTGCGGCCTGCCCCAGCATGTGCCCGATGGTCCTCAGGCGCGCCAGGTCCACGGCGTCGCCCTGGCTGCTGCGTTCGTTCAGGACCTGGCGCAGGCCGTTGACGGCGGGCCCGGTGGCAGCCATGCGGTCGGCCACTTCGGGCTGCGATTGCACGATCTCTTCGAGCCCGCCCTGCACTTGCGAGGCGGAGTAGCCGGCGTCGTCGCCCAGGGGCTCCAGGACGCCGCGTGCAATCGCGATGTCGCGCACCCGGATGCGGCCCACGCTGCGCGCCGTGCCCACCCAGGCGTCGTACAGGTCGCGCACCACCAATGCATCGTCGGCCAGCGGCGCGAGCGCATTCAGGCGCATGGTGGGGTCGTTGTCGTCGTCCGCATCCAGCATCGGATGGATGTGGTCCCACTGGCTGTCGAGCAGGCCGGCGAGCAGACGCATGCCGGCCAGGAAGCCCTCCAGGCCCTGCAGCCGGGTGCTGGCACGCAGCAGGTGCATGGCCACGCGCACGTCCTTGGTCCGCCGCAGCAGTGCCTGGGCCGCCTCGGCCACCTGCGGCCATTCGGGCTCGACGGCGGGGATGATGGTGTCGCCGAACTGCTGCTCGGGTTTGCCCTGGGCCGAGGTCTCCAGCGCGATGAACTCGGGGTCGTACTCGAGGTCGTCGCCGCAGGGCGATGCCTCGCCGATGGGCTCCAGCAGTGCGTCGACGATGTCCGGGGTCAGCATGTTGCCTGTCAAATAGTGCTGGGGATAATCGAAGATACCCACCCCAGGGTCAATGCAACGAAGGAAATAGCATGCAGGCGCCATCCCCCCAACGTTCGTCCTATGGCCGCCTTGCGCGGCGCTCGCTGGGGCGTGGTCTTCTTGCCGGTGCGGTGCTCGGTCCGCTGCTGCTGGCCGGCTGTGCGGCGCCGCCGCCTCCGCCGCCCAAGCCCATCGTCACGCCGGTGGTGCTGAACCTCAAGGGCGGTGCCGACGCCAACCCCGATGCACGCGGCCGGGCTTCGCCGGTGACCGTGCGGGTGTATGCGCTGAAGGCCTCGCAGTCCTTCGATGCGGCCGACTTCTTCACGCTCTTCGACAAGGACCAGGCCACGCTGGGTGGCGACCTGGTGCAGAAGGAGGAACTGCTGCTGCGCCCCGGCGACAGCCGCCGCATCGAGATGACGCTGCCGGCCGATGCCAAGGCGCTCGCCTTCATGGCTGCCTACCGTGACCTGGAGCGGGCCCGCTGGCGCGAGGTGCGGCCGGTGGAGCCGGGCAAGCCGGTGAAGCTCGACGTGACCTTCGGCGCGCGGCAGATCCGCATCGAGCCCTCGACGCCCTGAAGGGGAGCGCGGGCTGCGAGTTCAGCGGATGGACGCCGGCGGCTCGTGCAGGCCGGCCATCCGGCCCAGCAGGCCGGCCGTGAATGCCGCGTCGGGCCGCGATGCCGTGAAGAACAACCCCTGCCAGTGCGGCAGCGGCGAGGGCGGCGGTCCGTCGGTCAGCATGTCCAGCCACTGGCACAGGCCGGCACGCAGGCTGCGGACCTGCTCGACGAACTCGTGCATGTCGCGTCGCATCGGCATGGGTGGCGCGTCGAGCAGCATGCCCAGGCGCAGGGCATGCAGGCGGTCCATGAGGGGCTCGAACACCGGTGCGAGCAGGTCCTCGGGCCGCGCGCCGCGGCCGGTGCCGGGGTGGCGCATGCCCCAGGGCTGCCGGAAGGCCTCGGGCGGCAGCAGCGCCTCGAAGCTGGCATAGCCGGGCAGTGCCTGCATCTGCGTGACGACCAGGTGCACGGGCAGGGCGAGGCCCAGCGCGCCGCAGGCCTGGTGCGCGAGATGGCTGAGGCGCGCCAGGCGCTCGGTGCGCGCGGTGCCGTCGCGCAGCAGGTCCGCGGCGGTGATGCACAGCACCAGGCCATGCAGGGGCTGTGCGGGATGCCGATGGGCCAGGGTGCGCAGGGCATGGGGCCACAGGCCGAGGCGGCGCGCGCCACCATCCAGGCCCTCGGTGGCCGGCAGCGTGAGGCCGAGCAGCAGGATGCCGCCGGCCTGGCGCGCCTCCCAGAAGTGGGAGGGCAGGGCCCCGCCAGCGGGCGTGGCCAGCAGCGAGGAGGGCACGGCCTGCGCATCGCCGATGCTCAGCAGCCGGCAGGTGGCGCGGCCGCCCGGCAGCGCCATCTGCAATGCGCGGAGTTCATCGCGGCCCGGCCGCTCGCGCGGCGGCTGGTGGCGGATCCAGCGTGCCAGGCGACGCCGGCGGCGCCAGCGTTGCCGGCCTTCCCGCCGCCACCATCGCCCGAGCAGCAGCAGCGCGACCAGCGTCAGCAGGCCCAGGGCCAGGCAGGCCGGCATGGTCAGCCCTCCACGAAGGGCAGGACCACGCAGGCCAGGGCCAGGGCCACCATGGCGGCGGCCAGTGCCGCGATCCGCCAGGGCTGCGGGTCGTGCGCGCGGGGCGCCACCGCCAGGGGCGGGCCCGGCACCGAGGCCCATGCGCCCCAGGCCGAGGGGCGGATCGGCGCCAGTGGCAGCTGGGCCGCATGCAGGGCCTTCAGCCGTGCCAGCACGCCAGCGCCCTGGCCCCGCTCGAAGTGGTACTGGCCATGGAAGCCCAGGGCCAGTGCGTACCAGTAGACCTCGCGCACCTGCGCGTCGTGCGGCCCCAGCACGGCGAGGTGATGGAAGAACTCGGTGCCGGCCGTGGTCGAGTTGAATAGCACCAGCTGCAGCGTGTCGGCCGGTGCCCCCGGCAAGCGGGCCAGCACCTCGTCGAGCCAGGCCACGACGGCGAAGGCGGCCGACTCCACCTGGGCCAGGGAGTGGCCCGCGTCCAGGGCCTGCATGCGCGCGCGCATCAGCCGCTCACGGGCGAGCCGGCTCGCCTGCCCAGGCTCGCGCATGGCCGCCTCCTGCGCCTGCAGGGCGAGCCCGAGCGAGAAGAGCGGCGCATAGAAGTCGAACAGGCGCGGCATGGGCCCTCTTGCACAACCGTGGGTCCGGATCGCATGTGCGGGCCATCTTGGCGAGGCGATCGCCGGGCCACCATAGGGCGACGGAGCTATGCCTTTCGGGCAGGGGCGGCGCCTTGCTGGCGGGGGGCTTAGGCGCTACCCTGCCGGTTTTCGCGCCTGCGAGGGCGGGCAGCGGCGGCGCAGGGCATCGTGGGGCGCAGGCCTGGGCGAATGCGGCGCGCGCACATCTCCATCGAGCACGCCATGAGAATCCTGATCGCCGAAGACCACCGTCTGGTCATCGAGGCCATGAAGGCCAAGCTGGCCGAACTTCAAGAAGGCGTCACGTTCGTGGTGGCCACCACGGCGGCCGAGCTGTTCTCGCTGGCCACCGACGACATCGACCTGGCGCTGATCGACCTGAACATCCCCGGCGCCGAGCAGTACGGCCACATCGACGAGCTGCGGCGCCGCCATCCGGCCGTGCCGGTGATCGTGGTCTCGGGCTACGAGGACCCGGCCATGATGCGCGCGGTGCTCGACCGCGGCGCGCTCGGCTTCATTCCCAAGGCCTATTCGCCCGACGTGATGCTGTCGGCCGTGCGGCTGGTGATGGCCGGGGGCGTGTACGTGCCGCCCATGATGCTGTCGGCCCTGCCGGGCGGATTGGCGCCGCATGCCGGCACCGAGCCGCTGGTGCGCGCGGCGCCGGCCCCCGCGGCCGCGCCCACGCTGGAGCACCTGCGCAACGTGCTCACCGAGCGACAGGTCGAGGTGCTGCAGCTGCTGTCGCAGGGCAAGCCCAACAAGCTGATCGGCCGCAGCCTCGGCATCAGCGAAGGCACGGTGAAGATCCACCTGGCGGCCATCTTCCGCGCACTGAACGTGCGCAACCGCACCGAGGCGGTGGTGGCGGCGCAGTCCCTGACCGAAGCGTGAGCGCCTGAGCCGGGCGCGGCGCCCGGGTGCGACGGGTCTGGGCTCGGCCCTGCAGCGCTGCCTGCCGGGGCGTGGGCGCTACAGTCGCAGGCCCGACTTCGACCCTGCCTGTCCGTGACTGCCGCATTCTTCGACCGCTCCTCCCTCGACGCCGCCATCGTGGACCTCGACGGCACGATGGTGGACACCCTGGGTGACTTCGCCGCCGCGCTGGGCGGCATGCTGCAGGACCTGTCGCTGCCGCCCATCGACGTGAACGTCATCGGCACG
The DNA here is from genome assembly GCF_017991995.1 of Pseudacidovorax sp. Classification (GTDB taxonomy): domain Bacteria; phylum Pseudomonadota; class Gammaproteobacteria; order Burkholderiales; family Burkholderiaceae_C; genus Xenophilus. Next base: position 9,214 of record NZ_JAGOPN010000026.1, on the reverse strand, counting down.
CTGGTGGGCAAGGGCTCCGAGCACCTGATCCGCGCGGTGCTGCAGCAGGTGGGGGCGCCGTCGCCCGAGGCGCTCTTCGACCGCGCCTGGACCCGCTACCAGCGGCATTACCTCGCCATCAACGGCCAGCATTCGACGGTCTATCCCGGCGTGGCCGACGGCCTGGCGTCGCTGCGCGCGCAAGGCCTGCGGCTGGCCTGCCTGACCAACAAGCCGCTCGCCTTCGCGCGGCCACTGCTCGCGGCCAAGGGTCTGGATGGTTTCTTCGACCATGTCTTCGGCGGCGACAGCTTCTCGCGCAAGAAGCCCGATCCGCTGCCGCTGCTGGGCACCTGCGAGGCCCTGGGCAGCGCGCCGGGCCGCACGCTGGCCATTGGCGACTCCAGCAACGACGCGCAGGCTGCGCGTGCCGCCGGCTGCCGCGTGGTGCTGGTGAGCTATGGCTACAACCACGGCCGCCCCGTGCGAGAGGTGCCGGCGGACGCCTATGTGGATTCGCTGGCGGACCTGCGCCTTGACATCCGGCCGGGCGGCACGGCCCACTGACGGGCTTGTCCGCGAAGCGTCCCCGGCGTCCAGAGGCCCTGGGCTACACTCCGCGCCTCTCATGTTCATTCATCACGTCATCCAGACGGGGCAAGGCTGCCGGGGAGCCTGGCCCTGGCGCAAGCCAAAGACGTTGACCGCCTGATCGCGCGGCCCTCGCGGCTGCGCACGCCTGGCCCGGCCGATGCTTCGCTCGCCGTGCCTCCTCCAGATCGAATGAACCGCCGCATGGGCCACAGGAGCGCCCGCCGGCCAGGAGAAACCCCGTGATCACCGAACTCGAGTTCAAGAGCCTCAGCAGCCAGGGCTTCAACCGCATCCCGCTGATGACCGAGGCCTTCGCGGACCTCGAAACCCCGCTCTCCCTCTACCTCAAGCTGGCCCATGGCCACGGCGCCGCCGGCGGCGGACGCCACAGCTTCCTGCTCGAATCCGTCGTCGGCGGCGAGCGCTTCGGCCGCTACAGCTTCATCGGCCTGCCCGCGCGCACGCTGCTGCGCGCCAGCGGCTTCGGCGACGAAGCCCGCACCGAGGTCGTGACCGACGGTCAGGTGGTGGAGACCGCCAGCGGCAACCCGCTGGACTTCATCGCGGCCTACCAGAAGCGCTTCAAGGTGGCACTGCGGCCCGGCCTGCCGCGCTTCTGTGGCGGCCTGGCCGGCTACTTCGGCTACGACGCGGTGCGCTACATCGAGAAGAAGCTCGAGAAGACCTGCCCGCCCGACACCATCGGCTGCCCCGACATCCTGCTGCTGCAATGTGAGGAGCTGGCCGTCATCGACAACCTGTCGGGCAAGCTCTACCTGATCGTCTATGCCGACCCGTCGCAGCCCGAGGCCTATGCCCGCGGCAAGCGCCGGCTGCGCGAGCTCAAGGAGTTGCTGCGCTATTCGGTGGCTGCCCCGCAGGTCAAGCCCACGCAGGCGCATCCGGCCGAGCGGCCCTTCGCCAAGTCCGACTACCTGGCGGCGGTGGAGCGCGCCAAGGAGCTGATCGCCGCCGGCGACTTCATGCAGGTGCAGGTGGGCCAGCGCATCAGCAAGCGCTACACCGAATCGCCGCTGTCGCTGTACCGCGCGCTGCGTTCGCTCAACCCCAGCCCGTACATGTACTTCTATGACTTCGGCGACTTCCATGTCGTGGGCGCGTCGCCGGAGATCCTTGTGCGCCAGGAGCACGCGCCGAGCGACGCCGGGCCGCCCCAAGGCGCGAGCGCCCCCTCGGGGGGCAGCGAACCACGCGCAGCGGGGAGCGTGGGGGCTTCAGCTCTAGAACAGAAGATCACCATCCGTCCCCTGGCCGGCACCCGGCCGCGCGGCGCCTCGATGGAACTGGACAAGGCCGCCGAGGTCGAGCTGGTCAACGACCCCAAGGAACGCGCCGAGCACGTCATGCTGATCGACCTGGCGCGCAACGACATCGGCCGCATCGCCAAGACCGGCAGCGTCAAGGTGACCGAGGCCTTCGCGGTCGAGCGCTACAGCCATGTGATGCACATCGTGAGCAATGTCGAGGGCACGCTGCTGGACGGCATGGGCGCCATCGACGTGTTCAAGGCCACCTTCCCGGCTGGCACGCTGACCGGCGCGCCCAAGGTGCATGCCATGGAGCTGATCGACCAGTTGGAGCCCACCAAGCGCGGCCTGTACGGAGGCGCCTGCGGCTACATCAGCTATGCCGGCGACATGGACCTGGCCATCGCCATCCGCACCGGCGTCATCAAGGACCAGGTGCTGCACGTGCAGGCCGCGGCCGGCGTGGTGGCCGATTCGGTGCCCGAGCTGGAATGGAAGGAAACCGAGGCCAAGGCCCGCGCGCTGCTGCGTGCGGCAGAGCTGGTGGAAGAAGGTCTGGAGTGAGCGCCATGAAGCTGCTGATGATCGACAACTACGACTCCTTCACCTACAACCTGGTGCAGTACTTCGGCGAGCTGGGCGCGGAGGTGGAGACGGTGCGCAACGACGAGATCACGCTGGAAGGCATCGGCGAGCGCATCGCCGCCGGCGTGAGCCGGCTGGTGATCTCTCCCGGTCCCTGCTCGCCGGCCGAGGCCGGCGTGTCGGTGCCGGCCATCCAGGCCTTCGCCGGCAAGCTGCCCATCCTGGGCGTGTGCCTGGGCCACCAGAGCATCGGCGCGGCCTTCGGCGGCAGGATCGTGCGGGCCCGGCAGCTGATGCACGGCAAGGTCAGCGAGATCACGACCACGCGCGAAGGCGTGTTCGCCCGCCTGCCCGAGCGCTTCACCGTCAACCGCTACCACTCGCTGGCGATCGAGGCCGACAGCTGCCCCGCGGTGCTGGCCGTCACGGCGCGCACCGACGACGGCGAGATCATGGGCGTGCGCCACACCGAGCTGCCGCAGGCGGTGCGGATGGAGGGCGTGCAGTTCCATCCCGAGTCCATCCTGACCGAGCATGGCCATGCCATGCTGAAGAACTTCCTGGAGCCCGCCTGATGACCCGCACCGCCCCCATCGACCTGCGCAGCGACACCGTCACCCGCCCGACCGCGGCGATGCGCCAGGCCATGGTGGCGGCACCGGTGGGCGACGACGTCTTCGCCGACGACCCGACGGTCAATGCGCTGCAGGCGCGCATCGCTGAGATGCTCGGCTTCGAGGCGGCGCTGTTCGTGCCCACCGGCACGCAGAGCAACCTGTGCGCGCTGCTGGCGCACTGCCAGCGCGGCGACGAGTACATCGTGGGCCAGATGCAGCACTGCTACCGCTGGGAAGGCGGCGGGGCCGCGGTGTTCGGCAGCATCCAGCCGCAGCCACTTGAGCATCAACATGACGGCACGCTGGCGCTGGCCGACATCGAGGCAGCCATCAAGCCGGACGATGCGCACTTCGCGCGCACCCGGCTGCTGGCGCTGGAAAACACGCTGGGCGGCCGGCTGCTGCCCTTCGGCTATGTGCAGCAGGCCACCGCGCTCGCGCAATCGCGCGGCCTGTCGCGCCATCTGGACGGTGCGCGCCTCTTCAATGCGGCAGTCGCGCAGGCCCAGGCGACGGGCGGCGACGCACGCACCGAGGCGCGGCGCATCGCGCAGTGCTTCGACAGCGTCTCGGTGTGCTTCAGCAAGGGCCTGGGCGCGCCGGTGGGCTCGGCGCTGTGCGGCTCGCGCGAGTTCATCGCCCGCGCCCATCGCGTGCGCAAGATGGCCGGCGGCGGCATGCGCCAGGCCGGCATGCTGGCCGCGGCGGCCTTGCATGCGCTGGACCACCATATCGACCGCCTGGCCGACGACCATGCGCTCGCGAAGCGCTTCGCCGATGGGCTGGTGGGCATTGCCGGCCTGAAGGTCGAGGCGCCGCACACCAATCTCGTCTTCGTCGACCTCGAAGGGCCGGCACGCGAACGCAGCGCCGGTCTGATGGACTTCCTGAAGTCGCGCGGCGTGCTGGCGACGGGGCTCTATCGCCTGCGCTTCGCGACGCATCTCGATGTGGACGAAGAAGGCGTGGACCAGGCCGTGGCGGCCATGAAGGACTACTTCCATGCCTGACCTGCCGCACCTGCTGGCCTTCGTGCTCGCCGGCCTGCTGCTGAACCTCACGCCAGGCGTGGACGTGTTCTACATCGTGGGCCATGCGCTGCGCCAGGGCTGGCGCGCGGGCGTGGTGGCGGCGCTGGGCATCACGGCGGGCTGCTGCGTGCACATCGTTGCCGCGGCCGTGGGGGTGAGCGCCATCGTCGCCGCCTCGGCCACCGCCTTCATGGTGCTCAAGTGGGTGGGCGCGGCCTACCTCGTGTGGATCGGCGTGCAGATGCTGCGCCGGCCGGGCGCCCTGCAGGCCGGACTGGCCGCGCAGCAAAGCCCGCAGACCGAGCCGCTGGCGCGTGTCTTCCGCGGCGGCTTCCTGACCAACGTGCTCAACCCGAAGGTGGCGCTCTTCTTCCTGGCCTTCGTGCCGCAGTTCGTCGATCCGGCGGCGGCGCATCCGGGCGGGGTGTTCCTGCTTCTGGGCCTGCTCTTCAACTTCAATGCGCTGTGGGTGTGCATCGGCTGGGCGGCGCTCGCGGCCTGGATGGCGCGACGCCTGGACCGCGCCGGCACCGTGCTGCGCTGGGCCGAGCGGGCCGCGGGCCTCATGGTGCTGGGCTTCGGCCTCAAGCTTGCCTTCAGCGACGCGCCTTCGCGCTGAACCTTCACCTTTTCCTTCTTCCTTCCGACTTCGAGAAAGCAGACACCGCCATGCCCATCACGCTCCAGGAAGCCGTGCAGCGCACCATCGAGCACCGGGAGATCTTCCACGACGAGATGCTCCACATCATGCGCCTCATCATGCGCGGCGAAGCCTCGCCCGTGATGACGGCGGCGCTCATCACCGGCCTGCGCGTCAAGAAGGAAACCATCGGCGAGATCACTGCCGCCGCGCAGGTGATGCGCGAGGTGGCGCTGCATGTGCCGGTGAAGAACCGCACGCACCTGGTCGACATCGTGGGCACGGGCGGCGATGGCTCGCACACCTTCAACATCTCGACCTGCGCCATGTTCGTCGCGGCCGCTGCAGGCGCCAAGGTGAGCAAGCATGGCGGGCGCAGCGTGAGCAGCAAGTCCGGCAGTGCCGACGTGCTGGAGTCGCTGGGCGTCAACATCAACCTGGGCCCAGAGCAGATCGCCCGCAGCATCGAGGCGGTGGGTATCGGCTTCATGTTCGCGCCCAACCACCATCCGGCGATGAAGAACGTGGCACCGATCCGCCGCGAGCTGGGCATCAAGACCATCTTCAACATCCTGGGTCCGCTGACCAACCCGGCTGGCGCCACCAACATCCTGATGGGCGTGTTCCACCCGGACCTCGTAGGCATCCAGGTGCGGGCGCTGCAGCGCCTGGGCGCCGAGCATGCGCTGGTGGTCTACGGTCGCGACGGCCTGGACGAGATCTCGCTGGGTGCCGCCACCATGGTGGGCGAACTCCGGAATGGCGAGATCCGCGAGTACGAGGTGCATCCCGAGGACTTCGGCCTGCGCATGGCGAGTCTTCGCTCCCTGCGTGTGCAGACGCCGGAGGAATCGAAGTCGGTGCTGATGGGCGTGCTCGACGGTGTGCATGGCGCGGCCCGCGACATCGTGCTGCTCAATGCCGGTGCGGCGCTCTATGCCGCCAATGTCGCCGACTCCATCGGCGCCGGCATCGAGCGCGCGCGCGAGGCCATCGACAGCGGCGCTGGCAAGGCCCGCCTGGCCCAGATGGTCCAGTTCACCACGTCCGCTGCCGCGGCCTGATCCCGATTCACCGAGAGAACGCCCCATGTCCGACATCCTCAACAAGATCGTGGCCGTCAAGCACGAGGAAGTGGCCGCCGCCCGCAAGCGGGTGCCGCTGGAGGCCATCCGCGCCGACGCCGAAAGCCGCGTGCTGACGCGCGACTTCGTGGGCGCGCTGCGCCGCCGCATCGCCGCCGGTCAGGCAGGCGTGATCGCCGAGATCAAGAAGGCCAGCCCCAGCAAGGGCGTGATCCGCGAGGGCGAGTTCATTCCCGCGGACCTGGCCCAGAGCTATGCGCTGGGCGACGGCGAGATGGCCGCGGCCTGCCTGTCCGTGCTGACCGACCGCCAGTTCTTCCAGGGCAGCCCCGACTACCTGCGCCAGGCCCGCGCCTCCTGCGACCTGCCGGTGCTGCGCAAGGACTTCATGGTCGATGCGTGGCAGATCTACGAGTCACGCGCGATGGGCGCCGACTGCATCCTGCTCATCGCCGCCTGCCTGGACGACGCACAGATGCGCGACTTCGAGGCCATCGCGCTGGGTCTGGACATGGCGGTGCTGGTCGAGGTGCACGACGCCGCCGAGATGGCGCGCGCGCTGAAGTTGCGCACGCCGCTGGTGGGCGTCAACAACCGCAACCTGCGCAGCTTCGAGGTATCGATCCAGACCACGCTGGACCTGAAGGCCATGGTGCCGGCGGAGCGCCTGCTGGTCACCGAATCGGGCATCGCCACGCGCGAGGACGTGCAGCAACTGCGCGAAGGCGGCGTGAATGCCTTCCTCGTCGGCGAGCGCTTCATGCGTGCGCCGGAGCCGGGCGAGGCGCTGGCCGAGCTGTTCGCCGCATGATCCGGGACGGCATGGCTCAGCCTGGCGCGGCCACGCAACTGCAGTCCGCCGACCCGGCCGAATGGGCCGTGGCCGAGGGCTGGCGGCCGCTGGTCGACCGGTTCTTCGCCGGCGACAAGGGGCAGGGCCTGCTTGCTTTCCTGCAGCAGCGGCTGGATGCCGGCGCGGTGATCTTTCCGCCGCAGCCGCTGCGGGCGCTGGAACTCACGCCGCCCGAGGCCGTGCGCGTGGTCATCCTGGGTCAGGACCCGTATCACGGCCGCGGCCAGGCCGAGGGCCTGGCCTTTTCGGTGGCGCCCGGCGTGCGGCTGCCACCCTCGCTGCGCAACATCTTCCAGGAGCTCCAGCGCGACCTGGGCACGCCGCCGCCGAAGTTCCCGAGCCCCGGCGGCAGCCTGGTGCGCTGGGCGCAGCAGGGCGTGCTGCTGCTCAACACCTGCCTCACGGTGGAGGAGGGCCAGCCCGCCAGCCATGCCGGCCGAGGCTGGGAGGTGCTGACCGATGCGGTGATCCGCCATGTCGCCGACGGCGCGCGGCCGGCGGTGTTCATGCTCTGGGGATCGCATGCCCAGAGCAAGCGCAGCTTCATCGACGCCAGGCGGCACAAGCTGCTGATGGCCAACCATCCCTCGCCGCTGTCGGCGCTGCGGCCACCGGTGCCTTTCATCGGCTGCGGGCATTTCGGCCAGGCACGGGCCTGGCGCGATGCGCAACGTGCCGCGGCTCCGGGCGAGGGTGCTGTGCCAACCCCGGACGCCTGATCTCCGGCCGGCGATCAGGCGCTGCGCAGTTGCGGCGTCCGCTTCGCCACTGGTTCGGTCGGCAGCGGCGCGCCGGCCACGTAGTCGGCCTGAATGTCGATGGTGGTGCGGCGGCCCACGTCGTCGATTTGCCTTGCCAGCCAGTCCTGGGCGGCGTGGCGGCCCCGTTCGAACAACTGCTCGATCATGGCGATGTCGGTGGACAGCTTGCTCGACGAGGGCAGCGGGTCGTCCAGGGCGCTGTCGATGTCGATGCGGTGCAGGCGCAACTGGCGGAACTGCCGGCCTTCCTGCAGCCGGCCATCGGCCAGCAGCTGCTGCATGAAGTCGATGCTGCGCATCTGCGAGATCAGGCTCGCGTTGAAGGCCAGTTCGTCCACGCGCTGGGCGATCTCATGGGGCGTGCGGGGCGTGTCGGCGCGGTGCAGCGGATTGAGCTGGACGAGCACGATGTCGGCACTCTCACAGTTCTCGATCAGCGGCAGCAGGGCCGGATTGGCCGAGTAGCCACCGTCCCAGTAGGGCTCGCCGTCGATCTCCACCGCCTGGAACATCGTCGGCAGGCAGGCGGAGGCCATCACCGCGGACAGCGTCAGCTGCGCGCCATGGAAGATCTGCGCCCGTCCGGTTCGCACCTGCGTGGCGGAGACGTAGACGCGGGGGCTGTCGAGCGTGGCGAGCGCGTCGAAGTCGATCTCCTGGTCCAGCAGCGTCCGCAGCGGGTTGATGCCCAGAGGATTGAACTGGTACGGCGATGCCCACGGATCGGTCGTCAGGGAGGGGAAGGCAGGCGCCTGTCCGAACAGCATGCGCATGAACTGGGAGGCCAGCGCGCCCGGCGCACCGACACCGGCCACGCGCCGCCAGACGCGCTCGAGCGTCTCGCGGGCGGCTTGGCGGGCGGCGGTCCTGGCGGGGTCGCCCGCGTCGCCGGCCTTCGCAAAGCCATGCGCCAGGGCCACGGCGTTGACGGCGCCCGCGCTGGCGCCGCTGATGCCATCCAGGGCGAGGCGCCCATCCTCGAGCAGGGCATCCAGCACGCCCCAGGTGAACGCGCCGTGCGAGCCCCCGCCTTGCAGCGCGAGATTGACCTTGGGGCGGCGGCCAGGAAGGGGAAGGGCGGAAGCACTCATGCGTGGATTGTGCAGTGCAGCAAAAACCCTGGGCGGCGCATCCTTCCGCGGCTTCTGTCGTCCGAGGCGCCGCACGGACGAAAAATTTTTTCGGGCCAGCTCGCCATCTTGGATGGATGGTGCTATAGTCTGTGGTTCGCCGGAGAGGTGGCCGAGTGGTTAATGGCAGCAGACTGTAAATCTGCCGGTTTATACCTACGCTGGTTCGAATCCAGCCCTCTCCACCAGCGAATGATGAAAGTTGCCGAGCGATTTTCGTGCGAGGCCCCGGTGCCGATGTCGGCATCGAAGTGTCACGATGCGGGAGTAGTTCAATGGTAGAACCCCAGCCTTCCAAGCTGATGACGCGGGTTCGATTCCCGTCTCCCGCTCCATGCGGCTTCATCAAACGTTGAGCGACGGTTTTCAAGTTGCCCTTGTGGCTCAGTGGTAGAGCACTCCCTTGGTAAGGGAGAGGTCGCGGGTCCGATTCCCGCCAAGGGCACCATCGATTGCAGGGATGGTGCGGCAGCCGGCTGCACAAGTCCATGTACATGTGGTCTAAGTTGTATTCGGAGTCCAGACAATGGCAAAAGGCAAGTTTGAACGCACCAAGCCGCACGTGAACGTGGGCACCATCGGTCACGTGGACCATGGCAAGACGACCCTGACGGCGGCCATCGCCACGGTGCTGTCGGCCAAGTTCGGCGGCGAAGCCAAGAAGTACGACG
>NZ_JAGOPN010000005.1 GCF_017991995.1 Pseudacidovorax sp. | reverse complement strand
AACCGAGAGTCCATCAACTCGCCGTCGATATCTTGATCCGAATCGCCGTGGTCTCCCAGCCGTGGGAGCGCAGATGCGCCAGCAGCATCGGCACCATCTGCCGCAGTTTCGCCGCCACCGCACTGCCGACCTGCGCCCTTGGCGGCGGCCTCGACTCAGCTGTTGCTGGTCGCCCTGACTTCCTCGATGGTCGTTTGTCCCGAAAGCACTTTCTCGATGCCGTCCTGGCGAAGGGTGCGCATGTCCTGTCGCACGGCCGTGGCAAGCAGCGCCTCCACGCGAGCACCGCCCTGGATCAGCTCCCGCAGTTCGCGAGAGATCACCATCAATTCATGCAGCCCCACGCGGCCCTTGAAGCCGGTCTTCTCGCAAACCGGACAGCCGGGACTGTGGTGGAACTGGAGTTGGCCCTCGATGCCGTAGCGAGTGCGCCAGCGGGCAAGCAAGGCCTCGCGATCCTCCACGTCTTGCGCAGCGCCATAGGCGTGGAGGTAATCGTGAACCAGTTCGTCGATTTCCGCGGGGGAAGCAGGCCTGCTGGTTCGACAGGATGGGCAGAGGCGCCGGACCAGACGCTGCGCCAGCACGGCCAACAGCGAATCGGCAAAGTTGAAGGGATCCATGCCCATGTCGAGCAGACGCGTCACCGTCTCCGGGGCGCTGTTGGTGTGCAGGGTGGACAGCACCAAGTGCCCCGTGAGCGAGGCCTCGATCGATACCCGGGCCGTTTCTTCGTCGCGGATTTCCCCGACCATGATCACGTCGGGATCTGCTCGAAGAAAGGCGCGCAGCGCCCGTGCAAAAGTCCAATCGATGCGTGCGTTCACCTGCACTTGGCGAAGACCCGTCTGGGTGATTTCGATCGGGTCCTCGGCCGTCCAGATCTTGCGCTCGGGCGTGTTGATGTGGCTGAGCGCCGAGTGCAGCGTTGTGGTCTTGCCCGAGCCTGTCGGACCCACGCACAGCACCATGCCGTAAGGACGTTCGATGGCCGCGCGAAGACGCTGGTAGTTGCCGTCGGTCAGCCCCAGCTTGTCGAGCGGCAGTGGCTTGGCCGAAGCCAGGATCCGCATCACCACGTCTTCGAGGCCATTGTTGGTCGGGATCGTCGCGACACGCAGTTCGAGCCGGTGCTTGGGCGAAAAGCGCGCGAAGTTGATCTTGCCGTCCTGCGGCTTGCGTCGCTCGCTGATGTCCAGGTCGGCCATGATCTTGATGCGGGCGATCACGGCATTGCGGTAGTTGTGCGGCAACTCCAGGTAGGTCCGCAGAAGACCGTCCTTGCGGAAGCGGATGCGGATCTTCTCCTTGCCGGGATAGCTCTCGACGTGGATGTCGGACACCCCGCCGGTGAAGGCCTCCAGGATCATGCGGTTGATCATCCGCACGAGCGAGTTGTCGGACTGCTCGATCGGCCGGTCATCGTCCGATTCGAGGCCCGTCTGGTTCTCCTTTTCCAGCGATTCCAGCAGGCTGCTGGTGTCGGTGGTCTCGAACTCCATCGCCTGTGCCTGGGAGGGCGTCGGCTTCGCCTCCGAGGCCGCGCCGATCTTGTCGTAGGCGGCGAACACGCAGGCCTCGAAGTCCTCGCATTGGCCGAGCACCGGCGCGATCTTCATCTGGGCGATGAACTCCGCCTCGTCCAAGGCGCCGTGTCGGTTGGCGGGGTCGTCCATCGCCACGACCAGACGGCCATCCGCGACGATCAGTGGGAGCAGTTGCAGGCGCCGCGCCACGGCGTGGCTCAGGCGGGTCAGCGCATCGGGCTCGGACTCGAAGGCCTGAAGATCCACAACCGGATACCCCATCTTGCGGGTGAGCGCGACCTTGAGGTCGGCGGCCGACACGGCTCCCATCCGCACCAGGAGTTCGCCCAGCGGCAGGCCGTTGTCCATCTGCCGCTGCGCCGCGAGGGCTTCGTTGAGCTGCTCCTCGTTGATCATGCCCAGCGATATGAGCGCCTCCCCGATACGCACGATCGGGGCGCTGGCCTGGCGCTGCAGCGCCTGAAGCAGTTCACTGCGCCGGGTGGCCACCTGGGACAGCGTGCCGCCCGCAGCGGCGGCGTCCGTCTCGATGCGCTCATAGGCGGCATGGGGCACGAAGAGCCGCCGGACGCGGCCTTCCTCGTCGCCCGGGAAAAGGAACACACCGAATGGCGTCTGCACATGGCCGGCGCTGCGACCGCCCAGTTCGCCGCCATCGCCTTTCCACACGATGCGGTAATCGGCCCACTCGACCGGGGTGTCGTCCAGAGGACGCAGCGGATCCAGCAGCAGCAGTGACCGGAACTGGTCGAAGCGCAGTGGCACAGGCGCACGTGTGCGCAGCAGATGGATGTGGACCAGCTGCGCGGAGGGCGAGAACAGGTTCATCACCCCTTCGCCGTGGCGGCCTGCCAGATTGCTGATCTCGCAGCGGACGGTGCTGGTGTTGGGAACGCGGAAATGGCCTTGGGGCGGCAGAGGCCACGCGAAGGTGTCGGGCGCGACGGCGTCGGCAGTAGGGGAGACGGGGAGAGCGGGATTCGACATGACCGAGTCACTGGACCTTCAAGCCGGCATAGGCCGGGTTGGCAGGCGCAAGGCTGATTTTCATGTCCCGCAGCACCTTGATGAGCAGCCGGGCAATCATCAGATTGCGATGGTTCTTGTGGTTGGCGGGCACGATGTACCAGGGGGCGTGCGCGGTGGAGGTGGCGGCGATCGCGTGTTCGTAGGCCTGCTGGTAGGCGTCCCACTTCTGGCGTGCGGCCAGGTCGCCCATGCTGAATTTCCAGTGCTTGCTCGGATCGTCCAGTCGGGCCTGGAGGCGTTTGCGCTGCTCCTCCTTGTCGATGTGCAGCATGCACTTGACCAGGACGGTGCCGGTCTCGGCCAGCAGTCGCTCGAAGTCATTGATCTGGGCATAGCGCCGGCGCAATTCGGCCTTGCCGATCCAGCCCTCGACCCAGGGGACGAGCACGTCTTCGTAGTGGCTGCGGTTCCACACGGCGATTTCGCCGGCCCGTGGCACGACCGCATGGCAGCGCCACAGGAAGTCGCGCGCGCGTTCCTCATCCGTGGGTGCCTTGAAGGCGGCGACGCGAACGCCCAGTGGAGAGGTGCGCGAGAACACCCAGCGGATGGTGCCGTCCTTTCCGCTCGTGTCCGTGCCCTGCAGCACCAGCAGCAGCTTGCGCCGCCCTTCCGCATGAAGCAGGTTCTGCCAGTGGTCGAGTTCGTCGGCGAGCAGCTCCAGCGACTCGCGCTGGTGATGTTCCTCGGCTGGCAGGAAGGGCGTTTCTCCAGGATCGATGTCGGCCAGACGGAAGGGGGCGTCGGGCTTGACGCGATAGTGCTTGAGCCGGGTCATCCGCCGAGCCTAACGCATGACCTGTCAGCGCCCCGCGCCGTCGTCGTCGACCGAGGCGCTCCAGCGATCCCCCCAGCCCACCTCGCGGGCGGTGTCGAGGTGGCGCCGGTCCCGTTTGGTGGGGCGGCCCTGCACGATCGCATGGGCGGGCTCGCGGGCCAGGCGTCGCTCTTCCCGTGCGGCCGACAGAGCGGCGATGCTTTCTGCTGTTTCTTCGTAGAGCAACTGCGCCACCGGCGCCGGCCCGCGTTGCATCGACAGTCCCCGCACCCGCACCGTGCGCGTGTCCGGCCCCTGGCGCAGCTGCACGAGGTCGCCCGCCCGAACTTCGCGCGCCGGCTTGACCACATCGCCGTTGACCTGCACGCGGTGGCGGTCGACCTCTTCTGCGGCGAGCGAACGGGTCTTGTAGAAGCGAGCGGCCCACAGCCACTTGTCAATGCGCATGCGCTCCATGAATGTCGGAAGAATGAGAGGAGTTTCAAGCAAACAGCGCCTGGCTGGTGCTGTCAATCGGACGTGGCCGGATTCGCGGTGGGCAGCCGCACCCGCGCATCCAGCCCGACGACGCGGCCGTCCGCATCCAGGCGATTGTCCAGGTGGATGCTCCCGCCCAGAGTGAGCACGATCTCGCGGCAGATGGCCAGGCCGAGCCCCGAGCCGCGTGCCGTGTCGCCGGCCGCGAAGGGGGCGAAGAGCCGCTGCCGGAGTTCGGGCGCAATGCCGGGCCCCGCATCGCGCACGCACAGGTTGACAGCGCCCATGCCATCTGGAGAGACCTGCACGGTGAGCATGCCGCCGAGAGGGCTGTGGCGGATCGCGTTGTGGAGCAAGTTGCGGCTGAGTTCGAGCAGCATCCAGGCATGGGCGTCAACCTTGGCCGGGACCACGTCCAGCTCGAAGTCCAGGGCCTTGTCCGCGATCAGCGGCGAGACGTCCAGCGCCACCTGCCGCACCATCTCGGCCAGGTTCAGTTGCTGCAGTTCCGGCCGTTGGCGCAACTGCTCGATCTTGGCCAGGGCGAGCATCTGGTTGGCCAGCTGGGTGGCACGGTCGACGGTGGCATCGATTTCGCGCAGCGCCTGCGCCGCGGGCACGTCGCCCCGGCGCGCGGATTGCACCTGGGCCTTGAGCACGGCCAGCGGCGTGCGCAGCTGGTGGGCGGCATCGCGCACGAAGCGCTTCTGGTGATCGAGCAGGCCGCGCAGACGCGCCATCACCGCCGTGGTGGCATCCACCAGCGGACGCAGCTCGCGGGGCGCATCGGGTGCGTCGATGGGCGAGAGGTCGTCGGGCGCCCGCTCGGCGATGGCCTCGCCCAACCGCCGCACGGGGCGCGTGGCCTGCTGGACGACAAAGACGGTCACGCTGGCCACCACCGCAACCAGCAGCAGCTGCCGCCACAGCATGTCCACGAGCAGGCGGCGCGCCAGCGCCTCGCGCAGCTCCAGCGTCTCTGCCACCTGGACGACGGCCATGCCCAGGCCGCGTGCACTGGCCACCGGCTGCAGCAGCACGGCCATGCGCACCGGCTGGCCGCGGAATTCCGAGTCGTAGAAGTCCACGAGGGCGGCATAGGGCGGCTTGGCCGGGAGCGTGCCGCGCCAGAGAGGCAGCTCGGCGAAGCCCGAGATCATCTCGCCGTGGGTCGTGGAGACGCGGTAGTACATGCGGCTCTGCGCATCGGCCTCGAAGGCCTCGAGTGCCGAGTAGGGCACGGTGGAGCGCAACGAGGCCAGTTCGTCGTAGCCCTCGACGTCGAGCTGTTCGCCGATGGTCTTGGCCGAGGCGAGCAGCGTGCGGTCGTAGGCCGTGGTTGCCGCCGCCAGCGCCTGCCGGTAGACGCTCACGCTGTTGATGAGGATGAACAGCACGACCGGCGCCAGCAGGCCCAGCAGCAGCCGGAAACGCAACGAGCGCGACCTCATGCGGGTGGCGCAGGGCGGTCAAGCACCATCAGCGGGTCTGCTCTTCGCGCAGCAGGTAGCCCAGCCCGCGCAGGGTCATGAGCGTGCAGCCCGTGCCCGCGAGCTTCTTGCGCAGCCGGTACGCCACCACTTCGATGGCCTCGTACTGCACCTGGGTCTCGCCGGGAAAGACCAGTTCGAACAGCCGCTCCTTGGTCACCGCATTGCCCGGGCGGGCGGCCAGTGCGCGCAGCAAGGCGGCTTCGCGGGGGGTGAGTTCCAGGGCCTCGCCACGCAGGTAGAAGGCGCCGCTGGCCGGCTCCAGGCGCAGTGCGCCGATCTCCACCGGCGCGGCGGCGACGGCCGGATCGGCGGGCGAGCGCCGCCGCAAGGCGCGCAGGCGCGCTTCCAGCTCATCGAGGTCGAAAGGCTTGGGCAGGTAATCGTCGGCGCCGGCGTTCAGGCCCAGGATGCGGTCACCCACGGTGCCGCGGGCGGTGAGCATTAGCACGGGGGTGCGCAGGCCGCTGGCCCGTGCACGGGTGAGCACTTCCAGGCCATCCATGCCGGGCAGGCTGAGGTCCAGCGCCACCACGTCGGGCTCGATCGCCTGCCATTGGGCGAGCGCCTCGGCACCATCGTCGCAGACGCGGACATCGATCTGCCGGCGCCCCAGCGTGCGTTGCAGGGTGGACTGCATGGAGGGATCGTCTTCGACCAGCAGCAGCTTCATGAGGCTCCGGAGGCTCGGTGTTTACCCCGAGTGGCGCGACAGCCAACTGACAGCGGGGCCGCGCATCATAAGCCGCACCAAAACATCCATCGGAAGCAAGAAGGAGACCCCCATGCGCAGAGACGAGTTCCTCAAATCCCTGGCGGCACTGGCCGCCGTGGGCGCCTTGCCGCTGTCCGCCCAGGCGGCCACCAACATCAAGATGATGATCCCCGCCAATCCGGGCGGCGGCTGGGACACCACAGGCCGCGCTTTGGGCAAGGCCATGATCGACGCCAAGGCGGCCGACACGGTAAGCTACGACAACAAGGGCGGCGCCGCCGGCGCGCTGGGCCTGGCCCAGTTCGTCAACGGCTCCAAGGGCGATGGCAACGCGCTCATGGTGATGGGCGCCGTGATGCTGGGCGGCATCATCACCGGCAAGCCGCCGGTCAACCTGTCGCAGGCCACGCCCATCGCCCGCATCACCAGCGAATACAACGTGTTCGTGCTGCCGGCCAACTCGCCCTTCAAGACCATGGCCGACGTCGTCGCCCAGCTCAAGAAGGACCCGGGCAGCGTCAAGTGGGGCGGCGGCTCGCGCGGCTCCACCGAGCACATCGCCGCGGCCATGATCGCGCAGAAGGTGGGTGTCGATCCGTCCAAGATCAACTACGTCGCCTTCCGTGGGGGCGGTGAGGCCACGGCGGCCATCCTCGGCGGCAACGTGACCATCGGCGGCAGTGGCTACAGCGAGTTCGCGCCCTACATCGCCGACGGCAAGATGAAGCCGATCGCCGTCACCTCGGCGCAGCGGCTGCAGAGCGTCAACGTGCCCACGCTCAAGGAGTTGGGCATCGACGTCGAGATCGGCAACTGGCGCGGCGTGTACGGCGCGCCCGGCATCTCCGAAGAGCAGCGCAAGGCGCTGACCGAGCGCGTGCTGACGGCCGTCAAGAGCGCCTCGTGGGCCGAAGCCCTCAAGAAGAACGACTGGACGCCTGCCGTGCTCACCGGCCCGGCCTTCGACAAGTTCGTGGACGACGAATTCGCCAGCCTGCGCGCCATCATGACGCGCTCCGGCATGGTCTGAACGCACTTCCTCAGCGCCCCGCGCCGCCGCACTGCTCTCGGTGCCGCGGCGCGGCCGCATGGAGACCCGCATGACTGCTTCTTCCCCTTCCTCGCCGGGCGCGCCAGTGCGCGCCAACATGATGCAGACCCTGGTGGGCCTGGGCGTCGTGTTCGTCGGCCTGGCCATGGCCTTCGGCGCCATCGGCATTTCTTCCGAAGCCGGCTACGGCGGCGTCGGTCCCAACTTCCTGCCCTGGCTGGTCTCCGTCGGCCTGACCATCTGCGGCGCCTGGATCACCTGGGAAGCGCGCACCGGCGGCTTCCGGGCGATGGACGAGGCCGACGGTCCGGCCGAGCCGGCCAACTGGCCCGGCTTTGTCTGGCTGTCGGCCGGTCTTCTGCTCAACGCCGCGCTGATCGAGCACCTGGGCTTCATCCTCAGCTGCGGCCTGTGCTACCTGCTCGCGGTGCAGGGCCTGCGCCGCGCCAGCGGCCAGCCGGCGGCTGGCAAGCCGCGCACCTGGGCCATCGATCTGGTCACCGGGCTCGTCATCGCGGCACCCGTGTACTGGATGTTCACGCAATTCCTGGCGATCAACCTGCCGGGCCTCACCACCACGGGCTGGATCTGACCATGGACATCTTTGGCGCCCTGCTGCAGGGCTTCGCGCAGGCCATCACGGTCAGCAATCTGTTGTGGTGCCTGGTGGGCTGCGCCCTGGGCACGGCCGTGGGCGTTCTGCCCGGTATCGGCCCTGCCGTGGCGGTGGCCATGCTGCTGCCCATCACCGGCAAAGTCGACGTGACGGCCTCGATGATCTTCTTCGCCGGCATCTACTACGGCGCGATGTACGGCGGCTCGACCACGTCGATCCTGCTGAACACGCCGGGCGAGACGGCCAGCATGGTCACCGCCATGGAGGGCAACAAGATGGCCAAGAGCGGCCGTGCCGGCGCGGCACTGGCCACCTCCGCCATCGGCTCTTTCGTCGCCGGCACCATCGCCACCATCGTGGTCACGCTGTTCGCGCCCTATGTGGCCGAGTTCGCCGTCAAGCTCGGTCCCCCCGAGTACTTCATGCTGATGCTGCTGGCCTTCACCACGGTGAGCGCTGTGCTGGGCAAGAGCACGCTTCGGGGCATGACGGCGTTGCTGATCGGCCTGGCGGTCGGCTGCATCGGGCTGGATCAGATCTCGGGCCAGGGCCGCTACACCGGCGGCATCCCCGAGCTGCTGGATGGCATCGAGATCGTGCTGGTGGCCGTGGGCCTGTTCGCGGTGGCCGAGGTCATCTACGCCGTGCTGTACGAAGGCCGGGTGGTCGAGACGCAGAACACCATGAGCCGGGTGCACATGAGCGCGCGCGACTGGAAGCGCTCGATCCCCGCCTGGCTGCGCGGCACCGCCATCGGCGCGCCCTTCGGCTGCATCCCGGCCGGCGGCACCGAGATCCCGACCTTCCTGAGCTATGCCGCCGAGAAGAAGCTGACCAAGAATCCCGAGGACAAGGCCGAGTTCGGCACCACCGGCGCCATCGAAGGCGTGGCCGGCCCGGAGGCCGCCAACAACGCCACGGTGACGGCGGCACTGATCCCGCTGCTCACGCTGGGCATCCCCACGTCGAACACCACGGCCATCCTGCTGGGCGCCTTCCAGAACTACGGCATCCAGCCCGGGCCCCAGCTGTTCTCGACCTCGGCCGCCCTGGTGTGGGCGCTGATCGCCTCGCTCTACATTGGCAACATCATGCTGCTGGTGCTGAACCTGCCGATGGTGGGCCTGTGGGTGAAGCTGCTGAAGATCCCGAAGCCGCAGCTCTATGCCGGCATCCTGATCTTCGCGACCGTGGGTGCCTACGGCATGCGTCAGAGTTCCTTCGACCTGGTTCTGCTCTATGCCATCGGCGTGATCGGCGTGCTGATGCGCCGTTTCGACTTCCCGACGGCCCCGGTGGTGGTCGGCATGATCCTGGGCCCGCTGGCCGAGGCCCAACTGCGCAACGCCATGTCGATCGGCGAGGGCAGTGCGGTGATCTTCCTGCAACGGCCCATGTCGGTGGCGCTGATCATGGTCGTGCTGGCCGTGCTGGTGCTGCCGCGCCTGGCCAAGCGGCTGTCGGCCCGCAAGCTGCGGATGCAGACGGCCTGACACGCCGGCCCCGGCATCCTGGGCCCGCCACCGGGATCGGTGGCGGGCTTTTTTGTGGGCGCCCGCTCAAGGGCGGTCACGACAGCGGATCCACCTCCACCCACCCCTCGATGCCTTCCAGCGTGCACACCTTCTGCGTGTCCAGGCGCACCCCTTCGTAGCGGTGCCAGAACACCGGACGGCCGTGGAGGGTGTGCGTGACGAGCAAGGCGCCATCCGGTGAGTTCTCGATGCGAAAGCCGTCGAAAGGCAGGCGCTGGTCGGTCACCAGAGCGTCGGCCCAGGGAAGGATGGCGTGTGAGGTCATGGCGGGCTCCAGTGGCGCGTGTCGAGGCTTTGGCGGTGGCTTGCGTCATTCCGGTTCGGCGCCTCCGTTGGTTGGGGCGCCGGCCCATTGTTGGGCGGCACGTGGTGGTCTGCCCGGGCCGCGCCGGGAAGCCGGGAGGCGCGCCCCGGCATCACGTTTTCTCCCGGATCGCCTGCTTGGCGGTCCGCAAGCAGGGCGCGGCGGCACCTTTTTTGCGAGCAGGCCCCCTGCGGCGCGCTTGAATTCCGCCCCCACGCCACGAGTTTCAGTGCTCTATAGAATGAATTTCATGGCCACGAAAAATCCCTCGGCACCCCCTCCGGCGCCGGTTCGCCCCCAGAGGGACGACGGTGGCTCCGTGGTGGCAGAGCGGCGTCCGCAGCGGACGGCGCCCCCCCGGATGTACCAGGTCGTCATGCTCAACGACGACTACACCCCGATGGAATTCGTGGTGGTCGTCCTGCAGGAGTTCTTCAACAAGGACCGCGAGACGGCCACCCAGATCATGCTGAAGATTCATCTCGACGGCCGGGGCGTGTGCGGGGTCTACCCGCGCGATGTCGCGGCCACCAAGGTCAATCAAGTGATGGAAGCCGCCGTCCAGGCGGGCCACCCGCTCCAGTGCGTCAGTGAACCGGTTGAATAAACCGCGATCCGACCCATCTGAAGTCTTCAGAAGTATTCACAGCAAGGCAAAGGAAATCACATGATTGCCCAGGAACTGGAAGTCAGCCTGCACATGGCCTTCGTCGAGGCCAGGCAGCAACGCCATGAGTTCATCACCGTCGAGCACCTGCTGCTCGCCTTGCTGGACAACCCGAGCGCCGCCGAAGTGCTGCGAGCCTGCTCGGCCAACATCGACGACCTTCGTTCGTCGCTGACCAATTTCATCAAGGACAACACGCCCCAGGTCGCCGGCACCGACGATGTGGACACCCAGCCCACGCTGGGCTTCCAGCGCGTGATCCAGCGCGCCATCATGCACGTGCAGTCCACGGGCAATGGCAAGAAGGAAGTGACCGGCGCCAACGTGCTGGTCGCCATCTTCGGCGAGAAGGATTCGCACGCCGTCTACTACCTGCACCAGCAGGGCGTGACGCGGCTGGACGTCGTCAACTTCATCGCCCACGGCATCAAGAAGAGCGACCCGCCCGAGCAGCCCAAGAGTGGTGGCGAAGCGCCTTCCAGCGAAGGCGAAGAGGGCGGCGCCGAGAAGAACGAGAAGGCCTCGCCGCTGGAGCAGTTCACCGTCAACCTCAACGCCCAGGCCAAGGACGGCAAGATCGATCCGCTGATCGGCCGCGAATACGAGGTCGAGCGCGTCATCCAGATCCTGTGCCGCCGGCGCAAGAACAACCCGCTGCTGGTGGGCGAGGCGGGCGTGGGCAAGACGGCCATCGCCGAGGGCCTGGCCTGGCGCATCACGCAAGGTGATGTGCCCGAGATCCTGGCCGACTCGCAGGTCTATTCGCTCGACATGGGCGCGCTGCTGGCCGGTACCAAGTACCGCGGCGATTTCGAGCAGCGCCTGAAGGGCGTGCTCAAGTCGCTGAAGGAAAAGCCCAACGCGGTGCTGTTCATCGACGAGATCCACACGCTGATCGGCGCGGGCGCCGCCTCGGGCGGCACGCTGGACGCGTCCAACCTGCTCAAGCCGGCGCTGTCCAGCGGCCAGCTCAAGTGCATCGGCGCGACCACCTTCACCGAGTACCGCGGCATCTTCGAGAAGGACGCGGCCCTGTCCCGGCGTTTCCAGAAGGTGGACGTGGTCGAGCCGACCGTGGCCGAGACGGTGGAGATCCTCAAGGGCCTCAAGAGCCGCTTCGAGGAGCACCACAGCGTCAAGTACGCCACCGCGGCCCTGCAGGCAGCGGCGGAGCTGTCGGCCAAGTACATCAACGACCGGCACCTGCCCGACAAGGCCATCGACGTGATCGACGAGGCCGGCGCGGCCCAGCGCATCCTGGCGGCCAGCAAGCGCAAGAAGACCATCGGCAAGGCCGAGGTCGAGGAGATCGTCGCCAAGATCGCCCGGATTCCCCCGGCGAACGTCAGCAACGACGACCGCAGCAAGCTGCAGACCATCGAGCGCGACCTCAAGAGCGTGGTGTTCGGCCAGGACAAGGCGCTGGAGGTGCTCGCTTCCGCCGTCAAGATGTCCCGCTCGGGCCTGGGCAAGGGCGACAAGCCCATCGGCTCCTTCCTGTTCAGCGGCCCCACCGGCGTCGGCAAGACCGAGGCGGCCAAGCAACTGGCCTACATCCTGGGCATCGAGCTGATCCGCTTCGACATGTCGGAGTACATGGAGCGCCATGCGGTGTCGCGCCTGATCGGTGCGCCTCCGGGCTACGTGGGCTTCGACCAGGGCGGCCTGCTGACCGAAGCCGTCACCAAGAAGCCGCATGCGGTGCTGCTGCTCGACGAGATCGAGAAGGCGCATCCGGACATCTTCAACGTGCTGCTGCAGGTGATGGACCATGGCACGCTGACGGACAACAACGGACGCAAGGCCGACTTCCGCAACATCATCATCATCATGACGACGAACGCGGGCGCCGAGACCATGAACAAGGCCACCATCGGGTTCACCAACCCGCGGCAGGCCGGCGACGAGATGGCCGACATCAAACGCCTGTTCACGCCCGAGTTCCGCAACCGCCTGGACGCCATCGTCAACTTCAAGCCGCTGGACGAGCAGATCATCCTGCGCGTGGTCGACAAGTTCCTGCTCCAGCTGGAGACGCAACTGGCCGAGAAGAAGGTCGAAGTCTCCTTCAGCGACAAGCTGCGCAAGCACCTGGCCAAGAAGGGCTTCGATCCGCTCATGGGCGCCCGCCCGATGCAGCGCCTGATCCAGGACACCATCCGCCGGGCGCTGGCCGACGAACTGCTGTTCGGCCGCCTGACCGACGGTGGTCGCCTCGAGGTCGACCTCGACGACAAGGACGAGGTGCAGCTGGACATCACGCCGCTGCCCAAGAAGGAAGGCAAGTCCAAGCCCGAGGCCGAGGAAGCCGCCGCCGGCTGATCGACCACGCCAGCAAGGCGTCCGCCCCCACGGGCGGTGCCACACAAGGCCGGTAGCATCGCGCTCCCGGCCTTTTTTCTTGGCCGCTTCCCGCTGCATGGCCGGGAGCGTGCCGAGCCCCTGGATGACCCTGCCCGAGTTCCACCTCAGTCCCGCCTGGACCACCGGCCTGTCGCTCGCCTGGAGCGCCTACATCGCCGTGCTCTCGGTGTGGATCGTGATGCAGAAGCGCGCACCGGTTTCCACGATGAGCTGGATCCTGTCGCTGGCGCTGCTGCCCTACCTGGGCTTCTTCGTCTATTACTTCCTGGGGCCGCAGCGGCTGGCCAAGCAGCGGCTCAAGCGCTTGCGCAGCCGGGTGATGGCGCAGGCGCCCGCCGACATGGCGCTGCTGCGCGAAGCGGCCGAGGACGCGCCGCCCGCGCTGCACCAGCTGGCCACGCTCGGCCTGGCCGCCTGCGGCTTGCCGGTGTCCAGCGCCCGTTCGGTGCAATTGCTCTCGGGCGGCGCGGCGACGTTCGACGCCATCTTCGAAACCATCCGCGGCGCGCAGGACCACGTCCACCTCGAGTACTACATCTTCGAGCCCGACCGCATCGGCACCGCGCTGCGCGACCTGCTGATCGAGCGGGCCCGCGCCGGCGTGCAGGTGCGCCTGCTGATCGACGCGCTGGGCGCCAAGCGGGTGGGGCGGCGCTTCCTGGCGCCGCTGCGCGAGGCGGGCGCTCAGGTCGTGTTCTTCCACGACACGCGCATCGGCCGCCGCCTGCGGCCGGTGACCAACTACCGCACCCACCGCAAGATCGTGGTCTGCGATGGGGTCGTGGGCTTCACCGGCGGCGTGAACATCACGGACGAGGAAGACCGGCGCACCCGCCCCGACGCCTACCACGACGTCCATCTGCGCATCGAGGGCAGCGCCGTGCGCTGGCTGCAGACCACCTTCCTGGAGGACTGGGTCTATGCCACCGGCGAGCCCTTGCACGGCATCGGCAGCCTGATGGCGCGGCTCATGCCGCCCGTGGAGGCCGGCCCGGTGGCGGTGCAGATCGTCACCAGCGGCCCCGACACGCCCTTGGAGGCCATCCACCGCATGCATGTGGAGGCCATCCACGCCGCCACCGAGCGGGCCTGGCTCACCACGCCGTATTTCGTGCCGAGCGAGCCGGCGCTGATGGCGTTGACCAACGCGGCCCTGCGCGGCGTGGACGTGCGGGTGCTGGTGCCGCGGCGCAGCGATTCGCTGGTGGTGAGCGCGGCCGCCCGCTCCTACTACGACGAGCTGCTGGCCGCCGGCGTGAAGGTGTGGGAGTACAAGGCCCGCATGCTGCATTCCAAGACGCTGGTGGTGGACGACCACTGCGCCATGATCGGCACGGCCAACTTCGACAACCGCAGCTTCCTGCTCAACTTCGAGGTGATGGCAGTGGTCTATGGCCCCGCGCTGGCCGGGCCGCTCGTGGCGCAGTTCGAGACCGACCTGCAGAGTGCCTCGCCCGTGCGCACGCACCGCCACCGCAGCTTCTGGCTGCGGCTGGGCGAGGCCGTCGCGCGGCTCTTCTCGCCCTTGCTGTGAACCTGCTGGCCGACAATGGCCGGCTGCTTTCCGACCCCGACCCATGGCCGACGCTTCCCACACCTTCCTCTGGCACGACTACGAAACCTTCGGCGCCAACCCGCGCCGCGACCGGCCTTCGCAATTCGCGGCCGTGCGCACCGACGCCGAGCTCAATGAGGTGGGCGAGCCGATCATGCTGTACTGCCAGCCGGCGCCCGACTTCCTGCCCAGCCCCACGGCCTGCCTGCTGACCGGCATCACGCCCCAGCACTGCCTGGCCGAAGGCGTGCCCGAGCACGAATTCGCCGCCCGGATCGAGGCGGCCTTCTCCCAGCCACGCACCATCGGCGTGGGCTACAACACCATCCGCTTCGACGACGAGGTCACGCGTTTCATGTTCTGGCGCAACCTGATCGACCCGTATGCCCGCGAATGGCAGAACGAATGCGGCCGCTGGGACCTGTTGGACGTGGTGCGTCTGACCTACGCCCTGCGCCCCGAGGGCATCGAATGGCCGAAGCATCCCGACGGCAAGCCCAGCTTCAAGCTGGAGGACCTGACCCGCGCCAACGGCCTGGTGCATGAGGCGGCGCACGATGCGCTGTCGGACGTGCGCGCCACCATCGCCATGGCCCGGTTGATCCGCCAGAAGCAGCCGCGCCTCTTCGACTTCGCGCTCGCGCTGCGACGCAAGGAGCGTGTGGCGCAGGAGCTGGGCCTGCCGGCCTCGCCGCAGACGGCGCGGCCCTTCGTGCATGTCTCCGGCATGTTCGGCACCGAGCGCGGCTGTCTGGCCCTGATGTGGCCGCTGGCCAGCCATCCCACCAACCGCAACGAACTGCTGGCCTGGGACCTGTCGCACGACCCGGCCGAACTGGCCGATCTGGACCTGGAGACGATGCGGCTGCGCCTGTTCACCCGCAGCGCCGATCTTCCCGAGGGCGTGGCGCGGCTGCCCATCAAGTCGATCCACCTCAACAAGTCGCCCATGGTGGTGGGCAATCCCAAGATGGTGGAGATGGCCGCCGGCCGCTGGGGCATCGACCTGGCGCAGGCCGAGCGCCATGCCGTCACCGCCGCCGGCCTGCCTGATCTGAGCGAGCGCTGGCGCGAGCTCTTCGATCGGCCTCGCGGCCCGGCGCTGGATGTGGATGAAGACCTGTATGGCGGCTTCATCGGCCCGGCCGACCGCCGGCGCCTCAACCAGTTGCGCGCGCTGCCGCCCCAGGAGTTGGCCCTGGCGCGCGCTGGTTTCGACGATGCGCGGCTGGCCGAGCTCGTGCTGCGCTACCGGGCGCGCAACTTCCCGGCCACGTTGAGCCTGGAAGAAGCCGCCCAGTGGGAGGCGCTGCGCACCGCGCGCCTGGTGGAGGGCGAGGACGGCTGGTTGAACGTGGACCGCTATTTCGCTGAGATCGACGCGCTTGCCGAGAACGCCGACGAGCGTGCAGAGGCGCTGCTGGGCGAGCTCTACGACTACGCCGAGGCGGTTGTTCCCCAAGGATGAAACACCCTGGGGAAGCTGGCTGACACAGCGCGCCCCCGTTCCTGTCTAACTTGCGTCCGGCCATGCTGGAAACAAAGTTTTGACAATCAATGGTTCACATTCCCGGGGGGAGCGCTCGCTGGCGCACGCCTTGGCTGCACGCAGCCAGACCGGCGCGGCCGCGCAAAAGGCGCGCCGCCTGGACGACGACGTGGTGCTGCATCTGCGCAAGCCGGCCCGCGTGCTGGCCTGTGCCGCCGCTTTCGCCTGGCTCGTGTCGCTCTGGGTCTCCTGGCCTGTGCTGTCCGCCTTTGCGCTGCCCCTGTTCTGCTGGACCTTCGTGCAGGCGGTGGGGCTGGCGCTGTGCATGGGCGCGCGCGACGCCGCCGGACATGACAGTGGCGTGGGCCTGATGACCGTGGCGATGGCCGCCGGCTGCCGCTTCCAGCTCGACGTGCTGGGCGGCGGCGAACTCTGGGTGCTTCCGCTGTGCCTGATGCTGTCGCTGGTGCTGGGCCTGGTGCAGGTCCGCCTGCGCAGCTATGTGCTGTGCAGCCTGACGGTCTGGCTGGTGCTGCTGCCGGGCGCGGCCTTCGCCCCGTGGCCCGCGGGCCAGGCACTGCGTGGGGTACTGGTGGTGGGCGGCTTCACGTTGGCGCTGCTGCTCCACCGGGGCGTGGCGCTGGCGCGGCGCCGGCGCGTGGCGGCCGCCGCCTCGCTGGCCGTCCTGGCCTACCAGGACGCCCTGACCGGCGTGGCCAATCGCCGCGGGTTCCTGGAGGTGGCCATGGAGAAGCTACAGGCGTCCGGGCCGCAGGGCCTCATCGCGCTCGACGTGGACGACTTCAAGCGCATCAACGACCGCCATGGCCACGAGGTGGGTGACCGACTCCTGCATGCCGTGGGCCGGCTGCTGCAACGCCTGCCCGGCGAGGCGCTCGCGGGCCGCACCGGCGGCGAGGAGTTCTGCGTGCTGGTGCCCGCGGCCTCGCCAGCGGCGCTGCTGGCCTTTGCCGGCGGTGTGCTGGAGGCGGCGCGGCGCGTGTCGGCCCAGGGGGTGGGTCTCACGCTGAGCGCCGGCGCGGCGCTTGTGCAGCCCGGCGAGGCCCTCGAGCAGGCCATGCGCCGTGCCGACACGGCCCTGGGCGATGCCAAGCGGACGGGCAAGAACCGCGTGGTTCTGGCGCCCGAGGCGGCGGGGTGATGCCGCTGCGGATGCTGCTGTACCGGCGGGCGCGCCGCCTCTGGCGTTGGTTGGTGCCTTCGGTTCCCGCCGCGCAGGCCCAGGCGCTGCGGCGCGCGCTGCGCCAGGAGGTGCGTTCGCTCGCCCTGGCCTGCGAGGCGACGGGCGTGCTGATCTGGCTGATGACGCTGATGGTCTCCGTGCCGGGGGGCGGCGCGCATCTGTCCGCCGAGCTCCTCTGCACCGCCGCGGCGGGCCTGGGCATGCTGCTGTCGCTGCGGCCCCGGCCGGCCTGGCTGCTGAGCCTGGGTGGGCTGATGGTCACGGTGTCGTTGGCCATCGCCTTCCGGTTGAACCTGGAAGGCAGTGCGGCCCAGGCCTTCTGGACGCTGCCGCTGCTGATGCTCTTCGGCATGTGCCTGGCGCTGTGCCATGTGCGACTGCGCGACTTCCTGGCCGGCATCGGGGCGGTGGGCCTGGTCTTCGTCGATGGCGCACTGATGCGCAGCGTCGCGCCGGCCCAGCGGCCGGTGCTGGCCTTCTTCGCGGCGGGCGCTCTGGCGCTGTGCCTGCTGGCCCACCTGGCGTTGTCGCGCGAGCGGCGCAGCGGCCATGTGCTGCAACTGCGGCTGGCGGCGCTGGCCTATGAGGACGCGCTCACCGGCCTGCCCAACCGGCGCGCCTTCCTCGAGCGGACCCAGGCGGCGCTGGCCGCCATGCCGGCGGGCGCGTTCAACGTCGTGCTGCTGGACGTGGACGACTTCAAGCGCATCAACGAGCGCCTGGGCCACGAGGGTGGCGACCGGGCATTGCGCGCGGTGGCGCAGGCGCTGCGTCGCGCCAGTGCGCCGCACCTGTGCGCCCGCCTGGGTGGCGAGGAGTTCTGCATCTGGATCGAGGACGCCTCGGCATCGCCGGCCGACGTGGCAGCGGCCTGCGTGTCGGCAGTGCATCACTTGCGCGTGGGCGGGCTGCGCCTGTCGGTGAGCGCCGGCGTGGCCACCGTCGAGCCGGATGTGCCCTTGCACCGCGCATTGGCCCTGGCCGACGAGGCGCTCTACCAGGCCAAGGCGCGGGGCAAGGACACGCTGGCGGTGGCGCCGCCTTCCGGCCGGATGCCGTTGATCCCTGCCGCGCCCGAACGGCGGACCTGGCGGCCCTGGCGCGCCATGCGGCGCCCCTGAACGGCGCCGCAGCCACCGGGATAGGGCAGCGCAGCCGCTTCAGCCCCCGGCCCGGTGCCTCTCCTGCCGACTCCGCGCCGGCGCCGGTCAACGGTGGCCTCAGCGCACCGGCGCGGCCAACCCGTCGATGAACCGGTCGACCGCCTGCGTGTAGCCGCCCGGCGTTCCGAGCTGCGCATTGATCTCGCCGTGCGACAGCGGCTGGGGCAGCACAGTGGCCTGGCCACCTCCTGTGCGCACCAGGGAGGCGAACCGGGCGCTCTGGCCGCACGAGTCGTCGCGACGTTCGCTGGCGCACACCAGCAGCATCGGCAGGCTGCCAGGGGCCAGACGTGCCGTGGGCGACACGGCGCGCCAGAGGGCCGGGTCGGCGCCGAAGGCCCGGTCGTAGAAGCGCAGATGCCGGCGTTGCATCAGCCCTTCGGTGTCCAGGGCCGCACTGTCGAGCACCACCGTGCCGCGCCAGCGGCGGGCGCCCTGCGCGGTTGCGAGTGATGGGTCGGCGCTCAGCAGCGCCACGAGGTGGGCACCGGCCGAGTGGCCCATCAGCACCAGCCGGTCCGCGTCCGCGTGCCAGCCCGGCGCCAGCCGCTGCACTTCGGCGAGCGCACGGGCCACGTCATGGGCCTGTGCGCGCACATCTACCTGCGGCACCAGCCGGTAGCCCACCGAGACGAAGACGAAGCCGCGCTCGCGCACCCAGTGGGCCACCTTGGCGTCCACCACGTTCGGCGCATCGGGCCGGCCGAACATCCAGGCACCGCCATGCACCATCACCAGGATCGGGGCACCCTGCGGCTGCGCGGGCAGGTAGACGTCCAGCCGCTGGGCGGGATCGGGGCCGTAGGCCAGCTGCCGGTCGGGGGCGGCATGGGCCAGGGCGGCGGTCAGCAGCAGGGCGAAGGCGGGCAGCCAGTGTCGGATCGGGGTCATGGCTGGGCTCCAGGCGCGCCGAAGAGGATGCGCAGCCGCCGCTTCAGGCCGCGGGCCTGGCGCAGGTCCTGCGCCAGCCGCGCCCATTCGTGGAAGGCGATGCGCAGCGGATTGTGGGTGTGCAGCGGCGTGGTCAGGCCGTAGCGGGGCGGCAGGTCTGCGCGCAGGTCGACGAAGGTGCCGAACAGCCGGTCGAAGACGATCAGCACGCCGCCGTAGTTGCAGTCCAGGTATTCCGGGTTGGAGGCGTGGTGCACCTTGTGATGGGTGGGCGTGTTCAGCACCCATTCCAGCGGCCCCAGGCGCGGCAGCCAGGGCGCGTGCAGCCAGAACTGGTAGAGCAGGTTGGCGGCCAGCGTCCCCATCACCGCCGTGGGCGAGAAGCCCAGCCACACCAGCGGGGTGAAGAACAGCGCCGTGCCGGTGAGCTTGCCCGTCCATCCCAGGCGCAGCGCCGTAGCCAGCGTCAACTCGTTGGGCGAATGGTGCACCGCATGCGTGGCCCAGAACCAGCGCACGCGATGGGCGGCGCGGTGATAGGCGTAGTAGCACAGCTCCTGCCCCAGGAAGAGCAGCGCAAAGGCCGTGGGGGTTGAGAGCGGCAGCGTGGTCAGCCGGTGCGTCCAGGCCAGCGCCAGCAGCGGCGCGGCGATGGACAGGCCCAGCGCATCCACGGCCCGGCGGCCTGCCGTGTCGGCCAGCGACGCCGCGTAGGCCCGCCAGTCGTAGGGCTGGCGGCGCACGAAGGTCTGTACCAGCCCTTCGGCCGTGGCCGCGACGAGCACCAGGCCCAGCAGGGCCAGCAGCCAGGGCAGGGCCTCCGGGCCCAGGGCGTGGCGAAGTAGGTCGGACTGCATGGTGCGTGCGACGGCTTCAGGGGGCGCCCGCGCCGCGCTTGCCGCGCTGGCTGGCCAGGTGGGCCTCGATCTGCGCGAGGGTGATGCTGCCGGCATGCGTGCGGTCGATGGCGTCGAAGGCGCGGTAGACGCGCGGCATGCCGGCCTTGGCCTCGTCGCGGCTCAGGCGTCCGTCGCCGTTGGTGTCGGCGGCGGTGAAGCGCTGCGTCAACTCGCTGCGCAGGGCTTCTCGGCGCGAGGCGTCGGGCAGCGCGCTCTGGGCGTGTGCGGCGCCCACGACCAGGCAGGCCAGGGCGGTGGCGAGGCGGCGGGAATTCTGAGGGGTCATGGGATCTCCTTCGGCGTGGCCGGCCTCAGCGGCAGGCGATGGTGGCACCGCTGGCGTCGAAGCAGGTGGCGCTGTGCGTGAGCCCGGTGCTGCTGCTGTACTGGGTGCTGCGCTGCACGCTGTTGCCGGTGGTGGCCTGGGTGGCGCTGCTGCTGCGGCTGGCCTCCACGGTGCCGTCGGCGCTGCAGGTGGCATTGCCGGTGGACTGCAGGCTGCCTCGGGCGTTGCTGGCCGACAGCGTGCCCTGATGCTGGGCGGAGCCGTCGGCATGCACCTGCGTCCTGCCAGCCCGCTGGGCCAGGCCGCCGGCGGGCCCATGCAGGCGGCTGGCGCTGCCGGCCACCACGTTGCCCTGGCCATCGGTCGCCACGCCGCGTGCAGCGCCGAAGCGGCCGCCCTCCGGCCCCTGGCGGCCCGCGAGCCGGGTGGCCGTGGTGCCGCCCGCGGCGTTGGGCCGCACGACGCGGCGGCCCTCGGCATGGGCCGCGGGGACCGCCGCCAGCAGGCTGGATGCGACCAGCAGGGCCGCGAGCGTCGGGGTGTGCGGCCGATGGGGCCGGACGGTGTTCATGGCAGGCATCCTTTCGGTGAGTGGATGCCGCCACTGTCGGGCCAGGTTGTCACGCACTCGTCACGGCGCAGCCCCCGCTCATGACCAGCCATGACGGGCGTCCAGGCCTGTCATCGTTTGTCATGATTTCGGGGGGCCGCCGGGACGCCAGCGCTGTCTACGATGCCGCCATGTCCCTGTTGCCGTGCCCGCTGCTTCCTGCCCTGCCGCCGTCCCGCGTCGCGGCGCGCCCTGCGCCGGTCGCCGTCTCATGACCGAGCCGCTTGCCCGCATCCTGGTGGCCGACGACGAGGCCGACCTGCGTGCGCTGCTGCAGCGCTACCTGGGCGACCAGGGCTACGCCGTGCGCACCGTCGAAGGCGCGGCCGCCCTGGACCGCCTGCTCGCGCGCGAGCGCTTCGACGTGCTGGTGCTCGACGTCATGATGCCGGGCGAGGACGGCCTGTCCGTCTGCCGCCGCCTGCGTGCGCAGGGCGAGACCATCCCCATCCTGATGCTCACGGCGCGGGGTGATCCGGTCGACCGCATCGTCGGCCTGGAGATGGGCGCCGACGACTACCTGCCCAAGCCCTTCAACCCGCGCGAACTGCTGGCCCGCATCCAGGCCATGGTGCGGCGCCAGCGCATGCTGGGCGCGCACACCGGCCCGGCACCCGACGAGGGCGAGTTGCGCTTCGGGGCCGACTTCGTGCTCGACCTCGGCCGCCGCCGCCTCAGCCGCGCGGGCCAGGATCTGCCGATGACCACGGGCGAGTTCACGCTGCTGGCCGCCTTCTGCCACCACCCGGGACGCCCGCTCGGCCGCGACCGCCTCATCGAGCTGGCGCGCGGCCGCGAGCACGAGGCCACCGACCGCAGCATCGACGTGCAGGTGATGCGGCTGCGCAAGCTGATCGAGGCCGACCCGGCGCAGCCGCGCTTCATCCAGACCGTGTGGGGCGTGGGCTACGTCTTCGTGCCGGATGGGGAGGCCCGATGAGCGCTCGCACCGCGGGCGACACCGAGGCAGGCGCGGTCGATGCCCGGGCCGCCATCGCGCGCTGGCCGCGCAGCCTGCTCGGGCGCCATGCCTTGCTGATCGTGCTGCTGATCCTGATCGGCCAGATCGGCAGCGCGCTGCTTCTGCGCGAGATGGTGCTCAAGCCGCGGCTCGCCCAGGCGGCCGATGGCGTGGCCACCAACCTGCTGGCCGTGCGCGCCGGGCTGGCCAGCCTGCCGCCCGCCCAGCGCGCGTCGTTCGTGACGGCCTTCAACCGCCGTCCGGATGGCGGAAACGTGGCCAGCGACGCGGACGCGTCCCCGCGGCTCACGGCCCTGGAACGGCGCTTCATCCGCCGGGTGTCGCAGCGCTTGGGCGAGGCCGGCATGCAGGCCCTGTGGCGCCGCGCAGGCGACGGTGGCCTGGCCCTGCGGGTGGCGCTGGACGGCGATGCCCACTGGCTGGTGCTGCCCGGCGTGCTGCCCGCGCGGGAGTTCACCGGGGCCTGGCTGGCCGTGAGCGCGGGCAGCGGCCTGCTGGCGCTGGCGGGTGCGCTGTGGCTGCAGCGTCGGCTCGATCGGCCGCTGTCCCGTCTGGTGCAGGCAGCGGGCAGCCTGGGCGCCGGCCGCAGGCCGCCGCCGCTGCCGGAGGACGGGCCCAGCGAGATCGCCACCGTCAGCCGCAGCTTCAACCGCATGGCCGACAGCCTGGCCCGCCAGGAGCGCGAGCGGGCGCTGATGCTGGCGGGCATCTCCCATGACCTGCGCACGCCCCTGACCAAGCTGCGCCTGGCCGTGGAGATCGTCGGCGACGCAGCCGACCCCGCCACCCGTGCCAGCATGGTGCGCAGCGTGGAGGAGATGGACGGCATCGTGGGCCAGTTCCTCGACTACGCGCGCGCCGCCGACGAGCCCGGCCTGCGCGAGCCGGTGGACCTGAATGCCCTGTGCGCCCGCGTGTGCGCCGACTTCGCCGACCACGGACAGCCCGTGCAATGGCAGCCGGCCCGTTCCCTGCCGGCCGTCAGCGGCCGGCCGGCTGCCCTGCGGCGCATGCTGGCGAATCTGCTGGAGAACGCCCATCGGCACGGCGCACCGCCGGTGCTGCTGCGCACCTGCGCGCAAGGCGGCCGGGTGTGGCTGGATGTGATCGACCATGGGCCGGGCATCGACCCCGCCCAGGCCGACTGGCTGCGCCAGCCTTTCCACCGTGCGGGCGATGCGCGCGCCGGTGGCTCGGGCGCCGGTCTGGGCCTGGCGATCGTGGAGCGCATCGCGGGCGAGCACGGCGGCGAGCTGGCGCTGCTGCCGGCAGAGCGCGGCGGGTTGTGTGCACGCGTGATGCTGCCGCGTGCCGAGCCCTGACGGCGGCGACTCCGGCGCCAGACACCGCGGCTCGCGACGGGACGCCCGCCGATGCGGCGGCCCTGCCTCAGCGACGCGGCGGCGGTCCCACCACGCCCGCACCGCGGACCTCGATGCGGATGCTGTCCAGCACCTGGCCGCGCGCATCGGCCAACTCCAGCCGGTGGCGGCCGGGCCAGGGCAGCCAGTCGGCCGCCGTGCCGCGCGCCAGCGTGCGGCCATCCAGCCGCCACTGCACGTCGTTCGGCGCGCCGTCGGCGACCAGGCGCACGCGCTGGTGGCGCGGCGGGATGTCCGGGTCCAGCGCGAGGATGGTGCCGTCGGCCGGGGCCGTGATGCGCGCTGTGCGGCCGTTCGCGCTGTCGCCCGCAGTGGCGCGGATGGCCGAGGGCGTGAACAGCGCCTGCTGGGTGCCGGCCAGGAACCATTCGCTGCGGGCGGCTTCGAGCGGCGTACCGCGCTCACTGCCGTCCGCGGCGGCGTAGCGCACGGCCTGCTGCACCACGCCCGGCGGCGGCGCGGGCGCGCGGCTGGGTTCGCGCTGGTGCAGCTGGCGCATCAGCTCGGCCCAGACCGGCGCCGCGCCGCTGGTGCCGCTCACGTCCCACATCGGCGAGCCGTCGGCATTGCCCACCCACACGCCCACGGTGTAGCGCTGCGACCAGCCGATGGCCCAGTTGTCGCGCATGTCCTTGCTGGTGCCGGTCTTTACCGCCGTCCAGAAGCGGGTGGCCAGCAGGCTGTCGGGGCCGAAGGTGCGTACGCGCGCGTTCGGGTCCGACAGGATGTCGCCCACGATGAAGGCGGCGCCGGCATCGAGCACCGGCCTGGGCGGCTCGGCCGCGGCCTCGGGCAGCAGGCGCGTGGGCGTGTAGCGCCCGCCGTTGGCCAGCATGCGGTAGGCATTGGTCAGGGCCAGCAGGTTGACCTCGGCGCTGCCCAGGGCCAGGCTGTAGCCGTAGTAGTCGCCGCTCTCGCGCAGGGCGAGGCCGGCGGCCTGCAGGCGGCGCGCGAAGGCATCGGGCGAGACCATCACCAGCGTGCGCACCGCTGGCACGTTGAGCGAGGCCGCCAACGCGGTGCGGGCCGAGACCAGGCCCTTGAAATGCCGGTCGTAGTTCTGCGGGATGTACAGACCGCCCGGCGTGGCGATCTGCGCGGGCGAATCCTCCAGCAGCGAGGCGGCCGTGAGGCGGCGCTCGGCAATCGCCTGCGCATAGAGCAGCGGCTTGAGTGTGGAGCCCGGCTGGCGCGGCGCCAGCACGGCATCGACCTCGGCCGCGCGGCTGTGCGCGCCCGAGGAGCCGACCCAGGCGAGCACGGCACCGCTGGCGTTGTCCAGCACCACGGCGGCGCCGTCCTGCACGTTGCGGCCGCGCAGTTCGCGCATCTGGCGGTCCAGCGCTTCCACGGCAGCGCGTTGCAGGGGGGCGCGAAGCGTGGTGCGCAGCGTGGGCGCATCGCCGCTGCGCTGGCGCAGCGCCTGGCGGGCGAAGTGCGGCGCGATGCCTTCGCTGGCATCGAAGGCGCGGCGCTGCAAGGCGGCCTGGGTGAAGAAGGCCAGGGATTCGCAGTCCGGCGCTGGCGCCGGCTGCATGGCGCGCAGTACTTCGCAGGCGCGGCGCGCCACCTGCGCGGCCGAGGCGTTGGGCGCGCGCACCAGGGCCGCGGCGATGGCGCCTTCGCGCGAGTCCAGGCCATGCGGGGCCTTGGCGAAGAGCGTGCGCGAGAGGGCGTCGATGCCCACCAGCTCGCCGCGGAAGGGCACAAGGTTGAGGTAGGCCTCCAGGATCTGGTCCTTGCGCCATTCACGCTCCAGCTGGGCGGCGCCGAAGACCTGCTCCACCTTCTGGCCCAGGCTGCGGCCGCTGGCGCCGCGGCGCAGGTCCTCGTCGAGCAGGCCGGCCAGCTGCATGGTCAGCGTGGAGGCGCCGCGGGTGCGCGTGTTCCAGAGGTTGCCCCAGGCGGCGGCCGAGACGGCACGCCAGTCGACGCCGCTGTGTTCGTAGAAGCGCTGGTCCTCGCTGTAGATCAGCGCATGGCGCAGCGCGGGCGAGATGTCCGCCAGGCTGATCCACTGGCCGCGCCGCACGCTGGCATCGGTGCGCACCCGCTGCACCAGCGCGCCGCCCTGGTCCAGCACCTGCACGTCGGAGGGCCGGAAGTCGCGGCGGACGTCGTCGAAGCGGGGCAGGGCGAGGGCGGCGGCGGGCAGCAAGGTCAGCACGAGCACCAGAAGGCCTGTGCGACGTCGGGCACTGCCTGGCTTCACCGACTTCATGGCGCAAGGGTCCAGTTCTCGACCGCCAGGCCCGGATAGCCCATGAAGTCGGCCTCGTTGTTGGTCACCAGCGTCAGGCCCAGGCTGCGCGCATGGGCGGCGATCAGGCGGTCCAGCGCGTTGCGTCGGCGCTCCGGCACGGCTGCGCGCAGTTCGCCGTAGGACGCCGCGGCACGTTCCTCGAAGGGCAGCACGGGAATGCGTTCGGCCAGCAGGCCCAGCACTCGCTCGTCATGGGTGCGCAGGGCCGGCTGCATCTCCAGGCCCGCGCGCAGTTCGGCGAAGGTGATGGCGGACATGACCACGTCGCCCACCCGCTGGGTCCGCATGCGCCGCAGCACCTCGACGGGCTGGCCTTTGATGAGGTAGATGCAGATGTTGGTGTCGAGCATGTAGCGCACGGGCCGCTCACCCCTTCCCGCCCCACGGCCGGTCCTGCTCGGGGGCTTCTTCTCGGCCCCCCGCCATGTAGCCGGGGCTGAACTGGGCCAGCACGTCGCCCAGGTCCGCCAGGGTGGCCTGCTGGACAGGGCGCAGCATCAGGGCATCGCCCACGCGCTCGATCTCCACCTCCTGCACGTCGTCGGCAAAGGCCAACTCGCGCGGAATGCGAACAGCCAGCGAATTGCCGCTCTTGAAGATGCGCGTCTGCATGGCCCGCCTCCGGATGGTTGATGTATATACAGTATATACATCGCACGAGACCGCAAGACTTCAGTCGGTCGTCGTCTCCACCACCGCGGCGAAGCCCAGCACCCGCGCATCCTCGTAGCGTGGCGCCACCACCTGCAGGCCGACCGGCAGGTCGCGGACGGTGCCGGCGGGGACGGAGCAGGCCGGCACGCCGCAGTAGTTGAAGAGTGGCGTGAAGGCCGCATGGCCGCGCGGGCCGGCGGGCTGGCCGCCGATGACGGGTGGGCCCAGCTGTTCCAGCGGCCAGGCGGTGACCGGGGCGGTGGGGCACAGCAGCAGGTCGTAGTGCTCGAAGAAGCCCGCCAGCGCGTGCGCGATGCGCTCGCGCAGGCGCAGGGCGCGTGCGACATCGGCGGGCGCGATGCGGGCACCGGTCTCGATCTGCCCGCCCAGCACCGGATCGATGCGGGACGGGTCGGCGGCCCACGGCTCGCCGTAGAGCGCATGCAGGCCCGCATGCTGAAGGGCGATCAGCGGGTACTCGCGCGCCTCGGGCGGCCAGGGTGGATCGGCATCGGCGATCTGCCAGCCGGCGGCGCACAGGGCGTCGATGCGTGCCTGCAGTTGGGCCAGCACGTCCTCGTCGATGGCGAAGTCGCAGCCCAGGCGCGGGCTCCAGGCGATGCGCAGACCACGGGGCGGCGGCTCGGGTGTCGGCTGCGTGAGGCCACTCGGGATCGGCACGCCCGCCGGATCGCCTGCGTCATAGGCCGCGAGCAGGTCGAAGGCCCAGGCGCAGTCGGCCACGCCACGCGCCAGCACGCCGATGACCGACAGGCCGTAGTTCGGCTCGGCAAAGCCCCACGGATGCGGGATGAGCCCGGGACTGGGCTTGAGCCCCACCAGCCCGCAGTGCGCGGCCGGCCGGCGCGTGGAGCCGCCGGCATCGGTGGCCAGCGCGAGCAGGCCCAAACCGCTGGCCAGCGCCGACACGGCGCCGCCGGAGGAACCGCCGGGCGTCAGCGCCGGATCGAGCGGATGGCGCGTCGCGCCGTAGAGCAGGTTGCTGGTCACGCCCTTGCAGGCGAACTCGGAGCAGTTGGTGATGCCCAGCACCACGCCGCCCAGCGCACGCAGTCGGGCCACGGCCCAGGCATCGCGCGGGGCCACGAAATCCTTGAAGAGCAGCGAGCCCTGGGCGATGCGGTAGCCCTCGACCCAGAGGTTGTCCTTGACGGTGAAGGGCACGCCGGCCAGCGGCAGCGGCTCGCCCGCGGCCAGGCGCCGGTCCACCGCCTCGGCCTCGGCGAGAACGCGCGCCGGATCGAACTGGACGATGGCGTTGAGGGCGGGGTTGAGCGCCTCGACGCGGGCGATGAAATGGCGGGCGACGTCGGTGGCCGTCAGTTCGCGGCGTGCGACGCGGGCGGCCAGTTCGCGGGCGTCCATGTCGTGCAGCGGCGGGATCGACGCGGGTGCGCCCTCCTGCCCTTCGACGGGCTCAGGGCGAACGGAGGAGGCGGCGAGGCGGTTCACGTCCGTTGGACGACCTTGTGCTTCGACGGAGCCTGCGGCAGGCGCGCCTTGCGCAGTGGCAGGGCCGGCGCTCATGCCGCTGTGCCCCGGAAGCTCGCCGCCAGCGCCGGCGTCACGCCCGTCACGTCCCGCCCGCGCAGCGGCGCCAGGCTGCCGGCACGGGCGGCGGGCAGCGCCAGGTCCACGCGGGCCTGGGCCAGGGCGACGGCGCAGGCCACGCCGTCGAGCAGCGGCACGCTGGCGCGCGGCTGCAGCACCGGCGCCATCGAGGCCATGGCCGCGCCGGCCAGCAGCACGGCCTCGGCGCCGTCGCGCTGCACCAGCTGTTCGATGCCGGCGAGCACGGCCTCCTGCACGCGCAGCGGCGCCTCGAAGGTCTGCTGCGGTGTCACCTCCAGCGTCTCGATGCCGGCCAGGCGCGCGGCCATGCTGTGCTGCTCGACCAGCTCGCGGTACAGCGGCGCCATGCGCGCGCCATAGGTCAGCACGCCGATGCGGCCGGCCAGCGTGGCGCCCATCAGCAGGCCGGCCTCGGTCATGCCGAAGACGGGCACATCGAAGAGCTCGCGGCAGGCCCACAGCGCGCTGTCGAGCGAGACGCCAAGCACGATGGCATCCACCTCGGCCGCATGCTGCGCGGCCAGCTCCAGCACCTCTTGCTGGGCCAGCGCGTTCTCGGCGCGTGACGCAATGATGGCCGGGCCCTGCCGGCCGGTGACGGCCAGCAGTTCGGTGCCCGGACGGGCCGCCGTGCGCGCGGCCGCCAGCACCGCGTCGGTCACGGCCTGGGTGCGGTTGGGGTTGATCAGCAGCAGCTTCATGCAGCGTCCTTTGCAGCGGGCGGCGGCACCTCGGCCAGCCAGTGGCGGGCGATCTGCTCGCGCGTGGCGAGCCACACGCCCGAGGCGCCGCGGATGTGATCGACGAGTGTCTTCAGGCCGCCGATGCGCCCCGGCCGGCCGATGATGCGGGTGTGCAGGCCGATGGACATCATGCGCGGTGCCTCGCGCGATTCGGCCCGCAGCCATTCGAAGGCATCGATGGCGTAGCGCGCGAAGTCCTCGCCGGCCACGAAGGCATGGCTGTCGAAGAAGCGCATGTCGTTGGTGTCGAAGGCATAGGGCAGCACCAGGTGCGGCCGGCCGGCCACCTCACGGTAGTAGGGCAGGTCGTCGTTGTAGGCGTCGCTGTCGTAGAGAAAGCCGCCGTGCTCGACCAGCAGCCGGCGCGTGTTCACCGAGGGCGAGGACTTGGTGTGCCAGCCCACCGGCGCACGGCCCGTGAGGCAGGTGACGGTCGCCACCGTGCGGGCGATGCGCGCGCGCTCCTCGTCCTCGGCCAGGTGGGCATGCGATTCCCAGCGCCAGCCGTGGCAGCACAGCTCGAAGCCGCGGCGCATGGCGTCCTCGGCGATCCAGGGTGTGGCCTCCAGCGCGCGGCCGCAGCAGTTGAGCGTGAGCGGCACGCCCGCCTCGGCCAGCAGCCGCACGATGCGCCGGTAGCCCACGCGGCTGCCGTATTCGAAGTGGCTTTCCATGCACAGGTCGGGCACGCCGCGGATCTCGTTGTTGACCTCGTGGCAGCCTTCGTTGCGTTCGTCGCCCGCCGACAGCGCGAACTCCGCGCCTTCCTCGATGTTGAGCACGAAGGAGACGGCCAGCCCGGCGCCGCCGGGCCAGCGCATGGCGGGCGCGTCGTCACCGTAGCCGGCGAAGTCGCGGGGAGGCAGTGAAGGGCTCATGGCAGGCGTGCAGCAAAGGTGTCGGGCGCGATGGGCGTGGCCAGCCCCTCGCGGTGGATGCGTTCCATGGCCGCCAGCACTGGTGCCATGTCGGCTTCGGCGCGGGCGTACTGCGGCATCAACTCGGCGAATTCGTGCTGGATCTCGGCCAGCAGCGCGGCTTCGTCCACGCGCACCAGCCGGCCGTCTTGGATGGCGATCTCGCCATCGACCATCGAGAAGTCCAGCCCCGCGCCGCGTTCGGCATAGACGAGCTGGCGCACCGGGTCGCTCATCGGCGTGAAGGTGACGGTGTCGGTGCGATAGGCGACCAGGTCGGCCATGGCGCCCACGCGCAGGCTGCCCAACTGGTCGCCGAAGCCCAGGGCGCGTGCGCCCGCCACGGTGCCGGCATGCAGCGCTTCCTGCGCGCTGAGCCAGCGGGCATGGTCGTCACCGCGGATCTTGGAGAGCGCCGCGGCGCTGCCCAGCACGTTGAGCATGTTCACGGTGACGGTGGAGCAGGAGCCGTCCGAGCCCAGGCTCACGTTCACGCCCGCGTCGAGCAGCTCGCGCACCGGCTGGATGCCCGAGCCCAGCAGCAGGTTGCTCCAGGGGTTGTGCTGGGCCGTGGCGCCGGTGCGGGCCAGCGCCTCGATCTCGCGCGGGTTGAGCCACACGGCATGGATCAGGCTGGTGGCCGGCTTGAGGAAGCCGATGCGGTCCAGGTACTCGACCATGGGGCAACCGTAGAACAGCTGGCCGGTGACCACCTGAAGCCGCGTCTCCTGCACATGGGTGATGACCGGCAGTGCCAGCTCGTCGGCCAGGGCGCGCACCTGCATCAGGAAGGGCTCGGTGCAGCGCTGCGGTGCCGACGCCGAGACCAGCACACCGACGCGCCGGCTGTGCGGATGGCGGCTCGCGGCCAGTTCGCGCACCAGGGCCAGGCAGTCCTGCGGATCGGGGCGCCGGCCGGCGCGCATCTCCTCGGCCAGCGCGGGCGGCATGTGCTGCGCCAGGAAGGGAAAGTTGTCGACGATGGGCTTGTCCATCATCGCGAAGCCCACCAGCGCGCGGATGCCGGCATCGTCGTAGGCCTGCAGGCAGGCCTCGATGCGGGGGCGGTCGATGGCGGCGCCCAGGGCCATGTCGTCCACCAGCGTGGTGCAGCCGGTGCGCAGCGACTCGATGGCGCCGATCATGGTGCGCAGGTA
This sequence comes from Pseudacidovorax sp., assembly GCF_017991995.1. Lineage (GTDB taxonomy): Bacteria > Pseudomonadota > Gammaproteobacteria > Burkholderiales > Burkholderiaceae_C > Xenophilus. The sequence goes on along the minus strand of NZ_JAGOPN010000005.1, from coordinate 296,587 downwards.
GGCCTGGCGCGGCGTGAGCGGCACCGGCATGCGCGTGCGCACCAGGTGCATCCAGAGTTCCAGCGGCAGGTTCTCGGTGCGGCCGCGCTGGAAGTGCTCGTGCGAATGCTGGTGGCCGTTGACCAGGCCGGGGGCCAGCAGGTGCCGCGACAGGTCGACCACGCGGTCGGCACCGCCCAGCGTGCCGGCTGGCTCGATGGCGGCGATGCGGCCGTCCTCGACCAGCACATCCAGCGGGCGCGGTTCATGCTGGTGCTGCTCGCCCAGCAAGGCCTGGGCGCCGCGCAGCAGGGTTCGCTTCTTGCTCATGCGTGCGTGTCTCCATCAAGGGAAAGGGGAGTAATGAAAATGCCTGCAGTCACCATGCCGAGTTCGCCAATGACCCAGGAAGCAGCCGATGTCCACTGGATGCGCGCCGCCCTGGCGGAGGCGCTGGACGCCCATGCCCGGGGCGACTGGCCGACCGGTGCCGTGCTGATCAAGCAGGGGCGCGTGCTGGCCTATGGGCAGAACCGGCAGAACACGCGCGGCGATCCCACGGCGCATGCCGAGACCGATGCGCTGCAGTCGGCCTTCCGCGCGCACGGCCCGCAGGCGGCCCAGGGCGCCACGCTGTACTGCACGATGGAGCCGTGCCCCATGTGCGCGGGTGCGCTGCGCATCGCCGGCGTGCAGACGCTGGTGCTGGCGCTGCGCCATGCGCGACTGCGGCGCGTGGACCTGGGCGACTACAGCATCGAGCGCTTCTGCCATCTCACCGACTACCCGCTGGAACTGCGCGACGGCGTGCTGGAAGACGACTACCTCGCCCTGCGCCTGCGCTGGGGCGGCGACCGGGTGGCGCCGGCACCCTGATCGACGCGGCGCTCCACGCGCCGATGGGATGGGGGTCCCGCTTCGCGCATGAGCGCCGCTCATCGCATGTGCCGCGAGATGCCGGCCACGCGCTCCATCACCACCATCAGCACGATGGTCGCGGCGATCAGCACGCCCGACACCGCCGCGGCGCGCACATCCAGGCTCGATTCGATGATGTGCCACATGCGGATCGGCAGCACCTCGCTGCGGGCGTCCGACAGGAAGAGCGACACGGCCACGTTGTCGAAGGAATACATGAAGCCGATGAAGGCGCCCGCCGCCACGCCGGGTGCGATCAGCGGCAGCGTCACGGTGCGGAAGGCGAACACGCCCGAGGCGCCGAGCGAATGCGCGCTCTCCAGCAGCGCGCCGTCCAGTTGTGCCAGGCTGGCCGTGGTGGTGCGCAGGATGTAGGGCGCTGTGATGGCCACATGGCCCAGCACCAGCGTCGTGAACGACAGCCCCGTGCCGGCGAGGTTGAACAGCATCAACAGCGACAGGCCGATGGCCAGTGCCGGCAGCATCAGCGGCGACAGGAATAGCGCCTCGGCCGCGCGTGCCCAGGCCTCGCGTCGGCGGGCGAGCGCCAGCGCCGCCGCCACCGCCAGCACGATGGAGATGGCCGTCGCCGTGGCCGCCAGCTCCAGCGACAGCACGAAGGCCTCGATCAGCTCGGGCGACTGGTCCCACAGCGCCTCGTACCAGCGCGTGGAATACCCGGGCGGCGGGAACTTGAGCGAATAGCCGCTGGTGAAGGAGGTGATGACCACGATCACCGTGGGCGCCAGCAGCAGCACCGCCGCCATCAGCCCCAGCAGCCCGAACACCAGCTTGAAGGACAGGCGCTCGGCCCGGCCGCGCGGGTCGGCCTTGGCCGTGGGCGCCGTCGGAGTGACGGGCACCGGCGTGCCGGAAACGAAAGCCTCAGCCATGGACGAACCCCTTGCTGCGCCGGCCCAGCGCGTTGATGGCGGCCACCACCCCCAGCACGCACACCAGCAGCAGCATGGCCACGGCAGCGGCAAACGGGTAGTTGTTGGCCTGGATGGCCTGCTGGTACATGTAGAAGGGCATGAACATCTGCTGCCCGCCGCCCACCAGCGTCTGCGTGACGAAGGCGCTCACGCTGCTGGCAAAGACCAGCAGGCTGCCCGCCAGCAGGCCCGGCATGGCCAGCGGCAGCGTCACCTGCCAGAAGGTGCGCCAATGGCCCGCGCCCAGGGCCAGCGAGGCCTGGCGCAGGTTGCCGTCGATGTTGGCCAGCGCGGTGATCAGCGGCAGCACCATCAGCGGCAGCTCGATCTGCGCCAGCGCCACGGTCACGGCGCCGGGCGTGTAGAGCAGCTTGAGCGGGGCGGCGATCAGCCCCAGGTCCAGCAGCACCGTGTTGACGATGCCCTGGCGCCCCAGGATCACCACCCAGGCGAAGGTGCGCACGACCGAGCTGGTGAGCAGCGGCAGCAGCACCAGCAGCAGGAGCACGCCTTGCCAGCGCGGTGGCGCCTGGGTGTAGAGGTAGGCCAGCGGAAAGCCCACCACGGCCGCCAGCAGCGTGACCTTGAGGCCCAGCCACAGCGTGCTGCCCAGGATGCCCAGGTTGAAGCCGTCGCCGAGGAACTTGATGTACTGGCCGACGCCGAACTGCGTCATGGCCGTGTCGTTGTGCAGGCTCACCCAGGCCAGCAGCAGCATGGGCGCCAGCACGAAGACGGCGAAGAACAGGCCCAGCGGCAGGCCCAGGGCCAGCGGCGGCGTGAGGCGGGGATTGGCAGCGGCAGCCATGGCGATCACCCCGCGAAGACGCTGGCGGGCGAACCCTGGCGCAGCCGCAGGCCCACGGCCTGGCCGGCCTCGAAACGCGGCTGCTCGGCCGTGCGCGGCTGCGTCACCTTGGCGGTGGTGCCGCCGGGCAGGCGCAGCTCGTAGACCAGCGAGGGGCCGAGCGGCAACACCATCTCCACCGTGGCGGGCAGGGCGTCGGCGGCCGGTGCGCCCAGGGCCAGGTGTTCGGGCCGGGCGGCCAGCACCACGGCGCCCACGCGGGAGCAGGGCTGCGCTTCGGCCAGCGGCAGCCGGCCGCCGCCCTCGCAGTCGACTGCGAAGCCGGCCTCGCCCTCGCGGGCCAGCCGGCCGGGCAGCAGGTTGGCGGTGCCGATGAAGGTGGCGACGAAGAGCGAGGCGGGCCGGTCGTAGATGGCCTCGGGCGTGTCGAACTGCTCGACACGGCCGGCATGCATGACGGCGATGCGGTCGGCCATGGACATGGCTTCTTCCTGGTCGTGGGTGACGAGGATGGTGGTGATGCCCAGCTCGCGCTGGATGCGGCGGATCTCGATCTGCATGTCCAGCCGCAGGTTCTTGTCCAGCGCGGCGAAGGGCTCGTCCAGCAGCAGCACGCGCGGCTGCACGGCCAGCGTGCGGGCCAGGGCCACGCGTTGCTGCTGGCCGCCCGAGAGTTCGCGCGGATGGCGCTGGGCGAAGGCGCTCATCTGCACCATCGCCAGCATGCGCTCGGCGGTGGCGCGGGCCTCTGCCGCGGCCACGCCGCGGGCACGCAGGCCGTAGGCCACGTTGGCCAGCACCGTCATGTGCGGGAAGAGGGCGTAGTTCTGGAACACGATGCCCGCGCCGCGTTCGTTGGTGGGCAGTGCGTCGACCACCTCGCCGCCGATGCGCACCTGGCCGCCGCTCTGGCGCATCAGGCCGGCCACGATGCGCAGCAGCGTGGTCTTGCCGCAGCCGCTGGGGCCCAGCAGCGCCACCAGCTCGCCGGGGCGGATCTGCAGCGAGACCGATTCGACCGCCACCGAGCCCGCATAGCGGTGATGGATCTGGTCCAGCTCGACGGCGGTGGCTGCGGCGGCGGGAGAAGAAGGCATGCGCATGGGTCCTGGTTTCGCGGGAAGGGCCGCGGCTGTCTTCTTCAAGATCCATGCCAATGACCGAGGCACAAAACCCCGATGAATTGGATACAAAACCAATATTGACTGTGCACGAAATGGTGCGCGGCTGACCAAGTTGGCGCAGGCCGCCGCCCGAAATGGGGACGCCGGTATTGGATACGGCGTCTTCCGATGGCGTCGGTCCGTGGCACGGAGCTTGCGCAGGCCAGTCGCATCCGGCCGAGGTGGCCGGCTCCGACTGAAAGGAAAAGATCCATGAGCCTGCATCTGTCCCGCCGCCGTCTTCTGCAGGGTGCCGCCGGCGCCGGCGCCGTCCAACTCGCCGGCCATGCCGGCCTGGCCCTGGCGCAGGGCAAGTCGATCTCGGCCACCACCTATCCCGGCGCCTGGGAGTCGGCGCACCGCGGCATCCTGCTGCCGGCCTTCACCAAGGCCACCGGCGCCTCGGTGAGCCTGGTGCCCTCGCTGGCGGTGGACACCGTCTCCAAGATCGCCGCCTCCAAGGCCAACCCGCCCTACGACGTCATCATCCTGGACGAGGGCCCGTACCTCGCCGCGCTGTCGCAGGACATCTTCGAGAAGATCCCCACCGACAAGATGCCCTACCTCAATGACGTGCCGGCCAAGCTGGTCGATCCGCGCGGCCTGGGTGTCTTCGTGTCGGGCCAGATCATCGGCATCGCCTACAACACCGAGAAGATCAAGACGCCGCCGAAGTCCTGGAACGACCTGCTCAAGCCCGAGTTCAAGGGCCGCGTCGGCTTGGCCGGCATGGGCTCCACGCTGATGTCGGCCTGGATGGTCGAGATGGCGCGTCTCAACGGCGGCAGCGAGGAGAACATGGAGCCCGCCTTCCAGTTCGTGAAGAAGCTGCTGCCCAACGTGAGCGCGGTGGCCAGCAACCCGGGCTCGCTGGCCACGTTGTTCCAGCAGGGCCAGATCGACATCTCGGTGCACTACAACAACAACGTGGGCGACCTGCAGGCCAAGGGCGTGCCGGTGGCGCTGGCCAAGCCGGACACGGGCTGGATCCACATCAAGAGCGTGATGCACATCGTCAAGAACACCAAGAACCCCGACCTGGCCGCCGCCTACATCAATGCCGCGCTCAGCCCCGAGGTGCAGACGAAGATGGCGGCCGAGCCCTACTTCGTGGCGCCCGTGAGCACCAAGGCCCAGTTCAGCCCCGGCCTGCAGGCCTACGCCAAGAACATGGCCGAGATCGAGCAGATGAACGGCGTCGACTGGGCCAAGCTCAACCCGCGCCGCGGCGAGTACATCGACCGCTTCAACCGCGAAATCAAGGTCTGAGCACGGTGAGCGACATCGCTTCGTTCACACCGCCCGCGGCGCCCGGGGCCGCGCCCCGGCGTGTGCTGTTGGGCATGCTCACGCCCTCGTCCAATACCGCGCTGGAGCCCATCACCTCGGCCATGGTGGCCGGCCTGCCCGAGGTGTCGGCGCATTTCGCGCGCTTCCGCGTCACCGAGATCTCGCTCTCCGACCAGGCCCTGGGCCAGTTCGACGAGACGCCGATCCTGGAGGCGGCGCGCCTACTGGCCGACGCGCGGGTGGACGTGATCGCCTGGAACGGCACCTCGTCCGGCTGGCTGGGCTTCGAGCGCGACGAGGCGCTGTGCGCGCGCATCACGGCCGAGACGGGCATTCCTGCCTGCACCTCGGTGCTGGCGCTGAACGAGGCCATGCGCCTGGCCGGACGCACGCGCTTCGGTCTGCTCTCGCCCTACCTGGCGGATGTGCAGCAGCGCATCGTGGCCAACTACGGCGCGAGCGGCTTCGACTGCGTGGCCGAGCAGCACCTGGGGCTGTCGGTCAACTTTGCCTTCTCCGAGGTCACGCCGGACCAGATCGAGGCCATGGCCCGCGCCGCCCTCGCCAGCGGCGACGTGCAATGCCTGACGACCTTCTGCACCAACCTCCGCGCCGCGCACCTGGTGCCGCAGCTGGAGGCGGCGCTGGGCGTGCCGGTCTACGACACCGTGGCCACGGCCGTGTGGAAGTCGCTGCGCATCGCGGGTGTGGACACGCGCCGCCTGACAGGCTGGGGCAGCCTGTTCGCGTTGTGAAGTGCGCCTGTAACGGTGTGCGCCTTGGTGCGCGCCCTTGCCTACACTCGCCGAACGCCCGAACCGACGCCATGCCCATCCCCACGCCCCGCCAGGTCCTGAAGGCCACCGGCAAGTCGGCCTCCAAGGCCGACATCTACCAGCGCATCTACGACGCCATCGTGGAGCACCGCCTCATGCCGGGCACCAAGCTGTCGGAGGAGCGTGTGGCCGAGCTGTTCTCGGTCAGCCGCACGCAGGTGCGTGGCGTGTTGCAGCGTCTGGCGGTGGAGCAGCTGGTGACGCTGATCCCCAACCGCGGCGCCTTCGTCACCACGCCCAGCGTGGACGAGGCGCACGACGTGCTGGAGGTGCGCCGAACGCTGGAGCCGGCCATCGTGCGCCGGGTGATGGACCGGATCGTTGCCGGCAAGGCGCCGCAGGCCATTAAGCAACTGCGGGCGCTGGTCAAGCGCGAGCAGCAGGCCCATGACAACGGCGACCGGCGCTCGGCGGTGCGGCTGTCGGGCGAGTTCCACGTGCTGCTGGCCGAGCTGTCGGGCAGCAGCCTGCTGACGCGGATGATGCGCGAGCTGACGCCGCTCACCTGCCTGGCCATCCTGACCTTCGAGGCGCCCACGGGCGCGGCCTGTCCCAACGACGAGCACACGCTGCTGATCGACGCCATCGAGGCGGGCCGCAGCGACGAGGCCCTGGCGCTGATGGCCGAGCACCTGCACCACATCGAGAAGTCGCTCAACCTGCATCAGGAGGAGGAGCCGGAGATCGACTTGGCGGAGGCGCTGCTGGGTTGAGCTCGTCGGGCAGGCGCTACATTGACCCTTCTCGACGCGGGCGCGTGCGGCGCGCATGTTCTGGCCGGCACGAGTGGTCCGGCCGCTGACCCGGCAGAGGACGCCGGCATGCGCGCTCCCGGTGCACGCTCGCGCTGACCGGCTTGCTGCACGAGACGGGTGCTCGCCTTCCACCGACGCGCCTGGGGCACTGCACGGCGCCGCGAATGGCACCTTCGCACGCATACCGGCATCCTCTGCCTCGACGTTGCGCCCGAGCGCTCCACCCTTGCCCTGGTGGGTGTGCGGCGGGCAGCGCTCCTATTTCATAACTCGTAGAAGCGCTTGATCTCGGTCCACGCGTCTTCCGGCGTGTCGACATAGCGGAACAGGTCGATGTCTTCCGGCGAGATCACGCCTTCGTCCACCAGGAACTCGAAGTCGATCAGCCGCCGCCAGTATTCGGAGCCGAACAGCACGATGGGCACCGGCTTGGCCTTGCGGGTCTGCACCAGCGTGACCACTTCGAACAGCTCGTCCAGCGTGCCGAAGCCGCCGGGAAAGGCCACCAGCGCCTTCGCCCGCATCATGAAGTGCATCTTGCGGATGGCGAAGTAGTGGAACTTGAAGCTCAGCGCGGGCGTGACGTAGACGTTGGCCGCTTCTTCCATCGGCAGCGCGATCGCCAGGCCCACCGACAGGCCGCCGCCCTCGTAGGCGCCGCGGTTGGCCGCCTGCATGATGCCGGGGCCGCCACCGGTGCAGACGAAGAGCTTGTCCTCGGGTTCCTTGTCGTTGCTGTAGTGCGCGACCAGCTTGCCGAAGGCGCGTGCCTGCTCGTAGTAGTGGCTGCCGCGGGCCAGGCGCTTCCAGCGCGCGGCGGCCTTCTCGTCGCCGGCGGCCTCGGCCTGGGCGATGAGGGCCGTCATCTCCTCCTCGCTGCGGAAGCGCGCGCTGCCGAAGACGACCACCGTGTTCTCGATGCCGTGGGCACGCATCTCGATGTCGGGCTTCATCAGCTCGAGCTGCATGCGCAGGCCGCGGGTTTCGCGGCGCAGCAGGAATTCGGGGTCGGCGAAGGCGAGGCGGGAGGGGTCCGGGTCCAGCGGCAGGCCGCGGTCGGAATGGGCCTGGAGCGTGGCCCAGGCGTCGGCCAGGCGCTTGTTGTGAAGGTCGTGCGTGCTGTCTTTGGGGCTCATTCGGCGCTGTGGAAAGTGGCCAGGGGATTCTGCTCGCTGCAATCCTCGGGCCAGCGGCCAAAGAAAAAGGCCCCGGATGGGGCCTCGTGCTGCAGGAGCGATGCGGAGTCTGCTCTCGGCAGACTCAGACGCGCTTGCGGTATTCGCCGGTGCGGGTGTCGATTTCGATCTTGTCGCCCTGGTTCACGAACAGGGGCACGGCCACTTCGAAGCCGGTCGACAGCTTGGCGGGCTTGAGCACCTTGCCGGAGGTGTCGCCCTTGACGGCGGGCTCGGTCCAGGTGATTTCACGCTCGACGCTGGTGGGCAGTTCGACCGAGATGGCCTTGCCTTCGTAGAACACCACTTCGACCGGCATGCCGTCTTCGAGGTAGTTGAGGGCGTCGCCCATGTTCTCGGCTTCGACTTCGTACTGGTTGTATTCGCTGTCCATGCAGACGTACATGGGGTCGGCGAAGTAGGAGTACGTGCACTCCTTCTTGTCCAGGACGATCTGGTCGATCTTGTCGTCGGCCTTGAAGACCACTTCGGTGTTGAAGTTGGCGATCAGGCTCTTCATCTTCATGCGCACGGTGGCGCTGTTGCGGCCACCACGGCTGTATTCGGTCTTGAGGACGACCATCGGGTCCTTGCCGTGCATGATGACGTTGCCGGCGCGGATTTCTTGAGCGATTTTCATAGGTGCTGGAGTTGAGGCCGCTCGGCGTGCCCCGGACCGTCACTGCCGCCCCAGAGGGTGGTCGTGGCGGCGGCAAAAGCAGGTTCCCGCGGCGGGTTGGCGGCTCCGTGGGGGCGCACCGGCTGGTGCACGCGCCGCGGCGGAGATTTCCGCAAAGCCCACGATTTTAGCTTTTTTGGGCAATGAAACGGACGAGCCGGGTCAGCAAATCGTCCTGGGCGAGCAGCCGCGCGCGCGCCGCCTGCACCATGCGGGTCGCGTCGGCCAGCAGCGCGTCGTCCAGAGCCGGCAATGCCTGCGCGCCCGGCCGGTCGTTCCAGCCGGCGTGGAAGGCACGGACCGGGGCGGGCGCGTCCAGCGCATCGAGCCAGGCGCCCAGCTTGTCGTGGTGCACGCCATCGTCCTGCGGGTAGATGTGCCAGACCATCGGCTTGCCGGCCCACAGGGCGCGCACCAGCGAATCCTCGCCGCGCACGGCGTTGAAGTCGGCGGCCCACAGCAGGTGGTCGAAGTCGGGCTGGGGCAGGTGCGGCAGCCAGTCGATGTGCAGAGCGCCCCGGTCTGCGGGCAACTGCGGCAGCACCGCGCGCACGGCCTCGGCCGTTCGGCCGGCCGCCACCAGCACCCGCGTCGGACGGGCGCCCCCGCACAGGCCCGCCAGCCAGTCGGCCAGCGCTGGCGGCTCGTAGCAGAACAGGCTGGCGATGCGCTCGCCCTGCCAGCCGACGCCTTGCGCCGCCAGCCAGGCGCCGCGGTCGAAGGCGGCCTGGCGCTGCGCCAGATCGGCTTCGCGCAGCAGCCCGCCCGTGCGATCCGTGAAGCCGGGATAGAAGAAATGCTTGGTGCAGCCGCGGCCCGGGCCGCTCATCACCGGTGAGGGCAGACCGTGCAGGCCTTCGACGAAGTCCTCGGCCGACAGGTATTCGAGGTTGAGCCAGATGCCGCCGGGCCGCGCGGCGAAGCGGGCGACGAGTTCGGGCGCGGGATCGCAGCCGAAGGCCTCGATCAGCACATCCGGATCCGGGCCGGCGGCCGCAGCGTCGCGTACGGCGGCGGGGTCGGACCAGTCGATCACCTGCACGCCCGGCTGGCCCTGCGGCGCCATCCAGGCGAGCGCGTTGGCGTCGTCCACCCACAGGCGCACCGGCTCGCCGCGCTCGACGGCGATCTGCCGGGCGAGCCGCCAGGTCACGCCCAGGTCGCCGTGGTTGTCGATCACGCGGCAGAAGATGTCCCAGTTCATGCCTGTGCCTCCGCGCGCAGGTGGTCGACCAGCAGTTGCGCCACGCTGGACAGGCCTTCGTCCGCCCGCACGCACAGCGCCAGCCGGCGTCGTGCCCAGGGCTCGGTGAGACCCACGATGCGCAGCGGCAACGCGCCGCGGAAGAGGGCGGCACTGCCGCGCGGCAGCACGCCCACGCCCAGCCCGGCAGCCACCATCTGGCACAGCGCGTCGTAGCTGCTGACCTGCATGCGCAGCCGCAGCGCCCGTCCGCGCTCGGCGGCGGCCCGGGTGAGCTGCTGGTTGATCGCGCTGCCTGGATGCATGCCGACGACGTCGTGGTCCAGCAGGGCACCGATGTCCACCTGGCGGCGCCGCGCCAGCGCATGGCCCTGCGGCACGACCAGCACGAGTTCATCCTCGCGGTAGGGCAGCAGGCGCACGGCATCGCCGTAGTCGCCGTCGTTCAGGATACCCAGGTCGGCCGCGTTCTCGGCCACGCTACGGGCCACGGCGCTGCTGATCTGCTCCTGCAGCCGCACGTCCACCTGCGGATGCCGAGCCAGGAAGGTCTGCAGCTCGCGCGGCAGAAACTGGGTGATGGCCGAGATGTTGGCCACCACCCGCACCTGGCCGCGCGTGCCGCGGCCGTAGTCGCGCATCTGCTGGGCGATGCCTTCCATCTCGTTGATCAGCCCGCGCGCCAGGTCGCGCAGCGCGAAGGCGGCCGGCGTGGGCGCCATGCCCTTGTTGCTGCGGGCGAACAGGGGCACGCGCAGCACGTCTTCCAGCTCGGCCAGGCGGCGGCTCACGGCCGAAGGCGCGATGTGGTGCTGCGCGCCGGCGGCGGCGATGGTGCCGTGCTCCATCACGGCCACGAACACGCGCAGGGAGACGGGGTCGAGGTTCATGGGAGGGGGCGATGCTACCTGCCATGCCGGATTGCGATGGTGGCCTCGCGCACCGGCGCTTTGCGGGCGGATGTCCAGCCGCCATGATCCGCACCCGATCGGCCCGCCGGGCCTTGCCAGGAGACATCACGTGGACAGCGGCCCTCCATCCCTCTCCCTCATCGGCGGCGACGCGCTGCAGGGCGTCCGCATCGTCGAGATGGGCCAGCTCATCGCCGGGCCCTTCTGCGGCAAGACGTTGGGCGAATTCGGCGCAGAGGTCATCAAGATCGAACCGCCGGTCACCGGTGACCCGCTACGCAACTGGCGGCTGCTGCAGAAGGGCACCTCGGTGTGGTGGCAGGTGCAGTCGCGCAACAAGCGTTCGGTGGCGCTCGACCTGCGCGCGCCCGAGGGCCAGGAGGTGGCGCGGCGCCTGATTGCCGAGGCCGACGTGCTGATCGAGAACTTCCGCCCCGGCATGCTGGAGGAATGGGGCCTCGACCCCGAGTCGCTGCAGGCCGCCAACCCGGGACTGATCGTGCTGCGCATCTCCGGCTTCGGGCAGACCGGGCCTTACCGCGACCAGCCGGGCTTCGGCGTGATCGGCGAGGCCATGGGCGGCCTGCGCCACCTGACGGGCGAGCCGGGCCGAGTGCCCGTGCGAGTCGGCGTCTCGCTGGGCGACACGCTGGCGGCGCTGCATGGCGCCATCGGCGTGCTGGCGGCGCTCTACCACCGGCAGGCCCATGGCGGACGCGGGCAGGTGATCGACGTCGCGCTGCACGAGGCGGTCTACAACGTGATGGAAAGCCTGATCCCCGAATACAGCGCCTTCGGCGTGGTGCGCGAGGCCGCCGGCAGCGCACTGCCGGGCATCGCGCCCAGCAATGCCTATCCGTGCACCGACGGCTGGGTGCTGGTGGCCGGCAATGGCGACAGCATCTTCAAGCGGCTGATGCAGGCCATCGGCCGCCCGGACTTGGCCGCCGCGCCCGACCTCGCCAACAACGCCGGCCGCGTGGCCCGCGTGCAGGAGATCGACGCGGCCATCGCGCACTGGACCACGGGCCGCACGGTGCACGAGGTGCAGCAAAGCCTGGCCGCCGCCCGCGTGCCGGCCGGCAAGGTCTACACCGCCCGCGACATTGCCGAAGATCCGCACTACCGCGCCCGCGACATGCTGCTGACCCAGCAGACGCGCGATGGCGACACGCTCACGGTGCCGGGCATCGTGCCCAAGCTTTCGGCCACGCCGGGCCGCGTGCGCAGCAGCGCGCCGCGCCTGGGTGATGACACCGACGCCGTGCTGGCCGAGGTGGGCCTGAGCGCCAGCCAGATCGCACAACTGCGCGAGAAGGGAATCATCCAATGACGGCCGTGCGCAGTGCCTGGCAGGGCGCCGGCCGCCGCATCCACATGCAGGAAGTCGGCCCCCGCGACGGCCTGCAGATGGAAGCCGCTTTCGTGCCCACCGCGGACAAGGTCGCGCTGGTGAACCAGCTGTCGGCCGCGGGGCTGGACAAGATCGAGGTCAGCGCCTTCGTCTCGCCGGCGGCGGTGCCGGCGTTGCGCGACGCCGAGGTGGTGCTGCGCGAGATCGAGCGCCACCCCGGCGTCGTCTATGCCGCGCTGGTGCCCAATGTGCGCGGCGCCGAGCGCGCCATCGAGTCGAAAGTGGACGAACTCAACCTGGTGATGTCCGCCAGCGAAACCCACAACCTGGCCAACCTGCGCATGACGCGGGCGCAGTCCTTCCGCGCGCTGGCCGAGGTGGTGGCGCTGGGCCATTCGGCGCGGGTGGCGGCGAACGTGTCGCTGTCCTGCGTGTTCGGCTGCCCCATGGAGGGCGAGGTGGCGGTCGACGAGGTGTTCGACCTCATCGAGCGTTTCGACCAGTTGGGCGTGCACGGCCTCACGCTGTGCGACACCACGGGGATGGCCCATCCGGCGCAGGTGGTGCGCGTGGTGGCGATGGCGCGGCTCCGCTGGCCCCGCCAGACCTTCACGCTGCACTTCCACAACACACGCGGCATGGGCCTGGCCAATGTGCTGGCCGCCATCGACGCCGGCGCAGACCGCTTCGATGCCTCCATCGGCGGTCTCGGCGGTTGCCCCTATGCGCCGGGTGCCACCGGCAATGTCTGCACCGAGGAGATCGTGCACGCGCTGCAGTGCATGGACTTCCATGTGCCCGTGGATCTTGCGATGGTGATGCACGCTGCAGCCCGCCTGCCCGCCCTGGTCGGCCACGAGGTGCCCAGCCAGCTGCTCAAGGCCGGCCCCCGGCTGCAGTTGCATCCGCCGCCGGCCGATTTCGCGGCCGTGCGCGAGCGCGCCCTTGCCCGCACCTGACGACCTGCCCGACCCTGACGACAACGGAGACAAGACCATGACGACGACCACCTTCCCCGCCATCGCCCGCCGCCGCATCGCGGCCGGCATCGGCACCGCGCTGCTCTGCGGCGCTGCCGTCCCGGCCGCCTGGGCCGAGGACGCCTACCCCAGCAAGCCCATCACGGTGGTCGTGCCCCAGGCCGCGGGTGGCGCCAACGACGTCATTGCCCGGGTGGTGGCGCAGCGCCTGTCCCAGCAGCTGGGCCAGACTGTGCTGGTGGACAACAGGCCCGGCGCAGGTGGCACCGTGGCCACGGCAGCGACGGCCCGTGCCAAGCGCGACGGCTACACGCTGCTGCTCACGGCCGACAGCGCGCAGGTGACGAGCCCGGCGCTCTACCGCAACCCGGGTTTCGATCCGGTCAAGGACTTCGAGCCCATCGCGCCCATTGCCACCGCCGGCTATGTGCTGGTGGCCAACCCATCCTTTCCGGGCCAGAACATGGCCGACCTGATCCGGCTGGCCAAGGCGCAGCCGGGCGCGTATTCGTACGCGTCGGCCGGCAACGGCACGCTCAACCACCTGATCGGCGAGATGGTGCAGAAGGCCGCAGGCATCAAGCTGCAGCATGTGCCCTACAAGGGCTCGGCGGCGGCCGCGACCGACGTGGTCGGCGGGCAGGTTCCGCTGTCGGTGCAGAGCCTGCCCTCGGTCATCGCCTTCATCAAGTCGGGCAAGCTCAAGGTGCTGGGCGTGGTCAACCCGCAGCGCATCAAGGCGCTGCCCGATTCGCCCACCATCGGCGAGACGCTGCCGGGCTTCGGCCAGGCACCGTGGTACGCGCTTTTCGCGCCGGCCGGCACGCCCGTGCCCATCGTCACCCGGCTGCAGGCCGAGGTGAACAAGGCACTGGAAAGCCCGGACGTGCTGGAGAAACTGGCCAGCGTGGGCTGCGAGCCTTTCAAGGGCAGCTCGGCCCAACTGGCCGCGCTGGTGCAGTCGGACCTGCGCAAGTGGGCGCAGATCGTGAAGGACACGGGCGCGACGGTGGATTGACGCCGCGGCCGGGCGTTCCGGCCGCCCAGTAGCCAATCAAGAACATGGAGACACGCATGCACCTTACCCGCCAGCGCTTCCTGGCTGCCGCTGCAGCCGCCTGCCTGCTGCCCTTGCCGCTCGCCAGTCTGGCGCAGGGCGCCTATCCGTCGCGGCCGATCTCGCTCGTGGTGCCCACCGCCACTGGTGGCACCACCGACCTGTCGGCACGCATGCTGGCGCAGCCGCTGGGCGTGGCGCTGGGCCAGTCGCTGGTGGTGGAGAACAAGGGCGGCGGCAACGGCGCCATTGCCGCCGCCTTCGTCAAGCGTGCGGAGCCGGACGGCTACACGCTGCTGATGCAGTACTCCGGCTACCACGTCATCACGCCGGCGGTGAGCAAGACGCCCCTTCCCTGGGCGCAGAAGGACCTGCGGCCGGTGGCCAACGTGCTCTCCGCGCCGCAGATCATCGTGGTGCGGGCCGACCTGCCCGTGAAGACGATGGCCGACTTGGTGGCCTACGCCAAAGCGCATCCGGGCAAGCTGAACTACGCCTCGTCGGGCAACGGCTCGTTGCAGCACGTGACCGGCGCCATGCTGGAGCAGCAGGCCGGCGTGCAGATGGTGCACGTGCCCTACAAGGGCACCGGCCCGGCCCTGCAGGACCTGCTTGGCGGGCAGGTGGACCTGACTTTCGGCACCGCGCCGCCCTTCATGCCGCACATCCAGGCCGGCAAGCTGCGTGTGCTCGCCGTGACCGGCGCCAGCCGCCTGCCCAGCCTGCCGGACGTGCCCAGCACCGCGGAAGCGGGCTTTCCGAAGCTGGATGCCAGCTCATGGTTTGCGGTCTTCGCACCCGCGGCCACGCCGGATGCGGTGGTGCAGAAGCTCGCGGGCGAGATCGGGCGGGTGGTGAACACGCCCGCCTTCAGAAAGCTGGCGCAGGACCAGGGCGCGACGGCGGACTTCCAGGATCCGGCGCAACTGGCCGCGCGGGTGACGGCCGACCTCGCGCGCTGGTCGCAACTGGCGAAGACGGCGCGTATCGAGGTGGACTGAAGCCGAGGGAAGCGCGCAATCGCCGCTGAAGGAAAAAAGGGCGGTGCCATCGGCACCGCCCTTTGTTCTGGGGAGAGGCCCGGCTAGCGCCGGCGCCTCGTGCGCATCCCGCGCATCATGGCGTGAAGGTGTCGCCGAGCACGATGCCTTCGCGGCGGGGGTCTGCGCCGCCGCTGAGCACCGTCTTGCCGTTCACCTGCGTGCGGACCACCGTGCTGATGCCGCTGGACTGGGCGCTGACCGAGACCGTGTGACCCAGGGTGCGCAGGCCGGTCACCAGCGGATCGTTGGCACCGTTGCTGGTGGCGTCGATGTTGGGATGCTCGCCGCCCACGTTGGTGGTGGCGGAATTGGATGCGCCGAAGTCCACCATCGACGTGGCCTGCTGCGCGTCCAGCTTCCAGTCCAGGGCGCCGACCAGCGTCTTGACCACGTACTGGATGATCGTGCCGCCGCCGGGCGAGCCGGTGGCCATCACGAAGTCGCCGGGCGCACTGCCGTTGAACACCATGGTCGGGGCCATCGTGCTGCGCGGGCGCTTGCCCGGTGCGACGCGGTTGGCCACGGGCAGGCCGTTGCTGTCGGTGGGCGAGGCCGAGAAGTCGGTCAACTGGTTGTTCAGCAGGATGCCGCGCGCCATGTGGTACGAGCCCATGGACGACTCCACCGTGGTCGTCATCGTGACCACGTTGCCTTCCTTGTCGACGATGGTCAGGTGCGTGGTGCCGTTCTCGGGCGTCTTGTCGATACCCAGTGGCACGGGGCCCAGGTCGCCGGCCTGCGCCGTGCCCATGCTCTTGGTGAAGTCGATCAGGTTGGCGCGGGTGCGCATGTAGGTCTTGTTGAGCAGCGTGTCCGGGCTGTTGCCGGGCAGGGGCACGAAGTCGGTGTCGGCCACGTACTTGTCGCGGTCGGCATAGGCCAGGCGTTCGGCTTCGGAGACCAGGTGCACGCCCATCACGGTCGGCTTGCCGCCTTCAATGTCGACGGCGGTGGGCGCATGCAGCGCCATGTTGAAGTTCTCGAGGATGCCCAGCGTGGACAGCACGCCGATGCCACCGGAGGAGGGCGGCGACATGCTGCAGATGTAGTAGGTGCGGTAGGTCACGCACACCGGGTCGCGGCGCTTGGGGCGGTAGTTCTTCAGGTCGTCCAGCGTGGTCAGACCCGGGGTGATCACGGAGCCATCGATGCCGGCGGTGATGCCGATCTTGGCGACGATGTCCTGGGCGATCGGGCCGGTGTACATGGCATCGGCACCCTGCGAGGCCATGGCCTTGAGCACGCCGGCATAGGCCGGATTGGTCAGCGTGGCGCCCAGGGGCTTCGGATTGCCGGAGGCGTCGAGAAAGTAGGCGGCTGCCTCGTCGTCGCGCTTGAGGTTGGAGGCCGAACCCGCGATGGCTGCGGCCATGCGTCCACCGATCTTGAAGCCGTTGGTGGCGAGGTTGGTGCCTTCGCCGAACAGGTCCTTCCACGCGAGCTTGCCGTGGTCGCCATGCGCGAGTTCGAGCATCCGCATCACGCCGGGGGTGCCGATGGAACGGCCGCTGGCGCGGGCACTGGGCTTGGGCGTGGTCTTGTCGGCGTCGCTGATGTAGCGCAGGTAGTCGGCCGTGGCTGCGGCCGGGGCCGTCTCGCGGCCGTCATAGGCTTCGACCTTCTTGGTCTTGGCGTCGAAGTGCAGCAGGAAGGCCCCGCCGGCGAGGCTGCTCGACTGCGGCTCCACCAGGCCGAGCACGGCCTGCACGGCCACGGCCGCGTCGACCGCGCTGCCGCCTGCCTTGAGGATGTCGCAGCCGGCCTTGGTGGCCAGCGGGTGGTTGGCGACCACCATGTAGGTCTTGGCATAGATGACCTTCTTGCCCGGCACATAGCCGGACGCCGGCTCCGGCGCGGCCGGGTCGCCCTGCAGGCCCGAGCCGACCACCACCGGCGAACCGCTGGCTGCGGTCTGGCAGCTGGAGTCGTGCGCCTGGGGCGCAGAAAGGCCCCCTTTTCGTTGCAAGGTCGTCTCTCCGCAGGCGGCGGCACAGAGGGCAAGCGTTGCGGCGACCGACGCGGCAAATGCTCGACGGTGGGTTGGATCGACTTTCATGCAGGCTGACCTGTCTCGTTGGTGGGTCAGAAGGATCATGCCCGGTCCGGGGGCGCGATGGCACGCGCCCGCAGGGTGAGGTGCCGGGCCACAATGGTGCCCATGTCCGAGGTGCATTCCGAACAACTATTGGCCGAGGTGGCCGCGCTTCCTTCACTGCCGGGGGTCTATCGCTACTTCGACGCCGCCGGCGCCGTGCTGTACGTGGGCAAGGCGCGCAATCTCAAGCGCCGCGTCTCCAGCTACTTCCAGAAGAACCATGGTGGCACGCGCATCGGCCACATGGTCGGAAAGATCTCTCGCATGGAGACGACGGTGGTGCGCTCCGAGGCCGAGGCGCTGCTGCTCGAGAACAACCTGATCAAGACGCTCAAGCCGCGCTACAACATCCTGTTCCGCGACGACAAGAGCTACCCCTACCTCAAGATCACCGGCGTGCGCGATCGCGATGGCAGCGACGGGCTGACACCGGCCAGCATCCCGCGCCTGGCCTATTACCGTGGCGCGACCGACCGGCGACACCGCTACTACGGCCCGTACCCCAGCGCCTGGGCGGTGAAGGAGTCGATCCAGCTGCTGCAGAAGGTGTTCAAGCTGCGCACCTGCGAGGACACGGTCTACGGCAACCGTACCCGGCCCTGTCTGCTCTATCAGATCAAGCGCTGCAGCGGTCCGTGCGTTGGGCATGTGGCGCCGGCCGACTACGCGCATGACGTGGCCAACGCTGAAGCCTTCCTGCGCGGCGAGACGCAGCAGGTGCTGGCTGAACTGGAGGGCCGCATGATGCAGCACGCCGAGCGGCTGGAGTTCGAACAGGCAGCGGAGCTTCGCAACCGCATGTCGGCCCTGTCGCGCGTGCTGCACCAGCAGTCGGTGGAGATCGTGGACGACAAGGACGTCGACATCCTGGCCGTGAAGGTGCAGGGCGGCAAGGCTTGCGTCAACCTGGCCATGGTGCGCGGCGGCCGGCATCTGGGCGACCGGGCCTATTTCCCCGCGCATGTGGAAGATGCCTCGCTGCTGCAACAGGACGTCGCCGCCGACGACGACGGCGGACCGGCCGAAGGCGTGGACGAAGATGCGCAGGTGCCTTCGGTCGAGCGTCAGGTGCTCGAAGCCTTCATCGCCCAGCACTACATCGAGGCGCCGGCGCCCGCCACGCTGGTGCTGGGCGAGGTGGTCGGGCGCGAGCTGATCGAGGCCATCGCGCAGCAGTCCAGTCAGCGTGTCACGGCCGTCTTCCAGCCCCGGTCGCAGCGGCGCCTGTGGCTGGAGATGGCGCAGAAGAATGCCGACATCCAGCTCGCCCGCCTGCTCGCCGAAGAGGGCTCGCAGCAGGCCCGCACGCGCGCATTGGTCGATGCGCTGGAGCTGGCGCCGGACGACCTGACCCAGTTCCGCATCGAGTGCTTCGACATCTCGCACACGGCGGGCGAGGCGACGCAGGCCTCGTGCGTGGTCTTCGAAGCCCATGCGATGCAGAACCGCGAGTACCGCCGCTACAACATCGAGGGCATCACCCCCGGCGACGACTATGCCGCCATGCGCCAGGTGCTGATGCGGCGCTACGGCAAGATCGCCGAGGCCATGGCTGCCGAGGCCCAGGCGCCTGCGCCGGGCGATGGCGGCGGCGCGGATGCACCGCCCGGCACGGCGGGTGCGCGCATGCCCGACCTGGTCCTGGTCGATGGCGGCAAGGGCCAGGTGTCGATGGCCCGCGAGGTCTTCGTCGAGCTGGGCCTGCCGCTGTCTCTGATCGTCGGCGTGGAGAAGGGCGAAGGCCGCAAGGTGGGCCTCGAGGAACTGGTCTTTGCCGATGGGCGCGAGAAGGTGTACCTGGGACGGGATTCGGCGGCCCTGATGCTCATCGCCCAGATCCGCGACGAGGCGCACCGCTTCGCCATCACCGGCATGCGCGCCAAGCGCGCCAAGGTGCGTGTGGGTGGCAGCCAGTTGGAGGACATCCCGGGCGTGGGCCCGAAGCGGCGGGCCCGGTTGCTGCAGCGCTTCGGCGGCATCCGCGGCGTGGCGGCGGCCAGCGTGGAGGACCTTGCCTCCGTCGACGGCATTGCGCGTGACCTGGCTGAGGAGATCTATCGCGCGCTTCACTGATCCCCGCGCGCACGCGGCCTTATGACTGCATCGGCAGCGTCAAGCGGGTGGTGACCTCATGCCACAATCTCCCGATGTTCTGGACCCTGCCCACCATCATGACCTGGACGCGCATCGTCGCGATTCCCCTGATCGTGGGCGTCTTCTACCTGCCATTGCCCGAAGGCATGCGCAACCTCATCGCCACGGTGATGTTCATCGTCTTCGCAGCCACCGACTGGCTCGACGGCTTCCTCGCACGGCGCCTCAACCAGACCTCGGCCTTCGGCGCCTTTCTCGATCCGGTCGCCGACAAGTTCCTGGTGTGCGCTTCGCTGCTGGTGCTGGTGCACCTCAACCGGGCCGATGTGTTCGTGGCCCTGATCATCATCGGGCGCGAGATCGCCATCTCTGCATTGCGTGAATGGATGGCCCAACTGGGCGCTGGCAAGAGCGTGGCCGTGCACATGATCGGCAAGGTCAAGACCACCGTGCAGATGGTCGCCATTCCCTTCCTGCTCTACCAGGGCATGCTGTTCGGAACCATCGACACGGGCCTGTGGGGACGTTGGCTGATCTGGGCCGCCGCGGTGCTCACCGTGTGGTCGATGGTGTACTACCTGCGCAAGGCGATCCCCGAGATCCGCGCGCGCACCGAGGCCCGTGGCTGAACTACTTTGTGAAGTTGTTGTGCAATCTGTTTGCAGATGATGGCAGCGCGGCCACGGCTTATTGACACTCCTTGACCGCATGGTTGTAATCGGCCGCTCGGCCGCCAGGGCCGATGTCCTCGGAACCGCCTCCCTCCCTGTTCGACGACCACGGCGCATGCCCCCGGAGGGTCTGCTCGCGCTTCCGATTGCTGATCAACCTTCCGCCAAGAGGCCCTTGTGAACAAGACCGAACTGATCGAACACATCGCCAAGAACGCCGACATCTCCAAGGCTGCGGCCACGCGGGCGCTGGAGTCGACGCTGGGTGCGATCCGCACCACGCTGAAGAAGGGCGGCTCGGTGTCGCTGGTCGGCTTCGGCACGTTCGCGGTGGGCAAGCGGGCGGCGCGCACGGGGCGCAATCCGCGGACCGGAACTGCGATTAAGATCAAGGCCGCGAAGGTTCCCAAGTTCCGTCCCGGCAAGGCGCTCAAGGACGCACTGAACTGAATCGAACCATCGGGGGTGCTTAGCTCAGTTGGTAGAGCGGCGCCCTTACAAGGCGTAGGTCGGGGGTTCGAGCCCCTCAGCACCCACCACCCCGATTGATGCGAAGGCCCGGAGCGATCCGGGCCTTTTGCATTGTTAACGCGAAACCGCACTCCCGCTTGGGTTTGCGTGGCACCTCGTCTTCGTGCGGCCTCGTCGCATTGGCGTTTGTCGGCGGCAATGCGCGCAGGCGCCGCAGCTAGAATCCGCCCGCCGGTTCGACCAGCCGGCGTCAGGGCAGGTGCTGCAAGCAGTCGTACAACAACATCTCTTGCCAGCCAAGGTCAGGGATCGTCCCCGAGCATTCACCCCCTCCGTGACCGGTGGCGGACGTCATGTTCGCCTTTGTTTCTCGTCGTCTCCGCGGGCGCTGTGGCGTCCGATCCTAGAGGTGTGCAGGCATGTTTGATTTCTTCCGCAAGTACAACAAGATCGTGATGATCGTCCTGTTCTTGCTGATCATTCCCTCGTTCGTGTTGTTCGGCGTGCAGAACTACACCAACAACGGCGACCGTGGCGACGTGGTCGCCTCCGTCGATGGGCAGTCGATCACTCGTACCGAATGGGAGCAGCAGCATCGCAACGAGACCGACCGGTTGCGCCAGCAGATGCCCAGCCTCGACGCTTCGGTCTTCGATTCCGACGCTGCGCGCTATGCCACGCTGGAACGCATGGTCCGCAATCGTGTGCTCACGGCGGCGGCCCTCAAGACCCACATGACCGTGTCCGACGGCCGCCTCACCCGTGTCTTCACCGAGGATCCTGGGCTTGCCAGCTTCCGCGACGACAAGGGCAACTTCGACCGCCAGCGTTTCATCATGGCCACGGGTCGCACGCCCGAACAATTCGAGGCTGCGGTGCGCGCGGATCTCTCCACGCAGCAACTGCTCGGCGGCGTGACCGGCTCGGCCGCGCCGAACCCTGCGCTGCTCGACGTGCTGAGCAATGCGCTGCGCGAGCGCCGCGAGGTGCAGGTGGCACGTTTCGGGCCCGCCGACTTCGCCGGCAAGGTGTCCGTGTCCGATGCCGACCTGGAGTCCTATTACAAGAGCCACACGAGTCGCTACCAACTGCCCGAGCAGGCGGATGTCGAGTACATCGTGCTGAACATGGATGCCGTCAAGAAGACCATCGCTGTGCCCGAGGCCGACCTCAAGGCCTACTACGACCAGAACAAGGATCGCTTCGGCACCAAGGAAGAACGCAAGGCCTCGCACATCCTGATCGCCGCGGGCAAGGATGCACCGGCCGCCGAACGCGCCAAGGCCAAGGCCCGCGCGGAGGAACTGCTGGCCGAGGTCCGCAAGACGCCGGCTAGCTTCGGTGACCTGGCCAAGAAGAACTCGCAGGATCCGGTGTCTGCCGCGCAAGGCGGTGCACTCGACTTCGTGACCCGCGGTGCGATGGTCAAGCCTTTCGAGGATGCGATGTTCGCGCTCAAGAAGGGCGAGATCAGCAATGTGGTCGAAACCGAATACGGCTACCACATCATTCGCCTGGACGACATCAAGCCGGCCGTGGTGCCGCCCTTCGAGCAGGTGCGTGCCCGTATCGAGGACGAGATTCGCGGCCAGCAGGCCTCGCAGGCCTTTGCCAAGCAGGCCGAGGTCCTGTCCGACTTGGTCTACCAGCAGGCCGACAGCCTGCAGCCCGCGGCGGATGCGCTCAAGCTGCAGATCCAGAAGGCACAGGGTGTGGGTCGCACGCCCGTGCCTGGCGCGCAGGGTCCCCTGGGCAACCGCAACTTCATCAATGCACTGTTCGCGGCGGACACCCTGGAGCGCAAGCACAACACCGAGGCCATCGACCTGGGCGGCAACCAGCTCGCAGTCGGTCGCGTGACGCGCCACGTTCCGGCGCGCACGCAGACCTTCGACGAAGTGAAGGCGCGTGTACGCCAGGAACTGGTCGCCGAGCGCGCGGCAGCGGCCGCCAAGACCGAGGGTGAGGCCAAGCTCAAGGCCTGGGAGGGAGCTGCGGCCGGTGCCGTGCCTGCCGGTCTGGGCCAGCCCATCGCCGTGTCACGCAACGACAACGCCAGCTCGCAGCCGTCGGCTGTGGTCGAGGCGGCCCTGCGTGCCGATCCCGCCAAGCTGCCCGCGTGGGTCGGCGTGGATCTCGGTGCCGAAGGGTATGCCGTGGTGCGCGTCAACAAGACGCTGCCGCCGGCCGAGGTGCCCGCGGACCAGCGTCAGCAAGAGCGGACGCAGCTTTCGCAAGCCATGGCGGGCGCGGAGGCCGAGGCCTACTATGCGATGCTCAAGGACCGCTTCAAGGCCACGATCAAGGTGCCGCATCCCTCCGGCGCTCCTTCAGTGGTCGTGAACTGATTTTCGTGAGAGTCGGGATTTTTCCGCTATACTCCGAAGTTCTCTCGGTGGCTGTAGCTCAGTTGGTAGAGTCCCAGATTGTGATTCTGGTCGTCGTGGGTTCGAGTCCCATCAGCCACCCCATCGAATACGTATAGAACACGGGCACTTAGGTGCCCGTTTCTGTTTTCGGTCAGCATTCCCTGCGCACGGAGGCGTTGCGTTGGATTGCAAGCCGCTCCCCTCCTCATCTCGCGCACCACACGCCGTTTATGCCGTGGCATGGGGCGGTTCCAGCTTCCAGATCAGTGAGCTATGCCGGCGGGTTCGCCTTGCGCGCAATGCGCATCCTTGACGAGCTATTTGAAGCGCTGTCATCCCTCGGGCCAAAGACGTCTTGTCACCAAGCAGTCCAGCGCAATCATTAACTTATTTGATTTAGATCAAGTACAGAACGCGGGCCGTCGGCTACCGGCCCCGTATTACGCTCGACTGAAATTGCCGGTGCTCAAAGAATGCGCCGTCTAATGGGTCGGCGCATTTGCAACGGCAGAGCGTCGGCAGTTACCGATGACTTTCGAGCGCACTGACGTGGCGTGCGCTGTGGCCGTACGCGCAGACTCGGCGAGGTCCAACGTCCGTCATTTGCGGCGTTTTGCCCGGTTCGCACGCGAATCACGCCTGTATCGTCCACGGACCTTCCGGGGCGCGTGGACGGCCATCTTCGAGATGCTCCAATGCCGCAGACCATTGTTCTGCCGTCAAGGCGTACCCCTTCGCCGCATATGACCGGCGCCGGTGGGTAAGTGGTGGATGCTTGGCCTTTACCCCGGTCCCCGGGGACCGCTTCAGCAGTCCGGATAGTCGGGGGGAGGGGGCGCCGGAGTGAGCAGCGGCAGTTCCCCCTTCTTGGCGGCCCCAAGGTCGTCGAAGGATTCCAGGGAGCGCATGTAGCGCCGCAGCGTGCGGATGTGAACGCCGAACCTTTCTGCGAGGGCACCCAAGGGTTCCCGTCCCAGGTAGAGCGTCAGCTCGTCAAGCTGCTCGGCTGTGAGGGCGCGGGGACGCCCGACGTGCCGTCCCAGCCCGCGCGCGGCTTCCATTCCGGCCTTGGTGCGCTCGCTGATGAGCGAGCGCTCGAACTCCGCCAGTGCGCCCATCAGATGAAAGATGAGCACGCCCCCCGCAGTGCCGGTGTCAATGCTCTCGGACAAAGAGGCGAATTGAATCTTTCGTCGCCCGAGGGAGGCGACCACCTGGACCAGCCCGTTGACCGAGCGTCCCAGTCGATCCAGCTTCCAGACGACCAGGGTGTCGCCGGGTTTCAAGCGCCGTAGCGCTCTCGCAAGCCCAGGGCGGTCGAACACCGCGCCGGACACGCCTTGGTCCGTGTAGAGAACATCACAGCCCGCGCGCTCCAGCGCCCGAAGCTGAAGCTCAACACTTTGTTCATCGGTTGAAACGCGTGCGTAGCCAACTTTCATGATCCGGGTGAGGGGTGCGCACCCACCTTTGGGGCATGGGCGCGTCACTTGCCTGAGAAGTAGTTAACGAGTTGGGAGTCTAGGGATTGACAAAAGGGTACCCTTTTGTTTGCTTCATTTACAGCCCCTAAAAGAAAAGAGACAAAGAGTAAGAGACGTCACTGAGGGATGATTCTTAAGTATTAGGGCGTAACGGTACCCTTTTGTCCATCACGACGAATACGTACGCCGATACGGGGCGTCCGCCGCGCCCGGCGCATGGGGGCTGGCATGACGCCCGAGGTCGACCTGCCCCAACGGCTGAAGCCCGGCCGGTTCGACCGTTTCGGCCTTGATCGGCTGGAGCGGGAACTGCGCGAGATGCTCAACACCATCTGCGCTTACCGTGACGCGATCGGCGACTACGGCCTGGTTGGCGGCCGCGCCGACGCCTCGGCGAATGACGCAGCACATCCCCCCCAACGCAACGACGACATCCTCGTCCCCTCGCGCGACCTGCCGCCGCCGTCGGCGTTGCCCGAGCACGCGACCGAGGGCCCTCTGGGCGATACCGGTTGGGTGCTGCTCGGCGATGGGTGGCTGCTTCGCGCCCCGGACGGCTACCGCCTTCGCCTGAACATCTGCGAGCGCGCACTGCTGCTCGCTCTGGCGAACGCCAACGATCACGCGATCTCCTTCGACGCGTTTTTCCAGCTCATGGGCACGACCCGCGCGGTGTATGGGCAGAAGCCGCTTGCCGTCACCAGCAAGCGAATGATCCTCATGCGGCTCATGAAGAAGCTCGCGTGCTCCACCTCACCGGGCCCGCTGATGTCCGTGTACGGCTGGGGCTACCGCCTGCGTGCAAAGGACGAGTTGCTGCCTCAGCCCGAGCCGAGCAACCCGATCCTGGGCCGAGCGCCCTTGCGACAGCCCCATCGCGAGCGCCTTATGGCGGGCGACGGCTCCGCCGCCCGTTGAACGACGTTTGTCGTGTTCCTTCGCTGCGAACGCTCGCGTCTCCCATTTCCCCCCCCCCCGATCCCCCTTCCATTTCCGCGAGGAGAAACCTCATGAAACACCGTCTGACTGCCGCCTTTGTGTTGACGCTTGCGCTTGCCGGGACCGGCTGGGCGCAGTTGGCGCCCTCGGCCCAAGGGGCTGCGCCGGCCCCAGCGGCGCAGGAACAAAAGGCTGTCACTGTCGCGCTGACGCAACAAAAGGTCGTCAAGGACGAGAAGGGTCGCGACAAGCTGGTCGAGGCCGAAACGGTCAAGCCCAACGACGTGCTGGAGTACCGCGCGGTCTACAAGAACGTGAGTACGCGGCCGGTCAAGCAACTGGCCGCCACCATCCCGCTGCCCGAGGGGCTGGAATACCTGCCCACCTCGGCCCAGCCACGCAAGGGCGTGCAGTTCGCACCCGCCTCGGGCGCCTACGCCGCCGAGCCGCTCATGCGCAAGCTGCCCAATGGCCGTAGCGAGCCGCTGGCCTACAGCGACTACCGCAGCGTGCGCTGGTCCATCGACGAGCTCGCGCCGGGCGCCGAAGTCACGGTCGTTGCCCGCGCCAAGGTCGAAGCGGTCGAGCCGCCTGCGGCCACCGCCTCGGCGACCGCAGCCCCCAAACCCGCCGCCACGTCCCCCGCGGCCACCCCCGCCAAACCTTGATGCGTCCGGGGCGACCGACCGGGCGGACCCGGCGTCGTCACCCCTGTCGCGCCCCCAGTGCTGATCGGCAGACGCCCGTGGCCGTCCTGGCTGCTGGCGCCTGCTGATCTCACGGCCATGCACGAGTTCGGGCCCCGGGCTCGGCAGGGCAGCCCTTCGTCATTCCGACTTGCAAGTCAGCTCAGAGAGGAGAAATCACGTGAAATACAACAATCCACGAACCCCGGGGGCCTTCGGGCGCCCGGCGGCGTGGGGCAGCGCGCTGGCGCTGGCAGCCGTCTTCCTGATGGGAAGTTCGTCCGCTCTCGCAGCCGCCCCCGCCGCCAACTCGTCCATATCGAACCAGGCCTCGGCCTCGTACCTGGACACCAACGGCAATGCCCAGGTGGCCGCCTCCAACGTCGTGGTGACGACGGTGCAGCAGGTGGGCTCCTTCACCCTGGACGCCAAGGCGACCACGGGCGGACCGCTGGACATCGTCAACACCAAGAGCGGCGCGGCCGGTGCGGTCATCTACGCCCCGCACGTGCTGATCAACACCGGCAATGGCGCGGACAGCTTCAACATCTCGGTGGCCGGCTCGACCAAGTTCAACAAGGTCGAGATCTACAGCGACACCAACTCCGACGGCCTGCCCGACAGCGCGACGCCGCTGTGCTCGGGCACGACGGGCTGTACCGTTTCGACGGCACAGACGGTCGCAGGCAGCAACGGCAAGCTCAGCTTCGTCGTGGCCTACTCCATTCCGGCGACCGCCACCGGCAGCGGTGCCTATGACGTCGGCGACGTCACGGTCACGCCGATCACGGCCAGCACCTCCATGTACGCGACCTCGAACCAGAGCGTCAGCGTGCAGGACACCGTCTCGTTGACCACGACGGCGGCATTCAACGTGTCCAATGCCATCGGTCAGCCCGGCAGCGGGATCAACCCGCCCTCCGGCGCCTGGCCCACAGCCATCAACAACGGCAAGCGCTCCTCGTCCACATCGTGCGCGACGACCTGGAGCAGCACGCTCGCGTCGTCGGCCACGGGCCCGAGCGCTTTGCCGACCGTCTCCAACGCGAGCGTTCCGGCCGGCTCCTGGACCAAGTTCGACCTGTGGCTGACCAACAACGACAGCGCGGCCAACAGCTATGCGCTGTCGGCCAGCAGCACCACCGGCTTCCCCGGAACCCTGCCCTCGGGCTGGACGGTGAAGTTCGCCGCGGGTGCTGTTCCTGCCGACCAATGTAAGGATGCAACTGCCATCACCAGCACCGCTTCGGTCGCCGTTGGCGGCAACACCGAGGTCACAGCCTGCGTCTACGTGCCCGTCACGCAAGTGAAGGTCACCCAGGCCGTGTACTTCCAGGCCAAGGCGAACTCGGCTGCCTCCGATGGTTCCACGCCCGTGGACATCATCTACGACCAGGTGATCGTGACGTCCGCTGCCGACACCTTCGGCGCCTCGCTCACGCCCAACGGCGAGGGCCAAGTCGCTCCGGGCGGCTCGGTGGTCTATGCCCACCTGGTGCAGGCCACTGGTACGGCGACCTGCAAAGCTGGCGGCAAGGTCAGCGTCACTCTGGACCCGGCGGACGTGACTGCCGGCTGGACCTATGCGGTCTACATCGATACGAACGGCAACGGCCAACTGGACGCCGCCGACACGCTGGTCACCAGCGCCACGACGCTGCCGGACGTGGTACCTGGCACGCCGCAGTACCTGCTGGTCAAGGTGTTTGCACCCGGTGGTGCCGTTGCCGGCGCGACCGACATCGCCACCGTGAAGGTCGACTTCAGCGCAACCACCACCCCTGGCTGCGGCGCACCGACGGCAACTGACACGTCCAAGGTAGTGACTGGCCAGGTTCGTCTGTACGCCAGCCAGGCCAAGAACCCGAACGCCACCTGCGACAAGGCCGGCATCAACACCGCCCTGAACAGCCTGACCGCCAACGCGATCTCGGCCAAGCCCGGCGAGTGCATCGTCTATCAGCTCAAGGCGGTCAATGAAGGCACCTCGGTGCTGACCAACCTGAACCTGACGGACGTCGTGCCCGCGTACACGACGCTCACGACGGTGCAGCCGGACACGACCTGTGCGTCCACCAGCATCGCACCGCAGTTCACCAGCCCCACGGGCTGGACCTCGGCGACCACCTCGGTCACCTGCGGCAACGGCACCACGGCCACCACCGTGAACCCCGGCGGCACGGCGACGCTGACCTTCCAGGTTCAGATCAACAACCAGTAAGCAAGCCTGAGCGCGAACAGCTGCTGCCCGCCTGCCCTGCCGTGAAGCAGGGCAGGGCAGGGCGGCAGCCCGCCTCCAACGAAGGCTAAGCCGCCGGCCCGTCCGGCCGGCTTAGCCCTTCTCTGCGTGCTTTGGCAGCTCTGCCAGAGCCCGCAGAAAAGAAGCAAAACGCCCACCAGAACAAGACCGTGACCACCTCTCGCATGCCCAACGCCAGGATCCAGGACTGCCAGGCCCGTCCCGACAGCCATGCCCGACCCGACCGGCCCCGCCCTGGCTCGCCACGCCTTGCCGCGCTGGCGCTGATGTGGCTGCTGGCCCTCGGGGCCGGCCTGCTGTCGCTGGCACCCGGGTCCGCGCACGCAGCACAGCCCGCCGGCGGCACCGTGCTGCGGGTGATCGCCACGGCCACCTACATCCCCACAGGCCTCACGCAGACCGAGACCGTCTCCTCCAACCTGCTCACCGTGAGCGTCGCCTCGGTCGAATCGCTCACGCTCACGCAGGACCAGGCGCTCACCATGCCGGTGTACGAGATCCTGTCGATCAACGACGAGCTGGCCGACCTGATCGCCAGCGATGCGCGCCGGGCCGAGCTGCGCAAGGCGGCCGAGCGCAACGGCTTCCGCGACATCGAGTTCTGTGCCAGGCGCCGCGTTGCCGACGGCATGACGACGAGCGACGAGATCGTGCGATCCCTGGGAGTTGGACCTTGACCTGGTATTTCTATCGCGTGGTGGACGCGGCTGGCGCCGTGCGCTCGGGCACGCGCGCCTTCGAGCTGGGCGACCCGCAGTCGGTGCGCGAGGCCCTGGAGCAGGAGTACGAAGACGGCGCCGTCCTGTCGGTGCGGCAGATCCCGGCCGTGCTGGTGCAGTCGGTGCGCTCGGCCGGCAGCCTGTTCGGCAAGAAGCTCAAGGACCAGGACCTGGTGGTTCTGCTTCGCGACCTCGCCGTGCTGGCCAAGGCGGGCGTGCCGATCATCGATGCCGTGCGCACGCTCGCCGAAGACGCCGAATCCGTCGGGCCCGCCTGCGCGGCCGTGGCGTCGCGGATGCTCGCCGACCTGCGTGCCGGCGCCACGCTGGGCGAGGCCTTCGACCGCCAGCCCAGCGTGTTTCCGGAGCCGGTGCGCAACCTGATCCGCCTGGGCGATGCGACCGGCGCGATGGACCGCATGCTGCACGAGGCCGCCGATCACGTCGAGCGTCTGACGGCGCTGAAGGCCGACTCCAAGCAGGCGCTGATCTACCCGGCCTTCGTGTTCACAGCCATCTTCGGCGCGGCGGGCTTCTGGCTCTATTACGTGGTGCCCAACCTGGCGTCGCTGTTCAAGCAGTTCAGCATCAAGCTGCCGGCGCTCACGGTGGCGGTGATCGGTACTTCCGAATGGGTGTCGTCCAACGGCCTGCTGGTGTTGCTGGGCCTGGTGGCGGCGGTGGCGCTGGTGATGTTTGCCTGGTACACGAGCCACAAGTTCCGCCTGCAGGTCTACCGGGCGCTTCATGTGCTGCCGGTGGCCAAGCGGCTGATGTCGGCCGCCGGCATGGCCTTCTTCGCCGAGTACTTCTCGCTGCTGCTGAGGGCGGGGGTGGACATCGTGCGCAGCCTGACCGTGCTGGAGAACATCACGGGCGACCTGTACTACCGCGAAAAGCTCACGCTCGTGCGCATGTATGTGGAGCGTGGCGAGCGCGTGTCTGCCGCCATGCGGCGCGTGGGCGGGTTTCCGCCGCTGATGCTGCGGGTGATCGCGGTGGGCGAGGACTCGGGCACGCTGGACGACCAACTGCAGTACCTGGCCGGCGAGTACCGCACGCGCCTGGGCCGCGTGGTGGCCACGCTCTCGGAGATTCTCAAGCCGGTGGTGATCTTCATCGCGGGCGGACTGATGGCGGTGTTCGTGGTGGCGCTGGTGCTGCCGGTGTATGACCTGATCGGGCAGGCAATGGCGGTGCGGCGATGAACCGGGTGCTTCTTTCAGGGCCCCGCGCGGGCGCGCGCCGCCGGCCGACGGCAGGCCGGTGGCGACAGTCGGGCTTTTCGCTGCTGGCGGCCGCGGCGCTGGCGGCGCTGCTGGGCCTGCTGGCCTTCGTGGTGTACAGCCGATGGCAGGTGAACCAACTGGCCGCGGATCGGCTTGCGCAGGACCAGTTGCTCGACAAGGCCGATGCGGTCACCCGCGGCTTTGCAGCGCTGCGGGGCCGGCTGCCTTGCCCGGCCGCCACCTATGGCGGCCCGGAGCAGTGCGACGGGACCTTGGCCAAGGGCTGGTTCCCGGCCGAAGCGGCCACGCTGTTCGCCCCCACCGATGTGGCCGAGCGGCTCAAGGGGCTGCCCCGTTGCAGGTGATCGAGCGATGCCAGCACGGAGCGCACGCCACCTTCGGCCAGATCGTTGTCGGCCGGCGGGTGCCGCCCGCGTCCGACGCCGCAGCCGGCCACGGCACTGCGGCCGGACTGGCGCCGGGTGACGCCCTGACCCATCCCCTGGCGCTGCGGCTGCAGGTCTGCGACAGCGCCGGCTATGCGCTCGACGTGGCGGATCTGGCGCTCTGAGCGTCACTCAACGCGCGACGCCCCGCACGCTCTCCATCCATGTCCGCCATGCCCTCCATGACCGACGAGCCCAAGACGCCCGAGCCGCGTTCCTACCGCCATGCGGGCCGAGGCCCGGTGCCCGCCATCGTGGGCGACCGGGCGCGGCAGGAGGCCTCTGCCCTGAACCCGCGCCAGCGGTTGCGCCGGCTCCTGTGGGCCTGGCTGCTGGACCCGGGCAATGCCCGCAACCATCAGCGCCGCTTCGACCGCGCCATCGCATGGCTCATCGGCGCCAACCTGCTGGTGACCGTGTTCGAAGCGACGGCGGGCGTGCCGGATGCGGCCCGGCGCTGGCTGCACCTGTTCGACGCGATCTCGGTGGCGGTGTTCGCGATCGAGTACGCCCTGCGGCTCTACACGGCGCCGGAGGATCCCGCCTTCGCCGGGGCGGCGCGTCCGCGGCTGGCCTTCATGCGCAACCCCTATGCGGTCCTGGACCTCGTCGCCATCCTGCCCAGCGTGCTGCATGCCGTGGTGCCCATCGACCTGCGTGTCCTGCGGGTCTTCCGGCTCTTGCGCATCCTCAAGCTCTTCCGCTTCCTGGTGCCGGCCGTCCAGGAGTTCCGGCAGTTGAACGCGGGGCGCAGCCTGCGGCAGAAGGCCCACGCCCTGGTGTTTGCCAGCCCCTATGGCGGCCGGTTGCACAGCGCCTTCGATTTCGTCATCGCCGGCTGCGTGCTCGTCTCGGTGGTGGCGGTCATCCTGGAGTCCGTCCAGTGGGTCCATGACCGATTCCACCTCGAACTGGTGGCGGTGGACATCGCGGTGGTGGCGATCTTCACGCTCGAGTTCTGCCTGCGGCTGTATGCCTGCGTCGAGGAGGAAGGCCACGAAGGGCCGCTGCTCGGCCGGCTGCGGCAGGCACGCAGCCCGGGCATGCTGGTCGACCTGCTGGCGATCCTGCCCTTCTTTGCGGAAGCCTTCCTCAACTACGTGCTGGACCTGCGCTTCCTGCGCATCTTCCGGCTGCTGCGCCTGCTGAAGCTGACGCGCTACACCGACGCCACGCGCACGCTGGCCAAGGTGATCGGGCGGGAATGGCCGGTGATGGCGGCGGCGGCCTTCATCATGGTGCTGCTCGTCGTGCTGACGGCGAGCCTGGGCTATGTGTTCGAGCACGACGCGCAGCCCGACAAGTTCGAGAACATTCCGCAGTCCATCTACTGGGCGGTGATCACGCTGGCGTCGGTGGGCTACGGCGACATCACGCCGGTCACGCCAGCGGGCCGTGCCGTGACCATCGTGCTGGCCCTGATCGGCATCGGCATCTTCGCGATCCCGGCGGCGCTGCTGTCGTCGGCCTTCTCCGACCAGCTGCACAAGGAGCGCGATGCCCTGCGCCAGGAACTCTTCGAGATGCTGGGCGACGGCGTGCTTTCGGAGGAGGAGGCGGAAATCCTCAACCGCGAGGCCAAGCGGCTGCACCTGTCGGCCGAAGACGTGGAGGTGCTGATGCAGGAGGCCCGGCGCGCCCGGGAGATGGCCGCCGACCTGTCCAAGCTGCCGCTGCACATCATCGCGGCCGACCCGGCGCATGCGATCGAGCATTTCAAGTCGCTCGTGTGCGACATCCGAAAGCTCGGCCTCATGGCCGACCACGCGCGGTTCGCCGCCCTGGCACGGGCCGATGGCCGGCTCACCGAGGCCGAATGGCGGGCCTGGGCGTGCATCTGCGGCACGCCCGCCGACGGCGGCGGCCCGGCCGCGTAGCCGGCCGGACCACGGCCCGCTCAGGCTCTCAGGCCAGCAGCCCCCGCAGGTAGTCCTTCTCCATGTCCGACAGGCGGGACAGGAGGAAGGGATAGTTGTCCTGGAAGGCGGTGACGAAGAAGTGGGCGTAGTCGGCAAAGCCCGCGTCGTGCACGATCAGCAGCGCGGCCGCTTCGTCGATGCCCAGATCGCTGCGCGTCGCGCCCTCCATGACCGCCGCAACGCCCAGGACGCTGAACAGGTACTGCCGGAGTCGGGCCGGAAGCGGGACCGCCCTGGCGCGTGCATCGTCCAGTGCAATCTGGCCGACCCCCGAGCCCGCGAAGTCGAGCGCCCGGCCGATCGCGGCCTGGAAGCCCTCGAGGTAGTTCGTCGTGGGGGAGAGAAGGCGCCTGACGGCATCGCTGACAAAAAGCATGGGTGCTCCTGGAAGGTGTGGGCGCCCGGCCCCGCCGCGGCAGCTGCCGCCCGTCCCACGGAGCCTGGACTGCACGCCGACCAAGCAGGACACATGCGCGTTGACGCCTGCTTCTTCAGAGGCATCACGGCGCCAATGGCGATACGGATGTCGATGGACGGCACCGCGTTGGTGAGCACCGCGAGGCATTTCGGTGCCGGGCCGGCTCCCGCGCGGTGGCGGCCTTCGCAGGGATGCTCTTCACGAATGCGCGCGCCGTGGGCATCGCAGCGCCCACTTGCCGCTCGATTCGTGAAGAGCATCCCTAGCGGACCTTCACGCCCGGCAGCAGGTCCAGGTTGAGCCACTGCTGGAAGGCGGCATAGCTCAGCGGCTTGTTGACCTTGGCATCGGGCCGGTTCTGCTGCCAATGCGCCCAGGCCCGGCCGGTGGCTGGGTCGTAGACCAGCTTGAACAGGTGCGAGGGCACGCGCACACCATTGCGGCCGATGGCCCGCTGGTCCGCGAACACGGGGCCCGTGATCACATGCACGTCCCCCTGCGCACGCATGACGTACTTGCGCGTGTCTTCTTCCACGCGGGCCCAGGGGCCGCTGTTCTGGCGCGGGTCCTGCGGGACCATGTTGGCCAGGCTGAAGGACTGCGCCATCGCCTGGTCCGTGGGCATGTCCGCGGCGGGTGCCATGTGGCCGCGTGCGAAGCCGGAACCTCGGTAGTCGTCCAGGTCGGCGCGCTCGCCCGAGGGCAGGCGGGCATCTGCGAAGAAGCGGTCGTGGCGCTGCACCGTCTTCGCCTTCATCAGGATCTCCCGGTTCAGCCGCTCGGCCACGTAGACCGGCGTGCGCGTCTCCCCGGAATGAAGGACGGCGAAGTTGTCGAAGCACAGGGCGCGAAGGCGTCCGCCGATGGCCACGGCAGGCGCCCGGCCACCGGCGAAGAACTGGGGGCAGCGGCCGAAATCCTGGTTGAGCGCCGCGGTGGCGGGTGCCGGCCGTGCGGCGGCAGCCGAGGCGCGGGCGCCGCGCGCGTGGGGCTCCAAGGGCCCGCAGCCGAGGAGCAGCACGGCCGCGGCCAGGGTGACGACAGTTTGTGAAAAGGTTGTGAGGACTTGGAAACGTTTGTTCAGATTCGCCATGAAGGCGGCGAGTCTACTGAGCGGCCCCCACCGGCTGCAGTGCCCTGATGTCAGCGCCGGGCGCGTGCGTGTCGATGGGGAAGGACCAGTCGACTCGGCTGCGCTTGGCTGGCACCCCCTCAAGTCTTCAGGACGCTAAGTAGTAACCCTATCGCATCAAACCGCCGCGGCGCCAAGCCAGCCAGTGCCGGCTTGGACGTGCCCGAAGCGCAACCGCCTCTGGCCGCCGCCCGGAGCCGCGAAGCGGCATGGGGGTTGTTTTCACTTCACTGCATCAGCATGGCCGCAACGGCCAACGTGGCCGCCACGAGCCAAAGAGCCAGAACGGTGGCCCGCAGCGAGGCCTTGTGGGCGAAGTCTTCCTTGCGTGCCATGGCCGCCACGTTAGTGGTTGTCACTGACTGTGTACTGAGCGGCACCGCCCTCGTCGCGCCGGGGGCCAACGCGGCGGGCTTCGTTGCGCTTCTGTGCAAAAGCGCACGACTCAGCGTTTTTTCCTATGCCCTTCATAGGGCGTTTTCAAGGGGGTCGGGTCAACGTCAGTTGCGGACCGTACGTTTCGAGGTGTAACGTTTTGACGTAATTTTTCAGGTGCTGCCATGTGGGTTTTCATCGTTGTCTCGCTCATCGCCGTGGAAGTGGCGTGCGGCCTCTTCTTCTTCAGCCTGATCTGGGCCAGCCATCAGGCGGCGGAATGGGAGGAACGCGATCTGAACGGGGCGATGCCCGGCGCCGCCGCCTTCGCGTCCTCCGTCTTCGGCATCCTGGCGCCGGGCGCCGCGGATCGCGCCCGGCACGGCTGATCGGCCGTGCGGCCGAGGCCTCCAGCGGGCGGCCTTGCCGCCTGGGAGCGGCTGCCGCTTCCCAGGACCGGCTGGCGCTGGCCTCGATCCCCGGGGGGCGCCAGGCCCACTTCAATCAATGGACAGGCTCAACAACGTCGCCCCAGCCCTGGGGCTTTTTTTCGCCCCGGCGTCGGCTGGAACAGGAGCCCGTCCCTGCTTCATCCGGGAAAGCCCGCGCCCACGCGAGCTTCCAGCGGTCCCATCCCGGCCGCCGCGGCGGCCCCTGAATAAGCTTTCTCGATAAAAGTATTTGAAGCTTGCATGCTTCATGCTTGATCATCCGAAAATCGGATGATCAAGAACCTCGATATTCGTCAGCTCGAAGCCTTCGCCGCCGTGATGTCCTCCGGGAGCATTACGGGCGCGGCGCGGCTGCTCGACCGCTCCCAGCCGGCTGTCACCCGCCTGATCCATGACTTGGAGGCGGCGTCGGGCTATGCGCTGTTCACCCGCCACGGCCCCCGCGTGGCGCCGACGGCGGAGGGCTTCCAGCTGTTCGAGGAAGTGCAGCAATTGCTGGGCGACTGGCGCCGGCTGCAGCAGCGGGTGGACGAGATCGGCCGTGGCGGCGCCCAGCCGCTGGTGCTGGCGGCCACGTCGGCTGCGGCGCTGGGCCTCGTGCCGGCGGCCCTGCAGGCCCTGGAAGCGGGCGAGGGCACCGGCGCGGTGCGCCTGGTCAGCGGCTCGCCGGAGCGGGTGATGGAGTCGGTGCTGGCCGGTGCCGTCCAGTTGGGCGTTTCCAGCCTGCCGCTGGAGCACCGCGGCCTGCAGGTGCTGTGGATCGGCGAGGCGCCCTGCGTGGCCGTGCTGCCCGATGGCGATCCGCTGGCTGCGCACGACGTCGTGCCGGCCGCCGCGCTCGCCGGGCGCCGGCTGGTCACCCTGAGCAACCCTTTCCGCTTGCGCCACCGCATCGACGCGCTGCTGGGCCGTGCCGCCACCGACGCCGACGCAGCCGGCGAAAGCGCATCGGCAGGCGAGGGCGGCGCGCGCGGCGCGGACGTCATCGACACCAATTCCTCCGTCAACGCCCAGGCCCTGGTGCGCGCGGGGCTGGGCATCGCCCTGCTGGACCCGCTCACGGTGCATGGCGTGCCCATGGCCGGTGTGCAGCTGCGTCCGCTGGACGTGCACATCCCCTTCTTCTTCGGCGCCGTGGTGCCGCAGGGCCGGCCCATCACCCGCCGGGTGCAGGCCCTGGCCGATGCGCTGCAACAGGCGGCGACGCGGCTTCCCGGTTTCGTCGCCCATCCACCCGAGGCCCATGCCCGGCTGCTGCAGGCCGCGCAGGGGGCCGAGCCGACTTCTTCTTCCCCCCGTTCCTGACCGAAAGCGCCCCATGAGTTCGCCCGCTCCCGAAGCCTTCACGCCCCCGGCCGGCCTGCCCCAACTGGAGCAGCGGCTGCGCCAGGACCTCCTCTGGCTCGGTCTGCCGCCCAAGCACTGGGTGCCGCCCAGCGCGCGCGACGGCCAGCCGGTGATCGACGTGGCCGTCATCGGCGGCGGGATGGCGGGGCTCACGCTGTCGGCCTCGCTCAAGCACCTGGGCGTGCAGGCGGTGGTGTTCGACCAGGCGCCGGCCGGCTTCGAGGGGCCCTGGGCCACCACGGCGCGCATGGAGACGCTGCGCTCGCCCAAGGAGCTGACCGGCCCGGCGCTCGGCCTGCCAGCGCTGACCTTCCGCGCCTGGTTCGAATCGCAGTTCGGGCTGGACGCCTGGCGGGCGCTCGACAAGATCCCGCGCCTGCAATGGATGGACTACCTGCGCTGGTACCGCCAGGTGCTGCGCCTGGACGTGCGCAACCACCAGCGCGTGGCGGCGGTGCGTCCGCGCGCCGATGGCGTGGTGCAGCTGGAACTGGTCGACGAAGGCGAGGGCGATCGCGCCCACACCGTGCTGGCGCGCCACGTGGTCATCGCCACCGGCCGCGACGGCCTGGGCGGCCCGTGGGTGCCGGACTGGGCCCATGCCCTGCCACGCGAACGCTGGGTGCATTCCTCGCACGCCTGGGACGGCGCCATGCTGCGCGGCAAGCGCGTGGCCGTGATCGGCGGCGGCGCCTCGGCCATGGACGCCGCGGCCACGGCGCTGGAGAACGGCGCCACCCGCGTCGACCTGCTGATCCGCCGCCGAGAGCTGCCGCGCATCAACAAGGGCAAGGGCTCCGGCAGCCCCGGCATGTCGCACGGCTACTGGATGCTGCCGGACGAATGGAAGTGGCGCTTCCGCCATTACCTCAACGTGCAGCAGGTGCCGCCGCCGCAGGGCAGCACGCTGCGCGTGTCGCGCCATGCCCAGGCGCATTTCCACCTGGGGGCGGGGGCGACCGGTGCTTCGGTGCGGCCCGACGGCGTGATCCGTGTCGAGACGGCCAAGGGGCCCTTGGCGGCGGACTTCGTCATCTTCTGCACCGGCTTTCGCATCGATTGGACCCAGCGGCCCGAGTTCGCCGGGCTGCAGCCGCATGTGCGGCTGTGGCGCGACCGCTTCGCCGCGCCCGAGGGCCAGGACGACGAGGAGCTGTCCGAGTCGCCCGACCTGGGCCCGCTGTTCGAGTTCCAGCCGCGCGAGCCCGGCCGCTGTCCGGGCCTGGAGCGCATTCATTGCTACAACTACGCCGCGGCCCTGTCGCAGGGCGCCGGTGCGGGCGACATCCCGCAGATCACCGACGGCTCGCAGCGCCTGGCCCGTGGCCTGGCCGGCCAGCTGATGGTGGAGGACGCCGACGCGCATTTCGCCGCCATGCAGCGCTATGCGGAGCCCGAGCTCGAAGGCCACGAATGGACCGAGGCGTCGTTTCCCGCCTATGAGGAAGCGGCCGCTGTGCGCGAAGGGGCCGCCCCATGACCGGCTGGCTGCTGCGCCGGCTCGGCCAGGCGCTGCTGGTGGTGTGGGCGATGACGCTGATCGTCTTCGTCGGCTTGCATGCCATCGGCAACCCGGTGGACATCCTGATCGGCGACGACATGAACCAGGCCGAACGGGCCGCCGCGATCGCCCGCCTGGGCCTGGACCAGCCGTTGTGGCGCCAGTACCTGTCCTTCCTCGAAGGCGCAGTGCAGGGCCAGCTGGGCAAGAGCTTCGTCTACCACGACGAGGCCATCCGCATCATCCTGGACCGTCTGCCGGCCACGATGGAGCTGGCCGTGGCCGCACTGCTGCTGGCGGTGCTCATCGGGGTGCCGCTGGGGCTGTTCGCGGGCATGAAGCCGGAGCATCCGGCCTCGCGCGCCATCATGGCCACCAGCATCGTCGGCTTCTCGCTGCCGGCCTTCTGGGTGGCGCTGATGCTGATCATGGTGTTCAGCGTGCAGTTGGGCTGGCTGCCGGCCGGCGGGCGCGGCGAGACGCGCAGCCTGTTCGGCATCGAATGGTCCTGGCTCACGCTCGACGGGCTGCAGCACCTGCTGCTGCCGGCCTTCAACCTGGCGCTGTTCAAGATCTCGCTGGTGCTGCGGCTCACGCGCGCTGGTGTGCGCGAGGTGCTGCCGCAGGACTTCGTGAAGTTCGCGCGGGCCAAGGGCCTGTCGCCGGTGCGGGTGGTGGGCGTGCACGTGCTGCGCAACACGCTGATTCCCCTGGTCACGGTGCTGGGGCTGGAGCTGGGCTCGACCATCGCCTATGCGGTGGTCACCGAGACCATCTTCGCCTGGCCCGGCGCCGGCAAGCTGATCCTGGACAGCATCAATTCGCTGGACCGCCCGGTGGTGGTCGCCTACCTGATGGTGGTGGTCGTGATCTTCGTGACGCTGAACCTGGTGGTGGACGTGCTCTACCGCCTGCTCGATCCGCGCGTGCGGCTGGAGGGCGCCAAGTGAGCGCATTGCCGACCTCTTCTTCGTCCACCGCCGCACCGAAACCAGAGCGCGGCTTCTGGTGGCGCGTGGGCAGCGACTTCCTGCAGTCGCGCGTCGCCGTCGCCGGACTGCTGATGCTCGCGGTGGTCGTGGTGGTGGCCATGGCCGCGCCATGGATCACGCCGCAGAACCCGTATGACCTGCTGCAGCTGGACGTGCTCGACGCGCGCCTTCCGCCTGGCTCGCCGCGTGGCGAGGGGGGCTACACCTACTGGCTGGGCACCGACGGCCAGGGCCGCGACCTGTACTCGGCCATCGTCTACGGCCTGCGAATCAGCCTGGGCGTGGGCGTGGGCTCGGCTCTCATCGCGGCGGTGCTGGGCACGCTGGTCGGCCTGCTGGCCGCCTATGCCGGCGGCCGGGTCGACGCGCTGCTGATGCGGCTGGTGGACCTGCTGCTGTCCTTCCCGACCATCCTGATGGCGCTGATGATCCTGGCCTACCTGGGCAAGGGCATCACCAACGTCGTGCTCACGCTGGTGCTGCTCGAATGGGCCTACTACGCGCGCACCGCCCGCGGGCAGGCGCTGGTGGAGACGCGGCGCGAGTATGTCGATGCCGCGCGCGGGCAGGGCATTCCGCCCTGGCGCATCCTCGTCGGCCATGTGCTGCCCAACTGCCTGCCGCCGCTGCTGGTGATCGGCGCGCTGCAGGTGGCGCGGGCCATCACGCTGGAGGCCACGCTGTCGTTCCTGGGTCTGGGCGTGCCGATCACCGAGCCTTCGCTCGGCCTCTTGATCTCCAACGGCTACCAGTACCTGCTGTCCAACGAATACTGGATCAGCCTGTTCCCCGGCCTGGCCCTGCTGGCCACCATCGTTGCGATCAACCTGGTAGGCGACCAGCTGCGCGACTTACTGAACCCGAGGTTGCAGAAGTGAGCGGCGATACCACTCCCGTGCTGGAGCTGCGCGATCTGCGCACCCGCTTCCACACCCGCGACGGCGTGCTGCCGGTGGTCGACGGCGTCTCCTTCACGCTGGGCCGCGGACAGGTGCTGGGCCTGGTCGGCGAGTCGGGCTCGGGCAAGTCGGTGACCGGCTTTTCGGTCATGGGCCTGGTCGATCCGCCCGGGCGCATCGAAGGCGGCGAGGTGCTGTTTCAGGGCCAGGACCTGCGCACGCTGCCGGCCAAGGCCTTGCGGCAGTTGCGTGGCGACCGCATCGCCATGATCTTCCAGGACCCGATGGCGACGCTGAACCCGGTGCTGCGCATCGACGTGCAGATGGTCGAGGCGGTGCGCGCCCACCGCGACGTGGACAGCGCCACCGCCCGCCGCCATGCGGCCGACACGCTGGCGCTGATGGGCATTCCCAGCCCCGAGGAGCGGCTGCGCGCCTATCCGCACCAGCTCTCGGGCGGCATGCGCCAGCGCGTGGCCATCGCCATCGCGCTGCTGCACAAGCCGGCACTCATCATTGCGGACGAGCCCACCACGGCGCTGGACGTGACCATCCAGGCGCAGATCCTGTCGGAGATGCAGAAGCTGGTGAAGGACAGCGGCACGGCCATGATCTGGATCAGCCACGACCTGTCGGTGGTGGCGGGCCTGGCCGACGCCATCGCCGTGATGTATGCCGGCCGCATCGTCGAGATCGGCGCGGTGGACGACGTGCTCGACCGGCCGCAGCATCCCTACACCCAGGGCCTGATCGGCAGCCTGCCCAGCGCCAACCGGCGCGGCGCGCGGCTGAAGCAGATCCCGGGCATGGCGCCGCACCTGGCGCGGCTGCCGGCCGGCTGCGCCTTCGCGCCGCGGTGCCCGCGTGCGACGGCCGAATGCCAGGCCGCTGTGCCGGCACTGCTCGCGCCGCGCGCCGAGGTGCCCGGTCACCAGGCGCGTTGCATCCACCCGGGAGCTGCCGAATGAATGCTGTGCCTTCTTCTTCCGTCGGCAGGGAGCCCTCGGCCACCGGCACACCGCTGGTCGACCTGCGCGCCATCTCCAAGCGCTTTGGCGAACGCCAGGAAGGCTGGCTGGACCGCCGCCTGCGCGCCCTGGGCCTGGGCGAGGCGCCCGCCATCACCCATGCCGTCGATCACGTCGACCTTCAGGTGCAACCCGGCGAGGTGGTCGGCCTGGTGGGCGAGTCGGGCTGTGGCAAGTCCACGCTCGGCCGCATCGCCGCCGGCCTGCTGCCGCCCAGTGAGGGCCAGGTGCTGGTCGACGGCCAGGACATCGCACACATGGACGACCGCGCCCGCCTGGCCGCGCGGCTGAAGGTGCAGATGGTCTTCCAGGACCCCTTCGGCAGCCTCAACCCGCGGCTGCGCGTGGCGCGTATCGTGGGCGAGGCGGCGCGGCTGCACGGCCTGACCGATGCGGCCGGCGAGGACGACTACGTCTGTGCCCAGCTCGAACGCGCCGGCCTGGACCCCTCGCTGCGCCACCGCTATCCGCACCAGTTCAGCGGCGGCCAGCGCCAGCGCATCGGCATCGCCCGCGCGCTGGCGGTTCAGCCGCGCATGCTGGTCTGCGACGAGGCCGTGGCCGCGCTGGACGTGTCGATCCAGGCGCAGATCCTCAACCTGTTCATGGACCTGCGCGAGCAGCTGGGCCTGGCCTACCTGTTCATCAGCCACGACCTGGGCGTGATCGAGCACCTGTGCGACCGCGTGGTCGTGATGTATCTTGGCCGGGTGGTGGAGTCGGCGCCGGTGGAGGAGCTCTTCGCCAATCCGCGCCATCCCTACACCCGCGCGCTGCTGCAGGAGATTCCGCGCATCGACGCACGGCGCGCCCAGTTCGCACCCATCCGTGGCGAGATCCCCAGTCCGCTCGCGCCGCCCAGCGGCTGCCACTTCCATCCGCGCTGT
The DNA here is from genome assembly GCF_017991995.1 of Pseudacidovorax sp. Taxonomy (GTDB): domain Bacteria; phylum Pseudomonadota; class Gammaproteobacteria; order Burkholderiales; family Burkholderiaceae_C; genus Xenophilus. The sequence continues at coordinate 255,087 of NZ_JAGOPN010000005.1, read as the reverse complement.
CCGCAGGTGATGGACCGCTGTCGCACCGAGGTGCCGCAATTGCGCGGCATCGCCATCCGTCACCAGAGCGCGTGCCACCTGGACGCGCTCTGATCCACCGCATTCCCGCTGTTCCCTGACGAAAGGATCGCCATGACTCCCCATTCCCTGCGCACCGCGGCCATCGCCGCCGCCGCCCTGATCGCCGCCGCCGGCGCCGCGGCGCAGAACCTCGCCATCGGCTTCGCCGACCCGGTCTCCTCGGTGGACCCGCAGCTCAACAACCATGCGGGCGACCGGTCGCTGGCGCTGCATTTCTGGGATTCGCTGGTCACTTCGCGCGACGGCGGCAAGCTGGACCCGGGGCTGGCCTCCAGCTGGAAGTCGCTGGACGACAAGACCTGGGAATTCAAGATCAACACCGCCATCAAGTGGCAGGACGGCACGCCCGTGTCGGCCGATGACATCGTGTTCTCCTTCCAGCGCGCGCGCAGCGTGCCGGGCTCGGTGGCCTCGTACTCGGGCGCGCTGCGCTCGGTCGAGTCGGCCACCGCCAAGGACCCGGGCACGCTGATCGTCAAGACCAGCACGCCCAACCCCATGCTGCCGCTGGAGATCGCCTCCATCTACGTGGTGAGCAAGCATGTGGGCGAGAAGGCCCGCACCGAGGACTACAACAGCGGCAAGGCCGTGGTGGGCACCGGCCCCTACAAGTTCATCTCGTACACGCCGGGCGACCGCACGGTGTTCGAGCGCAACCCCAGTTACTGGGGACCCAAGCCGCAGTGGGACAAGGTGACCTACCGCTTCATCAACAACGGCGCGGCCCGCACCGCGGCGCTGCTGGCCGGCGACGTGGACGTGATCGACAAGGTGGCCGTCACCGACGTCGAGAAGCTGCGCAAGGACCCGAAGGTCAGCGTCTACACCTACCCCGGCCTGCGCGTGCTGCTGCTGCAGCCCACGCTGCGCGAAGGCCCCAACGAGTTCATCACCGACAACGCCGGCAAGGTGCTCGACAAGAACCCGCTGACCGACGTTCGCGTGCGCCAGGCGCTGTCGCTGGGCATCAACCGCAAGGCGATCGTGGACCGCGTGCTGCAGGGCACCGTGACCGAGGCCAACCAGTGGATGCCCAAGAACAGCTTCGGCTACAACCCCGAGGTCAAGGACATTCCCTACAACGCCGAGCAGGCGAAGAAGCTGCTGGCCGAGGCCGGCTATCCGCAGGGCTTCCAGATCGCCATCCACGTGCCCGGCGACCGCTATCCGCAGGCGCCCGAGACGGTGCAGGCTGTGGCGCAGTTCTGGTCGCGCATCGGCGTCAAGACCAAGGTGGAGGTGGTGCCCTGGTCGGTGTACTCGGGCCGCGCGTCCAAGAACGAGTACGCCGTCAGCGTGATCGCCTGGGGCAACGGCACCGGCGAAGCCGGCTACGGCCTGCTGCAGACACTGGCCAGCTACGACCCCAAGCGGGGCCGCGGCATCAACAACTGGGGCCGCTACAGCAACGAGAACGTGGACAAGGCGCTGGACGCCGCCACCGTCGAGTTCGACGCCCGTCGGCGCGAAGCGATCTTCCGCCACGCGGCCAAGCTGGTGACCGACGACGTGGGCCACATCCCGCTCTTCCACTACCAGAACATCTGGGCCGCGAAGAAGGGCCTGAAGGTGGTGCCGCTGCTGAGCGACCGCACCACGGCCATGCAGGTCACGCGGACGAACTGATCCATGCTGCAAGTCACGCCAGCCGATGCGCTGATCGACGTGCCACGGCGCATCGTGGCCGACGGGCTCGCACCCGGCGAGCGGGTGCGCGTCGAGAGCCGCACCGTGCGCGGCCCGAGCATCGCCTGGACGGCGCAGGTCGAGCTGATCGCGGATGCCCACGGCACTGTCGACCTGGGCCGCGATGCGCCGCAGCCCGGCGGCAGTTACGAGGGCGCCTTGCCCATGGGCCTGGTCTGGGCGCAGGTGCCCGAGCGGCCCGGCGCGCCGCGCGAGGTCTTTGCCGCCGAACCGGCCGCGCCGCTCACGACGGAACTCGTGCTGACGCGCGCCGACGGTAGCCGCTGGCAGGCCGCCTTCGTGCAGCGGTTGATGGGCGAGGGCGTGACGCGCCGCGAGGTGCGCGACGACGGCCTGTCGGCCACGCTCTTCCTGCCGCCCGGCCCGGGCCCGCATCCGGCGGTGATGGTGCTCAACGGCAGTGGCGGCGGCATCAACGAGCCGCGGGCGGCGCTGTACGCGTCGCACGGCTACGCAGCCCTGGCCGTGGGCTACTTCAAGTCGCCCGGCCGGCCGGACCACATCTCCGACACGCACCTGGAGTACTTCGAGACGGCCCTGCAGTGGATCCATGCGCAGCTCAAGCCGGCGGGCGGCTTCGTCGCCCTGTCGGGCCAGTCGCGCGGCGGCGAGCTGGTGCTGCTGCTCGCCACGCTGATGCCCGAGCTGGTCTCGGCCGTGATCGGCTACGTACCCGGTGCCGTGGTGCACAGCGCGCAGAACGCCTGCAACCCGGCCAACGGGCCCGACAGCCGCAACGGCCCGGCCTGGTGGTGGCGCGGCCAGCCGCTGCTGCACCTGTGGCAGGACAACCGCACCGCCACCTGGGCGCCCTGGGACGAAGGCCCCGAGCCGCGCCGCCATGCCAACGCCTTGCTCACCGCGCTGCAGGATGCCGAGGCCGTGGAGCGCGCCCGCATCCGCGTCGAGCGCATCCATGGTCCGGTGATGCTGCTGTCGGCCACCGACGACGGCTCCTGGCCGTCCAGCCTGTACGGCCGCATGGTGGTCGAGCGCCTGGCGGCGCATCAACATCCATGGCCGGTGGAGCATCTCGACTTCGAGGGCGCCGGCCATTCCATCGTCTTCCCCTTCGTGCCGACCACGCAGCTGGCCTATGCCCATCCGGTGTCGGGACGGCTCAGCACCAGCGGCGGCACGCCCGCCGCCAATGCGCATGCCGACGAGGCCTCCTGGGCCGGCGTGCGCGACTTCCTCCACCAAGCCGCTTCGGCGGCCAAGGCCAAGCCATGACTTCTGCCGTTTCCGCCCCCGTCGTCCCCGACCTGATCGACTCGCTGGTGCCGCTGGCCGATGGCGCGCCGCTGCATGCCGTGCGCCATCAGCGCGACAAGGTGGTCACGGCCACGCAGGGCAGCCATGCGCGGCTCTTCGATCCCGCGCTGCCCGGCCTGAGCCTGGCCGACCGCCTGCTGGCCGCGTACGAGATCGCCCGCCGCGCCGGCGTGACGGTGCTGGCCGACCATTACCGCACGCAGTTGCTGGCGCTGGGCACGCCCACCGCCGCCCAGCAGGCCGCGCTGGATGGTCAGGTCGTGCCGGCGGATGACGCCCGCCTGGCCGAGATCCTGCGCTTCAGCATTGCCCTGGCCGACAAGCCCGTGGAAGGCGACCAGGTCGCGCTGCTGCGCCTGCCCGCCGCCGGCATCGACACGCCGGCCGTCGTGGCGCTCGCCCAGCTCATCGCCTACGTTTCGTACCAGGTGCGCGTGCTGGCCGGCCTGCAGGCCCTGGCTGCCGCCGGCGATGCGCAGGCCGCGGCGCCCACGGCGCAGGAGGACGCGGCGCCCTTCGTGCACCCGGCCAATCTGCCCAAGCCGGGCGAGCCGGTGCGCATCAACGGCTTCACCAGCGAGACGCTGGGCTGGAAGGCCTGGCTGCCGGTGCTGGACCTGGCTAACGCGACACCGGAGCAGACGGCCGTGCTGGAAAGCAGCCATCCCAAGGCCAAGACCAGCGACTACTACCTGCTGCTGGTGCAGCAGCCGGCCATCCTGCAGGAGCGCTCCACCGTCTTCAACGCCATCATGTATGCGCCGGGCGGCCTGTCGCGCGCCGAGCGCGAGCTGGCCAGCGCCGTCGTCTCGCGCATCAACGGCTGCGTGTACTGCGCCTCGGTGCATGCACAGCGCTTCGAGCAGCTGGCCAAGCGCAACGACGTGATCGCCCAGGTCTTCCACGAACCCCAGGGCGCGGGCACCAATGCACGCGAGCGGGCGATCGTGCAGGCCTCGATCACGCTGACGGCGACGCCGGCCGCCTTCGGCGCCGACGACATCGCGCCGCTGCGTGCGGCGGGCCTGTCGGACCTGGAGATCCTGGACCTGATCCACGCCATCGCCATCTTTGCGTGGGCCAACCGGCTGATGCTCAACCTGGGTGAGCCGGTGTACGGCGGCGAGGGCTGAGAAAGCCCGGCTACCGTCAGGCCGCTTCGGCGAGCGGCTCGGGCACGTGGGCCGCGGCGATGCGCTGGCCGATCACCTCGACCAGGTGCCGCGCATCGTCCGCCACGCCCAGGAAGCGGCCCGAGCCCCAGGTGTTGAGCCAGGGCAGCCCGACGAAGTAGAGCCCCGGCTCGGCGGTCACGCCGCGGCGGAAGCGCGGGTGGCCGCGGCCGTCGAAGACCGGCAGGTCGATCCACCGGTAGTCGGCGCGGAAGCCGATGGCCCACACGATGGTGGTGATGCCGGCCGCCTGCAGGTCCAGCAGCGTGGGGTCGGCATCGGGCTCCCAGGCCTTCTGGAAGGGCGGCTCCACCGGCGCGTCGATGCCGGCGCGCGCGATGTAGGCGTCGATGTCGCGGCGGATGTTGCAGTACACCTCGTCGGCCTCGTCCAAGTTGCGCGTGAGGTCGGGGCGGAAGCTCACCTGCGTGCCGTGGATGTCGGCCAGCGTGCCGTACAGCCGCACGCCTTGCAGCGCGAAGCGGCGCAGGTCGATCTCGTGGCCGCCGTCCCGCCCGGTCATGTAGTGGTTGGTCTTGTGGCGGGCCTCGTCGCCGAGCGGATGGCGGTCCACCGTGAGCTTGTAGAAGCCCAGCTCGTGCAGCCATTCGGTGGATTCGCGGCCGCGGTACACGCGCGGCGAGCGCGGGGCCGAGCCCACGGCCAGGTGCACCTTGCGGCCGGCCAGGTGCAGGTCTTCCATGATCTGCACGCCCGACTGCCCGGAACCCACCACCAGCACCTCGCCGGGCGGCAGCTGGGCCGGGTTGCGGTAGTCCACCGAATGCAGCTGGGTGATGGCCGGCGGCAGGCTGTAGGCGCAGGCGGGCACGATGGGGATGTCGTAGCCGCCGGTGGCCACCACCACATGGTCGGCCAGGCAGGTGCCGAGCGAGGTACTCACTTCGAGCATGCCGTCCGCATGACGCCGCACGCCTTGCACCGACACGCCTTCGATGACCGGCGGTCGGGTCTTGCGGGCGAAGGCCTCCAGGTAGGCCACGATCTCGTCGCGCAGCATGAAGCCCTTCGGGTCCGGGCCGTCGTAGGGAAAGTCGGGCAGACGGCATTGCCAGTTGGGCGTGACCAGGCAGAAGCTGTCCCAGCGCTGGTCGCGCCAGGCATGGCCGATGCGGTGCTTTTCGAGCACGACGTGCGCGATGCCGGCCTGCTGAAGGTAGTGGCTGGTCGACAGCCCGGCCTGGCCGCCGCCGATGACGACGACGGGGTAGTGCGGGGCGAGGGAGGTGAAAGCGGTCATGGGGTTCTCCGTGGATGAGGAAGCTCTTCGGTCGGTTGCTCAGTCCGCCGGCCCGAAGGCGACGACCTGCACCTGGGCACCGGGCTGGCCGGCGTGGCGGGCCACGCGGGCCTCGATGTCCGCCAGCTGGTCGCTGGCCCGCGAGCAGGCGAAGCCGAACTTGGCGCGCACCCGGTCGTTGGCGATGCCGGTAGCCTCGCGCAGCTTCTGCATGAAGTCGTCGAGGGCATAGGCCTGGCCGGGCGCGAAGTAGTCCTGGATCACCAGCGAGGGCGAGTAGGCGGTGGTCTCGCTGGCGTCGGGCCAGCGCAGGGTGTAGGTCATGGCAGGCATGGGGTGGGGTCCTGGGAGGCGAGGGAAGAGGGGGGCGATGCCAGGCATTGGCGGTAGACCTGCAGATGGGCGCGGGCACTGCGGGCCCAGCTGTGGGTGTGGCAGACGGCGGGCGGCTGCGGCAGGCGGGGCTGGGTCCAGGCGCGGGCGAGGCCGAGCGCCACGCTGGCCTCGTCCTCCGGCTCGCACCAGCTCACGCCGGGGCTGCCGGTCAGGTGTTCGGTGAAGGGCGCCCGGCGCGAGACCAGCACCGGTGTGCCGCAGGCCAGCGCCTCCAGCGCCACCAGGCCGAAGCCTTCGTAGAGCGAGGGCATGGCCAGGAGTCGGGCGCGGCGCATGAGGGCGGTGATGGCCGCATCAGGCAGGGGGCCGGTGCGCCAGACCGGCCGGCCGGCGCCTTCGTCCAGGCCGCAGTCGGCCAGGGCTGCCTGCCAGCGCTGCTGTTCGGCACCGTGCTGCAGCAGGCTGGCACCGCCGGCCACCAGCAGGCGGGCGTGCGCCGCCTGCGGCACTTCGCGGCGCAGCCGGGCGAAGGCGCCCAGCAGACGCGCGCTGTTCTTGCGCGCCTCCACGCCGCCCAGGGCCAGCAGCAGCGGCGCGTCGTCGAGGCCGGCGTCGGTCAGCGGCGACAGGGCGGCGGCATCCTCCGCCACGGGGCCGGGGCAAAAGCGCTGCAGGTCCACGCCATTGAAGACGCGGTGCACGGGCGGGGCTTCGGACCGGGCACGCAACTGGTCGAACCAGGTGTCGCTGACGCAGCAGACGGCCCGGGCGCGCTGCCAGGCCATGGCCTGCCAGGCATCCAGGCGTGGATCGGTGAAGTCGTCGAGGTGATGCACGGTGCGCAGCCAGGGCATGGCCGGCGGGCTCTGCGCCAGCGCGGCGCCGTTCAGGCTGTCCTGCACATGCAGCACATCGACGCCAGCCCGCGCCGCCGCCGCCGGCAGCGCCGCACGCAGGGCCCCGATGCGCTCGCCGACCTGATCGGCCAGCAGCGTGCCGGTGGGGCGCGGCATGGGGATCGCGTGCAGCCGCAGCGGCAGGCGTCGGTCCAGCGGGCGGAACAGCGACTGGCCAGGTTCCACGGGCGCGAAGACGGTCACGGCGATGCCTTGGTGGGCGAGGGCGGTTGCCAGCTCCAGCGTGTGGGTCACGCCGCCGCGCGGCAGCACGCTGTGCATGGCCAGGCCGACGTGCAGGCCCTCGCGTGCCTGAGCGACCTGCTGGCGCTCAGGCATGGTGGCGCTCCATCGCGGACTCGACCAACGCCGGGGCGCGAGCCGGAGCTGAAGCTGCAACCGTTGCCGCTGTCGCCTGCCCGGCGAGGATGAAGCCCGACTCGGCCAGGTCCCACAGGTAGGCCTGCTCCGCGCCCATCGCCACCTCCAGCCGCGTGCCGGCCTGCACCTCGCCGACGTCGGCGCACGCGATGCCGTGTTCTGCGAAGCGGGCCTGCACCTGGGCGGCCAGCGCGGGCCGAACGGCGAGGACGAAGCCGAAGCTGGGGAAGGCGCTGAGCCAGCGCAGCCGCGCGGCATGGGCGGCGACGCTGTCTTCGTGCCAGTCCGGCCCGCCCTGGGCGGGCAGGGGGCAGGGCAGCCGTTCCAGTTGCACCTGTGCGCCGCAGCCCGAGCACTCCAGCAGCATCAGCAGCGTGCCCAGCACGCCGGCCATGCTGATGTCCTTTCCGGCATCGACCAGCCCGGTCTCGGCCAGTTGCGGCAGCAACGCCAGGTCGGCCTGCAGGCGTGCCGCGGGCGCGGCGGTGCTGGCGTTCCAGAAGGGCGCGTCGCCCTGCCAGGCGCCGCGCAGGTCGGTGGCGACCAGCAGGCGGTCGCCGGGCCGGGCCGCGAAGCTGGAGATGAGCCGCTCGGCCCGGCCCAGCACCGCCACGGCCAGTTGCGCGCTGGCGCTGCGCAGGTTGGTATGACCGCCGACCAGCGGCACGCCGTACTGCGCGCTGGCGGCACGCATGCCGCGCAGCAGTTCGGCCGTGGTGGCCTCGTCGGCGCTCCAGAGTGCGTCGACGACGGCGGTGGGCCGGCCGCCCATGGCGGCCACGTCGCTCAGGTTGACCATCACCGCGCTGTAGCCGGCGAACCACGGCTGCTGCTGCACGAAGTCGGGCATCAGCCCTTCGATGGCCAGCAGCTGGTGGCCGCCGCCCGGCAGCGGCAGCACGGCGCAGTCGTCGCCGTTGGGGACGGTGGTCGGTGCGTGGGTCGGCGTGACCGCCGGGCCGCTCATGGCGTGGGGCGCGTCGTCGTTCAGCGAGTGCATCACGCGAGCGATGTCGCGCTTGTGCGCAAAGCCGCGGCCGGCGCGCAGGGCGGTGAGCAGCGGGGGCAGAAGCCGGGCGGGCTGATCGCCCCCAACCCGTTCGGGCTGAGCCCGTCGAAGCCCAGGCCGCGCGCCGTCCTGCCCTTCGACAGGCTCAGGGCGAACGGATTTGGAAATGTGGCGCGCGCTCATCCGCGGCTCCCTGCCAGCACGAAGCCAGCCTCCGGCGTGTGACAGGGCGGGTACTGCCGCAGGTCGGCGCGCATCAGTGCATGGGGCAGTCCATGCACCGCCACCACGCCGTCCTGCCGCCAGTGCAGGCGCTCGAACAGCGGCACGTTCTGCATCTGCACATGGGCGAGGAATTCGCGGCAGCCGCGGGCATGGGCGCTGCTCACCGCCAGGCGGATCAGGCCGGTGCCCAGCTGCGCATGCCGCCGCCAGGGCGCCGCAACGGCCAGGCGCGAGCCCCACCAGGTGCCGGGCGATTCCTCGTGGATGCGCACCGTGCCGACCACCTCGTCCGGCAGGCCGGCCAGCGTGGAGCAGGCGACCAGCGTGCGCGTGCCGGGCAGCGCGTCGATGGCGTCGTGGTCGTCTCGGTCGAACACGCGCTGCTCCGCGCAGAACACCCGCCGGCGCAGCGCCAGGGCCTCGCGCTGCATCCACGGAAGGCTGGCCCACTGGATGCGGAAGGCGTGGTCGGCCCGCGACGCAGGGGGCGCCGGCATGAGCCAGGGTTGGGCATCGATGAGGATCATGAGATGGGCTCAGCGGAGGACTCGGGCAGGGACTGGCTTTGGCGCTGTCGGCGTGTTCGGGCGGTCAGGAGGTCTGGGGGCTGGAGATCAGGCGACCCGGCGCTCAGGCGGCCTCGGCCAGGGGCGCCGCCGCGTCCTCGAACACCGACAGCGTCGAGCAGGCGGCGCACTTGCCGCATCCCGCCTTGATGTCCGCCGCGCGCAGGCCGGCCTGGCGCACCATGGCACCCAGCGGCTCCAGCACGGAGCGCATGAAGTCGGCGCCGGGCGGAGCATGGTCTTCCAGCGGCGTGCCGCTGATGGGCACGAAGGGCACGACGAAGGGATACACGCCCAGCGCCAGCAGCCGCTCGCTGGTGGCCAGCAGGGTCTGCGCGCTGTCGCCCAGGCCGGCCAGCAGGTAGGTGCTGACCTGGCCGCGACCGAAGACGGCCACGGCCGCCTCGAAGGCCTCCCAGTAGCGGGCCATGGGCACCTCGGCCTTGCCGGGCAGGATCTGCTGGCGCAGGTCCTCGCCCACCACCTCGATGTGCATGCCCAGTGTGTCGACGCCCGCGTCCTTCAGGCGCTGGAACCAGGCGTCGGTGTCGGGCGGCTCGCACTGGGCCTGGATGGGCAGGTCGACCGCCGCCTTCACGGCCGCGGCGCTGTCGCACAGCACCTGCGCGCCGCGATCGCGGGTGGGCGGCGTGCCGGTGGTCATCACCATGTGGCGCACGCCGTCGAGCTCGACGGCGGCCTGGGCCACCTCAGCCAGTTGCGCGGGCGTCTTGTGGGCGATGGTGCGGCCGGCCGCCAGCGATTGGCCGATGGCGCAGAAGCGGCAGGCCTTGCGCCGGCTCTCGTAGCGGATGCAGGTCTGCAGCACGGTGGTGGCCAGCACGTCGGTGCCGTGCAGCGTGGCGATCTGCTGGTAGGGAATGCCGTCGGCCGTCTGCCGGCCGTAGAAGCGCGGCGCCTTCGGAAAGCTAAGCTGCGCGATCGGGATGGTGCCGTGGCGCAGGGTGGCGCGGCCCTGCGCATCGGGCGTGCCGGCGACGAAGGGCGAGTCGAAGGCGCCGTGCGTGTGCACCGGCACCATCAGCGTCACGCCGTCCACCGTCACGGCCTTGTGGTCCGAGGGGCCAGCCCCACCGCGGCGGCTGGCGGCGCCGGCCTGCGGGGCTTCGAGCCGCAGGCCGCGGGTCTGCAGTTCGGTCATCAGCTGTCTTGTCTGCGGATTCATGCGGCCTCCGGGGGCAGGGGAATGTCGTCGGACAGAAGAGCCGGCTCGGGCGCAGCCAGCGGCCGTGTGGTCGATGCGGCGTCGCGGCGGATGGCCAGCGACAGCAGTTCGGGCCGCGCGTAGTGGCCCACCGAATCCATCATTCGCTTGCGCTTGTCGATCAGCGCCAGGTCCAGGTCGGCCACCACCAGGCCCTCGCCTTCGGTCAGCGGTTCGGCCAGGTACTTGCCTTCGGGCGAGACGATGGCGCTGTGGCAGCCGCCGCGCAGTGCGCCCTGCAGCGTCTCGTCGGGCATCAGCCGGCGCACCTGCGCGTCGTGCAGCCAGCCGGTGGCGTTGATCACGAAGCAGCCCGACTCCAGTGCGTGGTGGCGGATGGTCACGCCCATCTGCTCGGCAAAGATCGGCCCGACCAGCGAGCCCGGGAACTGGGCGCAGTGGATCTGTTCGTGGTCCGCCATCAGCGCATAGCGGGCCAGCGGGTTGTAGTGCTCCCAGCAGGCCAGGGCGCCGACGCGGCCGACGGCCGTGTCCACGGCCTTCAGGCCGCTGCCGTCGCCCTGGCCCCACACCATGCGCTCGTGGTAGGTGGGCGTGATCTTGCGGCGCTTGAGCACCAGGCGGCCGTCGGCATCGAAGACCAGCTGCGTGTTGTAGAGGCTGCCGTGGTCGCGCTCGTTCACCCCCAGCACCACCACCATGCCGGCCTGCCGCGCGGCGGCGGCCACGGCCTCGGTCATGGGGCCGGGCACGGTGGGCGCGCGCTGCATCAGCAGCAGGTGGTCGGCGCCCTGGCGCGCCGGCGGCTGCACGAAGGAGAAGTAGGGGTAGTAGGGCACGAAGGTCTCGGGAAAGACGATCAGCTCCACGCCCCGTCGGGCCGCCTCGTGCACCGTCTCCAGCACGCGCGCCAGGGTGCCGCCTTCGCTGTCCAGGTCGGGCGCGATCTGCGCGGCGGCGGCGCGCACGGTCTTCTTCTTCGGCAGGGCCATCGGCTGCTCCGGGGCGACGCTCAGAGCGTCCAGGTGTCGAGGATGAAGGCGCCCTGCTTGCGGTGCAGCAGCACGACGTCGAGCACGTCCAGGGGGTTGATGGGGCGAATGCCTTCGATCAGCGCACCTTCGCCGTGGCCGTACAGGGCCTGCAGCGCGAAGCGGCAGGCGTAGACCTTGCCGCCTTCGGCGATGAACTTGGTGATCTGCTCGTTGAAGTTCTGGTGGCCCGGAAAGGCCGAATCGCCCAGCTTGGGAAAGCCGCGCTTGACGCCCAGCGTCACGCCCGGGCCGTAGAGCAGGATCGAGGTCTCGAAGCCCTTGCGCTGCAGCCGCGTGGCCTGCAGCAGGTTCACGAAGCCGATGGAGCCTTCGAAGGCCACGGTGTGGAAGGTCACCAGGGCCTTCTCGCCGGGCTCGGCCTTGACGTCTTCGAAGACCTTCTCTTCGTAGTCGACCAGGAAGTCGCCCTTCTGGGCTGCGGGATGGGTCACTTGGGGCATGGGCACCTCGGTTGCGGTTGGCGGTGGATCGGGTGGGGCCGCGGCGCGGGGCCTTTCGAGAAAGCGGCGCATCGCACTGCGGTGCCAGCCTCTTTGCGAGGAACGGGCCGCTGGCCGGGTGGCCTGGCCGATCAATGGCCGATCAAGCCAATGGGCATGCGCGCATGCGCCCGACGGCGGCCTGGCATGGCGCCGCGAACCCGCCAGACCCGATGCACCAGCGCGCCGCAGACCGATGCAATCAATGCATCCGATCAATGGCATGACGCACCAAAACAAGCACGCGCCGCGGCCGCACGGCGGGGGCGTATTGCGCTCTACTTGGAGCTTTCCGAGCGCCTGAAAGCCATTCCTCCATGCCCTTCTCGCACTGGGCCGCGCGGCTGAGACACAGCGAACTTCCGGCCTATCAGCTCATTCCCGACCTGCTCGCGGAGGACCTCCAGCGCGGTCGCCTGGCACCGCGTGACCGGCTGCCGCCGCTGCGCGATCTGGCCCAACAGCTGGGGCTGAACTACACGACGGTGGTGCGTGGCTTCGCGCAGGCGCGCGAGCGTGGGCTCATCGCCTCGCGGCCGGGGCTGGGCTCGTATGTGCGCGGCTCCTTCATCGGCCTGCCGCTGCGCGGCGGCACCGGCGCCGAGATGACGATGAACATGCCGCCGGAGCTGAACGACCATCCCGTGGGTCAGCAGCTGCAGGAAGAGGCCGCCGCCTTCGTCGCCGCCACGCCGGTGGCCGAGCTGATGCGCTACCAGGACTTCGGTGGCACTCCGCGCGACCGCGAGGCCGCGGCGCATTGGCTGCGCCAGTGGGTGGGCCATGCCCGCGCCGAGCACACGCTGGTGGCGCCGGGCATCCACAGCGTGCTGCTGGCGCTGCTGAGCCTTCTGGTGCGGCCCGGTCAGAGCCTGGCGGTGGAGTCGCTGCTGTACCCGGGACTCAAGGCCATCGCCGCGCAGTTGGGCACGCAGCTGCAGCCGCTGCAGTGCGACGAGGAAGGCATCGTGCCGCAGTCCTTCGAAACGCTGTGCAAGAGCGCGTCCATCGGCGCGCTGTACCTGTGCCCCAACCTGCACAACCCGACGACGGCCACGCTGTCGCTCGGCCGGCGCGAGGCGCTGGCGGACATCGCCGCCCACCACAGCGTGCCCATCATCGAAGACGATGCCTACGGCATGCTGGCGCCCGCCGTGCCACCGCCGCTGGCGGACTTCGCACCGGCGCTCACCTACTACGTGAGCGGCACTTCCAAGTGGCTGGGCGCGGGCCTGCGCAACGCCTTCGTGCTGGCGCCCACCGATGCCGCCACGCAGCGCCTGGCGGGTGCGCTGCGAGCCACCACGGTGATGGCCTCGCCGCTGACCACTGGCCTGGTCACGCACTGGCTCGGCTCGGGGCTGGCGGCGCAGGCGCTCGATGCCATGCGCGCCGAATGCAGCTGGCGCAGCGCCCTGGCGCGCGAGCTGTTGGGTGACCTCGGCCTGCGCACGCATCCGCAGGGCTTCCATGCCTGGCTGCCGCTGGAGGGCGATGAGGGAGACAGGGGAGGCCGCTGCGTGAGTGCCGAGCTGGCGCAGCAGTTGCAGCAGATGGGTGTCGCGGCCGTGGCCAGCCAGGCCTTCTCGACCGACCGCATGCCGCCCGAGGCCCTGCGCCTGTGCCTTGGCGGCCCGCTCACACGCGACGACTGCGGCCGGGCGCTGCGGGCGGTGCGCGACGCGGTGCTCGGCTGCCGCGCGGGCTGATCAGGGGGGCAGCTCAACGCCGGCGCAGCCAGCGCGACCACCAGGGCGTGGGGCGGTTGCGCTCGTCGAAGGGGCGGGTGTCGAGCTTGCCGAACATCGACGCGGCCTCGCCGAAACGCTGGCGCAGCGAGGCGGGACTGTCGGATTCGACGGCCGGGTCCGGCGTGTTGCCGGCGGGAGACATGCGTGACCCGTCGGTCTCGTCGGTGGGGCGAGCACCCATCGGCGCGGTCGGGCGGTCGCTCATGCCGGAAGCTGGGGGAAGGGAATCGGGCGTATCGGTCAATGCGGCGCAGTACGAGGGGAGGCGGGCTCCCTGGAAAGCCGGGCCGGCATGTGCCCTCGGACGAGGACCAGCCCGCAGGCCGCGGATGCCGGAAGGCGGGAACGCGCAACGCTGGTTGGAACGACGGGCGCGGGCCGTAAAGGCCATGACGCGCAATCGTTGGTGCCGGAGGCCGGAATCGAACCGGCACGCCTTGCGGCGGGGGATTTTGAGTCCCCTGCGTCTACCAATTTCACCACTCCGGCACGGAGCGTCGAGACAGCCCAAAATTATGGCACAGTGCCCTGGACGAGTGCGCCGTTCCGGCGCCGCCCGGCCTTTCATCCAAGAACCATGACCATTTCCTATCCGACGATCGAAGACGCGGTCGGCAAGACGCCGCTGGTGGCCCTGCAACGCATCGAGGCCGCTGCCAATGCCGCCCGCGGCAACGTGGTGCTGGGCAAGCTCGAAGGCAACAACCCGGCCGGCTCGGTCAAGGACCGGCCGGCCCTGTCGATGATCCGCCGCGCCGAGGAGCGCGGCGAGATCAAGCCCGGCGACACGCTGATCGAAGCCACCTCGGGCAACACGGGCATCGCGCTGGCCATGGCCGCCGCCATCAAGGGCTACCGCATGGTGCTGATCATGCCGGAGGACCTCTCCATCGAACGCGCGCAGACCATGAAGGCCTACGGCGCCGAACTGGTGCTCACGCCCAAGAGCGGCGGCATGGAATACGCCCGCGACTTGGCCGAACAGATGGTGGCGCAGGGCAAAGGCCGCGTGCTCGACCAGTTCGCCAACGCCGACAACCCCCGCATCCACTACGAGACCACGGGCCCCGAGCTCTGGGAGCAGACGGGCGGGCGCATCACCCATTTCGTGAGTGCCATGGGCACCACGGGCACCATCACCGGCGTGTCGCGCTTCCTCAAGGAGAAGAACCCGGCGATCCAGATCGTCGGTGCCCAGCCGGCGGAGGGTTCGCGCATCCCGGGCATCCGCAAGTGGCCGCAGGAATACCTGCCCAAGATCTTCGACCCCGCGCGCGTGGACCAGGTCGTCAACGTCAGCCAGGACAGCGCCGAGGAAATGGCCCGCCGCTTGGCGCGCGAGGAAGGCATCTTCGGCGGCATCTCGGCCGCCGGCGCGCTGTGGGTGGCCCTGGAGATCGCCCGCACGGTGGAGAACTCGACCATCGTCTTCATCGTCTGCGACCGCGGCGACCGTTATCTTTCCACCGGCGTGTTCCCGGCCTGAGCACCGCCCTCGCCCCGTCCCCACGACCACCATAACGACGACATCGGAGACCCCGTCCTTGAACAACCTGCCCAAGTTCTGCCAGGCCTGTGCCACGCCGCTCGAATGGATCGAGATGATGGAAGACGGCGGCCCCAAGGCCCGCCTGCGCTGCCCGGCCTGTGGCCACACCCACTGGAACAACCCGACGCCGGTGCTGGCCGCCATCGTCGAATACAACGGGCAGGTGCTGCTGGCGCGCAACGCGGCCTGGCCACCCAAGATGTTTGCGCTGATCACCGGCTTCATGGAGGCCGGCGAAACGCCCATCGAAGGCATCGCCCGCGAGGTCAAGGAAGAGACCAACCTCGACGTGATCAGCTGCGGCATCGTAGGCGCCTACGACTTCCAGCGCATGAACCAGGTCATCATTGCCTACCACGTGGTGGCCGAGGGCGAGGTGAAGCTCTCGCCCGAGCTGGTGGACTGGCGCCTCTACGACCTGGCCGACCTCAAGTGCTGGCCCGCCGGCACCGGCTATGCGCTGGCCGACTGGCTGCGCACGCGCGGTCACGAGCCGGTGTTCTTCACCGCCGAAGAGAACGAGGAGCGGCGCCGCGGCCTGTCCACCTGAACCGCGCCACGGAATAAAGACCCATGACCGACATCGCCATCGACAAGGAAATCGACACCCGCGGGCTGAACTGCCCGCTGCCCATCCTCAAGGCCAAGAAGGCGCTGAACGACATGGCCAGCGGCCAGTTGCTCAAGGTGGTGGCCACCGATCCGGGCTCCACCCGTGACTTCCAGGCCTTCGCGCGCCAGACCGGCCACGGGCTGGTGTCGCAGGAGACCGTGGGCGCGGAGTTCATCCACGTACTCCGGCGCCGCTGAGACGGCGCACGCCACCAGAAACAGAAAGGGGCCGCGAGGCCCCTTTCGTTCATCACCAGCGGATGAGACCGCTCAGAGCGGCAGGCTCTTGAGGTAGTCCTTGAAGAAGCCGCCCACCTCGGGGTGCGCCAGCGCCAGTTCGACGGTGGCCTGCAGGAAGCCTTCCTTGCTGCCGCAGTCGTAGCGCACGCCCTTGTACGAATAGGCGTAGACGCTTTCCTTCTTCATCAGCGAGGCAATGCCGTCGGTCAGCTGGATCTCGCCGCCGGCGCCCTTGGGCTGGCGACGGATCTCCTCGAACACACCGGGGGTCAGCACATAGCGGCCCGCGACGCCCAGGCGCGACGGTGCGTTCTCGGGCGAGGGCTTCTCGACCATGGCGCGCACCTGGGTCAGGCCGTCGCCCATCGCGTCGCCGGCCACGATGCCGTAGCGCTTGACCTGATCCAGCGGCACTTCCTGGACGGCCAGCACGGAGCCGCCGAGGTTGTTGTAGGTGCGCACCATCTGCGACAGCACGCCCTCGCCACCTTCGGGGCCGACCATCAGGTCGTCCGCCAGCAGCACGGCGAAGGGCTCGTCGCCCACCAGATGCTCGGCGCACAGCACCGCATGGCCCAGGCCCAGCATGCGCGGCTGGCGCACGTAGGAGCAGGTCATGTCCTCGGGCGCCACCGAGCGGGCGATGCGCAGCAGGGCGTTCTTGCCGCTGGCTTCGAGCTGGCTTTCCAGCTCGTAGGCCGTGTCGTAGTGGTCCTCGATGGCCCGCTTGTTGCGGCCGGTCACGAAGATCATGTCGCGGATGCCCGCGGCATAAGCCTCTTCCACGGCGTACTGGATCAGCGGCTTGTCCACCACGGGCAGCATTTCCTTGGGCTGCGCCTTGGTGGCAGGCAGAAAGCGGGTGCCGAAGCCGGCCACTGGGAAAACGGCCTTGCGGATGCGTCTGGAAGTGGGCATGCGTGTGTGCAGGAGAGTTGAAATTCGTGAATCGTTCAATGCTACTGCACGCATTTGACTGCGCTGTCAGCCAAGTCGCACGAGTTGTTCCTGCAAACGTGTCAGCGCGGCGCCAAAGTCGGTCAATCTCTGCTTTTCCTGAGCGATGACAGCCGGCGGCGCCTTGGCCACGAAAGCCTCGTTGCCCAGTTTGCCCTGGGCCTTGGCCATCTCGCCCTGGATGCGGGCGACTTCCTTGCCCAGGCGCACGCGCTCGGCGGCCACGTCGATCTCGACGTGCAGCGCCAGCCGCGCCTCGCCGACGACGGCCACCGGCGCGGCCTGCGCCGCGGCCGTCCAGGCCGCCTCATCGTCAAAAACCTTGACTTCGCTCAACTTCGCCAGGGCCTGGAGCACCGGTGCGGCCTGCCGCACGAAGTCGGCGTCGCCCACCACGTACAGCGGCAGGCGCTGGGCCGGCGACACGTTCATCTCGCCGCGCAGCGTGCGGCACGACGCCACCAGCGCCTTGAGCTTGGCCACGTGGGCCTCGGCGGCCTCGTCGATCTTCCCGGGCTGGGCGACGGGGTAGGCGGCGACCATGATCGACGCGCCCTCGCGGCCAGCGACGGGCGCCACCTTCTGCCACAGCTCCTCGGTGATGAAGGGAATGATCGGATGCGCCAGGCGCAGCAGGGTCTCCAGCGTGCGGATCAGCGTGCGGCGGGTGGCGCGCTGCTCGGCATCGTTGCCGGTCTGGATCTGCACCTTGGCGATCTCCAGGTACCAGTCGCAGAACTCGTCCCAGGCGAACTGGTAGATGGCGTTGGCCACGTTGTCCAGGCGGTACTCGGCGAAGCCCTGCGCCACCTCCTGCTCCACGCGCTGCAGGCGCGAGGCGATCCAGCGGTCGGCCTGGCTGAAGCGCATGTAGCCGTGGGCCTGGCCACCCGGCGCGCAGTCGGCCTTGGTGTGCTCCATCAGGCCGCAGTCCTGGCCCTCGCAGTTCATGAGCACGAAGCGGGTGGCGTTCCACAGCTTGTTGCAGAAGTTGCGGTATCCCTCGCAGCGCTTGCTGTCGAAGTTGATGCTGCGCCCCAGCGAGGCCAGCGCCGCGAAGGTGAAGCGCAGCGCGTCGGCGCCGTAGGCCGGAATGCCCTCGGGGAATTCCTTCTGCGTGTTCTTGCGGACCTGCGGCGCGGTCTCGGGCTTGCGCAGGCCCTGGGTGCGCTTGTCCAGCAGCGGCTCCAGCGCGATGCCGTCGATCAGGTCGACCGGGTCGAGCACGTTGCCTTCGGACTTGCTCATCTTCTTGCCCTGCGCATCGCGCACCAGGCCGTGGATGTAGACATGCTTGAAGGGCACGCGACCGGTGAAGTGCGTGGTCATCATGATCATCCGGGCGACCCAGAAGAAGATGATGTCGTAGCCGGTCACCAGCACGGTGGAGGGCAGGTACAGGTCGTAGTCCTTGAGGGCGTCCCTGTCGTCCAGCGCCTCGGGCCAGCCGAGGGAGGAGAAGGGGACCAGCGCGGACGAATACCAGGTGTCCAGCACGTCCTCGTCGCGCTTGAGCGTCTTGCCGGGCGCCTGCTTCTGCGCCTCCTCCTCGTTACGGGCGACGTAGACGCGGCCGTCCTCGTCGTACCAGGCGGGGATCTGGTGGCCCCACCAGAGCTGGCGGCTGATGCACCAGTCCTGGATGTTGTTCATCCACTGGTTGTAGGTGTTGACCCAGTTCTCGGGCACGAAGCGCACCTGGCCGGACTGCACAGCGTCGATGGCCTTCTGGGCGATGCTCTTGCCGGTCGGGTCCTGCTCGCTAACCTTGGTCATCGCCACGAACCATTGGTCCGTCAGCATGGGCTCCACGACTTGGCCGGTGCGGGCGCAGCGCGGCACCATCAGCTTGTGCTTCTTGGTCTCGACCAGGGCACCGGCGGCTTCGAGGTCGGCCACGATCTTCTTGCGGGCGACGAAGCGGTCCAGGCCGCGGTAGGCCTCGGGCGCGTTGTCGTTGATCCTGGCGTCCAGCGTCAGCACGCCGATGATGGCCAGGCCATGACGCTGGCCCACCGCATAGTCGTTGTGGTCGTGCGCGGGCGTGACCTTGACCACGCCGGTACCGAACTCGCGGTCGACGTAGTCGTCGGCAATGATGGGGATCAGCTTGTCCACCAGCGGCAGGCGCACCTTCTTGCCGATGAGGGCGGTGTAGCGTTCGTCCTCGGGGTGGACCATCACGGCCACGTCGCCCAGCATGGTCTCGGGCCGGGTGGTGGCCACGGTGAGGCTGCCGCTGCCGTCTTCGAGCGGGTAGGCGATGTGCCACAGCGCGCCTTCTTCCTCCTCGCTCTCCACCTCCAGGTCGGAGACGGCGGACATCAGCACCGGGTCCCAGTTCACGAGCCGCTTGCCGCGGTAGATCAGGCCCTGCTCGTACAGCCGCACGAAGGTGTCGGTCACCACCTTGGACAGCTTGTCGTCCATGGTGAAGTACTCGCGGCTCCAGTCCACCGTGTCGCCCATGCGGCGCATCTGCTCGGTGATGGTGTTGCCGGATTGCTGCTTCCACTCCCACACGCGGGCGACGAAGTTCTTGCGGCCCAGGTCGTGGCGGCTCTGGCCCTGGCCCTGCAGCTGGCGCTCCACCACGATCTGCGTGGCGATGCCGGCATGGTCGGTGCCCGGCACCCACAGCGTGTTCGCGCCCGCCATGCGGTGGTAGCGCGTCAGGCTGTCCATGATGGTCTGGTTGAAGGCATGGCCCATGTGCAGCGTGCCCGTGACGTTGGGCGGCGGCAGCTGGATGGCGAAGGAGGGCGCGCCGGCCTGGGGCGCCTGCGTGCCGCGGAAGCCCGCCCTCGCATAGCCGCGGCGCTCCCACTCGGGGCCCCACTGGGCCTCGATGGCGGCGGGTTCGAAGGACTTGGCGAGGCTCTGGAGACCGGGTTGCAGGGGGGTGTCGCTCATGGGCGGATGGAGTCAGGGCCAGCCGGCAGGGGCCGGCAGGCCGTGGGGGTTCGAAGACGGGAAACGCGCAATTTTACGGGGCGGCCTCTGCGGCTCCGGGTCTTCCATAATTCCCCGATGCTCTTCCTGCTCTCGCCCGCCAAGTCGCTCGATTACGAAGCGCCCGTTCCCGAAGACCTTCCCGCCACCCAGCCCGTGTTCGAAGGCGCCCGCGGCCCCGCCGCCGAGCTGATCGGCCTGCTGCGCCAGAAGTCGCCGCTGCAGGTGGCCGAACTGATGCACCTGTCGGACAAGCTGGCTGCCCTCAATGCCGCGCGCTACGAGGCCTGGGCCCCCAAGGGCACCGCCAAGAACGCCCGACAGGCCGCGCTGGCCTTCGACGGCGACGTCTACGGCGGCCTGGACGCGCGCAGCCTGAGCGCCGCGCAGCTCGATTGGGCGCAGGAGCATGTGGTGATCCTCAGCGGCCTGTACGGCGTGCTGCGTCCGCTGGACCGGCTGCAGCCCTACCGCCTGGAGATGGGCACGGCCCTGGCCAATCCGAAGGGCAAGGACCTGTATGCCTTCTGGGGCGATCGCATCGCGCTGTGGCTCAACGAGCGCCTGGCCGCGGACCGTACGCCTGTGGTGATCAACCTGGCCTCGCAGGAATACTTCAAGGCCGTCGACCAGAAGGCGCTCAAGGCCCGCGTCGTCGAATGCGTGTTCCAGGAGCGCAAGGGCGCCGACTACAAGATCGTGAGCTTCTATGCCAAGCGCGCCCGCGGCCTGATGGCGCGCTGGGCCATCCTGCACAAGGCGGGCACGCCCCGCCGGCTGGAAGCCTTCGACCTCGAAGGCTATGCCTTCGCGCCCGAGGTTTCGCAGCCGGACCGGCTGGTGTTCCGTCGCGGCTGAAAGGTATCCTGACGCATTCGGCCCAAGCCCAGGGAGTCCCAGCGCATGCAAGCCCTCACCCCCGAACTCCGGCAGTGGATCCAGTCCCAGCTCGCTGCCGGCCATTCCGTCGCCACGCTGCGCGCGTCGATGCATGCCGCCGGCTGGCGCGACGATGCGACCGACATGGCGCTGGCCGAACTGGAGCGCGGCGCACCCGCCGAGCCGCCGCCCCGGCGCACCGAGATGCCCGAGCCCCGGCTCGACGGTGACCCGCTCTACCTCGATGCCGGCGACCGCCGCGTGCAGGTGATGCAGACGCTGGCCCAGCCGCGCGTGGTCGTTTTCGGCCAGTTGCTCAGCGACGAGGAGTGCGAGGGCCTGATCGAGGCGGCCCGTGCCCGGCTGGCCCGCTCGCTCACCGTCGAGACCAAGACCGGCGGCGAGGCCGTCAATGCCGACCGCACCAGCGACGGGATGTTCTTCCAGCGCGGCGAGAGCGAGCTGGTCAGCCGCATCGAGGCCCGCATCGCCCGGCTGCTGAACTGGCCGGTGGAGCGGGGGGAGGGGCTGCAGATCCTGCGCTACTCGGCCGGCGCCCAGTACAGGCCGCACTACGACTACTTCGACCCCGGCGAGCCCGGCACGCCCACCATCCTGCGCCGCGGCGGCCAGCGCGTGGGCACGCTGGTGATGTACCTGCAGGAGCCCGAGCGCGGCGGCGCCACCACCTTTCCGGACGTGGGCCTGGCCGTGGCGCCGGTGCGGGGCACGGGCGTCTTCTTCTCCTACGACCGGCCGCATCCCACCACCAAGACGCTGCATGGCGGCGCGCCGGTGGAGGCAGGCGAGAAATGGGTGGCCACCAAGTGGCTGCGCGAAGGCGAATTCAAGTGAGCGGGACCGCGTCGCGATGACCTCCGGCACGGCCCACGCCAACGGCATCGACATCGCCTTCGAAGACAGCGGCGGCACCGGGCCCGTCGTGCTGCTCGTCATGGGCCTGGGCATGCAGCTCATTGCCTGGCCGGCCTCGCTGGTCGATGCGCTCACCAGCGCTGGCTACCGCGTGCTGCGCCACGACAACCGGGATGCGGGCCTCTCCACCCACCTGCACGATGCCGCGCGCAGCAACCTGATGTGGCAGGCGCTGCGCATGCGCATGGGTCTGGCGCTGGATGTGCCCTACGGCCTGCAGGACATGGCGGGCGATGCGCTGGGCCTGCTCGACGCGCTGGGCATCGCCCAGGCGCATGTGCTGGGCGTCTCCATGGGCGGGATGATCGTCCAGCGCATGGCGGCCACGGCTCCGGATCGCGTGCTCAGCCTGACCAGCGTCATGAGCAGCAGCGGGGCCCGCCACCTGCCCGGTCCCCGGACCGAGGTGGCTGCCGCGATGTTGCGCCGGCCGCCGCGCCGCAGTGCCGGCGAGGACGCGCTGGTGGACCACAGCGTCGGCCTGCTGCGCCTGATCCAGAGCCCCGCCTGGCCGCTGGACGACGCCGTGCTGCGCGAGCAGGTGCGCACGGCGCTGCGCCGCAACTACGACCCCGCAGGCACCCAGCGCCAGTTGCTGGCCATCTGGGCCGACAGCGAACGGCCCGCGCTTCTTTCGCGGATCGTCTGCCCGGCGCTGGTGCTGCACGGCGAGGCCGACCCGCTGCTGCCCGTCGAATGCGGCCGCGACACCGCACGCCGCATTCCGGGCGCGCGCTTCGTCGGCGTCCCCGGCATGGGTCACGACTGGCCACCGGCCGTCGCGGCGCAGCTGGCGGGGCATGTCCTTCCCTTTCTTCAGGACGCCGAGCCCCGCCGACAATCGGCGGCATGAGTCTGGACAACACCCCCGAGCAGTCGCAGCTGGGCCGGGCCTCGGCCTACGTCGACCGCTACGACCCCTCGCTGCTCTTCCCCCTGCCGCGCGCCCTGCAGCGCGAGGAGATGGGCATCGACACGCAGCGGCTGCCCTTCTTCGGCGCCGACCTGTGGACCGCCTTCGAGCTGTCGTGGCTCAATCCGCGCGGCAAGCCGCAACTGGCCATCGCGCACTTCACAGTGCCCTGCGAGACGCCCAACATCATCGAGAGCAAGTCCTTCAAGCTCTACCTCAACAGCTTCAACAGCAGCACCTTCGCCGATGCCGAGGCCGTGCGAGAGCGCCTGCGCGCCGACCTGGGCGAGGCCGTCTGGCGCGGCAGCGAGCGCAGTGGCAGCGTGGGCGTCAGGCTGCTGGCACCTTCCCAGTTCGATGCCGAGCGGGTGGAGGAGCTGTCAGGCCTGGACCTCGACCGCCTCGACGTGGACTGCACCGACTACGAACCCAGGCCCGAACTGCTGCGCACCGTGCCGGGCGAGCCTGCGGTCAACGAGACGCTGACGAGCCGCCTGCTCAAGAGCAACTGCCGCGTCACCGGCCAGCCCGACTGGGGCAGCGTGCAGATCAGCTACAGCGGCCCGCCCATCGACCAGGAAGGGCTGCTGCGCTACATCGTGAGCTTTCGCAACCACAACGAATTCCACGAGCCCTGCGCCGAGCGCATCTTCACGGACATCTGGCGCCGCTGCGCCCCGACGCGCCTGGCCGTCTACTGCCGCTACACCCGGCGCGGCGGGCTCGACATCAATCCCTTGCGCACCAGCTCGCCGCAGGCGCTGCCGCCGAACATCCGCACCGCCCGGCAATGACCGGGGCGCCGGCCGGGCCGGCGTGGCCGTGGAACGCGCCGTCGGCATGTTCCTACAGCCTGGGCGGACGGCGGCGCGCATACTGCCCCACCGGCTGCCGACCCCGGAGCGGCCTTCCATCCAGACACAACGCAAGAGGACCTTCCGCTTGAACGTGCTCATCGTCGACGACAACGTCTCCGCGGCCGAACTGCTGCAGGAGCTGATCGTCCTGCAGGACCATCAGGCCCGCTGTGCGCACACCGCGCAGGAGGCCATCGATGCCTTCTCGCAGGACAGCTACGACGTCGCGCTTGTCGACCTCACGCTGCCTGACCGTCCTGGCACCGAGGTGGCGCAACATCTGCGCAGCAATGCCGGCGACCGGCCGCTGCTGCTGGTGGCGATCTCCGGCTACGGTGCCGGTGACGCGACGGGCGCACACGCCGTGCCCTATTTCGACCATTACCTGCAGAAGCCGATCGACTTCGACGCGCTGGACCGGCTGCTGGCCCCACCGGCTTCCGCATGAAGTCCTCCCCCAGCGCCCGCAGCTGGATCGCCGCCGGCGTCCGGCATGAACTTCTCATGCGGGCGTTGCCCGCCCTCCGGCACGAGATGGCGGGTCCCGTCTCCCTGCTGCGCATGACGCTGCTGATGCTCAAACGCCATGCCGGCGCCAACCCGGTCGATGGCGCCGCCTGCATGCAGCGCGTGGACCAGGCCAGCGACCAGCTGGCGCTGCTGGTCGATTCGGTGCGTGCGCTGCGCGACTGGGAGCTGGCGACCAATGACGAGGGCCTCGCCCGCAGCGAGCTGGTGCGTCAGTGCGCCGGCCTCATGCGCGCCGCTTTCGACCTCAATGGCCTGTCCTTGGAGATCGACGAGCGCCTCGACGCCTCGGCGCCGGACGAGGTGCGCTGGCCCGACGGTGCCGCCTTGCGTTACCTGCTGCTGGGGGCGCTGGGCCACCTTCACGACCAGACCGAGGAGCCGGTGCTGGTGCGCATCGAGCCCGGGGACGAGCCCCATCTGGTGCGGGTGCGCGTCGCGCCCAAGCCTGACGGCCGCGAGGATGTGGAGTTGATGCCGCACCGTGCCCCACGCAGCCTGGCCATCGATGCCGTGTGCCTGCAGAACCTGGCCGATGACCTCGGCCGCACCATCACGATCGAGCGCGACGAGGTCGTGCTGTCGATGAAACCCGCTTGAGCTGACGCGCCTCGCGCGCCACCGCGAGCCGGTGGTGGCGGAGGAAGTCCATCAGCCGCCCCTCCGCCGCCAGAAGGCCGCGCCGCGTGCGCGCTGTCCCCAGTCCGTCCCACACCTTCGACATCGCCTCGGCATCGGCCGAGAGCTTGCCGCCCAGCTCCAGCACGGCGGGGTGGATGTAGGCCTTGCGGCAGACCGCGGGTGTGTTGCCCAACTGCCTGGCCACCGCCGCCAGGATCTCCTTGGCGCGGACCCGCAGGCCGGTTGATTCCTCCACCTGGCGGTCGCAGGCCAGCCGCGTGAGTTCCAGCGCCTGCACCGAGCCGTGCCAGGTGCGGAAGTCCTTGGCAGTGAACTCGCCGCCGGTCGCCTCGCGCAGGTAGTCGTTGACGTCGCCGGAACTCACATGGCGCTGCTCGCCGTCCTCGTCCAGGTACTGGAAAAGGGCCTGGCCCGGCAGCTGCTGGCACTGGCGCACCACGCGCGCGACGCGTTGGTCGCCCACCTCGGCCTCGTGCATCACGCCGCTCTTGCCGCGAAAGCGCAGCGTGAGCCGGCCGCGGGTCGACTGCAGATGCCGGTTGCGCAGCGTCGTCAGGCCGAAGGACTTGTTGGTCCGCGCATATTCCTCGTTGCCGACCCGCAGGTAGGTGGTGTCGAGCAGCCGCACGATGGCGGCCAGCACCGCCGACCGCGAGGGCTTGCCGCGCGCCTTGTTCAGGTCGCGCTGTACTCGTGCGCGGATGCGGGGCAGGGCCTGACCGAACTGCTCCAGCCGCTCGAACTTGGCTTCGTCCTTCAGCAGCCGCCAGTCCGCGTGGTAGCGGTACTGCCGCCGGCCGCGTGCATCCAGCCCCGTGGCCTGCAGATGGCCGTTGGCCAGCGGGCAGATCCAGACCTGCTCGTAGGCGGGCGGGATCGCCAGCTTGCGGATGCGTGCGATCTCGTCCTCGTCG
Source organism: Pseudacidovorax sp. (assembly GCF_017991995.1). Classification (GTDB taxonomy): domain Bacteria; phylum Pseudomonadota; class Gammaproteobacteria; order Burkholderiales; family Burkholderiaceae_C; genus Xenophilus. The sequence goes on along the minus strand of NZ_JAGOPN010000005.1, from coordinate 229,728 downwards.
CGGATCCAGCGGCCGTCCGCATCGCGGTAGCGAAAATTCTGGCCGTCGCGCACGCGCTCGATGCCGGGCATCTCGCTGGAGACATAGACGAGACCGTTGCCGATGGGGGTGGGCGCCGGCACTGCAGCCGTTTCTGGGGGGGATGAGGCGGTGGCGTCGAGCATGGTGCAGGCTGTTTGCCTGCAAGCTGCCATGGCGAACGGTGCCCCGTTGTAGGACGCCCGGCGGGGCCTCGGTGCGCCGAGTCGTCGGCCCGCGGTCGGCCGAGGTCAGAACAGCGAGGCGGTGACCGGTCCTGGGGGCGCGGCCGGCTTGCTGGCGCCGCCGCTTCGACGCACGGGCGCCTGGGCCTCGGCGCTGCCCGCCTTCACCAATGCCCCCACCCGCACGCCGATCAGGCGCAGGGGCTTCTCCAGCGGTACGCGCTTGAGGGCCAGGCCGGCCGTGCGGCGGATCAGCCTCGCATCGGCGGTGTACATCTCCAGCGACTGGTCGCGGGTGGCGATCTTGAAGTCCGCATAGCGCAGCTTGACGCCGATGGTGCGGCCCACATAGCCCTTGCGCTGCAGGTCCTCGGCCACCTTCTCGCACAGGCGGGTGAAGATGGCGCCGAGCTCGGCCCGGTCGCGCACGGCATGCAGGTCGCGCTCGAAGGTGGTCTCGCGGCTCATGGAGACGGGCTCGCTCTCGGTCTCCACCGGCCGGTCGTCGCGGCCCCAGGCCACCTCGTGCAGCCAGGCGCCGTAGGCCTTGCCGAAGTGCTGCACCAGCCAGTCGCGCTCGCACTTGGCCAGGTCGCCGATGGTGTGCAGGCCCAGCCGCGTCATCTTGGCCTCTGCCTTGGGCCCGATGCCGTTGACCTTGCGCACGGGCAGCGGCCAGATGCGGTCGGCCAGTTCGTGTTCGTAGAGCACGGTGATGCCGTTGGGCTTGTCGAACTCGCTGGCCATCTTGGCCAGCAGCTTGTTGGGCGCCACGCCGATCGAGCATGTGAGGCCTGTGGCGTCGAAGATCGACTTCTGGATCAGCCGCGCCAGCACCCGCCCGCCCTCCCGCTGGCCCCCAGGCACGTCGGTGAAGTCGATGTAGACCTCGTCCACGCCGCGGTCCTGCATCACGGGGGCGATGTCGGTCACGATCTTCTTGAAGGCGCGCGAATAGCGGCGGTACTCGTCGAAGTCGGTGGGCAGCATCAGCGCCTGCGGGCACAGTTTGGCGGCCTTCATCATGCCCATGGCGGAGCCGATGCCGAACTGCCGCGCCGGGTAGGTGGCGGTGGTGATGACGCCGCGGCCCACGTAGTCGGCCAGGCGCGGAAAGGCGGAGACGGGGATGCGGTCCAGCGGCGTGTCGGGCGGCAGGCCGCCGATGACCTCTTCCAGCCGCCGCCGACCGCCGCCCACCACCACCGGCAGGCCCTTGAGCTGCGGATAGCGCAGCAGCTCGACGGAGGCGAAGAAGGCGTCCATGTCGAGGTGGGCGATGCGGCGGATGGGGGAGGAACTCACCCTTGGATTGTCCGCAAGGCGGGGCGCCTTCGCCGACCGAGGCGAGCTCAACCCCCAGGGTCCGAAGGCGGCCAGGCTTCGCCGCACCGTCGGCCGCCTTCTTCGGGCTGCATCGGAGGCCGCGGGGCCGCTCGGGCGGCCGGCTGCATCGAGGGCGGCTTGCCCGCCTCAGGCGCGTGCCGCCTCGCCGTGGATCCAGGAGAGGAAGGCCTCGACGGCCGGCCGGTTGGCGTGCCGTGCGGGATAGACCAGGAAATGGGCCTTGACCTTGATCGCCATGTCGAGCCCGAAGATGGGCTTGAGACGGCCCTCGGCCAGATGGCCGGCGGCATTGGTGGCGCTTTCCAGGGCCACGCCCAGGCCCTGCGTGGCCGCGTCGAGCGACATCTGCGCACGGTCGAAGCGCAGCGCGAAACGGTCGGGCGGACGCTGGTCCGAGAAGGCCTGGAGCCAGTCGGACCACTGCACCACGCTCACGTTGCTCTGGATCAGCGGCACCTCCAGCAACTGCGCGACGCGTCGCAGCCGGTGCTCGCGGATGAAGGCCGGGCTGGCCAGGGGCACGATCCGCTCCTCGAACAGGGGCTCGACCACCAGGTCGCCCCATTGCGGCACGCCGTAGCGCAGGTCGATGTCCGCCTGGCCGAGCGCAAAGTCGCTGTGCGTGTGGGCGGCCGACAGGTTCAGCGAGATGTCCGGATGGGCCTGCGCGAATCCCCGCAGCCGGGGCATCAGCCAGAGGCTGGCGATGCTGGGTGCCGAGTGCACGTACAGGCTGTTGTCCATGCCCTGGCGAAGGTCGTCGGTCGCCGTGGCGATGGCGGTGAGCGCGCCGCCCACGCGTTCGATGTAGCGCCCCCCGGCCTCGCTCAGGCGCACGCCATGTGCACTGCGCTCGAACAGTCGTACGCCCAGGTCGGCCTCCAGGCGTGCCACCTGGTGGCTGATGGCCGACGGCGTGAGATGCAGTTCGGCGGCGGCCAGCGCAAAGCTGCGGCGGCGGGCGACTGCTTCGAAGGCCAGCAGGCTGGCGACGGCAGGCAGGGCGGCCATAGGGTTCCCCCGGTCATTGGATGAATGAGTGTCATCTTAGCCTGAGGAAATATCGTTTGCCTTCATCTTTGGGCAGCGGGAACATGCGCGCCATCCCAACCCCAGGCCGTCTTCACGGCCCCCACGGGCCCGCGGGCCCACCTCGAAGGAGACGAGAAACATGCTGCTCAAGGACAAGGTCGCGCTCATCACCGGTGGTGCCGGCATCAATGGACTGGGCTTTGCCACCGCGCGCGAAATGGCCGCCCAGGGCGCCCGCGTCGTCATCATGGACCTGGCGCGCGCCGAGCCCGGGTCCGCCGCGGCCCGGCTGGGTGGCGCCCATGTCGGCGTGGTCGGCGACGTGACCGACAAGGCGGACTGCGAGGCCGCTGCCGCCGCCGCGCTCCAGGCCTTCGGCCGCATCGACATCCTCGTCAACAACGCCGGTATCACCCAGCCCGTCAAGACGCTGGACATCACCGGCACGGACTACGACCGCATCCTGGACGTGAGCCTGCGCGGCACGATGTATATGTCCCAGGCCGTGCTGCCGGCCATGCGCCAGCAGAGGAGCGGCTCCATCGTGTGCATCTCCTCCGTGTCGGCTCAGCGCGGCGGCGGCATCTTCGGCGGGCCTCACTACTCGGCCGCCAAGGCCGGCGTGCTCGGCCTGGCCCGCGCCATGGCGCGCGAGTTCGGCATCGAGGGCATCCGCGTCAACTGCATCACCCCGGGCCTCATCGAGACCGACATCACCCAGGGCAAGCTCAGCCCCGAGCGGAAGAAGGAGATCGAGGACACGATTCCGCTCGCGCGCCTGGGCCGTGCGATGGACGTGGCCGGCGCCTGCGTCTTCCTCGGCAGCGATCTGTCGGCCTATTGCACTGGCATCACGCTCGACGTCAACGGCGGCATGCTCATTCACTGAGCCCGCCGGCTTCGCGTCACATCTTTCCAAAACCCAGGAGACATCCATGACAACGTCTAACAAAGGATTTCCTCGAATCGCCCGCCGGCGATTGCTCGGCGCCTCGGCAGCGCTGCCGCTGTTCTCCATCGCGAGTCGGCCGGCCCATGCGGCCGAGTTCAACTACAAGTTCGCGACAGGCCAGGACCCGTCGCATCCGGTCAACAAGCGCGCCCAGGAGGCGATCGACCGCATCCGCAACGCGACGGGTGGGCGTCTGGACATCAAGCTGTTCCCGGCCAACCAGCTGGGCTCCGACACCGACCTGCTGTCGCAGGTGCGCTCGGGCGGCGTCGAGTTCTTCAATCAGGCCAGCGTGGTGCTGTCCACGCTGGTGCCCGCCGCGGGTATCGTCAATACCGGCTTCGCCTTCCACAGCTACGACGAGGTCTGGAAGGCGATGGACGGCCCGCTGGGCACCTATGTCCGCGCGCAGATCGAGAAGGTCGGTCTGCTGACCATGTCCCGCGCCTGGGACAACGGCTTCCGCAACGTGACGACCTCCACCCGGCCCGTGAAGGCGCCCGAGGACCTCAAGGGCATGAAGCTGCGCGTGCCGGCGGCGCCCATGCTGTCCTCGCTTTTCACCGCCCTGGGTGCCAGCCCGACGCCGATCAACTTCAACGAGGTCTATTCGGCCTTGCAGACGAAGCTGGTGGAAGGCCAGGAGAACCCGCTGGCCATCATCGCGACGGCGCGTCTGTACGAAGTGCAGAAGTACTGCAGCATGACCGGCCACGTCTGGGATGCCTACTGGATCCTCGGCAACCGCCGTGCCATGGAGCGCCTGCCCAAGGACATTCAGGAAGTCGTGCGCCGCGAACTCGACAAGGCCGCGCTGGACGAGCGCGCCGATATCGCTGCGCTCAACGGCTCGCTGCGCGATGAGCTGGCGGGCAAGGGCGTGCAGGTCATCGAGCCGGACAAGAACGCATTCAAGGCCGCGCTGGCCAAAGGCACCTTCTACAAGGATCTGCGCGCCAAGTTCGGCGATGAAGCCTGGAAGCTGCTGGACGGCAGCGTCGGGGGACTGGGATGAGCGCGATGCTGCTGGACGTCACGCCCGTTCGGGTGTCGGACGGCGGATGGCTGGCACGTGCGGACGCCTGGCTCGGCCACCTGGTCGAGGCGCCGGCCGCCGTGCTCGTGGTGGCGGAGGTGCTGGTCCTGCTGGCGGGTGTGATCTCGCGCTTCGTCTTCGACAGCCCCATTCCGTGGACCGACGAGCTCGCGTCGATCCTTTTCCTCTGGCTGGCCAACCTCGGGGCCGCCGTGGCACTGCGGCGCGGCACGCACATGCGCACCACTGCACTCGTCTCGCGCTGGAGCGAACGGGCCCAGGCCCGCGCCGAGGTGCTGGCCATCGCGCTGCCCTGCCTGTGGCTGCTGATGCTCATCGTGCCGATGGCCGAATACGCCCAGGACGAATGGGTGGTGCAGACGCCGGCGCTGTCCTGGCCCAACACCGTGCGTGCCGCGGCGGTGCCGGTGGGCTGCGTCTTCATGATCGGCATGTGCGTGCTGCGGCTGGCGCGCCGAAGTCTGGCGGACGTGCTGGCCGTCTCGGCCGCCATCGCTGCGATGGCCGTCGCGCTGTGGCTGGGGGCCGACTGGCTGCAGTCCATCGGCAACTGGAACCTGGTGATCTTCTTCGCCGTGCTGCTCGGCGGCGGGGTTCTGCTGGGCGTGCCTATCGCCTTCTGCTTCGGCATGGCCACGGTGGCCTTCCTGCTGACCGTCACGTCCACGCCGCTGTCGGTGGTGGCCGGACGCATCGACGAGGGCATGAGTTCGCTCATCCTGCTGGCGGTGCCGCTGTTCATCCTGCTGGGGCACCTGGTCGAGATGACGGGCATGGCCAAGGCGATGGTGGACTTTCTCGCCTCGCTGCTGGGGCATGTGCGCGGGGGGCTCAACTACGTGCTGCTGGGCGCCATGCTGCTGGTGTCGGGCATCTCGGGTGCCAAGACGGCCGACATGGCCGCCGTTGCACCGGTGCTGCTGCCCGAGATGAAGAAGCGCGGCAACCACGAAGGCGAGCTGATCTCGCTGCTGGCCGCCTCCGGCGCGATGGCCGAGACCATCCCGCCTTCGCTGGTGCTGATCACCATCGGCTCGGTAGCCGGCATTTCGATCAGCGCGCTGTTCACGGGCGGCATCCTGCCCGGCGTGGTGCTGGCCGTGCTGCTGGCCCTGCTGGCGCGCCTGCGCAGCGCCGAGATTGCCCACGGTCTCCAGCGGGCGCCCATCGGCGTGGTTGGCCGCACGCTGTTGGTGGCGCTTCCAGCGCTGCTGCTGCCTGTGCTCATTCGCACGGCAGTCGTGGAGGGTGTGGCGACGGCCACCGAGGTGTCGACCATCGGCATCGCCTATGCGGTGGTGGCCGGCCTTCTGATCTACCGCCGCTTCGACTGGCGTCGGCTCTATCCGATGCTGGTCGATACCGCCGCGCTGTCAGGCGCCATCCTGTTCATCATCGGCACGGCCACGGGCATGTCCTGGGCGCTCACGCAGTCCGGCTTCTCGCACGGCCTGGCGGCCATGATGAGCAGCGTGCCGGGCGGCAAGTACGGCTTCCTGCTGGTTTCTATCGCGGCCTTCGTGGTGCTCGGCAGCGTGCTGGAGGGCATCCCGGCCATGGTGCTGTTCGCGCCGCTGTTGTTCCCGGTGGCCAAGGCCATCGGCGTGCACGAGGTGCACTACGCCATGGTGATCATCCTGGCCATGGGCATCGGCCTTTTCGCCCCGCCTTTTGGCCTGGGCTACTACGCGGCCTGCACCATCGGCCGCGTGAACCCCGATGTGGCGGTGCGCCGCATCTGGCCCTACCTGGGGGCTCTGCTTGCCGGTCTGCTGATCGTCGCCTTCGTGCCCTGGTTTTCCATCGGGCTGCTGGGCTGATTGCCCGCAGCCGTCCTCTTCATCCTTGAGAACTCTCATGTCTGACCTGACGAACAACTTGCGCGAGCGGGCCTACCGCATCCGCCGCTACGCCCTGCGCATGGGCGAGGTGCAGGGCCAGGGCTACATCGGCCAGGCCCTGGGCTGGGCCGATGTGCTGGCCGTGGCCTACTGCCATGCCATGAAGCAGCGCCCCGGCGAGCCCGAGTGGGAGGGCCGCGACCGCTTCCTGCTCTCGCATGGCCACTACGCCATCGCCCACTACGCCGCCCTCATCGAGGCCGGCGTCATCGACGAGGCCGAACTCGAGACCTACGGCAGCGACGACAGCCGCCTGCCCATGTCCGGCATGGCCACGTACACGCCCGGCATGGAGATCTCCGGCGGCTCGCTCGGCCAGGGCTTGGTCATCGGCGTGGGCATGGCCCTGGGCCTCAAGCACAAGCGCAACCCCGCCTTCGTCTACAACAGCATGAGCGACGGCGAACTCGACGAGGGCTCCACCTGGGAGGCCGCCATGGCCGCCGCCCACCACCGCCTGGACAACCTCATCTGCCTGGTCGACATCAACAACCAGCAGGCCGACGGCCCCTCCAGCAAGGTCCTGGGCTTCGAGCCCCTGGCCGACAAGTGGGCCGCCTTCGGCTGGCATGTGCAGCGCGTCAACGGCAACGACCTGCCTGCCGTGCTCGCCGCCTTCGACGCCGCGCGGGACCTGGCCGAGGCCAAGCCGCGCGTCATCCTCTTCGACACCCTCATGGGCAAGGGCGTGCCCTTCCTGGAGCAGCGCGAGAAGAACCACTTCATCCGCGTCGATCCCCCCGAATGGCAACAGGCGCTGTCCATCCTGGACGCCGGCCGTCCCACCCAAGCCACCCAAGGAGCCGCAGCATGAGCCAGGCCGTCGCAGAAAAGAAGCCCCGGCTGACCACGTCGGCCATGATCGCCTCCATCGCCTCGGAGGGGCAGCGCACCAAGGCGGCGCCCTTCGGCAAGGCGCTGGTCGAGTACGCCGCCAGCCGACCCGAGGTGGTGGGCCTGACGGCCGATCTGGCCAAGTACACCGACCTGCATCTGTTCGCCCAGGCCTACCCGGAGCGCTTCTTCCAGATGGGCATGGCCGAGCAGCTGCTGATGGGTGCGGCCGGCGGCATGGCCAAGGAGGGCTGCGTGCCCTTCGCCACCACCTATGCGGTGTTCGGCACGCGCCGGGCCTACGACTTCATCCATCAGGTGATCGCCGAGGAGAACCTGAACGTCAAGATCTGCTGCGCGCTGCCGGGCCTGACCACCGGCTACGGCCCGAGCCACCAGGCCACCGAGGACCTGGCGATGATGCGCGGCGTGCCCGGGCTGACCATCGTGGATCCGTGCGACGCGCTGGACATCGAGCAGGCGGTGCCGCAGATCGCCGAGCACGCGGGGCCGGTGTACATGCGGCTGCTGCGCGGGCAGGTGCCGCTGGTGCTGGACGAGATCGAGGGCTACCGCTTCGAGCTGGGCAAGGCCAGGATGCTGCGCGAGGGGGCGGACGTGCTGGTGATCTCGAGCGGCATCATGACCATGCGCGCCCTGGAAGTGGCGGTCGATCTGCAGCGCGACAACGTGGGGGTGGCGGTGCTGCACAGCCCGACGATCAAGCCGCTGGACGAGGCGAGCATCGTGGCGGCGGTGGGTGCGAAGCCGCGGCTGGTGGTGGTGGCCGAGAACCACTCGGTGGTCGGCGGGCTGGGCGAGGCGGTGGCCTCGGCGCTGCTGCGGCACCGGGTGCAGCCGGCGGGCTTCCAGCTGGCGGGTCTGCCCGATGCCTTCCTGGACGCCGGCGCGCTGCCCACGCTGCATGACCGCTACGGCATCAGCCGCGAGGCCCTGGGCGCGCGCATCAAGGGCTGGCTCGGCTGAGCTTCCTGCGCCGCCGCGCGGCCTGGTGCCGCGTGCGATTGCGCGGTCGACAGGGGCCGTCCGGGGCACTGGACGGCCCCTTCCATCTTCCAGGCCGATGGTCGCCATCGAAAGATATGGGCTGCCGCAGCGCCCGCCTTCTTCCTACATTCTTGCCGCCGCCCCGCCCGCGAAAGGCGTTGCCTGTCGCCAGCGGGGCCGGCTGACCAAAGGCAAACACCATGAATGAATCGAAGCAATGCGTGGCCATCCTGGGTGCAGGACCCGGCCTCGGCCAGGCGCTGGCCCGCGAATACGGAATAAGAGGCCATGCCGTCGCGCTCGTCGCACGCCGGATCGAGCCGCTGCAGGCGCTCTGTGCGGATCTCGCCCAGGAAGGCATCGAGGCGGCCGCGTTTTCGGCGGACTTCCGCCCCTCGGCTGACAACATGCAGCGCCTGTTCGCGGCGATCCGCGGACGCTTCGGCGAGGTCCATGCGCTGTACTACGGCCCCAACGCGCCCGAGGCCTTCACCGCCGCGGCCACGCTGACCGTGGCCGACGTGCAGGACAAGATGGACCTGTTCCTCTACGGGCTGATGGATGCCGTGGCCCAGGTGCTGCCGGACATGCGCCGACGGCAGGCGGGCAGCATCCTGGTGGGCCTGGGCGGCTCGGCCATCCACGGCATGCCGTACATGAGCGGGCCCGGTCGCGCGCTGGCCGCGGCGCGCAACTACCTGCACTCGCTGCATGGCGAAATGGCGCGCGAAGGCATCCATGTCGGCATGCTGGTGCTTTCTGCCGTGATCCGCCAGAGTGGCTGGCATACCGCCATGGCGTCGGGTGCCGTCCGCTTCGACCTGCCGCCGGGTTTCTCGATTCCCGAGATCGAACCCCACGAACTCGCCGCGCGGTTGCTGGCCTTCGCCGACGCACGGCAGGCGGCCGAACTGATCTACCCGCCCATGCCCTGAGGAGTGGCTCCGGGCGCTGCCGGGTCCGCATCCACCGCCTTGGCGCTGCGCTTGAATTCGTCCAGCAGCCAGCGGCCCGCCGGGCCCGGCGGCGAGTCGGTGCGGTAGAAGGCGGCCAGCGACATGCTGACGTTGGCGCGCGATTCCTCGAACTCCAGCGCGACCAGACGCCCGGCCTGCAGGTCAGCCTGGATCACCGGCAGCGGCATGCCGCCCCAGCCCAGGCCGGCCTTCAGGAAGGCATGCTTGGCGCCAAGGTCCGAGGTGCGCCAGGTCAGGGGCGAGATGACGCCTGCATCCACCTGGTTCGGGAGGCGCGAGCGGTCGCTCAGCACCAGTTGCACATGTTCCTGGAGCAGCCGCGTAGGCAGTGGCTGTGGGTGCTGCGCCAGCGGATGCGAGGGGGCAGCCACCATCAGGTAGGGCACGGCCATCAGGTGCTCGCTCGTCAACTCCGGATGCGGCGACAGCAGTGGCGCGCGGATGCCGAAGGAACTGCGCCCCTCGATCACCGGTTCGATCACGGCGCCCATGCCTTCCACCGAGATGGTCAGCGGCGTGCGCGGGAACTGCCGGTGGAATGCGGCCACGGCCCGGGTCAGCACTTCGGTGGGCAGAAAGACATGCGCCACGATGTTCAGCGCCGGCTCCAGCCCGGCCTCCATCTCCTTGGCCCGAGCCTTGAGTCGGTCCATGTCGCTGGCCACCAGCCGTGCATCCACCAGCAGCGCGCGCCCGGCGAGCGTCAGGGTGGGGCGGCGGTGCGTGCGGTCGAAGAGCCGGACGTTCAATTGGCCCTCCAGGTTGGCCAGGGTCTGGCTGACCACCGACTGGGCGCGTCCCAACTGACGGCCGGCGGCCGAGAAGCTGCCGGTGTCGGCCGCCGCAATGAAGGTGCGCAGTTGGTCAAGGGTGACGGCGTCCAACATATCGTTCGATGCGATGGTATTTATCGAAAAATATAGTCTACACAGATCAATCGGCGTTTCTTATCGTCCAGCTCATCCTCAACTCCCACCAGCTTGGACCCCGACATGAATCTGCTGCACATCGACTCCAGCATCCTTGGCGACCACTCGGTCAGTCGTGAGCTTTCCGCCAAGGTCGTGGCGCATCTCAAGGCCGCCAACCAGGACATCCAGGTCACGCGTCTGGATCTGGGCGAGACGCCTTTGGCCCACCTGGGCAAGGCCCACATCGCTGCCCAGCACGGCGGCCCGGTCTCCGCCGAGCTGCAGGCCGACCTGGCCGCTGGCACGCGCGCGCTCGACGCCTTCCTCGACGCCGACCTCGTGGTCATCGGCGTGCCCATGTACAACCTGGGCATCCCCTCGCAGCTGAAGGCCTGGTTCGACCGCATCTGCGTGGCGGGCAAGACCTTCCAGTACAGCGACAAGGGTCCCGCCGGCCTCTGTGGCGGCAAGAAGGTGATCATTGCCTCGGCCCGCGGCGGCATCTTCAGCGAAGGCACGCCGATGGCGTCGTTCGATCACCAGGAAACCTACCTGCGCACGATCTTTGGCTTCCTGGGCGTGCAGGACATCCGCTTTGTCCGCGCCGAAGGCGTGGCCATGGGCGAAGCGTTCAAGAGCCAGGCGTTCGACAGCGCCGGACAGGACATCGCGCGGCTGGCAGCCTGAGCGCGCGACCGCCGCCCGAGACCCCCCTTACTTGCCCCAAGGACGTGTCCATGACCACGGAAATCCTGTTCCTGGGGGAGGGCCGCCGCATGGCCTCCCCAGGTTTCTCGGTGCAGAGCTTCGTCTTGCACGAACGCGGACTCGCTTCGTCGCCGATCCTGAACTTCGACGACTTCCGTGTCGGTGAGCGCGCCTTCGGTCCGCATCCGCACGCGGGCTTCTCGGCGGTGACCTACCTGTTCGAGGACTCCGAGGGCGCGGCGCGCTCCCGGGACTCGCTGGGCAACGACATCGTGGTCGGACCGGGCGGCATCGTCTGGACCCAGGCAGGCCGCGGCGTGATGCACCACGAGCTGCCGGCCGATCCGGCCCGGTCGCTGCATGGCGCGCAGATCTTCGTGAACCTGAGCGCCGCCCGCAAGACCATCGTGCCGTCCGTGATGTGGCTCGACGGCAAGGACGTGCCCAGGTGGCAGAACGGCCGGGGCGACCAGATCCGGGTGGTGGTCGGCCGCTACGGCGAGGTGGCCTCCGCGCTAGTGCCTGCCGAGCCGTTCACGCTGCTCGACGTGGCGCTTCGCAAGGGCGTGGACATTCCGCTGATGGCCGGGCAGTTCGGCCTGTTCTATGCGCAGTCGGGCGAGGTAGGCCTGCGTGCCGACGGCGGCGATGCCGTCGTCGAACTGCAGGCGGGCGAGGCTGCGGCCGTGCGTGGCGGCGGCATCGTGCAGCTGCAGGGCCGTCCCGGTGGTCGGGTGCTGGTGCTGGCCGCCAAGGAGATCCACGAGCCGGTTGTGGCCCGCGGCCCCTTCATCATGAACAACGCCGATCAGATCGTTGCCGCGGTCCGGCGCTTCGAGGCGGGCGAGATGGGCCGGCTCGCCTCGCCCGTGCCGCTCCAGGCGGATGTCCCACCATTGATTCTTTGAGGAGAAGCCGTCATGCCACGCCAGAAAGAAGCCGCCGATTGCAAGGCCAGTCCCGGGACGATCGTGCCGGTCGTCGATGCCCGCCGATGCGAAGGCAAGGGCGACTGCGTCACCGTGTGCCCCTTCGACGTGTTCGAGGTCGGGCGCCTGCCGGACGACGTGTTTGCCCAGATGCCGGCGCTCATCAAGTTCAAGCTCTGGGCGCATGGGCGGCGCACCGCGTTCACGCCCAATGCCGACGCCTGCCAGGCCTGTGGGGCCTGCGTGGCCGCCTGCCCGGAAAAGGCCATCACGCTCAAGCGCGCAGCCTAGGGATGCGCTTCGCGAAGCGATCGACAACCTTCGCAGATGCCCAGGGTGTCCGCATTCGCGAGGAGCATCCCTAGGACTGGCCGGACTGGCCCCGGCCCCGCGCCCGGCAATCGCCTGGCGAGCAATCGAAATGCGCCTTGAAGCGGGTTGAGAAGTTGCAGGCGTGCCTGTAGCCGACGGCCGTGGCGATGCTGGAGATCGACATGTCGGTGTCGACGAGAAGGCGGTGGGCCTCGTCCATGCGTTGCCCGTGCATGAACGCGGTGACGGACATGCCGTACATCTGCTTGAAGCCGTAGAAAAGCTTGGTCCGATTGATGCCCACGCGCCGGCTGAGCCTGGGGATGTCGGGTGCAGCGGCGATGGATCGGGTCAGTATTTCCCTGGCCGACCGGATGGCTGCGCGATCGCGTTCGCTCATGCGGCCAGGACGCTGCTGTGGGGCACTGACCAGATCGCCCAGGGCGAGAATGAGCATCTCCTGGGCCTTGATGGCGACGAATGCGGATCGCAACTCCCAGGGGAGCCGTCGAGCGATCAATTCGCTGGCCGTCTGTCGCAATTCGGGCCCATACCGGACGGGATGATGGTGTGCGCCCGGTGTGTGCGCCGCCTCCTCCCATCGAAGCTGATCCGGCAGCTGAACCCCGAACTGAGCGGGGAGCCATTCCGGCCGAACGGCAATGCTGATGAAGCTCTGGCGCTTCTGCGCCGCGATGCACTCCTGCATCACCTGATCCGGGCGTGCGATCAACACACCAGCGGGGCTGTCCGCGATGTCACCGAACGGATCATCTCGCAGCCAGGTCTGAACGGACAGCTCGCTTCCGAAATGAAAGCGGATGAACCCGTCGTCGGCGATCTCATAACGCCTGCCCGTTCCGAATGTGCAGTGGGAGACGACGACGCGCATGTCGGGCGTGTGCAGGTATTCGAGGGTGCCCTGGCCTGCGTCGGCCCCCAGATCCAGCGTGCCGAACTCGGCATTGCGCCGGCGATCCACGACTACGCCGGTTTCGTTCAGACCGAGCACCTCGGCCAACTGCGAGAAGCGTCCCCAGGTGAAGCGGGCCATGTTGCCTGGTCTCGCGTTTCCTGCCGCGTGACCTGGGGCCGTGGCCCCCGCCTTGCGTTGCGATGTGGGAGGCGCTGTCAGTGGTTCCGTCATAAATGTCAAAGACAAAGTTTTCCCTGCGGATGCAAAAGAAAGTGCTTCCGCGGCGTGCGTATTCTGCGGGCCACTCATCTTCGGACGTGTGGTTTCGGACAGCCGCAACAAGACAGCACAGCCGGGCTTCCATCCCGAGTCCACGCCACGCTTCCGGACTCTTCAGCATCGAGAACAGGAAGCGGGCATGTCGAACAGGATCATCGTCAAGAGGTCGAATTTCCAGCGCGGCGGTCGCCCGCCATTTCAGGCATCGGCCAGTTGCATTGCATTGGCTGTCTGGGGTGCGCTGCTGGGGCAGGCCGCGCATGCGGACAGCGTCTACTGGAATGGTCCCGCCAGCGGCAATTGGTTTCTCGACAGCAACTGGGTGTGGGACAACCATCACCCCGGGTCCGCCGATTCGGCGCGTATCGATTCGGCTGGCCCGCAGATCCAGTCCGGTGAAACGGGGACGGTCGACGCGCTCCTGATCGGCATTGTCAACACCGGCAACCTGAACGTCGCTGGCACCTTGAACTCCGGGTCCGTCACGCTGGGCTACAACGCCGGTGCTTCGGGGTCGATCCGGGTCTCCGGCGGAAGCTGGACGAACACCGGCGCACTTTTCATCGGCGAAGGCGGAACCGGCCTCGTGAACATCACGGCGGCAGGAACCGTGACCAGCGCGTCGGCGCAAGTCGGCCATGCCAGCGGCAGTTCGGGCACCGTCGTCGTCGATGGCCCCGGATCCCGCTGGCAACTGGGTTCGGGCAATCTGAACATCGGCGTCGGCGGCACCGGGTCGCTGTCGATCCTCAACGGTGGTTCGGTGACATCGGGCAATACGACGATCGGCACCGACGCCACCGGCACTGGCCAGGCGCTGGTTTCCGGAGCCGGCAGCAGTTGGGCCAGCACAGGCAACCTCTATGTCGGCAATGCCGGACAGGGCACGCTCACGATCAAGGATGGCGGCAGCGTCAGCGCCGTCGGCGGCTATGTGGCGACATTGGACGGATCCAATTCGCGTCTCGAAGTCACGGGCGCGGGATCTGCGCTGGCTCTGTCCGGCTCGTTCATCGCCGGCTATGAAGCGGGCTCGACCGCCACCGTCGATCTCGGCGAGGGCGGCCGTATCCGGGCGCTGCAGGGGACGCTGGGCGACCTGGCCGGCTCCACTGGATCGATGAGCGTTTCCGGAGCAGGCTCGGACTGGTCGGCGGTCGTCGACGACAGCATCGCCTATTCCGGCTACATGAATGTCGGTCGACTCGGCCGCGGCACCCTCAGCGTGACCGACGGCGGCTCCGTGACCGGCTATCGGCTTTACATCGGCAACGAAGCCGGATCCGAGGGCAAGGTGACGCTCAGCGGCAGCGGCTCGCAGATCCGGATGGACAGCAATCTCTACGTCGGGGCAGAAGGCAAGGGCGAACTGACGCTGTCCGACGGCGCGCAGATCCATGCCGCGGCGGTGAAGGTGGGCTACCTGGCGGGTTCGACGGGCGTGCTCAACATCGGCGCGGCCGCGGGCGAGGCCGCTGCGGCCGCCGGCACCATCGACGCCGCCCAGATCGTGCTCGGTGACGGCGACAGCCGGCTGGTGCTGAATCACACCACGGCCGGCTACGTCCTTGCGCCGGACATCGTCGGCAATGGGCAGGTGATCGTGTCGAGCGGCGAGAACACCTTCACCGGCAACAACACCTACGCCGGCGGCACCACCCTCTCGGGTGGAACGCTGACCGGGACGGCGACCAGCTTCGGCACCGGGGCCATCGTCGACAACGCCGCGCTGGTGCTCGACCAGGCGGCGAATGCGACCTTCGGCAATGTCATCTCCGGCAACGGCACGCTGACGAAGACAGGGGCCGGCACATTGGACCTGACCAGCGACTCGTCCTCCTTCAGCGGTGCGACGATCATTGCCGCCGGCGAGCTCAAGGTGAACGGGTCGATCGCGGCTTCGGCCGTGCAGGTGCAGCCGGGTGCCAGGCTCTCGGGTTCCGGCACCGTGGGGAGCCTGACAGCGCTTTCCGGCTCGACCATCGCCCCGGGCAACAGCCCTGGAACCCTCTCGGTTGCAGGCAACTACCACCAGGCCGGCGGCGCGACGTACGACGCCGAGGTGATCCCCGGCAGCGCGACGTCCGACCGCATCGCGATCAACGGCACGGCTGCAATCGACAACGGGGCGATCCTCAACGTGCGGAAATACGGGTCGTCCGGCGCCTACGCGCTCGATGATCGATACACGGTGCTGACCGCCAACGGCGGGGTGACCGGCACCTACACGCTGACCGGCGACACGGCGATTTCCGCCTTCTACGCACTGGCGGCCGACTACGACGCCAATCACGTCTATCTCGAAGCGAAGCAGACCCGCACCTTCGCAAGCGCCGCTGCGACTGCAAACCAGGCAGCAACCGCGGCGGGTCTGCAGAGCCTGCCGACGCACGGCGCCCTTCGAGCGGCCATCGGGAATCTCCAGACCGACGCGGAAGCGCGCGTGGCCTTCGATCAGCTTTCTGGCGATCTCTATTCGACCATCAAGGGCGCGATGATCGAGGACAGCCGACTGGTGCGGCTCGCGGCCATCGAGCGTTTGTCCTCGGCTTTCGGCGGCGTCGCCCCACAGGCGGGACCGACCGCCGCCACCGGGGGCGCCAACGGGCTCACCGTGTGGGCGAACAGCCATGGCAGCTGGGGTCATGCCGACGGCAATGGCAATGCGGCATCGCTCACCCATGACACCAGTGGCTTCGTCATCGGCGGGGATGTGCGCATCCTGGATGGCGCCCGCTTCGGTCTGCTGGCGGGTTACAGCCGCGCCACCTACGACACGGACGGTCGCAATGCCACCGGCTCATCCGACAACTACACCCTGGGCAGCTACGGCGGCACGCAGCTCGGCGCGCTCGGCATCCGCGTCGGGACCACGTACACCTGGAGCGACGTCAGCACCCAGCGGAACGTTGCCTTCACCGGCTTCGCCGATCGGCTCTCGGGCGCGTACCACGCCGGTGTCTTGCAGGCCTTTGGCGATGTGGGCTATCGCATCGATGTCGGTTCGGCCCAGGTGGAGCCCTTCGCCGGCCTTGCCTATATGAGGGTACATAGCGAAGGTTTTACCGAAAGGGGCGGACTTTCCGCGCTGACGGCGAGCAGCGGCCATGATGATGTGACCTACTCGACCCTGGGCCTGCGTGGCGCGAACGACTTCACCCTCGGCAATCGCACGCTGACGGTCAGCGGCTCGGTCGCGTGGCGGCATGCGTGGGGCGATACCGACCTGGGAAGCACGTTGAACTTCGCGGGTTCCAACGCATTCGGCATCTCCGGCCTGCCGATCGTCAAGGATGCTGCAGTGATCGAGGCGGGACTGTCCACGAAGGTCCAGACAAATGTCTCGCTCCGCCTCGCCTACACCGGTCAGCTTGCCAGCCGCGCCAGGAGCAATGGCGTGCGCGCGACCCTCAACGTGGCGTTCTGAGGCGAGCGGCACGCCACGGGCCGGGGCGACGGCACCCGGCTTCAGCGCGGCGCCTGCGCCACCACGGGCTCGGAGCGCTCCGACCAGCCACCCCCCAGCGTGCGGTAGAAGGTCACCAGGTTCGTCATCTGCGACAGCTGCGTGCCGATGAGGTTCTGCTGTGCGGCGTAGAGCGACAGCTGCGAGCTCAGCACGGTCAGGTGGCTGTCCACGCCGGCCTTGAACCTGGCCTGCGAGAGGCGGTAGCTGTCGGCGTTGGCCTCCACCAGCGCGCGCTGGGCGTCGAGTTGACGCGACAACGCGCCGCGTTGCACGAGTGCATCCGACACCTCGCGGAAGGCGGTCTGGATCGCCTTCTCGTACTGGGCCTGGGCGATGTCGCGGCTTGCCTTGGCCGCGGCCAGATTGGCGCGGTTGGTGCCCGCATCGAAGATGGGCACGCTGATCTGGGGCGCGAAGGTCCAGGCGCCCGAGCCGGCCTTGAACAGGTGCGACAGTTCGCTGCTGGCCGTGCCGGCCGAGGCCGTCAGGCTGATGCGCGGGTAGAAGGCCGCACGGGCGGCGCCGATGTACGCATTGGCGGCCTTGAGGTCGTGCTCGGCCTCCACGATGTCGGGCCGGCGCTGCAGCAACTGCGAGGGCAGGCCGGGCGGGATGGTCGCGAGCTGCCCTTCGGTCAGGTCGGCCGCAGCCAGGAGCGAATCGGGCAGCAGCGCGTCGGGCACCGGCGCGCCGATCAGCAACACCAGCGCGTTGCGGTCCTGCGCCACCTGCGAGGTGTAGCTTTCGACGTCGACGCGGGCGGTTTCCACGCTGGTGCGTGCCTGGCTGACGGTGAGCGCGGAGGCCTGGCCGAGGTCCTGCAGGCGCCGTTGCAGGGCGAGCGCCTCGCTCTGGTCCGCCAGGGTCTGGCGTGCCAGGGTCAGCCGGTCCTGGTCGGCGGCGAGCGTCAGATAGGCGGTGGCCACCTCGGACACCAGCGTCACCTGCGTGGCACGCCGGGCCTCGCTGGTCGACAGGAACTCCTGCAGCGCCTGTGCGCTCAGGCTGCGCACGCGGCCGAACAGGTCCAGCTCGTAGGCGCTGATGCCCAGCGACACGCTGGACTGGTGGGCGATCAGCGCATCGCCCGTCGAGGACAGGTCGGCCGGCGTGCGGCTGCCGGTGCCGCTGGCCGTCGCGCTGACCGTGGGCAGACGCGCCGCATCCTGCACCTGGTACTGGGCGCGGGCCTTCTCGATGTTGAGCACCGCGACGCGCAGGTCGCGGTTGTTGGCCAGGCTCATGGCGATGAGCTGCTGCAATTGCGGCGAGCGGAACACGTCGCGCCAGCCGATGTCGGCCACGGCCTGCTCGGCAGCGGTGCCGGCGGCGCCGGCGTCCCCGGCGTAGGCGTCCTGCACGGGAAGGGCGGGCCGCTCGTAGGCCGGCATCAGGCTGCAGCCGGCCAGGGCCGCGGCCAACGCCACGGGGGCGAGGGTGAAGGCGATGCGGCGCATCTCAGGTTCCTTCGGCCGGCAGGGCACCGGCAACGGGTTGAGGGGATGGATGGCGTGGGCCACGGCGTTCCACCGTGCCCAGCACCACCACGAAGAACAGCGGCACGAAGAGGATCGCGAGCACGGTGCCCGAGACCATGCCGCCCACCACTGCCGTGCCCAGCGCGTTCTGCGCGCCGGCGCCGGCACCGTGGCCGAACACCAGCGGCAGCACGCCCAGGATGAAGGCCAGCGAGGTCATCAGGATCGGCCGCAGGCGCAGCCGTGCGCCTTCGAGGGCGGCGTCGACCAGACTGGCGCCACGGGCATGCAGGTCCTTGGCGAATTCCACGATCAGGATGGCGTTCTTCGACGCCAGGCCGATGGTGGTGAGCAGGCCGACCTGGAAGTACACGTCGTTCATCTTCCAGGTGAGCAGGGCGGCCGCCAGCGTTCCCAGCAGCCCCAGCGGCACCACCATGATCACGGACAGCGGGATCGCCCAGCTCTCGTACAGCGCTGCCAGGCACAGGAAGACGAAGAGGATCGACAGCCCGTACAGCAGCCCGGTCTGGCCGCTCGACGCCTTCTCCTGGCGTGAGATGCCGGTCCATTCGAAGCCGAAGCCCGGCGGCAGTTTGGCCACGGCCTGCTCGACGATGGCCAGCGCCTCGCCGCTGGACGCGGTGCCCGGCAGCGCCATGCCCAGGATCTCGCTCGACGGGAAGCCGTTGTAGCGCTCCAGCCGTGGCGAGCCGCTGGTCCAGCGTGCCGTGGCGAAGGCAGAGAAGGGCACCATGGCGCCGCTGGCGTTGCGCACGTACCAGCGGTCGATGTCGCCGGGCTGCATGCGGTAGGGGGCATCGGCCTGCAGCATCACCTTCTTCACACGGCCACGGTCGAGGAAGTCGTTGACGTAGCTGCTGCCCCAGGCGGTGGACAGCGTGCTGTTGATGTCGGCGATGGACAGGCCCAGGGCCTGGGCCTTGTGCGGATCGATGTCGAGCCGCAGCTCCGGCGCGTCCTCCTGCCCGTTGGGCCGCACCGCCACCAGGCGCTTGTCGGCGGACAGTTCGCCCAGCAACTGGTTGCGCGCCTTCATCAGGGCGTCGTGGCCGAGGTTGGCTCGGTCCTGCAGCATCAGGTCGAAGCCGGTGGCGTTGCCCAGCTCGGCCACGGCGGGCGGCGAGAAGGCGAAGACCCGTGCGCCACGCAGCGTGTTGAAGTACATCGTCGCCTTGGTCGTCACGGCCGAGACGCTCAGCGCCTCGCCCTGGCGTTCGTCCCACGGCTTGAGCTTGACGAAGGCCATGCCGGTGCTCTGGCCGCTGCCGGCAAAGCTGAAGCCGTTGACCGAGAACACGCCGTCGACCGCATCCTTCTGGTCGACGAGCAGGTGATGTTCCACCTTGCGCAGCACCTCGTCGGTCCGCGCGCTGGTGGCGCCGGGCGGCAACTGCACCAGGATGAAGGCCGAGCCTTGGTCCTCGTCCGGCAGGAAGCCCGCCGGCACCTTCAGGAACACGGCCACCACGGCCGCCGTCATCACGGCGTACAGCACCATGTAGCGCCAGCCCTTGCGCAGCACATGGCGCACCACGCCCTGATAGCCGCGCTGGCCGCGATCGAAGGTGCGGTTGAACCAGCCGAAGAAGCCCTTGGTGGCCAGCGCATGATCGCCCGCCACGGGCTTGAGCAGCGTGGCGCACAGCGCGGGCGTGAGCACCATGGCCACCAGCACCGACAGCGTCATGGCCGACACGATGGTGATGGAGAACTGGCGGTAGATCACGCCGACCGAGCCGCCGAAGAAGGCCATGGGCACGAACACCGCCGCCAGCACCAGCGCCACGCCCACCAGGGCGCCGGTGATCTGCCCCATGGACTTGCGCGCGGCCTCCTTGGGCGACAGGTGCTCCTCGCTCATGACCCGCTCGACGTTCTCGACCACCACGATGGCGTCGTCCACCAGCAGGCCGATGGCCAGCACCATCGCGAACATGGTCAGCGTGTTGATCGTGAAGCCGAAGACGGCCAGCACGCCGAAGGTGCCCAGCAGCACCACCGGCACCGCGATCGTGGGAATCAGCGTGGCCCGGAAGTTCTGCAGGAACAGGTACATGACCAGGAACACCAGCACCACGGCCTCGGCCAGCGTCTTGACCACCTCCTCGATGGAGATGCGCACGAAGGGCGTGGTGTCGTAGGGCTTCTGCACCTTCATGCCCGCCGGGAAGAACTTGGACAGCTCCGCCATGCGCGTGTCGATGGCCCGGATGGTGTCGAGTGCGTTGGCGCCGGTGGCCAGCTTGATCGCCAGGCCGGCCGCCGGCTTGCCGTTGTAGCGGGCGGTGGAGGCGTAGGACTCGCTGCCCAGTTCGATGCGGGCGACGTCGCGCAGGCGCACCTGGGCGCCGTTGGTCAGCGTGCGCAGCAGCACATCCTCGAACTCGGCGGCCGTCTTCAGGCGGGTCTGCGAGGTGATGGTGGCATTGATCTGCTGGTTGCCCGAGGCCGGCAGGCCGCCGATCTGGCCGGAGGACACCTGGGCGTTCTGCGCCTGGATGGCGGTCTGCACGTCCAGGGGCGTGAGGCCGAAGCTGGCCAGCTTGTCCGGGTTCAGCCAGACGCGCATGGCGTACTGCGAGCCGAACAGCGTGATGTCGCCCACGCCTTCCACGCGGCTGATGGCGTCCTGCACGTTGGCGGCGACATAGTCCGAGAGGTCGGAGCCGGTCATGCTGCCGTCCTCCGAGGTGAAGGCCAGCACGGTCAGGAAGTTGGTGACGGCCTTGGACACCGTCACGCCCTGCTGCTGCACTTCCTGCGGCAGCAGGGCCGTGGCCAGCGAGAGCTTGTTCTGGACCTGCACCTGGGCGGTGTCCGGGTCGGTGCCGTTCTCGAAGGTCAGCGTGATGGTGACGGCGCCCGTGGACTCGCTGGTCGAGCTCATGTAGCTCAAGCGGTCCAGGCCCTTCATCTTCTGCTCGATGACCTGGGTGACGGTGTCTTCCACCGTCTTGGCGGAGGCGCCCGGATAGTTGGCGGAAATGGAGATCGCGGGCGGCGCGATGCTCGGGTACTGCGCGATGGGCAGCGTGAAGACGGACAGCAGCCCGCCCAGCATGACCAGGATCGCCAGCACCCACGCGAAGATGGGGCGGTCGATGAAGAAGCGTGACATGGTGCTCCCCGGGGATCAGCGGGCCGAGGCCGCCTTGGCGGCGGGCGCGGGCGCAGCCGTCCACGGCGTGGTCTTGACCTCCACGCCGGGCGCGGCGCGCTGCAGCCCGTCGACCACCAGCACGTCGCCGGCCTGCAGGCCCGAGCGGACCACCCACTGGTCGCCCATCTCACGGCCGGTCTCGATCATGCGGCGCTGCAGCTTGTGCTGCTCGCCGACCACATAGACCATCGGCCGGCCGCCCCCGTCGCGCACCACCGCCTGCTGCGGCACCATCAGCGCGTCGCTCTTTACCCCCTGCTGGAGCACGGCACGCACGTACATGCCGGGCAACAGCACGCCCTGCGGGTTGGGGAAGAGGGCGCGCAGCGTGATGGCACCCGTCGAGGTGTCGACCGTGATGTCGGAGAACTCCAGCTTGCCTTCCAGCGGATAGTCGCTGCCGTCCTCCAGCAGCAGCCGCACGCGCGCGGCGCCGGCGGCGCCGGTCTGCAGGTCGCCGCGGGCCATGGCCTGGCGCAGTTGAAGCAGGTCGGCGCTGGACTGGGTGACATCCACGTAGATCGGATCGAGCTGCTGGATGGTGGCCAGCGCCGTCGACTGGTTGGCGGTGACCAGGGCGCCGGGCGTCACGGAAGACTTGCCGATGCGGCCGGAGATCGGTGCCTCGATGCGCGCATAGGCCAGGTTGATGCGGCTGGTCTCGACATTGGCCTTGGCGGAGGCCACGTCGGCCTCGCCCTGTTCCAGCGCCGCGGCCGCATCGTCGTAGTCCTGCTGGCTCACCGCCTTGATGGCCACCAGTTCCTTGTAGCGCTGGGCTTTGAGCCGGGTGGTGGTCAGGCTGGCGCGCGCCTTGGCCAGCGCCGCGACGTTGGCGTCGTACTGCGCCTGGTAGGTGGCGGGGTCGATCTGGTAGAGCGTCTCGCCGGCCTTGACGTCGCCGCCCTCGCGGAACTTGCGTGCCTTGACGATGCCGGTCACCTGCGGGCGGACGTCCGCCACCAGCGAGGCGGACGTGCGGCCCGGAAGCTCGGTGGTGACGGCCAGCCGCTGCGGCTGCAGCGTGATGACGCCCACCTCCGGCATGCCGGCCGCGGGCGGTGGTCCGCCCGGCGGCTTGCCGCAGGCGACCAGGACGCAGGCGGACGCCAGCGCGACCGCGATGGTCGAGACGAATGTGAGAGAGGGACGCATTGTTTTTCCTCCATGGAAGCGCGGCACCGGCCGTGAGTTCAGTTTTCAATACCGTACCGTACGGTACCGTTAAGACCGCAATGTAGTTTGACGACCCTCGCTCGTCAACCAATAATGAACGGGTGAGTTCGGAAAAGGAATCGAATTGAGGGTCAAGACCAAAGCCAAACGAGACATGCTGCTGCTGGCTGCATCGCAGGTGTTCCGCGAGAAGGGGTTCGAGGGCGCCTCGATGGGGGACATCGCGGCGCGGGCCGCGAGTTCGAAGGCCACGCTGTACGGCTACTTCAGCTCCAAGGACGAGCTCTTCGTGGCCGTGACCATCGCCGCGGCGGAGTCGCACTTCGAGCCGATCTTCGACGCGCTCGGCAAGGAAGACGACGAGTTCGAGCCGGCGCTGCGCCGCTATGGAGAGAAGTTCCTCATCGCCGCCTGCTCGCCCGAGGCCGTCCAGGCGCTGCGCGCCGTGATTGCCGAGGCGGGCCGCAGCGATGTGGGCCGGCAGTTCTACGAGCAAGGACCGAGGAAGGGCGGGCAGGAACTGGCGGCCTTCCTGGAGCTGCACATGCAGCGCGGCAGCCTGCGCCGGTCCGATCCGCACACCGCCGCACAGCACCTGAGCGCACTGCTCGACGCGGAGACGATGCTGCCCCGGATGCTGGGCTTCGAGCAGAAGTGGACCCGGACCCAGTTGCGGACCTGTGCACGGCGCGCCATCGATGCGTTCCTCAACGGCTATGGAAATCCCGCGCCGGGAACTCCGTCAACGCCGGCACCAGCGGCACCGGCGCCACAGGCAACGCCAGCCGAACCGCCCCCTCCACCGCGCACCACCGCCCCGGCCCGGCGCCGCTGACCGGGCGTCGCGCCCGGGTCGCTCACCTTCTTAGTCGAAGGCGGCAGGCCGTGCGGCCACCAGCGCCCGGTTGCGGCGCCGGTCGGCGGCGATCTCGCGCAAGAAGTCCTCGGCGCTGCCGCCGGCCGGCAGGTTGTGGGCCTCGCGCAGGCGGCGGCGCAGGGTGTCGTCCTGCCGCAGCAGGCGCTCGACTTCCCGGTTGATCCGCTGCACCACCGGCGCAGGCGTGTCTGCGGGCGCGAAGAGCCCGAAGAGCGAGTCGCGGTTGGCGTCCGGGTAGCCCAGCTCGGCCAGCGTGGGCACACCGGGCAGGGCGTCGATGCGCCGCGGCGCGCCCACGGCCAGCGCCTGCAGCCGGCCGTCCGCGATGTACTGCAACTGCTGCGCCGCCACGTTGGTCGACAGCACCTCGAACTGGCCGCCCAGGGCATCGGTGAGCTGCGGCCCGCCGCCGTGGTAGGGCACATGCACGATGGCCGTGCCGCTGACGGCGCGCACCTGGGCTAGCACCAGGTGGCCGAGGGTGGCGACGCCCGAGGTGGCCCAGCGCAGCCGGCCGGGGGACTGGCGGGCCTGGGCGATCAGGGCCTCGAAGCCCCGGCCCGCGAAGGCCGGCGTGCCCACCACCAGCACGGGCGTGTGCATCACGCCGATCACCGGCGCGAAGGCACGCAGCGGCTCGTAGGGCACAGGGCCGATCAGGGGCTGCAGCGTCAGCGGGCTGATAGCGGAGAAGGCCAGCGTGTGGCCGTCGGCCGGCGCGCGGGACAGCAGGGCCAGGCCCACGCTGCCGCCGGCACCGGCCCGGTTGTCGACCACCACCGGCACACCCAGCGCCTGCGACAGCGGCTCGGCCAGGGCACGCGCCATGCCGTCGCTCACGCCGCCGGGTGGGTAGACGACGATCAGCCGCAGCGGACGGCGCGGCCAGTCGGGCATTTCGTCGGCGAAGGCAGCGTGACGCGGGCCGACGAGGCCCAGCGCGCAGGCGGCCAGGCCGGCGGCGACGGTGCGGCGAGGCAGGGGGTCGCTCGCGCCCGGCGAGCCGCCTTCGGCGTCGTCCGCGTTGCGCCTGCTGTGCGCAGTGGCGTGCCGGGCCCTCATGGCAGCGCCTTCTTCGTGCGGCGCGGCGACGTGCGTGCCGGGGGCGTGGTCGTTGCGGGCGGGGCCTCCTGCGCGGCCAGCGCCCGCACCAGTGCCGTGAAGCGCTGCGCGGGCAGGTTGTCCTGGTCCGCGCGGGAGACCAGGGTCAGCGGCGCGTCGAGCGCCTCGGCATCGGCCAGGGGCAGGTAGGCGATGGCATGGGCATGCACGCCTTCCATCGAGGCCGGTACCACCGACAGGCCCACGCCCGCGGCGACCAGGTTCAGGTTGCTCATCATGCGTTCCACCTCGGCCACCACCTGCGGCCGCAGCCCGCGCGCATGCGCCAGCGAGAGCAGTTCGGCATAGAGGCCGGGCGCCCCGGCCCGGCGCACCAGGATCAGCGGCTGCGCACACAGTTCGGCCAGCGACAGCGCGCGACCCGCCGTCCGCCCTGCAGCCAGCGGATGTTCGATGGGCAGGGCGGCCAGCACCGGCTCGCGCAGAAGGGTCTCGAAGACCAGCCCCGGCGGTGCCGCCACCGGCACACGCAGCAGGCCGCCATGCAGCCGGCCGGCGGCCAGCGCCTCGGTCAGCTCGGCCGCGTTGTTCTCGCTGATCTGCAGTTCGACATCAGGGTATTGCCGGCGGAATTCGCGCAGCGCCTGCGGCACGAAGCGGTGGGCCGCGGCCGAGCTGGTGAAGCCCACCGACAGCACGCCGGCCTCGCCGCGCGCCAGCCGTGCCATGCGGGCCTCCATGGCCGCCATGTCCTGCATCAGCCGCTCAGCCTCGGCCTGGAAGGCGCGGCCGGCATCGGTCAGCGCCACGCCGCGCGGATGGCGGCGGAACAGGGGCATGCCCAGCTGCCGCTCCAGCGCCTTGATCTGCACGGAAAGCGGCGGTTGCTGGATGCCCAACTGCTCGGCCGCCCGCGTCATGTGGCCGGTCTGGGCGACGGCCAGGAAGTAGCGCAGTGCGCGTGTCTCCATATCTTTTTGGTATCGAAAGTGCCGTTTTATTTTATTTGACCCTAGGTCGGAGCCTGCCTATCGTGCGCCGCGCATTCCCTTCAACCAGAGCGGCCCTCGCGTTCGAGCCGCCACAGGAGACCGATCACCATGCAGCCCCCGGGCCCCCGCACCGCTTCCACGCTTCCGTCGCGCTCCCGCACCCGGGCTGCCGCCTTCAGTCTTGTCCTGACGCTCGCCGCCTGCGGGGGCGGCGGTGGAGGGGGTGCCGGCTTCGCCTTTCTGCCGTCCTCACCGCCGGCCGCCGCACCGGCGCCGGACGAAACGCCCCCGCCGGCCAGCCCGCCACCCGCCGCGCCCACCGTCGACTGTGCAGCGCTGGCCGGCCGCAGCCTGCCTGCCAGCGCCATCTCGCTGCCCACGGGCGGCGCCACGGTCACCACGGCCGTGGCCATCTCCGCCACCGATCCCGCCAACACCCTGGGCGACTATTGCCAGGTGCGCGGCAGCATCCAGCCGGTCGACGCCTCCGCCCAGGCCATCCAGTTCGCGGTCAACCTGCCGCTGGCCTGGAACGGCAAGACCATCCAGTTCGGCGGCGGTGGCTTCAACGGCCGGCTGATCGACGGCACCGAGCCCGTGCGCTTCGGCCCGACAGACCAGGCCGCGCCGCTGGCCATGGGCTATGCCACCTATGGCGATGACTCCGGCCACCAGTCCAGCAGCATCACCGACGGCCGCTTCGCCACCAACGACGAGCAGCTCGCCAACTACGGCGGCCTCACGCTCAAGAAGACGCGCGACGTGGCCCAGGCGCTGGTGCTGGCCTACTACGGCCGCAAGCCGACGAAGGCCTACTTCCTCGGCACCTCGACCGGCGGGCGCGATGCGCTGGCCTACATCCAGCGCTGGCCGGCCGACTACGACGGCGTGATCGCCAACGAGCCGGCGCTCAACTACAGCGGCACGCGGCTGTCGAACGTGGCCGTGGGTCGTGCGCTCTACGCCAACGGCGGCGCGGGCTGGATGAACGTGGCCAAGACGCTGCTGGTGCAGCGCACCGTGCTGCAGGCCTGCGACCGGCTGGACGGTGCGGCCGACAGCATCGTGAGCAACGTGGAGAGCTGCCGCCAGCTCAACAGCGCCATCCTGGCCTCGCTGCGCTGCCCCGGCGGCACGGACGCGGGCGACAGCTGCCTGTCGGACGCCCAACTGGCCACGGTGCGCACGATCGAGTCGCCGCTGGACTTCAGCAGCTACGCGCTGGCCAATGGCGTGACGCGGGCCGGCGGCTACAACCTGCTCGAAGGCGCGCTGGTGGCGGGCCCGTACACCACCCGCGACCTGGGCACGCGCCCCGTGCCCGGCAACCCGGCCACCTCGGCCGACGCCAACATGTACGTCACGGGCGACCAGTGGGTGAAGTACTTCGTCACCCGCGACGCGGCCTTCGATTCGCTGACCTTCGATCCGCTGGCGCCGGGCGCATTCACCTCGCGCGTGACCACCGTGTCGGCCCTGACCGATGCGACCGACCCGAACCTGGCGCCCTTCTTCGCGCGCGGCGGCAAGCTCATCAGGCTGCACGGCCTGGCCGACGAGGTGATCAGCCCCAACTCCACCATCGATTACTACAACCGCGTGGTGGCTACCGTGGGCGCGGCCTCCGCGGCGCAAAGCCTGCGCTTCTACACCGTGCCCGGCATGGGCCATGGCACGGGCGTCTTCATTCCGGGCTGGGATTCGCTCAGCGCGCTGGAGGCCTGGGTGGAGAAGGGCCTGGCGCCGGCCACGCCCGTGGCCATGGACACCGTGGCCGGCAGCTACGGGCGCACCCGGCCGCTGTGCCAGTTCCCGGCCTGGCCCAAGTACCGCGGCAGCGGCAGCCTGGACGCCGCCGTCAACTACAGCTGCGTGACCGAGGTTGGCGACCCGCTCGCATGCCAGTACCTGCCGGCCTCGGCCACCACCTACAAGGGCGGCAACATGGCCGGTGAAGAGCTGCGGGTGCAGATCGACCCGGCCACGCTGGCCTACACCGTCACCATCGACGCCAGCAGCCAGCGCGCCGCCGGCACGCAGCGCAGCGGCACGCTGGTGCCGCAGGGCCAGTGCAGTTACACGAGCGGTGAGGGCGGGGCGCTGTTCACCTTCGCGCCGGGCGGGGTGCTGTCGGGCGGTGTCACGCGAGCAGTGGGCGGTGGCTTCGCGTCGCTCGTGGCCTTCCAGACCACCTTCGACAACCGCAGCACGCCCACCGTGTTCAACCCGGTGGCCGCCATCTCCAACGCGGCGGGCGTGCAGCAGGCAGGCACCGGCGCGGCGACGGGCTATGCGGGTGCGGTGCGGCTGCGCAATGCGGGCACCTTCCAGTACTGCCGCGACGCCACCACCGGCGGCTTCATGGTCTACGACGCCAACTGCACGCAGACCGAGAAGGGCTACCTCAGCTTCAACGGCACGCGCGGCGCCTTCGACGTCTACACCACCGCGCCGACCGGCGGTGCCACCACCACGGGCGGCACCCTGTCGGGCTCGATGGTGATCGGCCTGGTGGGTGGTGCCGCGGTGCCGCTGCACTTGGTGCGCGATGGGTCGGGCAATGTCGGCATGCGTGTGCATGCCACGCAGCAGAGTCTGATTGCCGGCACGGCCGACGGCAGCTACATCGCGGCCAGCAGCAACGGCGACAACCGCGACGCCGCCATCGCCGGCACCAGTCTGCAGCTGGGAAGCGCGAGCGCCACGCTGGTCTTCGACACGCCGGTGCCCGGCGTGGCCACGGCGGGCACGGGCCGGCCGGGCAAGCTGATCTACAACAGCGGCGTCTTCGCCTTTGTCGCCGATCCGGGCGCGAATGCGGCGCTCGAACTTGGAGTCCGTCACTGATGCACTGCTCATCCATCTTCCGACCGGCCTTGCTGCTGGCGGTACTCGGCACCGCCAGCCTGCTGTCCATCGCCGCTCCTGCCTCCGCCAGGGCGGATGCGGACGAAGCCATCCGCCCGGCCGCCGCCACAGGCCCGTCGCCCGCCGCGTGCCCCCAGGCCGTGCCGCAGGACGCGCGCTGCTACACCGGCGCCGACGGCGCAGGCGCCTTCTACTGGATCGCCATTCCCAGGGATTGGAACCGCGTGCTCGTGATGCATGCACACGGCGGCCCCGAGACCGGCCCGCCGAAGCTCTCGCGCAGCGAGGAGGACCTGACGCGCTGGGCCATCACGGTGAAGGCCGGCTATGCCTGGGCCGGCTCCACCTACCGCCGCGGCGGCTACGGCGTGACCATGGCCGCCGAGGACACCGAACGCCTGCGCCGCATCTTCGTGGCCCGCTTCGGCCAACCCCGCCGCACGCTGCTGCACGGCCAGAGCTATGGCGGCGGCGTGGCCTCGAAGGCGGCCGAACTCTATGCGCCGACCGGCGGGCTCAAGAGCCCCTACGACGGCCTGGTGCTGACCAGCGGCGTGCTGGGCGGCGGCAACACGGCCTACGACTTCCGCCTGGACCTGCGGGTGGTCTACCAGTACGTGTGCCGCAACCATCCCCTGCCTTCGGAGCCGCAGTACCCGCTGTGGCAGGGGCTGCCGCTGGATTCGACGCTGACGCGCCAGGACCTCGCACAGCGCGTGCGCGACTGCGCGGGCGTCGGCCTGCCCGCGGCGCAGCGCTCGCCCGCGCAGGCGGCCCATCTCAAGACCATCCTGACGGCCGTGAAGATTCCCGAGCGGACGCTGGTGGCCCACCTCAACTGGGCCACCTGGCTGTTCCAGGACCTCACGCAGAAGCGGCTGGGTGGACGCAACCCTTTCGGCAACGTCGGTGTGCGCTACGACGCGCCGCCCGGCGAGGCCGAGGCGCTCAACGCCGGCGTGCTGCGCTACGCGGCCGACCCGCAGGCCCAGGGCGCCCTGGCGGCGGACAGCCTGCCCACCGGCCGCACCTCGCTGCCCACGGTGACGATGCATGCCATCCACGACCCGACAGCCTTCGTCGAGCTGGAGGATGCCTACCGCCGCATCCGCACCGCCGCAGGCACCGAAGGGAACCTGGTGCAGACCTTCGCCGACGAGCGCGAGCACAGCTACCTGAGCGACCCGGAATACCCGGCCCTGTTCGATGCGCTGCTCGCCTGGATCGACCGCGGCGACAAGCCCACGCCCGCCGGGCTGGCCGAGGCCTGCCGCCGGCTGGAGCCGCGCTATGGCACGGCCGGCAAGCCGGGCTGCCACCTGCAGCTCGACTGGCGGCCCCAGCCCGTCGAGGCGCGCGTGCCGCCGCGCTGAGGTGCGCATGGCCTGCCGCCGCTCACAGCATCCGCATTCACATCAGGAGACTCGACCATGACCCCCATCTTCCGCCTGGCCGCCGCGGCAGCGGCCGCCTCATTCGCCCTCGGCACACAGGCCGCCGACTTCCCCGATGGCAAGACCATCACCTTCGTCGTGCCCTTCGCGGCCGGCGGCCCGACCGACAAGGTGGCGCGCGACCTGGCCGAGGCCATGCAGAAGGCCCTGGGCGCCACCATCGTGGTGGACAACACCGCCGGCGCCGGCAGCACCATCGGCAACGCCAAGGTGGCGCGCGCCAAGAACGACGGCCTGACCCTGCTGGTCACCCACGTCGGCATGGCCACCACGCCGGTGCTCTACCGCAAGCTCAGCTACAACTGGGAAACCGACTTCGAATACCTGGGCATGATCAACGACGTGCCCATGACGCTGATCGGCAAGCCGCAGCTCGAAGCCAACAACTTCAAGGAGCTGCAGGCCTGGATCGCCAGCAACAAGGGCAAGGTCAACCTCGGCAATGCCGGCATCGGCTCGGCCTCGCACCTGTGCGGCCTGCTGTTCCAGAGTGCGCTGAAGGCCGAGATGACGACCGTGCCCTACAAGGGCACCGCGCCGGCCATCGCCGACCTGATGGGCGGGCAGATCGACCTGCTGTGCGACCAGACCACGAACACCACCGGCCAGATCGAGGCCAAGAAGGTGAAGGCCTATGGCGTGACCACGCTCAAGCGGGTGAACACCCCGGCGCTGAAGGACATCCCGACGCTGGACGAGCAGGGCCTGAAGAACTTCCAGGTGACGATCTGGCATGGCCTGTACGCGCCCAAGGGCACGCCGGCACCGGTGCTCAAGAAGCTCAACGACGCGCTCAAGACCGCGCTGAAGGACCCGGACTTCATCCGCCGCGAGGAAGCGCTGGGCGCCGTGGTGGTGAGCGACAAGCGCAGCGACCCGGCAGAGCACAAGAAGTTCGTGCAGTCCGAAGTCGCCCGCTTCGGCCCCGTGATCAAGGAAGCCGGCGTGTACGCCGACTGATCACGACAGGCCCGCACCAACGACAAGGCCCGCCAGCGATGGCGGGCCTTTTTCGTCATGGCGCGGGGCGCCGTCCTGCTCAATGGTCGTGGTGCAGGTAGCTCGCCTGCCGCGGCAGCCGCAGGCTGACCAGGAAGGCGATGACCATCATCACGGTCACGTACCAGAAGAAGCTCGATTCGATGCCCGCCGACTTGGCCCACAGCGCGGCGTATTCGGCCGAGCCGCCGAAGACGGCATTGCCCACCGCATAGGCCAGACCCACACCCAGCGCGCGCACCTCGGGCGGGAACATCTCGGCCTTCACGATGCCGCTGATCGAGGTGTAGAAGCTCACGATGGCCAACGCCACCACGATCAGCACGAAGGCCACGTAGGGGCTGCTCGTGTGCTGCAGCGCCGTGAGGATGGGCACCGTGAACAGCGTGCCCAGCGCGCCGAACAGCAGCATGTTGTTGCGCCGGCCGATGCGGTCCGACAGCATGCCGAACAGCGGCTGCATGCACATGTAGAGGAAGAGGGCGCCCGTCATCACGTAGCTGGTCGTCTTGATGGGCAGGCCCACCGTGTTGACCAGGTACTTCTGCATGTAGGTGGTGAAGGTGTAGAAGATCAGCGAGCCGCCGGCCGTGTAGCCCAGCACGGTGAAGAAGGCGGCCTTGTGGTGGCGGAACAGCCCGGCCAGCGTGCCGGCCTCCTGGTTCGTGCGCGTCTGAGCGCCTTGCGTCTCGGTCAGCGAGCGGCGCAGCAACATGGCCACCACCGCGGCGATCGCCCCGACGACGAAGGGGATGCGCCAGGCCCAGGCGCGCAGCTCGGCCTCGGTGAAGATCGTCTCCAGGATCACGATGGTGAGCACCGCCAGCAGCTGACCGCCGATCAGCGTGACGTACTGGAAGGACGAGAAGAAGCCGCGCTGGCCGCGCAGCGCCACCTCGCTCATGTAGGTGGCTGTGGTGCCGTACTCGCCGCCTACCGACAGCCCCTGGAACAAGCGCGCGGCCAGCAGCAGCGCCGGTGCCCAGGCCCCGATCTGCGCATAGGTGGGCAGGAAGGCGATCACCAGCGAGCCGGCGCACATCATGGTGACCGAGATCAGCATCGAGGTCTTGCGCCCGCGCCGGTCGGCAATGCGGCCGAACAGCCAGCCACCGATGGGCCGCATCAGGAAGCCCGCGGCGAACACCCCGGCCGTGTTGAGCAGCTGGACGGTTGGGTCGGACTTGGGGAAGAAGGCGCCAGCGAAGTACAGCGCCGAGAAGGCATAGACGTAGAAGTCGAACCATTCCACCAGGTTGCCCGAGGAGGCGCCGACGATGGCGAAGATGCGGCGGCGCTTTTCTTCGGCGGTGTACGCGGGCTGGAGCGGGGTGGCGGAGGCGGGCGCAGTGCGGCCGGCCGGGTCGATGGAAGCGTTCATGGCAGGCGGTCCAGCTGTTCTGGGGTGTTGTTGTGACCAGGCACAAGCCTGACACCGCCGCGGGCGCCGCGCTGTCAGCCGGGGGCGCGGCGGGGCGCAGGCGTGCTGCGGCGTTGCCGGCCTTGCCCCTTCAGCGGCGCCGTCATGTTCCAGTCAAGGTCGGCGCCTAGACTGCCGGCCGCGCCCGCTGCCCTTGTCGGCCACGGCCGCCCGGCAGCCTTCGGCTGCCAACGCCGACCCGGCCTCGTGCGTTGTCGGCATGGAGGTGCACCGCGCCTTCGCCTTCATCACTGCCTTGGCCCATCGCGTGGCCGCAGGCGCCGTCCGTCCAACCTGCCGCCTGCCCGCCCACGCACCGATCCGCCATGCGCCGCCGACTCCTGCCGCTCGAAGTCTCCAGCGCCGTGGGCAACCGCTGGGACTGGGCCCTGCTGCCCCTGATCCTGGCCGTGCTCTTCGGCCTGGCCTTTGCCGCCTCGCAGATGGCGCGCCCTTATTCCGTGGGCGAGCCGCTGCCGCTGAGTCTGGATCCGGCCGTGCTGCCGTACTACCTTCTTCGCACCACGCTGCGCATGTTCATCGCGCTGGGCGCCTCGCTCGTCTTCGCCTGTACTTTCGCCGTGCTGGCCGCCAAGTACCGGCTGGCCGAGCGGCTGCTGGTGCCGTTGCTGGACGTGCTGCAGTCCATCCCCATCCTCGGCTTCCTGTCGATCACCGTCACCGGCTTCATCGCGCTCTTCCCGGGCAACCTGCTGGGCGTGGAGTTCGCGGCCATCTTCGCCATCTTCACCTCGCAGGCCTGGAACATGGCCTTCAGCCTCTACCAGTCGCTGCGCACGGTGCCGGCCGAACTGGGCGAGGCGGCGGCGGTGTTCCAGCTCTCGGGCTGGCAGCGCTTCTGGCGGCTGGAGCTGCCCTTCGCCATGCCGGGCCTGCTGTGGAACATGATGATGTCCATGTCCGGCGGCTGGTTCTTCGTGGTGGCCTCCGAGGCCATTTCGGTGTCGGGCCAGAACATCAAGCTGCCGGGCGTAGGCTCGTACATCGCCATGGCCATCGAGGCGCGCGACCTGCCCGCCATCGGCTGGGCCATCCTGTGCATGCTGATCGGCATCCTGCTGTACGACCAGCTCTTCTTCCGGCCGCTGGTGGCCTGGGCCGACAAGTTCCGCTTCGACGAAAGCGGCAGCGGCGAGGCCAGCCGCTCGTGGCTGCTGGACTGGCTGCGCCGCACTCACCTGACCCGCGCCACCGGGGAGTGGCTGGCGCACCGCGCGGTGCGCACGCTGGCGTGGTTTCCGCGGCGCTTCGACGGCACCTCGGTGCGCGCCCGGCCGCGGCCGGCCAATCCGCTGGCCCAGCGCGCGGGCGACGCGCTGCTGTCGGGCGCGGTGCTGCTGGCCATCGTCTGGCTGCTGCGATTCATCCACAGCGAGGTGGGCTGGGGCGAGGTGGGGCATGTGTTCCTCCTGGGTCTGTACACGCTGGTTCGCGTGCTGGTGCTGATCGCCATCGCCGCGGTGGTGTGGGTGCCGGTGGGGGTGTGGATCGGCATGAACCCGCGCTGGTCCGACCGACTGCAGGCCGTGGCGCAGTTTTTGGCGGCCTTTCCGGCCAACCTGATGTTCCCGGTGGCGGTGCTGCTGATCGTGCACTGGAAGCTCAACCCCGACGTGTGGCTGTCGCCGCTGATGGTGTTGGGCACGCAGTGGTACCTGCTCTTCAACGTGATCGCCGGGGCGTCGAGCGTGCCCACCGAACTGCGCCATGCGGCGCGCAACCTGGGCCTCACCGGCTGGCTGCGCTGGAAGCGCTACCTGCTGCCGGCCGTGTTCCCCAGCTTCGTGACAGGCGCCATCACCGCCAGCGGCGGATCTTGGAACGCCAGCATCGTGGCCGAGTACGTGAGCTGGGGCGACACCACGCTGCAGGCCCATGGCCTGGGCAGCTACATCGCGCAGATGACGGCGACGGGCGACTTCCCACGCATCGCGCTCGGCATCGGCGTGATGTGCGTGTTCGTCATGGGGCTCAACCACTTCGTTTGGCGGCGCCTGTACCAGCTCGCCGAACAAAGAATGCATTTCTGAGATCTCAGGCTCCACCCCCGTTGCTTGCTCACTTCGTGTAGCCGCCTCCCCCCTCCGGGGGCGACACCAGCGGCCCGGCGAAGCCGGTTCCGCGGTGTCTCCCGCCAACGTCGTCCAATCTGCCAGCGAAGGACCTCACCAGATGATTCAGGAACGCGACACCATCATCGACCTCCACGCCGTCGGCAAGGGCTTCCGGGCGGCGGACGGCACGGCGCGGCCCGTGCTGCAGGACGTGGACCTGCGCCTGGCCGCGGGCGAGATCGTGGCCCTGCTGGGCCCCTCGGGCTCGGGCAAGTCCACGCTGCTGCGCATCCTGGCCGGCCTGGTGCCGGCCGACCGGGGCGAGGTGCGCTACCGCGGCCAGCCGCTGCACGGGCCAGCGCGCGGCATCGCGATGGTGTTCCAGTCCTTCGCGCTCTTTCCCTGGCTGACGGTGCAGCAGAACGTGGAACTGGGGCTGGAAGCGCGAGGCGTGCCGCAGACCGAGCGGGCCCGGCGCGCGGCGGCAGCCATCGCGCTGATCGGCCTGGGCGGCTTCGAAGGCGCGCTGCCGCGCGAGCTCTCGGGCGGCATGCGCCAGCGCGTGGGCATCGCCCGCGCCCTGGTGGTCGAGCCCGACGTGCTGCTGATGGACGAGGCCTTCTCGGCCCTGGACGTGCTCACCGGCGAGCGCCTGCGCGACGACATCCTGGCGCTGTGGGAGGGCGGTCAGATGCCCACGCAGGCCATGCTGGTCGTCTCGCACAACATCGAGGAAGCAGTGCTGATGGCCGACCGCGTGCTGGTCTTCGCCGCCGACCCGGGCCGGGTGCGCGCCGAGCTGCGCATTGCGTTGCCGCGCCCGCGGGACCGTGACTCGGTGGAGGTGCGCATGCTGATCGACCAGGTTTATGCGCTGATGACGGCCGGCGGCTCGGGCACGGCCCACGGCCCCAAGCATGCGGTGCTGGCCGAGCGCCTGCCCTCGGCCGACGTGGCCCGCATGGAAGGCCTGCTGGAGCTGCTGGTGGAAGACGACTTCCAGGGCCGTGCCGACCTTCCGCGCCTGGCCGACGAGGCCGAGCTGACCGACCACGACCTGCTGCCGCTCACGCAGGGCCTGTCGCTGCTGGGCCTGGCCCGGCTGGCCGAAGGCGACCTGCTGGTCACGCCGCTGGGCCGCCATTACGCGGGCAGCGCGCGGGCAGGGCGCCAGCGCATGTTCGGCCAGCAATTGCTGGAGCGCGTGCCGCTGGCGGCGCACATCCGCCACAGCCTGGAGCAGGATCCGCAGGGGCATATCTCCGAAGAGCATTTCCTCGACCTGCTGCGAGAGAGCCTCGAAGACTCCGAGGCCCTGCGCGTGCTGCGCCAGGCCATCGAATGGGGCCGCTATGGCGAGGTGTTCGAGTACGACTTCCGCACCGGGATGATCCATCTGCCGGCGCCGGATCCGGTGGTGGCCGCCGACGGTTGAGCGCGGCTTGCCCCAGTCGGGCGTCGATGCTTCGACCCAACGCGGTGAGGCGCGCGCGCCGTCCGTTCAGGGGAATAAACAACATCAAATTCGATAGCGCGCTTCATTAACATTCCTTGGACTCCGGGCCATTCGGCCCGAGAGCAATCCAATCAATGAGGGGAATGTGGATGAGGGTGTTGGGTTACGCGATTTCCTTGGCGCTGGCTGGCGTCGTGACGGCCTGTGGAGGGGGCGGAGGCGGCGGCGGAGGAGGGGGCTTCTTTCCGGTCGTGCCTTCCGCACCCGCGCCCGCGCCCGCACCATCGCCCTCGGCGCCGCCTGTCGCCGACACGACGCGGCCGACCGTCCTGGCCTTTGTGCCCGCGGCCGGCAATGACGTACCTCGCACCACGGAGATCTCGGCGACTTTCAGCGAAGGCTTGCGCGCGTCGACGGTGACGGACAGCAATGTTCAGATTTCTCGCTCGGGCGCCGCCGTGGACGGGGTCCTGAGCTACGACGCCACGCTTCATAAAGTCTCTTTTGCGCCAGCGCAGACGCTCGACCTCTTGGCCACCTACACGGTGACGGCGGGAACCGGCCTGCAGGATCTGGCCGGCAACGGCCTGGCCGCGGAGCGATCCTGGTCGTTCCGCACGGCCGATGGGGTGTGGGAAACGCCTCGCCAACTGGATGCCGAGAGGACGGCCGTTTCTGGCAACCCGGTCACGGCGCAGGACAGCCAAGGCAACATCGTGGTCGTCTGGTCCAGCCAGGCATCCAGCGGCTGGTATGAGATTCGCAGCGCGACGCGGACGGAGAGCGGCGCGTGGGGCGGGTTCCGAACGCTCAGCGTGCCGGGGAACCGCAATGCCTTGCTTCCGCAGGTGGGTTTCGACCGCCAAGGCGGCGGTTTGGCGATCTGGTCCCAATTTGACGGGTCCGGGGTCGAAATATGGTCATCGCGCTTCCTGAAGGACGGTGGATGGCAAACGCCCGTGCGCCTCGACAGCGGCCTGGATGTCGGGGACGCCTCGCTGGCGGTTGGTGCCGACGGCAATGGTTTTGCTGTGTGGGCCAAGCAGGTCGCACCCTATGGCAATCCGGATGCCTGGGCGGCGCGATTCACGGTCGAGGGTGGCTGGCAGGCTCCGGTGCGGCTGGGCAGTTCGGCCAACAGCAGCTTTTACGACAAGGTCGAACAGCCGCAGGTGGCGATCGATGCGGCAGGCAACGCGTATGCGCTGTGGGTGCAGCGGACCAGCGACGCGCCGGTGTGGGCTGCACGCTACGAGCTGGGCACTGGCTGGCAGCCCGCTGTTTCGCTGGGCGCCACCCGGCTGGGCGATCCGTTCGCGCCCCGACTGGCGATTTCCGGCTCCGGCCAGGTCATGGCGTTGTGGAACTCCTTCGTCTATGCAGGAGGGCCCTACCGCTTCGATCTGTGGTGGAGCACGCTGGGTGGGACTGGCGGTACATGGACCACGCCTGCGCTGCTCGAAACGGACGATTCCGGCAATGCGTTGAGGCAGGTCCTGGTGGCGGACAGCACAGGCAGCTTCCATGCCGTCTGGCAGCAGTACCTTTCCGACTATCGCAGCGATCTCCTGTATCGCCGGTATACGCCAGGCTCAGGCTGGAGCACGGCCACCACGGTCAGCACGACGAACGGGACGTATTGGCAGAACCGCATGCCCAGCCTCGTGGCGGACCGCAATGGCCACCTGATGCTGATGTGGGGAGCCTACCAGTCGGGCTATGGTGGAGATCAGGAGGGCACCTTCGCCAGACGCTATGTATCTGGCGAAGGTTGGCAAGCCACCCGCCGCGTCGGGGCAGCCGGTGCCTCTGCAGCGATGTTCACCTCGCTGGCGATGCGGCCGAATGGCACCATCGCGGCGAGCTGGATGGAGCCATCGGAGCTCCGAAGCGACGGACCGGTCTCGGCCTCCGTTTTCAGGTAGCGCGGCGTCAAGAGGGGCCGTGCAGGTGGACCACGTCCTCGGTGCCGGCGTGCTCGTGGAGGTCGCACATGTTCTGCGTCACGACGCTGGGCCGCTCCACGCCGGGCCGGCGCGCCAGTTGTGCCAGGGGCGGCGGTGTTCATGGCTACAGTCTGCGCCATGACCCCTGCGCTCTGCACCCTGATGGCGGACTACAACCGCTGGATGAACGAACGGCTCTACGACGCGGCCGCCACGCTGCCGGAGGCGGCGCTGTTCGAGGACCGTGGGGCCTTCTTCGGCTCGCTGTTCGCCACGCTCGGCCACATCGTGGCGGCTGACTTGATCTGGCTGAACCGCTTCGTCCAGTTGCCGGCGCTGGCCGAACTGCGCGGACCGCTTTCGGCGCTGCCGGCGCCAACGGGCCTGCGCGACCGCCTCGCTGACAGCCTGCCGATGCTCCGGGAGCGCAGGGTGCAGAACGACGCCCTGATCTGTGACATGGTTCGGCGGCTGGAGCCCGTTCATTTCGATGAGGTGGTCCGCTACGGCAACACCGCCGGTGCCCGCCAAGCCAAGCGCTTCGGTCCGCTGCTGCAGCACTTCTTCAACCACCAGACGCACCACCGCGGCCAGGCCAGCACGCTGCTGTTCCAGGCGGGCGTGGATGTGGGCGTGACCGACCTGAATGCGTTGATCCCCAACGAAGTCTGAAAAGCGCAGAAAGGGGCTGGCCGCTCTCACTCAACCCGGCACGAACAGCAACTGCCCGTCCTTCGAGGGCCGGTAGCTGAACTTGCCGCTCATCACGACCTTGCCGGCGATGCGGGCGGTCCAGCTGTAGTCGCCCACATGCATGCCGGCGTTGCCGAAGTCGCTGGGGTAGTGCACGGTACCCGCGCGTTCGCCGCCCATCTGGGGAGCGGCCGTGGCGGTGGTGGTCTTGCCGCCGGGCATGGTGACGATGAACTCGACGGGCGACTGACGGCTGGCGGCCCGGTCGCTGACGCTCAGCGCGATGGCCGGGCGCGCGACGTACAGGACCGACTGGGCCATGACATGGGTGCTGGCGGCCGTGGCAAGTCCGAGACTGATAGCGAGGGCGAAGCGTCGAAGGGTCATGGAAGTTCCTCGGGTGCAGTGCCTGACGGTCGACGCATCAATCTCCGCATCGGACCGTTCGCTGGTTGGGCATCCCCGGCCCTTCCCATGGCGCCGGGCCGATGACGGTGCCGACGCCCCAGCCGTATTCGAAGCGCTCGCCGCTCGGGAGCGTGCCGAAGGCGCTGATGCGGCCCTTGCCGGAGTCGAAACCCCAGCGTTGCGTCAGCCGATCGATGGTCACGCGGGTGCCCGGCGGCACCGTGCGCAGAAGGCTCCGGCGATGGAAGGCGTCGTTGCGCGTGTCGCGCGGATGGTCCGACAGCACAGGCGTCTCGGCGTCGCCCACGCGGTAGAGGCCGGTCTCGCGCTGCAGCATCACCGCGGCGGGCACGCGCAGCGGCAGGCAGCCGGAGCGGCTGAGGTCGTCGGTGCCCTGGCAGCCCGCGAGCCAGACGGTGCCCGCGGACAGCGTCCATGCAAGACGTCGCAGGCCTGCCGCGCCGGGGCCTGGGCGCGGAGGGCAGGTGCGCGAAAAAGGGTCGGCCGGCATGGGCGCGTTCTGACCCGGTCGAAGGCTTCCGTGCGTAGGACGCGGGCGATTTGTTCGACAGCTCAGCCGCTGCGCCGCACGGGCTCCCGTGCGCCGCCCAGAACAGCGCAGATGAGGCAAGCAGGCAGGCGGCTCAGGCCGCCGCGTCCTGCACCCGCTGCGCCTCGCGCCGCCTGCGCCCGATGGACCGCACCAGCAGATAGAACAGCGGCACATAGAAGATCGCCAGCACGGTGCCGGTGATCATGCCGCCGATCACGCCGGTGCCGATGGCGTTCTGGCTGCCGGAGCCCGCGCCGGTGGCGATGGCCAGGGGCACCACGCCGGCCACGAAGGCCAGCGAGGTCATCAGGATGGGCCGCAGGCGCAGCTTGGCGCCCTGGATCACCGCGTCCCAGGTCGAGAGGCCGCGCCGCTCGCCCTCGGCCGCGAACTCCACGATCAGGATCGCGTTCTTGGCCGCCAGGCCCATGGTGGTCAGCAGGCCCACCTGGAAGAAGATGTCGTTGTCCATGCCCCGCAGGTTGGCCGCCACCAGCGCGCCCACGATGCCCAGCGGCACCACCAGCAGCACCGACACCGGGATGGTCCAGCTCTCGTACAGCGCCGCCAGCGCCAAAAACACCACCAGCAGCGAGATCAGGTACAGCGACAGCGCCTGACCCGAGGCCAGCTTCTCCTGGTACGACAGGCCCGTCCACGCATAGCCCACGCCCGGCGGCAGCTCGGCCACCAGCTGCTCCATGCGCGTGAGCGCCGCGCCCGAGCTTTCGCCGCGCACGGCCTGACCCTGGATGTTGAAGGAGGGCAGGCCGTTGTAACGGGTGAGCGCCATCGGGCCATAGCTCCAGCGCGGCGTGGCGACGCTGGCGAAGGGCGCCATGGCGCCGGTGCTGGTGCGCAGGCTCCAGATGCCGATGTCCTCGGGCGTCATGCGGAAGGGCGCATCGGCCTGCAGGTACACGCGCTTGACGCGGTTGCGGTCGATGAAGTCGTTGACGTAGGCGCCGCCGAAGGTGATGGACAGCAGCGAGTTCACGTCGGTCTGCGTGATGCCCAGCGAGCCGGCCTTGGCGCGGTCGATGTCCACCTGCAGCGTGGTCTGGTCCTCCTGGCCCTGGAAGCGCACCTGCGTGAGCAGCGGGTCTTGTCGCGCCTTGGCCAGCAGCTGGTCGCGGATGCCCCGGAAGCGCTCGTAGTCCATGGCGCTGGTGTTCTGCAGCTGCAGGTCGAAGCCGGCCGAGTTGCCCAGTCCCGAGACGGCGGGCGGCGCGCTCATGAAGATGCGTGCCTGCCGGTCGCCGGCGAAGGCCTTGCCGGCGCGCTCCAGCACCGCGAAGGCGGTGTTCTCGCGGCCGGGGCGCTGCTCCCAGTCCTTGAGGGCGATGAAGCCCTGGCCCTGGTTCTGACCGGCGCCGGCGCTGGTGAAGCCGGGCGACACGAACACGCCGTCGACCGTGTCCTTCTCG
This sequence comes from Pseudacidovorax sp., assembly GCF_017991995.1. Classification (GTDB taxonomy): domain Bacteria; phylum Pseudomonadota; class Gammaproteobacteria; order Burkholderiales; family Burkholderiaceae_C; genus Xenophilus. The sequence goes on along the minus strand of NZ_JAGOPN010000005.1, from coordinate 188,825 downwards.
TTCTCGGTGAAGTAGCGGCTCACCCGCTCGGCCACCTCGCGGGTCTGATCCAGCGTAGCCCCACCGGGCAGGTTGTACTGCACGAACAGGCGCCCCTGATCCTCGTCGGGCAGGAAGCCGGTGGGCGTGCGCATGAACATCACGGCCATGCCGGCGCAGATCACCGCATAGATCGCCATGAACAGCCAGCGCCGGGGCAGCCGCTTGCGCAGGCTGCCTTCGTAGGTGTCCATGCTGCGGTCGAAGAAGCGGTTGAAGGCGCCGAAGAAGCCGGTGGTGCGCTTGGGCTTGGGCGCATCGCCGGCATGCTGCTTGAGCAGCGTGGCGCACAGTGCGGGCGTGAGCACCAGCGCTACCAGCACCGACAGCACCATGGCCGAGACGATGGTGATCGAGAACTGCCGGTAGATGATGCCGGTGGCGCCGCCGAAGAAGGCCATGGGCAGGAACACCGCCGACAGCACCACGCCGATGCCGATCAGCGCGCCGGTGATCTCGCCCATGGACTTGCGCGTGGCCTCCTTGGGCGAGAGGTGCTCCTCTTCCATGATGCGTTCGACGTTCTCCACCACCACGATGGCGTCGTCCACCAGCAGGCCGATGGCCAGCACCATGCCGAACATCGTGAGCATGTTGATGGTGAAGCCCGCCACCGCAAGCACGCCGAAGGTGCCCAGCAGCACCACCGGCACCGCAATGGCCGGGATCAGCGTGGCGCGCCAGTTCTGCAGGAACAGGAACATCACCAGCACCACCAGCACGATGCCCTCGACCAGCGTCTTGACCACGTCCTTGATGGCGCGCTCGACGAAGGGCGTGGTGTCCAGCGGATAGGACACGTCCACGCCGGGCGGGAACTGGTCGCGCATCTTGTCGACGGCGGTCTTCACGCCGGCGATGGCCTCCAGCGCATTGGCCGTGGGCGCCAGGCGCACCACCACGCCCGAGGCCGGGTAGCCGTTGTAGCGGCCGGTGAAGTTGTAGTTCTCCGAGCCGATCTCCACCCGCGCCACGTCCGACAGGCGCACCAGCGAGCCGTCGCGGTTGGTGCGCAGCAGGATGTTGCGGAACTCGTCGGGCGTGCGAAAGCGCGATTGCGCCGTGAGCACGGCGCTGAAGTTCTGGCCCTCCACCGCGGGCGCCGCGCCCACCGAGCCGGCGGCCAGTTGCACGTTCTGCTGCACGATGGCCGTCTGCACGTCGCCCGGCGTCATCGAGAAGCCGCGCAGCTTGTGCGGGTCCAGCCAGATGCGCATGGCGTACTGGCCGCCGATCACCGACACCTCGCCGATGCCGTCGATGCGGCTGATCGGGTCCTGCAGGTCGCTGACCAGGAAGTCGGCGATGTCGCCGGGCGAGAGCTGCCCGGTCTTGTCGTAGAGCGTGACGATCAGGTCGGGCGCCACGCCGGCCTTGCGCACCGTGACACCCTGGTCCTGCACCTGCTGCGGCAGCCGGGGCAGGGCCTGCTGCACGCGGTTCTGCACCTGCACCTGCGCGGTGTCGGGATTGGTGCCGGGCTCGAAGCTCACGAAGATGGACACGCGGCCCGTCGAGTCGCTGCGGGCCGACATGTACAGGTAGCCGTCCAGGCCGGTGAGCTGCTGCTCGATGACCTGGGTGACGCTGTTCTCCACCGTCTGCGCGCTGGCGCCGGGGTAGAAGGCGTTGATGCTCACGGCCGGCGGCGCCACCACCGGGTAGCGCGTGACGGGCAGCAGGTGGATCGCCAGCGCGCCCGCCAGCATGATCGTGATGGCGATGACCCACGCGAAGATGGGCCGGTCGATGAAGAAGCGCGAGATCATGGGTTGCTGCGCGGTGCGGCATTGGCGGCATTTGCCGCGGGCGCGCCGTTGGCAGCGTTGGCCGTGCTCGGGCTGGCGCCCGCGGCCGGCGCCATCTTGACGCGCACCGCCGCACCGGCCTGCGCGTTCTGCGCGCCCTCCAGCACCAGCCGGTCGCCGGCCTTCAGGCCCTCGGCCACCAGCCAGCCGGTGCCCACCGGGCGGCCGGTGACGACGGGCCGCACCTCCAGCTTGTCGCCATCACCGACCACGCGCACCGTCGGGTTGCCGCGCCGGTCGCGCTGGATGGCCGAGGCCGGCACCACGATGCCCTGGGGCGTGGTGCCCTCATCGACCACCGCGCGTACGTACATTCCGGGCAACAGCAGGCCGTCCGGGTTGGGGAACTCGGCCCGCAGCGTCACCGAGGCACTGCTTGGGTCCACCGTCACCTCGGCCAGCTTGATGCGGCCTTCCTGGGCATAGCGGCTGCCGTCCTCCAGCATCAGCGCCACCTTGCGGCTTTCGCCCTCGCGGCTGATGCGGCCGGCGGCCAGTGCCTGGCGCAGCCGCAGGATCTCGGCGCTGGACTGCGCGATGTCCACATAGATGGGGTTGAGTTGCGAGATGGTCAGCAGCGGCGTGGCCTGCGCGGCCGACACCAGCGCGCCGGGCGTGACCGCGCTGCGGCTGGTGCGTCCGCCGATGGGCGCGGTCACCCGGGTGAACTGCAGGTTGATGCGCGCGGTGTTGAGCGCGGCCGACTGCACCTTCACGTTCGCCTGCGCCTGTTCGTAGGCCGCGATGGCGTTGTCGTGCTCCTGCCGGCTCACGGCGTTCTGCGGCAGCAGCTGGCGGTAGCGCTCGGCCAGCGCCCGCGTCGAGGCGACCGTGGCCTGCGCATTGGCCAGCGCGCCTTCGGCCCGCTGCACCTCGGCCTCGAAGGGACGGGCGTCGATCTCGTAGAGCACCTGGCCGGCCTTGACCGTGCTGCCCTCGACGAAGGGTCGGGCGCGGATGATGCCGCCGACCTGGGGCCGCACCTCGGCCACCATGGAGGCGGCCGTGCGCCCGGGCAGTTCCGTGCGCAGCGGCACGGTGGTCGGCTGCACGGCCTGCACCAGCACTTCGGGCGGCGGCGGTGGCGCGGCGGCCTTCTTCTGGGCGTCGCCGTTGCGGCAGCCCACCAACAGCATGAGCGAGACGGCACAAAAGCAGGTCAGGGCGCGGCGTGCGCCCGGCGAGGGAATGCGGCTCAAGATGGGGTCCTGGCGGAGGGAGGCGGGGCGCCACCAGCGCCCGCGAAGCGCGCAAGCGTAAGCGGCTTCTGTATAGGGGATGCAAAGTTCTCACATGTCCCACGGCGGTCGAGGGAAAACCCCAGCAGGACCTGACTTTCAAAATAACTGTATAAAAATACAGTATTGATCCAGAATGATGGGCTCCTGCCGTTACCAGGCCTTGCCGCATGCCCGACGCATTGATCCCCGTTCACGCCATCAAGGGCCGCGGCGCCGCCACGCGCCTGGCCCATCGCTTCTCGCGCGACGAGCGCAGCGCCTTCGACGACGGATGGGCGGACGAGTCTCCGCCCGCCGCGGAGGGCGAGGCGGGTGCCGAAGGCGAGCGCCTCGCACCTGCCACCGAGGTCCGCTTCGAGGACGCCCGCTCCGCCCTCAGCGAGAACGATTCGCCCGACATCTCCTTCGACCGGTCGCTCAATCCCTACCGCGGCTGCGAGCACGGCTGCATCTATTGCTTCGCCCGGCCCACGCACAGCTACCTCGACCTGTCGCCGGGCCTGGATTTCGAGACCCGGCTGATCGCCAAGCGCAACATCGCGCAGGTGCTGCGCGGCGAACTGGGGCGGCGCGGCTACCGGCCCTCGCACGTCGCCATCGGTACCGCGACCGATTGCTACCAGCCCATCGAGCGTGAGCTGCGTCTGACCCGATCGGTCATCGAGGTGCTGCAGGCGGCGCGGCATCCCTTTGCGTTGGTCACCAAGTCCAGTGGCGTCGAGCGCGACCTGGACCTGATCGCCCCCATGGCGGCCCAGCGGTTGGCCGCGGTGTACGTCACCGTCACCACGCTCGATGCCGACCTGGCCCGGCGGCTGGAGCCGCGCGCCGCCTCGCCCGCGCGCCGGCTGCGCACCATCCGCACCCTGGCCGAGGCCGGCGTGCCGGTGGGGGTGAGCGTGGCGCCGCAGATCCCCTTCCTCAACGAAGACCTGGAGCAGGTGCTGGAGGCCGCCTGGGAGGCCGGCGCCCGCAGCGCCTTCTACACCGTCATCCGCCTGCCCTGGGAGGTGGCGCCGCTCTTCAAGGAATGGCTGTCGCTGCACTACCCACAGCGCGCCGCACGGGTGATGGCGCGCATCCAGGATATGCGTGGCGGCAAGGACTACGACGCCGACTTCGCCAGCCGCATGAAGGGCAGCGGCCTGTGGGCCGAACTGGTGGCGCAGCGCTTTGCCAAGGCCACGGCGCGGCTGGGCTTCAACCGCGAGCGCATCGGGATGGACACCTCGCTGTTCCGGCCGCCGGGGGCCGAGGGGCAGGGCAGCCTGTTCTGAGGGGCCGCGGGCGTCGGCGCCGCGTCAGCGCCGGGTCTTGCGGGGTGGCGGCGGCGAGGTGGGGGCCGTCACCGTCCGACGTGCGCGGGCCGGCTTGGCCTGATGGGCGCGCAGCGCCGCCTCGTAGGCGAGCCGGCCCCAGTGCAGGGCCTGTTCCGGATCGTCGAAGATCGATTCCGGCGCCTGCCGGAAGGAGGTGGGGGTGGCGGGCCGCCCCTCGCGCTGGTAGCTGAAGGCGGGCAGGCCCAGCGCGTCGAACTGGGCCTGGCTGATCGCGTCGGCCTTGAGGTAGAGCGTGTCCCGCAGCACCAGCGCCAGCATCACGCCTTCGTGGTAGAGGCCGTGGCCGCCGAACATCCGGCGGGCCTCGATGCGACCCAGCGGCGCCAGCACCTCGTGCAGGCTCTGCACGAACAGGCTGGGCGCGCGGCCCGGCGCGCCCGGTTGGCGGGAGCGGGCCGGGCGGTCGGTCATGGGGTCTGCCGGGCCGCTGGCGCGGCCGTGGCACCCGTGGCCGCAGCGGGGACAGCGGGGACAGCGTCCGGGTCGCGGTAGCGGGCGGCGCCGATGAACTTGCCGAAGGCCTCGCACCAGATCACCACCGTCGTGTGGCTGCCGATGTCCACGGTGGCCGGCAGCGTGACGATGAAGTTGTCGAAGGTGCGCACCTGGCCGACCTGCACCATCTCGCTGCGGTGCTGTTCGAATTCCTCCGCGCTCTGCACGAAGGTCGGCGACAGGTAGAGCCGGTAGTCCGGGCCCGGCGCCACCGAGCCGCGAAGGGCGATGGCCCAGGGGCCCACCGTCAGTTCGCCGTGGGCCCAGTGCAGCAGATCGTTGCCCTTCAGGTCGCCGCGCATCTCCACCTTGTAGGCGGCCTGCGCGGCCACCATGCCGACTTGCGCATCGCTGGGCGCGGGCGGTGCGATCAGGATGGGCAGCCAGTAGATGCCCAGGCCCGTGCCGAGCACCAGGCCCACAAGCAGGGCAAGGCCATGGGTCAGGAGGCGGACGGACAGGCGGCGCGCGCCGGTACGCGGCGGCGGGACGGGAGGAATCATGCAGGGAAGGCGAAGCGCGGGCGGGACGCGGCGTGGCGCCGCGCGCGGATGGCGGGCGATTCTATGCAACGCCTCCTGCGGAGCCCTGACCATCCGGCTGCGCACCCGCTCCGGCCCGCCAGGCAAGCGGGCGACATGCGGGGTCGCAGGCGGCGGCTATGCTGCGCCGCGCGCCGTTGCACTCCCTGCGATCCATGACCGACATCGAAATCCACACCCAACCGCTGCTTCGTGCCATCGGCTTCGAGCGCCTGCTCACCAGCGACCCGCAAGGCCGCGCACGGGTGCGCTTCGCGCCGCGCGCCGAGTTTGCCCACACCGAGGGCACCGTGGTTCAGGGCGGCTTCGTCACCGCCTGGCTGGACAACGCCATGGCCTTCGCCGTGTTCTCGCGCGAGCGGGGCGTGGGCCTGGCCTCGCTGGAGATCAAGACCAGCTTCCTGGAGGCCGTGCGCGTGGCGCCCGTGGAGGCCGAAGCCCGGGTGATCCGTTGGGGCGGCAGCGTGGTCTTCCTGGAGGCCGAGCTGTTCGACGAGGCCGGGCGCCTGCTGGCGCGTGCGTCGTCCACCGGCAAGCTGTTGCGGCCCCGGCACTGAGACTGCGTGGCGCAGGTGGCGTCGAGGCGGGGTGCTTGCCAAGGGGCTGGTCAGCCGTCTTATTTAAGATGCCGCACCCTTTTCCCGCGGCGCAAAGCCCAGAGACCTCGCATGAAGAAGATCCTCGTCCTCAACGGCCCCAACCTCAACCTGCTGGGCACGCGCGAACCCGCGCAGTACGGCCATGAAACCCTGGCCGACGTGGAGCGCATGTGCGCCGAGGCGGGCGCCGCGCTGGGCGTGGAGATCGAATGCCGCCAGTCCAACCACGAAGGCGTGTTGCTGGACTGGATCCACGAAGCCGGCCGCGAAGTGGCCGCGGGCCGCATGCTCGGCGTGGTGATGAACCCGGGCGCCTACACTCACACCTCCATCGCGCTGCATGACGCCATCAAGGGCGCCAGCGTGCCGCTGATCGAGCTGCACATCTCCAACGTGCATGCGCGCGAATCCTTCCGCCACCACTCGTACATCTCGCCCGCGGCGCGCGGCATCATCGTCGGGCTGGGCGTGAAGGGCTATCCGCTGGCCATCGAAGCCCTGGTGCGCGTCAGCAGCTGATGGACTGACGGACGGGGGCGCCGGCGGCCGCCGCGCCAGTCTGCCGTCCTCAGGATTCCAGCTTCGTCGTCGCGTCGACCGGCAGCGGCGCTGCCGCGGCGGTACTGTCGCGGCCGATCTCGGGCCAACGTCGGTGCAGCCAGGTCCAGGCGACCAGCCCCACGCCCATCATCAGCAGCGACGACAGCGCCATCGCCATCGGCGAATGCATGACCAGCGGCGCGACCAGGCCCGCCACCACGCCGTTGGCGGTGGAGCCGATCACCGCCTGCAGCGACGAGGCCATGCCGCGGCGCGTGGGATGCAGATCCAGCACCAGCAGCGTCACCACCGGCACCATCAGCGCCCATCCGAAGCCGAACACCGCCAGCGGCCACAGCGCCCACCAGGCCTGCGGCACCAGCAGCGCATTGGCCACCACATTGACCACCGAGGTCAGCAGCATCACCACGAAGCCATCGCGAATCTGGCGCTTGGGCCTGGCCTTGCCCGCCATGCGACCGCTGGCCCATGCGCCGAGCATGATGCCGCCGATGTTGAGCACGAAGAACCAGAAGAACTGCGTGGGCGCCAGACCCAGGTGGTCGCCCAGGAAGGCCGGCGCCGCCAGCACGTAGAGGAAGAGCCCGTTGAAGGGCACGCCACTGGCCAGCGCCAGCAGCAGGAAGCGCGGATCGGAGCACAGCTGCCAGTAGCCGCGCATCAGGTCGCGCACGGCGAAGGGCTGGCGCTGGCTGGTGTGCAGCGTCTCCGGCAGGAGTTTCCAGTTGGCCACCAGCAGCACGATCCCCACCGCCACCAGGAACCAGAAGATGCTGTGCCAGCCCGCATGGACCAGCAGGAAGCCGCCGATGATCGGCGCGATGGCCGGCGCCAGGCCGAAGTAGATGGTGATCTGCGCCATCACCTTCTGCGCGTCGGCCGGGGGGAACATGTCGCGCACCACGGCGCGCGACACCACGATGCCCGCGCCCGTCGACAGCCCTTGCAGTGCCCGGAAGAACACCAGTTGCCCGATGGTCTGCGACAGCGCGCAGCCCAGCGAGGCCAGCGTGAAGACCAGCAGGCCCCACAGCACCACCGGCCGGCGGCCGAAGCTGTCCGACAGCGCACCGTGGAACAGGTTCATGAAGGCAAAGCCGAACAGGTAGGCCGACAGCGTCTGCTGCATCTCGGTGGGCGTCGCGCCGATGGAGCGCGCGATGCCCGAGAAGGCCGGGATGTAGGTGTCGATGGAGAAGGGCCCGAGCATGCCCAGCACCGCCAGCAGGATGGCCAGGGCCCAGCGCGGCGCGCGCCAGAGTTGATTGGCGTCAGGATTCATGCGTGTCTCTTTCCTTGGGTCTGCCTGCGGGGGGGGGGGGCAGGCGGGCGCCGTTCGCGCAACGCGAGAGCATCCAATGAAAACGGCGCCCCGGCCCTGGTGGGCCGCGGGCGCCGCTTCGGCGGAGCGCTCAGGGCGCGTGCTTACAGCGTGTCGATGAAAGAACGCAGCTTGTCCGAGCGGCTCGGGTGCTTGAGCTTGCGCAGCGCCTTGGCCTCGATCTGGCGGATGCGCTCGCGCGTCACGTCGAACTGCTTGCCCACTTCCTCCAGCGTGTGGTCGGTGGACATCTCGATGCCGAAGCGCATGCGCAGCACCTTGGCCTCGCGCGGGGTGAGCGAGTCGAGGATGTCCTTGACCACGTCGCGCAGGCCGGCCTGCATGGCGGCTTCGATCGGCGCGGTGTTGTTGGTGTCCTCGATGAAATCGCCCAGGTGCGAATCGTCGTCGTCGCCGATCGGCGTCTCCATGGAGATCGGCTCCTTGGCGATCTTCATGATCTTGCGGATCTTGTCCTCGGGAATCTCCATGCGCTCGGCCAGGATGGACGCATCGGGCTCGAAGCCGAACTCCTGCAAGTGCTGGCGCGAGATGCGGTTCATCTTGTTGATCGTCTCGATCATGTGAACCGGGATGCGGATGGTCCGCGCCTGGTCGGCGATCGAGCGGGTGATGGCCTGACGGATCCACCACGTCGCGTAGGTCGAGAACTTGTAGCCCCGGCGGTATTCGAACTTGTCGACCGCCTTCATCAGTCCGATGTTGCCTTCCTGGATCAGGTCCAGGAACTGCAGGCCGCGGTTGGTGTACTTCTTCGCGATGGAGATCACCAGGCGCAGGTTGGCCTCGATCATCTCCTTCTTGGCGTCGCGCGAGGACTTCTCGCCAGCATTCATGCGGCGGTTGATTTCCTTGAGCTCGGTCAGCGGCACCACCACGCGCGACTGGATGTCGGTCAGCTGCTGCTGCAGCTCCTGCACCGGCGGGATGTTGCGCTGCATGACGGCGCTCCAGGGCTTGCCGGCGGCCGACTGCTTCTCGATCCACTGCAGGTTCAGCAGGTTCGACTGCACGCGGTTGCCGTTCTTGTCGATGCCGCCGAAGTCGCGGATGAAGTCTTCCTGCGGATAGCCGCACTTCTCCACGATGATGCGGCGCAGCTCGCGCTCCTTCTTGCGCACGTCTTCCACCGTGCCGCGCAGCATGTCGCACAGCTTCTCGATGGTCCGCGCGGTGAAGCGGATGGTCATCAGCTGTTCCGACAGGGACTGCTGGGCCTTCTGGTAGGCCGGCGTGCCGTAGCCTTCCTTGTCGTAGATCTTGTGGATCTTTTCGAACAGCGAGGCGATGCTGTCGAAGCGCGACAGCGCCTCGTTCTTCATCTCCTCGAGCTTCTTGGTCAGCGCCTTGGAGCCGCCGTTGCCGTCGTCGTCGTCCTCGGCGTCGAACTCGTCGAAATCTTCCTCGGCCACATAGTCGTCGGCTTCGTTCGGGTTGGAGAAGCCGTCCACCACGGTGGAGATGACGACCTTGCCCTCACGGATGTCGGCGGCCATGCGCAGGATCTCGGCGATGGTGGCCGGCGAGGCGCTGATGGCGGCCATCATGTCCTGCAGGCCGCCTTCGATGCGCTTGGCGATCTCGATCTCACCCTCGCGCGTCAGCAGCTCCACGGTGCCCATCTCGCGCATGTACATGCGCACCGGGTCGGTGGTGCGGCCGAATTCGCTGTCCACGGTGGACAGGGCGGCTTCGGCTTCTTCCTCGGCCTCTTCGACGGTGGCGGCGGTGGGGGTGACGTTGTTCTGGAACAGCGTCTCGGCGTCGGGCGTCGTCTCGTACACCGCCACGCCCAGGTCGTTGAGCATGGTGACCACGACTTCCATGGTCTCGGCGTCGACCAGCTTGTCGGGCAGGTGGTCGGAGATCTCGCCTTGCGTCAGGTAGCCGCGGGTCTTGCCCAGCGTGATCAGCGTCTTCAGGCGCTGGCGGCGCTTGGCCATGTCCTCTTCGGACAGGACGGTCTCGTCCAGGCCGAATTCCTTCATCAAGGCGCGTTCCTTCGCCTTGCTGATCTTCATGCGCAGCGGCTTGGCCTTCTCGACCGTGGCCGTGGTGGTGGCCTCGGGCTCGGGCGTCTCTTCCTCGGCGAACTCGGCTTCGACGTCGGAGAAGTCCTCCTCGACGTCCTTGGCCTCGGCCGCGGCGGCCTTGGGCTTGCGGCCGCGCTTGGCGCCGGTGGTGGCGCCTTCCTTGTCGGCGGCGGCCTTGGGCGGGCGGCCCGGCTTCTTCTTGGCGGGCACGGCGATCTCGTCGGCCGTGGCGGCAGCTGCGGCCTTGGCGGTCGTCTTCTTCAGTTCTTCGGTGGCCTTCTCGGCTTTGGCAGGGGACTTCGTGGCGGGCACTGACTGGGCTTTCGTGGCGGACTTGCCGGCCGCGGTGGTGGTCGCCTTCACAGGCGCGACCACGGCGGCCGAGGTTTTGGTCTTGGCGGCGGGCTTGGCGGCGGCGGTTGTCGTCGTCTTTCCGGACTTTTGAGCAGGCATAGGACCCCAGGGCCCATGAGGACCCACAGAAAGAAAATTGAATCAACAGGCGCCGTCAGGCCGGCGCGGCGAGAGAGTGCCGGTGAGGACGCGGGGACCGCGCTACCGGCACGCCAGGCAAGATGGGGGGCGAACATTTGGAATGCAAGCCCTTGCGGAAGAAAGGAGGCCGGTCGTGCACGGGGGCATCGGTAGGCCAGGGTCCGGAGGTGCTGCTGTCGCTCTTGCCGAGACGAGCCGTGGATTATACCTTTGTCAATCAATTCCTACGCGCACTGCGGGGGATTGACTGCTGGAGTGGCGTGGCTTTCGGGACCGCTGGCGGAAATCGGACCGGTGGGCGGCTCAGCTGCCGGCGCGCTGCTTCTTCTCGAGCGCGAGGCGCCGCGTCAGCAATTCGCGGTAGCGCGCCAGCGCCTGCGGATCGCGGCCGGCGGCGGCAATGGCCTCGGTCTCCTGCGTCTTGAGGTGCTCGATCAGCATGCGGTCGAGCAGATCGCGTAGTTCGGCGTCCCACTCGGCATCGGTGGCGGTGCCGGCCGGACCGGCCATCAGGCGCACCGCCATGTCCTCGAAGGCCTGGCCGGCCATGTCGGCGCGCAGTTGCGGCCATTCCAGGGGACCGTATTCGTGCAGGCAGCTTTCCAGCCAGGCGAACAGCGGGCCGTGGGGCGGCGGCAGGCCGCAGAGCAGGGCGTGCTCCTCGCCCGAAAGATGCTCCCAGGCGCCCAGGCGTTCGAGCATCAGGCGCGCGGCATGGTCGGCGCGGCTGGCTGGCTTGGGCCGCGGGCCCGCGGGGCGGGGCGGCGCCGGAGGAAAGGGCCGCTTGCCGCGGCGCTGTGACGACCAGCGCGGCTGCGAGGGCGTGCCGTCACCCCAGGCTGGAGGCATGGATTCGCCATGGAAGTCGGGCGGCTCGTGCTCGTCGCGGGAGGCGGCGGGTGAGGGCGGTGGCGTCTGCCCGGCCCACAGCGCCTGAAGCCCGGCCGGCTCCAGATGCGCGGCCTGGGCGATCTCCGCCAGCAACTGCTGGCGCAGCGCGCCTTCGGGCAGCGCCTGCCACAGGGGCCGCGCCTGGCTCGCCATGCGGGCGCGGCCTTCGGCGCTGCCCAGCTCGCAGCCTTCGCGCGCCGCTTCGAGCAGAAAGCGGCTGAGCGGCACGGCCTGCGCCACGGCGCGGGCGAAGCCTTCCTCGCCGTTCTCGCGGATGAAGCTGTCGGGGTCGTGCTTCTCGGGCAGGAAGAGGAACTTGACGCTGCGCACATCGGTGGCGTGGGGCAGGGCCGCCTCCAGCGCCTTGCGGGCCGCGCGGCGGCCGGCGGCGTCGCCGTCGAAGCTGAACACCACCGAATCGGTGAAGCGGAACAGCTTGTGCACATGGTCGTCCGTGCAGGCCGTGCCCAGCGTCGCCACGGCATTCGGAAAGCCGAGCTGGGCCAGCGCCACCACGTCCATGTAGCCCTCGGTGACCAGCGCGTAGCCCTGGTCGCGCAGGGCGGTGCGGGCCTCGAACAGGCCGTAGAGCTCGCGGCCCTTGCTGAAGACCGGCGTCTCCGGCGAATTGAGGTACTTGGGCTTTTCGTCGCCCAGCACACGGCCGCCGAAGCCGATGCATTCGCCCTTGACGTTGCGGATCGGGAACATCACCCGGTCGCGGAAGCGGTCGTAGCGCTTGCCATCCTCGCCTTCGTCGCTGGCGATCACCAGGCCGCTTTCGACCAGCAGCGCGTCGGCATAGTCGGGAAAGACGCTGGCCAGCGCCCGCCAGCCCTCGGGCGCGTAGCCCAGCCCGAAGCGCTTGGCGATGGCGCCCGAGACGCCGCGGCGCTTGAGGTAGTCCACGGCGCGCGGCGAATCGCGCAGCAGCCGGCGGTAGGCGTCGCCGGCCTTCTCCAGCACGTCGGTGAGCGTGGCCTGGCGCTCGCGCCGCGCGGCCACCTGGGCCTTCTGCTCGGGCGAGAGCGGGTCGTCGTCGGGCACCTGCAGGCCGTACTGGCCGGCCAGGTCCTGCACGGCGTCGCGAAAGCCCACGCCTGTGTGCTCCATCAGGAAGCGGATCGCGTCGCCATGGGCCCCGCAGCCGAAGCAGTGATAGAACTGCTTGGTCGGGCTGACCGAGAAGGACGGCGACTTTTCCCCGTGGAAGGGACACAGCCCCATGAAGTTGGCGCCGCCCTTCTTGAGCTGCACATGGCGCCCGACGATCTCGACGATGTCGGTGCGGGCGAGCAATTCCTGGATGAAGGATTCGGGGATGGCCATGGGACGAGAACCAACGAAAAAGGGGCGCCTCCCTGCGGATGGCGCCCCCTCGGGCGAGACGGAAGTATCGGTGAAAAGCCGTCAGCCCGGCTTGGGCAGGGTCAGCGCGGCGCCAGGCGGATGGCGCCGTCCAAGCGGATCACCTCGCCGTTGAGCATGTCGTTCTCGATGATGTGCCTGGCCAGCTTCGCGTAATCGGCCGGCGTGCCCAGGCGCGAGGGGAAGGGCACGCTGGCGGCCAGCGCGTCCTGCACCTCCTGCGGCATGCCGAAGAGCATGGGCGTGCCGAAGATGCCGGGCGCGATGGTCATGTTACGGATGCCGCTGCGCGCCAGGTCGCGGGCGATGGGCAGCGTCATGCCGACGACGCCGCCCTTGCTGGCGCTGTACGCGGCCTGGCCGATCTGGCCGTCGTAGGCTGCCACGCTGGCGGTGGAGATGAGCACGCCGCGCTCGCCGGTGGCCTCGGGCTCGTTCTTCGCCATGGCGTCGGCCGCCAGGCGGATCATGTTGAAACTGCCCAGCAGGTTGACGCGCAGCGTCTTCTCGAAGACGGCCAGAGCGTGCGGGCCGTTCTTGCCCACGGTCTTCTCGGCTGGTGCGATGCCGGCGCAGTTGACCAGGCCCACGAGCTTGCCGAGTTCCAGCGCCGCGGCCACCACAGCCTGGCCGTCGGCCTCCTGGCTCACGTCGCAGCGCACGAAGCGCCCGCCGATCTCGGCGGCGACGGCCTCGCCCTTGTCCGCCTGCATGTCGGCGATGACGACCTTGGCGCCGTGCTCGGCCAGCATGCGCGCCGTGCCTTCGCCGAGGCCCGAGGCGCCGCCGGTGACGATGAAAACCCTGTCCTTGATCTGCATGGATGCTGTCTCCTTGTTGCGGGCAAAACCGCCATGATAGGAGTGGGCCGCTGGCACGCGCGGACGAAAAAAAGCCCCGCCGAGGCGGGGCCGAATGGATCCCGTGAGGACCCAAGGAGACAACCAGCAAGAAATCAGCGCTTGGCGGTGGCCGTCTTCGTGGCGGTCTTGGCGGCGTTCATGGCCTGCGTCGAGACGGCGTTGAAGTTGGCTTCGGCCACGTCGGAGGCCTGCTTGACGGCCTTCTGCACGGATTCGAAGGCGTTGTTGGCGGCGGCCACGGCGCTCTTCATCATGGCGACGGCGGTTTCGGAACCGGCCGGGGCGTTCTTGGCGGCGCTGTCGATCAGGCCGACCATGGCCTGCTGCGCTTCCACAGCCTTGCTCTCGAAGGCCTTGGTGAATTCGGCGCTGGTGCCCTGGGCGATGTCGTACAGGTGGCGGCTGTAGGCGGCGGTCTTCTCGGCCATCGGCTGCATCATGCTGGCTTGCAGGGCCAGCAGTTCCTGCGCGTCTTTGGCGCCCAGCACGGCGTGGGCGGTGCCGGCGGCTTCGCTCAGGGCGGCCTTGGAGGCGGTCACGTTCAGCTCGATGAGCTTTTCCATGCCTTCAAAGGCCTTGGTCGTCAGACCGAACAGCGTGTCGATGTTGGCCTTCTGGGCGGCGATGATCTGGTCGGCGGTGAGTGCCATGGTGAGCTCCTGGAGGTGGTGGAAGTGGGGTTGCGGCGTTTGCTGCGCTGCAACATGGGATGAAGTATGGCAGCGGCCCGTGGCGATCTCAAGGGGTTTTGCTGCGATGCAGCATTTTTAGGTGACAGCCCCTATTCGGGGCGCCCGGCAGAATCGCCGCCCATGAGCAGCGCCCGCCCCACGCCCCAGCCGCGCGACCATTACCGCGCCTTCCGTCCGATCACCACCCGCTGGATGGACAACGACATCTACGGGCATGTCAACAACGTCGTCTACTACAGCTGGTTCGACACGGCGGTGAACGCGCTGCTGATCGAGCGCGGCGCCCTGGATATCCACCAGGGCAGCACCATCGGCTTCGTCGTCGAGACGCAGTGCAACTATTTCGCGCCGCTGGCCTTCCCTCAGACCATCGAGGCCGGCGTGCGCGTGGCGCATGTGGGCAGCAGCAGCGTGCGCTACGAGGTCGGACTGTTCGCCGAAGAGGCGCCGACCGCTGCGGCCCAGGGCCACTTCGTGCATGTCTATGTCGACCGGGCCACGCAGCGGCCGGTGGCTTTGCGCCCGGCCTTGCTCGCGGTGCTCGACACCCTGCGCTGACGGGGGCGTCTTCAAGACGGAAAAGGCAGCCCCGTCCGGGACCGCCCATAAAAAAGCGGCACCCGAAGGTGCCGCCAAAGCGCTTCCGTCAAACGCGAGGAGACAAATTACTTCTTGGCGACCATGGCCTTGATGTCGGCCTTGGCCTTCTCATGGTCGGCCTTGGCCTGCGACTGGCAGGCGTTCTTGGCATCGCCGCTCATGTCGTCGCACTTTTCCTTGGCCACGTCGTAGGCAGCATCGGCCTTGGCCTCGGCAACCTTCTTGGCGTGGCTGTTGCTGGGCTTGTAGGACTGCTCCAGTTCGGCCTTGGCGATGTTTTCCTTGCCCTTGGCTTCCTTCTCGCACACGTCCTTGGCGTTGTCCTTCAGCGTGTCGCACTGGGCCTTGTCGGCCTTGTACTGGGCGGAGATCTTGTCCTTCTCGGCCTTGTACTCGTCCTTGGTCATGGCGCTGGCCTGGACGGCGCCGAACAGGCAGCCGGTGGCAATGGCGAGGGTAAGTGCGGTCTTTTTCATGGTGTGGTGCTCCTTGGGCAACGATTGAAATTCGGTTGTTCGGGTTCGGAGGAAGTGGCGCAGCGCGCTCAGTACTTTTCCATCCACAGGGCGGCGGGGGTGCGGCCTTCGGCGCTTTCCCAGGCCTTGACTTGCGCTTCGGCCTCGTCGCGGCTGATGCCATGACGTTCCTGGATCTTGCCCAGCAGCTGGTCGCGCTTGCCGGCCACGACGTCGAAGTCGTCGTCGGTCAGCTTGCCCCATTGCTCCTTGACCTTGCCCTTCAACTGCTTCCAGTTGCCTTCGATGATGTCCTTGTTCATGGGATCTCCTTTGGGTTGCTTGCGGGGCCCTGTCGGTGCCGCCGTGCTATGCACTGTGGTGGGGGTACGGTGCCGCCCCGGTAGGACGCCCAAAGGATGGCTCGTAGGCGCAGGCGCACCATGACCGTGATAATCCGTCTCACCATTTCCGGTGCCGGAAAGCCAGCCTTTCCGGGGAGACAACCGCGCCGCCCCGCGCCGAGCCGTTTTCATGATCATCCAGAGCCTTCTCGACACCGACCTGTACAAGTTCACGATGATGCAGGTGGTGCTCCACCACTTCCCGGGCGCCAAGGTCGAGTACCGCTTCAAGTGCCGCAACCCGGGTGTGAACCTGGCGCGCTTCGCGGCCGAGATCCGCGAGGAGGTACGGGCCCTGTGCAGCGTGCAGTTCAAGGACGCCGAGCTGGCCTACCTGCGCTCCATGCGCTTCATCAAGAGCGACTTCGTCGACTTCCTGGGCCTGTTCAAGCTCAACGAGAAGTACATCGAGATCGTGCCCGATGCCGCCACCGGCGAGATCGACATCCACATCAAGGGCCCCTGGCTGCACACGATCCTGTTCGAGATCCCGGTGCTGGCCATCGTCAACGAGGTGTACTTCCGCAACACGCAGCGGCAGCCCGACCTGGAGGAAGGCCGCCGGCGCCTGCAGGCCAAGATCGGGCAGTTGAAGGAAGCGGGCCTGGAAGACCTCAAGATCGCCGACTACGGCACCCGCCGGCGCTTCTCCAAGACCTGGCATGAGGAGGTGCTGCGGACGCTGACGGCCGAACTGGGCGCCGTGAGCCCGCAGCCGCGCGCTGCGGAGCGGCTGCCGCAGTTCGCCGGCACCAGCAACGTGCTGTTCGCGATGAAGCTCGGCCTGCTTCCGCTGGGCACCATGGCCCACGAGTACCTGCAGGCCTGCCAGGCCCTGGGCCCGCGGCTGCGCGACAGCCAGATCTACGGCTTCGAGATGTGGGCGCGCGAATACCGCGGCGACCTGGGCATCGCGCTGTCCGACGTCTACGGCATGAGTGCCTTCCTGCGCGACTTCGACCTGTACTTCTGCAAGCTCTTCGACGGCGCCCGGCACGACAGCGGCGACCCCTTCGAATGGGGCGAGCGCATGATTGCCCACTACGTGGCCAACCGGGTCGATCCGCACACCAAGACGCTGATCTTCAGCGACGGCCTGACGGTGCCGCGCACCATCGAGCTCTATCGCCAGTTCCGCGGCCGCTGCCAGCTGGCCTTCGGCATCGGCACCAACCTCACCAACGACCTGGGCTACGAGCCGCTGCAGATCGTCATCAAGATGATCCGCTGCAACGGCCAGCCTGTCGCCAAGCTGTCGGACACGCCGGGCAAGGGCATGTGCGACGACGAGAAGTACCTGGCCTACCTGCGTCAGGTGTTCGAGATCCCCCAGCCCGCCACGCCTTGACCAACGCCAACGTGACTTCGCTTCTTCGCCGGATCCGCCCCTCGCGGGCTTTCATGGGGGCTGCACTGGCAGCCCCCGCGCTTTCGCAGGCGGCCACCTTCGACGGTGCCGCGCTGTCGCCGCTGTGGGGCCTGCCCTTCGCGGGCATCCTGCTGTCGATCGCACTGATGCCGCTGCTGGTGCCCACCTTCTGGCACCACCATTTCGGCAAGGTGGCGGCAGCCTGGGCGCTGGCCTTCCTGCTGCCCTTCGCGGCCGTCTTCGGGCCAGGCCTCGCCGGCGCGCAGGTGGTGCACGCGCTGCTGGCCGAGTACATCCCCTTCATCGTACTGCTGACGGCGCTGTTCACGGTGTCGGGCGGCATCTACATCCGCGGCAACCTGCACGGCTCTCCGGGGCTCAACACCGGGCTGCTGGCCATCGGAGGCCTGCTGGCCAGCATCATGGGCACCACGGGTGCGTCGATGCTGCTGATCCGTCCGCTCATCCGTGCCAACGACAACCGCAGGCACAAGGCGCATGTGGTGGTGTTCTTCATCTTCATCGTCTCCAACGTGGGCGGTTCGCTCACGCCGCTGGGCGATCCGCCGCTGTTCCTGGGCTTCCTCAAGGGCGTGGATTTCTTCTGGACGACCTGGCACCTGCTGCCGGACACGGCCTTCGTCCTGCTGTGCCTGCTCGGCATCTTCTTCGCGCTCGACCGCTTCTACTACCGCAACGAAGGCGTGATGCCCGTCGACCCCACGCCCGACACGCGCGGCGTGCGCTTCGAGGGCCAGGTCAACTTCGCCCTGCTGGCGGTGGTGCTGGGCCTGGTGCTGCTGAGCGGCCTGTGGAAGAGCCCGGTGGTGTTCGACATCGCCGGCACGCCCGTGGGCCTGCCGGGGCTGGTGCGCGACGTGGGCCTGGTCGGCGTGACGCTGCTGTCGCTGGCGCTGACGAAGCGCGAGGTGCACGACGCCAACCAGTTCGGCTGGGGGCCGATGCTCGAGGTGGCCAAGCTCTTCGCCGGCATCTTCCTGACCATCGTGCCGGTGATCGCCATGCTGCGTGCCGGCACGGCCGGCCCCTTCGGCGCCGTGGTGTCGGCCGTGACCCGGCCCGACGGCCAGCCCGAGCCCGCCATGTACTTCTGGGCCACGGGGCTGCTGAGCTCCTTCCTGGACAACGCGCCGACCTACCTGGTGTTCTTCAACACCGCGGGTGGCGACCCCGCCACCCTCATGACCACCCATGCCGCGACCCTGGCCGCCATCTCGGCCGGTGCCGTGTTCATGGGCGCCAACAGCTACATCGGCAACGCGCCCAACCTGATGGTCAAGGCCATCGCCGAGGACCGCGGCGTGCGCATGCCCAGCTTCTTCGGCTACATGGCGTGGTCGGGCGCGGTGCTGCTGCCGCTGTTCGTGCTCGTCACCTTCATCTTCTTCCGCTGAGCGGGGCGCGGCCGTTGGCGGCCGACCCGCATCGGCGGCTCTTTCGAAAAACGGAAACATCCATGAGCAAGCCCGCCGTCCTCGTCGCCCGCGCCGTCTTTCCCGAAGCCGTGGCGCGGCTCGCCGAGCATTTCGAGGTCGAGGCCAATCCCGCCGACGATCTCTGGTCCAAGGCCGAACTGATCCGCCGCCTGCAGGGCAAGGTGGGCGTGTTCACCACCGGCAGCGAGCGCATCGACGCCGAGGTGCTCGACGCCTGCCCGCAGCTGCGCATCTGCGCCAACATGGCGGTGGGCTTCAACAACTTCGACGTGGACGCCATGACGGCCCGCGGCGTGCTGGGCACCAATGCGCCCGACGTGCTGACCGAGACCACGGCCGACTTCGGCTTCGCGCTGCTGATGGCCACGGCCCGCCGCATCACCGAGAGCGAGCATTTCCTGCGCGCCGGCCAGTGGACCAAGTGGTCCTTCGACATGTTCGCCGGGGCTGAGGTGCACGGCAGCACGCTGGGCATCCTGGGCATGGGCCGCATCGGGCAGGGCATTGCCCGGCGGGGCGCGCACGGCTTCGGCATGAAGGTGGTCTACCACAACCGATCACGCCTCTCGCCCGAGCTGGAGGCCGAATGCAAGGCGACGTATGTCGCCAAGGACGAGCTGCTGCGCACCGCCGACCACCTGGTGCTGGTGCTGCCCTACACGCCCGCCAACCACCACAGCATCGGCGCGGCCGAGCTGGCGCAGATGAAGCCGACGGCCACGCTGGTCAACATCGCCCGCGGCGGCATCGTGGACGACGCGGCCCTTGCCCAGGCGCTGAAGGACCGGCGCATCGCCGCCGCCGGCCTCGACGTGTTCGAGGGCGAGCCCAAGGTGCACCCCGACCTGCTCGCCGTGCCCAACGTGGTGCTCACGCCCCACATCGCCAGTTCCACGACCGCCACCCGCCGTGCCATGGCCGATCTGGCCGTGGACAACCTGATCGCCTTCCTCACCACCGGCCAGCCGCGCACACCCGTCAATCCGCAGGTGCTGGGCCGGGTGCGCGGTCAATGACGGAGGCGATGACGCTGCAGGACTGGCTGCTGCTGGGTCTTGGGCTGCTGAACCTCCTACTGCTGGCCGTGCTGCTGCTGCGCCGGCCCGCCGAGCCCGACGTAGGGCAACTGGTGGCCCCGATCCAGGCGCTGCTGGAGCGCAACGAACGCGCACTGCGCCGCGAGATCGCCGACAACGCCCGCGTCGGCCGCCAGGAAAGCGCCGCCGCGCTGGCCACCTTCCAGCAGACCCTGCTGGCGCAGGGCGCCGAGGCCACGCGGACGCAGAACGCGCAGCTCGACGCCTTCGCGCAGCAGATCGGCACGCTCCGCCAGTCGCTGGCCGAGACGCTCACCAGCCAGCTGCAGGGCCTGAGCGAATCCAATGCCCGCCGCATCGCCGAGGTGCGCGCGACCATGGAGACGCAACTCGCCCAGCTGCAGGCCAGCAACAGCGCCAAGCTGGAAGAGATGCGCCAGACGGTCGACGAAAAGCTGCAGAGCACGCTCGAAGCCCGACTGGGCGAGAGCTTCCGCCAGGTGGCCGAGCGGCTGGAGCAGGTCTACAAGGGCCTGGGCGAGATGCAGACGCTGGCCCAGGGCGTGGGCGACCTCAAGCACCTGCTGACCAACGTCAAGACCCGCGGCATGTTCGGCGAGGCCCAACTGGCCGCGCTGCTGGAGCAGGTGCTGGCGCCCGAGCAGTACGCGGCCCAGGTCGCCACCCATCCGGAGTCGCGCCAGGTGGTGGACTTCGCCATCCGACTGCCGGGCCGAAGCGCCGACGGCACGCCGGTGTGGCTGCCCATCGACGCGAAGTTTCCCAACGAGGACTACGAGCGCCTGCTCGATGCCCAGCAGCGCGCCGACGCCCTGGCGGTGGAGGTGGCGGCCAAGGCGCTGGAGACGCGCATCCGCCTGGAGGCGCGCGGCATCCACGAGAAGTACGTGTGCCCGCCGCACACCACCGACTTCGCCATCCTCTTCCTGCCCACCGAGGGCCTGTATGCCGAGGTGCTGCGCCGGCCGGGCCTGATGGAAGCGCTGCAGCGCGACCACCGTGTGACGCTGGCGGGCCCCACGACGCTGCTGGCCATGCTCAATTCGCTGCAGATGGGCTTTCGCACCCTGGCGCTCGAAAAGCGCAGCAGCGAGGTCTGGCAGGTGCTGGGCGCCGTGAAGACCGAGTTCATGAAGTTCGGCGAGGTGCTGGACAAGGTCAAGCGCCAGACGCAGACCGTGCTCAACACGCTGGACCAGACGCAGACCCGCACCAATGTGCTGACGCGCAAGCTGCGCAGCGTCGAGGCCCTGCCCGATGCCCAGGCGCAGCAGCTGCTGCCCACGGTGGCCGAGGCGGCGGCCGACGCAGAAGAGTCCGAGGAGGGCGGCGCGCCGTGAGCGGCGCCGAACTCGCGCGATTGATCGCGGCGCAGGTCTGCCTGCACGCCACCATGGCCGGCATCCGGCTGGCGGCGCCGCTGCTGGCGCTGCAGCAAGGGCACGGTGCCGCCTCGGTGGGCGTGCTGATCGCGCTGTTCGCGCTGACGCAGGTCTTCCTGGCCTTGCCAGCCGGCCGCTACGTGGACCGGCACGGCCTCAAGCGGCCGATGGCGATGGCGGTGACCGCCGCCTTCGTCGGCGCGCTGCTGCCGCTGCTGTGGCCTGCCTTTCCGGCCATGTGCGTGTCGGCCCTGCTCACCGGCGGTGCCACCGGCGCCACGGTCATCGCGCTGCAACGGCATGTGGGCCGGGCGGCGCAGGGCACGGCGCAATTGCGGCAGGTGTTCAGCTGGCTGGCCATCGCGCCGGCCGGTGCCAACTTCTTCGGACCCTTCGCGGCCGGCCTGCTGATCGACCATGCCGGCAGCACGGCCGGCGATGCGCGGGCCTACGCGATCTGCTTCGCTTTCCTGGCGACGCTGCCGCTGGCGTGCTGGATGCTGGTGCGGCCCACGCGGGAAGCGCCTTCGGCCGCGCCCGCCGTGCATGCGCCCGGCACCCGCGCCTGGGACCTGCTGCGCGAGCCCATGTTCCGGCGCCTGCTGTTCGTCAACTGGATGCAGTCCTGCAGCTGGGACGTGCATGCCTTCGTGCTGCCGCTGCTGGGCCACGAACGGGGGCTGGGCGCCTCGGTCATCGGCACGCTGCTGGGCGGCTTTGCCATTGCGGCGGCGCTGGTGCGCATGCTGCTGCCGGTGCTGGCCGCCCGGGCCACCGAGCGGCAGGTGATCCTGACCTCCAACCTGGTGGTGCTGGCCGTGTTCGCGCTCTATCCGCTGCTGCGCGATCCGTGGGCGATGGGGGCCTGCTCCGTGCTGCTGGGCTTCGCGCTCGGCGCCGTGCAGCCCATGGTGATGAGCATGCTGCACCAGATCACGCCGCATCACCGCCAGGGTGAGGCGCTGGGGCTGCGGCTCATGACCATCAATGCGTCGAGCGTGGTGATGCCGCTGCTCTTCGGCTCGCTGGGCGCGCTGATCGGCGTGGCCGGCGTGTTCTGGGTGGTGGGCGCGGTGATGGCGGTGGGCACGCCGGCCGTGCGGGGGCTGCAGGCGCCCGACGACCACCGCGGCTGAGCGCCAGCGCGGCCGGCAAGGGGAAGAGCTGGGCCGCCGCGGCCTGAGTGTCCACAAACTGGACATGGATTGGATACAAAATGGCACGTCGATTGCTTGCGCTTCGGCATCCCTCCCGCCGGTGCACCAAACCGGCCCGAAAGTGCCCATGACCGAACCCCTCCACTTCGACCTGCTGCTGCTTGATGCCATCGCGCTGACGGCCGATCCTGCCCGCCCCGAGATCCGCGGCGCCGTCCTTGGCGTGCGGGATGGCCGCATCGCCTGGCTGGACGCGCAACCGCCCGCGCAGTACACCGCCGACCGCACGCTGCACCTGGCCGACCATTTCGTCACGCCCGGCTTCGTCAACGTCCACACCCACAGCATTCTCAGCATGGTGCGCGGCGTGGCGGCCGACCTGGGCTTTGCGCCTTCGTACACGCCGGGCATTCCCAAGGGCACGCAGGTCGACGAGGCGCAGGCCCGCGCCCTGGCCCGTCTGGGCGCGCTGGAGGCGCTGCTGGCCGGCTCCACCCTGGTGGGCGACAACTTCGTGCATGCCGACATCTGCACCGAGGCGATGGCCGAACTGGGCCTTCGCCTGGCGCCGAGCTGGCGCATCCACGATGTGGACTTCGCGCGCGTGGCCCATGGCGACTGGCACCACAGCGCCGCCATCGGCCAGGCCACGCTGGGGGCCGGGCTGGCGCTGCACGATCGCTGGCAAGGCCATCCGCGGGTGCACGTCAACCTGGCGGCGCATGCGGTGGACACCTGCTCCGACGCCTTCCTGCGCGAGGTGGGCGAGGCCGCCGCCGCACGCGGGCTGCGCGTCAGCACCCACCTGGGCCAGAGCAAGGTGGAGGTCGAGCGCGTGCGCGCGCGCACCGGCCGCAGCTCCACCGAGGTGCTGGCCGACACCGGCCTGCTCAACGAGCGGCTGATGGGCGGGCACTGCATCTACGTGAGCGAGGCCGATGCCGCCCGCATGGCCGAGGCCGGCGCGCATGCGGTGCACATCCCCAAGTGCAACGCCGCCTCGGGCCGGCTGGCGCCCACCCCCATGCTCCAGCGCGCGGGCGTGAACATGGCACTGGCCACCGACACGCAGCATGGCGACATGGTCGAGCTGATGCGCTGGGCGCTGGCCACGGCCCGGGTGCAGGAAGGCGGCGTCGACGACGGCTGGCAGCCGCACCATGTCTTCGACATGGCCACGATGGGCGGTGCCCGGGCGCTGGGCCTGGAGGCCGAGATCGGCAGCCTGGCCGTGGGCAAGTCGGCCGACTTCGTGGTCGTCGACGGCCGCCGGCCGCACCTGCGGCCGCACGTGAATCCGCTGGGCGCCCTGGTGCACTGCGGCCAGGGCCGGGACGTGCGCCATGTGGCGGTGCAGGGCGAGCTGCTGGTGGAGGACGGCCTGCCCACCAAAGTGGACATGGACACCGTCTGCGCCGAGGCCGAGGCGGCATCGCGCGCGCTCTGGGGCGCGCAGGGGCGCGACTACTGGCGCTGAGGTTCCTGCGGCGCAGGGCCGCCGTCCAGGAAGTCCGCCACCTTCGACAGCAGCCGCACCTGGCTGCGGTCGATCATGGCGTTCATGGAGGCATTGCTGGCAAAGCGCACGCCGTTGGGTGCCCACAGCGTGGAGGCCAGGTGGTCGTCGTGCCCAACCAGGGGCGGAAACAGCGTGCAGCAGCGCAGGCCCAGCGCTTCGAGGTAGCGGTCGATGGTGTTCTTCATCACGTCCTCGCCCTCGAAGCGGTAGTCGGCCAGGGCCCGCAGCGCCCGCGGTCCGTAGAGGCCGAAGACCATGCCGATCACCGAGTCGAGCCGGATGAGCAGGTCGCTGCCGTAGGGCTGCACGTCCAGCACCCGCGCCTGGGGCGAGAGGTCGGTGAGCAGGCCCGAGAACAGGTCCCAGCGCTCGGGGTGCGCATCCAGCTGTGCCAGCAGCGCGGGCAGGCGGGTGTCGAAGTCCGTCGGCAGCCGGGCGTCGTCCTCCCACACCAGCAGCCTGTCGCGCCCGGCCTGCAGCGTGCGGCGCGCCAGGTCGCGGTAGCTGAGCGCCGTGCCCTTCCAGCCGTCCACATGGCGAAGTCCCGGAAAGAGCACGGCGCCGTGGCGCAGGCTTTCGCGCGCATGGGCGAAGCGCTCCGGCGCCTCGGGCAGGCAGAGCACCACGGCCTCGCCGTCCAGGCGGGTGCCGGCGGTGGCGGCCTCGAAGGCGGCGTCGTCCAGCACGCCACAGCCATGCAGTGCCCGGGCCAGCAGGTGCGGCAGGCCGAAGGGCGTGCGGTCGTCCAGCGCGGCCGGGGCCGCGTCGGCCGGTGGCAGCGGCACATGGAAGATCTGGTGCTGCACCAGCCCGTCGGCCAGCAGCCTGGCAATGCGCGGCTGCACGGCCTCGAACACCGCGAGCGACTCCTGCAGCCGGGCCTGCAGCGGGTCGGCGTCGCCGGCCACGCCTTGCTCGTCCGGCACCTGCCACAGGATGCGCCGGTCGGCCGGAGGCAGCACCGTGAAGGCGCGCGGGTCCAGGACCAGGTACAGGTCGTCGGTGAAATCGGCCGGCATGGCGGCGTGCACCGTGCACTGCAGCGACAGGGCCTCCAGCAGGCCCGCCACGGCCGAGGCGATGTCCTGCCATAGGGCCGGGGCGACGAGCCTCACCGTGCGCACGGCCGCGAGCTGCCCCGAGGCGCGCAACGCCCGCATGCGGGTGCGGTAGTCCTGCACGGGCGCCGGCGCGGCCTGTTCGGTGGGCGGTGGAGGCGACTCCGCTGGCGTGGCGGCCGGCGCAGCGGCAGGAGCGACCGCCGCCGGGGCCGGGACCGCGTGGCGCAGCAGCCGGCGAAGGTCGCGCGCCAGCCGGCGCAGCACACGGCGGGCGAAGGGCTGCCGGGCGGCCGCCAGTGCGGCGGCATGGCGCAGCCCCGCAATCTCTGCGTCCCGTCGGGCCAGTTCCTCGTTCAGACGGGCCACCTCGGCCTGCCGGTCGGTCAGCGCGGCGTGGCGTTCGGCCAGTTCGGCCGCCCGCGCGTCGAGTTCGCGGCGGTGCAGGTCGAGTTGCGCTTCCTGCGCCTGCAGGCGGCTTTGCAGATGCTGCAGGGCCGCGCGCAGGGCCTGGGCGGGCCGTGCTGCCTCCTGCGTATCGCCCGGCCGGTGGGCTTCGTTCCGATCGGCCGAGGAGGTGTTCATGGCCACAGCACCGGCGCTTCCTGGGGGCCTGACCGTTCCGCGACCTCGGCGGGCCGGCCCGGCATCAGGCCGGTGGCGTCGAGCAGGGCGCGCGGCAGGCCGTCCGCCGGCGCGGCGCGGTACGCGCGGGCCCGGCCGCGCAGCTGGGCCAGGTAGGCATCGTCCATGCACAGGCGCTCGATCTCGCGGCGCCAGGCGGGCCCGTCGTCCGGGTCGAGCGCGGGCATCAGGCCGGCCGAGGCTTCCACGATGGCCGGATGGTCCGACAGCACCACCGGCGTGCCCGCCGCCAGGCTCTCGGCCACCGGCAGGCCGAAGCCTTCGGTGAAGGACGGGAAGACGGCGAAGCGGGCATGCCGGTACAGCCACTGCAGATGCTCGTCCCGCGGCGATTCCACCACCCGCACATCGGGCACCAGCCGCCAGTTGCGTTCCACCGCCAGCCGGGCGGCGTCCACGCCCCAGCCCCAGCGGCCGGCGAGCACCAGCATCGGCAGGCGCCCGGCCGGCAGCCGCTGCCGCAACTGCTCCCACACATGCAGCAGCAGGATGTGGTTCTTGCGGATCTCGAGGGTCGAGCAGTACAGGACGAAGGGCCGGTCCAGGTCCAGGCCCGGCGGTGGCGCGCCCGGCCGCGCGGGGCCGGTGTCCAGGCCGGCGGGGGCTGCCACGCGCAGGGGCGGCGCGGCGCGGCCCGCCTCCGCCATCGCGCGTTGTACCTGGCGGGCCGTGTGGCGCGAGACGGCCACCAGTTGGTCCGCCTCGGCGATGACGCCGAGCATGTCGGCCGTGTACTGGCGCGGATCGCGGCCGGCGGTCCACTGCGGCGTCTCCCACACCATCAGGTCGTGCACGGCCAGCACCACGCGCACGCCGCGCGCGCGCAGCGCCTGGAAGATCGGGACGCTCACATAGTCCCAGGGGTTGGAGACGCTCAGCAGCACATCGCCCGGGCCCGGCCCGAAAGGCCCGGCGCCGACGGGGGCGAGGCGCACGTTGGCGCTGGCGCGGCCATGCAGCCAGCGGCCGAGGCGGCTGTCCGCCAGCCGGCGCAGGCGCGCCCTGCCGCCCTGGAAAGCGCCCAGCGCGCGCAGGCTGCGCCCCACCGACTGCGGCACGCGCGGCGGCGGCAATGGCGTGTTGGCCAGTTCGGCGGCAGCCAGCCGGCCGATGCCGTCGGGCGTGTTGGCCAGGAACTCCAGCTCCTGCCCGGTGAGCCGCCGATAGCCGCCGTCGTCGGCTCCGCGACGCACCAGCTGCACGGGCACGGGCTGCGCGGCCAGCAGATCGCCGGTGTGGTGCTCCACCCGCGAGATGCCCACGGGCGAGTGCCAGCCCTTTTCGAGGCTGACGGAGACGTCGAACAGCAGCCCCGGGCCGGGCCGGCCGGCACCGGCCGGGGGCGCATGGGGGCGGGGGCACCAGGCGCCGTCCAGCACGGCCGTGAGCTGGGCCAGCACCCGGGGCGTGGCGAAGTCGCGCCGGGCCCGCTCGCGCCCGGCCTGCCCCAGCCGGTCGGCCAGGGCGGTGTCACGGTGCAGTCGCTCGATGGCGGCGGCCAGGCCCGTCACGTCGCCTTCGTCGACGAGCAGGCCATCGACCTCGTGCCGGATCAGCTGCGCCGGCGCGCCGCAGGCGAAGGCGATGACGGGCCGGCCCAGGGCCCAGGCCTCGATGATCGAGCGGCCGAAGGTCTCCGGTCCGCCATGGGCCGAGACCGAGGTGACGAGCACCGCCCGCGCCCCGCGCAGCAGCGTCGACGGATCGTCCACATGGTCGTGCAGGGCCAGGGTGGGCGCGGCGCCGGCCTCGGCCATCTGTGCCTGCAGTTCGCGGTACAGCTCGGGGATGGGCCGGTGGCCCACCGATGCGATGCGCAGGTCCGGGCAGCGAGGCCCCAGCAGTGCGGCGGCCTGCACCAGCAGGGCATGGCCCTTGAAGGGGTTGACCGTGGCCAGGTGCAGGAAGGGCGCGTCGGCCGCCAGTGCGGTCGCGGGCACCGGCGGAATGTCGACCGGGTTGGGCATGACCAGCGCCCGCATGGGGCCGTGCGGCCAGACATGGCGGGCGAGGTAGTCGGGTTTTTCGAGCACCGCGCGGTCGGGCACCAGCAGCGTGGCCCGGGGCACCTGGGGCAGCAGCTGCGCATGGTCGAACCACAGGAAGTCGTGCACGGCGACGCAGGCGATGACGTCCAGCCCGGGCAGCCAGCCGCCGGCCCGCGCCAGGATGCGCAGCGAGTCCATCGTGTTGCTCAGGATGGCCGAGTGCCGCAGCGCCAGGAAGCGCTGCACAAGCAGCCTGGCGGCGCTGTCGGCGAAGTCTTCGCGGCCGGCGTCCACCGCGTGGATCTCCAGCGCGGGATGCGCCAGGTGCCGCAGCCGCTGCAGGTGCAGCGGGTTGCAGGCGAAGACCGTCACCGGCCGTTCGGCCAGGAGCAAGGGCAGCAGGGTCTCGATGTTGCGCTCGGCACCGCCGTAGCCGGTGGCGACCGAGAGGATGAGCAGGGGCGGTCGGGCCGCGGTCGGGCGGGTGTCGGGCAAGGCGGCTTGCTGCGTCATTCGGGCGCAGGGCAGGAGAGGGAGGAAGGCGACGCGAGGCAGTACTCGGCATGCAGCAGGCGCCCGGCCTCGCGCGCGAGGCGCTCGGCCAGCACCGGATCGTTCAGCAGGGCGGCGCAGTGCCGTGCAAAGCGGTCCGCGCGGTCGGCCACGAGCAGGTGGCGGCCGGGCTCGACCGCCAGCCCGCGGGCGGCATGCGAGGTGGCCACCACGGGCCGTCCGTACTGCCAGGCCTCCAGCACCTTGAGCTTGGTGCCGCCGCCGCCGCGCACCGGGGCGATGACGGCCGTGGCCTGGGCGTAGAGCGGTCGCAGGTCGGCGGGCTCGTGCGCATAGGCGATGCCGTGCGCTGCCAGCTGCTGTCGCAGCGACGCCTCGGCCCGGCCGGCCGCGACGACCTGCACATCGGGCACCCTTCGGCGCAGGCGGGGCAGCACGGCGCGGGCGAACCACAGCAGCGCATCCTCGTTCGGCGGATAGAACAGCGCGCCCACGAAGAGCAGCGTGCGCCCGTCCTTCGGCGGTGGTGGCAGGTCGGGCCCCGGATCGGGCACCAGCCGGTTGGGGCTGGCGCGCACCTCGCGCATGCCCGGCAGGCGGGCCACACGGGCGGCGTCCTCGAAGGCCGAGAGGTGGACGGTGCGGTAGGCGGGCAGCAGTTGCCGCTCCAGCTGGGCATAGCGCCGCGCCTGCAGCAGACCCTGCGCCGCGGCACGCCAGCGCCCGTGGCGCAGGGCCAGGCCGGCCAGGCTGCGGCGCGTGGCCGACTCCCAGTCGTCGCAGTCCATCTCGGCGACGGCGCGCCACGCGGCAGGCAGATGGGCCGCCAGGTCGTGCATGTAGAAGCGGAAGACGAGCACGCGCCCCGGCGCCGGGCCGGGCAGGGCAGCCAGCGCCGCGGCGGCGCCCGCGTCCGGCTCGAACCAGTCCGCCAGCGCGCGCGGCGCCAGGGCGGGGCCGGTGCAGTGCACCACATGCAGCCGGCCGGGCAGCGGCGTGCGCGGCACGGGCGTCTCGGCATGGCGGGTCACCAGCACGATGTCGAGTGCATGCGTGGCCGCCAGCTCGCAGGCCCAGCGCCATCCCCGGCGCATCAGGCCCACGCCCTGCGGGTCGGGCAGCACATGGGTCAGCAGGATGGCCCGGCTGCGCGGGACCTGCGCGTCGCTCACGAGGCCCTCGACCCCCACAGCCGGCGCAACCACTGGCCCAGGGCCGACGGCGCGAGGCCGGGCGGCAGGTGCGGCCGTGCCAGGCGGGCGTAGGTGGTGCGCGCCTGCGCCACGTACTCGGGCGTGAGCTGCGTGTGGTCGAAGTCGGACATGTCGCGCCGGTCCACATCCCACCAGAGGTGCGCCCACAGGTGCAGGCTGGTGGCGTCCGGCGGCAGCGTGCGGTCCTGCTCGAACAGGCCGGCGATGCCGTCGCGCGTCCAGTCGAGCGAGAAGAAGCGGCTTTCCGGCTCGACGCGGATCCATTCCGGGAACTCGCGGCTGAGCCGGTACGGCAGGAAGGTGGAGTGGTTGCTCCAGCTGCCGTCGAAGGCGCCCGGCATGCGCTCGATCCAGGTCCGCACGAAGGGCGAGCCGGGCTCGGCCATGATCAGCGCATTGCACAGCGAGCCCTCGGGCGAGGAGGGCGCGCCCACGTCGACGCGCTCACGGCCCATCACGCAGGATTCGTCGAACAGGGCGGCCGGCGGCGGCGCCACGAACAGGGTGTCCATGTCCGCATAGATGCCGCCCTGCTCATGCAGTACGCGCAGGCGGATGAAGTCGGACACATGCGCGTAGGCGAAGCGCCGGATGTAGTCGTCCTGGTAGTCCAGGTCGATGCGCAGCTCGTGCTCGGGAATCTGCTGCACCTCGATGCGCGGGCGGATGCGCTCCCACAGCGGCCCGTGCGGCTGGTTGTGCAGGTGCACCACCACGCGGTCCGGCCGGTTGACCTGCAGGCACGAGGCCAGGCACAGGTAGTGCAGCAGGTGGAAGGGCTCGGTCTGCGGCCGCAGGCCGAAGACGAAGTGGTAGGTGTTGGGGATGCGCGCGGGGCGCGCCGGCGCGGGAGGCGAAGTGGCGGTCAAGGTGGCTGCGGTCGCGAAAGGGCGGCAGGCGGCCATGCACTCGGGGCGCACCACCCAGCTGCCGCTTGGGGAGCCCCTGAGTCGATTTGTTATGTTTCGTCAAATATACACGACGGTTTTTTGCAATGAGCCCCAGTCCTCCCACGCCCCGCCGGGCGCTGCGCTACATCGGCCTTGGCGATACCAGCGGCTATGCCGTCGCGGCCGCGGCGCTGGTGCGCGCGCTGCGGGACGCGGGCACCGCCATCGCGTGGGAACCCATGCTGCCTGGTGGCGCGCTGGGCCTGGGCTATGCGCCGGCCGCCTCGCCGGAGGCCGGGCCCCAGGACCTCTGGCCCCTGCGCGACGACGCGCGCGAGTGCGACATCGCCATCGTGCACTTCGTGCCCGAGTACTACCCGCACTTCATCGCCCGCGAGCGCGCCCGCGGCACCCGCTGCGTGGTCGGCCACACGGTATGGGAGACCGACCGGCTGCCGCGCCACTGGCCCGCGCTCATCAACCGGCTCGACGCCGTGATCGTGCCGACCGGGTGGAACCGCCAGGTGTTCCGCGACAGTGGCGTGACGATCCCGATCTGGGTGGTGCCGCACCTGCCCCGGCCCGCGCGCGCCGCAACGGCGGCGGACCGGGAGCGGCTCCTCCAGCGCCTGCCGCCGCTGCAGGGCCGGCGCATCTTCTACACGGTGTCGACCTGGCTGGAGCGCAAGTCCATCGGGCCGCTGGTCGAGGCCTTCGCCGAGGCCTTCCGCCATGACGACCCGGTCGCGCTGGTCATCAAGACCACCGCGCACGACCTGGAGCGGGTGCGCCGCGATCCGGGCCACGAGGGCGAAAGCGTGCCGGTGCTGCCCCAGTTCGAGGCCATGGTGGGCCGCGCCGTGCTGCGCCATGGCCGCCTGCCGCCGCCCATCTGCCTGATCACCGACGAACTGCCCGACGCCGAGCTGCATGCCCTGCACGAACTGGGTGACTGCTTCGTCTCGCTGTGCCGGGCCGAAGGCTGGGGCCTGGGCGCCTTCGAGGCGGCGCAGGCCGGGCGGCCGGTGATCATCACCGGCTGGGGCGGGCCCACGGCCTTCCTGCGGCCGGATGCGGCCTATTTCGTCGAGAGCCGGCGGGTGCCCGTGCAGCCCGGCGAGGCCAATGGCAGCTACACCCCCGACCAGCACTGGGCCGAGCCGGACATCGCCGCGGCCGTCGCCGCGCTGCGGGCCGTGGCGGCCGACCCCGCCGAGGCGGCGCGGCGCGGTGCCATGGCGGCCCAGCACATCCGGCACGCCATCGAACCGGCGGCGGTGGCCGACGCGCTGCTGGAAGAGCTGGCCCGCTGCGAAGCGCGGGTCGAACCCGCGCCGGCCCCGGCTCCGGCCGATGCGGCTGCCCCCGTGGAAGCGGCGGCGCCGGCCGTGGTGCCGCCGCCGCCAGCCAGCCTGCCCCGGCGTGCGCTGCGCCGGGCGCGGCGTGTTCTCCGGGGGCTGGTGGCGGGGCGGTGAGACCATCGACCTGCCGCCTTCCGCGCAGCACGATCAGGGCGCTGGCGCTCAGGGCCGCCGCTGCCGGATCAGCGTCAGCAGCGCCTGCGCCGCCGGCGACAGCGACCGGTCCCGCCGCCGCACCAGGTAGACCTGCCGGCTGAGCCCGGGCAAGGGCAGCGGCCGGGTGTGCAGCCCGGCCTGCTGGAAGTGGAACAGCGTCAGCGTCGGCACCACGCTGATGCCCAGGCCCGCGCGCACCATGCCCATCACGGTGGCCAGCTGCTCCACCTCCATCAGCGTGCGCAGCGGCTGCGGATGCAGGGCCGCCTCCAGGTACTGCCGCACGCTGCTCGTGCGCGCCAGGTGGATGAAGGGCCAGTCGCCCAGGTCGGCGGCCGTGAGCTTGCGGCGCCGCACCAGCGGATGGTCGTCGCGGCAGACCAGGTGGAAGTCGTCGCTGCAGAAGGGCTCGGCCTGCAAGAGCGGGGTGTCGGCGCGGATGGCGGCCAGCGCCAGGTCGGCCTGGCCGCCGGCCACGCGCTCGATGCAGGGCTCGGAGAGGACGTCCGCGATCTCCAGCACGATGCCAGGATGGGCCTCGCGGAATTCGGCCAGCACCTGCGGCAGCCAGCCCGCGGCCAGCGAGGGCAGCAGCGCCAGCGAGACGCGCCCGCGCCGCAGCTGGGCGCTGTCGCGCGCGGCATCGAGCGCCGCGTCGATCTCGGCGCGGATGCGCTCGGCCGCCGCCATGAAGTTGCGGCCCTCGTCGGTCAGCGCCACATGGCGCGTGCTGCGGTCGAACAGGCGCAGCCCCAGGCCTTCCTCCAGCGTGCGGATCAGCGCGCTGAAGGCCGGCTGCGACAGGTGGCACTGCTCGGCCGCGCGGGTGAAGTGGCGCTCGGTGGCCAGCGCCAGGAAGGCATCGAGCTGGCGGCTGCTCAGATTCATTGGTGATGCGGATGAATTGATCCTGACAATCTATTTCACAGAATAACGCTCCGCGCCTAGAGTGCCGTCGCAGGAGACACGCATGGCACTGAAGGAACGACTGCTGATCGGCTGCGCCGCCGGCTTCTCGGGCGACCGGGTGGACGCCGCCGCGCCCGTGGTGCGCGAGCTGATCGCCCGCGGCCAGAGCGCCGTGCTGATCTTCGAGACCCTGGCCGAGCGCACCCTGGCGCTGGCCCAGCTCGCCCGTCGCGACGATCCCGATGCCGGCTTCGAGCCGCTGCTGGACGAGCTGCTGAGGCCGGTGCTGGCCGACTGCCTCGCCCACGGCATCCGCATCGTGAGCAACTTCGGTGCGGCCAATCCGCACGGCGCGGCGCGCCGCATCCAGCAACTGGCGCGCGGCCTGGGCCTGCGCGCGCCGCGCATCGCCGTCGTGCATGGCGACGACCTCTCCGGCCCGGAACACCACGACCTGCTGGCCCGGTGCCTGGGCGCCGCCATGCCGGCCGAGCCGCCGGTCAGCGCCAACGCGTACATCGGCGCCGAGGCCATCGCCAACGCCCTGCGCGCCGGTGCCGACATCGTGGTCGCCGGCCGCGTGGCCGACCCGGCGCTGGCCCTGGGCCCGGCGCTGGCGCACCACGGCTGGGCGCTGGACGACTGGGACCGCCTGGCCGGCGCCACGATGGCCGGCCACCTGCTGGAGTGCGGCGCCCAGGTGACCGGCGGCTACTTCGCCGACCCCGGCTACAAGGAGGTGCCGGGCCTGGCCGAACTGGGCTATCCCATCGCCGAGATCGAGGCCGACGGCAGCTGCACCCTCTTCAAGCCCGAAGGCACCGGCGGCCGGCTGGACCTGCGCACGGTCAAGGAGCAGCTCCTCTACGAGCTGCACGACCCCGGCGCCTACCTCACGCCCGATGTGGTGACCGACATCCGCGAGGCCGAGGTGCTGCAGACGGAGCGCGGCGTGCGCCTGCAGGGCGTGCGCGGCCATGCACGCCCGGCCACGCTCAAGGTCAACGTGTGCCATGCCACCGGCTGGTTCGCCGAGGGCGAGATCAGCTACGCGGGCGCCCGCGCGCTGGGCCGGGCCCGCTTGGCCGGCGAGGTGCTGCGCGAGCGCCTGCGCGATGCCGGCGCGCTGCGGGTGGACCTGATCGGCGCCTGCAGCATCTTTGGTGACGACGCGGGTCGCGCCCTGGCGGCGACGCTCGATGCGGCCCCCGCTGCGCCGGACGATGCCCTGCGCGACATCCGCCTGCGCGTGGCTCTGCAGCATCCCGATGCGGCCGTTGCGCGCCGCCTGGTGCGCGAGGTCACGGCGCTGTACTGCTGCGGGCCCGCCGGTGGCGGCGGCGTGCGCACCGGCATGCGGCCCCGCCTGGGCACGCTGTCCTGCCTGGTCCCGCGCGAAGCCGTGAGCACCGGTTACTTCATGGCCGACTGAGGAGGCCGACGATGAACCCCACGCCTTTCCCCTCCGCCCCGCACGCCGATGCCGGCCGGGTCGTGCCCCTCCATCGGCTGGCCCACGGCCGAACCGGCGACAAGGGCAACCGCTCCAACATCAGCGTGATCGCCTGGCATGCGGACCTGTGGCCGCTGCTGGTCGAACAGGTGACGGAAGAAGCCGTTGGCGCGCTGTTCGCCCATCGCCGGCCCAGCCGCGTCACGCGCCACCTGCTGCCCAGGCTGCAGGCGATGAACTTCGTGCTCGACGACGTGCTGGATGGCGGCGTCAACGACGCCCTCAACCTCGACAGCCATGGCAAGGCGCTGTCGTACCTGCTGCTCGACCTGCCGGTGCGGGTGCCTGCCGCGCTGTGCGGGCATCTGGCCGGTCCACCCATCGACTGACGACCTTCCTTCATCCACCCTGACCCGAGGAGACAAGAGACATGAACCGATTCCCGCCTCTGCACCGACGCACCTGGCTCGCCGCCGCCCTGGCCGCCGCCGCCACGCTGCCCGGCCTGGCCCAGGCGCAGTCCCCGGCCTATCCGGCCAAGC
Organism: Pseudacidovorax sp.; assembly: GCF_017991995.1. Taxonomy (GTDB): domain Bacteria; phylum Pseudomonadota; class Gammaproteobacteria; order Burkholderiales; family Burkholderiaceae_C; genus Xenophilus. Next base: position 154,386 of record NZ_JAGOPN010000005.1, on the reverse strand, counting down.
CCGTCACCTTCGTCGTGCCCTTTGCGGCCGGCAGCGCCACCGACCAACTGGCGCGGGCGCTGGGCCAGTCCTTCACCGAGCAGACCGGCCAGTCGGTGGTGGTGGACAACCGCGCCGGCGCCAGCGGCATGATCGCGGCGCAGTACGTGGCCAAGGCGCCGGCCGACGGCTACATGGTGCTCATCACCACCAACACCACGCATGCGGCCAACGAGCACCTCTACCGCAAGCTGCCCTATGACCCGGTGAAGGACTTCGCGCCCGTCACCGGCCTGGGCAAGGGCGGGCAGGTGCTGGTGGTCAACGCCAGCGCGCCGTACAAGAACGTCGCCGAGCTGCTGGCCGCCGCGAAGAAGAACCCCGGCAAGATGAGCTTCGGCAGCGGCAGCTCGTCCAGCCGCGTGGCGGGCGAGATGCTCAAGCAGATGGCCCATGTCGACATCCTGCATGTGCCCTACAAGAGCAACCCGCTGGCCATCACCGACCTGCTGGGCGGTCAGATCGACATGATGATCACCGACACCTCCACCGGCGTGCCGCAGATCAAGGCGGGCAAGCTGCGCGCGCTGGGCTATTCCACGCAGAAGCGCAGCACGCAGCTGCCCGATGTGCCCACGCTGGACGAGGCCGGGGTCAAGGGCTACGACATGGGCTACTGGTTCGCCGCCTACGCGCCGGCCGGCACGCCCGCATCGGTGGTCGCCAGGCTCAACGAGGTGCTGGGCAAGGCCACGAAGAGCGCCGCCGCCAAAAGCTTCTTCGATGGCGCCGGCTCCGAGGCCTGGACCACGACGCCCGAGGAGCTGGCCAAGTTCCAGGCCGGCGAGACGCGCAAGTGGGGCCAGGTGATCAAGGCGGCGGGCATCGAGGCCGAATAGCCGCCCGTACCGGTGGTGGGCCGCGCGCGCCGCGTGCCCCCGTTCCGGTCCATTCCCTCCACCCTGCGGGCACGGCCCGCGCCTTCCATTCATCCGTCGACGACCGGAGGAGGGCGTTCGTCCGCGTGGCCCCAGGCCCCTGTTCCTGCACCACAACGATGGAGACAACCATGAGAGAGCTTTGCATCACCCGGCGCCCCGTGCGCCATGCCATGGGTGCCTGCAGCCTGGGCGCGAGCCTGCTGCTGGCAGCGTGCGGCGGTTCCGGCGGCAGCGGCTTCGTGCCCGTCGCGGCGGCACCTGCCCCCGCGCCGGCGCCCAGCCCGGCGCCGGCACCCGCCCCGGCTCAGCCGCAGATGCGCCTGACCATCACCGCCACCGAGGATTTCCCCGGCAGCTACGGCAGCGTCGGCGCCTACGAGAAGCTCACGGGCACGCTGCAGGGCGAGCTGGACCCGAAGGATCCGCACAACGCCGTCATTCAGGACCTGGCCCTCGCCCCGGTCAACGCACGGGGGTTGGTCGACTACAGCGCAGACTTCGTCTTGCTCAAGCCCAAGGACATGACCAAGGCCAACGGCCTGCTGCGCTATGACGCGCCCAACCGCGGCAACATGCTCACGCTGCTCAATCCGACGGCCACGCCCGGCGATGCCGTCTACCTGCAGCGCGGCTATACGGTGCTGTATTCGGCCTGGCAGGGCGACGTGCCCAAGAGCAGCCCGGCCCGCCTCACGGCCACCGTGCCCGTGGCCCGCAACCCGGACGGCAGCAGCATCACCGGCCCCTACCGCACCGAGCTCGTGCCCAGCGCCGCCACGCCGTCCATGACGCTGCCGGGCGGTGTCTTCAACGGCACCATGATCCCCTACGAGCCGGCCAGCCTGGACAACACGCAGCCGGGCTATTCGCTCACCCGCCGGCGCAACGAGACCGACCCGCGCGAGCCCATCTCGCCGTCCCAGTGGAAGTTCGCCACCTGCGACACGGCCACGCCGTTCCCGGGCACGGCCAGCCCCACCAGCGTGTGCCTTGCCGGCGGCTTCGACCCGCAGTACCTGTACGAGCTGGTCTACGTCGCCAAGGACCCGAAGGTCATGGGCGTGGGCCTGGCGGCATTGCGCGACACGGTCAGCTTCTTTCGCAAGCGCAGCACGGACGATTTCGGCCGTGCCAATCCGGTCGCTGGCCGGTTGACGCATGCCATCGGCCAGGGCACCTCGCAGTCGGGCAATGCCATGAAGACCTTCCTGCACCTGGGCTTCAACCAGGCACTGGACGGCAGCAAGGTGTTCGACGGCATCTATGCCCACGTGGCGGCGCGGCAGACGAACATCAACACCCGCTTTGCGGTGCCGGGCGGCGGCGGCGGCCTGCGCACCGACCACACGGCCTTCGGCCAGACCGCCCCCCGCGGTCTGGCGGCCGACTACAGCGACGAGCTGGCCGGCCGCAGCGGCGGCGTCATGCGCCGCTGCAGCGCCACGGGTACCTGCCCCAAGTTCTTCCTGGGCCTGTCGGGCACCGAGTTCTGGCAGTTGCAGGGATCGCCGGTGCTCACCGACACCTATGGTCTTCGCGACCTGGCCCAGCCCGACAACGCCCGCATCTACTACTACGCCAGCACACAGCACGGCGGCGCGGGTGGCACGGCCAGCATCAGCTATGCGCCCACGCGCAACGTGTACCCGGCGGGCACGGTGGTGCACTTCAACGACACCTTCCGCGCGCTCTTCGTGGCGCTGGAAGACTGGGTGATGCGCGGTACCACGCCGCCCGCGAGCCGCGTGCCCCGCATCGACGACGGCACGCTGGTGCGGCCGGCGCAGCTGGCCTTCCCGACGATGCGCGGCCTGAGCTGGAACGTCGGCGCCACGCCGACGGCAATCCCCGACTTCAACTACTTGGCACGCTACAACGACTTCCCGCTGCTGGACTTCGGCCCGCAGTACGTGCCGCAGGACGAGAGCGGCATCGCCACGCTGCAGCCGCCGCGCTATCAGGGCCGCAGCTACGCCATCCTGGTGCCGCAAGTGGATGCGTCCACTGGCCTCACGCGGGCCGGCATCCGCGCGGTGGAGGCGCAGGTACCGCTGGGCACCAGCCTGGAGTTCAACTACGTCGCCATGCCGGGCATCGTCGACCTGTCCAACCTCACGGGCAGCTACATCCCCTTCCACAAGACGCGTGCGGCGCGGCTGGCGGCCGGCGACGGGCGTCCTTCGCTGGAGGAGCTTTATGGCGACCAGGCTGGCTATGTGGCGGCCGTGCGTGCCGCGGCCCAGTCGCTGGTGGGCGAGCGACTGCTGCTGCAAGCCGACGCCGACGCGCTGATCGCCCGCGCCCAGGCAAGCGCCGTGCTGCCCTGACGCCTCGCGTGACTGGCGCGCCGCCTTGCGGGCGCGCCGGCCCCGGGGGCCGTCAGCGCTCCCCAGTCGCCTGAGCCATGCGCCGCAGCCGCGGCGTGACCATGGGCACCGTCAGCATGGTGCTGGCCACCGCCATCAGCAGCAGGGCCGTGAAGGTGGCGTTGGTGATGATGGCCTTGTCCAGCAGCACGTTGGCAAAGATGATCATGATCAGCGCCTTGGTCTGCAGCAGCCAGCCGATCAGCATCCCTTCGCCGCGGGCCCAGCCCAGGATGCGGCCGGCCAGGCCCAGCCCCGCCAGCTTGCCGGCCACCGAGGCCGCGAGCAGCAGGGCGGCCGCCCCGAAGACGGCAAAGCCGCCCACCTGCCAGCTGGTGCGCAGCCCCGTGCTCAGGAAGAACACCGGCATCACCACCAGCAGCACATGGTGGCGCAGCAGGTCCATGTGTTCCTGGTCGAACCAGTCGCCGTCCATCACCACACCGGCGATGAAGGCGCCCACCATGTAGTGCAGGCCGGACCAGTCGGCGCCCAGGCCGCAGGCCGCCAGCCAGATCAGGCCCAGGTACCAACGGTCGCGCTCGGGCACGCGGCGCATCAGGCGCCGGAACAGCACCGATGCCACCGCAAACACCAGCAGGAAGCCCACCTGCCGGCCCACGCGCTCCCAGTCGGTCAGGATCACGGCCAGCACGCCCCAGATGGCGATGTCGTCCAGGCTGGCGTAGCGCAGGATGCGCTGGCCCAGCGGCTGACGAAGGATTTCCAGCTTTTCCATCAGCAGGATCAGGATCGGCAGGGCCGTCACCGCACAGGCCATGCCGATGCCCAGCACGAACTGCCAGTGCTGGGCCTTGGCGCCCATCCAGCCGGGTTGCATCAGCAGCACCAGCGCCGCGGCACTGCCCAGCAGCAGCGGCACGCCCAGCGCCAGGCCGGCGGTCACGCTGCTTTCGCCGCGGTGCGTCCAGGCCTTGCGCAGGTCCAGCTCGATGCCGGCGATCCACACGAAGAGCATCACCGCCCACTGCGCCACGCCGTTGAGCGACTGGATCACCGGCGCGCTGAACACGAACTGGTAGTAGTCGGGAAAGGCCGCGCCCAGCACGCCCGGGCCCAGCAGGATGCCCATGATGATCTGCACCACCACCAGCGGCGCGAAGTAGTCGGTACGTCCCAGCCGCCACAGCAGGTAGGGCAGGGTGAAGACGATCAGCATCGCGATCAGGAAGACTTCGGAGACGGTCATCGGCGCTCGGGGGGGTGAAAGGCCGCGGCAGTGTGACATGGCCGCGCGTCGGCCAAAGGGCGTAGGACGGCCCAACATCGCACCCGCGGCCAGGGTTGCCGCCTTGGCGTTAGCCTTGGTGCATGTCCGCCCTTCCTTTCTCGACCGACGTGCGGGCGGCGCCCCTGCCTTCCAACCCGCCACCGCCGGCGCCGGGGCAGCCACCAGCGTCGCCGCCCATCATCGTGCCGCCGCCGGCCGGCGATCCGCCGCCGCACGAACTGCCCGTCACCGACCCGCCACCCCCGCCGCCCGTGGGCGACCCGCCCCGGCCCGTGGCCGCGCTGGGGCGGGTGCACATGCGCCGACTGCGCGAGGTGTACCGCTCGGCCGGCTGGCCCTGCTGCGATGCCATCGAGGTCGACCTGCTGGCCGCGGGCCTGCTGGAGCGGGTGCGCTCGGCCCTGGGCCACGAGACCGTGCGCCTGAGCGATGCCGGCCTGGCCCGGCTGGCCGGCGCCCTGGCCGGCAACCGCGGCGCGATGTCGGCCCACGAGTCGCTCGTTGAGCAGGTGGCGCGCGAGATGACCCGCGGCGGCCGCATCGCCTGGCGCGGCCTGAGCCTGCGGGCCCGCCTGGCGCCGCTGGAGCCCGACGGCCCGGCCCGCTGGTGCATCGCCCGGCCCGATGTCTTCTCGATCCGCAACACCACCGTCGAGGCCTACGCCCATCCCGTCGTGCACGAGGTCAAGGTCAGCCGCGCCGACCTGCTGGGCGATCTGCGCCGCCCCGACAAGCGCGCCGCCTACCTCGACCTGGGCGGCGAGTGCTGGTACGTGCTGGGCAACGATGCCCGCGGCCGGCCCGTCGGCGGGCCGGAGGACGTGCCCGCCGAATGCGGCGTGATGCTGCTGGAGGGAACGCGGCTCACGGTCGCCCGCGCCGCCGTGCACCGGCCGGTCGAGCGCCTGCCCTTCGGCGTGTGGATGGCGCTGGCCAAGGCCCAGCCCGTGGCCGGCTTCGATGACGAGGCACAGCAGTGGTTGATGGGTGCCGAAATCGAAGCGGATCCCGCTTTCACACGATAGACTGCAAATAATTGTTAATAGAGTGCCGGGGCGTCCTGGCCGGGACCCGGATGGGACCGGCCTCCCAAACGCCCCGCATTCGTCGTCCGAGGATCGCTGCGTCGTGATCGCGTGCGAATGTCCTGGCGCTGTGCCTCCATGATTTCAAGTCTTGAATCTGCGCGGCCCCATCATTGGGAGGCCCTGCGCCGCGACCTTCGGGCGGGCGACTGGACCTTCCCCGAGGCCGGCACCGCCCCCGTCCTGCCGGGTGGCGAACTGTCCTTCGTCGTCCGCCGTGGCAGCGAGATCGCCATCGCTGCCGGCCGTTGGGGCCTGGTCACGCGCGAGACCCTGCGCGCCGGCCTGCCCGCGGCGCTGCGTGCCCGCACGGCCCTGATCCGCGACGACGAGCTGGGCAAGCTGGCCGTGCGAAGCGCCTGGCAGGGTGCCCAGCAGTGCCTGGTGCCCGTGGCGGCCCTGCATGTGCCCGATCACCGCAATCCCGAGGGCGAGCCGTGGCTCACCCGCATCGCGCGCCGGGACGACGGTCCCCTGTACCTGGCCGGCCTGTGGAACAGCTGGGCCGACGAGAACGGCGTGCGCCGCCTGAGCGTGGGCCTGCTCACCGTGGACGCCGCGGGCCATCCGCTGATGGGCAACTATGGCCCGCCGGGCAAGCCGCGTCGCATGCCGGTCGTCCTGCCGCGCGGCCTGGGCCGGGCCTGGCTGCTGGCGCAGGGCGAGGAGCGCGCGGCCTTCCTGCGGCCGCTGCCCGCCGCGCAGTTGAGTGCCATCTGCATGGAGAAGGGGAGCGGCGCGCAGGACGGGCCGGCCGTCCCCGACGCCGCCCTGCCGCCGCCGCCCGAGGTGCGCCGCCAGAGCCTGCTGCTGGTGGACGACGAGCCCAGCAACCTGCAGCTGCTGCGCCTGTCGCTGCAGGCGGACTACCACCTCATCTTCGCCACCGAGGGTGGGCGCGCCATCGAACTGGCCCGCGAGCGCCGGCCCGACTTGATCCTGCTCGACCTGATGATGCCGGGCGTGGATGGCTACGCCGTGTGCGAGGCGCTGAAGGCCGACCCGGGCACCGCGCACATCCCCATCGTCTTCTGCACCGCCGTGCACGACGGCGACGCCGAGGCCAAGGCGCTGCGTCTGGGCGCGGCCGACTACATCACCAAGCCCTTCTATCCGCATGTGGTGGCGGCGCGCGTGCGCACGCACCTGGCGGCGCTGGGCATGCTGGCCGCGCAGCAGTCCAGCCTGCGCCAGTTGCAGCGCCTGTGCGATGCGGCCGCCATGCGGGCCAACGTGAGCACCTCGCACATCCAGCGCATGAGCCAGACCGCGCACGAGATCGCGCTGGAGGCGGGCGCCCGCGCCGACTGGTGCGCCATGCTGCAGAGCTCGGCCCCGCTGCACGACCTGGGCATCGTGGCCGTGCCCGATGCGGTGCTGCGCAAGCCCGGTCCGCTGGATGCGGACGAATGGACCGTGATGCGTGCCCATCCGCTGCTGGGCGCCCAGCTCATCGGCGACGACCCGTCGGACGTACTGGGCATGGCCCGCGACATCGCGCTGTGCCACCACGAGCGCTGGGACGGCACCGGCTATCCGTCGGGCCTGGCGGGCGAGCAGATTCCGCTGGCGGCGCGCATCGTCGCCATTGCCGACAGCTTCGACGCCATGACCTCGCCGCGCCCCTATCGCGAGGCCTTGAGCGAAGAGGCGGCCGTGGCCCAGATCCGCGCCGGTGCCGGCGCCGCCTTCGAGCCGCGGCTGGTCGACGCCTTCCTGCGCGCGCTGCCGCGCATCCTGCGTATGCGCCAGCGCTGGGTGCGCGAGGTGGAAGGCCTGGCCGGCGCGGCGCCGGCGGCGGTCGAGGACGAGGCCGTGGACGAGCGCCGCTGAGGGCGCGAGGGGTGCGGCGCCGGGGGGAAAGGGCGCAACCCCGGTGCTACACTCCCACGCTGTCTTTGCCGGAGCAGGCGAGACAGCCTCCAGGCCCTCCGCGGGCCGCCAGGCGGGTGTAGTTCAATGGCAGAACGGCAGCTTCCCAAGCTTCATACGAGGGTTCGATTCCCTTCACCCGCTCCACTCCCCTCAGGTCTTCTCCATCGCGCCGCCACGATGCGGCAGCCAAGCCGCCGCTTGCATCACGCCGCGGCTTCCGCGAGGTCCAGCTTCCGCTTTTCCGCGATGGACTTGCGGACGGTGCTCCAGATGGTCCAGACGAGCATGAGCGCGGTCACCGCCAGCAGGCTGGCGCTGATGGGCCGTTCGATGAACACCATGGGATCGCCGCGGGACAGCAGCATCGTGCGCCGCAGGTTTTCTTCCAGCATCGGGCCCAGGATGTAGCCCAGCAGGAGAGGTGCGGGCTCGAACTTCAGAACCATCAGCGCGTAGCCCATCACCCCCAGCACGGCCACCATGTAGATGTCGAATTCGTTGCTGTTGACGCTGTAGACGCCCAACGCCACGAACACGAGGATCGCCGGATACATCCACGCGAAGGGAATTCGCAGCAACGCGACCCAGATGCCGATGGTGGGCAGGTTGAGGATCACCAGCATGATGTTGCCGATCGCGAAACTCACCACCAGGCCCCAGAAGAGCGCGGGCTGCTCGCTGATCAGCAAGGGCCCCGGCTGGATGCCGTGAATGATCAGGGCGCCCAGCATCACCGCCATGACGGCGTCGCCGGGAATGCCCAGTGAAAGCGAAGGCACGAACGCGGTCTGCGCCGCGGCGTTGTTCGCCGATTCGGGGGCGCTGATGCCGGCGATGGCGCCCTTGCCGAATTTGCGAGCGTCGCGTGCCACCCGCTTTTCGATGGCATAGGACATGAATGCCGCGATCGAAGGGCCGACCCCGGGAAGCGCACCCAGGGCGGAACCGAGGGCGGAGCCGCGCAGCATGGGCGCGACGCTTTCACGGAACTCGGCGCGCGAGGGAACCATGGACCGCATCGTGACGGGCTCGGGCTTGCGTTCCATGTCGGGGGAATTGATGCATCGCACCACCTCGGCGACGCCGAACAGTCCCATGGCCAGCGCTACAAGGTTGATGCCGTCGGTGAGTTCGATGATGCCGAAGTTGAAGCGCGAGACGCCCGAATTCACGTCCGTCCCCACCATGCCGAGTAGGAGGCCCAGCACCACCATGGCCAGGCCCTTGGCCGCCGATCCGATGCTCATGGAAGAAGCCGCCACCAGCCCGAGCACCATCATGGAAAAGAATTCGGCGGGGCCAAATTTCAATCCGATTTCGGCAATGGCCGGCGAAAAAAGCACCAGCAATACCAGCCCGGTCATGGCGCCCACCAACGAGGCGATGGTCGTGATGAACAAGGCCAGGCCGGCGCGCCCTTTCTGCGCCATGGGATAACCGTCCAGACAGGTCACCGCCGAAGAGGGCGTGCCGGGAAGATTGAGCAGAATGGCCGCCGTCGAGCCCCCGTATTGCGCGCCGTAATAGACGCCCGCCAGCATGATGATGGCGGCGGTCGGTTCAATATGGTAGGTAATGGGCAGCAGGAGCGAAATGGCCGCCAGTGCGCCGATGCCCGGCAGCACGCCGACGACGGTGCCCAGCAATACGCCGAAAAAGCAATACGCCAGCGTCATTGGCTCCATGGCAACCTGGAGCCCGAGAAGAAGATTGTTTGCGAGATCCATGACGCTGCTTCACCAGGGGAACGTGCGAACGTTCATCTGCAGACCGAACACGAAGATCCCCACAGTCAATGCAGACACCGCGGCGGAGATCACCAGTTTCTGTCGCACCGAGGTGCGCGCCGGCACCAGGGCCACCATCGAGGCCGCAAAAGCGGCGACCAGCACGCCTGCGGCCTGCAGGAGTGCGGCGAACAGGACGAGGCAGGCGGTGGCAGTGGCCAGGTTCCGCCATTGCACCTTGATGGGGTTGCCCTGCCGCCACCAGGCCGGCAGCGCCACCAGCAGGCCGAGCACGGCCAGCAGCCAGCCCAGCACGATGGGGAAATACCCCGGGCCCATGCGGGCGGCCGTTCCCATGGTGTAGCGGCTGGCGTACAGGCCAAAAAATACGCCGACGACCGTCAGTGCAATACCGCCGATCAGGTCGTGCGTGTCTCTGTGTTTCATGAATTTCCTTGTCTCCGCCATTGCAACCGCACAATGCCGGCCCCCGCGGGGTGGTCGGGAAATGGTAGGGGGGAAAGCCACGCCACCGCGTGACCGGAGCATTGCGATTCGGTAATGTTGTTGCGGCTTCTGAAAATTAGGTCGGAGGCGCGGAATCGAATAAAAGATGGAACAGCGGAATTTATTCCGCAATTCTGCAGCGCGCTGCGAGGTCTTTTTTTAAAAGGCGGCGGGCTCCGTCCGCGCACTGGATCAGCAACCCGACGTCGTCGGTCGCACACCGACATCGTGCTGCGCAAGCAACTGGGCGACCACGCTGGCGCCCATGTGGTCGTCGGGGTCCAGCAGGCGCAGGTGGTCCAGCCGTTCGGCGGCCTGCGCCGGCTCGTCGCGACGCAGGAGGATGAAGGCCTGGGCCTTGAGTGTGAACAGCCAGAAGCGCGCGGCGCCGGGTTGCAGGAAGTCCGTCATGCCGGGCCGCACCTGCTGCCAGTCGGAGGGCAGGCCGGCGACCTCGGCGGCGGCGTCCAGCCCGCGCTCTGCGGCACGCAGTGCCTGCGCCAGTTCGCCCTGGCTGGCGTGCAGCTTGTAGAGCAGGTAGTACACCGGCAGCGCCTGCGGCGAGGCCAGCACGGCGGTCCACAGCGCCACGGCCGCCTCCTGGCGCGGCTTGCTGCGCGCTTCGTCCACCAGGTGCCGCACGGCCGGCGGCACGTCGCCGCCGAAGAAGGCGTCGGCCTCCTCGCCGGTGAAGAGATTCACCAGACCGCCTCCGCCGCCCGCAGCCGTTCGACAGGCTCGCCCTTTTCGAGGTGGCTGTCGAAGATCTCCTGCACGTCCTCGGGCGTCACGCGGCTGTAGAGCACCGCCTCGGGGTAGACCAGCACGTTCACGCCCTGGTCGCAGGGGCCGATGCAGCCGGAATAGGTGATGGCCACCTTCTCGTAGGCCTGGCGCTTCTGCAATTCGGCCCAGAAGGCCTGCAGCACGGCGGTCGAGCCCTTGGCGCCGCAGGAGCCGCGCGGGTGCTGCGGCGGGCGGTTCTGGGTGCAGACGAAGACATGTCGTTCGGGACGGGCCATGCGGGCCTCCTGGTCGTGGGGGTGGATAAGCGAAGGGCGCGGCCGCGCCGACGCGGCCGCGCGGGCGGTGCTCAGGCAGTCGCGATGTGCGCGATCCAGCGCTGCAACTCGCAGACGTGGCCGGCCTCTTCGCTGGCGAACTCATGGGCCATGCGCACGACCTCGGGGTCGCGGGCGGCGTCGGCCACGCCCTCGTAGAAGGCAGTGCCGGCGCGTTCGCCCTCGAGCGCGATCTCCAGCGCGGCCGGCACGTCGATCAGGCCGTCGATGCCGTGCCAGCTGGCGGCCTCGGGGCTGTCGCCACCCGGCCACTGGAAGTCGGCCGGCGCCAGCACGGGCAGCTCGCGGAAGCCGCCGCGCTCCATGGCCTCGTTCAGGTGCAGGCGCGAGAAGTGCGCCATGCGCTCGAAGAGCTTGCGTACCTCGTCGTTGCCGGCGGTGCGCATCACCTGGGCCAGATCCTCGTAGCGGCGCGCAGCGTCGCGCTCCAGCGTGATGGCGTGGACCAGGAAGGTCTCGATGTCGTCGATCATGAGTGGGCCAGGTCATCCAAATTTAAAAAGGATGCCGTGGCCGCCCCGCGGGTACTCCCACTCCACGTTGGCGTGCTCGCTGCAGATGATCCGGCAGCTGCCGCATTCGAGGCAGCCGTCGGTGATCAGCGTCACCCGCCCATTGCCCTCGGCCTTGTAGCAGGAGGCCGGGCACACGAAGGTGCAGCTCTGCGAGCGGCACTCGTTGGTGCAGACATCACTGTCCTTGATGCGGATGTGCGGGCGGCCCGCATCGACGCGGTAGCGGTTCTGGAAGAGCTTCTCTTCCACATTGACGGCAATGGCGTTCATCGGAAGGCTCTCCAGAGTTTGTAGGCGTCGCCCATCAGGCCGCTCCAGCGGCGGGTCTTGCGGAAGCTGGCGAAGATCTCGCGCTCCTTGGTCTTCTTGTCCACCCCGTCCACGGTGATCATGGTGCGGGCGGCCTGCGCGACAAGATCGGGGTAGGTGGTGAAGAACTGCGGGTTCCTGTGCAGCACGCCGGGCATGTCGCGGTACTTGTGCAGGTCCTTCATCACGAAGGACTCGTCCAGCGCGGTCTTGTAGGCCTTGAGCCGGTCGGCCCGGTAGCCCTGGCCTGCGGCCTTGGCGGCGATCACGGTCTCGGCGGCAAGCCGGCCAGTGGTCATGGCCAGGTTGGAGCCCTCGCGGTGCGCCGCGTTGACGAAGCCGCCCGAGTCGCCCACGATCATCCAGCCGTTGCCGTAGACCTGCGGGATGGCGTGGAACCCGCCCTCGGGAATGAGGTGCGCGCAGTACTCCTTCATCTCGCCGCCCTCGATCAGCGGGGCGATGGCGGGGTGGCGCTTCATCTGCTCCAGCAGCACGTAGGGGCTGGTGCGGCTGGGGTTGGCCTTGAAATCGCCCAGCATGCAGCCCACGCCGATGGTCAGCGACTCCTTGTTGGTGTAGAGGAAGCCGGTGCCCATCATGCCGTCGGTGATGCGGCCGACCATCTCGATGACCACGCCCGACTCCTCGCCGATGTTGAAGCGCTGGCGGATGGTCTCTTCGGGCATGAAGAGGATCTCCTTGACCGCCAGGGCCACGTTGCCGGCCTGGATCTCGCCGTGGAAGCCCGCCTTGCGCGCCAGCGTGGAGTTGACGCCGTCGGCCAGGATCACCACGTCGGCATACACGTCGCCGGCCTCGCGGTCGCACTGCACGCCCACCACCTGGTCGCCGTCCATGATGAGCTGCTGGACGGTGGTCTCGCAGATCAGCAGCGCGCCGGCCTCACGCACCTTCGAGCTGAACCACTTGTCGAACTGCGCACGGATGATGGTGTAGCGGTTGTAGGGCGGCTTGTCGTAGTCGCTGCTGCGCACATGGGTGCCGACGAAGCTGGTGTCGTCCAGCACCCAAAGGCGCTGTTCGATGATGTGGCGCTCCAGCGGCGCGTCCTCGCGGAAGTCGGGAATGATCTGTTCCAGCGCATTGGCGTACAGGATGGCACCCTGCACGTTCTTGCTGCCGGGGTATTCCCCGCGCTCGATCTGCAGCACCTTCAGGCCGGCCTTGGCCAGCGTGTAGGCGGCTGCGTTGCCGGACGGGCCGGCACCGACGACGATGGCGTCGAACTGGGATGGCTTTCTCATGGGGCGTGCTCCTCGGGGTGTCAGGCGACCAGGCGCCGACGCTTGCCCAGGTGCTCGGCGAAGGCGGCCGTGAGCGCGGGCAGCACCTGCAGCGCGTTGCCCACGATGCCGTAGTGCGCAAAGTCGAAGATGGGCGCGTTGGGGTCGGTGTTGATGGCGACGATCACGTCCGAGCTTTCCATGCCCACCCGGTGCTGGATGGCGCCGGAGATGCCCGCCGCGATGTAGAGCTTGGGCCGCACCGTCTTGCCGGTCTGGCCCACCTGGCGGTCGGCCTCCACCCAGCCGGCCTGCACGCAGGGGCGGGTGGCGCCCACCTCGCCGCCGAGCACACGGGCCAGCTCGAACACGAGCTTGAAGTTCTCGGGGTTCTTCAGGCCCTTGCCGCCGCTGACGATGACGTCGGCATAGGGCAGGTTGATCTGGTTGCTGGTCGCATCGGGCAGGAAGTCCAGCAGCTTGGTGACGATGCTGCTTTCCACCATGCCCAGCGTTTCCTGCACCACCTCGCCGCTGCGGCCTTCCTCGGCACGCGGCATGGCCATCACGCGCGGGCGCACGGTGGCCATCTGCGGCCGGTAGGCCAGCGTCATGATCGTGCACAGCAGCGAGCCGCCGAAGGTGGGCCGCGTGGCCGCCAGGGCGCGTGAGGTGGGATCGATGTTCAGCTCGGTGCAGTCCGCCGTCAGGCCGGTCAGCAGCGTGGTGGCCACCGAGCCCGCCAGGTCGCGGCCCATGGAAGTGGCACCCAGCAGCAGGATCTCCGGCTGGTACTTGTTGACCAGGTCCGTCAGGCCTTTGGTGAAGGGCTCGTTGCGGTAGCCCAGCAGCACCGGGTCGTGCACGATGTAGGCCTTGTCGGCGCCGTAGCCGAAGGCCTCGGCGGCGAAGGCTTCCAGCTTCTCGTCGGGACCGCCCAGGATGGCGACGCCCACGCTGCTGCCCAGCTTGTCGGCGAGCTTGCGGGCCTCGCCCAGCAGCTCCCACGAGACGCTGTGCACATGGCCGCGGTCGTGCTCGATGAACACCCAGACGCCCTTGTAGGCCTTCAGGTGCTCGGGCAGCTCCAGGTTGCGCCCGCGCCCGGCGGGGCGCTTGGCGGCAGGCGTGGCGGGGGTGGCGGGGGTGGCGGCGGCGTTCATGCGTCTTCCTTCATCGCGAGGTCGGCTTCCAGTGTGGGATGCCGGGTGAAGATCTTCTGCAGCAGGTTCAGCGAGACGTCGCGCAGGCTGGAGTCCTCCAGCGCCAGCATCTCGGCCTTCTCGCTGCGCGGCGTCGGACCGAAGACCTTGCTGACCACGGTGGGCGAGCCCTTGAGGCCGATCTTGTCGAGGTCCTCGATGCCGGCCTGCTCCTTGTTCCACTTGCGCACCGGGTAGCCGGCGGCATGGATCATGGCCGGCAGCGAGGCGAAGCGCAGCTCGTTGGTGTTCTCCAGCATGGTGATCAGGCAGGGCAGGGCGGTGCGCAGCTGCTGCACGCCGCCTTCGGCCCGGCGCTCGACGGTGATGGTGCGGCCGTCCAGGTCGGTCTCGACGATGCGCGAGACGTAGGTCAGCAGCTGCAGCCCCATCCGCTTGGCGATGCCGGGCCCTACCTGGGCCGTGTCGCCGTCGATGGTCTGCTTGCCGGTGAAGACGATGTCCACCGCCTGCTCGCGGCCGATCTGCCGGATGCCGGCCGCCAGCGCGTACGAGGTGGCCAGCGTGTCGGCACCGGCGAAGGCGCGGTCGGTGACCAGCACCGCGTCGTCGGCACCGTAGCTGATGCACTTGCGCAGTGCCTCCTCGGCCTGCGGCGGGCCCATGCACAGCACGGTGACCTTGCCGCCGAACCGGTCCTTGAGTCGCAGCGCCTCTTCGAGCGAGAACAGGTCGTAGGGGTTGACGATGGCCGGCACCCCCTGGCGCATGATGGTGTTGGTCACCGGATGGACGCGGATCTGCGCCGAGTCCGGCACCTGCTTGATGCAGACGACGATGTGCATGTCGGGTCTCCGCGCCTCAGGCCGCCGCCCGCATGGGCAGCGTGCGCTTGAGGCTTTCGAGCGTGACGTGCTGCTTGCCGTCCACGTCCTGGAAGACCTTGAACACCTTTTCCTGCGCAGGCGTGGAGCTGACGAAGTCGCCATACGCGCGCTGCAGCAGGCCGCGGTAGGCGGTGAACATCTGCAGCTCGTCGGACGGGTCCAGCGACTGTTCCTGCCGGATGTACTGGAAGAAGCGCTTGAGGATGTGCAGCCGGCTCACGTTGACGACCTTCTGTTCGAAGGGCACGCCGAAGAACTGCAGGAAGTCCTCGGCCGACGAGAGGGCCTTGAGTTGCTGGAGGAAGTTTTCCATGGCTGCTTATGCCTCGCAGGCGGGTTGGGATTGGGGGGCGGCACACACGGCGTCGCAGTCGTTGCAGGCGGCGTCGTCGGTGCCGAGGCCGCGCTCGCGTTCGAGCTGGGCCACGCGGTCGAGCAGGCAGGCGATGGCCTTGCCCACCGGGTCGGGGATGAGGTGATGGTCCAGGTCGAAGCCGTGGCGCGGCCGGCGTCCGCGCGCCACCACGCGGCCGGGGATGCCCACCACCGTGGCATCCGCGGGCACCGGCTCGATGACCACCGAGTTGGCCGCGATGCGCGCCCGGTCGCCGATGGCGATGGGGCCGAGCACCTTGGCGCCAGCACCCACGATCACGCCGCTGCCTATGGTGGGATGCCGCTTGCCGGGCGAGCCGCTGGTGCCGCCCAGCGTGACGCCGTGATAGAGCGTGACGTCGTCGCCGATCTCGGCCGTCTCGCCGATCACGACGCCGCAGCCATGGTCGATGAAGAAGCGCTGGCCGATGCGCGCGCCGGGATGGATGTCCACCTGCGTGAACCAGCGCGCCGCGAAGGAGATCCAGCGCGGCAGGTAGCGCCAGCCGCGGCGCCACAGCGCATGCGCGATGCGGTGCAGGGCGATGGCCTGCACGCCGGGGTAGATGGTCCACACCTCCAACAAGCTGCGGGCAGCCGGGTCACGCTGCAGCACGCAGCGCACGTCGCCGCGCAGCAGCGCGAACCACGAGGCCGGCGCTGCCGTGGGCGGAGGGTCGGCCGGCACAGCGGCGGCGGGCAGGGCGTCGGCGCGGGGTGGCATGGCGGGCTCCGGGCTGTCTTGCGTCATGCGGCCAGGGCGGCAGCCGCGGGCGACTGCGCCGCGCGCAGGAAGGCGTGCAGCTCGTCCTGCGTGGGCGCGCGCTTGGCCTGCACCGCATGGTGGCGGATGCGTGCCAGCAGGCGGCGCGTCAGCCCGTCGTCGTCCAGGGCCACACCCAGCGCGCGGTAGGCGTGGCGCACGGCCTGCGAGCCCGAATGCTTGCCCAGCACCGTGCGCCGTTCGCGGCCCACCTCGGCGGGGTCGAAGGCCTCGTAGGTGGCCGCGTTCTTCAGCAGCCCGTCCACATGGATGCCGGACTCGTGGGTGAACACGGCCTCGCCCACGATGCTCTTGTTGAAGGCCACGCGCCGGCCCGAGGCCTGCTCCACCAGCTGCGAAATGCCGACGAGCTGGCGTGTGTCCACGCCGGTCTCGCCCTGCTGCAGGTGGCGGGCGGCCATCACCACCTCTTCGAGCGCGGCATTGCCTGCCCGCTCGCCCAGTCCGTTGACGGTGGTGCTGGCGTGGGTGGCACCGGCGCGCAGCGCGGCCAGGGTGTTGGCCGTGGCCAGGCCCAGGTCGTTGTGGGCATGGATCTCGATCTCCATCGCATCGCCCACCGCCGCGCGCAGGTGGGCGATGGCCGCGTGCGTGGAGAAGGGGTCGAGCACGCCCAGCGTGTCGGCATAGCGCACGCGGCGCGCGCCGTGGTCGCGGGCCTGGCTGGCGGCGGCAGCCAGGAAGGCGGGGTCGGCGCGCGAGGCGTCCTCGGCACCGAAGGAGATGCTGCGGCCCGTGCGCGCGGCCGCGCCGATGATGCGGCCGATCTCCTGCAGCACCCAGGCGCGCGAGCGGCCCAGCTTGTGCTGTAGCTGGATGTCCGACACCGAGATCGACAGGTGCACGATGTCGGCGTCGCAGCGCAGCGCGGCGGCGAGGTCGGCCTCGGTCAGGCGGCCCCACACCATCAGGGTGGCGGGGCGGGCCTGCGCCGCGATGGCGTTGATGCAGGCGATCTCGTCCTCGCCCATGATGGGAATGCCGATCTCCATCTCCGGCACGCCGGCCGCGGCCAGGGCGTGGGCGATGGCGCACTTCTCCTGCACCGTGAAGGCGACGCCGGCCGTCTGTTCGCCGTCGCGCAGGGTGGTGTCGTTGATGACGGGGGGATGTGGCATGTCGTGGGTCCTTGCGGGTGTCTTCGCAAAGCGCGTGCCACGCGGAGATAGTCTGCACAGTGCGGTTTTGTCGCGATGGCTGCGACGACGAGGACTCTTTGCCTGTCGAGAATGTGCTGTTTCGGACAGGAAGCGGGTCCGTTCATGCCTTGCCAGTTTTCCATGGCGCCGCGCGCCATCCGCATGGCATGAAGCCGGTGCGGCGCCAGGTTCGAATGGCCGCGGAGCAGGCCATGCCATGGCACCCGAGGAACTGGCTCTGCCAGGCCTCGGGCTGCGCCACCCTCCAAGCCGAAGGCGCAAGAGAGGGAGGGGCTGAGGGCCGCGGCTCCGAGCCTGCGAGTGCAGGCTTGGACGTGCCCGAAGAGCAGCCGCCTCTGGCGGCCGCCCGGAGCCGCGAAGCGGCATGGGGGTGCCTTTTCACTTCAGCGCCGCGCGCGCATCGCATGCAACCGGTGCGGCGCCAGGATCGAATGGCCGCGGAGCAGGCCATACCAGGGCACCCGAGGAACTGGCTTTGCCAGGCCTCGGGGTGCGCCCCCCTCCAAGCCGAAGGCGCCAGAGAGGGGGAGCCGCGAAGCGGCATGGGGGGTGCTTCTCTACTTCTCCCGCGCGTGGTTGCGCGTATGCCGTGGCAGCTCGATGGTCACGTCTGCATCCCGCAGCTTCACGCAGCAGGCCAGGCGCGACTGGGCCTCGACGCCCCAGGCGTTGTCGAGCTGGTCGTTCTCTTCGTCGTCCGGCGGCGCCAGCGACGCAGCGCCTTCGCGCACATAGACGTGGCAGGTGGCGCAGGCCGCCACCATCTCGCAGGCATGCTCGATGGCGATGCCGGCCGACAGCAGGCCTTCGCACAGCGAGGCGCCGCGCTTGAGTTCGAGGATCCGGCCCTCGGGGCACAGATCGGGATGGGGCAGGACGCGAACCTGGGGCATGGCAGAAGGCCTTGGTGGGATCAGGCCAGCGTGTCCAGCGCACGGCCCGCCAGCGCGCGCTGGATCGACGCGTTCATGCGCTGGGCCGCAAAGGATTCGGTCGCGGCCGACAGGGCTGTGGATGCGGCCTTGAGCTCGGCCACGGCGGCCTGCGTCTCCAGCGCATCGGCCACCGTGAACATGGCCTGCCGGATCGCCGCCAGCTCGGCCGGCGACAGCAGCGCCGCATCCTGCGCCAGGGCCGATTCCGTCGCGTCGAGCAGGCGGCGTGCATCCACCTGCGCCTCGCGCAGCATGCGCAGCTGCATGTCGGCCTGCGAGGCGCCGATGGCCTCCTGCAGCATGCCGGCGATCTGCGCGTCGGCCAGGCCGTAGGTGGGCTTGACCTCCACATGCGCCTCGACGCCCGTGGTCAGTTCGCGCGCGCTCACCGACAGCAGGCCGTCGGCATCGATCTGGAAGGTGACGCGGATGCGTGCCGCGCCCGCGGCCGCCGGCGGAATGCCGTGCAGCGTGAAGCGCGCCAGCGAGCGGCAGTCGGCCACCGATTCGCGCTCGCCCTGCAGCACGTGCACGGCCATCGCGGTCTGGCCGTCCTTGAAGGTGGTGAACTCCTGTGCCCGCGCAGACGGCAGGGTGGTGTTGCGGGGAATGACCTTTTCCACCAGCCCGCCCATGGTCTCCAGGCCCAGCGACAGCGGGCACACGTCCAGCAGCAGCCATTCATCGCCGCGGCCGTTGCCCGCCAGCGCGTCGGCCTGCAGGGCGGCGCCCAGGGCCACGACCTGGTCGGGGTCGATGCTGCACAGCGGCTCATGGCCGAAGTGCTGGCGCACGGCCTCGCGCACCAGCGGCATGCGGGTGGAGCCGCCGACCAGCACCACGCCGCTGAGCTCCTGCGCGCCGAGCCGTGCATCGCGCAGGGCGCGCCGGCACGCCGTCAGCGTGCGGGCGATGAGCGGCTGGCCCAGTTCGGCGAGGTGTGCATGCGTGAGCCGGGCCTGCCAGCGGCGGCCATCCTGCACGGCCAGGACCATGTCGGTCTCGGGTGTGTCGCTCAGCGCCTCCTTGGCGCGGCGCGCTTCTGCCAGCAATGCGCGCTGCGCGGCGGGCGGCAGCGCCGAGAGGCCGCCGAGCCCGTGCTCGCCGCAGAACCACTCGGCAATGGCGCGGTCGAAGTCGTCCCCGCCCAGGGCAGAGTCGCCGCCGGTGGCCAGCACCTCGAACACGCCGCGCGACAAGTGCAGCACCGAGATGTCGAAGGTGCCGCCGCCCAGGTCGTAGATGGCGAAGGTGCCTTCGCTGCCCTCGTCCAGTCCGTAGGCGATGGCGGCGGCCGTGGGCTCGTTCAGCAGACGCAGCACATGGAGGCCGGCCAGCCGGGCGGCGTCCTTGGTGGCCTGACGCTGGGCGTCGTCGAAGTACGCGGGCACGGTGATCACCACGCCGGCCAGCGGGCCGCCCAGCGTGAACTCGGCCCGCTCGCGCAGGGCCGTGAGGATCTCGGCCGACACCTGCACCGGCGAGCGTTCGCCGGCCACGGTCGCCAGGCCCACCATGCCCGGGCCGTCGACGAAGTCGTAGGGCAGCCCGGCGGCCTCGGGCAGGTCGGCCAGCCGCCGCCCCATGAAGCGCTTGACCGACACGATGGTGTTGCGCGGATCCTCGGCCTGCTGATCCCGCGCCTCGTGCCCCAGCGCCAGTCCGCCCCCGGGCAGGTAGCGCACCACCGAAGGCAACAGCAGCCGCCCCTCGTCGTCGGGCAGGCAGCGCGCCTGCGCGCTCTGCACCGTGGCGATCAGCGAATGGGTGGTGCCCAGATCGATGCCCGCCGCCAGCCGATGCTGGTGCGGCGCGGCGCTCTGGCCGGGTTCGGAAATCTGAAGGAGGGCCATGTCAATGTCTTCGGATGCTGCGCGCCACCAACGGCGCATGAAACTGCCTCACCGCCACAGATCAAAAGGCCGCGGAGCAGGCCACGCGGGAGCACCCGCGGAACTGGCTTTGCCAGGCCGCTGGGTGCGCCCCCCCTCCAAGCCGAAGGCGCCAGAGAGGGGGGGAGCCGCGAAGCGGCATGGGGGGGAGCCCCTCTAGACCGCGAAGCTCTCGCCGCAACCGCAATTGGCCTTGGCGTTCGGGTTGTTGAACTTGAAGCCCTCGTTCAGGCCTTCGCGCACGAAGTCCAGCTCGGTGCCGTCCAGCATGGCCAGGCTGCGTGCGTCGATGACCACGTTCACGCCCTCGCTCTCGAAGCACTGGTCGTCCTCGTTGAGCCGGTCGACGAACTCCAGGGCATAGGCATAGCCCGAGCAGCCGCTGGTCTTGACGGCCAGGCGCAGGCCGATGCCGCCACCGCGCTTGACCAGGGAGCGGGCCACATGCCGTGCGGCGGAGGGGGTCAGGGAGACGGTCATCGCCGGGGCCTCCCGCTCAGACGGAGAAGGACGAGCCGCAGCCGCAGGTGCTCTGGGCGTTGGGGTTGTGGATCACGAAGCGCGAGCCTTCCAGCCCTTCCTCGTAGTCCACCTGGGCGCCCAGCAGGTACTGCTGGCTCATCGCGTCCACCACCAGGGCCACACCCTCGGTGACCACGGTGGTGTCGTCCTCGGCCACCTGGTCGTCGAAGGCGAAGCCGTACTGGAAGCCCGAGCAGCCGCCGCCCGTGACGTACAGGCGCAGCTTCAGGGCGGGATTGCCTTCTTCTTCGATCAGCGAGGCCACCTTGGCGGCGGCGCGGGACGTGAATTCGAGCAGGGCGGGCATGGCGATCGGTTCGATCGCAGGATTGAGGGCGATGGCTTCGGACATCGGGTGCTCCTTGGAGATGGGCGGAAAGAGGGAGGAATCAGTGGCTGCCGGTGCTGGCGCAGGCGGGCTGCTCGGCCAGCACCTGGGCCTCGGCCGTGGCGGCCTGGCGTGTGGCCTGGCGGGCGCGGAAGTCGGCCACGGCGGCCTTGATGGCGTCCTCGGCCAGGATCGAGCAGTGGATCTTGACCGGCGGCAGCGCCAGCTCTTCGGCGATCTGCGCGTTCTTGATGGCCAGCGCCTCGTCCAGCGTGCGGCCGCGCACCCACTCGGTCACCAGCGAACTGGAGGCGATGGCCGAGCCGCAGCCGTAGGTCTTGAACTTGGCGTCCTCGATCACGCCCTCGGCATTCACGCGGATCTGCAGGCGCATCACGTCGCCGCAGGCCGGCGCGCCCACCATGCCGGTGCCGACGTTCTCGTCGCCCGCCTCGAAGGCGCCGACGTTGCGGGGGTTCTCGTAGTGGTCGATGACCTTGTCGCTGTATGCCATGAAGCCTTGCTCCGTGTCGAAGGTTGGAAGAAGAGGGATCGGGGCCGGCCGCTGCTCAGTGCTCGGCCCACTGGATGGAATCGAGATCCACGCCGGCCTGCACCAGGTCCCACAGCGGGCTCATGGCGCGCAGGCGTTGCACCACCTCGCGCACCTGGGCGATGGTGGCGTCGATGTCGGCCTCGGTGGTGAAGCGGCCGATGGAGAAGCGCACCGAGCTGTGGGCCAGCTCGTCGCTGCGGCCCATGGCGCGCAGGACGTAGCTGGGCTCCAGGCTGGCGGAGGTGCAGGCCGAGCCCGAGGACACGGCCACGCCCTTGATGCCCATCAGCAGCGATTCGCCTTCGACGTAGTTGAAGCTCACGTTGAGGTAGCCGGGCGCGCGCCGCTCGGCGTGGCCGTTGAGCGCCACGGCCTCCAGCGTGCGCAGCCCGTTCCACAGCCGCTCGCGCAGGCGCAGGATGCGGGCGTTGTCGGCCGCCATCTGCTCGCGCGCCAGCCAGAAGGCCTCGCCCATGCCCACGATCTGGTGCACCGGCAGGGTGCCCGAGCGCATGCCGCGCTCGTGGCCGCCGCCGTGCATCTGGGCGTCGAGCCGCACGCGCGGCTTGCGGCGCACGTACAGCGCGCCGATGCCCTTGGGGCCATAGAGCTTGTGGGCCGACAGCGACATCAGGTCCACCGGCCATTGGCCCAGGTCGATGGCGATCTTGCCGGCCGCCTGCGCCGCATCGACGTGGAAGAACACGCCGCGCTCGCGGCACAGCGTGCCGAGCGCGGTGATGTCCTGCACCACGCCGGTCTCGTTGTTGACGGCCATGACCGAGGCCAGCACCGTGTCGGGCCGCAGCGCGGCGGCAAAGCGTTCGGGGTCGACCAGGCCGTCGGCATCGACCGGTAGCACCGTCACTTCATAACCCTCGCGCTCCAGCTCGCGCATGCTGTCGAGCACGGCCTTGTGCTCGGTGGCCACGGTCACCAGGTGGCGGCCCTTGCCGGCGTAGAAGTGGGCGACGCCCTTGATGGCGAGGTTGTTGGACTCGGTGGCGCCGGAGGTCCACACGATCTCGCGCGGGTCGGCATTGACCAGGGCGCACACCTGTTCGCGGGCCAGCTCCACCGCCTCCTCGGCGGCCCAGCCGTAGGCGTGCGAGCGGCTGGCGGGGTTGCCGTAGATCTCGCTGAGGTAGGGCAGCATGCGCGTGGCCACGCGTCGGTCCACCGGCGTGGTGGCGGCGTAGTCCAGGTAGATGGGGCGCGCGGGGCGGGCGGTGGCTGTGTCGCGGGGCAGGTCGGACATGGCGGGCTCCTGGTGGGCTAGACGCCACTGCTTCTGCAACATCGGTGCCACACCCGAATCGCTCGAAAGCCCACTCCCGATGGGGTCCGCGCGCGTTTTTTTGTTGGATTTGTGAGCGGGATCAAGGTATGCCGCGGTGGGGCATGTCCTGTTTGTCGCGAATGTCCGGCCGGCGCCGCGACGGTGCATTCGGGGCTGTCACAGCGTTGACGAATAGGTATGTTTCTTGCGAAGAAGCCGACAAAGCCGACGTGCCTGCACCGGCCTGTGCCGGGGGCACCCGGCGGGTGGTGCGGGCGGCGGAAAGCGAGGTTCCCCATGATGGTGATTGCACGTTCCAAGGAAGCCCAGACTCGCCGCGAGCTGGATGCGGTCTACGAGGTCAGCAAGACGCTGTCGGCCTCGCTCGACGTGGGCAAGACGTTCCGCGAGGCGCTCAACTACCTGCTGCACGCCTTCGACTGGCGCCGCGCCTTCGTGGTGCTCGGTGAGTCGGGCGGGCCGCTGCGGGGGCTGTGCTCGGCCGGGCTGTCGCAGGAGGAGCGGCAGCGCCTGGTGTTCCGCGTGGGCGAGGGCATCGTGGGTCGCGTGTTCGCCAGCGGGGTGCCGGCCATCGTGCCCGACGTGCATGCGGAGCCGCTGTTCCTCAACCGCACGGGCGGCGGCGACGGGCTCGACAGCATCGCCATGCTGGCCATGCCCATCCGCGCCGACCGCCGCACGCTGGGCGTGGTGGCCATGCAGTGCGTCAACAACGGGGGCACACGCGTGTTCGCCGAAGACCTGCAGCTGCTGCGTATGGTGGCCACGCTGATGGGCCAGGCGCTGCTTCTGCAGCGCAGTGTGGCCGCCGGCCACGACAGCATGCAGGACGAGGTGCGTCGCATCCAGAAGGCGCTCAAGCCGCAGCACCGCATCGACCATGTGGTGGGCGTGTCGGCGCCGATCCAGTCGGTGTTCGAACAGGTGCACCAGGTGGCGCCCGCTCGCACCACGGTGCTGCTGCGCGGCGAGAGCGGCACGGGCAAGGAGGTGATCGCGCGTGCCATCCACAGCCTGTCGCCCCGGAGCGAGGCGCCCTTCGTCTGCGTCAACTGTGCGGCGCTGACCGAGTCGCTGCTGGAGAGCGAGCTCTTCGGCCACGAGAAGGGCTCCTTCACCGGCGCCCAGGGCCAGCGCAAGGGCCGCTTCGAGATGGCGCATGGCGGCACGCTCTTCCTCGACGAGATCGGCGACATCTCGGCCTCGTTCCAGGCCAAGCTGCTGCGGGTGCTGCAGGAGCGGCAGTTCGAGCGGGTGGGCGGCGGCACGCCGGTGAAGGTGGACGTGCGGCTGATCCTGGCGACCAACCGAAACCTGGAGCGCATGGTGCAGGCCGGCGAGTTCCGCGCCGACCTGTACTACCGCATCAACGTGGTGAGCATCCAGCTGCCGCCGCTGCGCGAGCGGCGCGAGGACATCCCCGCGATGGCGCAGCATTTCCTGGACCGATTCAACCGCGAGAACGGCCGGCGCATGCGCTTCGACCCGGGTGCCATGCGGGTGCTGAGCAGTTGCTACTGGCCGGGCAATGTGCGCGAGCTGGAGAACTGCGTGGAGCGCACGGCGACGATGACCCATGCCGAGGTGATCAGCGACCTGGCCTTCCCCTGCCAGGGCAACCGCTGCCTGACGCAGGTGCTGCACCACATCGAGCGCGAGGACGCGGTGCGGCCTGGGCGGCCGGTGGACATTCCGATCACCGAGGTCCCGGGCCTGCCGCCGAAGCCGGCGCTGCCGCCGCAGCCGGTGCTGCCGGCCGAGCCGGCGGCGGCTGCTGCGCCCTCGGCCCCGATGCCGGCTGAGGCCGCGGCGGCGGGGCCGTCGGGGCTCAGCGACAAGCCCGAGGGCGAGCATGCGCGCCTGATCTGGGCCATGGAGCATTGCGGATGGGTCCAGGCCAAGGCGGCGCGGCTGCTCAAGATCACGCCGCGCCAGATGGGCTATGCGCTGCGCAAGCATGGGATCGAGGTGAGGAAGTTCTGAGCGGCTCGGGCCGTGGCGCAACGTCTTGCACTGGTGCGGACTCTCGACTCTGACGCGTGAGGCTTGTTGGTAGCGGCCGTAGTGGTGGTGCTGGCCGTGGGCCGTGGACGAAGCGCCCGGCCTGGGGTGTGCGGCCTGGGCGCCCAGCGGCCGCGTCCCTCGCTGAACGCTCGGGCAACCTGCGGTGCTCGCCGGATGAGCGCATGGCGTAACTCGCTACGCGCTTACGCGCTCCGCTCAAACAAACGCCATGAGTCAGTCACAACCGGCCCGCGGGGGCCGCGGGCCTCGCTCATCCGGCTGCGCTCCTCGGCGCGTCCACAGGGCGCCCAGGCCGCACACCCCAGGCCGGGCTTATGGGGAGGTGACCGTCACGCCCGCTCTTGGCAGTCACCCGCGTTCGTCGCTGGCTCCTCAGCTCAAGGCCGCAGAAGCCAGAACAGCGGCATCAGCAATGGCATAGCGAACGCACGGGCCCGGCCGCGCCACAGGCAGACGCACACGCACAGAGTCGTATGCAGGTGCAGGTGCAGGTGCAGGTGCGGGGGTAGGGGTAGGGGGTAGAGGTGGGCGTGGGGGCGGTGGCGCAGTGCGCGACTGCGGTCGCTGACCCGCGAGCAGTGTTGTGTGGCGGCCATGTCTCTCGAGCGGGCGGTAATGGGCGAAGGTCATGCCAAACCCCAAGCCTGGCTGGCCCCGGCGCCCAGGGCGGCCCCTCAGGCTGCGCCGAGGAGCGCAGCCGGATGAGCGAGGCCCGCGGCCCCCGCGGGCCGGTTGTGACTGACTCATGGCGTTTGTTTGAGCGGAGCGCGTAAGCGCGTAGCGAGTTACGCCATGCGCTCATCCGGCGAGCACCGCAGGTTGCCCGAGCGTTCAGCGAGGGACGCAGCATGTGGGGCCGCCCTGGGCGCCGGGGTCAGCCAGGCGCTCATCCAGCGTCAACGGTAAAGGCCGCGACCCAAGCCAGCCAGACGCTCGTCAGGCGTCAACGGTCGAACCACACACGCAAGCAACCAACACCCCTTTGTCGCAACGCCAACACACCCAACGCGACACACATCGAGCCCTGTCGCAACCCCGCCAGACAAACGCTTCAAAACCAACGCGAAACCGCGTGAAACCCAACGCTGGAGCGCCACAACCGCGTGGCATGTTTTTGGCAGTAGAGACCCCGTACGCGGCCAAGTCGGGCCGCCATCCCGCGAGGTCCATCCATGCAGCAAGCCAGCCCAGCCAGCACCATGCCCGCCACCACCTACGTCGGCATCGGGCAGATCAAGCCACTCGGCGCCAAGTTCGAACTGCCCGATGCGGGCGGGGGCTGCGGCACCCACGGGGGCGAAGGAAAGGCCAGCTGCGGCTCTTCGGGCGGGCCGGACGACATGCCCGCCGAGATCTGGGACAAGGTCAAGAACCATCCCTGCTACTCGGAAGAGGCCCATCACCACTACGCCCGCATGCATGTGGCCGTGGCGCCCGCCTGCAACATCCAGTGCAACTACTGCAATCGCAAGTACGACTGCAGCAACGAGAGCCGCCCCGGCGTCGTCAGCCAGAAGCTCACGCCCGACCAGGCCGTCAAGAAGGTGCTGGCCGTCGCCAGCGAGATCCCGCAGATGACCGTGCTGGGCATCGCCGGCCCCGGCGACAGCCTGGCCAACCCGGCCAAGACCTTCGACACCATGCGCATGCTCCACGAGCAGGCGCCCGACATCAAGCTGTGCCTGTCCACCAACGGCCTGGCCCTGCCCGAGCAGGTGGACGAGATCGTCAAGTACAACATCGACCACGTCACCATCACCATCAACATGGTGGACCCGGCGGTGGGCGAGAAGATCTACCCCTGGATCTTCTGGAAGCACAAGCGCGTCACCGGCTACGAGGCCGCGAAGATCCTGCACGAGCAGCAGATGAAGGGCCTGGAGATGCTCACCGCCCGCGGCGTGCTCACCAAGATCAACTCGGTGCTCATCCCCGGCATCAACGACGAGCACCTGATCGAGGTCAACCGCGAGGTGAAGAAGCGCGGTGCCTTCCTGCACAACATCATGCCGCTGATCTCCGAGCCCGAGCACGGCACCGTGTTCGGCCTCACCGGCCAGCGTGGTCCCACGGCCCAGGAACTCAAGGCCGTGCAGGACGCCTGCGCCGGCGGCGCCAACCTCATGCGCCACTGCCGCCAGTGCCGTGCCGACGCGGTGGGCCTGCTGGGCGAGGACCGCAGCGAGGAATTCACCCTCGACAAGATCGAGGAGATGGAGGTCGTGTACGACCTCGACCGCCGCCGCGCCTACCAGGAGAAGGTGGAAACCGAGCGCCAGGCCCAGCACGATGCCAAGCAGGAAGCCCTCGCCGAGGCCGCCAACCTGGGCGTGGCCGACGACCTGAAGGTGCTCGTGGCCGTGGCCACCAAGGGTGGCGGTCGCGTCAACGAGCACTTCGGCCATGTGACCGAGTTCCAGATCTTCGAGGTCAGCCGCAGCGAGGCCCTGTTCGTCGGCCACCGCCGGGTGGACCTGTACTGCCAGGGCGGCTTCGGCGACGACGAGCAGCTGCCGTCGGTGGTGCGCGCCATCAACGACTGCCATGCCGTGCTGGTCGCCAAGATCGGCGCCTGCCCCAAGGACGAGCTGTCGTCCGCCGGCATCGAGCCGGTGGACCAGTACGTCGGCGAGTTCATCGAGAAGGCGGCGCTGGCCTGGTTCAACGGCTACCGCGCCCGCATCGCCAGCGGCGCGCTGGTGCACCAGGACCGCGGCGACGCCGCCATCCGCCAGGGTGCCTACACCGCGGCGCAGGCCGCCTGAGCGAGGCGCCGCACGCCGCTTCATCCACCCCCCCAACTAGCTAGCAATCCACGAGGAAAGCCATGTCGCTGAAGATCATCGCCTCCACCTGCACCGGCTGCTCCGCCTGCGAGCCCGAATGCCCCAACGTCGCCATCCGCGAGAAGGGCGGCATCTTCGTCATCGACCCCAAGAAGTGCACCGAGTGCGAGGGCCACTACGACGAGCCGCAGTGCATCGCCGTGTGCCCCGTGGACGGCTGCATAACGAAAGCCTAAACCCCCCCAGGCTGCGCGCTTCGCGCTCCGCCCACCCCCCCAGGGGGGCACATCCAGCGGCCCGGCAAAGCCGGTTCCGCGGACGTTCCCGCATGGCCTGCTCCGCGGCCGTTCGATGCGGGTCGTGCGCGTGGTGCGGGTGCCGCGGGTAGTGCGCGTAGTGCCGGCGATGCGGGTGCTGCGGGTAGTGCGGGTAACGCGCTTGCCGCGGTCTTGCCGGCGCATCGGCGCGACCTATGCGTTGCGCGCCCGCCCACGTCGCCTGTCCTTTTTTCTTCATCCACCACAGAGACCTTTGACCATGGTTCCCAGCCTCACCCTCACGCCCGCCGCCGAGAAGTTCGTGCGGCGCATCCTGCGCTTTTCGGGCCTGCCGGCCACGGCGGGCTTCCGGCTGGTCGTCAGCGCCGGCGGATGCTCGGGCTTCAACTCGGAGTTCAGCGCCGAGGCCGCGCCCCAGCCGGGCGAGTCGGTGCTGGAGGTGGGGGAGGGCCTGCGCCTGTTCCTGCCCGCCGAAAGCCGGCTGCTGCTCGACGGCGTGACCATGGATTTCGTGGACACGCCCACCAAGTCGGGTCTGGCCTTCATCGACCCCAAGCAGGCGCCCTGCGCCTGCAGCAGCAGTGGCGATGCCGCCGCCACGCCGCCCGGCGTGGCCCGCATCGACGTGGGTTCCATCGGCCGCGGCCGCCCGGTCACGCTGACGCACTGAGCATGACCCGAGGCAGCGGAGCAGCGGAGCAGCGGCGATGAATGCCATGGGCCTGGGCTTCGACGATGGCGGGATGGCCGCCTTTGCCGATTCGGCACTGGGCCATGGCCTGCCGGCCGAGCCTGCTGCGCTCATCGCCAGCGCCGGCCTGCTGCGCCATCGGCCGGAGCAGGCACTGCCGCTGCTGGAGCGCGCCCGCGCGCTGGCACCGCGCCATCCGGTCCCGCTGATCGCGCTCTACCGCTTCCATTTCTACGGCCACGACCTGGAGCGCGCCAAGGCGGCGGGCGAAGACGCGCTCGCCGTCGCCCGCACCGCCCTCGGCCCCGACTTCGGCGACCGGCCACCCACCGACGACGAGGCGCGCCACGACGCCGCGGTGCGCTTCTACCTCTTCACCCTCAAGGGCCTGGCCTACCTCAACCTGCGGCTGGGCGAGCTGGAAGAGGCCCGGCTGATGCTGGGCGAGCTGCGCCGGCTCGACCCGCGCGACCGCGTCGGCGGGGCCCTGCTGGCCCATGTGCTGCAGCGGCACGAGGCGCTGGCCGCGGGCCTGATCGACCCTGCCGAAGGGCCCGGCGCCTATCCCGCCTACGGCTGGGGGCCGGAGGCACGTCCGTGACCAACGCCGCCAGCCCGGCCGCGCGCGCACCTGCCGGCGACATCGCGCCGCTGTACTGGCGCGGCGGCCCCGTCGACTGCGGCCGTTGCCCTCACCAGGCCCTGCGCGGCCGGCCCGAGCCGCACGGCTGCGAGCCCGGCCACGCGTGCATGCAGGATGCCTATGCGCGCCGCATCGACCGCTTCTTCCGCTGGCATCCGGGACTGGCTGATGGCGAACTGGCCCATCCCTATTTCGAGGTGCGCGCCATCGCGGCCCGCCATGCCAGCCTGTTCCGGCTGACGGCGCTGATCGGTGACCCCGACGAGACCGTGCGGCTGCAGGTGGCCCTGCGCCTGCCGCAGGGCCAGCTGATCCGGCTGATGCACGACCCGCACCGCGAGGTGCGCATCCGCGTCGCGCAGCGGCTCGAAGGCAACGCCCTGGCCGCCATGCGCCACGACCCCGACTACGGCGTGCGCGAGCTGGTCGCCCGCCGGGTGCCGCTGGCACTGCTGGCCACCCTCGCGCACGACGCCGACCGCAGCGTGCGCATGCGGGTCGCCCAGCGGCTGGAGATGCCGGCCCTGCTGACCCTGGCCAGCGATGCCGAGCCCGAAGTGCGCCGCATCGTGGCCGAGCGCCTGCCCGCGCCGCTGCTGGCGCGGCTGGTGGACGACGAGGACTGGCGCGTGCGATGGGAGGTGGCCCGGCGCGCCGCACCCGAGGCGGTGCGCCGCCTGCTGGACGACGCGGACCCCGAGGTGCGCCGCGCCGCTGCCGAGCGACTGGCGGGACCGCCCGCCCAGGGAGTTGCCCATGGCTGACATCAACCGCGACGACGAGCTCATCGAGGTCGCCTTTCCGCCCCGCTTCAACTACGGCGAGCGCGTCATCGCCCGCAGCGTGATCCGCAACGACGGCACCTACAACGGCAAGGACATCGGTGAAGTGCTGGTCAACAAGGGCGACATCGGCTACGTGACCAGCATCAACACCTTCCTGCAGCAGTTCTACATCTACGCGGTGGACTTCGTGGACACGGGCCACCGCGTGGGCATGCGCGCCAAGGAGCTGTGCACGCTGGACCACCTGCCCGAGGACGTGCTGGCCCGCCTGGGCGTGGATGCCCAGACCCTGCACGCGCTCGGCCGCCCGCAGCAGCCCACAGGCCACACCGACCCCTCGTCCCTTCCGGAGAACGCCCCATGAACACGCTTCCCGCCGACGTCGCCGCCTTCGCCGAACCCCGCGCGCCCGAATACGGCTGGGGCCTGCGCGTGGTGGCGCTGGACGACCTGCTCAACGACGGCAGCCATCCCGAGCTGGACGAGGGCGCCGTGCTGGCGCCGCAGGGCGCGGTGGGCGAGATCGTCAACATCGGCCATTCCACCGAGACCAACGAGCCCATCTACCTGGTCGAGTTCGGCCGTCGCGTGGTCGGCTGCTTCGAGGAAGAGATCGCGCCCGCGCCGGCCGGCCTGCTGCCGGAGGACGACGGCCCCTCCGAAGCCGCCTCCACCGAGGCAACCCCGCAGCCCTGAGCCCATCCATGGCCTGCAGCCTGCCCATGCCCGAGAGCCCGACACCGCCCCGTGGCGGGGTGGCCGACTTTCTCCTGCACCGACTGGAGCGGGCGCTGCGCGAGCGGGTGCGCTACCGCTACGTGCGCCCGAGCGTGCTACGCGACGGACTGGGCTACCGAATCGAGAGCCCCTGCTGCTCGCGCAACGTGGATGCAAACGGCGGCGTGATCGACATCGCCCGGCTGCAGCCCGCAGCGGATGCGGCCGGCCTGGCCCTCGCGCACAAGGGCCAGGCCCTGTGGCAGCTGCAGGCCCGCGACCATGCCGCCGGCCGCTGGGCCGAGCCCGGCCCGGCCGCGCCGCTGCCGGAACTGCTGGCGCAGCTGTGCGCCGACACCGAACGGGTGTACTGGCCATGACGATTTACCTGGACCACAACGCCACCACCGCGCCCGCACCCGAGGTGCTGTCCGCCATGTGGCCCGTGTACGAGCGGCTCTGGGCCAATGCTTCGTCGCAGCATGCGCCGGGGCAGGACGCACGGCGTGCGCTGGCCGCCGCCCGCGCCACGGTGGCGCGGGTGTTGCGCAGCAAGCCGGCCGAGGTGATCTTCACCAGCGGCGCCACGGAGGCCAACCACCTGGCCGTGCGCGGCCTGCTGGCCGCAGCGCCCGTCGGGCGCACGCGGGTGCTGTTCAGCGCCATCGAGCATGCCGGTCATCTGCGGCTGGCCCGGGCCCTGGCCGAGGCCGGCGTGCCGGTCGAACTGCTGCCCGTTCTGCCCGACGGCCGCCTCGACCTGCAGGCCGCCGCCGAACGCATCGGCCCCGACGTGGCGCTGGTGTCTCTGATGGCCGCCAACAACGAGACCGGTCTGCTCATGCCCGTGGCCG
This sequence comes from Pseudacidovorax sp., assembly GCF_017991995.1. GTDB lineage: Bacteria > Pseudomonadota > Gammaproteobacteria > Burkholderiales > Burkholderiaceae_C > Xenophilus. The sequence goes on along the minus strand of NZ_JAGOPN010000005.1, from coordinate 122,820 downwards.
AGGTGGCCGCGCTGGCCGGCGCTGCAGGCGCGCGGCTGCATGTGGACGCCACCCAGTTCGTCGGCAAGCTGCCCTTCGGCTTCGATGCCTGCGGTGCCGACGCCGTCTCCTTCTCGGCCCACAAGTTCCACGGCCCCAAGGGCGTGGGCGCGCTGCTGCTGCGCCAGGGTGCGCCGTTCGCGCCGCAGACCCTCGGCAGCCAGGAGCGCGGCCGGCGCGGCGGCACCGAGAACCTGCCCGGCATCGTGGGCCTGGCCGCCGCCCTGGAGCGGCTGGGCGACGACGCGGCGATCCAGGCCGAGGCCGAGCGCCAGGCCGCGCTGCGCGACACGCTGGAGGCCGGCCTGATGGCCGCGCTGCCGGACGCCGTGCACGTGTGGGGCCGCGGCCTGCCGCGCCTGCCGGGCACCAGCTATTTGCGCGTGGGCCGCCTGTCGGCCGAGGTGCTGCTGCAGCGCCTGGAGCGCCTGGGCATCGCCGCCTCCTCCGGCGCGGCCTGCTCCTCCGGCGGCAGCGAACCCTCGCATGTGCTGCGCGCCATGGGCGTGCCGGCCGACGAGGCCCTGGCCGCCGTGCGCCTGTCGCTGGGCCAGGGCAGCCAGACGCCCGACGTCCACGCCCTGCTCGCCGGCCTGCCGCGCCTGCTGCGCCCCCTGCTGCAGGAAGCGCAGGCCGCCCAGGCCTGACACCGAATCCCGTCCCTCACCGAACCTGGAAGCTCACCGATGAAAGTCATGATCCGCAAAGACAGCAAGGGCCTGCTCTCGGCCTATGTCCCCAAGAAGGATCTGGAAGAACCCATCGTGTCGATGGTTCAGCCCGGCCTATGGGGCGGCCTGGTCACGCTGGGCAACGGCTGGCAGCTGGACCTGCCGGCCATGCCCGAGGGCACCACGCTGCCGGTGACGGTGGAAGCCCGCCGCATCGCCGCGGACGAGTGAGGCGGCCATGGCCCTCACCAGCGAACAACTGCGCACAGCCTGCGAGGTGGTGGGCGCAGCGCCGACGGTGCGCGACGCCGCGGCGCTCTGGCGCGCCCGCCATCCGGAGGTGCGTGCCATCGTGGTCGATGCGCTGGACATGCGCGATGAGACGCCGGCCCTGCAGCTGGGCGCGCGCAATGTCTACCTGGCCGCCAGCCAGGGCCATTGCTGGCATGTCACCGCCCGGCCCGAGGAGGCCACGGTGCTGATCCTCACGCAAAGCTGAACCTCGCAGGAGCACCGCCATGGACATGGAAGCCATCGGCCTGGCCGAACCCGACTGCGGCCCGCGCGAGATCGAGCTGGTCAACGCCGTGCTCGAGGCCGCCCGCTGGGGCGACGGTCCCATGCTCGCCTCCTTCGAGCAGGCCTTTGCCGGCTGGGCCGGCCGCGACCACGCGGTGGGCGTGGCCAGCGGCACGCTGGGGCTGTGGATGGTGCTGCGGGCGCAGGGCATCGGCCCCGGCGACGAGGTGGTGTGCGCCGCCCACACCTGGCACCAGATCGCCCAGGCCATCACGCTCGCCGGGGCCACGCCCGTCTTCGCCGACATCGACTACTGGAGCGGCTGCCTCAGCCCCGAGAAGGCGGCGGCGCGCATCGGCCCGAAGACCCGCGCGCTGCTGGCCGGCAACACCAACGGCCATCCCGCCGCCTGGGGGCCGCTGCGCGAGCTGGCCACGGCGCACGGCATCGCCCTGATCGAGGACAGCACCGAGGCCCTGGGCTCGCGCTACCGCGGCCAGGCGGTGGGCAGCTTCGGCGACGTGGCGGTGTTCGACTTCTCCGCACCCTCGGCCCTGTGCACGGGCGAGGGCGCCATGCTGGTCACCGACGACGAGCGCCTGGCGCACGAGCTGCGCTACCTGCGCCAGCGCCGGCTGTCCGACCGGGGTTCGGTGTCGGTGGGCTCGCGCGTGCCGCTGCAGGCCGGCATGAGCGAGCTCACGGCGGCGCTGGGCCTGGCGCAGCTGGCGGGCCTGGACGACCGGCTGGCCGTGCGCAAGCAGGTGGAGGCCTGGTACCACGAGCAGATGCAGAGCTTCGAGGGCATCAAGCCGCCCTACCTGGGCGAGGACGTGGACGAGGTGCACTGGATGCTCTACGTGGTGCACCTGGGCAAGCGCTTCACCGCCAGCGCCCGCACCCAGATGATCGAGGACCTGGCGGCCTGCGGCATCGAAACCGCGGCCTACAGCCATCCGCTGCACCAGCAGTTCTTCTACATGAACGCGGGCGACGCCATCGGCCGCAAGCGCGGTGTGCTGCCCGACACCGACCGCATCGGCGACCGCGCTCTGGCGCTGCCCCTGCACACGCAGCTGGACGCGGACCAGGTCAAGTACATCGTCAAGACGCTCAAGGACACGGCCACCAACGTGGGTGCCGGAGCGGCGATCTATCTCTGAAGAGGACACCCATGACCGACCTGATCCAAGACCTCGCCCGCCGCCTCGACGCCGGTGGGCTGATTCCCTACATGGGCCCCGGCATGCTCGCCCTGTGCAACGACGCGAAGGTGCCCGGCACATCGCTCGCCTTGGCCGAGATCATGACCGCCAAGGTCAGCGTGCCGCACAAGATCCGCAAGCGGCTCACGCAGGCGGCGCAGTTCATCGAGAACTTCAAGCACCGCAAGTCGCTGGTGTCGATCATGGACGAGGCCTTCGCCGCCACGCCGCAGCCCTCGGCCCTGCATGCGGCGCTGGCCGCCAGCGGTGCGCCCCTGTGGATCGACACCTGGTACGACGACACCTTCGGCCGCGCGCTGACCATGGCCCGGCCCGAGGGCGGCTGGGTGCGCATTCAGGGCCTGTCGCAGTCCGAACATTTCGGCCAGTGGACGGGCGTCTATGCCGACGATGGCGAGCACCTGGCCGAGCTGCCCGCCGAGCCTGTCCGCGTGCTCTACCAGCCCATCGGCAGCCGCCGGCCGGCCAGCAACTACCTGGTCTCGGACAGCGACTACGTCGAGGTGCTGACCGAGATCGACATCCAGACGCCCATCCCCGCCATCGTGCAGCAGCAGCGCGCGGGGCGCGGCTTCCTGTTCGTGGGCTGCCGCTTCGACGACCAGCTCACGCGCAGCTTCGCGCGGCAGATCATGAAGCGCTCCGGCGACCGGCACTGGGCCGTGCTGCCCGAGCCGCCCACCCGCATGGAGGCGCGCTTCCTGGAAGAGCAGGGCATCGAGCGCATCGCCATGCCCTTGCCGGACTTCGCCGATGCGCTGGTGCAGGCCCTGGCGCCTGCGGCACTGGCGGCCTGAGAAGGTGTGAACGAACCCGTCATGCCCGCTCGTCCTGCCAAAACACGCCCACTCTGCGTTGCAAATGCTCGCCATAGCCCGAGCTATGGCTGCGCTTTGCGCCTTGATTGGCCGCGTTTTCGCAGTCCGCTCGGCCACGCCGGATTCATTCACACCTTCTGAGCGTCCAGCCATCCCTTTTTCACCACCACCACCACCACGAGACCCGCCATGAGCGACACCGTCACCACCACCGTTCCCCTCACCGTCATGCCCAGCGGCAAGACCTTCGACGCCGAGACTGGCATCACGCTGCTGGAGGCCCTGCGCCGCGCCGGCGTGCTCACGCACGAATGCGACGGTGGCGCCAAGTGCAGCGACGCCTGCCACCTCTTCGTGCTCGAAGGCCGCAAGAGCCTGTCGAAGACCACGCGCGAGGAGAACGAGCGCCTGGACGCCATCGTCGGCGTCGGCGCCAAGTCGCGCCTGGCCTGCCGCGCCGTGCTGGGCGACCAGCCGGTGACGGTGGAAGTGCTCAGCTTCGTCTGAGTCCCGCCCCTGGGCGTCTGTCATCCCTGACTGCCATGCACGCCAGGACTTCCGAGGCTGGCGCTGCCGGCCCTCTCTTCTGCGACGTCGCCATCGTCGGCGCCGGCCTGGCCGGGCTGGCGCTGGCGCGCCGCCTGCACCTGGCCGGCCGCCAGGTCCGCGTGCTGGAGGCACGCGAGCGCATCGGCGGCCGGTTGCTCACGCGCGTCAGCACCGCCACCAGCCAGCCGCTGGACCTGGGCGCCGCGTGGTTCTGGCCCGCCACCGAGCCCGGCGTCGTGGCGCTGCTGGCCGAGTTGGGCCTGGCCAGCGTGCCCCAGCACGACCCGGGCGACGCGCTCTGGCTGGACGATCCCGAGCGCGCCCCCGAACGGCACGATGCCGCCCCCGGCCAGGTGCACCAGGGCGCGCGCCGCATCGAGGGCGGCAGCGCGCGGCTGGCGCAGACGCTGGCCGACGCCCTGCCGCCGCAGGCCCTGTGCCTGACGGCCGCGGTGTGCGAAGTGCACCGGGCGGAAGGCGGCGGCGTGCTGCTGCAACTGGCCGATGGCCAGCGCCTGCACGTCGCGCAGCTGGTGCTGGCCCTGCCGCCGAGGCTGGCCGCCGAGCGCATCCGCTTCGTGCCGGCCCTGCCGGATGCGCTGGCGGATGCCCTGGCGGCCGTGCCCACCTGGATGGCTGCGCAGGCCAAGGCGGCGAGCGCCTTCGGCCGGCCCTTCTGGCGCGAGGCCGGCCATTCCGGCAATGCCTTCGTGCGCCATCCGCAGGCCGTGCTGGGCGAGGTGTTCGACGCGGGCACCGGGCCGCAGGGCACGCTGGCCGGCTTCGTGGCACTGGATGCGCAGCAGCGCCAGGACTTCCGCCGCGGCCTGCCGCTGCTGGTGCACAGCCAGCTCGGCCAGCTCTACGGCGCCGAGGCGCAGGACGGCGAGCTTCACCTGCAGGACTGGGCCGAAGAGCCCTGGACCTGTGCGCAGGCCGACCGCGCCGGCCCCGCCGAGCCGCCGCGGGCCGACGCGCGGCTGCGCCAGCCCTGGTGGGGTAGTCGGCTGTTCTTCGCCGGCACCGAGACCGCCCTGCACGGCGCCGGCCACATGGAAGGCGCGCTGGATAGTGCGCAACGCGTTTCGCACCAGCTGCTGCAGCCGGATGGCACCGTCTTCGCCGCGGCGGTGGACGCGCCGGCCGCCGTCGCCGCCTTCTGCCAGGCCGTGCAGGGCCTGCGCGCCCAGGGCCCCGATCACTACCGCCGCCATCTGGTGCGGATGCTGTCCGGCACGGCCGAGGGCGCGGAGCTGCAGGGCGGCCTGAGCGCCCGCGCGCTGCGCGCGAGTGCCGAACAGTGCTACGGCGAGGCGCTGGCCTGCCTCGACGCGCTGCTGCCCGTGCTGGCGGCCGAGGCCGGGGTGCCGGCGCAGGGGCGGCATCCGCTCACACCGCCGCTGCTGGCCGCCTTCTCGGGCTGGAGCCAGTCGCTGGTCGACGAGGCGCTGGGCTTCAACGCGCGCTCCTGCGCGCTGTCCAACCTGCCGCACGAGCACCGGCCCGACGACGAGGACCGGCGTGCCATCGCCCGCGCGCTGGCCGCGGCCTGGCAGGCCTTTGCGCTGGAGCTCAACGCGCGCCTGTGCGCCGCCGCCGAGGCCGCGGGGGAGTGCCTGGCATGAATGCCTCGCCGGGGCCTTCCAGCGCCGTGCCCGAAGAGGGCGTACAGGCGGCGGGCGGCGGCATCGAGACCGGCGCCCTGCTGGGCATCGTGGAGCAGGCCGGCACCGGCATCGCCACGCTCGTCGAGGGCCTCACCCGCGACGAGCTGCTGCGCTCTCGCCTGACCCGACAGGAGGTACAGCGCCTGCTGGGCCAGATGGCGGCGGCGCTGGGCACCCTGGCCCCGGGCGTGCGCGCCCGCATGCCCGAGCTGGACTGGGACGGCTGGCAGTCGCTCGCGCAGCGCCTGGCCCTTCCGCCCGGGCCGGCGCTGGACGAGGCCCTGGCCTTCGGCTGCGAGGCCGTGCTGCCGGCCACGCTGCTGTGGCTGCGCGTGTACCGGCAGGGGCAGCCCGAGCTGTTCCAGATGGTGCCCTGACGCGACCCCGGCGGCAGGCCCGCGCGCGCCGCGAAGCGGCCCGGGACGCTACCCGTAAGTCCGTCGCATCCAGTCGTCCGCAATCACCTGTTCCGTCCTGCCCTGGGCCATGACGCGGCCGTCGCGCAGCAGCAGCGTCCGCCCGGCGATGGCGCGCGCATGCGCCGGGTGGTGGGTGCACAGCACGACGGCACGGCCCTGCGCGGCCAGACCGCGCAGGATCTGCAGCAGCCGCTGCTGCTGGCCCGGGTCCAGGCCGCTGTCGGGTTCGTCGCACAGCAGCAGGCGGGCGCCCTGCACCAGCGCCCGGGCGATCAGCACCCGCTGGCGCTGTCCGCCCGACAGGCGGGTGTAGGGCCGTTGCGCCAGATCGGCCAGGCCCAGTTCCGCGAGCACCGGGCCGATGCGCCCGCGCGCCCGGGCCGCACCCGGCGTGCCGGCATGCGGCAGCACGCCTAGGGCGGCCACGTCATGCACGGTATAGGGAAAGGGCGGCTCGTGCTGCTGCGGCACGTAGGCCACGCGGCGCGCGAGCTCGCGGCGCGTCCATTGCGCCAGCGGCCGGCCTTCCAGCTGCAGCATGCCGGCCTGCAGCGGCAGCAGGCCCAGCAGCAGGCGCAGCAGCGTGCTCTTGCCGGCGCCGTTGGGACCCATCAGAGCCAGCACCTCGCCGGTCGCCACCTGCAGGTCCACGCCGCGCAGCACCTCGCGGCGCGGGCCCCACAGGCCCTCGCGCCGGGACCAGCGCAGGCCGCTGGCCTGCAGCAGCGGGCCGGCGCTCCCACGGCCCTCGGCATCCGCATCCCGGGCCTCGGCATCCGCGTCGCGGCCGTCGGCAGGCGCGCTCGGGGGCGGTCGGGTGCTCATCCGTTCCAACCCCGGCGGGCCCGGCCCAGTACGGCCAGGAAGAGCGGAATGCCCAGCAGCTGCGTGACGATGCCGATCGGCACCTCGGCGCGCAGGCTGCTGCGCGCCAGGCTGTCGCAGCCCACCAGGAAGACAGCGCCCAGGCAGGCCGAGGCCGGCAGCAGTCGGGCGTTGGTCGGGCCGGCCAGCAGGCGCGCCGCATGCGGCACCACCAGGCCCACCCAGCCGATCATGCCGGCCAGCGCCACGGTGAGTGCCGACAGCAGCGTGGCCAGCGCGATCACCGCCAGCCGCAGCGCAGGGGCCGGCAGGCCCAGGCTGCGCGCCTCGTCGTCGCCCATGGCCAGGGCGTCCAGCCAGGGGCCGGCCAGGCACAGCAGCAGCGCGCACGGCAGCAGCAGGGGCGCGGCCAGGGCCAGCTCGCCCAGGCCGGCGTGACCCAGGCTGCCCATCAGCCAGTAGACGATGCCCGGCAGCTGGTTGTAGGGATCGGCCAGCACCTTGGCCAGCGAGAGCAGGGCGGTGAACAGGGCGCCGCTGACGATGCCGCCCAGCACCAGCATCAGCACCGTGGCCCCGCCGAAGGCCTGGGCGATGGCCACGCCCAGGCCCACCGCCAGCAGCCCGCCGCCGAAGGCCAGGCCCTGCACCACCGGCCAGGGCCAGCCGGCCACCAGGCCCAGGGCGGCGCCGGCGCTGGCGCCCGCCATCACGCCCAGCAGGTCGGGCGAGACCAGCGGGTTGCGGAACACGCTCTGGTAGGCCGCGCCCGACAGGCCCAGCGCCCCGCCCACCGCCAGCGCCGCCAGCACGCGCGGCAGGCGGATGTCGATCAGCAGCCGGTGCAGCAACTGCGCCTGCATGTCCGGCAGCTGCACCAGGCCCAGGGCCGCGCCCAGGCCCCGCAGCACGTCCGCGAGCGGTAGCGGGTAGCGCCCGCTGCCCAGCGCGAACAGGGCGGCGGCCAGGGCCAGCGCGGCACAGGCCGCGGGCGCGCCGGCTTCAGGCCATGCAGGGCGACGGGCCGCCGCGCCCTCGGGTGCCTGCGGGTCGCACACGGCGTCCTCATGGGTCCAGCCGGTGAACATGGCAGCACGCGGCTATGGCCTGGATGGCGCCGCCATGCCGCCATGGTGCATGTGGGGCGGCGCCTCGGCCGGCGCGGACGACGAGGCCGCCATGAGCGCACGCACCTGCTGCGCATCGAGCGGGATGCCGAAGAAGAGCCGGTAGAAGGCCGGCACCGCCTGCTGCGCGTCGAAGGCGAAGCGCTGCGGATAGAACAGGCCTGCCAGCCACTGGATGCCCAGCGCGCGCGTGGCCGAGGGCGGGCGGTCGATCCAGTTGAAGGGCAGGCGCGGCACCAGGTGCACGCGGCCCTCGCGCACCGCGCGCAGTCCGCGCCAGCGCGCGTCCTCCTGCAGGCGGGCCATGAAGGCCGGCTCCTGCACCACGATCACGTCGGGGTCGTACTGCATCACCTGCTCCAGGCTCACCCGTTCCAGGCCCTGGACGGAGGACTGCAGGCAGCGGTGCACGTTGACGCCGCCGGCCAGGGCGATGGCTTCGGCGTGGAAGGACTGGTCGCATTCGGTGGCCAGGCCGTCAGTCTGCTCGGCGTAGTACACCCGCACGCGGTGCGCGGGCGGCACGCCGGCCACCGCGCCCTGCACGCGGGCCAGGGCGTCGCGGATGTAGTCGCCCAGCAGGCGGGCGCGCTCGTCCAGGCCCAGCGCCCGACCGGCCAGGGCATAGGCGCGCGGCCAGTCGGTCAGCTGCTCCAGCCGCAGCATCAGCACCGGGGCGCCGGTGCGGCGGCCCAGGGCCAGCGTCTCCTCGTCGTTGGAGAGGCTGAAGTGCCAGCCCAGGACCAGGTCGGGCTTGAGGACGATCAGGGCCTCGGGGTCGGCGAGCAGGCCGTGCCCGGCCACGCCGCCGAGCACGGGCAGCGCGGCGAATCCGGGGGGCGCATAGGCCGCCGCCCCGGGCGGCAGCGCGAAGTTGAGGCCGATGGCGCGCTCGGGCGCCAGGCTGGCCAGCAGCACCATGAAGGGCGGCGCGCTGCCGTAGACGCGCTGCGCGGGCGCGGGCAGGTCCAGGCGATGGCCCAGGTCGTCCACCAGCTCGACGGCGCGTGCAGCGCCGGCCAGCGTGGACAGGCCCAGCAGGGCGATGGCGGCGGCGCCGCGAAGGCGCCGGGAGAGGTCGATGCGGGGCATGGAACGGTCCTTCGCCAGGGTCTCACCACAGCCGGTGCAGGTCCACCGACGCCAACTGGCGCACGAAGCGCGGGCCGGTGTGGGTGTCGTGCAGGCTCAGCAGCGCGAAGGGGGCGGTGTGGGCGTCCAGCGGCGCGCGGGCGCAGTCGAAGGCCAGGTACACGCCCTCGCCGACCTGCGTGTGGAACAGCTCGCCCCACGAGAACAGGGCCCGGTAGCCGTCCGCGCTTTCGGCCACCACGGCCGTGCGCTTGAAGTCGGTGCGCTCGCCGAAGGCGGGCTCGGCATGCTCGATCAGCCGGCGCAGCGGCACGCCGCGCATGGGCCGCGGACCGCCGTGCGCGCCGTCGAGCGTGCAACGGACGACGAAGCCCGGCACGTCCTCGGCGCCCATGGCCTCCAGGGCCTGGGCATCCAGGGCCACGGACCGGCGGACCCAGCCGCCGATGTGGACCTGTGGCCGTGGCGGCGGCGCGGGGCGCCGCAGGCCATGTCCGCACATCGGGCCGGGGCCCGGCCAGGCGGGGGATGAGGGCTGGGGGTTCATGGTGCACTCCTGGTGGGGATGGCAGGGAAAGCGGTGAAAGCGTCGAAAGCGGGATGACGCGCGCCCGGGCACGGGTCAGTCGGCGTAGTACACGGCCAGGCTCTTGATGTTCTGCTGCAGCCGCTCGCCGACGTCGATCCAGGCATTGCATTGCCAGACCGTGCTGGCACAGGTGGCGGGCATGGGATACCAGCGGCCGAAGGGGATGAAGGGCTGGGCGTCCTCGGTGGAGACCAGCGCCACGGACATGTAGTTGACCTTGTCGCCGTTGGCGTCCATGGCGCTGGTGTAGGTCGTGGGGTCGGTGCCGTTGGTCTTGGTGCAGTTGTCCAGGCTGACCCAGCAATTCATCATCATGTTGTTGCCGGAGCCCGCACGCAGGTCGTCGGTGACCAGCAGCACGCCCTGGTGGCGGCTGCGGTTCGCACTGCCGGGGCTGCCGCCGCCGGTACCCACCACGGAGTTGTAGAGCTCGCCGCACGAGAACAGCGCCGGCTGGTTGTTGGCACTGGTCAGCACCACGAAGCAGCGGTTCTTCTGCGCCGGCAGTTCCAGGCCGGCCGCGTCCAGCACGTCGGTCAGCCGCACGCCCTGGCCCCACAGGTAGACCGTGTGGCGCGGGCCGTAGGTGTGGAAGTAGTAGGTGGGCAGGCTGGCGGCGTCCTTGTCGCCCACCATGGTGACGGCGTAGTAGCCCTGGCTGGAACTGGTGGACAGGGCCGGCGATGTAACGGCGATGGGCCGCTTCACCCGCCCGCTCACCTGGAAGGCGATGGCGTCGGGCGTCACCGCCGCGGCCGAGGCGGGGGAAGACAGCGTGTAGCTGGTGGCCGCGTACTCTTTTCGCACGCCGATCGTCTGCAGGCGTGCCACCTTGCGCAGCGCCGGGTCGGTGTCGTTGGCGGCGAGCACTGCCATGCGGCCTTCGGCATCGGGCAGGGTGGCGCCGTTCTTGAGGTAGGCCACCACGGTGGCGTTGCCGTTGGTGGTGCGGATCAGCTCGGTGAAGCTGAACACGGCCTTGTCGCCGCCTGCGCCACTGGCGATCACCGCGGTGGTGACGCCGAAGGCGCCGGTGTTGTAGTCGGCCGGTCGGAACCGGGTGGCGCGCACCACCACGTCCGCCAGGCGGAAGCCGGTGTAGCTGTCGGGGCCCACCTTCACCGTGACCGGGCTTTCCGCCACCGGGAAGGTGGTGGCATCGGCCATCAGCGCCTTGAGCGTGTCCACCGTGATGCCGGTGCGGGCGACGAAGTAGGGCGTCGTGCCCGAGGGGCTGTTGGCGGGGTTGGTCGGATCCTGCGCGGTGCTGGGGTCTGCCGGCATCAGGCTCTGGCTGCCCGCGGCCTGCACGTCGAAGCTCATCGCGGGTGTGACCGGCGGCGTGGCTGCGGGAGACGACGGGGTACTGGTGCTCGCCGGCGTGCTGCTGGTGGCGGAAGTCGTGGAGGTGGTGGATGCGGGCGTGCTGGCCGCAACGAAGGCCGCGCCGTCCCCGCCGCCCCCGCCGCAGGCCGTGGCCAGGACGAGGCTGCCGAGCAGCAGGGAGGGAAGGCGCAGGGCGAAGGGTCGGTGGTGCATGGCGGTGGGGCGGGTGGGAAAGCGGAGGGAAGGGAGGGACGCGTCAGCGCACGGCCGTGTTGTTGCCGTCGGCCAGCACGTCCAGGAAGGCCAGCAGGTCGGCCAGCTCGGTGTCGGTCAGCACGACCGGCGTGCGCATCTCGGGCGCCAGCCGGGCCAGCATGTCGGCATACAGGGCCGGCGCGTTCTGGCTGTCCTGGCAGGGCACCGCATTGCCGGCCACGGACGGAGTAGCCGGGCAGCGGAAGGCATTGGCCGCGCCCGCGGCATCCAGGTGATGGCGCACGACCTGCTCCAGCGTGGCGTACACGCCGTCGTGCATGTAGGGGAAGGTGTTCTTCACCTCCCACAGCGAAGGCGTGAGGAAGGCGTAGCGGTCGGCGTCCAGGCCGGTCGTCTCGTAGCGGCCCAGGTCGCGTGGCGGCGTCTGCGCGGCGCCGCTGCCGAAACCCGGGCCCTGCTGGGGCACGGCCAGGTTGTGGAACTGCTGGTCGCTCAGCAGCGGCCCGGTGTGGCAGCCCGCGCAGCGGGCCTGGCCGAAGAAGAGCAGGCCGCCGCGCTTGGCCGCCTCGGGCAGGTCGCCGGTGCCCGCGGCGTAGGCGATCAGGCGGTTGCTGCTTCCCAGCTCGTACCAGCGCTGGGCCTGGAAGGCCGACAGCGCGTTGGCCGCCTGGGCGATGCCCATGTCCGCGGGCGCCATGCCGGGGTAGGCCGCCGCCAGCTGGGCGGCAAAGCCGGCGTTGGCGCGCAGCCGCTGCATCAGCGCGTCCCACACGGGCTGGGGGTTGTGCTCCACCGCGTCGTCGCTGACCAGGTCGGCCAGCGCGTTGCCATCCGCGGGGTCGTAGGCACCGAGCATCTCGGTGCGCGAGATCAGCGGAAAGAGCGCCTGCGCGGCCGTCACGTCGCGCAGCCCCGCGGGCAGGCGGTTGCCCGCGGGTGTGTCGAAGCCGCCGTCGGCCCGCACGGCCACCCGGCCGTCCCAGAACAGGAAGCGTCGGTTGCCCTGCCCATGGTTGACCAGGGCCGGCGTGTTGCGATGGATCACCGGTGTGCCGCTGCGCGTGGGCGGGCTGCCCGTGCCGTCGACCCCGATGCCCAGTGCCAGGCCGTCCACGCCGGCATTGCCGGTGGCGTGGCAGCTGGCGCAGGCGACCTTCTGGTTGCCCGACAGCAGGGTGCTGGAGAAGAGGTTCTGGCCCAGGGCGAACAGGGCGGCGTCCACCACGGGCCGGGCCGGGGCGACGATGCCGTTGGCCGAGAGCTGGGCGCGCAGCGCGGCGTCCAGATCGACGGCGGCCACGGGCTGATCGGAGACCGCAGTCGTCGTCGTGTCGGCGGCGGTTGCGGACGATGTGCCGGCGTCTGCCGTCGTGCCGCTGGCGGCTGCCGGCAGTGCCAGCCCGCCACCACCCCCACCACCACCGCCGCCACAGGCAGAGCACAGCAGGGCCAGAAGGCTACTCAGAAGGGCGATGCGCAGACGCGAAGCAGGCATGGAAGGGAGCAATTCAATATGTCGTCGAGTACATAGCGTTTGCAACCCGTGTGCCATCCCGTCAGGTGCCGTGAAGGGCGGATTCCAGGCGGTTTGCGTGCCGCGAAGCCGACAGAACGGACAGCGCCGGTCGGCTTTGCGACAGAACCGGAGCGCGCGCCCCGGCCGCCGGCCGGTGTTCGTGCGTGCAGCGACTTCGCAGGGGCGCGGCATGCGCCTTGCAGTCCACGGCGGCATCGCCTGTCCGCGCCTGCCCGACCATGAACGTGCTCCAGCTCATCGAAGCCCTGCGCCGCCTGCCACCGCAGGCGACGGTGCTGCTGGAGGGTGACGGCGGCTATTCGCCGCTGGGCGGCGTGGAACTGTTCAGCCCCGGCGGCGGCCAGCCGGACGAGGTTCTGCTGCAGCCGGACATGACGCCGGATTGAGGGATGCCATGAACGAATCTGCCCAGTCCGGCTTGCGCTACTTCAGCAGCTACAGCGGCCGGGGCCTGCCCCTGCGGCTGGTGGGCGAGCTGCCGCCCGAGGCCATCGCCCACCGCAACACCTGCTTTCGCGCCAGCTACGACGAAGCCGGCCGTCCGCTGTGCATCGAGAAGCTGGTGTACGGCGCGGTCGAGATGCGCTACGACTACCGCTGGGCGGCCGATGGCGCCCTGGCGGGCGTGACCGTGAGCGAGGAAGGCGAAGCACCGCGCGAGCTGGTGCTGGGCTGAAAGGGGCAGGGCGCGCAGCCGCGCCTCCTGAGAGGTGGGGCGGGTTGCTCAGGCCGCCACCGGCGTGTCCAGCACGGCCTTCACGTTCAGCGTCATGTTGTTCTTGGTGGCGTCCGCATAGGGGCAGATGCCCCGCGCGCGCTCGACCAGGTTGTCGGCGGTGGGCTGGTCCAGCGTGCCGGCCATGAACAGCGTCAGGCTCAGGGCCATGCGGTAGGCGCCCTCGAAGGTGACGTACATCGACAGCGTGGCCTCCGCATAGCAGCCACGCAGCGGCAGCTTGTCGGCACGCGCGATGTGGCGCACCGAATGCTCGAAGCAGGCGGCGAAGGCCGCTGCGAAAAGCTGCTCAGGATTGGGCGCGCCGCCCGGGCCGCCCATCTCGGTGGGCACGGCCAGCTTGAGCTTGAAGCCGCCGTCCTCGCTCTGCACCTGGCCGCTGCGGCCGCCCTGGGTGAGCATGGTGGTCTTGTAGACGATGTCCATGGCCTTGTTCCTTGTCGTCGATGGATGGGGCTGCGGCGCTGCCGTCCACTGCTACTTCAGCAGCTTCTTGCGCTCGGCCGGGCTGAAGTGGCTCAGGTGGCCGGCCGCCGCGGCCGCGCGGCGGTTGGACATGCGGATCGCCTCGATCTTGCCGGCGGGCGCGATGCGCGAGAGGGCCTTGTCCACGGCGGCGCTGCCGCAGGCAGGGCAGGCGGGCGGCGTGGCGCCGGCCCGCACCAGCGCCTCGAAGCCGTGGCCGCATGCGCTGCAGTGGTAGTCGTAGAGGGGCATGGGGCGCTCCAGATGGCAGAAGGAATGGATCTCAGGGCGACGGGGCAGGACAGCCCCCGGAGGCATGGGGCGCGGCGGCGCAGCCTTCCAGGGCCGCGGGCGCCGGGGCGTTGGGTCCCAGGCCCACCCAGTCGTGCACCTGCTGCGTGTCGAAGCCCACCATGCGGGTGTCGCCCCACTGCATCAGCGGGCGGCGGATGAGCAGCGGCTCGGCCAGCAGCAGAGCCAGGGCCGCGTCGGCGCCCAGCGCCTCGGGCACCACCTTGCCCGACTTGACGCGCGGTGCCGCACGGTTGAACCACTGGGCCACCGGCAGCGGCGCCAGGAAGTCCAGCAGCGTCCCGGCCGTCCAGGGCCAGGAGAGCAGGTCACGGGTCTCCAGCGTGTGGCGGGCGCCGCGCAGCAGGGCCTTCTGGCGCGCGTTGCCGCCGCAGCCGGGCTTCTCGTAGAAGACGATGTGGGCCATGACGTGCTCGTTCACCGCTTCTCAGGCCGCCAGCGCGGGTCGTGCGCGGCGTTCGACCTCGCGCAGCAGCTGCAGGCATTCGAGGTTGGCCGCCATGTCCAGGGCGGTGAAGTCGTCCTGCGTACGGGGGCGCCAGTCGGCGCCCAGGGCGAGCAGGGTGCGCAGCACCAGGGTCTTGCCGGCGGAGGAGGCATACATGAGGCAGGTGGCACCGACCTTGTTGGCATGGTCCAGCGGGACGCCGGCCTGCACCAGCCGCTCGATCAGCGCCGGCTCGCCATGCACGCAGGCCAGCCACAGGGCGTTGTTGCCGTCGGCATTGGTGGCGTCCAGCGCCACGCCGTGGGCCAGCAGGGCCTGCACCGCGTTGGCCTGGCCGCGCCAGGCGGCGAGCATCAGCGGCGTGTTGCCATGAGCGCCGCGCACCTCGGGGCCGGCCAGGCCCTGCTGCGCGAGCCAGGCGGCCAGGGCCGGCGCCACGGGGCGGGCGGATGTGGCCGGGGGTACGGCGTGCAGCTCGGCCGGGCGTGCGGCAGCCTGTGCGTGGGCGAGCCAGGCCGCATGGCCGCCGATCAGGTCCACCACCTCGGTGAAGCCGAAGTCCGCGAACATCTGCGCCCAGGTCTGGCTGGCGCGGCCGTGGTAGCAGTAGATGAACACGGGCCGCCGACGGTCGGTACGCAGCAGCAGGGCGTCCTGGTTGTCGCCGCTGAGGCGCAGCGCGCCGGGCAGGGCGTCCTGGGCGTGGTGGGCGGCGTCGCGGGCGTCCAGCACCAGCGCCTGGGGATGGCGCTCGCGCCAGACAGGCAGTTCGGCGGCGGTGAGGCGGCGGTAGGTGCGTTGTCCGGTCATGGCGGCAGGGGGGCGGGGCTTCGGTGGGGATAGGGCGGTTCGGTGCGGATGCGCTCGTCGCGCAGGGCCTGCCCGACGCTGAAGTGGTAGAGCACCTGCCACTGCGCTCCGGCGACGGGCTCGGCTGGCAGGCCGACGAGGGCATGCACCTCGTCGTCGAAATAGCAGCCGATGCCGGTGCCGGCCAGGCCGGCAGCCTCGGCTTCCAGGTACAGCACCTGGCCGGCCAGGCCGGCTTCTCGCAGCAGGGCGCGGTAGCGGGCGGGCTCGGTGCGCAAGGGGGCCAGGTCGGCCAGCAGGGCGATGACGAACACCGCGTGCGCGCCCAGGGCCTGGTGGCAGCTGAGGGTGCGCAGCGCGGCCGGCAGGCCGTCGTGCAGGGCCAGGCGCCACAGGGGCAGCGGGGCTTCATCCACGCGCTGCCAGTCCAGGTGGGGCAGGGCGGCCTGCAACGAAGGCATGGCGCCATCGCCAGCACCGTCGGCGCCGCGGGGGAGCAGGTAGGCGCCGGGCGCGAGCCCGTCGACGCGGTGGGCGAAGAGCACGGCCTGCACGGCGGGCGGCTGCGGCAGGACGTCCCACGGGAGCACGGCCGCATCGCCCCGGCGGGGCTGCAGGGCGGCCAGCAACGGCCAGAGCCGCTGCGCCGGCAGCCGGGTCGTCGGGTCGAAGCGCTGGGCGCTGCGGCGGTGGCGGATCAGCGATTCGGCGTGTGCCTGCGCCGGTGGCGTGGTGGCCACCGCAACCGCAGCGGTCGCAGCAATGGCTGGGGGCCGTGGCGCGGCATCGCCAGCCTTTGCGGGCGGGGCGGCCTGCGCGCGGGAGGCGCGGGCGGCTTCGCCGATCACGGGCCAGCGGTACATGGGATGCGCGTCGAGCCGGTTGGCACGGCCCTGCCAATCGTGCAGGCCGTGCCAGTGCACTTCCAGCGGCGCGCCGAAGTCCAGGGCCAGCAGCAGCTCCGGCTCTTCGGGCTCGGCATCGGCGAAGTCTTCGGGCCGGTCCAGGCCCAGGCCGCGGGCGATGGCCTCGTGGCCGGGGCGCAGGTCGTGCAGGCGCCAGCCCAGCAGGGCGGCGGCGTAGCGCAGGGCGCCCAGCGCATGGCCGGCATCGAGCTGGCAGTAGCGGAAGGCGCGCTCGCCGTACTTCCAGGCTTCGCGCCAGTGGATGGAGGACAGGCCCACCGCAAGGGCGGGGGCCGTGCCGGGCGAAGCGGCCAGGCTGGCGCGCCGCTCCAGCGCATGCAGCTCGGGGGTGTAGTGGTGCAGGCCGTCGGGCAGGCCCGCCACGCCGCGCGCCAGCAGGTAGCCCTCGGTGGGATGCAGGTTGCCGCTGGAGGGCGTGCAGCGCACGGCCCAGCGGTCGGGGCCGGCCTGCTTCCAGGCCGACAGCGCCAGGCTCAGCTCGAACAGCAGGCCCAGGCTTTCCAGCGTGGGGGCGGCGGGTGGGATGGCGCCGGGGGCGAAGAGCGCGCCCCAGGGCGTGCGCCGCTGGGCCGCGGGCAGCGGCAGCGCCACCTGCGGCGCGCCGGCATAGCGCCGGAAGGGGTCGGGCTGCGCGTCCCAGTCCAGCGTCTCGGGCCCGGCCGCATAGCGCTGCGGCCGGTGCTTGGTGCGCGCGTGGTAGGCCAGGAGGGGCATGGGTGTCTCGCACGCAGGGTCTTCAGGCGCTCAGCCGCCGCGCATGGCGCAGCAGCTCGCGCGCGCGGTCGGCCGCCATGTCGGCGGCGGCACGGCCATCGGGGGCGCAGGGTGCGGCGCTGGCGCCCAGCTGGCGCAGCAGGGCCATCAGCTCGGCACGTCCGCTGGCGGCGGCCTGCATCAGGCAGGTGAGGCCGTCGTCGTCCGCGTGGTCGATGTCGGCACCGGCCTCCAGCAACTGCACGATGGTGGCGGGCCAGCCCTGCAGGCAGGCATACCAGAGGGCGGTGCGGCCCTGGTCGTCCTCGGCGTCCACCGGCACGCCGCGGCCCAGCAATGCGGCGGTGGCCGACGCGTCGCCCTGCCAGGCGGCGCGCATGAGGGCGGTCTCGCCGTCCTCGGCGCGCGCGAAGGGGCCTGGAAAGCCCTGCTGCGCGAGCCAGCTGGACAGCGCAGCGGCAGACCCGACCCGCTGCGGATGCAGGCGGGCGATGGGCGTCTCGTCCGCGAGGACGCAGGGCCCGTGGGCAGGAAGCGGGGCGGGCATGGCGGCGCCGTGCGGGCTCAGACCGGACGGTTCTCGTTGGGGTTGCGCACCGGCCCCATCAGCTCCAGGCCCTCGGAGTAGGTGATGGTGTCGAAGGTGACGTCGAACTTCAGCGCGGCATCGGCCACGGCGTCGAGCTTGCCGGCGGTGTCCTTCTTCTTGAGGTCGCCCTTCTCCAGGTACAGCAGCTCCAGCATCTCGTTGTAGACCGTGTTCTCGAGGATGGGCAGCACGTAGAACATGGCGCCCTTGTAGGGCACCTGGTACTTCTTCGACAGGTCGATGTTGTCGCAGAAGAGGAAGTACTTGCCGCCGGCGCTGAGCGTGTCGCCCAGCGTCTCGGCCACGTCCTTGAGCGACTCGAAGGACAGCAGCCAGCCGCAGAAGAAGGGCAGGTGCTTGTCGCCGGTGGTGGCCACGGCCATCACCTGGTCGCAGGTCAGCTCGGGCGGGCGGGCCTCGTCGGCCAGCTTGGCCGAGAAGCGCAGCGCCAGTTCGCCGCGGAAGCCGAAGCGACCCGGCTTGTGGGTGGGCGCCTTGAGCACCGGGTTCAGCAGGCGGCCTTCGGCTTCGAGGCGCGCGAAGGCGGTGTCCTGGATCTCGGTCTGGGTGGCCGTGGCGGTCATGGGGCTTCCTTGAGGGTGGTGAGAGAAAGGGGGTGCTGGGGCGCGGTCCGGGTGTCGGTGTTGCGCATCCAGTCGGCGGTCTTGAAGAAGGCGGCCATCAGCTCGGCCTGCAGCGCGGCGTCGGCATCCACGGCCTGCAGGGCGGCCTGCATGCAGGCCAGCCAGGCGTCGCGCTCGGCCGCGCCGATGGCGAAGCCGCCGTGGCGCATGCGCAGCCGCGGATGGCCGCGCTGCGCGGAATAGTCCTTGGGGCCGCCCAGCCACTCGCGCAGATACAGCACCAGCACGGCACGGGTGGCCGTCAGGTCGGCTTCGTGCATCGCGCGGATGCCGCGCGCGCCGGGCCAGGTGTCCATGTGGCGGTAGAAGGCCTCCACCAGCCGCACGATGGCTGCATCGCCGCCCAGGCGCTCGTAGTGCGTGTTGTGCGGCGACGGGGCCGTGGGAATGGACGGGATCATGGTCTGCGTTCTGCAATCGGCGTACCAGCGCCCTGGCGCGCGACAAGGCAGCCAAATGCGACAGGCTGCTGGGCGGTGTGCGGCGCAACGCCGCCGTTCGCGACGCGCGATGCAGGGTTTGTCGCGAACCGTACAAGCCCCGCGTCGGCCGCCGACGCAGGGGGCGAATGGGCCTTTCTCCCTCTGGAGAGTGGACTTTCGGAGGGATTCCATGCCGGTCGAAGGGGCATGGCATGGAAGCTGCGAAGAGGGGGTGCGCGGACACAAGTCCGGCCGATGCGTGACCCCGACAAGAAGAGCTACAGCAGGACCACGACAGGCTGACATGGGCGCGGCTTTCTGCAACGCAACCTTTCAACCCTTCACTCTCACTGGAGTAATCGCAATGTCCAAACTTCGGCAAATCGCCTTCTACGGCAAGGGCGGCATCGGCAAGTCCACCACCTCCCAGAACACGCTGGCCGCGCTCACCGAGCTGGGCCAGAAGATCCTGATCGTCGGCTGCGACCCCAAGGCCGACTCCACCCGCCTGATCCTGCACGCAAAGGCCCAGGACACCATCCTCTCGCTGGCGGCGGAAGCCGGTTCGGTGGAGGACCTGGAGCTCGAGGACGTGATGAAGATCGGCTACAAGGACATCCGCTGCGTGGAGTCCGGTGGCCCGGAGCCGGGCGTCGGCTGCGCCGGCCGCGGCGTGATCACCTCGATCAACTTCCTCGAAGAGAACGGCGCCTATGACGGCGTGGACTACGTCTCCTATGACGTGCTCGGCGACGTGGTGTGCGGCGGCTTCGCCATGCCCATCCGCGAGAACAAGGCGCAGGAGATCTACATCGTCATGTCCGGCGAGATGATGGCCATGTACGCGGCCAACAACATCTCCAAGGGCATCCTGAAGTACGCCAACAGCGGCGGCGTGCGCCTGGGCGGCCTGGTGTGCAACGAGCGCCAGACCGACAAGGAACTGGAACTGGCCGAGTCGCTGGCCAAGATGCTGGGCAGCCGGCTCATCCACTTCGTGCCGCGCGACAACATCGTGCAGCACGCCGAGCTGCGCCGCATGACGGTGATCGAGTACGCACCCGAGTCCAAGCAGGCCGAGGAATACCGCCAGCTGGCCCGCAAGGTCCACAACAACGCCGGCAACGGCACCATCCCCACGCCCATCACCATGGACCAGCTGGAAGACCTGCTGATGGAGCACGGGATCATGAAGCAGATCGACGAGTCGCAGGTCGGCAAGGCCGCCGCCGAACTGGCTGCCTGATTCCAGGCGTGCAAGCCCGGGCCCCGCACGGCGGGGCCCGGCGCCGCCCCCTTTCCATCCTTACGGAGCATCCCCCATGACCGCCACCGTTGAAGAGCGCAAGGCCGCGAACAAGGCCCTGATCGATGAAGTGCTGAAGGCCTATCCCGAGAAGATGGCCAAGCGGCGCGCCAAGCACCTGGGCACCTTCGAAGAAGGCAAGCCCGACTGCGGCGTGAAGTCCAACATCAAATCCCTGCCGGGCGTGATGACCATCCGCGGCTGCGCCTACGCCGGCTCCAAGGGCGTGGTCTGGGGCCCGATCAAGGACATGATCCACATCAGCCACGGCCCGGTGGGCTGCGGCCAGTACAGCTGGGCCGCGCGCCGCAACTACTACATCGGCATCACCGGCGTGGACACCTTCGTGACGATGCAGTTCACCTCCGACTTCCAGGAGAAGGACATCGTCTTCGGCGGCGACAAGAAGCTCGACAAGATCATCGACGAGATCCAGGCGCTGTTCCCGCTGAACAAGGGCATCTCGATCCAGTCCGAATGCCCCATCGGCCTGATCGGCGACGACATCGAGGCCGTCAGCAAGAAGAAGAGCAAGGAGTACGAAGGCCACACCATCGTGCCCGTGCGCTGCGAGGGCTTCCGCGGCGTGAGCCAGTCGCTGGGCCACCACCTGGCCAACGACGCCATCCGCGACTGGGTGTTCGACAAGGCCGACCCCGACAAGCGGCCCGACTTCGTCTCCACGCCCTACGACGTGGCCATCATCGGCGACTACAACATCGGCGGCGATGCCTGGTCCAGCCGCATCCTGCTCGAGGAGATCGGCCTGCGCGTGATCGCCCAGTGGTCGGGCGACGGCACCATCGCCGAGCTGGAGAACACGCCCCGCGCCAAGCTCAACGTGCTGCACTGCTACCGCTCGATGAACTACATCAGCCGGCACATGGAAGAGAAGTACGGCATCCCATGGGTGGAGTACAACTTCTTCGGCCCCACGATGATCGAGAAGAGCCTGCGCGAGATCGCCAGCCACTTCGACGACACCATCAAGGCCAACGCCGAGAAGGTCATCGCCAAGTACCGTCCGCTGATGGATGCCGTCATCGCGCGCTACAAGCCGCGCCTGCAGGGCAAGAAGGTCATGCTGTACGTGGGCGGCCTGCGTCCGCGCCACGTGATCGGCGCCTACGAGGACCTGGGCATGGACGTGGTGGGCACCGGCTACGAGTTCGGCCACAACGACGACTACCAGCGCACCACGCACTACATCAAGGACAGCACGCTGATCTACGACGACGTGACCGGCTACGAGTTCGAGCACTTCGTCGACAAGATCAAGCCCGACCTGATCGGCTCCGGCATCAAGGAGAAGTACGTCTTCCAGAAGATGGGCGTGCCCTTCCGCCAGATGCACAGCTGGGACTACTCGGGCCCCTACCACGGCTATGACGGCTTCGCCATCTTCGCCCGCGACATGGACATGGCGATCAGCTCGCCGATCTGGGGCCTGACCAAGGCGCCCTGGAAGTCCTGATCCCCGCCTGCGCAACGCCGCGGCCCGCGCGCACCCCGTGCGCGGGCCGCCCGAGCCGCCCCACGACCTCTTTTCCATCGGAGCCCGCCATGCCCCAATCCGCCGACAAGATCCTCGACCACGAACTGCTGTTCCGCGAGCCGGAATACCAGGACATCTTCAAACGCAAGAAGGAAGAGTTCGAGTTCAACCACCCCGATGACAAGATCAAGCAGGTCATCGAGTGGACCAAGACCGAGGACTACAAAGAGAAGAACTTCGCCCGCGATTCGCTGACCGTGAATCCGGCCAAGGCCTGCCAGCCGCTGGGTGCGGTGTACGTGGCCAACGGTTTCCACAAGACGCTGTCGTTCGTGCACGGCTCGCAGGGCTGCGTGGCCTACTACCGCAGCCACTTCAGCCGCCACTTCAAGGAGCCCACCTCCTGCGTCAGCTCCTCGATGACCGAGGACGCGGCGGTGTTCGGCGGCCTGAACAACATGATCGACGGCCTGGCCAACGCCTACAACCTGTACAAGCCCGAGATGATCGCCGTCAGCACCACCTGCATGGCGGAAGTGATCGGCGACGACCTGGACGCCTTCATCAAGAACAGCAAGCAGAAGGGCAGCGTGCCCGAGGCCTACGACGTGCCCTTCGCGCACACGCCGGCCTTCGTCGGCAGCCACATCACCGGCTACGACAACGCGCTGCTGGGCATCCTCAAGCACTTCTGGGACGGCAAGGCCGGCACGGCGCCGAAGCTGGAGCGCGTTCCCAACGAGAGCATCAACTTCATCGGCGGCTTCGACGGCTTCGTCGTGGGCAACATGAAGGAGATCCGTCGCATCTTCAGCCTGTTCGGCGTGAAGGCCAACATCATCTGCGACCCCTCCGAGACCTGGAACACGCCCACCGACGGCGAGTTCCGCATGTACGAGGGCGGCACCACCAAGGAAGAGGTCGAGGCTGCACTGCACGCCAAGGCGACCATCGTCTTCCAGGAATACTGCTGCGAGAAGACCTCCAAGTTCATCGCCGAGCACGGCCAGGAAGTCGTGGTGCTCAACGCGCCCATGGGCGTGGCCGGCACCGACGAATTCCTGATGGCCATCTCGCGCCTGACCGGCAAGCCGATCCCGGCCGAGCTGGAGAAGGAGCGCGGCCAGCTGGTGGACGCCATGGCCGACAGCCAGGCCCATCTGCACGGCAAGCGCTTCGCCCTGTACGGCGATCCGGACCAGATGCTGGGCACCACCCGTTTCCTGCTGGAACTGGGCGCCGAGCCGGCCCACGTGCTGGCCACCAACGGCAACGACGACTGGGCCGCCAAGGTGCAGGCGCTGTTCGACGCCTCGCCCTACGGTGCCAACTGCAAGGTCTATCCCAAGCGCGACCTGTGGCACATGCGCTCGCTGCTGTTCACCGAGCCGGTGGACTTCCTGATCGGCAACACCTACGGCAAGTACCTGGAGCGCGACACCAAGACGCCGCTGGTGCGCATGACCTTCCCGATCTTCGACCGCCACCACTACCACCGCTATCCCACCTGGGGCTACGACGGTGCGCTGCGCACGCTGGTGATGCTGCTGGACGAGTTCTTCGAGACCCTGGACGCGAACACCATCGTGCCGGGCAAGACGGACTACAGCTACGACATCATCCGCTGAGGACGCCGGCCGGCCTTCGCGGCCGGCCTGGCGCCTGGCTTCACTTCTTCACCGAATCGAGGATCGCCCATGTCCGAACCCGAACGCGTGTGGGTCAAGACCACGGAAGACGGCCGCAAGGTCGAAGTGATCGATGGCTGGGTGTGCCTGGCTGGGGTGCGCGAGGCCGAGCACCTGGTCGAGATCCTCGAACACCCCAACCGGCAGGCCATCCTGCGTGCCGTGCCGGGCGCCACGCATGTGGCGGGCCGGCTGCCGCTGACGCACGAGCAGGCGGCCATCGCGCAGGGCGCGCTGCTGGCCGCGCAGCGGGTGTTCGATTCCAGTCCGGCTGGCATCACCCAGCGCATCAGCAAGGCCGTGTGGGCCAAGGCGCACGCCGAAGGCGTGGAGTGAGCCGTCCGTCCGGCACTGCCCGAGGCCCCACCATGATCTACGTCGTCGAACAGCCGGACGCCGGCGAGCCGCATGCCTGGTTTGCCTATGACGACGAGGACCTGGCCCGCAAGGTCGCTGCGACCGACGCGCTGCAGCCCTGCGAGATCCACGACGTGCTCACGGCGCGCGAACTGCTGCAGGCCCATGGCCACGACGGGCCCGGGGATGCGGCCCGCGCGGCACTGCCCGCCATCTGCGGCCTGGGTGACGAGCACGGCTGGGACACCCCTCTGTACCGCGCCGATCACCTGCTGGGCCGCGGCGTGCTGCAGTCCGTGCCGGTGAGCGAGCGCGACGCCCTGGCGGCCGCCATCGCGGCGCGCGGCGCCCAGCCGTGCATCTACTGGAGCGACACCGAGGCGGTGGCCGCCTTCGAGGGCCACGACCCGCGGCTGGCCGGCGATGCGCGCTGGTGGGCCCGGCGCGCCCTCTACCGGCAACTGGTCGAGCTGGAAATACTCGCCGACGACAACTGACCGGACACGGGCCATGAAGCTGCGCATCGAACGACCGCACGCCCAGCAGCTCGCCAGCGAGTTTCCCGAGCTGGCGATGTTGGCCGACCAGCTGCGCTTCGGCGCGCATGCCGAGATCGGCCTGGCCCAGCTCCACCCCGTGGCGCTCGATCGCCTGGGCGAGCTGTGGCAGACCGGCGGCGAGCACCAGCGGCGACGTGCCGTGCAGCTGCGCTGCCTGCGCGATGCACTGGAGGAGCCCGATGCGGAGCGCTTCACCGCCGACAGGCTTGAGCAGGTGGTGCCGGCGCTGGTGCGGCACATCGCCGCCGGTGCCCGGCGCGGCTGGCTTTTCAGCGCCGACACCGACAGCCGACCCCTGGCCTGGTGCCCGACCCGCATCGACTTCGTGCCCGCCAGCAACGACGAGACCGGCAAGGTCTTCGTCGAGATGAAGGCCAACGCGCGCGGCGGCCTCATCACCCAGACCCTGCGGCTGGCCGGCGCCGACGTCGAGGGCCGCACCATCGCCCGGATGCTGCTCGCGCGCGGCCTGATGCGCGAAACCCCGGCGCTGATGGATGCCTACGACGCCACGGCCGAACGCTACTTCGAGTGGCGCGGCGAGTACGGCAGCCAGTTCCTGGGCAGCGGCACCGGCTTCCACGCCGAGGACCCCACCGCCACCCATCGCGACAGCGACTGGCTGCGCAAGGACGTGATCGTGCTCAGCGCCCAGGGCCAGCCGGCCCGGCTGGTGAACGACGAAGGCGTGCTGCAGCAGCGCAACCCCACGCTGGAGGCGCCCGGCACGCTGCTGGCCGGCTACCTGGGCAAGGCCGCCAAGAGCAGCCAGTACGACGCCGAGGACGAGGTCAAGGCCCTGGCGGAGGAACTGCGCCGCGACCGGCCCGGGCTGTTCACCCAGCTGCCGGTGCATCCGCTGATGCTGATGTTCCACCTGGAGCTGCACCACCACCTCTGGGTGCATGTGGACGAACTGCAGCCCTATGCCTATCAGCCCGCCCTGAAGCACAAGCTGGTACTGCCGCCCGAACAGACCGACCTGATCGACATCCTCACCGCCGAGATGGACGTGCTGATGGACGACATCGTGGCCGGCAAGTCCGGCGGTACCACCGTGCTGTGCGCGGGCCCGCCGGGCGTGGGCAAGACCCTCACCGCCGAGGTCTATGCCGAGATCGTGCGCCTGCCGCTGTACCGGGTGCACTCGGGCCAGCTCGGCCTGAACGTCTCGACCATGGAGAGCGCCCTCAAGGAGGTGCTGCTGCGCGCCCAGCGCTGGGGCGCCGTGCTGCTGATCGACGAGGCCGACGTCTACATCAAGCGCCGCGACGACGACCTGGCCATGAACGCGGTGGTGGGCGTGTTCCTGCGCGTGCTGGAGTACTTCAGCGGCCTGCTGTTCCTGACCACCAACCGCATCGACGACATCGACGAGGCCATCATCTCGCGCTGCATCGCGCTGATTCGCTACCACGCGCCGGACGAGGCGGCGCGGCTGCGCATCTGGCAGGTCATGGGCGAGCAGTTCGGCCTGGTGCTGGATGCCGCGCTGCTGCAGCGGCTGCCCGCGCTCTTTCCCGAGGCCACCGGCCGCGACATCAAGGGCCTGGCCAAGCTGGTCGCCAAGTACTGCGGCCACAAGGGTGTGCCGGCGACGGAGGAGGCCTTCCTGCGCTGCGCCATGTTCCGTGCGCTCACGCCGGCCGGCGCCTGATCGCCAGCACCTTCTTCGAGGAACACCATGCTGCCTCACCTGCAATGCGACATCGTGCGCCAGTGCGCGGACGCCGTGGACCGGCTTACCTGCGAGATGCAGGACGAGGCGGAGCTCTTCGCCAGCCCCAACACCCTGCAGCATGTGGAGACCCATCTGCTGACGGTGGCCCAGACGCTGGCGCACCTGTCGCCGGCGCTGCAGACACGCCTGGCGTGGGTGGACTGGCGCGGCTGGCAGGCCCTGTGCGGCCTGCTCGAGGCCGACGCCCAGCCGCGCCGGGAGGCCGTGTGGTATGCCGTGCGGTCGCTGCTGCCGACCACCGTGCACCTGATCGAGCAGCTGCGGCGCATCGAGCCTGTCTGGTTCGAAAACGCGTATTGAGATCCTGGAACCTGCCATGAAACTGCGTCTGGGTGCCTTGTGCCTGTTCGAGAACCCCACCGGCGAGGACGGGCGGGCGCTGATCCGGCAGTTCGTGCTGGTGCGGGAGGCCGACCGGATGGGCTTCGACGACATCTGGCTGGCCGAGTGTGCGGACGACCCGGCGCATCCCAGCACGGCGGTCGAGGCGCTGGTGGGGCATCTGGCGGGCGTGACGTCCAAGGCGCGCATCGGCGCCGTGGTGCGGCCCTCGCGGCACGAGGCCGAGGCACTGGCGCAGAGCCTGGCGACGGCCTCGCTGCTCAGTCGGGGCCGGTTGGCGCTGGCGGCCGATGCGCGCGGCGCCTACACGGATGCGACGGCGTCGCTGGCTGCGCTGCAGGCCAGGCTGGCAGGGCAGGGTCGACCCCTGATCCCGGCAGCCCCGGGCGTGCCGGTGCCGGCCTGGGCCGTGGTCGACAGTGCCGAGGCCGCGCGGCAGGCCGCCGCCCGCGGGCTGGGCCTGTGGCTGCCGGCCGAGCTGGACGAGGCGGCTGTGGAGGCACTGATTGCCGCCTTCCGCGAGGCGGGCGGATCGGCCGGCCCTGGCGTGCTGCTGGCACGCTTCGCCTGCCCCGCCGCCACGCGCGAGGCGGCGCTGGCCCTGGCACAGCCCTTCGCGCACTGGCGCGCCGGCGCCGACGCAGCCCCGGCGATGCTGGCGCGCAGCCTGGTCGGCAGCCATGCCGAGGTGGCGCAGGCGCTGCGTCACCTGGGCGAGCGCTTCGGCCTGCTGGGCGTGATCGTGGTGCCGATGAGCGCGGGCTTCGACGACGCCAAGCACATCCTGGCCGACATGGTCGACGAGGTCCGGCCGCTGCTGGACGATTGAGGGTTCGCTGACCATGAGTTGGTCGCGCGCGTCCTCCGCGGTGGGGCAGCAGCTGATCCGCCTCGCGCTGGGTGCCGCCCAGAGCGCGGGCGCGGCGCCGGATGCGGCGGACCTCGCACTGATGGTGAGTGCCGTGCAGCGCGACGCCATCGAGCGGCTGACGCCCGAGCAGGCCGGCGCGGCCCTGCAGCGGGCGCTGCAGTCGCCCTACCCGGCGGGCTTCTTCCTGGCGCTGCGGGCCTGCGCCGGGCTCCGGCGCTTCCTGCCGGAGCTGGACGCGCTCTTCGGCGTGCCCCACCTGTCGGACGAGCCCCTGCCGGTGGACGTCGGCGAGCACCAGCTGCGCGCCCTGGCCCTGGCCGCACGGCGCCATGCACCGCTGGCGGTGCGCTTCGCGGTGCTGGCCCACAAGTTCGGCATGGCGGGCACGCCGCCGCACTGCTGGCCCAGCCATGTGGGCCACGAACTGCGCGGCCAGGCCCGGCTGCGGGACCTGGCCGGGCGCATGGCGCTGCCGCCCGAGGTGCTGGACCTGGCGGATCTGGCCATTGCCGAGGCCGATCGCGTGCACCGCGCCAGCGACATGCGCGCCGGTCCCATCGCCGAGCTGCTGGCGCGGGTGGAGGCGGTGGAGCGGCCCGAGCGCTTCGAGCAGCTGCTGCAGGTGTGCATCTGCGACTTCTCGGCCTATGCCGGCCACGGCGAAGCCGACTACGCCAAGGCGCCGCGCATCCGGCGTGCGCTGGCCGCCTTCGCACGGGCGGGGGCCGATCCGCAGGCGCGTGCGCTGGCGGTGGCGCGCGCGCTGGGGGGATCGTCGGGTTCGCGCTGAGCGGCGCCCGGCGGGCGGAAGGCCGCCTGCCTAGAACTTGATCTGCCCCGACAGTGCCACCGTGCGCGGGCTGCCCAGGTAGTTGGCATTGAGCCAGTAGCGCTTGTCCGCCACGTTGGCCACGTTCAGCCGCAGCGTCACCGGAAGCCCGGCGGCGCGCAGGGCGTAGCGAAGTCCCAGGTCGAAGGTGGCGAAGCCGGGCAGGCGCTGCGTGTTCGCCGCGTCGGCGTACTGCGGGCCGGTGTAGAAGGCGCCGCCGGTGAGCGTCAGGCCGGGCACGCCGTCCAGGTCGTACTCGAGGTAGAGCTTGGCGGTGCGCTCGGCCACGTTCATGGGCGTCTTGCCTTCCAGAGCGGGCGATTGACGGTTCTCCTTGACCTTGGCGTCCAGCAGTGTCAGCCCTCCCACCACCGTCAGGCCGCGCATCGGTTTGCCCGTGGCGGTGAACTCCAGGCCCTGGTGCACCTGCCGGCCGTCCTGCACATAGGTCACAGGGCCGCTGCCGCTGACGTCGTAGTACTGCAGGCCCTTGTCGATCTTGAAGAGGGCCGCCGTCCACAGCACGTCGCGGGCTTCGGCCTTCAGGCCCAGCTCGACCTGCCTGCTCTGGAGCGGCGCCATCACTGCGCCGGCGTTGCTCACCAGGCGGCCGTTGTAGGTGGCCGCGGCCACGCCGCCCTGTTCCAGGCTGCGCATGGTGCTGCCGTAGAGCGACAGCCAGGGCACGGGCTTGTAGATGAGCGCGGCCGTCGGCGTGACGCGGCTGTCGTCGTAGCGGCTGGTGCTGGTGCGGGTGGCGTCGTAGCCGGTGTCGAGGATGCCGGCCTGGTTCACGCCGACGAGGGCCGACCACTGGTCGTTGAAGCGGATGTCGTCGCCCAGCAGCACATTGCGGCGCAGCGTGCGCTGGGCCAGGTACTTGCTGCCGGTGGGCGAGAGGCCGGGGTCGGCCAGATAGACGGGCTGGCCGAAGCTGACCGGCGTGCTCGTCAGGGTGGTCCAGCCACCGGCGGACGAGCGGTAGTTGGTGGCGGTGGTGCGGTCGGCCGACCAGCCGGCGGTCAGGGTGTGCTGCACCGGCCCGGTGGCGAAGCGCCAGTCGGCATAGGCGTAGGCACCCTGGTTGAGGTAGTCGGGGTATTCCCAGGCGCTGGTCTGTACCCGGTAGTTGCCGTTGCCGCCGGCGATGAAGGTGTTGTTGGCCACCACCAGGTCGGAGCGGCTGGTGCGGCGGGCCACCCCCGCACGCAGCACCACGCTGTCGCCCAGCTGCCAGCGCACGCGGCTGGCGACATGGTCCTGCGCGGTGTCGGTCAGCGTGAAGGGCTGGCCGTAGAAGTTGCTGCGGGCAAGGTCGGCCGCGGGATAGCTGGCGCCCGTGGCGGCGCTCCAGTAGGCCTCGCTGCC
Organism: Pseudacidovorax sp.; assembly: GCF_017991995.1. Lineage (GTDB taxonomy): Bacteria > Pseudomonadota > Gammaproteobacteria > Burkholderiales > Burkholderiaceae_C > Xenophilus. Next base: position 93,577 of record NZ_JAGOPN010000005.1, on the reverse strand, counting down.
GCGCATGCGGTAGACGCTGCGCGAGGCGTCGAACTGCACCTGCAGCCGGTCGCTCAGGTTCCAGTCGAGGGCGCCGCTGACCAGGCCGCGCCGGATCGACTGGTGGTCGGTGGCGGTGTCGCCGTCCTGGCCGACGACGTTCAGCCGGTAGGCCAGCTTGCCGCCCTCGTCGATGCGGCCGCCGAAGTCGCCATGCAGGTAGCCGTTGCTGCCCTCGGTCACGCCCGCCGTCACGCTGCGCAGGGGCTCGTAGGTGGGCCGCTTGAGCACGTAGTTGAGCGTGCCGCCCACGTTGCCCGCACCCCAGAGAAAGCCGGAGAGGCCGGTGAGCACCTCCAGCCGCTCCTTGTCCTCCATGTCGACGCTGACCATGTTGGTGTTGGGCATGCCGTCGATGCGCTTGGTGGCGCCCAGGTTGAAGCCGCGCACCGTCACACCCGTGAAGAAGCGGGACTGCGGCGTGGTGAGCTGGGTGACGGGGTTGATGCGCAGCACATCGTCGGGCTTGGTGGCCTGCAGGTTCTCCATCAATGCCTGCGGCACGACGTGGACGGAGTAGGGCGTGTCCAGCAGCGGCCGGGCGTCCAGTGGCCCGATCTGTGCGGCGGTGCGCGCCCGGTAGCCGCTGGCGGCCGAGCCGTCCTGCCGCAGGTCGGGCACCCGTTGCTCTTCCACCTGCACCGCGGGCAGCTGCGGATCGGCAGTGGCGGCAGTGGCCTGGGCCCACGTCGGCAGGGGACTGGCGAGCGCCACGGCCAGCGGCCAGGCGGTGCGGCGCGTGGAACGGGGAAGGGCGCGCTTGCGCCGCGGCGACGGGTGGCGGGAGGGCAGGGTAGGCACAGCCGGACTCCAGGAGGAGGAGATGCGCGGCTGGCAGCGGCTGGCTGGCGCGGGATGCGGGCCCGGAAGGGCCTCGCGGAAGGCGCGGATTATAGGAACGGGCCCGTGTGTCACATGCCGGCAGCGCGAATGTCGCGATTGCTTCAAACCTGCCACAGGCGGCGCTGAAGACAGGCGCGATTGCCGCTTCTGCGTTGGCTTTCCAACGCATTGCGGCTGGCACCGAACCTGCAATGAAGGCCTCACCCACGCCACGTGCAAGGAGCCTCCCGATGTCCCCCTCGCTCAAAGCCAAGATCGCCCAGGTGTTCGACGAGCCCGGCTGCGACAAGAACCAGGCCAAGGGCGCCAAGGAAAAGAAGAAGGGCTGCACCAAGCAGCTGTCGCCCGGCGCTGCGGCTGGCGGCTGCGCCTTCGATGGCGCCAAGATCGCGCTGCAGCCCATCGTGGACGTGGCGCACCTCGTGCACGGCCCCATCGCCTGCGAAGGCAACTCCTGGGACAACCGGCACAGCGCCAGCAGCGGCTCGCAGCTCTACCGCACCGGCTTCACCACCGACATCAACGAACTGGACGTGATCTACGGCGGCGAGAAGCGCCTGTTCAAGAGCGTGCGCGAGATCATCGAGAAGTACGACCCGCCCGCGGTCTTCGTCTACCAGACCTGCGTCACGGCGCTGATCGGCGACGACATCGAGGCCGTGTGCAAGCGCGCCAGCGAGAAGTTCGGCAAGCCGGTGATCCCGGTCAACTCGCCCGGCTTCGCGGGGCCCAAGAACCTGGGCAACAAGCTGGGCGGCGAATCGGTGCTGGACTACGTGATCGGCACCCGCGAGCCCGAGTACACGACCCCCTACGACATCAACATCATCGGCGAGTACAACCTGGTGGGCGAGCTGTGGCAGACCAAGCCGCTGCTCGATGCGCTGGGCGTGCGCGTGCTCTCGTGCATCTCGGGCGACGGCCGCTACAACGAGATCGCCAGCAGCCACCGCGCCAAGGTGAACATGATGGTGTGCTCCAAGTCGATGATCAACATCGCCACCCGCATGGAGCAGCGCTGGGGCATCCCGTACTTCGAAGGCTCGTTCTACGGCATTTCGGACATGAGCGAGACGCTGCGCAACATCGCGCGGCTGCTGGTGCGCCAGGGCGCGCCCGAAGACCTGATCGAGCGCACCGAGCGGCTGATCGAGGTCGAGGAAGCCCGCGCCTGGAAGCGCATCGCCGCCTACCGCGAGCGCCTGGCCGGCAAACGGGCGCTGCTGATCACCGGCGGCGTGAAGTCGTGGTCGGTGGTATCGGCCCTGCAGGAGGCGGGGATCGAGGTGGTGGGCACCAGCATCAAGAAGTCGACCAAGGAAGACAAGGAGAAGATCAAGGAGATCATGGGCGACGACGCCCACATGATCGACGACATGACGCCGCGGCAGATGTACACCATGCTGCGCGATGCCAAGGCCGACATCATGCTGTCGGGCGGTCGCTCGCAGTTCGTGGCGCTCAAGGCCCGCATGCCCTGGCTGGACATCAACCAGGAGCGCTACTACCCCTACGGCGGCTACGAGGGCATGGTGGAGCTCGTGCACCAGGTGGACCGCGCGCTCTCCAACCCCGTGTGGCAGCAGGTGCGCATTCCGGCGCCCTGGGGCGACGACGGCGAGAGCCTGGGCGCGGTGGCGGCGGGCACCCCGGTGCCGGCGCCTGCGCCCATCCCGCCGCAGGCCCCGCAGCCTGTGGTCCTGGCCGACTGCACGCCGCTGCCGGGCCTGGCCTTCCTGGCCGACGTGGCGCGCAGCGCCATGGGCCTGACCCTCGACGAAATGCCCGCCTGAGGAGCCGCACCATGGCCGAGGTCGTCGAGTCGAAGAAAGCCTGCGCGGTCAACCCGCTCAAGATGAGCCAGCCGCTGGGGGCGAGCTTCGCCTTCATGGGGCTGGATGCCTGCATGCCCGTGATGCACGGCTCGCAGGGCTGCACCTCCTTCGGGCTGGTGCTGCTGGTGCGGCACTTCAAGGAAGGCATCCCGCTGCAGACCACGGCAATGAACGAGGTGACCACCATCCTCGGCGGCTACGAGAACATCGAGTCCGCACTGATGAACATCCACCAGCGCGCGGCGCCGCGCATCATCGCCATCTGCTCCACCGGCCTCACCGAGACCAAGGGCGACGACGTGGAGGGCTTCCTCGCCATCGTGCGCCAGCGCAAGCCCGAGCTGGCGGACACCGAGATCGTCTACGTCTCCACGCCCGACTACGTGGGCGCCTTCGAGGACGGCTACCGCCACGCCGTCGCCGGCATCGTGCGGGCGATGGTCAAGCCGCTGCCCACGGTGGCCGCGCAGCTCACGCTGCTGCCGGGCAGCCACCTGTCGCCGGCGGACATCGACGAGCTGCGCGAGATCGTCGAGGCCTTCGGCCTCACGGCCGTGGTGCTGCCCGACATCTCGGGTTCGCTCGACGGGCACATCGCGCCCGACTGGCGCGGCACCACGCTGGGCGGCACGACGGTGGAAGAGATCCGCGCCGCGGGCGCCTCGGCCTTCACGCTGGCGGTGGGCGAGCAGATGCGCGATGCCGCCAAGGCGCTGCAGGACATCGCCGGCACGCCCTTCGAGGTCTACGAGCGACTTACGGGCCTGGCCTGCAACGACCGCCTGATGCAGCGGCTGGCGCAGATCAGCGGACGTCCCGTGCCGGCCAAGTACCGCCGCCAGCGCAGCCAGCTGCTGGACGCGATGCTCGACGGCCACTTCTACACCGGCGGCACCAAGGTGGCGATCGGCGCCGAGCCCGACCTGCTGCTCGCCGTGGGCAGTCTGCTGCACGAGATGGGCGCCGAGCTGAAGGTGTGCGTCAGCACCACGCCCTCGGCCGCGCACGCGCTGCTGCCGGCCGCGCAGGTGGTGATCGGCGACCTGGAGGACATGGAGCGCGCTGCGGCCGAGGCGGGCTGCGAGCTGCTGGTCACGCACTCGCATGGCCGGCAGATGGCCGAGCGGCTGGGCAAGCCCTTCTTCCGAGTGGGCTTTCCGGTGTTCGACCGCATCGGCAACTCGCACCGCCGCTATGTGGGCTACCGCGGCACGATGAACCTGATCTTCGAGATCGCCAACCTGATGATCGAGCAGATCCCGCACCACCACGAAGGCGACTGGCCGCTCACGCCCGAGGCCCTGCGCGCGGCGCAGCCCGTGCCGCAGGCGGAGGCCGGCTGCGGCACGGGCTGCGGCTGCGGCGACCACGCGGCCGTGGCCGCCGCCAGCGCCTGAGCGACCTCTTTTCCACGCCACGGAGTCCCCATGAAGATCGCATTCGCCACCCAGGACAAGGTCCATGTCGACGCCCACTTCGGCTGGGCCAAGGCCATCGTCGTGTACGAGGTCACGCCCGAGGGCCACCGCTTCGTCGAAAGCTTCGACTTCGGCGGCAAGCTGGAGGAGGACGGCGACGAGGACAAGCTCGCCCCCAAGCTGGACGCCATCCGCGACTGCGCCATCCTGTATGTGGCGGCGATCGGCGGCTCGGGCGCGGCGCGGGTGGTGGCGCTGAAGATCCATCCGATCAAGGTGCCGCAGCCCGAACCCATTGCAGAGATCCTGGACAAGCTCCAGGACGTGCTCAAGGGCACGCCGCCGCCCTGGCTGCGCAAGGCGCTGGCCAAGGACAGCGGCCGTGCCTTCGATTTCGAGGACGAAGAGGAAGCCCACTCCCATGGCTGAAGAAGCAACCCTGGCCGCCGCCCCGGCGGCCGACGACAACGACGCGGCGCACCTGGCGTCGCCCTTCGTGCAGCAGCTCATCAAGCAGCTGCGCGCCCAGGACACCCACGGCACCTGGGAGGGCAAGAGCGACCTGCAGCTGCTCAAGCCCTACATCCTCACGCCCGAGGAGCGGCGTGCCATTCCGATCATGGGCGACCCCGACCCCGAGACGCTGTGGCACCTGGAACTGTTCTACAACGCCATTGCCGTGGCCATCGAACGCGAGACGAAGCAGATGGTCTCGCCCATGATGAAGATGAGCCACGAGGGCTTCGGCCGCATGGTGCTCATCGCCGGGCGGCTGGTGGTGGTCAACAAGCAGCTGCGCGACGTGCACCGCTTCGGCTTTCCGTCGCTGGCCAAGCTGGCGGAAGCCGGCGGCAAGTTCCTGGACGAGGCCGTCCAGATGATCCGCACCTACCCGGACGTTGCCAACTACGGAGCATGAGCCATGGCCGAGACCGCAGAAGAACTGAAAGCCCGCCTCAAGAAGCTCAACGCCCAGGCCGTGCAGGCCAAGATGGACCTGCATGATCTGTCCGAGGAGCTGCCCACCAACTGGGAGCGCATCCTGGAGGTGGCCCAGCGCTGCCACGAGGCCCATGCCGCGCTGATGGCGGCCCGGAAGGCCTCTGCCGCCGCAGCGGCCTGACGCCACGCACACCGCCAGCCCCGAGCCAGCCATGACCACCTTCAACGTCACCCTGCCCAGCGGCGCCACCTGGACGCCCACCTTCGTCGCCGAACTGGACGAAGACAAGTGCATCGGCTGCGGCCGCTGTTTCAAGGTCTGCCCGCGCGGCGTGCTCGAACTCGTCGGCCTGGACGACGAGGGCGAGCACATCGCCCTCTCCGGTGACGACGACGAGGACGACGAGTACGAGCGCAAGGTGATGACCATCGCCCACCAGGAGCTGTGCATCGGCTGCACGGCCTGCGCCAAGATCTGCCCCAAGAAGTGCTACACGCACGCCGCGGCGCAGGTGTGAGGACCGCCCGGCGATGAATGCCCAGGCCCTGCATCCCCGCGTCCTGCTGCTGGCCTGTGCCCCGCAACGCGGCGAGCCGGCCAGCCTGGCGCTGGCCGGTGTCATCGGCGCGGCCTTCGCGGACCATGGCACGCAATGGTTGCCCCTCGCGGGCCTGCCGGCCGCGGCCACGCGCGCGGTGATGGACCGCCGCTTTCCCGGCGCCGACCTGGCGCTCGGGCTGGACTGGCTGGCGCTCGACGGCGCCGACCGCGCCGAGCCGCGTCAGGACGAGGTGGACGACCTCGTGGCGCTGCTGCTCGACCACCTGTCTCCCGCGGCTGGCCCGCCCGAGGACGGACCGGCCGTCGCCCATGCGCTGGCCTGCGCCAGCCTGGGCGGCAACCACCTGTGGCAGGACCTGTTCCTGCCCTCGCGTCGCGAACTCTCGGCGCTGATCGGCGGCTGGTTCCCCGCGCTCGCGGCCCGCAACACGGGCGACATGAAGTGGAAGAAGTTCTTCTACAAGCAGCTGTGCGAGCGCGAGCAGGTCTTCGTCTGCAAGTCGCCCAGTTGCGGCGTGTGCAGCGACCATGGCCTGTGCTTCGGGCCGGAGGACGGCCGGGCGCGGATCTGACGCGCCGGGCACGCGGCTTGCACTAGGACGGCTAACGCGATGTAGTGAACTACATAACACGTCGCCTGTCCTGACAAAACCAACGAAGCCGCCATGTCCGCCTTCCAATCCGCCCAACCTGTGTCCCGTGGCGCCCGCTGGGTGCCCTGCGACCGGGCCTGTTATCTCACGCTCCACTGGCCGGCCGGCGATTCGCCGGGGGCCGGGGCGGCCTTTGCCGAGGCACCGTGCCTGCCGCTGCTGCCCCAGCCGGCGCACCGGCTGCTGGCCCAGTGCAGCGAGGAGGGCCTGCGCCGGCTGGTGCACCTGCACATGCAGCGGCTGTGCCGCACGCCGCTCTTCGCCCGCGCGGGCCGGTGCGCCGGCTGTGTGGAGCAGCGTGTGGCCGACTTCGTGGTCGAGTCCTGCGGCGGGCCGCTCTTCTACAGCGGCCGGCACGCGCGGCTGCGCGCCGGCTCGGGCCTGCCGCTGCTGCTGGACGAGGAGGGCCGCGAGCTCTGGCTGGTGCAGCTCTGGCATGCCTTCGACGACGCCGGCTGGACGCCCGGCCTGCGGGCCGACTTCTGGCGCTGGGCCGAGCCCCTGTCGGTGCACCTGATGGCGCCGCGCAGCCGCCATGCGGGCCTGACCCGCTATCCCTACGACACCGTGCGCAGCTGGTTCCTGGAAGCGGCGCCCGCAGCAGGAGGCGGGCGATGAGCGCCCTTCCGCCAAGCACGAACCCGGCTCCCGCCACAGGCACCGCCACCGCGCCTGCGGGCTCGCGCTACGGCGTCTTCCTCAACGTGGAAGACCCCGACGGCGACCCGCGCGACGCCCTGGCGCAGACCCTGCTCACCGGCGAGCTGGCCGAGGCCCTGGGCTTTCATTCCGTCTGGGTGGCCGAGCATCACCACAGCCGCTTCGCCATCGGCAGCGCGCTCATGGTGCTGCTGGCCCAACTGGCGGCGCGCACGCGGCGTATCCGCCTGGGCACGGGCGCCGCGCTCCTGCCCCCGAACGACCCGGTGCGGGTGGCCGAGGACATGGCTGCGCTGGATCTGCTCAGCGGCGGACGCATGGAATTCGGCGTGGCGCGCGGCGGGCCCTTTCCGGCCCAGTACCGGCATGCGGGCGTGCCCTCGGAAGCCGAGGCGCGCGAACGCCTGCTGGAGGCCCTGGCCTTCATCCGCCGCCTGTGGCGCGAGGATGCGGTCGATTTCGATGGACGCCACTACCGCAGCCACGGCCTGTCCGTGCATCCGCGTCCGCTGCAGCAGCCGGTGCCCGTGTGGCTGGCCAGCCTGAGCCCCGAGGCGCTGCGCCTGGCGGCCGTGGAGGGCCATGGCCTCATGGCGACGCCTTCGGCCGACCTGGCCAAGGTGGCGGCGGCCATCGCGCCCGAGCGCGGCGCCCGACCGCAGAACTGGCGCTTTGCCATCGCCCGCTTCTTTCACTGCGAGCCCGACCATGACCGGGCCGTCGCGCACGGGCTGGCCGCCGTGCGCGCCTATCCGCAGTTGATGGGCGTGGAATTCGGGGCGCAGGGCAGGCCGCCGATGTTCCGGCCCGATGCCGACGACGACACCATCCTGGCCAATGCCGTGATCGGCGATCCGGCCCATTGCGCGGCCCGGCTGCGCACGCTGCAGGCGCAGCTGGGGCCGCACCTGCTGTTGCTCAAGCCGGCCGTGCACGCGCCTGCGGCGGCACGCGAGGCCCTGTCGCTGTTCATGCGGGACGTGGCGCTCGCCGTGTGACGTGCTTCACAACGCTGGCGCGTATATTGCACCCCCATCGTTATGTACTGGACTACGTAGCAAATGTCGCAAAGCCCTCCGTCCGCGCTGTCGGATCTGTCGCAAAGCCTCCAGGCCACCGACTGGCACCCGCTGTTCCTGTCGCTCAAGGTGGCGGGCGTGGCGACCGTGCTGGCCCTGGTTGCGGGCACGGCGCTGGGCTGGCTGTTCGCCCGCCGGCGCTTTGCCGGCAGCAGCCTGCTGGAGGCGATCTGCATCCTGCCCCTGGTGCTGCCGCCCACGGTGATCGGCTACGCCATCCTCGTTCTGGCCGGACGGCGCAGCGTGGTGGGCGGCTGGCTGTACGAGTACTTCGGCTACACGATCGTCTTCAACTGGCACGGGGCCGTCGTCGCCTCGGCCGTGGTGGCCCTGCCGCTGGTGCTCAAGTCGGCCAGCGCCGCCTTCGGCGGCGTGGACCGCAGCCTGGAGGCCGCGGCCCGCACGCTGCGCCAGTCGGCCTGGAGCAGCTTCGTGCGTGTGACGCTGCCGCTGGCCTGGCCCGGCATCCTGGCCGGCACGCTGCTGGCCTTTGCCCGCGCGATGGGCGAATTCGGCGCCTCGCTGATGGTGGCGGGCTCCATCCCCGGCAAGACCCAGACCCTGTCCATGGCCATCTACGACGCCGTCCAGGCCGGCGAGGACCGCATGGCGCTGCTGCTGGTGCTGGTCACCTCGGTGCTGTCGGTGGCGCTGCTGGTCGTGTCCAACCGCTTCCTGTCGCTGCGTTGAGCGGCCCCGCACGCCGACCACATCCCCATTCATCGTCTTTGTCGAGTCTGTCGCATCTGTTGAAAAGGAGTCTGACCATGTCCCGTCCCTTGTCCCTGGCCCGCTTTACCCGTCGAGGGCTCGCCGTGCTGGCCCTGGCAGCGCTGCCGGCGCTGGCCGCGGCCCAGCAGCTCACGGTCTCGGCCGCAGCCAGCCTGACCAATGCCTTCAAGGAACTCGGGCCCCGGTTCGAGGCCAGCCATCCGGGCGCGAAGCTGGTCTTCAACTTCGCGGCCTCGGGCACGCTGATCCAGCAGATCGCCCAGGGCGCGCCAGTGGATGTCTTCGCCAGTGCCGACCAGGCCACGGTGACGCAGGGCATCGAGAAGAAGCTCTTCGACGCCGACAGCAAGCGGGACTTCGCCCTCAACACCGTGGTGGCCGTGGTACCCGCGCAGGGCGGACCGGCCCTGACCTCGGCCAAGGACCTGGCCGGCGCCGCCGTCAAGCGCATCGCCATCGGCAAGACCGCCACCGTGCCGGTGGGCCGCTACACCAAGGAATCGCTGGATGCGGCCGGCCTGTGGACCACGCTGGAGCCCAAGTTCGTCTACGCCGACAGCGTGCGCCAGGTGCTCGACTATGTGGCGCGCGGCGAGGTCGATGCCGGCTTCGTCTACCGCACCGACGCCGCCATCGGCGGCGACAAGGTGAAGATCGCCTTCACCGCCACCGGCCACACGCTGGTGAGCTATCCCATCGTGGTGGTGAGCGAAAGCCGCCAGAAGGCGCTGGCGAAGGCGTTCATCCAGTTCCTGTCGACGCCGCCCGCGATGGAGGTGCTGAACAAGTACGGCTTCGGCCAGCCCTCCTGATGGCGTTGATCGATGTCGACCTGCAACTGGCCGTGAGCGACGGCCAGCGCCGCTTCGCGCTGCACACGTGCTTTCGCAGCCAGGCGCGCATGGTGGCGCTGTACGGCCCCTCGGGCGCGGGCAAGTCGCTCACGCTGCAGGCGGTGGCCGGCCTGCTGCGGCCCGAGCGCGGCCATGTGCGCATCGGCGGGCGCACGCTCTTCGATGCCGAGGCGGGCATCGACCTGCCGACGCAGCAGCGCCGCGTGGGCTACCTGTTCCAGCACTACGCGCTGTTCCCGCACCTGAGCGTGCGGCAGAACATCGCCTTCGGCCTGACCACCTGGTGGCGCCGCCGGCTGGATGCGCGCGCGGCACGGCGTGTGGATGAACTGCTGGCCAGCTTCGGCCTGGAGGCCATGGCCGATGCACGTCCATCGGCGTTGTCCGGCGGCCAGCAGCAGCGCGTGGCCCTGGCCCGTGCCCTGGCCTGCGAGCCGCAGGTGCTGCTGCTCGACGAGCCTTTCGCCGCCCTCAATCCCATGCTGCGCCACGACCTGCGGCAGGAACTGGCCGCGGTCTGCGCCCGCTGGCAGTTGCCCGTGCTGATGATCACGCACGACGTGGACGACGTGCTGGCGCTGGCGGAGGAGGCGGTGCTCATCGAGCAGGGCCGTGCCGTGCGGCAGGTGGACGTGGCGCGGGGCACCGGCGTCGAGCTGGAGCTGCTCGGTGCCGCCGCGCGCGCGGCCGAGCCGCCGCAGGCCGCCGCGGTGCGCCGCCTGCTGGGAGCCGCCCATGGCTGACGCCACGCTGCTGCATGGCGAGCTGCGCCTGGCCGGGCGGCTGGACGCGCGCTTCTTCGCCCTGCTCGAAGCCATCGACAGCACCGGCTCCATCAACCGCGCGGCGCGCACCGCGGGCTACAGCTACAAGGGCGCGTGGCTGCTGCTGGAGACGGCCTCCAACCTGGCCAACGAGCCGCTGCTGGCGCGCGCCACTGGCGGCAAAGGCGGCGGCGGCTCGCAGCTCACGCCGGCTGGCCATTCGCTGCTGGCCGCCTGGCGCGGCCTGCAGAGCGCCCATGCCGACTTCCTGCGCGAGCAGGAAGCCCTGCTCATCCAACAGCCGGCCCTGGCCGGCCTTCTCCGGAGAATCGCCATGAAGACCACCGCCCGCAACCAGTTCGCCGGCACCGTCAGCGCCGTCGAGGCCGGCCCCGTCACCACCCAACTGACCATCGCCCTGGCCGGCGGCCAGGAGATCGTCGCCACCATGACCAGCGCCGCGGCCACGCGGCTGCAGGCGGCCGTGGGCAAGGAGGCGATCGCGCTCGTCAAGTCCTCGGCCGTGGTGCTGGTGACCGACTTCGCCGGCTACCAGCTCTCGGCACGCAACCAGTTCGCCGGCACCGTCTCGCGCGTCGAGCGCGGCGCCGTCTCCTCGCTCGTGGGCCTGACGCTGCCTGGCGGCGCGGTGATCACGGCCAGCGTCACCAACGATGCCATCGATGCCCTCGGCATCGCGGTAGGCCAAGCCGCCACGGCCGTGGTGAAGGCGTACTCGGTGATGGTGGCGATGCGGGCCTGATGGCCGGCGAGGGCTATTGGCCGGCTTCGGTTTGCCATCCGGCAAATGGATGCTGGCATCCGAGATAACGATAGGTCACATTCTTCGGAGTCCTGTCGGCTCAGGCGGGACCCTTGCCGTCAACCATTGGCAGCGGCCTGGGCGGCGCCGAGCGCCTGACTGGACGGCTGCTGCTACGGCATTCATCTGAACTGTCCGAATGCAACTCATGGCATCTCCGAAACGCACGATCGAACTCCTGGACGAACTTCAGCGCGAAGGCTTCAACGACCAGGCTTTTGGCCTCCTGCATCACTTCCGGGTGACCCGTCAGCAGATGGATACCATCGAAAAGCACAGGAAGTACTGTCTTCAGCGGGAGAGACTGCACGCGGGAGGCACCAATGAAAAGGTCCAGAAGCGGCTGCAGCTTGTGTTGAACGCCTATCGTGCCGGTCCATTTCGCGGTGGCGCGGCCGTCTTCGAGCTTCTTGCGGAGGCAGCCGTCAGGGAAATACCGCTCGACCAATCGGAAGGTGAATGAGCCCGGCGTCCCGGCGTACGCGAACAGCATTCGGCTGCATGCAGCCGCTTGATCGCCTTTGGATTCCCGTTCGGGGGCTCCTGCTGGCCCGTTCCAGGTCAGTGGTGCCTGGAGCGATGTGGGGTCGGTCGGCTGTCTGATCACTCATCAATCGCTGAACTTAATCGCCAGATCTGCGGCGCCACTAACCGCTACCACCGCGATGGCGGCGCGCAGCTCCAGGTCTGGCGCGTACTCGGCCGCGAGGCGGCTGGCGCCGATTGACGAGGTTAAGCTCTGCGACTTGCCCGTGATGATCACCTCGTCGGCAATACGGCCCGGGCGCCGCCGAGGCGCTGATAGTCGGAGGCGACGACCGAGAGGCCCTGCCGAAGCCAGCGGGCACGGCTCCGGCCGGTGCTCAGCTCTGCTTTTGGGGCTCGCTCGCCTTGGCGTGCGCGGCCTTGGCCTGCAGCCGGTACTGCGCGATCTCCGACAGTCGCAGCCCCTCGGGCAGCGCCGGCCGGTACTTGCCATTGCCCACGCGCTGGGCGTGGTAGATGCCAGTGTGGCCGGAACTGAGGTAGCTGGCCAGGCAGCCGATGGCCGCCAGCGGGCCGATGGCCGGCCCGAAGAGTTCCACCGCCATCACGATCGTCGCCACCGGCGTGTTGGCCGCGCCCGCGAACACCGCCACGAAGCCGATGCCCGCCAGCATCGACACCGGCATGTGCAGAAGCGGCGCCAGCGCATTGCCCAGCGTGGCGCCGATGTAGAACAGCGGCGTCACCTCGCCGCCCTTGAAGCCGGTGCCCAGCGAGACGATGGTGAAGGCCATCTTGCCCAGGAAGTCCCACGGTGGCAGCGGACCCTCGAAGGCCGCCACGATGGTCGGAATGCCCAGGCCGATGTAGCGGTGCGCGTCCAGTGCCCACACCGCGACCGCCACCACCATGCCGCCCGCGAAGGGGCGCAGCGGCGGGTAGGCGATGCAGCGCCGCACCCAGCCGCCCAGCCGGTGCGTGGCCACGGCGAACGCCCGGCCGACGAGGCCGAAGGCGATGCCCGCCAGCGTGACCGCCAGCACGCTCCACAGCGTCACCGGCGCCACGCTGCCGACCACGTAATGCGTGTGGTGCACACCCCAGGCCTGGCCGACCTGGTCGGCCACGATGGCCGCCACGGTGCACGGAAAGAGCGCGTCGTAGCGCATGCGACCGATGGCCAGCACCTCCAGGCCGAAGAGGGCGCCCGCCAGCGGCGTGCCGAACACCGACGAGAAGCCGGCCGCGATGCCCGCCATCAGCAGGATGCGCCGGTCCTCGTTGTCCAGCCGGAACAGGCGCGTCAGCTGGTCGGCCAGCGCACCGCCCATCTGCACCGCGGTGCCTTCGCGCCCCACCGAGGCGCCGAACAGGTGCGACACCACCGTGCCGCCCAGCACCAGCGGCGCCATGCGCAGCGGCACGGTCTTCTGGGGGTCGTGGATCTCGTCGATGATGAGGTTGTTGCCCGCCTCGACCTGCTTGCCCAGGCGCCAGTAGATCCAGCCCACGGCCGCGCCGGCCAAGGGCAACAGCCAGATGATGGCCGGATGCGTCTCTCGCCATCGCGTGGCGGCGTCCAGTGCGAAGAGGAAAAAGGCGGAGGCCGAGCCGGCCAGCGCGGCCACCAGGCTGGCCAGGGGCAGCCACTTGGCGACCGAGCGCAGCAGGGCGAGCTGCTCGAAGCGGGAATGTCGGGTCATGTCGTCGATGCGAAGGAAAGGGACCTGACCCAGCCGTCGAGTGCGGACGCGAGCGCCTACAGCTTCCCGACGAGGTCAGGGGCATGTAGGCATCATCAGCCGCGGCAGGCGCCACGGCGGTTCATGGAGGAATGCCATCTCCAGGGCCGCCGATCATAGCGTTGGGTCGGGCCTGTTGCGCCAATTGAAACAAAGCGTTAATAATTCCTTTGGCTTCATTTCCTGGTGCGCCGCCCACTCCGGGTGCGCCTTGCACCTCACGACCCTCCGCCACCATGTGCCTGTGTCCGTCCGTCCCCCACTGGTCCATCGCCGGGGGACCGGTGCGTCCGGCCGGGTGGCAGGCTCATGGGGGCGGCCGCATCGCATGACGAGCCGCTGGCAGCATTGGTGGCACTCGTTGACTGGCCGCGCCGACGCGCCCGGCGTGCCCGCGGCCGCCCCGCGCCGCACGGCGACCGCGCCTGCGCCGCTGGCAACCGAGTTCGAATGGCGCGAGGTGGAGGCCGGCCCCGACGCCGCACTCCAGGCCTACGCGCCGCCGCCCACGGGCGGCCTGCCCGAGCAGTTGGCCAGCTTCCAGCTCACCGCCGCCGACGCGCTGCTGGAGGAGCAGGCACGCCGCGTGCGCACGGTGCTGCGCGAGATCCCGCCGCCGCCGCGCGCGTTGCAGCAGCTGGTGTCGCCCGACTTCGTGTCGCGCGCCGGCGCCTCGGAGCTGGCGGCGCTGGTGATGGGCGAGCCGCTGGTGGCCGCCAAGGTGATGGCGGCCGTCAACTCGCCGCTCTACGGCGTACGCCAGCCAGTGGCCAGCGTGAGCCAGGCCATCACCTTCCTGGGGCTGACCACGGTGCGCAACATCTGCCTGCGGCACATGCTGGGCATGTCCTTCAACAGCGGCTCGCCCTTCGGCCGCCGGGTGCTGGACACGCTGGATGCCTCGGGCGGCTTGGCGGGCGCGCTGTGCCTGCGCCTGGCACCGCGCCTGCAGCTGGAGGATCCCGGCGCGCTGGCCACCGGCGTCGTGATCTCCTTCGTGGGCCACCTGGCCGCGACCACCTTCCAGCACGCGAGCCGCGCGCCCGACGACGCGGTGGCGCCCGGCGCGCTGTTGCCGCGCCTGCGGCTTCAGCAGGCCCATTGGGGCGTGTCGGCCGGCGCCCTCGGGCAGTTGCTGATGCGCGAATGGAAGCTGCCCGCCCACCTGGCGGCGGATGCCTGGGCGCTCGAATCGGTGCTGGTCACGCCGCTGGAGGCGGCGCCGCCAGCGCGCGCACCCGCTCTGGCCCTCGGCTACCTCTGCGCCCGCATCGGCGAGCGCCTGGCCTGCGGCCAGTTCCTCGGGCCGCAGGAGCTGGACGCCGTGTTCGACAGCGACCCGGACTTCCACCATGTGCGCAGCTACCTGGGCCTGCCGGCGCTAGCGCCTTTGCCCGCCCTGCTGCGGGAAGAGCGGACTCTGGAGGGCCTGCGCGTCTGACGCGCCGACGCCCGCTGCTCAGCCGAAGACGCGCAAGGCGTGCAGCCCGAGGCCGCGGGCCACGCTCGATTCCCGGTCGCCGTGCACCACGCGTGCCCCGGGCACCACCTGGGCGATCCGTTCGGTGAGGGCGCGCAGGCCGGTGGAGCCCCCGGTGAAGTAGAGCGTGCGCACGTCCTGCGCCGTCACGCCGGCCTGGACCAGCGTCTCGACGGCGGCGTCGGCGATGCGCTGCAGGTCGGCGTCCAGCGCGCCGAGCGCGGTGGCGGCATCCAGCGGCGTGGCCAGGCCGGGCTCGATCAGGTCCAGCCCCAGCGTGGTGGCGCCGCCCTCGGCCACGGCGATCTTGGCGGCCTCGGCGCGCGCCAGCAGCGCGTGGCCCAGGCGGGCCTGCACCACATGCATCAGGCGGGCGTGCAGCCGCGCGTCGGCATAGAAGCTGCGCATGCGCTGCAGCTCGAGCACGCGATTGGTGGCGTAGACGCCATTGATCAGGTGCCAGGTCGCAAGGTCGAAGTACACCGCGTTGGGCACTTCGCGCGGGCGCTCGCCCGGACGGGCCGGGCCCAGCGCCCGGTAGCCGCACAGCGGCAGGATCGCGGCCAGGTCCAGACGGCGGTCGAAGTCGGTGCCGGCCACGTGCACGCCGTGGTTGGCCAGGATGTCGTCCTTGCGATCGAGGCGCTCGCGCCGCTGCGGCCCCACGCGCACCAGCGAGAAGTCGGAGGTACCGCCGCCGATGTCGGCCACCAGAACGAGCTCTTCCTGCGAGACCGACTGCTCGTGGTCCAGCGCGGCGGCGATGGGCTCGAACTGGAAGTGGACCTCGGCAAAGCCCACCTCGCGCGCCGCGGCCTCCAGCGAGGCCTGGGCCTTGGCGTCGCGCGCGGGGTCCTCGTCGACGAAGTGCACGGGACGGCCGAGCACCACGCGCGCCAGCGGCCCGCCGGCGGTCTGTTCGCCGAGGTGGCGCAGGTGCCGCAGGTAGTCGCCGATCACGTCGAGGTAGCGCACCGAGCGACCTTCGCCCACTTCGGTGGACTGCTCGGCCAGGCCCGAGCCCAGGATGCTCTTCATCGAACGCATCAGCCGGCCCTCGCGGCCTTCCACATAGGCGGCCAGGGCGGCCCGGCCATGCAGCTGGCGCGGCGGCTCGTGGCCTTCGAGGTCTTCGACGTCGTAGAAGACGGTGGTCGGCATGGTGGGCCGCCCGTCCTCCACCAGCACCAGCCGCGCGCTGCCGTCGGCCTGGGGCAGGGCGATGGCGGAGTTGGAGGTGCCGAAGTCGATGGCGCAGCAGGACGGAGCGGTCATGGCAGGGGCGGGCAAAGGGCGCGGATTCTAGGGGGTGCGCCTTTTGTGGCCGTGGGTCGATGGGCTGAGCAAGTGCTGGGCCGGTTGATCGATCGCTGACTCTGGTGATCGACCGTTGACTCGGGTGATCGACCGCTGATTCGCGTGATCTATCGCTGATCCGGGTGTTCGACCGGCTCGCCGCTAACCCGGCAGAGGACGCCGGCATGCGCGCTCCCGGTGCACGCTCGCGCTGACCGGCTTGCCTCACCGCACGGGCGCTCGCTCTCCACCGACGTGCTTGGGGTACTGCACGGCGCCGCGAATGGCACCTCCGCACGCACACCGGCATCCTCCGCCTCGACGCTGCGCGCGAGCCCTCCCGGTTTCAAGCCTTGGCCCTTTCGGTCGTTTGGGTTGGGTCTCGGGCTCGGGCTTTGGGGCCTTCGGTCTTTTGAGTTGTTGGGGTCGCGGAGCCAATGCCGGCCAATCAACCCCAACCCGTTCGGGCTGAGCCTGTCGAAGCCTCGCCCCTATGGGCAGCAGGCAGGCGGGTCAGGCATCGCAGTGCACATGCGCCGCGCGCCCCTCTGCCCATCGACCAGCTCAGGGCGAACGGATTTGGGGCCCGGGCGGCCGAACCCGGCCGTTCGGGCGCAGCGTCGAGGCGGAGGGTGCCGGTGTGCGTGCGGAGGTGCCATTCGCGGCGCCGTGCAGTGCAGAAGGCGCGTCGGTGGAGAGCGGGCACCCGCCCGGTGCAGCAAGCCGGTCGGCGCGAGCGTGCACCGGGAGCGCGCATGCCGGTGCCCTCTGCCGGGTCACCGTCCCATGACTTGCGCATGGAGACCGCACCCGTGCAGGAGCCTTCGAAGCGCTCAGGAGCGCATGAGCCAAACAGCCAATCAGCTCAACAGCTCAACAGCTCAACAACCCGGCGCGACCGACGCAGCCGGACTCAAAGGTCCTGCAGCCCCATCGCCGGATCGCTCACCGACGGCGCGCCGGTCTCCACGCGGCCTGCGAAGCGGCGGTAGAAGCTCGGATCGGCACTGCTGGTGACCGCGAAGTCGTACCAGCGGCCACTGCCCGACAGGTCCCAGTGCTGCTCGGCGCTGGCACCCGCGGCCACCGTCGCCGTCCACGGACCATCGTCACGGTAGGCCTTGGCTCGGATGGTGAAGCTGCACGTACCGCTGCCGCCGTTGAGCATCTTCAGATAGACGTTGCCATTGGCCACGTCGTAGCACACGCGCAGCTCCGGGTTGGCCGCGCCGCCCGCGCGCAGCGCGTTCAGGTCGCCGCGGAAGTGGCGGTGATAACCGTTGGGGCCGAGCACCCACAGGTCGTACAGGCCCGCGTTGTCGGTGGCGACGGCCCAGCTGTCCTCCAGCTGCTTGCCAGGTTCCACCATGTAGCGGCGCGGCAGGCGGTCCAGGTTGAGCTTGTCGTAGACATGGAACACCGCCGCCTGCTTGCCCGTGTTGCTGAAGATCAGCCGCACTGTGCCCGCCGATGCATCCACGCGCGCGCTCGTGTGCAGTTCGTAGGGCAGGGCACGCGAGGGCCGCGTGCCGGTGGCCTGGCGGGGCAGCTGCTGCGTGGCGGGCGGCACGATCTGCGCCAGCGCCTGCTGCTGGGCGCGAAGCTGGTCCGCCTCGGCCTGGGTCTTGCGGCCGGCCAGCGTGGGCAGGGCCTCGTTGTTGGGGTTGGCGAAGTTGAAGGCGCTGGTCAGGTCACCGCACACCGCACGCCGGTAGGCGCTGATGTTGGGCTCCGTCACGCCGAAGCGCTGCTCCAGGAAGCGCAGCACCGAGGTGTGGTCGAAGACCTGCGAGTTGACCCAGCCACCACGGCTCCACGGCGAGATCACGTACATGGGCACGCGGATGCCGGGGCCGTAGACCTTGCCGTCCGGCACCGGCTGGCCGGGCGAAGCCACCGGATGCGTGAAGCGCTCGAAGGCGACGTCGGCCTCGGGCAGCGTCGTCTTGCCCGCAAAGGTGCCGTCGCCATTGGGCGAGGGGGCCGAGGGCGAGGGCACATGGTCGAAGTACCCGTCGTTCTCGTCGAAGTTGACGAAGAGCACCGTCTTGCTCCACACCTCGGGCACGGCGGTGAGCGCGTCCAGCACCTCCTGGATGTACCAGGCGCCCTGCACCGGGCTCGAGGGGCCGGGGTGCTCGGAATAGGTGGCCGGTGCCACGATCCACGACACCTGCGGCAGCTTGCCGTTCTTGATGTCCTGCTTGAAGGTCCCCAGCAGGCCGCCGTCGGGCATGGTGTTGGCGATGCCCTTGTAGAGCGGGTTGCCCGCGTTGTCGCTGGCCGGGTCGTAGGCCGGCGAGGCGGCGTCGTTGCTCACCGGCTTGCCCGAGGCCTCGTTGGCCTTGCGGTACTGCACGAAGCCGGCCAGCGGGTTGTCGGTGAAGTTGTCGGGCATGAACTGGTAGACCATCCAGCTCACCTTGGCCGCTTCCAGCCGCTCGGGATAGGTCTTCCAGTTGTAGCCCTGGGTCGAAGGGCCGATGTCGTCCCACACGTTCACCACCGAGGCCACGTTGGCGCCGGTGGGGCCGTTGGTGCCGGTCCACAGGAACATGCGGTTGGAGTTGGTGCCCGTGTGCATCGCGCAGTGGTAGGCGTCGCAGATGGTGAAGGCATTGGCCAGCGCGAACTGGAAGGGCAGCTCCGCCTCCTTGTAGTAGCTCATGGAGGCCGTGTTCTTGTAGCGCGGCCACTGATACATGCGCCCGCCGTCCCACGCGTTCTGGCCGTCGGTCCAGGAGTGGGGCGTGCCGCTCACGCGCTGGGCGTTGCCCTTGCTGCCGTCCAGGTAGTAGGGCAGCACCGGCTTGCCGTTGGCATCGGACTGCTGCCACACGTTCAGGCCCTTGGGCAGCGGGATGGTGAAGCGGTCGCCGAAGCCGCGCACGCCCATCAGCGTGCCGAAGTAGTTGTCGAAGGAGCGGTTCTCCTGCATCAGGATGACCACGTGCTCGACGTCCTTGATGGTGCCGGTGACGTTGTTGGCCGGAATGGCCAGGGCCTTGCGGATGCTGGGCGGAAAGGCCGCCAGCGTGGCGGCGGCGATGCCCGAGGTGGCCGAGGCCTGGAGGAATTTGCGACGGGAGTTCATGGTGTGCGTGTCGTCGTGGGTCTGCGGGACTCGGTGGGTTCAGGGCGCGCAGCGCATCTCGGGCGCCTTGCTGCCGTCGCCAGTGGCGGGCGGCGTGGTGGTGCCGCTGTTGCCGTTGCCGGCACTTGGCGCGGTGCCGCCGACGGCGGGCACGAAGCCGCTGCCGCCACCGCTGCCGCCGCAGGCGGACAGGGCGGCGCAGGTGGCCAGCACGACGAGGCCGGTGCGCAGGGAGAGGAGGGTGTGGGACATGGTGGGTTGCTCGTGGTCGGGGATGGAAGGGAAGAGGTGGGGCGGACGGCTCAACGTTCGGCCAGGCCCATGGCCGGGTCGCTCACCGACGGCGCGCCGGTCTCGACGCGGCCGGCGAAGCGGCGATGGAAGCTGGGGTCGGTGCTGCTGCCGACCTCGAAGTCGTACCAGCGGCCGCTGCCGGCCAGGTCCCAGTGCTGCTCGGCGGTGGCGCCGGGTGCCAGGGTGGCGGTCCAGGGGCCGTCGTCGCGGTAGGCCCTGGCGCGGATCGTCAGCGTGCAGGCGGCGGTGCCGTCGTTGCGCATGCGCAGGTAGACGTTGCCGTTGGCCACGTCGTAGCAGACGCGCAGTTCCGGGCTGGCCGTGCCCGCCGCGCGGCTCGCGTTGAGGTCGCCGCGGAAGTGGCGGTGATAACCGTTGGGGCCGAGCACCCACAGGTCGTACAGGCCCGCGTTGTCGGTGGCGGCGGCCCAGGTGTCGTCCAGCTGCTTGCCGGCCTCCACCATGTAGCGGCGCGGCACGCGGCCGAGGTTGAGCCGGTCGTAGACGTGGAACACCGCCGCCTGCTTGCCGGTGTTGCTGAAGATCAGGCGCACGGTGCCGGCAGCGGCATCCACGCGCGCGCTGGTGTGCAGCTCGTAGGGCAGGGCGCGCGAGGGTCGCGTGCCGGCGGCCTGGCGCGGCAGTTGTGGGTTGGCCGGCGGCACGATCTGCGCCAGCGCCTGCTGCTGCGTGCGCAGCTGGTCGGCCTGGTCGCGCGACTTGCGGCCCGACAGCGTGGGCAGTGGCTCGCCATTGGGGTTGACGAAGTTGAAGGCGCTGGTGAGGTCGCCGCAGACGGCACGGCGGAAGGGGCCGATGTTGGGTTCCGCGACGCCGAAGCGCTGTTCCAGGAAGCGCAGCACCGAGGTGTGGTCGAAGACCTGCGAATTGACCCAGCCGCCACGGCTCCAGGGCGAGATCACGTACATGGGCACGCGCGGGCCGGGGCCGTACACGCGGCCGTCGGGCTTGGGCTGGCCGGTGCTGCCCTCGGGCGCGGCATGGGTGAAGTACTCGGCGGCGAGCGCCGAATCGGGCAGCGTGGTCTTGCCGGCGTAGCTGCCGTCGCCATTGGGCGAGGGCGCCGACGGCGAGGGCACGTGGTCGAAGTAGCCGTCGTTCTCGTCGAAGTTCACCAGCAGCACCGTCTTGCTCCAGACCTCGGGCACGGCGGTGAGCGCGTCCAGGATCTCCTGGATGAACCAGGCACCCTGCACCGGGCTCGACGGGCCGGGGTGCTCGCAGTAGATGGAGGGCGCGTTGATCCACGAGACCTGCGGCAGCCGGCCCTCGCGCACGTCGCGTCGGAAGGCGTCGAGGTAGTCCTCGGGCTTGCTGCCCGGCAGCGTGTTGGCGATGCCCTTGTAGAGCGGGTTGCCGGCGTTGTCGGTGGCCGGGTCGTAGGCGCGGTAGGGTGTGGCCTGGCCGCTGTTGGAGTAGGGCTGGTTGGGCGCGCCGCCGCTGCTCACGGGGTAGGGCGAGGCCAGGTTGGCCCGGCGGAACTGGCGGAAGGCGCCCAGCATGTTGTCGCCCCATTCGTCGGGCATGTTCTGGTACGAGATCCAGCTGACCTTGGCGTCTTCCAGCCGCTCCGCATAGGTCTTCCAGGTGTAGCCGGTGGTGACGGCCGAAGCCCGGCCGTCGAGCCAGTCCCATTCGTTGCGCACGAAAGCCACGTTCTGCGCCGTCGGGCCGTTGGTGCCAGTGAGGTGGAAGGAGCGGTTGGCATCCGTGCCCGTGTGCATCGCGCAGTGGTAGGCGTCGCACAGCGTGAAGGCATTGGCCAGTGCGAACTGAAAAGGCACCTCGGCTTCCTGGTGGTAGCCCATGGCCTTGGTGGTCTTGTAGCGCGGCCATTGCGCCAGGCGGCCGTTGTCCCAGGCCTTCTGGCTGTCGTCCCAGTCGTGCGGCGTGCCGCCGTCGCGCTGGGCGTTGCCCTTGCTGCTGTCCAGGTGGAAGGGCAGGATGACTTTGCCGTTGCCGTCGCTCTGCTGCCAGACGTTCAGGCCGCCCGGCAGCGGCACGGTGAAGCGGTCGCCGAAGCCGCGCACGCCGGGCAGCGTGCCGAAGTAGTGGTCGAAGGAGCGGTTCTCCTGCATCAGGATGACCACATGCTCGACGTCCTTGATGGTGCCGGTGACGTTGTTGGCCGGAATGGCCAGCGCACGGCGGATGCTGGGCGGAAAGGCGGCCAGGGCGGCGGCAGCACCGGCCGTGGTGGCCGAGGCGCGCAGGAAGTTGCGGCGGGTGTTCATGAGGGCGGCTCCTTCAGCGCGGCAGGGTGGACAGCGGCTGCGCCGCCTTGAACATGCTGGCGATCTCGTCGGCCGTGAGGGCTCGGCGCCAGATGGCGAAGTCGTCGAAGTCCATGGCGCCGCGCGGCGAGCTGGTCTCGCGCTGGTAGTACAGGCCGGTGCCGTCCTCGTTGAGGCCGATGCCGTTCTTGAGGCCGCCGAGCTGGGCGACGAGGGTGCTGGTCAGCGTGGCGCTGCCGGTCTGCGTGCCCAGGGCCGGGTCGAGCACGTAGCCGGTCATCCTGAGGTTGGCCTTGTCGATGACCACCGCCACGTAGGCCCACTGGCCGGCGCTGAGCTTGTAGCCATTGCTGTCGGCACGGCTGCCGCCGGCGCCGACGTTGAAGCGGATCTCGCAGCCGCCGAACAAGCCGATGGCCAGGCCCGCGTTGGCGCCGGTGGTGTAGTTCTTGTTGCCGATCACCGTGCCGCCATTGCTCACGCCCTGGCTGCAGCTGGCGTCGGTGCGCAGCCAGAAGCCGAGGGTGTAGGCCGTGACGCTGCTGTCGGTGGCCACGTCGGTGCCCTGCAGCAGGCGGTAGCCCGACATGCCGCTGGCGTTCCTGATGGTGCTGTCCACGCGCAGCGCCTTGCCCTTGTACGGCGCGACGAAGGGGTCGTCGCTCACCAGCGAGCCGGCGGCGGCGTCCGACGCCCAGGGCGCCATCGTCGAGGCGCCGATCGCATCGATGGTGGGCAGCGCATTGAGCGGGTAGTACGCGGCCAGGCCCTGCACCAGCGTGGTCGCGAGCAGCGCGGGCTTGACGTAGGCGATCTGCGCCTGCACGCCAGTGGCCGAGTCGCCGGCCACCACGGTATAGCGGTAGGCATAGAGCCCGTCCGCGGCGGCCTGGATGTTGTCGGTGTAGCGGGTACTGGCGGCGGGCAGGGTGGCGATCAGCGTGCCGTCGCGGTACACCTTCACCGGCACCTGCGTGTTGCCGGCCATCGTCCAGCCGAGCACCAGGCTGGCCTTGTCGGCGCCGGCCACGGCGCGCAGCTGGCGCACGGCGGTGCCGGCCTGCAGCGCGATGCCGTCGTAGCCGCGCTGCTCCAGCGCGGGCAGTATGCCCAGGTGCTGCAGCACGGTGGGCGCGAGGTCGGTGGCCGCCGCGGCCTGCAGCAGGGTGGCGATGTCGGCCGGCGGCGCATCGTTGACCGCGGGCAGCGAGGGCAGGGCCTTGTTGCTGGCGACGAAGCTGGTCTTGTCGTCCAGCGACTGGCTGCCGGTGGTGCTGCCGAAGGCATCCAGGCCATGGTCGGCGGTCAGCAGCACGAGCCAGTCTTCCTTCGGGTCGTTGGCCTGGCGGCGGGCGATGGTGTCCAGCAGCTGCTGCACGGCGGCGGCCGTGGCGGTGACGCTGGCGCGGTAGCCGGCGCTGCCCAGGCCGTCGGTGGCGGCGCGGGCGGGCGCGCCGTACTCGGCCACTGTGAGGTCGATGCCGGCCTCGATGAGCTGGCGCGTGCGGGTGGTGACGCAGCCGTCGTCGCCGTTGCAGTCCACGCGCCGGTCGATGGCGGCCGCCACGGCGGGGTCGGCGCTCAGGCTGGCGGCGACCGTGCTGCTGGTGACCACGCCGCTCTGAAGGGCGAAGGGCTGCGTGCGCTGGCGCAGCTGGGCCAGCAGCGTGGGCGTACGCGCGGTGTCGATGCGCTGGTCGGCGCTGTCGAAGGCGACGCCGTGGCGCGCCCAGGTGCCGGTCAGCAGCGTGGCGAAGGCCGGGCCGGTGGTGGTGGGCTGGGCGCTGGGCGTGCCGGCGATCCCGCCCGTCCAGGCGGGCGCGGCGCGCAGGCTGGTCAGCGCACCGGCCGCCTGCACTTGGCGCAGTGCGGCGTATGTCATGCCGTCGACTTGCACCAGCAGCACCTTCGGGCCGCTGCGGCCGGCATTGCTGCCGGGTGTGGCGGGCGCCGTGCTGCCGCCGGTGGCGGGAGGTGGGGTGGTGGTGCCGCTGCCGCTGCCTGCGGCGGCGATCAGGCCGAGGTTGCTGCTGCCGCCACCCCCGCCGCAGGCGGCGAGCGAGAGGGCGGTGGCCAGGCCCAGCAGGCCCGCCTTCCAGGCGGGCGCGGGTCGGGAGGACAGGTGCGTGCGTGGCATGCCGGTTCTTTCTTCGAACGGTCGAATGGACGCGCGGCCGTCCAAGGCCGGCGCGTGTGTTTTCCCCCATCTGCCGTGGCCTGCCTCCCGCCCGAGGAGGCAGGAGGAAATTCACAACAAATGACTCAAATGCACAATTTGCCAACAGTCCGTGTCAGTGCCGTGACCTGAGGTGCGGCACCCGGCTTGGCGCTGCGATCGGCCGTTCGCACAGGGCCGGTTCAGCTACTCGCCGGTACGATGCCCGCGCGGTGCCGTGCTGCCCTGTGCTCGAACTCCCGCGCAGCCGCGGGCGCTGTGCTTACCTCGATCCTTCTGCTGCGACCTTCATGCTCCAACAAGCGCGCATCCACCGAATCCGCACCCTGCTCGGCACCCAGGGCGCCGTGAGCACCGACCGCCTGGTGCAGGAGCTGGGCGTTTCGCGCGAGACGGTGCGGCGCGACCTGCAGGCGCTGGAGGCCGAAGGCGCGCTGCGCCGCGTGCATGGCGGTGGCGTGGGCGTGGAGGAAAGTGGTCGCGAGGCGCCGCTGGCCGTGCGCCAGGCCACGCGGGCGCGGGAGAAGAAGGCCATCGCCCGGGCCGCCGCCCGCCTGCTGCGGCCGGGGCAGACGCTGCTGGTCGATGCCGGCACCACGACGGCGCTGCTGGCGCAGGAACTGGCCGGCCTGAGCGGCCTGACCATCGTGACCAATGGGCTGGAAGTGGCGCGGCACCTCACGCGCGACGACAAAAGCCGCCGTGCCAACGAGGTGATCCTGCTGGGCGGCCAGCTGTTGACCGAGGTTCCCGCCACCTGCGGCGCGCAGACGGTGGCGGAGATCCAGCGCTACCGCGCCGATGTGGCGCTGCTCTCACCGGTGGGCATCTGTGCCGAGCAGGGCGCCAGCAGCTTCGAGCGGCCCGAGGCCGAGGTGGCGCGCGCCATGGTGGCCGCCGCGCGCCGCTGCATCGTGCTGGCCGACCACAGCAAGATCGGCCAGCGCAGCCGCATCGCCTATGCGCCCATCGGCAGCGTGCACACGCTGGTCACCGATGCGCGTGCGCGACAGCGCGCGGGCATGGCCGCACTGATGGCGTCGAGCTGCGAGGTGGTGTTCGCCTGAACCCGGCAAGAGGTACTGGCGCCAAGGTCCGTCTTCCACGGCGCTTCAGGCAAGACGTCCGAATTCAGACCGGCCGCGGCTGACGGCGCCAGCCGCCTTCCAGCAAAGAGAACAAGGCCATGCCCGCCACCATGGCTGCCACGAAGAGCCAGGCTTCGCGGTAGCCCGCGGCGGCACTGACCAGCGCCGGCCCGGGACAGAAGCCCGCCAGGCCCCAGCCTGCGCCGAAGACCAGGCTGCCCACCACCAGCCGGCGGTCGATGTGCGTGGCCTTGGGCAGTTGCATGGCCGCGCCCAGCAGGCCATGGCTGCGGCGACGGGCCAGCGCGAAGGCCGGCGCGGCCACGGCGATGGCGCCACCCATGACGAAGGCGAGCGACGGGTCCCAGGTGCCGGCCAGGTCCAGGAAGCCCAGCACCTTGGCCGGGTCGGCCATGCCGGAGAGCAGCAGGCCGAGGCCGAAGACGAGTCCGGAGAGAAAGGCGGTCAATGCAGGCATGGCGGGTTCATCCGATCAGGTGACGAAGCAGGAGGACCGTGGCAAAGCCCGCGGCCATGAAGGCGAGCGTGGCGGCCAGCGAGCGCACCGAGCCGCGCGAGAGCCCGCACACGCCATGGCCGCTGGTGCAGCCGCTTGCGTAGCGCGTGCCCAGGCCCACGAGCAGGCCGGCCGCGATCAGCAGGCCCGGGCTGGCTGCGATGTGCGCATCCGGCAGCGCGGCGCCGATCCGCCAGACCATGGGCGCGGCGAGCAGCCCGACGAGGAAGGCCAGCCGCCAGGGGCGTTCGCCCGCGGGGCTGCGGCCGACCAGCGTGCCCAGGATGCCGCTGATGCCGGCGATGCGGCCGTTGGACAGCACCAGCAGCGCGGCGGAGAGGCCGATGAGGACGCCACCGGCGAGCGAGCGCCAGGGCGTGAAGTGGAGCCAGTCGAGGGTCATGGGAAGGGTCCTGGATGAAAAAGAAAAGACGCCTCACTGCGGCGCACAGAAGCTCGCATGCAGCGCCTGCATCAGCCGCAGCACCTCGGTGCTGGCCAGCGCGTAGTAGATGAACTTGCCCTCGCGCCGCGTCTGCACGAGGCCTTCCTCGCGCAGTACGCCGAGCTGCTGCGACAGGCTGGGCTGCACGATGCCGGTGGCGGCCTGCAGTTCGCCGACGTTGCGCTCGCCTTCGGCCAGCATGCACAGCAGCAGCAGCCGGTCTTCGTTGGCCATGGCCTTGAGCAGGGCACAGGCGCGGCCGGCGGAAGCACGCAACTGGGCCAGTGCGGCGGGGCCAGGGGCGGCGTCGTGATGCAGGTCGGTGGAAGCAGAAGGCGTGGTGGCGGTGGGCATGGCCAACAGTTTATTGAAAAACAAACTATCTTTCAATAAACTGTTGGCCAGTCCTTTCCGCATCCCCTGATTTCCAGGAGCCACCGATGACCGACCAGCCTGTCGCCGCCCGGGTCCAGCCCTTCTTCGACCCGGCCACCTTCACCATCAGCTACGTGCTCTTCGAGCGCGAGGGCGGGGCCTGCGCCATCGTCGATTCGGTGCTGGACTACGACCCCAAGTCCGGCCGCACCGCCACGCATTCGGCCGACCGCCTGATCGACTTCGTCCGCGCCAACGGCCTCACGGTGCAGTGGCTGCTGGAGACGCATGCGCATGCCGACCACCTCTCGGCCGCGCCGTATCTGAAGAAGGCGCTGGGCGGCACCATCGCCATCGGCTCGGCCATCCGCACGGTGCAGGGCGTGTTCAAGAAGGTGTTCAACCTGGAGCCGGGCTTCGCGCTCGATGGCTCGCAGTTCGGCCACCTGTTCGAGCCCGACGAGCTCTTCCACGTCGGCGCGTTGCGGTTGCGCGCCATGCACGTGCCCGGCCACACGCCGGCCGACATGGCCTATGTGCTGGAGGACGAAGCCGGCACCGCGCAGCTCGCCTTCGTGGGCGACACGCTCTTCATGCCCGACGTGGGCAGCGCGCGCTGCGACTTCCCCGGCGGCGATGCGCACCAGCTCTACCGCTCGGTGGAACGCCTGCTGGCGCTGCCGCCGGCCACGCGCCTCTTCATGTGCCACGACTACCCGCCCGAGGGCCGCGCGCCGGCCTGGGAGACCACGGTGGCCGAGCAGCGCCGCGCCAACATCCACCTGCACGCGGGCGTGGACGAGGCCGGCTTCGTCGCCATGCGGCAGGCGCGCGACGCCACGCTGGCCATGCCGGTGCTGATCCTGCCGGCCATCCAGGTCAACATCCGTGCCGGGGCGCTGCCGCCGGCCGAGGCCAACGGCGTGCGCTACCTCAAGATTCCGGTGGACGTGCTGTAGCCGCCGGGTGGTCGTGGCCTTCGGCGGTGTCGTCCGGCGAGGCCGGCCGGCCTCGCCGGAACAGCCGCTTGAGCCACTGCTCCAGATCGTCCACATAGGTGAAGGTGGCCGGGATCACGAGCAGGCTCAGCACCGTGGACGTGACCAGCCCGCCGATCACCGCCACCGCCATCGGCGAGCGGAAGCTCATGTCCGCCTCGCCCCAGGCCAGGGCGATGGGCATCATGCCGGCGCCCATGGCGAGCGTGGTCATGATGATCGGCCGGGCCCGCTTGTGGCAGGCGTCGAGCAGCGCGTCCCAGCGGCTCATGGGCGCGACGGCCGGCCGGCCGTCGCTGCCGTCGTGCCCGCGCCGGGCCACGATGGCGTACTCCACCAGCAGGATCGAGTTCTTGGTGGCGATGCCCATCAGCATCACCAGTCCGATCAGCGAGGGCATCGAGAAGCTCTTGCCTGCGAGCAGCAGCGCCACGAAGGCACCGCCCAGCGACAGCGGCAGCGCCGCCAGGATGGTGGCCGGCTGCAGAAAATCCTTGAACAGCAGCACCAGCACGATGTAGATGCACAGCACGCCGGTCAGCATGGCCAGGCCGAAACTGCTGAACAGCTCGCCCATCATCTCGGCGTCGCCGACGTCGATGGTGCGCACGCTGGGCGGCAGGCCCTGGATGGCGGGCAGGGCTCGGATGGCCTCGGCCACCTCGCCCAGGCCGCGTTCGCCCAGTTCGATCTCGAAGTTGACGTTACGCGCGCGGTCGTAGCGGCTGATGACGGCCGGGCCTCCAGCTGCCTCCAGCGTGGCCACCTCGCCCAGCCGCACCGGGCCGCGGGTGCCGGGGACGGTCAGCCGCTCCAGCGTCGACAGGTTTTCGCGCGCACTGTCGGCCAGCCGCACCACGATCGGCACCTGCCGCTGCGCCAGGTTGAGCTTGGGCAGGTACTGCTCGTAGTCGCCCACCGTGGCCACGCGTAGCGTCTCGGCGATGTCGCTGCTGGTCACGCCCAGGTCGGCGGCGCGGGCGAAGTCGGGCCGTACCGCGATCTCGGGCCGCACCAGGCTGGCGTTGGAGCTGACATTGCCCACGCCGGGGATGGTGCGCAGGTCGCGTTCCACGTCGCGCGAGGCGGTGGCCAGGGCCTGCGGGTCCTCGCTGGACAGCGCCAGGATGTACTTGTCGTTGGAGCCGCCCAGGCCCACCTTGACGCGCACGCCCGGCACCTCGGCCATCACCTGCCGCAGCTCGCGCTCGATCACCTGCTTGACCGGCCGCTCGCCACGCGGCGCGAGGCGCAGCGTCATCGTGGCCTTGCGCGGGTCGCTGCCGGCACCGCCGGACATCGGGTCGGCGCCCGCGGCCCCGCCGCCGATGGCCACGTAGATGCTCTCGATGTGGCCGACCGTGCGGATGCGCTCGCTGGCGGCCTCGACCGCGCGGCGCGTGTCGGCCAGCTTGCTGCCGGGCGGCAGTTCGAGCGTGACCTGGGTCTGCACGTTGTTGTCCGGCGGGATGAAGCCCGAGGGCAGCAGCGGAATCAGCGCCAGCGAACTGACGAAGAACACCAGGGCACCCAGCAGCGTAAGCCCGCGGTGGCGCAGGCACCAGGCCGAGGCGCGCATGTAGCTGCGCATCCAGCCCGGCTCCTTGTCGTGGCCCACCAGCGGCTTGAGGATGTAGGCCGCCATCATGGGCGTGAGCAGCCGCGCCACTACCAGAGACGCGAACACCGCCAGCGCCGCCGTCCAGCCGAACTGCTTGAAGAAGCGGCCCGGAATGCCGCTCATGAAGGCCGTGGGCAGGAACACCGCAATCAGCGTGAAGGTGGTGGCGATCACCGCCAGGCCGATCTCGTCGGCCGCCTCCATCGCCGCCTGATAGGGCGATTTGCCCATGCGCAGGTGGCGCACGATGTTCTCGACCTCCACGATGGCGTCGTCCACCAGGATGCCCACCACCAGCGACAGCGCCAGCAGCGTGATGATGTTGATGGAAAAGCCCAGCAGGTACATGCCGATGAAGGCCGGGATGACCGACAGCGGCAGCGCCACGGCCGAGACGATGGTCGCCCGCCAGTCGCGCAAAAAGAGCCACACCACCACCACCGCCAGCAGGGCGCCTTCGTAGAGCAGCCGCATCGAGCTGTCGTACTCGCCCTTGGCGATGTCCACGAAGTCGAAGGTGCGCTGCAGCGTCAGGTGCGGATAGTCGGCCTTGAGCTTGTCCAGCGCCTTCTCCACGCCGTCGCCCACTTCCACCTCGCTGGCGCCGCGGCTGCGCGAGATCTCGAAGCCGATCACCGGCTTGCCGTCCAGCAGGGCCAGCGCGCGCGGCTCGGCCACGGTGTCGGTGACGGTGGCGACCTCGTCCACGCGCGCATGGCGTCCGTTGCCCAGCGGGATCTGCATGGCCGCCACCTCGGCGGCGGTCTTGGCGGTGGCCAGGGTGCGCAGCGGCTGCTCGGCGCCGCCCAGCTCGGCCCGGCCGCCGGCGCTTTCCATCTGCACCTGGCGCAGCGTGCGCGAGACCGTGGCTGCGGTGATGCCCAGCGACTGCATGCGCGCCGGATCGAGCGCGACGCGCACCTCGCGCGTGACGCCGCCCACGCGGGTGATGGCGCCCACGCCGGGCACGGCCAGCATGCGGCGCGACAGCGTGTCGTCGACGAACCACGACAACTGCTCGTCGTCCCAGTTGGCGGAGGCGATGGCATAGGCCTGCACCGGC
This sequence comes from Pseudacidovorax sp., assembly GCF_017991995.1. Taxonomy (GTDB): domain Bacteria; phylum Pseudomonadota; class Gammaproteobacteria; order Burkholderiales; family Burkholderiaceae_C; genus Xenophilus. The sequence goes on along the minus strand of NZ_JAGOPN010000005.1, from coordinate 63,443 downwards.
TGCGAGGACAGCTCCAGCTTGGCCACGATGGGGTCGCGCAGATCGGCCGGCAGGTCGGCGCGCACGCGGCTCACGGCCGAGCGCACGTCGTCCACGGCTTCCTGCACGGGCTTCTCCAGCTCGAACTCGGTGGCGATGGTGGCCTGCCCATCGACCAGCGTGGAGGTGATGTGCTTGACGCCCTGGATGGTGGCGATCGAGTTCTCGATCTTACGCGCCACATCGCTTTCGAGCTGCCCCGGCGCGGCGCCGGGCAGGGCGGCGGTGACGACCACCACCGGCAGGTCCATGTCCGGAAAGTTCTGCACCTTCATGGACTTGAAGGAGAGCAGCCCTGCCAGCGTCAGCAGGACGAAGAGCATCGCCGCCGGAATGGGGTTGCGGATCGACCAGGCGGAAAGGTTCATGCGCGTGGCTCCTGCGTCACTGCTTGGGCGCCGGCGCGGCCGCTGCCGGCGCGGGCTGGCCCTGCACCTGCACCACGTCGCCGTCGTTGAGGAAGGCCGCGCCGCGCTCGACCAGCTTCATGTCGGGCTTGACACCCTCGGCGATGGCGATGCGGTCGCCCGCGCGCTGGCCGGTCGTCACGCGGCGCATGGCCACCTTGCCGTCGGCGCCCACCTCGAACACGCTGGCGAAGCCGTCGCGCACCACCACGGCCGACTGCGGCACGGTGAGCTGCTCGATGCGGCCGAGCATGAATTCGCCGCGCGCATACATGCCGGCGCGTACGTCGCCGTTGGCGGGCAGGTCGACGTAGACCAGCGCATTGCGCGTCTGCGGGTCGACGGTGGGCGCGAGGGCGCGCACCGTACCCTCGACGGTGACGCCGCTGGCCGCCGTCACGCGCGCCTTCTGGCCCACGCGCACCTTCGGCAGCTCGTTGGAGGCGACCTCGGCCCGCCATTCGAGTCGGCCGCGCCGCACCAGGCGGAACAGCTCGGCGCCCGAGCCCAGGACGGCGCCCACGGTGGCCGTGCGCGAGGAGATGACGCCGTCGTCCGGTGCCAGCACCTGCGTGTTGCGCTGGCGCACCTGCTGCGCCTGCAGCGCGGCGCGGGCGGCCTCGACGCGGGCCTTGGCGGTCTGGCCGGTGGTGAGGTACTGGTTGATCTGGGCCTGGCTCAGCGCGCCGGTGGCCGACAGCGTCCGTGCGCGCTCGGCATTGGCGGCTGCATCGGCCGCGGCGGCCTCGGCCTCGGCCAGGCTGGCGCGGGCCTGGGCGACCTCGGCCTGCACCGTGTCGCCCGAGAAGGTGGCCAGCACCTGGCCCTTCTTCACCACATCGCCCACGTTCACCCGCACGTCGGCCAGGCGCAGGCCGGCCGATTCGGAGCCGATGATGGCCTCCTGCCAGGCGGCGATGTTGCCGTTGGCCGGCAGGCCGGCCACCAGGTCGGCGGGCTGCGGCTGTACCACCGTGACGGTGAGGGCAGGGCGGGCGATGGCGGCGGGCTTGTCGGCCTTCTTGACCGCCTCGCCCTCCGCGGGCTTGCCGCGCAGCAGGAAGAAGGCGGCCACGGCCAGGAGGGCCACGACCAGGATCGCGATGAGGAGCGGGCGTCGGGAGCGTTGCATGGTGATCTTTCCGGGCGCGGGGCGGGTTCAGGGACGTGGCGTCGCGGTGGCGCCGGTCGTGGTCGGGAGGGCCGTCGAAGCGGCCTGGGGGTCTGGGGCGGCGACGGCGGCGTTCGACCTGCCGGCAGCGGTGGCCGAAGCGGTGGCTGCGGTGTCGGCGTCGGGCCGTTGCCAGCCGCCACCCACCGCGCGGTAGAGCGCGACCCAGGCTTCGTTGCTCTCGCGCTGCAGCGAGACGCGCGCCGTCTGCGCGGCGAACAGCGTGCGGCGGGCGTCCTCCAGCTCGAACAGGCTGGCCAGACCCGTCTGGTAGCGCGACTGCGCAGCGTCGAGGTTGGCCTGGTAGCCGCGCACGGCGGTGTCGGCATCGGCGGCGCGCTGGCGGGTGCTGTCGAGATTGGTCAACGCCTCTTCCACCTCGCGCACGGCCTGCCGCACGCTAGCGCGGTACTGCACCACGGCCTCGTCGTAGCGGGCGCGCGCCGACTCGGCATTGGCGGCCGACACGCCGCCGTCGAACAGCGGCACCGACAGCGCGACCGGGCCCACGCTCCAGGTGTCCACCGAGGCGCGGAAGCCCTGGGTGCGCAGCTGCAGCCGGCCCACGCTGCCGCTGAGCGTCAGGCGCGGATAGCGCTGCGCCTGGGCCGCGCCGGCATCGGCACTGGCGGCGGCCACGGCGCGCTCGGCGGCGAACAGGTCGGGGCGCTGCAGGAGCGTCTGAGCCGGCACGTCGTCCACGGCCGGGGGCGTGGGCAGGGCGGTGATGGCGGACTGGGCATCGAGCCGCCGGTCGAGGTTCTCCGCCGGCAGGCCCGTCAGCGCGACCAGCCCGTGTCGCAGCACGCGGCATTGGGCGCGCTGCTGCGTGAGCCGGGCCGAGGCATCGGCCGCACTGGCGCGCGCCAGGGCCGCATCGGCCGGCGCGGTGAAGCCGGCGTCGGCGGACAGGCCGGTGAGACGGGCGGTCTCGCTGCGCGAGCGCGTGTCGGCCTCGGCCACGGCCAGCTGGCGGGCGCAGGCCCGTTCGGCGAAGTAGGCATTGGCCGTCTCGGCCGCCACGGCGATGCGGGCATCGTGCCAGCGGGCTTCGCCGGCCGCCAGGCGGGCATCGGCGGCATCGCGGCTGGCGCGCAGGCCGCCGAAGAGGTCGATCTCCCAGCTGGGCTGCAGCGTGGCCTGCAGGATGGTGGCCGGCGGCACGCTGGTGCTGCCGGTCCCGGTGGTCGTGGTGGTGCCCGTGCTGGTGCCGCTGAGCGGCGAGGCGCTGCGCGTGGCCGACAGGTTGCCGTCCAGCCGCGGCGCCAGGGCCGCGCCGGCCTGGGTGCGCGCGCCGCGGGCCTCGGTCACGCGGGCGGCGGCGCTGGCGACCGTGGGGCTGGCGGCCTGAGCGGCCTCGATCAGGTCGGCCAGCAGCGGATCGCCGGCCTGGCGCCACCAGTGGGCGAGGTCTGCCGTCGAGCCGTGGTGGGGCACGGCCTCGGCAGGCACCGGGCTGCGCCACTGGGCGGGAGCGGGCGCCTGCACGGAGGCCGGTGGGCGGGTCACGCCGCAGGCGGCGAGGGCCAGCGCGAGCGGCAGCGCGGCCAGCAGGCGGCCGGGCGCCCGACGACGCGGTGCGGTTGTCGATGTCATGCGGAAGGTTCCTCGGAAGCGTCGGCCGCGCGGCGGCGGCGTTCGTCCGCCACCAGGGCCAGGGCCATGCCGGCCAGCCGTTCGGCCCACTGGTCCACGGCGCGGGGGCTGCGCAGCAGGCCGGGGCGGATCGCGTCGATGAAGTCGCGCGTCACGTAGGGCTGCATGGCCAGGCCGATGACGGCGAAGGCCAGGCGGTGGATGTCGTCGTCCACCCGCGCGCCCAGGTGGCGGGCCAGCAGGCGCACCATGGCCTGGTGCGGGCCCTTGACTTCGTTTGCGACCTCGGTGGCCCACTGGCTGCTGGGCTCCAGCATCTCGCGCAGGTGCAGGCGCATGCACTGGCGCACGCGTTCGCCGAGCTTGAGCGGCTCCAGGTAGGCCTGCATGAACACGGCCAGCGCCTCGCCGAGCGGCAGGCCGGGCGCGGACCACAGGGCGGTGGTTTCCTCGGCCTTGCCGCCCATGGGCTCGGTGAAGCAGGCGGCATACAGCCCCGCCTTGTCGCCGAAGTAGTAGCTGATGGCGCCGATGTTCATGTCTGCGGCAGCGGCGATGGCGCGGGTGGAGGTCTTGGCGAAGCCCTGGTCGGCGAACAGGGCGAGGGCCGCCAGCAGCAGGCGCTGGCGGGCCTCGGCCCCGTCGCCCCGGGCCGGCTTGGGCAGGGCGGTGGTCATGCGCGGCGGATTAGAGCATGGAAATCAAACGAATGATTAAAGTCGGGGCGGCGATCGCGCCTTTGTCCGACGCCGCGCTAGGATCGTGCGCATGCAAGACATCCTCTGCCCCCACTGCGGCAAAGCCTTCAAGATCGACGAGTCCGGCTATGCGGACATCCTCAAGCAGGTGCGCGACAGCGACTTCGACCGCCAGCTGCACGAGCGGTTGGAACTGGCCGAGCAGGACAAGCGCAGTGCGGTCGAGCTGGCGCGGGCCCAGCTCGCCAGCGAGCTGGAGCGCAAGGCATCGGCTCGGGAGGCCGAGATCCTTGCGCTCAAGGCGAAGCTCGACGCCGGCGAGGTCGCGCGCCGGCTGGCGGTGAACGAGGCGCTGGGCAGCATCGAGCGCGAGCGCGACCAACTGGCCCACGAACTGGCGCAGGCCCGGCAGGAGCGGGAGTCCGCTGCCCGTCTGGCCGAGGCACGGCTGGCAAGCGAAGTGCAGAAGGCGGCGGCCGCGAAGGACGCCGAGATCCAGGCGCTCAAGTCCCGCCTGGACGCCGGCAGCATGGCCCAGCAGCTGGCCGTCACGCAGGCCGTCGGCGTGGTCGAGAAGGAGCGCGACGCGCTGCGCAACAACCTGGAGCGTGTGGCGCTCGAGAAGCAGGTGGCCGAGCAGATGCTCAAGGACAAGTACGAGACGCAGATCCGCGACCGCGACGACGCCATCGAGCGCCTGCGCGACATGAAGGCGCGCCTGTCGACCAAGATGGTGGGCGAGACGCTGGAGCAGCACTGCGAGACCGAGTTCAACCGCATCCGCGCCACGGCCTTTCCGCGCGCCTATTTCGAGAAGGACAACGACGCGCGCAGCGGCAGCAAGGGCGACTACATCTTCCGCGACCATGACGAGGACGGCACCGAGATCGTCTCCATCATGTTCGAGATGAAGAACGAGAGCGACGCCACCGCCACGCGCAAGAAGAACGAGGACTTCTTCCGCGAGCTCGACAAGGACCGCACCGAGAAGGGCTGCGAATACGCGGTGCTGGTGTCGCTGCTGGAGCCCGAGAGCGAGCTCTACAACACCGGCATCGTGGACGTGTTCCACCGCTATCCCAAGATGTACGTGGTGCGACCGCAGTTCTTCCTGCCCATGGTCACGCTGCTGCGCAATGCGGCCACCAAGGCGCTGGCGTACAAGTCGGAGCTGGCCTTGGTCAAGGCGCAGAACCTGGACATCACCCGCTTCGAGACCCAGCTGGACGACTTCAAGACCGCCTTCGGCCGCAACTGGCGACTGGCGTCCGATGGCTTCGAGGAGGCCGTCAAGCGCATCGACGAGGCGATCAAGGACCTGGAGAAGACCAAGGACGCGCTCTACAAGTCGGCCAACAACCTGCGCCTGGCCAACGACAAGGCCGAGGACCTGACGATCAAGAAGCTCACGCGCGGCAACCCGACCATGGCGGCCAAGTTCGCCGAGCTGAAGGACGCGGGCGGTACCGAAGACTGAACGCCCGCGCCGCTACGATCGCGCGCCATGTCTGCCGCTCCCTCCGACCCCACGCTGCCGCAGGACGCCCAGGGCATCCTCGCGCTGGCGGCGCGCTCGATGTTCCAGCTGTTCTCCAGCATCAGCCAGGGCATGTTCCTGATCGACCGCAGTGGCCGCATCGTGTGGGTCAACGAGGGCTACCGCCGCTTCCTGCCGGCGCTGGGCTTCGATGGCGTGGACCAGTTCGTGGGCCACATGGTGGAGGAGGTGATCCCCAACACCCAGATGCGCCGCGTGCTGGAGACCGGCGAGCCGGTGCTGGTGGACCTGCTGACCAACAAGGCCGGCACCTTCGTCGTCAGCCGCCTGCCGCTGCGCGAGGAGCACGACGACGGCACGGGCCCGGTGATCGGCGCCATCGGCATCGTGCTGTTCGACCATCCGCAGACCACGCTGCAGCCGCTGGTGGCCAAGTTCGCGCTGCTGCAGCGCGACCTGGACGAGGCCCGGCGCGAGCTGGCCAGCCAGGCCAGCCGCGCGGCGCGCAACGGCCTCGAAGGTGGGCTGCCGCGCCAGGCCAAGTACAGCTTCGCCAGCTTCATCGGCAGCAGCCCGGCGGCCGTGGAGGTCAAGCGCCATGCCCGGCGGGCTGCGCAATCCAGCAGCCCGGTGCTGCTGCTGGGCGAGACGGGCACCGGCAAGGAACTGCTGGCCCATGCCATCCACGGCGCCTCGGCGCGCGCGGCGGGGCCCTTCGTCAGCGTCAACATCGCGGCCGTGCCCGACACGCTGCTGGAGGCCGAGTTCTTCGGCTTCGCGCCCGGCGCCTTCACCGGCGCGGATCGGCGCGGGCGCGAGGGCAAGTTCAAGTTCGCCGACGGCGGCACGCTGTTCCTGGACGAGATCGGCGACATGCCGCTCACGCTGCAGGCCAAGCTGCTGCGCGCGCTGCAGGAAGGCGAGATCGAGCCCCTGGGCTCCAACAAGCTGGTGGCCTTCGATGCGCGGGTGATCGCCGCCACCTCGCGCGACCTGCCGGCGCTGGTGGCGCAGGGGCGCTTTCGCGAGGACCTGTACTACCGCCTCAACGTCCTGCCCATCCGCGTGCCGCCGCTGCGTGCGCGTCGCAGCGACATCCCGGCGCTGGTGGAGGCGCTGGGCGACGAGGTGGCCCAGCGCACCGGCGATGCGCCGCCCGAGCTGCTGCCCGATGCCCTGGCCCTGCTGGCGGGCCAGCACTGGCGCGGGAACATCCGTGAGCTGCGCAACGTGCTGGAGCAGGTGGCGATGCGCAGCGACGCGCAGCGGGTGGATGCGGCGCAGCTCACGCGCATCCTGCGCGAGGCCGGCGTGGGCGAGGTGGCACCGGCGGCGGCGCCGGAGCCTTCACCCGCGGAGGCCGCGGCCGATGCGCCTGGCAGTGGGCTGCTGCGCCCGCTGGCCGAGCAAGTTGCCCAGCTGGAGCGTCGCGCCATCGACGCGGCCATGGCCCACACGGCGGGCAACAAGCTCAAGGCGGCGCGGCTGCTGGGAATCTCGCGGGCGACGCTCTACGGCCGCCTGGAAAACCCTGAGCAGTGACCGAACAAATGTCTAAAAACTAGACATATGAGGTTGTATGGAAATCAGGCAATTCGGGGTGGCTAAGACGGCAAATCGTTGATCCAAAAGGACTTGTGTCGCTGGCACGGCGTGTGCAATATCCAGGCATCCGTCACAAGGAGACAACCGCATGCAACGTCGCCACCTCATCGCCTGCGCCGCCCTGGCCGGCGCCATCGCCGCGCCCGCCTGGGCCCAGTCCAACGAAATCCGCATCGCCCACGTCTACAGCAAGACCGGCCCGCTGGAGGCCTACGGCAAGCAGACCCAGACCGGCCTGATGATGGGCCTGGACTACGCCACCGGCGGCACCATGATGGTCAACGGCAAGAAGATCGTCGTCATCGAGAAGGACGACCAGGGCAAGCCCGACCTGGGCAAGTCGCTGCTGGCCGCCGCCTACTCCGACGACAAGGCCGCACTGGCCGTCGGTCCCACGTCGTCGGGCGTGGCGCTGGCCATGCTGCCGGTGGCCGAGGAGTACAAGAAGCTGCTGATCGTCGAGCCCGCCGTGGCCGACTCGATCACCGGCGACAAGTGGAACAAGTACATCTTCCGCACCGGCCGCAATTCGAGCCAGGACGCCATCTCCAATGCCGTGGCCCTCGACAAGCCGGGCACCACCATCGCCACGCTGGCCCAGGACTACGCCTTCGGCCGCGACGGCGTGAAGGCCTTCAAGGACGCGGTGAAGAAGGCCAAGATCGTCCACGAGGAATACCTGCCGCAGAACACCACCGACTTCACCGCCGGTGCGCAGCGCCTGATCGACAAGCTCAAGGACCAGCCTGGCCGCAAGGTGATCTGGATCGTCTGGGCCGGCGCCGGCAACCCCTTCAAGATCGCCGACCTGGACCTGAAGCGCTACGGCATCGAGATCGCCACCGGCGGCAACATCCTGCCGGCGATGGCCAGTTACAAGAACTTCCCCGGCATGGAAGGCGCCACCTACTACTACTTCGGCATTCCGAAGAACCCGGTGAACGAGGCGCTGGTGTCCATGCACTACAAGGAATTCAAGAGCCCGCCGGACTTCTTCACCGCCGGCGGCTTCTCGGCCGCCATGGCCGTCGTCACCGCGCTCAAGAAGACCGGCGGCGACACCGGCACCAACAAGCTCATCAGCACCATGGAAGGCATGAGCTTCGACACGCCCAAGGGCACCATGACCTTCCGCAAGGAAGACCACCAGGCGCTGCAGAGCATGTACCACTTCAAGATCAAGGTGGACCCGGCCTTCGCCTGGGGTGTGCCGGAGCTGGTGCACGAGATCAAGCCGTCCGAGATGGACATCCCGATCCGCAACAAGAGATAAGGGACTGACATCCCCCATGCCGCTTCGCGGCTCCCCCTTCTGATCCTCGAAGGCGGCACACCCGACGGCCCGGCAGAGCCAGTTCCGTGGGTGTCCCCGCCTGGCTTCATCACCGCTCACCTGTTTCAGGAGACGCACCATGCAGAAGTTCACCGTGCCTATCAGGCGCGCCGCCGGTGTGCTCGTGTCGGCTTGGCTGATGGCTGGCGCGGCGGCGGCGGCCGTGCCGCTGCCGGAGCTGAACATCGACCCGGCGCAGGTCAGCGTGTCGGGCGTGTCCTCGGGCGGCTACATGGCCGTGCAGCTGCACGTGGCCTATTCGGCCACCTTCAAGAAGGGGGCGGGGGTTGTGGCGGGCGGGCCGTACTACTGTGCGGAAGGCTCGGTGGTCTATGCCACCGGCCGCTGCATGGCGCACGACACCAGCATCCCGGTGAGCAGCCTGGTGGCCACCACCAACAACTGGGCCGCTAGCGGCGTCATCGACCCGGTGTCCAACCTCGCGGCCAGCCGGCTCTACCTGTTCTCGGGCACGCTCGACAGCGTGGTCAAGACGGCCGTGATGGACGACCTGCGCAGCTACTACGGCGCCTTCGTGCCCGCGGCCAACATCGCCTACAAGAAGGACCTGGCGGCCGAGCATTCCTTCGTCACCGACGACTACGGCAGCGCGTGCTCGGTCAAGGGCGACCCCTACATCGACGACTGCAACTTCGACCTGGCCGGCGCGCTGCTGCAGCAGATCTACGGCACGCTCAACCCACGCAACGTGGGCACGCTGGGTGGCAGCTTCGTCGAGTTCGACCAGCGCGGCTTCGTCGGCGGCCATGCGCTGGCGCAGACCGGCTGGGCCTATGTGCCCGCGGCCTGCGCCAGCGGCAGCGCCACGTGCCGACTGCACGTGGCGCTGCATGGCTGCAAGCAGAACACGTCGCAGATCGGCCAGCAGTACGTGCGCAACACCGGCTACAACCGCTGGGCCGACACCAACAACATCGTGGTGCTCTATCCGCAGACCGGCGTGACGGCCACCAACGGTTGCTGGGACTGGTGGGGCTATGACAGCCCCGACTATGCGAAGAAGGCCGGCCCGCAGATGGCCGCCATCCAGGCCATGGTCACGCACCTGTCGGGCGGCACGGCGGCGCCCGCGCTCGCGGCGCCCAGCGGGCTGACGGCCTCGGCGGCCACCGCCAGCAGCATGAAGCTCAGCTGGTCCGCCGTGCCCGGCGCCTCGGGTTATGTGGTCTATCGCAATGGTGGCCGGCGCAACCCAACGCCCATCACCGGCACGAGCTATACCGACACCGGCCTCGTCGCGGGCAGCAGCTACGACTGGACGGTGCGTGCGGTGAATGCCGCCGGCGCCCGCGGCGCCGCCTCGGCCACGGCCACCGCCAGCACCACCGGCATGACGCCCGTGTGCACCACCACCGACAACTACAGCCACACGATGGCCGCGCGGGCCTATGCGCTCTACGGCTTCACCTATGCCTATGGCTCCAACCAGGGCATGGGGCTGTGGAACATCTACATCGAGACGACCCTGAAGAAGACCGCCGCCGGCTACTACGAGGTCGGCACCTGCTACTGAACGCGCCAGGACTTCCGCAATTGCTTGAAACCCAGAACCTCACCATCCGCTTCGGCGGGCATGTGGCGGTGAATGCCGTCAGCTGCCGCTTCGCGCCGGGCACGCTGACGGCCATCGTCGGCCCCAACGGGGCGGGCAAGACCACCTACTTCAACCTGGTCTCGGGCCAGCTCAAGGCCACCGAGGGCAAGGTGCTGCTGAACGGCCGCGACCTGTCGGGGCTGCCGGCCTCGGCGCGCACGCGCGCCGGCCTCGGCCGCGCCTTCCAGCTGACCAACCTGTTCCCCAACCTCACGGTGCTGGAGAACGTGCGCCTGGCCGTGCAGGCCGCGCACGAAGGCGGGCACCGGCGCGGCCTCAACCTCTGGAGCATCTGGAGCGACCACCGTGCGCTGACCGAGCGCGCCGACGCGCTGCTGGCCGAGACCAACCTCAAGGCCCGGGAGCACGACGTGGTCGCCAGCCTGCCGCATGGCGACCAGCGCAAGCTGGAGGTGGCGCTGCTGATGGCGCTGGAGCCGCAGGTCTTCATGTTCGACGAGCCCACGGCCGGCATGAACGCGGCCGAGGCGCCGGTCATCCTCGACCTGATCCGCCGGCTCAAGCAGGACAAGACCAAGACCATCCTGCTGGTCGAGCACAAGATGGACGTGGTGCGCGAGCTGGCCGACCGCATCATCGTGCTGCACAACGGCACGCTGGTGGCCGATGGCGAACCGGCCGAGGTGATCGCCTCGCCCGTGGTGCAGGAAGCCTACCTGGGCGTGGCGAAGGAGGCGGCATGAGGCGCTCCCAGATTGGCTCCCTCCCCCTCTGGGGGAGGGCGGGGGTGGGGGCCAGCACGGCCACGCACGCCCACCTCGTCGCGAACGCCGCACGCCTTGCAAACGCTGCAGCCCCCATCCCCCCCTTCCCCCAGCGGGGGAAGGAGCAACAGCCATGAATCAAGCACTTCTCACGCTGGAAGGCGTGCACACCCACATCGGCGCGTACCACATCCTCCACGGCGTGGACCTGGTGGTGCCCAAGGGGCAGCTCACCATGCTGCTGGGCCGCAACGGTGCCGGCAAGACGACCACGCTGCGCACGATCATGGGCCTGTGGAAGGTGGCGCAGGGCCGCGTGCAGTTCGGCGGCAAGAGCATCGCCAACCTGCCCACGCCGCAGATCGCCGACCTGGGCATCGCCTACGTGCCCGAGACCATGGGCATCTTCGCGGACCTGACGGTGAAGGAAAACATGCTCCTGGCCGCGCGCAGCGCCCGCCGCGCGCAGGACATGGACGAGGCGCGGCTGAAGTGGATCTTCCGGCTCTTCCCCGCGGTGGAGAAGTTCTGGAACCACCCCGCCGGCAAACTCTCCGGCGGGCAGAAGCAGATGCTGGCCGTGTCGCGCGCCATCGTCGAGCCGCGCGAGCTGCTCATCATCGACGAGCCCAGCAAGGGCCTGGCGCCGGCCATCATCAACAACATGATCGACGCCTTCGCCGAGCTCAAGGCCAGCGGCGTGACCATCCTGCTGGTGGAGCAGAACATCCACTTCGCCCAACGCCTGGGCGACACCGTGGCCGTGATGGACAACGGCCGCGTGGTGCACGCCGGCGCCATGGCCGAGTTCTCGGCCGACACGCAACTGCAGCAGCGCCTGCTGGGACTGGCCCTATGACGACCCTCGCCAAAGACATCGACTGGAAGCCCCTGCTGCTGGTGCCCGCGCTCGCGCTGGTGGCCCTGCCGCTGGTGGGCTCGCCCTCCACCTGGCTCACGCTGACCATCGCGGGCCTGGCCATGGGCATGATCGTGTTCATCATTGCCTCGGGCCTGACGCTGGTCTTCGGTCTGATGGATGTGCTGAACTTCGGCCACGGCGTGTTCATCGCGCTGGGTGCCTTCGTGGCCACCAGTGTGCTGGGCGCCATGGGCGACTGGACGCAGTCCTCGTCCATCCTCACCAATCTGGTGGCGGTGCTGCCGGCCATGGTGGTCGCCATGCTGGTGGCGGGCGCGGTGGGCCTGGCCTTCGAGCGCTTCATCGTGCGGCCGGTGTACGGCCAGCACCTGAAGCAGATCCTCATCACCATGGGCGGCATGATCATCGGCGAGGAGCTGATCAAGGTGATCTGGGGCCCGGCGCAGATTCCGCTGCCGCTGCCCGAGGGCCTGCGCGGCTCCTGGCTGTGGGGCGATGCCGCGGTGGAGAAGTACCGCGTGCTGGCCGTGATCGTCGGCGCGCTGGTCTTCGGCCTGCTGGCCTGGACGCTGGCCCGCACCAAGATCGGCCTGCTGATCCGCGCCGGCGTGCAGGACCGCGAGATGGTCGAGTCCCTCGGCTACCGCATCCGCGTGCTCTTCGTCGGCATCTTCGTGGCCGGCAGTGCGCTGGCCGGCCTGGGCGGCGTGATGTGGGGCCTGTATCAGCAGAACGTGATCCCGCAGATGGGGGCGCAGGTCAACGTGCTGATCTTCATCGTCATCATCATCGGCGGCCTGGGCTCGACCACCGGCGCGCTGATCGGCGCACTGCTGGTGGGGCTGATGGCCAACTACACCGGCTTCGTCGCGCCCAAGGTGGCGCTGTTCTCCAACATCGCGCTGATGGTGGCGATCCTGCTGTGGCGGCCACAGGGCGTGTACCCCGTGGCGGGCAGCCGCTGAAAGGGAAGGGGACCGATCATGCTTCGACGCCTTCTTTCCAACGACCTGCCGCGCAGCAAGGTGCTGGCCGTGCTGCTGCTGGCGGTACTGCTGGGCCTGGCCTTCGCGCCCTTCCTGTTCCCGGGCGTCAAGGCGCTCAATGTGGCGGCCAAGATCCTGGTCTTCATCGTGCTGGTGGCCAGCTTCGACCTGCTGCTGGGCTACACCGGCATCGTGAGCTTCGCGCACACCATGTTCTTCGGCATCGGCGCCTATGGCGTGGCCATCGCCGCCACGCGCATGGGCGCGGGCTGGGACGCCGTGCTCGTCGGCGTGCTGTGCGCGCTGGCCGTCTCGCTGGTGCTGGCGCTGGCGGTGGGCCTGTTCTCGCTGCGGGTGCGGGCCATCTTCTTCGCCATGATCACGCTGGCGGTGGCCTCGGCCTTCCAGACGCTGGCCTCGCAGCTGTCGGATTTCACCGGCGGCGAGGACGGGCTGACCTTCAAGCTGCCGGAACTCATCTCGCCCAGCTTCGAGTTCAGCGAGGAGCCCTTCCTCGGCGTCTCGCTCGACGGCCGGCTGCTGTGTTACTACCTGCTCTTCGTTCTGGCCGTGGTGCTGGTGCTGGCGCTGCTGCGCATCGTCAACTCGCCCTTCGGCCGCGTGCTGCAGGCGATCCGCGAGAACGAGTTCCGTGCCGAGGCCATCGGCTATCGGGTGGTGGTGTTCCGCACGCTGTCGGCCGTGCTGTCGGCCCTGTTCGCCACGCTGGCCGGTGCCATGCTGGCCATCTGGCTGCGCTACAACGGGCCGGACACCTCGCTCAGCTTCGAGATCATGGTCGACGTGCTGCTGATCGTGGTGATCGGCGGCATGGGCACCATCTACGGCGCAGCCATCGGCGCGGTGCTCTTCGTGGTGGCGCAGAGCTACCTGCAGGATCTGCTGCGCCTGGGCAGCGAAGCAGCGAGCGGCCTGCCCTGGCTCTCGGCGGTGCTGTCGCCCGACCGCTGGCTGCTGTGGCTGGGCGTGCTCTTCGTGCTCTCGGTCTATTACTTTCCCACCGGCATCGTCGGCAAGCTGCGCAGTAGGAGCGCGAAATGAGCGTCACCCCCACTTCCCATTACGCGCAGCTGGTCGGCCGCGAGATCCACTGGATGGACTGGGGCGCCCCGGCCGCGCCCGCGGTGATCGCGTGGCACGGCCTGGCCCGTACGGGCCGCGACATGGACGAGCTGGCAGCACACCTGGTGGCCGAAGGCTGGCGGGTGATCTGTCCCGACACCCTGGGCCGCGGCCTCAGCCAGTGGAGCCCGGCCCCTGACGAGGAATACCAGCTCGCCTTCTATGCGCGCCTGGCCGACGCACTGTGCGAGCACCTGGGGCTCGCCCGCGTCCACTGGGTAGGCACCTCCATGGGCGGCGCCATCGGCACGGTCTGCGCATCCGGCCTCGTGGTGCCAGCGATGAAGAAACGCATCGCCGCGCTGGTGCTCAACGACAACGCGCCGCAATTGGCCGCCGCGGCCATCGAGCGCATCAAGGCCTATGCGGGCAATCCGCCGGCTTTCGACACCGTGAGCGAGCTGGAAGTCTTTCTGCGCACCGTCTACAAGCCGTACGGCTGGCTCAGCGATGCGCAATGGCGGCGCATGACGGAGACCTCGACCCGCCGCCTGCCGGACGGACGCGTCACGCCGCACTACGACCCGGCCATGGTGCGCCAGTTCACCGTGCACGACGACGACTACCTCATCTGGTCGCACTACGACGCCATTGAGGTGCCGGTGATGATCCTGCGCGGCGGCGAGTCGGACCTGGTGCTGCCGGAGACTGTCGATGCGATGCGCCATCGAGGTCCGGGCGCGGCGGGGCGGCTGACGGTGCTGGAGGTGCCGGGTTGTGGGCATGCGCCGGCGTTGAACGTGCCTGGGCAGTTGGAGCCCATCGCGGCCTTCCTGCGTGCGGTGCCTTAGTTCGACGCGACGGTTATGAAGAAGGCACGCTGTCGCGGGGCTGCTGCATGGCAAGGGACAGGGTGCGGGTGCGGCCGTAAGCGCGGCCTCACCAGCCTTGCGGCGCAACGTTTGACGTACGGGACCGCCATGGCGGCGAAGTCGTGAAGGGGAACCTGCGAGCGCAATCTTGCAGGCAATGCCTCTTGAGGGATGGCGGATTCAAACCAGAAGTGCAACACCCAGGCCTTCAGTGAATGGTGTTGGATTGTGGCGCGGAGTGGGTGATGAGGAGTTGACGGTAGACGGCCAACGATATTCTCACCCCCAGACCCTTGCGGGGGCCCGTTGTTGATTCCGTGGCAATGGCGTCGAGCCGTTCCTGGCTGTAGCCGCTCAAGTCCATGCCCTTGGGCAGGTACTGACGCACCAGCTCAATGATGTTTTCGTTGGAGCCACGCTGCCAGGGGCTGCGCGGATCGCAGAAGCACATCGCCACGCCCGTGTGGGCCGTCAGCTCCTTGTAGCGTGCCAACTCGCGACCCTGGTCGTAGGTCGGCGTGTTGCGCTTCGGCTGCGTGATGCTGCGCAGCTTGTCCGTGAAGGCCTGCATCACGCTGGCCGCACTGGCAGGTTTGGGATGGGGCAGCTTCACCAGCATCAGCAGCCGGCTGGTGCGCTCGACTAGTGAGCCCACCACGCTGGCGTTGCCTCGCCCTTGATCAGGTCGCCCTCCCAATGCCCGGGGAACTTCCGGTCTTTGACCTCGGGCGGGCGCACGTGGATGCTGAAGCATTTCCGGGATCTGCCCGCGGCGGTCCTGCCCCTTGCTGCGGGGCGTGCGCTTGTTGTGCGCCTGGCGAAGGCAGGCCACCGGTTCGCGCTTGAGCTCGTCCACAGTCTGGGCGTAGATGCAGTTGTGAATCGTCTCGTGTGACCCGCGGTGGTGGCCCTTGGGCCAGAGGCTCGCCAGTGTCAGGTCAATTTGCTCGGACGACCAGCACAGGCCCAGGCGATGACGTACGAAGCCGAACGGGACGCCTTCGGGATCCAGCTTGCGGGCAAGGCGCGCCGCAAGCCTGCGTTGTCAGCAGCAAATGGGAGCCGTGACGCTGGCGTAGCCGGTCGAATCGGCGTTGCGTTCCATTTTGCGGCTGACGGTGGACGCCGAGCCCCCAGCCCACGGACCATGGCGCACGCCCAGGCCCTGCTGGCGCAGGCTTGCCAGCGTCACGCGATCATCAGGTGGATTTGGTGGTATTTCTTCGTCGAAGTGCTGGGCATCTGCTGACCTTATCGGACGGCGGGTGATGCACTTCAGGTGTGAATCCTCCCACTCCGAACTTGGTGATTGTGTGCCTCATATCCAAAGGGGCGATACAACTCCTAGCTCTCTATGTCAGCATTAGGCCGACAACTCAGTTTCTTGCGCTGCTTGAGTCACCGCTGTTACATATCAAGTCACTTCTTAACGCTGCGCGCCAGTCAAGAAAACTACTCGAAAGGAATTTCAGTGGATGCAATTGCGATCCCTAGAGGCGTTTTAACGCTCAAGTCAAGGGTTAGAAAACTCTATCTGAGTTGGTGGGCGACACACTACGCTATTGGACTTATTGGCGTCTTAGGTGGAACACTGCTTACGGCGCTCACGTCAGCAAATGGGGAATCATCTGCCACATCTGATACCCTGATAACGTTTGGACATTTAAAAAACTATTCCTGGCTTATTGGCATTATCGCCGCGGTATGCACTAGCTTGGTAACGTTCTTGGGTCCAATAGGTAAGGCGGAGCGTTATTGGTCTGCCTATCATGTACTTGACCAAGCATGCCTTGAATACGAACAAGGTCTGCTGTCTGTCAAGAAATTTGTGACTCGTGTTCGTTATGCTAGAACAATTTTGCAAGCAGGCGGAAACGGCGATGATCAGTTAAATGATGTCATTGCAGACGCTGAACGCGACATCCGAATTCGAAGTGCGCAGAGCTCCGAGAAGAGAGAGCAATAGAGCAATTACTGAACAGCTCACCATTTGCGGAAAGCGTGGGCGCTGTATTTCAGATTTGAACTGCCCTCCTAAATCTGAGTTAAGCTGCCTGCCGTAGCTCTTCAATTCGCGCGAGGCGTGGGCGTCGCTTAGAGCCAGTTTCTGCACTCGTCCACTAACTTTGTTGCCCGATCTGCCGGCGGTAGTGCTGCATGAAAGCCAGTAGAGAGGCAGATCAGTTCTGCAAGATCAAGAGTGTCGGAAAGGATGATACCGTGGTTCTTCGCTTCGTCGGCCGCTCCAGTTTGAAATCCTGAGTGAGCCATGACCCAGCCGATAATTGGTCCCCTCGACTGTTCAAACCATGCTGGAATGTGGCGACGTACTCGATCACTTCGATGTCTGACGTTCTGCATTGTCGTTATGAATTGCTCTAATTTGTCTACGGCTACTGGTGAGCCATACTTCTTGCACTGACCGACAATCCGGACTTCCGCACCGACTGCAGAGAAGACATGTGTCTTCGTATGCATTGATAGAGTTGCAAAGAAGTCAATTCCTCCTTCGTTGCCGGGCGGAGTGAGCAACGTTTGAGTGCTACCAATCGCCGTGCATGAGACGCAGGCCAATGCCTCATACTCTCTATCTGTCAGCGCATCAATTTGACGAAGAACTTGTGGACGAGACATCGCTAAGGTCCCGCGCGATCTATCCTGAGCATTACCAGATGCGGCCAGCGTGTGACACGCGGAGGAAATCGCAAAGACACCGCCTGTAGCCTGAAGGAAGAATGGCGTTAAACCCCTTGCAATGTGCTCATCTATCTCGCGTGCCAACCAGTTCCAATATTTGCGCAAGTTGACGTCGGCGAACGCATCTGCGTCTGACCGAGCCTTTCGGAGTGTCGTTTGCGCTAGTTGGCTGAGCAACGCGCGAAAGTCCGTATTTCCCGGCGCAAGTTGCGTTCGATGCAAGGCGGCCAGTAGTTCTTTCTTCTCGCTCACAAAAATTAGGGCTTGATATCAGAGATCACGTTCTCCAGTTTTATAAGTGCTTCGATAATCTTTGCTTTTGTCTCGGGGTCCTTCATCGCCTTGTAAGGGACATTGCCTACGACCTTCGTGCAGATTTCGACTGCCGCGAACAGTTCGGAGACCGGATCTGACTTTCTTTTCGCTTCCTCTTCAAAGCGGCGGGTCAGCAGCAGTGAATAACAAGCCTCAAGGTCGGTTCCCCCTCTAAACTGTTCAAACAGATCCTTCTCATTAATCATCAGAACGGCAAGCTGGCGAATGTCATCACGCCTGGCAATACGCCTCCGCCCGAAGTCGCCCTTTTTCGACGTCCCGTCCTCTACTCCCGTATCGGGTCTTGGATAAAGCCAAGATATGAATTCGTCGAGATTCAATTTGCTTGTGAACTCATACTTATCATCATTCCACTCCAGCCACTCGCGCACTGGTGCTGAGCTTCGTCCGAAGAGTTCCTGAAAATACGGGTAGGAGCGTTCGTCAACTTCATTTATGTAGTCGGAAGCTTCGCGAGCTTGCTTGAAAGCATAATATCCGCGAACCCACTGACCTGCTCCATGAGGAGTCAGCCCGAATCGCTTTCCGACTTGTGTAAGCGATAGTGAGTCCTTCTCCATTTGTTCGACAAGCAACTTTGCCTTGTTAAATGCAGACCATTCGGCAACGCCGGAAATGTGCCGCAATCCCTGAAAGACCCAAGCTGCGTCCCCATCCGTTCCGGTGTACAGAAGGCAGGGGATGCTGGCGAGTGACTCAATAACGGTTGGAGAAACAGCGGAGCCGTCAAGCGCGTACTGGCCTATCAGTTTCGCTGCGCCGATACGACGATTGCCCTCAAGCACGACATATTTGTCGTGTGCAAACTGCTTGACGATTACCCGATCAATTGGAAGAAATCCGTTGACTTCCATGCTCATGCGAAGCTTCTCCACATCGAAGTCGGCTATCAGCCTCCGATGGGCAGCTTCCTGTACATCAGGTTTATCCCAGTGCTCAGTCGCGATGTATGCCCAGTCTGAGTCGGTGAATCGAGGATTGTTTGGATCGAGATAGATCTGAGCCAGTGGCAAGTCGACTGGCTGGAGATGTTGGTGCAGCGGCGCCATTGCTTGCGTCATGTTTGATCCGTTGTTGTGCAACAGAAGTGATTGTCGCTTGAAGTGCTGTGGAGGTTGTTGCGACGCCCTGATGCCAGTTGTGCAGGCCGTTGTGGCTCTCTGACATACCTGTCCCCCGCTGCCCAATCTGGATGTGCCCCACTGCGCGCCAAGAGGGTTCCGCAGAGGTTGCGCGAAGGCCTGCGATTAATTGTGCCTGCGTAGTAAGGACATTGCGTTTGTCGGGTGAAGACATTCATCCGCTTCCATCCGCTGCGGCACCGTGCCGAGAGGGGTACGCTGGAAGTGTGTGGCCGCCCCCGCAGCACCGTCGGCGCCTACCCGGCTGTTCTCAGCGTTGAAGTTGCACGGGTTGTGTCTTCCGGCCGCAACCACAGCATTGTGCTAGCCAAGCGGCTACACGGCACGGAAATTCGGATCAGCGAGACATCGAACTGCTGCTCACGCATCTGGACTTGGCGCAGCTGCCGTGGGTGATGCGTAAGAAGGAGATAGCAAAGCGTTACAGCTTGACATTGCCGCGGTCGCTCCTGCCTGACCGCTCACCAGCCTCAGTAACATTCGACTGGCTTGGGCGGCCAATGTCGAATAGCGAAGCCAGACCCCGGGCGGTCCGCCGATGCTTGGGCGGCCGGTTGTTCGTCTGGGCGATCAAGAAGCAGGGTTGCCACGCTCATGGCTGCAACTATTGCGAGCCATCGCGCGCTGGGGGCCTAAACTTTGGGTGCGCCTGCTGCGGGCACGGGCCGGCTTCGGTCTGCACTGACGTGCTTTAGTTGTGCGTGATGATTACTCTCGCGGGTGCGCAGGATCAGCCAACCCTGGCCCTCAATCCGCTGCCACGCAAGACGCCCGTCAGGCCAACGCTCACACGGGGCACGAGCCCCGCGGGCAATCAGCTGGCAGCGCGCGCCTCGTCGCGCAGGCGCTTGATCTGATCGTGGTTCTTCTGCGCGCCCTGCGCCTGACGCTCGATCAGCGCGCGCACATCGGCCGGCAGATCCTGCTGCAGTGCCTTGCGGTAGCGCGCCACGGCGGCATCTTCGCCGCGCTCGCATTCT
The DNA here is from genome assembly GCF_017991995.1 of Pseudacidovorax sp. Lineage (GTDB taxonomy): Bacteria > Pseudomonadota > Gammaproteobacteria > Burkholderiales > Burkholderiaceae_C > Xenophilus. Next base: position 43,777 of record NZ_JAGOPN010000005.1, on the reverse strand, counting down.
TCGAGCATGGACTCTTCGCTGTTGGCACCGACGGCGCCCTTCACATGCACCCAGCCGCGGTGCAGCGCGCCGGACGCGGTGCCGCCGTCTGCGGGCTTGCCGCCCAGGCGGATCACGACTTCCTCCAATTCGCGAGCGGCTTGGGCGCATTCCGCAGCGCGGGTGCTGAAGGTGGTGCGCAGGCTGCTGTTCTCGACCTCTTCGGCGCAGAGTCGGAAGCCGTACTCGCCGTCGCGCGAGTTCTCCAGCAGGTCGTTGAGGGTGTCGATGACGTCGTTGGTGGTCTGGGCCATGGTGGGCTCCTTCTTCAATGGGTGGTTCGGTGACCGAGGGGAGGGGAGAGAAGCCTTCCCTCTCGGCTGCGGAACCGCCATGGTTGAAGGGACCGATCTTTCGGCCCGTCGTCGGGCCACGCGCCCCGCTGTAGGTGCAGGGGCCTTCGCGCTGCCCGTCAGGCGCAGAGCGGTTGTCGGATGCACCGGCTCAGAGCCGAAGGGTGTGCGGTCCGGCTCCAGCGGTGGCGCTGGGCGTGACGAGTTGACGGGGACAAGAGACTTTCCGGCGCTCGGATCAGGAGAGCTGCAGCAGCTCGGTCGGGCTGATCATGTGTAGCCGCATGAGCTCGTCGGCCACCCGCGCGCCGCTCAGCGGGGTCACGCCCTCCCGCTGCGCATAGGCCAGCAGCCCGTTGCGCAAGGTGATGCGTGAAACGAAGAAGCTGCGTTCCCGCAAGTGCGCCAGGATCTCATCCACCACCACCTCGAATAGAGCGGCTTCATCAGGCGGTGTGGGCGGGGTGGTGTCGGTCATGGCGCGGCCGGGAGGAGTGGTGCACGGCGCGAAGCAAGCTTCGTGCGAGCCCAGGCTCAGATGCCGAAGGCGCGGCGGCTTTCCGGTGCGATGAGGTCGTGGAACTCGGGATGCTTGCGCAGGAAGGCCGCCACGAAGGGGCAGACCGGAATCACGCGCGTGCCCATCGCCCGCACATCCTTCAGCGCGTGGCGCACCAGCGTGGAACTCAGACCGCGGCCCTCGAATTCGGGAAGGATCTCGGTGTGGGTGAACACCAGCCCGTTGGCGAGCACGTTGTATTCGCTGAAGCCGGCCAGTGCGTCGCCCAGCAGGATCTCGTAGCGGTGGGCGGCTTCGTTCTTTCGAAGGGTGGGGGTCTGCGTCATGCGGCTCCTTGCGGTCAAAAGGTGGCCGGCCATCATCGCCGAGCGCCGTGGCCGGCGCCCAGGCTCGTCAGTGGCGTCCGTCTGTCGCAGCGGCCGTCGAGGCGGCCTGCATCGGTGCCGCGGGTTCGAGCGCCGCCTTCACGGCCGAGACCAGCGCCGCGGAGGTGTAGGGCTTGGCCAGGATCAGGCTGCCGCTGAGTTCGCCGCGCAGCAGGGGCGAGGCATCGCCGCTGGCGAAGATCGTGACCAGTTCGGGCACCTGCGTGCGCAGGGCCGCGGCCAGTTCGGTGCCCGAGGCACCGGGCAGGTTGATGTCGGTCACCATGACCTGCGGACGATGGCGCTGCGCCAGGGCCTCGGCTTCCTCGGCGCTGCCGGCCTCGACCACGGTGAAGCCCGTGTCGGTCAGCATCGCGGCTGAGGTCACGCGGATCAGTGGATCGTCTTCGACCAGCAGCACGACGCCGGCGCTGGGGCGGGCCGGGGCGGCTGTGGCGCTCGCCGCGGCCGGCCGGTCTGGCGTCGATGCGGAGGCCGGAGCGGCACTGGAGGGCGCAGGGGCCGCGGGCGCGGCGGCCTGCCGCTGCGCCCGGTTGCCCAGCAGGTGGCGCACCTTGCGCGCCAGGGCCTCGCGCGAATAGGGCTTGGACAGCAGCTCCACGCCGGCATCCAGCCGGCCGCCGTGGACGATGGAGTTCTCGGTGTAGCCCGAGGTGAAGAGCACCGCCAGGTCCGGAATGCGCTGGCGGGCCTGACGCGCCATCTCGGGGCTCTTGAGCGGGCCGGGCATCACCACGTCGGTGAAGAGCAGATCGACCGGAATGCCGCTTTCGATCACGGCCAGGCCCTTGGATGCATCCGAGGCCTGCAGAACCCGGTAGCCGAGGTCGGCCAGCATGGCCACGACCACCTCGCGCACTTCGGCATCGTCCTCTACCACCAGCACGACCTCGGTGCCGCCCTCGACGGCGCCGGCGTCCAGTCGCACCGCGACATCCTCCGCCTGCATGGCGCGCGGCAGAAACACCTTCACGGTGGTGCCATGCCCGACTTCCGAATAGATCTTGATGTGGCCGTTGGACTGTTTGACGAAGCCGTACACCATCGACAGGCCCAGGCCCGATCCCTTGCCTTCCGGCTTGGTGGAGAAGAAGGGCTCGAAGGCCCGGGCGATCACCTCCGGCGGCATGCCGGCGCCTGTGTCCGATACAGCCAGCATCACGTACTGGCCCGGCGCGACCTCGTCGTGCTGCCGCGCGTAGGACTCATCCAGGTGCACGTTGGCCAGCTCGATCGTCAGCCGGCCCGAGCCGTTCATGGCGTCGCGCGCGTTGATGGCGAGGTTGAGCACCGCGTTCTCGATCTGGTTCGGATCGACGAAGGTGTTCCACAGGCCGCCCCCGAGCACCGTCTCGATCTCGATCGCGCCACCCAGGGCGCGGCGCAGCATCTCGTCCATGCCCTGCACCATGCGGGTGGCGTTGACCACGCGCGGCTCCAGCGGCTGGCGCCGGCCGAAGGCCAGCAGCTGGGCCGCCAGCTTGGCCCCGCGCGAGACGCCGGCCATGGCATTGGCCACCAGCCGCTGTGCGCGCTCGTTGCCGGCGATGTCCTTGGACAGCAGGTGCAGGCTGCCCGAGATGACCTGCAGCAGGTTGTTGAAGTCGTGGGCCACGCCGCCGGTGAGCTTGCCGATGGACTCCAGCTTCTGCGCCTGCGCGAGCTTGGCCTCGGCCTGCCGGCGCTCGTCGATCTCGGCGATGACGCGCGCTTCGAGGTTCTCGTTGAGCAGCCGCAGTTGCTCCTCGGCCCGTTCACGGTGGCGCACCTGGGCGGCCAGCGCCGTGGCCTGGGCCACCAGGCTGCGTTCCGCGGCGCGCTGTTCGGTGATGTCGGTGTGCACGCCCACCCATTCGTCGATGCTGCCATCCGCGCGCAGGATGGGCAGGCCGCGCACGGCGAAGTTGCGCCAGACGCCGTCGCTGCGGCGCACCCGGTGCTCGTGGATGAACATGGTGCGGCCTTCGACGGCCGCATTCCAGGTGGCGATGGCGCCCTGCGCATCGTCCGGATGCAGGGCGTCGGCCCAGCCGTAGCCTTCGTATTCCTGCTGGGTTTGCCCGGTGAGCGCGGCCCAGCCCGGCTGTTCGCCGGTCATCCGGCCGTCGGCGCTGTTGGTCCAGAGCACGCCATGGACGGCGTCCATGGCGGTGCGAAAGCGCCGGTTGCCAACGCGCAGCCCGGCTTCCTGCCGCGCCCGGTCGGTCACGTCGAGGACGGTGCACATGACGCCGGCCGCCGCGCCCGCGGCTTCGTACACCGGCGTGTAGAAAAGGTCGAAGACATGCTGCCGCGGCCCGTCCTCGCGCATCAGCGTCATCGCGTGTTCGCGGAAGCAGACGATCTCGCCGCCAAGGCAGCGTTGCAGCACCTCCCGGTTCCATTCGGCGATCTCCGGCCACACCTCCATCGTCGTCCGGCCCAGTGCATCGGGATGCTGCGTGCCCAGCACGGCCCGGTAGGCGTCGTTGTAGAGCATCACATGGTCGGTGCCCCACATCAGCACCTTGGGCACGGGCGAGTTGACGATGTTGGAGACCGTGGTCCGCAGCGCTGGTGACCAAGTTTCCACCACGCCCAGCGGGGTGGTCGACCAGTCCCGCTGGCGGATCAGTGCCCCGCATTCGCCGCCTGCGGGCGGCCAGCCCGTGCCGTCGGACGGCGTTGGGCCCGAGTCTTCTGAAAGGGACGGCTGGACGGTGGAGACGTTCGGCATATCGGCTGTCGGTGGGGGAAAGCGCAGGAAAGACAGCCGGCGTGGGTCCTCACCCGTCCGTCAGCGTCGTGGCGCGCAGAGCGCCGCGGGATTCTCGTCAGCCGAAAGCGGTCGTCTTGACGGACAAGGCCGCGACACGCGGGGTGTTCGGGCCCATGGCCGCTGCGTGTGGCGGGGCCTCGGGCGCCAGGGCCTCGCGCCGTTGCGGGCAGCCGCGGCAGGGGAGGTGGGCCGGATGCACAGCGGCCTGTCGCGTGTGTCGTGCGTGCGCGGCGAGGCGCGCATCTTCAAGGCCGGTGCAGCGACGTCCAGCAATAGATCACCAGCGAAAAGCACAGGCTGATCAATAACGCGACCACCTTCTGCGCCGTATTTCTTTCTTCGGCACTGATGAAGAAAAGAACGACCGCCAAGACAAAACTGATGGTCAGGATCATGAATTGTTCGGCCGGCATTTTCTGGAAGCCCAGCAGGGTCATCGATGGCGGTTCAAGGGAAGCAGGCGTCTGCGGCCATCGATTTGCGCCGGGCCGCCCCCCAGTATGAAGCGCGGCCCACGTGCATTCAGTCAATCAATGAAATCTTTTGTCAATGTAATGAAAAGGCTGGTGAATTAATTCCTCTTCTGCGCGTTTGGCTGGATTGCCGCCAGACACCGCCCCCAGGTCGTGGCTGGCCTCGCCGCGAACGGCGGCGACCCATATCGGAAAAAGGAATTGGAAAAGTGGGGAGGGCCGTCGGCTCAATTCGGCCGGCGGCCTCGTCGGTCAAGGCCTGGCGGAAACGGGGATCGACGGTCCCGAAATACCGCCCGGCGTGGGCGTGCCACCGATGCGGCTGGCCCTCAGGCCGGCGCCATCCCTTGGCGACGAATGGCGCCGGCGGCCTCGGGGCCGGCCATGAAGTCGAGCACCGCCTGGGCCTCAGCCGCCCGCGTGCTGGTGGCCGCCACGGCACCCGAGAAGGTGGTGACGATCTGGATCGCGTCGGGCAGCGGGCCCAGGATGTCGATGCCTTCCAGATTCAGCATCTCGCTGAGCTGCTGGAAGCCCAGCGCCACCTCGCCCTTGGCCACCAGGCTGCCCACCGGCACGCCGGGCGGCGCGGTGACGATGCGCGGCTGGATCTCGGCGGCGATGCCCCAGCGCTCGAAGAGCTTGGCCAGTTGCACGCCGCTGGGGCCGGTGGAATAGGCCAGGCTCTGCGCGCCCAGCACGGCCTGCTTGACGGCCTCTTCGCTGTCGATGGCGGGCCGCGCCGCGCCGGCCTTCACGGCCACGGCCACGCCCGAGGTCACCAGGTCCTTGCGCGGGCCGGCCGTCTTGCCGGCGGTGGCCAGCTGGTCGATGGCGTTGGCCGCCAGCACCACCAGGTCGAAGGCCTCGCCGGCCTGCACGCGCTTGGCGGCATCGACGCCGCCCACCGATTCCACCCTCACCGCCTGGCCGGTGCGGCGTTCGTAATCGGCCGCCAGGTCGTTCAGGATCTGCCGGGTGGCCATGGAAGAGATGAGCGTCAGGGGGGCGGTCATGCTGCGGGTCGATGAGGGGTTGTCGAATGAACGGCGGATTGTGTCAGCCGTCGCCGAAGCGCGTCGCGATCAGCTGGCGCAGCCACTGGTTGGCCGGCTCCCGGTGCAGGCGCGCGTGCCACAGCAGGTGGATGCCGATCTCCGGCAGCGGGGCGGGGTGCGCCAGCCAGCGCAGGCCGAAGGGCCCGGCCATGCGCTGGGCCAGCCGCTCGGGCACGGTGGCGATCATGTCGGTGCCAGCCAGGATGTGGCCCAGGGCCACGAAGTGCGGCACCGTCAGCCGTACCCGGCGTTCGATGCCCTGGCGGGCCAGCTCGTCCTCGACCACGCCGTGGCCGGTGCCCGCGGAGACCACGGCCAGGTGCTCGGCCGCGCTGAACTCGCGCAGGCCGATGCGGCGCTTGTCCAGCGGATGGCCCTGGCGCATCAGGCACACATAGCGCTGGGTGAACAGGCGCCGCTGGAAGAAGCCGGTGCGCAGCTGCGGCAGCAGGCCCAGGGCCAGGTCCACATGGCCGGACTCCATCTCGTCCTTGAGCTGCACCGCGGTGTTGCGTACCGTGCTCACGGTCACGCTGGGGGCGGCCTCGGCCAGGGCTTCCATGAGGCCGGGCAGGAAGTAGATCTCGCCGATGTCGGTCATGCCGATGGTGAAGGCGCGGCTGCTGGTGGCGGGGTCGAAGCCCTGGTCCTGCCGCAGCGCGCGCTGCAGCAGCTGCAGCGCGGCGGCCACCGGCTCGGCCAGTTGCACGGCGCGGGGCGTGGGCTCCATGCCGCGCGAGGTGCGCAGGAAGAGTTCGTCGCCCACCGCCTTGCGCAGCCGCGCCAGCGCGTTGCTCACGGCCGGCTGGCTCAGCCCCAGCGCCCGCGCCGCGCCCGAGACGCTGCGCTCGGCCAGCAACTGGTTGAACACCAGCAGCAGGTTCAGGTCGAGCTGCTTGAGGTCCATGACGTGTTATTGACAATGGTGATGGGGCCTATTCACCGGATTCTATTGGTGGATAGTGGGCCCGGCTGGATGATGCGGCCCATTACGACAACGACGGAGACACACACGATGAACAGCGCGCCCCACGAGGCCCCGCTGCGCTGGGAAGCCGGCGGCACCAGCCGCATTCCCTTTGCCGCCTACACCCGCGACGACCTGCACCGCCAGGAACTGGAGCGCTTCTTCTACCGCGGCCACTGGTGCTACGTCGGCCTGGAGGCGGAGATTCCCAACCCCGGCGACTTCAAGCGCACGGCCGTCGGCGAGCGCTCGGTGATCCTGGTGCGCGCACAGGACGGCAGCATCCATGTGGTGGAGAACGTCTGCGCCCATCGAGGCATGGCCTTCTGCCGCGAGCGCCACGGCAACCGCAAGAGCTTCACCTGCCCCTACCACCAATGGAACTACAACCTCACCGGCAAGCTGATGGGCGTGCCCTTCCGCCGCGGTGTGCGCGACGAGTCCGGGGAGATGCACGGCGGCATGCCCGAGGACTTCAAGCCCGAGGACCATGGCCTGACCAAGCTCAAGGTGGCCACGCGCGGCGGCGTGGTGTTCGCCAGCTTCGACCATGAGGTCGAGTCGCTGGAGGACTTCATGGGCCCGGTCATCCTGCGCTGGTTCGACCGGCTCTTCAACGGCCGCAAGCTCAAGATCCTGGGCTACAACCGCCAGCGCATTCCCGGCAACTGGAAGCTGATGCAGGAGAACATCAAGGACCCGTACCACCCCGGCCTGCTGCACACCTGGTTCGTCACCTTCGGCCTCTGGCGGGCCGACAACAAGTCGCAGCTGGTGATGGACGAGCGCCACCGCCACGCGGCCATGATCTCCACCCGCGGCCAGCAGGGCGCCGCCGCGCAGGTGACGCAGGTGTCGAGCTTCAAGGAGAAGATGTCGCTGGAGGACGCGCGCTTCCTGGACATCGTGCCGGAGCCGTGGTGGGGCGCTCCGCCGCTGCCGGGCCGCCCCAAAGCGGCGGACGCCCCCTCGGGGGGCAGCGACGCACACGTAGTGGCGAGCGTGGGGGCACCTGTTCCGACCGCCGTCATGACGACCTTATTTCCGAGTGTCATCCTGCAGCAGCAGGTCAACAGCGTCTCGACGCGCCACATCCAGCCCGACGGCCACGGCGCCTTCTTCTTCGAATGGACACACTTCGGCTTCGAGGACGACACCGAGGAGATGCAGCAGCGCCGCCTGCGCCAGGCCAACCTGTTCGGTCCGGCCGGCTTCGTGTCGGCCGACGACGGCGAGGTGATCGAGCTGTCGCAGATGGCCTTCGAGAGCAAGCCCGGCCACCGCGCCCTGGCCGAACTGGGCGGCCGCGACGTGGGCGATGCCGACCACATGGTCACCGAGACGCTGATCCGCGGCATGTACGACTACTGGCGCGGCGTGATGGAGGCACCCGGGGCCGATGGACCACCGGCCGCAGCGGCGGCGGCCCGACCGTCGCCGTGTGCGTCCGAAGGCGACTCGCCCCAAGTCCATGGGGAAGGGAGCGCCGCCCGATGAGCCCGCTCAACTTCGAGGACTGGTTCGCGCTGAGCCAGCTGTACGCCCGCTACGCCAGCGCGCTCGACGCCGCCGACTGGGACGCCTGGCCGGAGTTCTTCACCGAGGACTGCCGCTACCGGCTGCAGCCACGCGAGAACCATGAACGGGGCTTTCCGCTGGCCACGCTGGCGTTCGAGAGCAAGGCCATGCTGCGCGACCGCGTCTACGGCATCCGCGAGACGCTCTACCACGACCCCTACTACCAGCGCCACGTGGTCGGCACGCCGCTGGTGCGCGAGCTGGTGGACGGCCGCATCCACTGCGAGGCCAACTACGCCGTCTTCCGCACCAAGCTGTCGCAGCTGACCACCGTGTTCAACGTGGGCCGCACCATCGACGAGGTGGTGCGGATGCCCGACGGCTCGCTCAAGTTTGCGTCGCGGCTGGTGGTGTACGACAGCGAGATGATCCCGAACTCGATCATCTACCCCATTTGAGGCCGGCTTCATGAACATTCCCACTGCCCACCTCTCAGGCACGGAGCCCGATCCGCACGGCCCGCCGCTGCGGCGGTTCCTCGATCCCGGCTACACGCCGCTTTGCAACTCGCTGGCCGAGATCCGCGCCGGCATCGATGCGCTGGACGAGCAGATCGTCGCGCTGTTGGCCGAACGGGGGCGCTATGTGCGCGATGCCGCGCGCTTCAAGCGTGACGCCTTCCAGGTCTCGGCGCCTGCCCGGCAGGAGCAGGTGTTCGCCAAGGTGCGAGCGCTGGCCGAGGCCAAGGGCGCCTATCCCGAAGTGGTGGACGCCTGCTATCGCGCGATGGTGGCCGGTTTCATCGCGCGCGAGCAGCAGGACCATGCGGCCATGGCCCCGGTGGAGGATGGCCAATGACCCTGTTGCGTCGACATACCCTCCAATGGGCCGCGCTGGCGGCCATCGTGTCGGCAGCCTTGCCCGCTCAAGCCCAGAACGCTGCCGTGTCGCAGGACTGGCCCAGGCGCCCGATTCGCATCGTCGTGCCCTTTGGCGCCGGCTCGTCGCCGGACATCCTCGCGCGCATCGTCAATGACCGCCTGGCGCCGAGGCTGGGCCAGCCGGTGATCGTCGAGAACCGCGCCGGGGCTGGCGGCAACGCCGGCACCGACGTGGTGGCCAAGGCCAGTCCGGATGGCTACACCTTCCTTCTGTCGGTCAATGCCCCGCTGGTCTACAACACGGTGCTCTACCGCAACCTGCCCTACGACCCCTTCCGTGACCTGGCTCCGGTATCGCTGGCAGCCACCACACCCAACGTCTGTGCCGTCAATGCGCAGACGGGCATCGATTCGGTCAAGGGATGGCTGGATGCGCTGCGGCGCAACCCCGGCAAGTACAACTTCGCCTCCACGGGCAATGGGTCCATCGCGCACCTCGGCGTGGAGCTCGTCAAGGCGAAGACCCAGTCATTCGCCGTGCACATTCCCTACGCCTCGTCGGCGCAGGCGGTGACGGCGCTGGTGCAGGGGGATGTGCAGTTTGCCTGCCTGCCACCTGTGACGGTGATGCCGCAGGTCAAGGCGGGCAAGCTCAAGGCCTTGGCCGTGACGTCCGCGCAGCGCTCCGCGCTGTTGCCCGATCTGCCGACGCTGCGCGAGTCCGGTCTGCCGGACATCCAGGCCGTGCCCTGGTTCGCCTACATGGCGCCACGCGACACACCGCGGCCGGTGGTCGAGCGCATGAGCCGGGAAATCGCCGCTGTGCTCGCCGAGCCTGAAGTCCGACAGCGTCTGCTCGGCGCCTACTTCGATCCGGTCGGCGGGACCCCGGAGCAACTCGCGGCCTTCATGCGTGACGAACTGCAGCGATGGAAGCCGGTGATCGAGCGCGCCGGCCTCAAGCCGGACTGAGTCCCCCATCGCCGTGCATAGAGGTGCACGAGGAAGACTCAGCCGCCCAGCAGCACACCCCGCGCCTTGTCCGTCCACAGCTGCAGGCTGTCCAGCAGGTCCTTCTGGCTGAAGGAGCAGCTTTCCTCGCTGAACAAGGCGCTGGATTCCAGGCGGTCCACCACGTCGAGCAGGACGGGCGCGTAGCGCGGTGGGAGCGCGGCCTGCAGCGCAGAGGCCTGGCGGGCGTGGTCGCACAGGCGGCCAAGTTGCAGCGGATCGCGGCGGGTGGCGGCGAGCAGGTCGGCGAGTCGGGCGAGCTGGTCCTGGGCGGTGGCGGCGTCGGTGGTCGTGTTCATGGCGCGAGCGGGGTGTTCGAGGTCGGTACGGTGCAGGGGCGCGGCCTGCAAAGGTCAGGCTGAGGCGGACCGTGCCGGCAGCGCAGGCGGCAGCGGCAGGTCGCGTTCCTGCATCAGCGCGCGCAGCCGGTCGGGATAGTCGGTGATCAGGCCGTCCACGCCCATGTCGATCAGGCGGGCCATGTCGGCGGGGTTGTTGACCGTCCAGGGCAGCACCTTCAGGTCCACGTCGTGGGCCTCCTTCACCTGCTGGGGCTGCAGGTCGCCGAAGGCCGGCGACCAGATGGACAGGCCCTTGCCGCGCCGCGATGCGGCATCGATCAGCCGCGGCACGCTGCCGCCATGGTCGGCCAGGCGCAGGCCCGCGGTCCAGCGGCTGTCCTGCACGGTGCGCGGACTGGTGAGCCAGGCGCGCCAGAGACGGGGTTCGCGCGTCTCGGCATACACCAGGCTACGCCAGTCGAAGCTCTGCAGCGTCACGTGAGAGATTCGTCCGGCGCGCCGCGCCTCGGCCAGGATGGCGTCGGTGATGGCTTCGGGCGACGCGGTCTCCGCGGGCTTGGTGGGGTCGACCTTGGTCTCGATGTTGAAGCTGATCTGGCCCGCGCCGCGCCGGTCGGCCAGCGCGAACAGCTCTGCCAGGGTGGGAATGCGTTCGCCGTCGCGCGGCACCTGCGTGGCGAACTGCTGGCCGTATTGGGTGTTCGGGTTCAGCCGGCCGACGTCGTAGGTCTTGAGCTGGGCCAGGGTCAGTTGATGGATGGCGGGGCCGGTGGCACTCAGCCAGCGGCCCTGGGCGTCGCGCGTGTGGTCGGGGTTGAGGGCGGTGTCGTGGGAGATCACGGCCACGCCGTCGGCCGTGAGACCGATGTCGAGCTCCAGCGTGGTGACGCCGAGGCTGATTGCGTGGTCGAAGGCGGCGAGCGTGTTCTCGGGTGCGAGGCCGCGGCCACCGCGATGCGCCTGCAGGTCGAGCAAGCGCTGCGTTGGCGCCTCGGGCACGGCCCGGCAGGCGGCCAGGCTGGCGAAGGCGGGAAGCAGGACGAGGGTGCCGCGGCCGAGCAGGGCGCGGCGGGACAGGGGCTGGGGAGGCGACGTGGACATGCCCTGATTCTGGACGCCGCCGATGACGGTGGCGTCAGCGCCAGCGCCGGGGTTTGCCCGGGGACACGGGACGTGTGGCAAGCAGCCGGGACGCGCCCTGCAGTGCCCGTGCGACGCGGCCACGGCGAAGCGTGCGTGGCCGCGTCCTTCGCACGCTATCGGAGCTGCACCTTGATGCCGTCCGCCAGCATGGTGATGTCGCCGATCTCGTAGGTCTTGCGGCCGACGGTCAGGTCTTCCTTGCGGAAGGTGTGCAGGGCCTGGCCCTGCAGCAGCTCCTGCGCGACGGCGGCGCCCGCGCGCTGCAGGCGCACGGCGTCCTGGCCAGCCACGCCGTCGAACACCACGCGCTCCGCGCGCGGCTGGTCCAGGCGCAGGCTCAGCGTCTCGGGGTCGTAGCGCAGCATGCTGCTCACAGCCACCTGGCCGCCCACTTGCGAGGGGTTGAGGAAGGGGCTGGCGATGGTGACGGCGGTGGTCAGCATCGCGCGATTGGCGCCCGGGTCCAGGTCCAGCCGCGGGTCGCGCAGCGTGACGTCCAGTAGGCCGCCGGCGCTCTGGCGCAAGGGGAATTTCTTCGCCACCTGGGCCTGCAGTTCCTCGCGCGAGGCGGTGTACTCGCTGGTGAAGAAGTTGAAACCGGCCCATGCGCTGCGCAGTGGGACGGCACCCAGCAGGAGAAGGGCGCCGCCGCTGGCGAGAAGGCGGCGGCGGGCGGCGAGGTCGGGGTGCGTCATGCGAGCTTTGAAGGTGGGGTGGGGGATGGGTTCCTCGACCATCGAAGAGGTGGTGTCCGCATGTTTCGTCGGCCTTCGATCAATGCGCGTGGCATCGAGCGGCCGGTGGGGCCGAGGGCGCCGCCCGCATGTTCAGTCCAGCCGCGCGCCGGAGGCCTTCACCGCCGCCGCCCAGCGCGGCGTTTCCGCCTGCAGGAAACGGCCGAAGTCCGCGCTGCCGAGGAAGGCCGGATCCGCGCCCTGGCTCACCATGCGGCTCTTCAGGTCGGGCTGGGCCAGAACCTGCTGGAAGGCGCCGCTCAGCCTGTCGACTACCTCCCGGGGCGTGCCGTCCGGCACGAAGAAGCCGTAGAAGCCCACCACCTCGAAGCCCTTGAGCCCGGCCTCGATGGCGGTCGGGATGTCCGGCAGCGCTGGGTTGCGCTCGCGGCTGGTCACGGCCAGGGCGCGCACCTTGCCCTGCTTGTGGTAGCTCGCGGCCTGGGGAATGGACTCGGCCATGAACTGCACCTGTCCGCCCATCAGGTCGGTGAAGGCCGGCGCGCTGCCGCGGTAGGGAATGTGGACCATGAAGACACCGGCCGCGCTCTTGAACATCTCGGGCACCAGGTGGCTGATGCCGCCGTTGCCGGCCGAGCCGTAGTTGATCTGGCCCGGCCGCGCCTTGGCGTACTGGATGAACTCGCCCAGCGTCCTGGCGGGCACGTTGTTGTTGACCAGCAGTGCCAGCGGCTGCATGGCGGTGCGCGCCACGGGCGTGAAGTCGCGCAGGGTGTTGTAGGGCAGGCTGCGGTAGAGCGCGCCGTTGATCACCGCCACGCCGGTGTTGGCGAGCATGAGCGTATAGCCGTCGGCCGGGCTCTTGGCGACGAAGTCGGCGCCCACCGAGCCGCCTGCGCCGGGCTTGTAGTCCACCAGCACCGGCTGGCCGAGCACGGCCTGCAGCCGGTCGGTGAGCAGGCGGGCATGCTGGTCCAGCGGGCCGCCGGCGGGAAAGCCGATGACGATCTTCAGCGGCTTGTCGGGAAAGGCGGCCTGCGCGGCCAGGCCCGTGCAAAGGGCCAGCGTGCCCAGCAGGGTGGCCAGGCCGCGCCGGCGGCGGATGCGGTGTTCTTGCTTCATCGGCGTCTCCGTTCTTGTGAGGGCGCCGATGATAGTGAGCGGCCTCTGCCGCGCGTGACGATCGCTCAGTCGTGCAGCGACGACAGGAACTGCTTCAGCTCCGCCGTCTGCGGATTGCCGAAGAGCTCGGCCGGCGGGCCCATCTCGTGCACGCGGCCCTGGTGCATGAAGATCACGCGGTCGCTCACCTTGCGGGCGAAGCTCATCTCGTGCGTGACCATCAGCAGCGTCATGCCTTCGTCGGCCAGTGACTCCACCACGCGCAGCACCTCGCCCACCAGCTCGGGATCGAGCGCGGAGGTGATCTCGTCGCACAGCAGCACGGCCGGCTCCATGGCCAGGGCACGGGCGATGGCCACGCGCTGCTGCTGGCCGCCCGACAGCTGGTCGGGCATGGCGTCGAACTTCTCGGCCAGGCCCACGCGGGCGAGCAGCTTGCGCGCCTGTGCCTCGGTCTCGGCCTTGTTCTTCTTCTTCACCAGCGTGGGCGCCAGCATCACGTTGCGGCCCACCGACAGGTGCGGGAACAGGTTGAAGCTCTGGAAGATCATGCCCACGCGCTGGCGCAGCTCGCGCATGGCCATGGCGCTGTCGTGCAGCAGCGGCTTGGCGTCGACGGTGAGCGCGCCTTCCTGGAACTCCTCCAGGCCGTTGATGCAGCGCAGCAGGGTGCTCTTGCCCGAGCCGCTCTTGCCGATGATGGCGATCACCTCACCACGTGCTACTTCCAGGTCGATGCCCTTGAGCACCTGGTTGCTGCCGTAGGACTTCTTGAGCGCCGTGATGCGCACGATGGGCGCGCCGGGCTCGACATGGGCGTGGGTTTCAGGAACGGCGGCCATGGGTCTTTCTTTCGAGATGCTTGGCGTAGAGGCTGACGGGGAAGCACAGCGCGAAGTACATGAGCGCCACGCAGGCGAACACGGTGAAGGGGCGGAAGGTGGCGTTGGAGATCATCCCGCCCGCCTTGGTCAGCTCCACGAAGCCGATGACCGAGGCCAGCGCCGTGCCCTTGATGACCTGCACCAGGAAGCCGACCGTCGGCGCGATGGCGATCTTGACGGCCTGCGGCAGGATCACATGCCGCATCTGCTCGCCGAAGTTCAGCGCCAGGCTGGAGGACGCCTCCCACTGGCCGCGCGGGATGGCGGCCACGCAGCCGCGCCAGATCTCGGTGAGGAAGGCACTGGTGTAGAGCGTGAGGGCGAAGGCCGCCGAGGTCCACGGCGACACGTCGATGCCGAAGAGCGCGATGCCGAAGTAGGCCAGGAAGAGCTGCATCAGCAGCGGCGTGCCCTGGAAGAGCTGCACATAGCCGCCGATGAGCCGCTGCACGGCCTTGCCGCCGCGCAGCCGCGCCGCGAGCAGCAGGCCGCCGACCACGCCGCCGCCCACGAAGGCGATCAGCGACAGCACCACCGTCCAGCGGGCGGCGAGCAGCAGGTTGCGGAGGATGTCCCAGAGGGTGAATTCGACCATCGTGGTGCTCCTTCAGCGGCCGAAGAACCGGGGGCCGGCCCAGTTGAACAGGCGCCGTGCGCCGATGGCCAGCAGCAGGTAGATGACCGTGGCGACGATGAATGCCTCGAAGGCGCGGAAGTTGCGGCTCTGGATGAGGTTGGCGGCGTAGCTCAGCTCCTCGACCGAGATCTGGCCGCACACCGCCGAGCCCAGCATCACGATGATGATCTGGCTGACCATGGCCGGCCACACCTTCTTCATGGCGGGCGGCAGCACCACGCGCACGAAGGTCTGGGCCCGCGTCAGCGCCAGGCTGGCGGCGGCCTCGATCTGGCCCTTGGGCGTGGCCTCCACGCCGGCGCGGATGATCTCGGTGGCATAGGCGCCGAGGTTGAGCACCATGGCGATGATCGACGCCACCTCGGGCGTGAGCTTCACCCCTGCGGCCGGCAGTCCGAAGAAGATGAAGAACAGCTGCACGATGAAGGGCGTGTTGCGGATCAGCTCCACATAGGTGCCCACCACCCAGCGCAGCCAGCCCGGCCCCCAGGCCCGCGCCCAGGCGCAGCCGATGCCCAGCGCCATGCCGATCACGGTGGCGATGGCCGTGAGCCCGAGGGTCCACGCCACCCCCTTGAGGAGCAGCGGCCATTCCGAAAGGATGGCCCAGAAGTCGAAGGTCATGGGAGGTCTCGGGCAATACGGCTACAGGACGCGATCAAGCAATGGGGGTGCTATCAGACCGGCAGGTCGCCAGCGGCTTTGCCCAGCCACTGCTTCGACATCTTGTCCAGCGTGCCGTCCTTCTTCGCGTTGGCGATGATCTCGTTGACCTTGGCCTTCAGCGCGTCCTCGCCCTTGGCGATGCCCACGAAGCAGGGGCTGTCCTTGAGCAGCAGCTTGAACTCGGTGTTGATCTGCGGGTTCTTGCGGATCATCTCGGCGGCCACGGCGCCGCTCATGGCGATCACCTGCGTCTGGCCGGCCACGTAGGCGGCGACGGTGGCGTTGTTGTCCTCGAAGCGGCGGTAGTCCACGCCGCTCGGGGCGACCTTGTTCAGCTCCTGGTCTTCCATGGCGCCGCGGGTCACGGCCACGGTCTTGCCGGTGAGGTCCTTGAAGTCCTTGACGGCCATCGTCTTCTTGGCGAACACGCCCTGGAAGAAGGGCGCATAGGCCGAGCTGAAGTCGATGACCTTCTCGCGCTCGGCGTTCTTGCCCAGCGTGCTGATGACCAGGTCGGCCTTCTTGGTCTGCAGGTAGGGGATGCGGTTGGCGCTGGTCACCGGCACCAGTTCCAGCTTGACGCCCATCTTCGAGGCGATCAGCTTGGCCATGTCGATGTCCAGGCCCTGGGGCGCCATGTCGGTGCCGACGAAGCCGTAGGGCGGGTAGTCGGTGGGAATGGCCACCTTCAGCGTCTTGGACTTGAGCACGTTGTCCAGCGCGCTTTGGGCATGCGCGGCACCGGCGAACAGTGCGGCAGCGGCCAGGCCGAGGGTGAAGAGGCGTTTGGAGGGCGTCATAGAAGCTTTCCCAGGTAGGTGGAGGAGTCGTCGGAGGAATCGGGGCCGCCGGCGGCGCCGCGCTTGCGCGCAGCAGCCTTGGACGGGGTGGTTCGCAAAAGCTGTGCCGAGGGGGCGGCGTCGGGGTTGGCGCCGCCCGCCCGCACGGGCGCCAGGGCTTCGCGCAGTCGCGCCAGCGGGTCGGGCGCGGTGGAGACGCTCAGCGCCGCCTGCACCGTGCCGATGTGTTCGGCCATCAGCGCCTCGGCCTCGGCGATGGCGCCGCGCTCCAGGGCCTCGACGATGCGCACGTGGTCCTCGCAGGACTGCTCGGCATCGTGGGTGGACTGGTAGCGCATCGCGATCAGCGTGGTGCGGGCGGTGTAGTCGCGCAGGGTGTCGGCCAGCAGCGAGTTGCCCAGGCAGTCGGCCAGGCAGACGTGGAAGTCGCCCAGCAGGTAGCTGCGCTTGCCGATGTCGTCCTGCCGCAGGGCGGCCTTTTCCTGCTGCAGGTGCAGCTTGAGTCGCTTGAGGGCCTCCTTGCGCACGCCGCTGGCGCTCTGGCGGATCAGGCCGGTCTCGATCACGCGGCGGGCCTCGAAGGCCTCGCGCGCCTCGTCCTGCGAGGGCTCGATCAGGTACCAGCCGCGGCGGGCGCTCACCGTGACGATGCCGCGCGCCGCCAGGCGGGTGAGCGCCTCGCGCACGATGGTGCGGCTGCAGTCGAAGAGCAGCGCCAGCTCCTGCTCGCCCAGGCGGGAGCCGGGCGCCAGCTTCTGGGCCAGGACCGCTTCGACGATGCGGTTGCTGATGTCGGTGGACGAGATCGCCATGCGCGGATGGCGAGCACGAAGCATGCCAATCTGGTATGCAAGCCTGGCGCACGAATGTGGTTCATTCCTGGGATGAACCGCCCTGGCGTGCACCACGGCCACGCGAGGGCCGCACGCTTGGAGTGCGGCGGCGGCGTTAGGCCCAGGCGGCGGCCTGCGCCCGCCAACTGCGTTGTTCCTCGCCTTCCATCTGGACGGCCCCGGTCAGCTCGGCCGCCCGCGCCACGCCGTGTGCGGCGCAGTAATCGTGGAGCCCGGCCACGATGCGCTGCATCGCGGCGGGATCGATGAAGGAGGCCGTGCCCACCTGGATGGCGGTGGCGCCGGCCAGCAGGTATTCGACGGCGTCCTCGGCCGTGGCGATGCCGCCGCAGCCGATGACCGGGATGCGCACCGCCCGCGCGCATTGGTAGGTCATGCGCAGCGTGACCGGCTTGAGCGCCGGCCCCGACAGTCCGCCCATGCCATTGCCCAGCCGCGGGCGGCGGGTGTGCACGTCGATGGCCATGCCCAGCGCCGTGTTGCCCATCACCACCGCGTCGGCGCCGGCCGCTTCGGCGGCGCGGGCGATGGCGGACACGTCGCCTGCGTTGGGCGTCAGCTTGGCCCACAGCGGCAGGCCGGTGGCGCGCCGCATGGCGGCGATGGCGTCGTGCGTGCTGCGCGCACTCATGGCGAAGGCCAGGCCGTCGGCCTCCAGGTTGGGGCAGGAGATGTTGGCCTCGATGGCGGCCACGCCGGGCCTCGACAACACCTGCACGGCCGCCGCGAACTCGGCCACCGTATCGGCCGACAGCGAGACCACCACCGGCGTGCCGAAGCCCTGGTAGGCCGGCAGCACGTCGCGCACGAAGGCGTCCAGCCCCTTGCTGGGGATGCCGATGGAGTTGAGCAGGCCGCTCTGCACCTCGGCCACGCGGGGCGTCGGGTTGCCCACGCGCGTCCTGGGCGTGACGCTCTTGATCACCAGGGCACCGAGGGCGCCCAGGTCCAGCGCTTCCTGGTACTCGACGGCGAAGCAGCCGGAAGCCGGCATCACCGGGTTGCGCAGCGCCAGGCTGCCGATGCGCACCGAGAGATCAGCCATGCCAGCCTCCCACCATCTCGCGCAACGGAAACACCGGGCCCTCGCGGCAGACGCGCTGCAGGGCGACGCGGCCGTCCTGCTCGAAGGGCCGCACGCAGGACAGGCACACGCCCATGCCGCAGGCCATGCGCTGCTCCAGCGCCACCTCGGCCCGGACCTGCGGATGCGGCTGCAGCAGCCGGCGCAGGAGCAGCGCCAGTCGCTCGGAGCCGCAGGTGTAGACGGCGTCGCAGCCCGCGGTCAGCAGGCCGGCCAGCAGCGGTTCGACGCGGTCCACGGCGGAGCTGCCATCGCTGTCGAAGACGGCATGCACCGTGGCCGGTGCGCCGCGCAGCAGTTCGTCGGCCATCGCGTCGGCCGGACTGCGGGCGGAAAGCAGCACGTCGATGGCGATGCCGGCCTGCGCCGCTCGGCGCACCAGCGGCGCCATGGTGGCCAAACCCACGCCGCGGGCCACCAGCAGCACGCGCCGGGCCCCCGCGTCGAGTGTGAATCCCTGGCCCAGCGGACCGACGATCTCCATCGACTGGCCTTCGGCCAGCGTGGCCAGCGCCTGCGTGCCGGTGCCCGCGACGGCATAGAGGAATTCGACCGTGCCGGCTTCCGGCCCCGTGCCGTAGACGCTCATGGGCCGCAGCAGGAAGGGCTGCAGCGCGCTCGTCTGCGGGCAGCGCAGTTGATAGAACTGCCCGGGCCGCGTGCTGCCGGCCAGGTCGGCCTCCGCCTGCAGCCGCAGGTAGCGGTAGCGCGCATTGACCGCCTGGTGGGCAGTCACGCGGCAGTGGTGGCTGGCCACCCGGGCCGGGGCGGCCGTGGCGCAGGTGGCGGGCAGATCGTCGACAACGGTGCAGTTCATGGCGCGGCCTCTGCGGTAAGGGGGGCAGGGGCGAGCGCGCCGACCGGCAGGTCGGCCCGCAGCGAGGCCACGGCTTCGCGCAGCACGGCGATGCCGGCATCCAGGTCTTCGCGCGCAAGGGCCTCGTGCGGGTTGTGCGAGCCGTGCGCGTTGCGCACGAAGAGCATGGCCGAAGGAATGCCGGCGGCGGCGAACACGGCGGCGTCGTGGCCGGCGCCGCTGGGCAGGCGCTCCAGCGGCTGGCCGAGCGCGGCGCCGGCCGATTCGAAGCGGCGGATCCAGCCCTCGTCCATCGTGGCGGGCGCGCTGGCGACAGGCTCGTCGAATTCGAAGCGCACGCCGCGCTCCGCGGCCACCGTCTCGCATTCCTGCTTCAACAGCGCATGGAAGCGGCGCAGCGTCTCGGCATCCTGGCTGCGCACCTCGAAGCTGAATTGCACCTCGCCCGGGATCACCGACACCGCATGCGAGGCGGCAGGGGTGGTGAAGATGCCGGCGGTCATCACCAGGTCCATGCCCATCTGCAGCAGCACGCGCCAGTGCTCGTCCATGCGGGCCAGCAGCTGGGCCACGGCCAGCACCGCGTCGTGGCGAAGCCAGCGCGGCACGGCGCCCGAGTGGCCGGTCTCGCCCAGGCAGCGCACGCGGTTGTGGCGCAGGTTGCCGCGGATGCCGGTGACGGCCGCCACCGGCCAGCCGCGGGCCACCATCACCGGGCCCTGCTCGATGTGCAGTTCCAGGTAGGCGGCGACGGGCGCCGGCAGCAGCAGCTCGCCGCGTGCGATGGCCGCCACGTCGGCGCCGCAGCGGGCCAGGGCCTCGCCCAGCGTGCCGGTGCCCGTGCGATGGCGCAGCGCCAGCGCCGAGGCGGGCAGGCGGCCCAGCAGCGCCAGGGAGCCGACATAGGCGCGGCCGTACCAGGCGCTTTCCTCGCCGCGCAGCGCCAGCACGCGCAGCGGCGGAAGGCTTTGCCAGTCGGCCGCCAGCGCCTGCAGCACCGCGATGCCGGCCACCACGCCGGCCAGGCCGTCGTAGTTGCCGCCCTGCGGCACCGAGTCGACGTGCGAGCCGATGACCACGGCCGGTTCGTCCCGACGGTCGGCCGCGATGCGCAGCCACAGGTTGCCGGCGCGGTCGGTCTCGGCGGCCAAGCCCATTGCTTCGGCCTCCTGCGTCAGCAGCGTCAGCGCGGCGCTTTCGCCGTCGCCATAGCTTTCGCGGGTGATGCCGAGGCCGTCATGGGTGGCCTGGCCGATTCGGTCCAGAAGATCGAAGGGCGTCATGCCGCCACCCCCGTGCCGCCGTGGGCCACCGACCATTCGATGGGGGCGGCGCTGAATTCGGCCAGCATCTTCAGCGCGGCGTCGTCGAGGCAGCCCGCCTGCTGGAGGGCCGCGTGCAGATGGCGCCACGAGGCCAGGGCGTGCAGCGCCACCGGCGCCGAGGCGGGCGGCACCTGCGGATAGATGGCGTAGTCGAACAGCACCAGCACGTCGTCCACCTGCGCGCCGGTCTGGCGCAGCGCGGCCGCGGCGGCGTTCTTGGAGCGGCCGTCGGTGCTCACGTCGTCCACCAGCAGCGTGCGGCAGCCCGGAGCCAGCCGCCCCTGCAACTGCGCCTGCACGCCCCAGCCGATGGGCCGCTTGCGCAGCGTGAGCAGGGGCAACGACAGGCGCTCGGCCAGCCAGGCGGCCAGCGCGATGCCCGAGCTTTCGGTGCCCACCACGGCGCCGATGCCCTGTTCGCGCACCCGCGGCGCCACCGCCTCGGCCATGCGGTCCAGCAACTGGCGTCGACGCGCGGGTTCGGCCAGCAGGGCATGCACATCGACGTAGACCGGGCTGGCCCAGCCCGAGGTGTAGAAGAAGGGGGTGCCTTCGGCCAGGCGCACGGCGTCGGCCTCGACCAGGGCGCGGGCCACGGAGGCGGCGTCGGATTCGGAAAAGATCATGGGCTTGCAGAAAGGAGCAAGCGGCGCATCCTAGGCAGCCGTCTCGGCGCGGCGAAGTGCAAAAATCTCCGCGAGCCGTTCCGATCCGCGATGGCTCGGCCCCGGGCGGCCCGCGCCCGACGCCCGAACGCCCGCATGCCCCGTCCTCCTTCTCCCCGCAGCTTTGCCCGGCAGCTCGATGTCGGCACGCTCGACCTCTTCGTGCTGGTGTGCGAGACGGGCAGCATCGCCCGCGCGGCCGAGCGCGCGCAACTGGTCGCCTCGGCCGCCAGCAAGCGCATCGCCGAGCTGGAGTCGCTGGCCCAGGCGCCGCTGCTGGTGCGCCATGCCCGGGGCGTGCGGCCCACGCCGCTGGGCCTTGTGCTGTTGTCGCATGCGCAGGCCATCCTGCTGGCGGTCGAACACCTGCGCGAGGATCTTGCCGAAGCCGCCCAGGGCATCCGCGGCCGCGTGCGCGTGTGCGCCAGTGCCTCGGCGGTGGAGCAGTTCCTGCCGGCGGACCTGGCCGACTTCATGCGTCGCCATCCCGACATCCGCATCGACCTGCGCCAGGCCGCCAGCCGCGCGGTGGCGCAGGCGGTGCGCGAGGGGACGGCCGACGTGGGCGTGTGCGGGCCCAGCGACGACGTGCTGGGCCTGGAAAGCCGGCCCTACCGGCAGGAGCAGCTGGTGCTGGTCGTGCCGCGCGGCCATGCACTGGCGCGGCTGCGGCGGGTGGCCTATGCGCGCACGCTGGACTGGCCGCAGGTGGGCCTGCGCGACAGCAGCACGGTGCAGGCGGCGCTGTCGCAGGAAGCCAGCAGCACCCGCCGTGTGTTGCGCCGTCACATCGAAGTGGACAGCCTGAGCGCCCTTTGCCGCATGGTGGAGGCGGGACTGGGCGTCGGCGTGATGCCCGAAGGCGCCTTCCGCGCGCTGGCCGAAGGCACGCCCCTGCGCGCCGTGCCGCTCACCGATGTCTGGGCTCGGCGGGAGTTGCGCCTGTACGCGCAGCGTTTCGACGGCTTGCCCGCCGTGGCCCAGCGCTTCGCCGATCACGTCGCCCCCGTCTGAGGCAGCCGCAGCGGTCGACGGCCGCGCGCTGTTGCGGGTTCCGCACTTGGGCTGCCACGGCACGACAGTTATTCAAATACCGCAAACGTATGTTTTACATTGTCAGGAACGAGGCAAAATGTATTCAGGACGGCGCGGAAATGCCGATAAGAGAAGAAAACTCCGGATGACCGTCTGCCGGCCGCAGGCATGTCCCCCTGAAAGCCCTTGCCCTGACCGCCAGCGCCACGCCTCTTTCGATGGATCTCGACGACCCGCTGAAGCCTGACCTGGTCCATGACCTGACCGGGCCTGTGCGCGTGATGGCCGATGCGCTGGACGGATTGGCGGTGGGCTTGTGCCTGTTCGACGACCAGGACCGCTGCCTGCTCTGGAACCGCACCTTCCTGCGTTTCTTTCCGGAACACGAGGGCCATGTGCATGTCGGCGAGTCGTACCGCGACAACCTGCGCCGCTTCTACGGCGTAAGGCTGGCGTCCGACGAGCGCGGCCAGCTCGACCGCTTCGTTGCCGAGGGCCTTCAGCGCCACCGTGCGCAGCACCGGCCCTTCGCCTTCGAGCACCGGGGGCGGTGCCTGTGGGTGTCGTCCCTGCCCATGCCCGGCATCGGCCGGGTGCGCATGTGGCGCGAGGAGGGCGGCGTGCAGCTGTCGGGCTCCGCCGGCACCTCGGGCATCGCCGGCCTGGACAGCCAGGCGCTGCTGGACCACATGCCGGACGGCGTGATGATCACGTCGCCCGACCAGCGCATCGTCTGGGTCAACGAGCCCTTCCTGGCGATGTACGGCCTGCGCGAGCGCCAGGCGGCCATCGGCAGCACCTTCGAGCAGGTCTTTCGCGCCGCCTGGTCCGCCACGGCGCGCGAGGGGGAGCGGGCAATGTTCGACGAGGGCGTGGCCATCCTGGGCGAGAACCTGCACTTCACCGGCGCGCCCTTCGAGCTGCCGCTGCCCGATGCGCGCTGGAGCCGGGTGATCGGCGAGCGCAGCGCCGGCGGCACCTGCTTCTTCGCCCATGTGGACATCACGCTGCTCAAGCGCCAGCAGCAGCAGCTGTTGATGGCCAACTGGCGCACCTGGGAAAGCGACACGCTGCTGCGCCAGAAGTCCACCATGCTGGAGGCCGCGCTCGAGCGGATGGAGCAGGGCATCATCATGGTCAACCCCCAGGGCGTGGTGGAGGTCTGCAACAAGCGGGTGGTGGAACTGCTGGACCTGCCGCCCGAGCTGATGGCGTCGCGGCCGGCCTTTCGCGAGGTGCAGGCGATCCAGCTCGCCCAGCGTGTGGCCCGCGGCATGCCGCCCGGACTGGCGGCGCAGCCGCAGGCGATCCCCTTCGACCAGCCCTACCGCTACGAACGCCAGCAGCCCGATGGCCGCGTGATCGAGGTCTACAGCGTGCCCATGGATGGCGGCGGCGCCGTGCTCACCTACACCGACATCACCGACCGCCGCCGCAGCGAGGAGCGCATCCGCTACCTGGCGCGCCACGACGGCCTGACCTCCCTGGTCAATCGCGAGGTCTTCCTGGAGCACATGGCCGGCGCCGCGCTGGCCGCCAGCCACGGCGGCGAGGGCTTCGCCGTGCACTACATCGACATCGACAACTTCAAGCCCATCAACGACCGCTACGGCCATGCGGCCGGGGACAAGGTGCTGGTGACCGCCGCCCGGCGCATGCGCGAGGTGATCGGGCCGGGCGACGTGCTGGCGCGCATCGGCGGCGACGAATTCGCGCTGCTGCAGCACGGCACCAACGCGCCTTCGGCCGCGCGTTCGCTGGCCGAGCGCATGCTGCTCGCGCTGGGGCAGCCGATGGAGGTCGACACGCAGACCCTGTCGGTGAAGGCGTCCGTGGGCATCGCGCTGTCCACCGGCGTGGGCGACGACCCGGACGAGCTGATCCGCCGGGCCGACAGCGCCATGTACCTGGCCAAGGCGCGGGGCGCTGGCGGCGTGTGCCTGTTCGGGGCGTTGGGCGGCTGGACCGGCGAGGGCGCGGACTCGTCGCCTATGTGACGCGGAAGGGGCTTTCCCGGTGTCGTGTGCCCGGGGGCGGGGCGTAGGCTGGCGGCTTTTGTCGCGACACCGCATTCCCTCACCCATGTCTGCCGACCGCCCGCACTACCGCTTCTGGCCCAAACGCCTGCCGCACGCCATCACGCTGCCCGCCACCTCGCTGTGGCACAACCTGGCCACCAGCGCGCAGCGCTATCCCGACAAGGCGGCGCTGGTCTACTTCGACCGCGTGACCTCGTACCGCGAACTGGCGGCGCAGGTCGAGGCACTGGCCGGCGCGCTGCATGCGCTGGGCGTGCGCCGCGGCGACCGCGTGGTGCTGGACATGCAGAACACGCCGCAACTGGTGGTGGCGCATTTCGCCATCCTGCGGGCCAACGCCGTGGTGGTGCCCGTCAACCCGATGAACCGGGCCGAGGAGCTCAAGCACTACATCAGCGATCCGGACGCCAAGGTCGCCATCACCACGGCCGATCTGGCGCCAGAGCTGGCCAAGGCGAGCGATGCACTGCCCGAGGGGGAACGGCTCGCGCACCTGGTCGTCACCCAGTTCACCGATGCCTTCGATGCGGCAGCGGCGGACGGCCCGTCCATGGCGCCGGCCTGGAAGAACTGGCTGCTCACCCGCCACGAACTTCCGCGGCTCGATGGCGGCGAGGTGCATGCCTGGACCGACTTGATGGCCCGCAACGCGCCCGCGCCGGCGCACGAGGTGGGCGCCGACGACATGGCCCTGCTGCCCTACACCAGCGGCACCACCGGCCTGCCCAAGGGCTGCGTCCACCTGCACCGCAGCCTGATGCACAACGCCGTCTCGGGCCAGATGTGGGGCTGCGCCCATGCCGACACCGTGGTGCTGGCGGTGGTGCCCATGTTCCACATCACCGGCATCGTCAGCATGATGCACACGGCCATCCTGGCGGCGGCGGCGCTGGTCATCATGCCGCGCTGGGACCGCGACGTGGCCGGGCACCTCATCTCCACCCGCAAGGTCACGAGCTGGACCAACATCCCGACGATGGTGATCGACCTGCTGGCCAGCCCGCACTTCAAGAACTACGACCTGTCCAGCCTGATCTACATCGGCGGTGGCGGGGCTGCCATGCCGCAGGCCGTGGCGCAGCGGCTGCTGGACGAGTTCGGCCTGGCCTACCAGGAAGGCTATGGGCTCACCGAAACGGCCGCGCCCTCGCACAGCAACCCGCCCGACCATCCCAAGCAGCAATGCCTGGGCATGCCCTTCATGGGCGTGGACGCGCGCGTGGTCGACCCCGACACGCTGCAGGAACTGCCACCCGGGGAGTCCGGCGAGATCATCATCCATGGCCCGCAGGTCTTCGAGGGCTACTGGAAGCGACCCGATGCGACCGCATCGGCCTTCATCGAGTTCGAGGGCAAGCGCTTCTTCCGCTCGGGCGACATGGGTCGCATGGACGAGGAGGGCTACTTCTTCATCACCGACCGCCTCAAGCGCATGATCAATGCGAGCGGCTTCAAGGTCTGGCCGGCGGAGGTGGAGCTGCTGATGTTCCGCCACCCAGCCATTCAGGAGGCCTGCGTCATCGCCACCCGCGACACCTACCGCGGCGAGTCGGTCAAGGCGATGGTGGTGCTGCGGCCTACGCACAAGGGCACCACCGCCGAGGACATCATCGGCTGGTGCCGTGAGAACATGGCCGCCTACAAGGTGCCGCGGCAGGTGCAGTTCCTCGATGCGCTGCCCAAGAGCGGCAGCGGCAAGGTCATGTGGCGCCTGCTGCAGGAGGCGGAGGACGGGGCGAAGTAGACATCCCGCCCCTCGACGCGGACGCCCCGTGGCGGCCGCTGCGGCACAAAAGAAAACGGCCCGCGCGAAGCGGGCCGTTCTCATTCAGGCCATGCACCTGCCGGTGGGATGCACCAGCAGGGCAAAGGGCTGATTTCAGTACGAGTTGCGATAGCCACCGCCACCGCCGCCGTAGCCGCCGCCGCTGCCACGACGATCACCGCCGCCGCCGTTGCCACCGGTGCGCGGCGTCATCGGACGGGCCACGTTCACGGTCACGGCGCGGCCGTCGATGCTCTGGCCGTTGAGGCCGTTGATGGCAGCCTGGGCTTCTTCGGCCGAGCCCATCTCCACGAAGCCGAAGCCCTTGGAGCGGTCGCTGTCGCGGTCGATCATGACCTTGGCCGAGTTGACGTGGCCGAATTCGGAGAAGTGACGCTGGAGGCTTTCGTCACGGGTGCTGTAGGCCAGATTGCCAACGTAGAGTCTGTTTTCCATGGGTTTCTTTCGTTCTGCCGCGTTTGAAGTTCGATGCGGCAAGGTGGGTTGAAGGGGAAGCGATCAGCGCTGCGGCGGACGCTTGCGCGGCGCGGCAGAGGCTCCACCCGAGCGTTGCTCGAGATGGCGGAAGGTGAGGCGACCCTTGTTCAGGTCGTAGGGCGACATCTCGATGGAGACCTTGTCGCCGGCCAGCACGCGGATGCGGTGCTTGCGCATCTTTCCGCCCGTGTAGCAGATGAGGGTGTGCCCGTTGTCGAGCGTGACGCGAAAGCGGGAGTCCGGCAGGACTTCTTCCACCTTGCCTTGCATTTCGATCAGTTCTTCCTTGGCCACGAAGCTCCTTGTCAGTGATGGGGTCGGTCGGCCTGTATCAGGCCAGCTGGTTGTTCAGCACGAAGTGCTGGCCCTGGGCGAGGGCATAGCGCTCGGCGTTGGCGGCGCTGTCGAATCGCGGGATGAACCGGAAGATCCGGTCGTGCATGCCGCGGCGGATGGAGACGGACGCGGCGTACTGGCCGGTGTCGGTCAGCCGCGTCAGCGGTGTGATGAGGTAGCGGCCCAACGATTGGGCGGGAATGTTCTGCATGAAATCGAAGTTCGTGATCCGCGTCCGGCGCGGACCTGCGCTGGGTGGCAAGCCGAAGGCTGCCATGCGCAGAAAAGTGAAACCCTGAGGGGTGGATCCAGCCCGCAAGAAAGGGTGATGCGGACGGGCGATGAACTCGCCGAAGAAGATGGGCGTCCGGCCAGAATTTTGGGACCGAAGCCTGGGCAGCCCGGGAAGCTGCGCGGTGCCAATCAAGGGCGGGGGCGGCGAGTACGCCCCGGCCAATCGACGGAGTATAGCCGATCACGGCTGACTCTGCTCAAAAATCCCCTCCGGCGGCCACGGCGGGTGTTACGCTGTGTCATCGACGCTTGGAAGGGCACGAATGAACACTGCCTCGCTTTCTAGACCTCGGCAGGATGCACTGCGCATCGAGCTTCCGCGGGTGGCCAACCTTCTGCAACGCCGGCGTGCCGGCGAGATCGATGAAGCGACGATCGACGATCTGGTGGCCTTGTCCTGGCTGGAATGGATGGGTGGATCCCTCCAACTGACGACCACGGGCTCCAACATCTGCAGGCAGCAGAAGCTGAGAGAGGACTAGCGTCTTCGGCGCAGCGCGCCCCCCGCGTCGGTACTGCCTTTCACGGCTGTTTGTCGCCTTCGCCCCGGGAGCAGAAAGGCCGCGCAGGGCGGTGCGCAGCAATGCGCGCCAGTGACACAGGGGTGTCAGAAATGATGGTTATGGCGGCTATCCAGTTTTTCTGTGGAAAACGTTGGGGATAAGGTGGTGGCGGCGTCGCCAAACCCCATTGTTGCGGTGTGTTTCCTTGGATTGCTGCTTATCTGAGCAGTCGGACGGGGCGCATCGGGCCTCTCAGTCCCGGCCGGCCCGTACCTCGGGCACCACTCGGGCATTGCGGCGGAACGTCCAGTAGGCGCTGGCCCAATCCATCAGCACGATCAGCCGGTTGCGAAAGCCGATCAGGAAATAGACGTGCACGAACAACCAGAACAGCCAGGCCGGATAGCCCGAAAAGCGCAGCGCGCCGAAGGGCGTGGGCACATCGGCCACTGCCGCGTTGCGGCCGATGGTGGCCAGGCTGCCCCAGTCCTTGTAGCGGAAGGCCTGCGGGGGACGTCCGGCCTGGCGGGCAAGGATGTTGCGGGCAGCGGTGCGTCCCATCTGCTTGGCGGCCGGTGAGACGCCCGGCACGGGGCGGGGCGCCTGTCCCGGCACATGGCTCATCGCCGCCGCCAGATCGCCCACCACGCTGATCTCCGGGTGGCCCGGCAGGCTCAGGTCGGCCTGCACGCGGATCCGCCCTGCGCGGTCGCATTCGGCGCCGGTGGCCTCGCCCAGCAGACGCCCCAGGGGCGATGCGGCCACGCCGGCGGCCCAGATCACGCAGCGGCTGTCGATGCGGACGACCTCGCCTTCGCTGCCGCCTTCGCGCACCTCCAGCCCGTGGGCATCGATGCGCGTGACCATCGCATTGAGCCGCACCTTCACGCCCAGCTTCTCGAGTTGCTGCCGGGCCCGTTCGCTCAGGCCCTCGGGCATGGCCTGGAGCACGCGGCTGCTGCCTTCGACCAGCAGCACCTCCGCGGTCGAAGGCACGATGCGGCGGAACTCGCCCGCCAGCGTGTGACGTGCGATCTCGGCCAGGGTGCCGGCCATCTCGACACCGGTGGGGCCGCCGCCGATCACCACGAAGGTGAGCAGCGCGCGTCGACGCTCGGGGTCTTCCTCCAGTTCGGCTAGCTCGAAGGCCGTCAGCACCCGACGCCGGATCTCGAAGGCATCGGCCAGGGTCTTGAGTCCCGGCGCGTCGGCGGCCCATTCGTCATGGCCGAAGTAACTGTGGGTGGCCCCTGCCGCCACGATGAGATGGTCGTAGGGAACGGCATGGCCATTGGTGAGGTGCACGCACTTCGCCGCTGCATCGATGCCGCCGACCTCGCCGAGCAGGGTGGTCACATTCGGCTGCTTGCGGAACAGCCAGCGCGATGGGGCCGCGATGGACGGGGCGGCAAGCCCCGCCGTGGCCACCTGGTAGAGCAAGGGCTGGAAAAGGTGATGGTTGGTCTTCTCGATCACCACGATGTCCATTGGCTTGCCGCGCAGGGTGCGCGCAGCCTCGAGTCCGCCGAAGCCGCAGCCGACGATCACCACGCGTGGAAGGGCAGGGGTGCTTTGTGCAGAGGGCATCGGCCCATTATGGAAGTGCGGGTCGGCGCGCCAGCGGCGTAGCGGGCCTGCGCGCTTTCGTCCTACGTTTCGTGGGCATGCGGCCGGCTACAAACACCGATCCCGCGACGACTGGCCCGCTTTCCGGGAGCCGGAACATCCACGGAGACTCATGACTTCCCACCATTCGAGAACCGCGCTCGCGAGCCCCGATCTGCTGCACGCCTACCGGCAGGTCCGGTCGCACAGCATGGCCCTCGCGGCGCCGCTGTCCGCCGAGGACCAGTGCATCCAGTCGATGCCCGATGCGAGCCCGACCAAATGGCATCTGGCGCACACCACCTGGTTCTTCGAGGCCGTGCTGCTCGATCACCATGCCGCCGGCTACCAGGCGCTGGATCGGCGCTTCCATTACCTCTTCAACTCCTACTACGAAGCGCTGGGGCCGCGGCATCCACGGCCACAGCGCGGACTGCTGACCCGTCCCTCGCTGGAGGAGGTGCTGGCCTACCGCCGCCATGTGGACGTGGCGGTGGAGGCGCTGCTCTCGTCGGCCGACGCACCGACGCTGGCGCGGATCGAGCCAGTGCTCACGTTGGGCCTGCACCATGAGCAGCAGCATCAGGAGCTGTTGCTCACCGACATCCTGCATGCCTTCTCGTGCAACCCGCTGCTGCCTGCGTATCGCGCGCCTTCCGCCCCTGCACTGCGGCTGGCTGCGGCCACGCCGTCGCTGGCCTGGCTGGAGCATCCCGGGGGCATGGCCGCCATCGGGCATGAAGGCGACGCGTTCGCCTTCGACAACGAGGGGCCGCGCCACGCGGTGCTGCTGCAACCCTTTGCCATCGCCGATCGCCTCGTGACCTGTGGCGAGTTCGCGCAGTTCATCGCCGACGGGGGCTACGAGCAGGCGCGCTGGTGGCTGTCCGACGGCTGGGCTGCGGTGCAGTCGCATGGCTGGCGGCACCCGGCCTACTGGCTGCCGCCGGATGACCCCCGCCTTGCCCTGTCGGGCCACCATGGCACGGCGGGCTGGCATGTCTTCGGCCTCGACGGTGTGCGTCCCCTGCAGGCCGATGCGCCTGTCGCCCAGCTGAGCTTCTACGAAGCGGCCGCCTATGCCGAATGGGCCGGCGCGCGCCTGCCGACCGAGGCCGAGTGGGAGGTGGCCGCCGCCACGCTGCCGGGTTTCACCCAGGCGGAGGGCGCCGTGTGGCAATGGACCCGCTCCTCCTACGATCCGTATCCCGGCTTCCGGCCGCTTCCCGGCGTGGCCGCGGAATACAACGGCAAGTTCATGGTGGGCCAACTGGTGCTGCGTGGCGGCAGCGTGGCCACGCCGGCCGGGCATGCGCGGCCGACCTACCGCAACTTCTTTCCGCCGGCCGCCCGCTGGCAATTCAGCGGGCTGCGCCTCGCCAAGGACCTGTGATGTCTCCACCCGTCTCCCTCGCCATCCAGTCCCGCGTTGCCGACGACGGCCGCCGTGCCTTTGCGGACGACCTGGCCAGCGCGCTGGCCCACCGGCCGCGGCGCATTTCGCCCAAGTGGTTCTACGATGCGGAGGGCTCGCGCCTGTTCGACCGCATCTGCGATCTGCCCGAGTACTACCCCACCCGCACCGAACTCTCGATCCTGCGAAGCCGCGCGCCGGAAATCGCCCAGCAGATCGGTCCCGATGCCGAGATCGTCGAATTCGGTGCCGGCTCGCTGGTGAAGATCCGCCTGCTGCTCGACGCCTTGCAGTCGCCGCGCCGATTCCTGCCCATCGACATCTCGGGAGAACATCTGCAGGGTGCGGCACGCCAGTTGCGTACCGACTACCCGGGGCTGGAGGTCACGCCGGTGGTGGCCGACTACACGCAGCACTTCGAGCTGCCCGAGCGGCTGGCCGGTGCCGGCCGGCGTGTCGGCTTCTTCCCCGGCTCCACGCTGGGCAACTTCGAGCCCGACGAGGCGCTCGCCTTCCTGCGCCAGGCCGCCCGCCTGCTGCGGGGTGGCGGCCTGCTGCTGGGCGTCGATCTGGTGAAGGACCCGCAACTGCTGCATGCGGCTTACAACGATGCGCAGGGCGTGACGGCCGCCTTCAATCTCAATCTGCTGGCCCGTGCCAATGCCGAACTGGGTGCGGACTTCGACGTGAATGCCTTCTCCCACGCGGCGTTCTACAACGCGCCCATGCGCCGCATCGAGATGCACCTGGTCAGTCGCCGCGAGCAGGTAGTCACGCTCGAGGGCCAGCGCCATGCCTTCGAGGAGGGCGAGACGCTGCACACCGAGTATTCGCACAAGTTCACCATCGACGGCCTGCGTGCGATGGCGGCGCGGGCGGGCTTCGGCATCGGCCCGGTGTGGACCGATCCGCAGCGACTCTTCAGCGTGCACTGGCTGCCTGCCGTGCAGTGACGGCATAAGCCGGGCGGGCGCCGACCGGGTTGGCGCCCGTTTCCATGTTCAGGCCGCCGCCGGTGGCCCTGGCTTCGGCAGGAGTCGCCACCGAAGCGCGCCGGCAGCGACAATCGCAGCCCGCGCCCGGCGACGGCGCGACGAACTCCTGCCGACATGAAAGCTACCTGGAACGGCGTGACCATCGCCGAAAGCGACGACACCGTGCTCGTCGAAGGCAACCACTACTTTCCCGCCGATTCGCTGCGGCGCGAGTACGTGACCTTCAGCAACAACCACACCGTGTGTCCCTGGAAGGGCACGGCCAGCTACTACTCGTTGCTGGTCAACGGCGAACTCAACCCCGAGGCGGTGTGGTACTACCCCGACCCCAAGCCCGAAGCCGAGATGGTGAAAGACCGCGTCGCCTTCTGGAAGGGCGTGAAGGTCGAGCCTTGAACAGCGCTTTCTCCCCCCTCTACACCCCGCCCGACGAACTGGCCGCCACGTTGCGGCAGGAGGGCTATGCCGTGCTCAACCCGCGCGGCGTGGCCGAGTGGCTGGATCTGCCGCTGACCGACCTGGAAGCCTTGCAGCCCGACTGGGCGCAACTGCCGCCCGATGAATACCTGAAGGACGGCGGGCGCTACCGCCGTCGTCGCCACGCCTGCTTCACCACCGAAGGCGGGGCGCTGGTGCAGGCGCCGCATCGCGCGCATTGGCAGCCGGTCGAATACAACGCGCTGCACGGCGGCATGCAGCGCTGGTTCGCGCCCATGGAGCCCGACACCGTGGCGCGACCTGCCTGGCGCCGACTGCTGCTGAAGACGGCCGAGGCCGCAGCGGCCCTGCGCGGCGACCAGCGCTGGTACATCGAGGCGCACCAGTTCCGCATCGACACCGAAGGCGGCATCGGCCGGCCCACCCCGGAGGGCGCGCATCGCGATGGCGTGGACCTGGTGGCGGTCGCACTCGTGGGACGGCAGGGCATCAAGGGCGGCGAGACCCGCGTCTTCGAGGCGGGTGGCCGGCGCGGCGAGCGCTTCACGCTGACGGAGCCCTGGACACTGATGCTGCTGGACGATCAGCGCGTGATCCATGAATCCACGCCGATCCAGCCGGTCGCCCCCGGGACGCAGGGCTGGCGCGACACGCTGGTCATCACCTGCCGGGCCGGCGGCTTCCAGGGCGATTGATCCAGCGCAGGCTCATGGCCTGCCACCGGCCGCTGCCCCGGCGTCCTACATGGTCCCGTCAGGGTCGCGGGTTACAGTGCACCAAGGCGCCGGCGGCAAGGCCGACCGGCAGGACCAACCCACAGCGAGAGGACACCTTCATGTTCAACCACATCCTGGTTCCCATCGACGGCTCCGAGACGTCGATGCTGGCGGTGAGCAAGGCGAGCGGCCTGGCCCTGGCCTTCGGCAGCCGCATCACGCTGATCCACGTCATCGACAACTATCCCTTCATCGGCGTGGGCGCAGACTATGCCCTGGGCCAGAACGAATACCTGGCCGCTGCCACGGCCAGCGCCAACACGGCCCTCGCCCGTGGCGTGGCGGCCCTGGCCGCCGAAGGCCTGCACAGCGACCAGCGCGTGATCGACGGCCACGTGGTGCACGAAGGCATCGTGGACACGGCCAAAGCGCTGGGCTGCGACCTGATCGTGATGGGCTCGCACGGCCGCACCGGCATCGAAAAGCTGCTGCTGGGCAGCGTCACCCAGCGCGTGCTGCAGGAAGCACCCATGCCGGTGCTGGTGGTCAAGGAGCTGGAGGTCTGAGGTCTTCTCCGGCCACATCCTGAGGGTTTGGCGCGAACGGCGCCGGGCTCTCGACGCGCAAGGCCTCGCCGGTCACCGGATGGCGCAGCTGCAGCACCGTGGCATGCAGCAGCAGGCGTGGTGCGGCGGCGGCCACCCGCCCATCGCCGTACAGCGCATCGCCCAGGATCGGATGGCCCAGCGCGGCCATGTGCACCCGCAACTGGTGCGAGCGGCCGGTCTGCGGCTCCAGCAGCACATGGGTGCTGGCGCGTTCTGGCAACCACTGCAGCGTCCGCCAGCGGGTGAGGCTGGGCTTGCCGGCGGCGTCGACCTTCTGCAAGGGGCGATTGGGCCAGTCCGCCATGAGCGGCAGGTCGATGGTCTGCCAGTGCTTGGATTCCAGCGCGCCGTCGACGATGGCTTCGTAGCGCTTCCACACCTGCCGGCTTGCAAAGGCCTCGCCGAGCATCCGTTGGACGGCGAGGCTGCGCGCCATCAGGATCAGGCCGCTGGTGGCCATGTCCAGCCGATGCACCACCAGGGCGTCGGGCCAGCGCCGCTGGGCGCGGGCGGACAGACAGTCCTGCTTATCCTCGCCCCGGCCGGGCACGCTCAGCAGTCCTGCCGGCTTGTCGAAGACCAGCAGGTGCTCGTCTTCGTAGAGAGTGTCGATGGCGGCAGGGGCGTGGTTCACGGGGCGGCAGTCTAGGCGGGGAGGGCGGCAGCGTGCGCTGGCGGGGTGTCAAT
Source organism: Pseudacidovorax sp. (assembly GCF_017991995.1). GTDB lineage: Bacteria > Pseudomonadota > Gammaproteobacteria > Burkholderiales > Burkholderiaceae_C > Xenophilus. The sequence goes on along the minus strand of NZ_JAGOPN010000005.1, from coordinate 9,946 downwards.
GCACCTCGCCAGTCCCAGCCGGGCGTGGTGGGCGCGATGCCGGCGCGCCCTGGTCAGTGAAGGGCGGGGATGCTGGGCTATGCTCGGCTGAATGCCTCCCGCTCCTGCCGACACCGCCGTCGCGCCCGACCCCGCCTCTCCCGCCGAACCCCCCCGTTTCTCCGATCTCACCCGCGTCCGCCCCTTCATGCAGCTGTGGCTGGCACGCTTGCTGGGTACCGCTGCCCAGCAGATGCTGATGGTGGCCATCGGCTGGCACATGTACGACCTGACCGGCAGCGCCTGGGACCTGGGGCTGGTGGGCCTCTACCAGTTCGCGCCCGCGCTGCTGCTGGCGCTGTACGCCGGCCATGTGGTGGACCGGCTGCACCGCGGCCGCATCCTGGCGGCCTGCCTGGGCATGCAGGCCCTCGTGGCGCTGTCGCTGTTGGGAACGCATCTGGGCGGGGGCGACTCGCGCAACCTGCTGCTGGGTCTGTCGCTGGTGCTGGGGGCGGTGCGTGCCTTCCAGATGCCGGCCCAGCAGGCGCTCACGCCACTGCTGGTGCCGCCGCTGATGCTGCCCCGGGCCATGGCCTTCAGCTCGGCGGGGCAGCAGTCGGCCATCATCGGCGGGCCGGCTCTGGGCGGGCTGCTCTTCGTGGCGGGCATGGGTGCCGTGTATGCGACCTGCATCGGCTTCTTCATCGCGGCCGTGCTGCTGGCCGCCACCTTGCGCTACGCCCATGCGGCGCGGCCGCGCGAGCCGGTGACCACCGAAGTGCTGCTGGCCGGTGTGCGCTTCATCTGGCAGCGCAAGCCGGTGCTGGGTGCCGTCTCGCTCGACCTGTTCGCCGTGCTGCTGGGCGGCGCGGTGGCGCTGCTGCCCATCTTCGCCAAGGACATCCTGCATGTCGGCGCCTGGGGCCTCGGCCTGCTGCGCGGCGCGCCGGCGGTGGGGGCGCTGACGGCGTCCATCTGGCTCACCCGGCGACCGGTGGAGCGCCATGTTGGGCGCACGCTGCTGCTGGCGGTGGGCGTGTTCGGGCTGTGCATGGTGGTGTTCGGGCTGTCGCGCAGCTTCTGGCTGTCGCTGGTGGTGCTGGCCATCTCGGGCGCCGCGGACATGGTCAACGTGGTGATTCGCCAGACCCTTGTGCAACTGGAAACGCCCGATGCCATGCGCGGCCGGGTGAGTGCCGTCAATTCCATCTTCATCGGGGCCAGCAACCAACTGGGCGAGTTCGAGTCCGGCGCCACCGCCGCGCTGCTCGGGCCGGTGGGCTCGGTGGTGGCGGGGGGCGTGGGCACGTTGCTGGTCACGCTGGCCTGGTTCCGGCTCTTTCCGACGCTGGCCGGGCGCGACCGCATGGGCACGGGGCAGGCGCGAGAATGACGGGCTTTCCCGTCTGCGACTGTCTTCGATGCGCACCCGTTTCATCCTGATCCACACCAGCCACGCCGGCAATGTCGGCGCCACGGCGCGCGCCATGCGGACCATGGGCTTCGACGACCTGGTGCTGGTGGCGCCGCGCTGGGACAACGTGCTGCGCCGGGAGGAAACAATCCAGCGTGCCAGCGGCGCCCTCGATGTGCTGGAGAAGGCCCGCATCGTGGCCACCCTGGACGAGGCGCTGGACGGCCTGACCCATCTGTGCGCCACGGCCATGGTCTCGCGCGACTTCGGCCCGCCCACGCGGGCGCCGCGCGAGCACTTCGCGGGGCTGGTGCAGGAGGGTGGGCCGCAGCATGTGGGCCTGCTTTTCGGCTCGGAGCGCTTCGGCATGCGCAACGAGGACGTCTACCGCTGCCATGTGGCGCTGTCGATCCCCACGGCGCCCGACTTCGGCTCACTCAACCTGGCGGCCGCTGTCCAGCTGGTGGCCTACGAATGGCGGCAGGCGCTGGGCGGCTTCGAGGTGCGCTCGGCGGCACCGGTGACGCCACCGGCCGACGCCCAGGCCGTGGCCGGCATGCTGGCGCACTGGGAGCGCTCGCTGGTCGAGGTCGGTTTCCTGGACCCGGTCGCCCCCAAGAAGCTGATGCCGCGCCTGGCCCAACTGTTCAACCGCGCGCAGCCGACGATGGAGGAAATCCACATCCTGCGGGGCATCGCGAAGGCGATGGCGGAGAAGCAGCCGCTTCGGCGTTCGTGAGGGTCCTATTGCTTCGGACCTTTTGTGGCTGAACCTAGGCTGGCGGCAGCGCGCTGCATATGGGTGGCCCCTGAAGGAGTGATGGGGTCGGCGCTGCCAAAGGCGCATGGACTCTTGACCGGCTTAGTTGCGTCCATGGCGCGGCTGGCATAATCACCGGCCCCAATCGGATCCGCTTCACGCGGGCCAACAAAGCTGTGATAGAGCTGAGGATCCCGTTGAAGCGGTTGATCAACGCTGCGCGGAAACGCACTTCCGCACGCTCGCCTTGAACCACTGCTGAAACTTAGGCAACAGCGCGGCCGGTGTGGCCAGATTCAACGCCCTGGCCGGCTGCCCTTTTTGTCTGGACCAGAATGGTTTTTCAGAATGGAGAGCCAGGGCCCCATCATGGATCGTAAAAGATCAGGACTTTAGAAAAAACGCTGCTTTATTGAAACAAAAATTACTGGAAAAGCCCACAGGGCGACAGATGCAAACGTCCATATCCCGGACTCTCTCCGTAGCAAGGCAATAAATGATAGCAGGGCGCTCATAAACGTTACAGCTGCCATTGCGTAAAAAACAAGGGCTCCAGCAGCGGGGACTAAATAGATCCTCGGTGTGGATAACATGTCATTCGTCCAGAGTGCAACCGCGATAGCTCCAAGAACTAGCGTCAATATCGAGGCCAAGGAAAATCCGTATTTTTTTGTCGAAGTCATTTCGGATGGGGGATGCGTTGATAGTTTTTGATTGAAGAATGGCACCACTGCCTCTGGCGAGGTGTGGCCCATAATGGGCCGGAAGCATGTCAGGAACTTGGCCGCATTTTCAACGGTATTGCTTCACGCCATAGAAACCGCTCAATTCAAACGAATGTTGGCTCCATCGAGCTTGAGTTGCGCCTTGGCCAGAGGTTGAATCTTGCTCTCCTTGACCTTGGTGCCCTGAAGGTTCACCTCACGACTGATGGTATTGCCGGAAATTTCGAGTTTGCCGATGCGGGAGTTGGAAATATCTACGCTGCCAATCGTGTTGTTCTCCAGTCGCAGATGACGTGATTCGAGCCAGGAGGCATCCATCACGGGCAGGGTGCTGTTGCGGATCAATGCGTATTTGTTTTTTGGCGTAGTGGTCCATTCGTTGGGTTCCAATGGTCGACCTGCTCCCAAGCCTACGGAGAGCGTGGGGTCGGTGCCGAAATTACAATGCTCGATGAGCACTTCCTCGGCGCTGTCCATGCCTACCTCGAAGGAGAAATTTTTCCTTCTTCCGAGAATTTGACATTGGGAGATGGTGAGCTTGCCCATGCTGTGGGCACTTGCGTTGAGATAGCCTCCTCTGACTCGCTCAATGAGTACGTCGTTTTTTATTTCAGCGCCGCTGAGATCCAAGAAGTCTAGGTAGGTATCTTTGATAGTCACGCTTTGTAGATCGCACGCTGCCATATCAAACTTACCCCGTAGTTTGGATGATTCGATTTTTACTGATGAAGAAAAATAGTCTTCTCCGCTGTTGGCTCTGCTATCGGTCCATATTTTTACGTCAGCCGTTTCACAGCTTTCCAGATTGATTTGCTTGTAGCCCGCGAGCGAAAACCACTTCATTCTGCATCTTACGAAAGTCGCATCGCCTCTGCTTCCTATCCCGCCCCAGTGATTTGGGTCTGGATCTGATCCCAAAAAATCACAATCTTCAAGGAGCACATTCGAACTTCCACTGTAATCGAGAACAATGCTTCGTCCCCCTGTTCTGCATCGGATATAGCGAAGGTTGTTGGCTTTTCCCCAGCTTACGACTCCTGCGAAGCGGCAATCCTCAAATGTAGTATTTCTAAGCGATTTCAGTTTTATCTGATAAATTCCAAAAAAATCACAATTAATGAAGTGCAGGTTGCTCCAACTAAGATCGATAAAATTAATCCCGCTAATTTCAGCATCCCGAATTACCAGAACATCGTCGCCTAGTTCTCGCTTCCGCCAATCTGGATTATCAAGATAATTAAATGACTTTTCAATATTTCTGATATTGGTTTTTTTACTCATGGCATATCCCTTGTGATTCGTTACCCACAGGAGCAGCGCATTTTTTCTGATAAAAGATCGGCGCTTCATTGGGTGATATTTTATTTTTCGTCAGTATGTATTATTTCAGATGCGCTGACATAACCGCCATTCTTGTGGTATTTTTCCAAAAATTTCCAATCCGGCACTTCCCCGCGCTCCCCGTGCCATCGCTGAAATGACCAGGTCCGTAGACCCCAATCAGAATTTCCAGCCCAGATATCGAGCGGGAAGACCCAAGGATCCGTGCAATCCATGTCCGTACTCCAGTCCTCATTGCGTACCTTGGGCGCTCTGAGTTGCACTTCAAAGAATGCCTGTTCCACGCCCTGTCCATGATTGCTGCGGGTGGCGGGATTGGAATAGGCCTCAACTGCGCGACTCAGCTTTTCCATGTCCGCCTTGCTGAGTTTCATGGCGCATCCCTTATCGCTACTGTCGAAACTGGGCGTCACGAGGTGCCAGATCTTCAGTGCTTTGCCGCCCCGTCCTTCCCCGCCCTCGAAGACCCAGATCCTCACGCTGGCAATGCAGTCCAGCCTGGCCACCGTAGGACTGAGCTTGATGGGCACGCGCCCGCCGCTGGCCGGCAATTGCACCGACTCGAAGCGCAGCGGCGGCACGATCTTCTTCTCGGGGTCGGCGCTCATCACCGCCAGGTAATCCAGCGCCACGCACAGGCGCGGCTTCTCGTTGAGCGGGCGTCCCGCGCTGCGGCTGCTGCGCAGGGTCTTGATCTGGCGGATCAGCCGCTCGGCCGGGTCCAGCAGCGTGCCCGAGGGCGGGCGCAGCGTCCAGCTGTCGAGTTCGTGGTCGAGGTTCTGCTTGCCGATGGGGCCGCCGCAGCTGGAGACGACGAAGCGGGTGTGCTCGCGTGGGGCCGCAGGCTGGGGACCCTGGATGCCGGGGTCGCGGGCGCTTTGCACTTCGATGCTGCGCACGGGTTGCGTGGGTCGGCTGCTCGTGGGTGTGCTCACCTGGCGCCACGCCACCTCGTACACGCCGCTGCGATGGCTGTGGCCACTGAAGTGCCAGTCCACGCAGGCGTCGGCGGGCACATGCGGGCTGGTGGGGCTGTCTGTGGCGCTCCGGGCGCGCACGGCGGTGTCGAAGTAGCGCGCCTGGTTGATCTCGCAGGTGCCGGTGTTGACGCGGTTGAAGCCGGCCGAGACGACAGGATTGCCGGGCCCGCGCGGCGGCACGAAGCGCATGTTCTGCGGCTTGGCGGAATAGGCGATGGGCTCGTCGTAGTTGATGAGGGTGAAGTGGCTGGCCACGGCCAGGCTGGCGCCTGGGCTGCGGCGCTTGTGCTGCTGGGCCTGGGCCAGCAGGGCCAGTTGGGCTTCGCTGAAGGACCGGGTGGCCCGCGGCAGGACGCCGGTGCCTTGCCGGTCCACACCGCCGACATATTTGCCCGTCAGGCCACTGACCAGGTTCTTGTAGTTCTCGCCCTGACCCCAGCCCAGCAGGGCGAGCACCTGCGTGGCGGGGGAGGGCTGGTGCGGCTCGGCGCCCAGGGGGATCACGGCGTCTTCCAGCGGGGTGAACAGCGCGTAGAACCAGTCGTAGTTGTCCAGGCTGTAGTTGTTGCTGGTCAGCACCTGGGCATAAGTCGGGCCATAGGCGAGGGCGGCCTCGTAGATGGTCATGTTGTGGTCGGCCGCAATGCCCTCGTTGCCCTTGTTGCTGTGCCAAGCACTGGCCTTGTCGAAGTCGTTGTAGGTCGCGGCCAGGTCCTTGATCTGCAACTGCTTGCTTGCATTCGCCGGTGAGCAGCAGGGCGGTGTCGGGGCGGCCGGCGGCGCCGAACTGGTCGAACAGCTGCTTGAGCGCATTGAAGCTGTTGCACACGCGCTGGCCGACGGGCGGCTGGGTGAACTGGGCGTCCTCGATCACCTTGGCGGGCGACTTGGCCAGGGCGCAGTGGCGCACGTTGATGTGCACGTCGCTGAGGTGACCGAGCTTGAGCGGCTTGCGGCTATCCAGGCGGATGACGGGATGCCAGGCGGCCAGGCGCTGGCTGCCCTGGATCAGGTCGCGTGCGCTGGCGGCGGTGGCCTCGACGTCGTACTCCAGCAGCGTCGCTTCCAGGCCGCGGCGCGGGCCGTTGCCGTTGGCCGCCAGGTGGCGGTGGCGTGCGTCGCGCGTCTGGGCGCCGAGGAAGGCCTCGACGATCAGGTCCTGTGCGTGCACGGTGGCGGCCTGGCACAGGGTGGGGTAGTTCTTCTTCTGCTCGGCGGTGGGCTGCACCATCCAGGCGAAGCTCTTGAAGGTGCCCGTCTCGGGCTGCACGGCCAGCGCGTCCAGCGTGAGCTCGACCTCGTAGACGTGAGCACTGCCGAAGCCGGCACTGGCGTAGGCCGCGACGGCCTGGGGGCTGACGGTGGCGAAGGCTTCGCCCATCTGGTTGTGGATGAGGGCGCCGGCGGTGAAGCTGCCCACGCGCCACACGCGGATGGCGCGGCGTGCGGTGGCGCAGTCGCGGCCATCGCCGGTGAGGGCGCCGACGGTGGTGTCGGTGGCGGGCTTGGGGCCTTCCATGGGCACCAGGCGCAGATGGCGGGCGACGGTGGCGGCAGCGCTGTGGGCGCTGTCGCCGTCCATGGGGGTGACGACGGCCTTGCGGTCCTGGCCGAGGCGTCCGGTGGCCGTGTTGGCCACGCCCAGCGGCGCCGCCGTGGCGATGAAGACGCTGCACTTCTTCTGCCCGGGCGCGAGCAGCAGCGGCGTGCCCAGGCTCGGGTACAGGATCACGGCCATCAGCGGCGTGGGCTCGCCGCAGTCGCACAGGGCGCTGGAAGGGGTGGGGTCGGTCATGGCAAAGGGTCGAACGGGCGGCGCGGTCAGGCCCCCTGGAAATGCGAGGGGAGCGCGTCGAGCGCCCGGGCCTGCGCCTCGTACAGACGGCCCAGCATCGGGTCGCGGTCGGCGGCCCAGTCCTGGACGACCTGGGGCGGCAGGCAGGCCAGCAGCGTGTGCAGTTGCGGTGTGGGGCCAGTCTGTTGGGCGGGAGCCTGGTTGGCCAGGGCTGCAGCCACGGCCGGATGTGCATGAAAGCGCGCGTGCACGAGCAGCGCCTGCCGGCAGGCCAGGCTGCGGTCCGTCCAGCCGGAGAGGCCGGTGCTGGCGGCAAAGTCCAGGGCATCGCGGACGATCCGGCGTTGGATCAACGGATGCACCAGCGCCAGCCATTGCGCCGCCACCGGGTCGTCGGCCTCGAGCGCTTCGGCCGTGAGGGCTGCCAGGAGCTGCGGCTCGCCCACGGCGTCGACGGCCTTGCGCCAGGTGAGGGGCAGGGGCAGCCGTCCCGCGGGCGGGTTGGCCGAGAGCCGGGCACGGCCTTTCAGAAAGCGGGGCTGGCCGGACGCGTCCCAGCCCGCCCACCATGTCAGCGGTTGCAGGAAGGCATCGCGCAAGGCCGGCGCCCAGTGCTGGACGGCGTCGAAGCCGATGCGGGGATCGAAGTAGCGCAGCAGCACGGCGATGCCGTGATCGGCCCTGCCGTTATCCAGGGTGCCGTGGAGGAAGCCGCGCAGATGGGCGGCCAGTGCGGGCAGGCGCAGCGGACTGGCCAGCAGCGTCAATGCCTCGTCGGCGGCTTGCCAGGCCAGCGCATCCTGCAAGGCCGCATCCGTGGCCGGTGGCAGCGCGATCAGCCAGGGACCGACATCGACCGATTCGGCCTCCGACGTCTGGAGGAAGAGGCATTCGTGCAGCAGGCCGTGGGTGGCTGCCAGGGACTCGGGCAGGTGATGCAGGCACTGTCCGGCACTCACCAGGGCATAGCGGTGCAGGGGCTGCGAAGCGCCGGGTGATGCGGCGGCGGGCGATTCGAGCAGCCGCTGGATCTGGGCACACAGCCAGCGGTGGAGCGTGGCGTCGAAGGCCTGGCGGACGGCTTGCGCATGTTCGAAGTCGGCGAGAAGGAGGGCGCTCATCCGGCAGGTTCCGCTCAGGCCTGAGGGACGGCCGCCGCGCCGCGACGCAGTGCGCGCTGCATGCATTCCGGGCAGACGCGAGGGGGCAGCTGTGCGAACCGCTGCTCGGCACCCGGTGGCGGGCGCTGGTCGGGCCCGGGCGTGGCATGGCTGGCCGCGTGTTCTAGCCAGACGCCGGGCGTGCCGTGCAGCACGCCGGAGCCGCTCCATTCGCTGAAGCTGGTGCCGCCTTGGATTTCCACCCGCTGGGGTGCCATCAGATAGACGGTGTCCTCGGTGCTGAGCACCTCCACGTCCTGCAGGGCGGTGATCTCGCCCATGTCACTCTGCGCCTCGATCTGGATGTCGCCTTCGCTGGCGAAGGCCTTCAGGCCGTGTTCGAGCGTGAAGAAGCGCAGCCCTTCGGCGACCGCCGCGAGCAGGCGCCTGCCGCTGCTCAGCGACACATGGCCGCCGCTCGTCATCTGGGTGTGCACGGCGCTGTGCAGATGAAGGTCCTGCGTGCTGGTGGCTGCAAGGCCTGCGGGGCTGTCCAGCGCCAGATGGGGTTGCGCCAGTTCTGGGAAGCGACGGGCCGCGGCATCGACCACGCCGCGGCCCTGCAGGGCCTGGTTCTGCTGCTTGACGGCCTGGGCGACGCGGGATTGGTCCTGGTCCTGTTCCTGGGCGGTGGCCTGGACAGCGGCTTCGTGCAGGCCTTCGATCTGGTCGCGTGCACTGGTCAGGCGCCCGACGAGGGAGGCGAGCCCCTTGACGTGGCCTGCGGCGCCGGGCCGCCCCTCGGTGGTGATCAGCATCCCGTCCTTGGCGCGCAGCACGCCGTGCCCATCGGTGCGCAGCTCGAAGCCCTCGCCGCGTGCGTCCTTGCGGCCCTGGTTGTCCTCGATGCGGGTGATCGCCCCCAGGCTCAGGCTGGAGTGCTGGTGGTCGCTCTTCAGCTGGGCCTGGATCTGCCCGGCCGTGTCGTCCATCACCAGGTGGTTGCTGCGTCTGGCCGCGCTATTGCCGCCGCCGTCGGTCAGCTCGCGGCTGCGAAAGCCGCTGAGTGCGGCTTGCTGCGGCAGTTGCCAGGGCGGCAGGTTCAGTTGGTTGTGCACCCGGCCTGTGCAGATGGGCAGGTCCGGATCGCCGCCGAGGAAGTCCACGACCACCTCCTGCCCGATGCGCGGGAGGTGCACGCCGCCCAGCTGGTTGCCCGCCCACGGGCTGCAGACGCGCAGCCAGCAACTGCTGTGCGGGTTCTCCCGGCCCAGCCGGTCCCAGGGGAACTGCACCTTGATGCGTCCGAGTTCGTCGGTCCACAGTTCCTGGCCCTCGGGGCCGACCACGCGGGCGGTCTGCGGGCCGTGGGTGTGGGGCTTGGTGAGGGTGAGCGCCGGGCGCAGGGGCTCGGTGATCGGATGGGCCAGCAGATCCACCTGCACCCGCCAGCGTTGCTGCGACTGGGGCCGCGCTACCGTCGCCCCCGCGGCCAGCGCCGCCTGGCTGTCCTGCCCCACGTCCTCGATGAGGAATTCGGTTTCCAGGACCAGGTATTCCGCATTGGCCGCCTCCCTTGGATGCCCCTGCAGCACGAAGCTGAAGCCCGGCACCATGCCGCGCAGGTTGCCGCTGGCCCGCGCACGCGCCCCCGAGGTGCGCAGCTGCTGCATGCGAAGCCGCGCGATCAAGTCGCCCTCGGCCCACGGGTCATTCGGGCGCGCGGTGCCGGCGCGCGGCTGGGCGTAGTGACTGCCGGCCAGGCTCGCGTGCCAGGCGTAGACCTCCGCCTCCGCAAAGCCGGTCGGCCGCGGATCGCTGCGGCTGACCGACAGGTCGGCCCGGGGGC
>NZ_JAGOPN010000025.1 GCF_017991995.1 Pseudacidovorax sp. | reverse complement strand
GGTCGTTGGCGGTGAATTCGGAGCCGACCAGGGGCGAGAGGGTGTTGTCCAGCACGGTGGTCACGTTGTCGACGACGCTGACCACGGGGTTGAGCGAGTCGCCCAGGCCCAGGGCATCGGAGACGCCACCGACGACGGTGCCGCCGAGGCTGTCGGTGGGATCGAGCAGGGCATCGGCGTCTGCGTCTGCGTCGGCATCTGCATCTGCATCTGCATCTGCATCCGCATCCGCATCCGCATCCGCATCCGCATCCGCGTCAGCATCGGCATCGGCATCGGCATCGGCATCGGCATCGGCATCGGCATCGGCATCGGCATCGGCATCGGCATCGGCATCGGCATCGGCATCGGCATCGGCATCGGCATCGGCATCGGCATCAGCGTCAGCGTCAGCGTCAGCGTCAGCGTCAGCGTCAGCGTCAGCATCGCCGTCATCAGGCGGGGTCGTGGGCGGGTTGGTGCCGCCAGGCTGTGTGAGGAAGACGGGGAAGGCCGTGCCGTTGTCGTCGCCGCCGCCGGCCAGTGCGCCCAGGACCAGTCCACCGCCCAGGGCGGCCAGGGCGAACTCGCCGAGTCCGAGGCCGCCGGCCATCGGGGGCGCGCCCTTCTTCACGGCCAGCGCGGCGGAGTCGACGCCCGAGTCGACCTGCAGGTCGCCTGAGGCAAGCCCCACATCGAGCTGGGAGCCGCCGCCTTCGAGCGCGCGGGTGGTCACGGTGGCGTCCGTGCCACCGACGAAGGTGCCGCTGATCGGCTGGGTGTTCGGCCCCGTCGGGTTGAACACCACGCCTGCCTGGCCGTCCTGCGGCACCAAGACCCGGTCACCCGCCTGTAGCAATTGGTTGGCCTGCGCCGGGATGTCCACGCCATCGCGCACCACCATCACGCCGGGCGAAACGCTGGTCAGCGTTCCAATTCCGCCGGCGGCATTGGCGCTGCCACCCCCCATCGGAATTGGCGTGGCCATGACGCCCGCAGATGAGGCTTGCGCCATGAGTACAGGGGCCATGCCGGAATTGCCGGCCGTATCGGTCGTCGTCGTTGCCATCGCTCTTGCTCCACGCGTCTGGTTGAAAGATGCGGATGCAGGGGGCAAGACGTGTGCCGCAGCGAAAGCGGCCACGGGCACGCACAAAAGTGTGGATTTTTTGGCGTTTTGAGGGGGATGCCGGGGTCCTTGCCCAGGATGTTCCGGCGGGCGTTACGTAACGGCTGCGGTAACGAAGCGGTGACGTGCCGGGTGTCTAAGGGGCGCCATGAGGCTGCGCGAAACGTCGAAATTCAATTCGGAAGAAATAGACCGAACCGTGGAAAAACAATTCTTTTGCGTACGGGTTGCTGGCCAATCCGGAATTGAAATTCGAGGCCAGGGGCCAATCGGAATCGGCACGGCCAATTGCTGGCAGGGGCTTGTCCCTCCCGCGGCCCGCGCGCGACGGGCGGTTCGACGCAGCCAGACTTTCCTGCGGGCGGGGCCATGGCGGGCCGGCGATCAGCTGCGCCGGTCCGCCGAAGCGGCGGCCGCGCATGGCGAGCCGCCGGGCCTGTGGCGCAATCAGCCTACCAGCGCCTGGGCAAACTCACGGGCGTCGAAGGTTTCGAGGTCCTCGAGCTTCTCGCCCACGCCGATGAAGTAGACCGGCACCGGCGCCGTGCCCGGTTTGGTCCGGGCGCGTTCCTCGCCCCAGCGGGCGATGGCGCAGAGCACGCCGCCCTTGGCCGTGCCGTCGAGCTTGGTCACCACCAGACCGGTGAGGCCCAGCGCATCGTCGAAAGCCTTGACCTGGGCCAGGGCGTTCTGGCCGGTGTTGCCATCGATGACCAGCAGCACCTCGTGCGGGGCGGCCACGCCGTCGGCCGAGCCGGTGTCGGCCTTGCCGATCACGCGCTTGATCTTCTTGAGCTCGTCCATCAGGTGCAACTGCGTCGGCAGGCGGCCGGCGGTGTCGACCAGCACCACGTCCTTGCCGCGCGCCTTGCCCGCGTTGACGGCGTCGAAGGCCACCGCGGAGGGGTCGCCGCCCGCCTGGCTGACGATCTCGACCAGGTTGCGGTCGGCCCAGATGGCGAGCTGCTCGCGCGCGGCAGCGCGGAAGGTGTCGGCCGCGGCCAGCAGCACCGTGCAGCCTTCGTTGGCCAGGTGCTTGGTGAGCTTGCCGATGGAGGTGGTCTTGCCCGCGCCGTTGACGCCCGCGACCATGATCACGGTGGGCGTGTGGCGGCCGATCTCCAGGGGCTTTTCCAGCGGCTTGAGCACCTCGGCCACGGCGTCCACCAGCAGGGCGCGCACGGCCTGGGGTGTGGTGGCGCTGTGGCGCCAGACGCGGTCCTTCAGGTCCTGCAGGATGTGCTCCGCGGCCGGGATGCCGGTGTCGGCCATCAGCAGCGCTTCTTCCAGCTGTTCGTAGAGCTCGTCGTCGATCTGGGCGTTGACGAACACGGCCTGGATGCCGCTGCCGGTCTTCTTGAGCCCCGTGCGAAGGCGGTTGAGCCAGCCCTGCCGCGAAGGCTCGGAGGCCGGCTCGGCGACGACGGGCGGTGCCGACCGCACCACGGGCGTCGGCGGGGCGACCGGCACGGGGGCGGGCGTGGCGACACTGGCGGGCGGCGCTGTGGGAGCCAGTGGGGTCGGTGGGGTCGGTGGCGTCACCAGTGCCGGGGCAACCGATGGGATGTCGCGGCCGGCAGGAGCGGGTGCCTGGGCCGGCGGCAGGACGGGGGGCACCTCAGGCATCGGCGCCGGGCTGGGTGTCGAGGTCGGGAGCTGCGGTGTAACCGACGGGCGGGGCGATGCGGGAGCGACCGGCGTCGGCGCGGGCGCCACCGGTGCCGCGGCGGGAGGCAGGGGCGAAGGCACCGGGGTCGGCGCGCTCGGCTTGTTTCCGAACCAGCTCGACGGCGAGAACACCGAGCGCCCGCCGCCGGCTTCAGGGGCCGGCGCAGGTGCAGGGGAGGGCGGGGAGCCGGCCGGCGCCGCAGGCTCCGCCGGCGGCTTTTTCTTGAAAAAACTGAACATCCAGGCGCTTTTTAGAATCCGAGCCATTCTATGAAACACCCCCCGCCGAGCCGCCGGCCCCTTGCTGCGGCCCTGCTGGCGGCCTGTCTTGCCCTGGCAGCGCCCGTCCATGCCCAGCAGCCCCCCGCCGAAGGGGCGCCCCTCACCCCCTCCGCATTGCCTTCGGCGGCCCAGCCGCCCCAGCAGTTCCGGCTGGCCAACGGCCTGACGCTGATCGTGCAGCCCGACCACCGTGCCCCCACGGCCGTGCAGATGCTGTGGGTGCGTGTCGGCTCCGTCGACGAGCTGGACGGCACCAGCGGTGTCGCGCACGTGGTCGAGCACATGATGTTCAAGGGCTCGGCCCAGCTCAAGCCGGGCGAGTTCTCGCGCCGCGTGGCGGCGCTGGGCGGGCGGGAGAACGCCTTCACCACCCGCGACTACACCGGCTACTACCAGCAGATCCCCGTCGAACGGCTGGAAGAGGCCATGCGTCTGGAGGCGGACCGCTTCGCCAGCAACCAGTGGCCGGACGACGAATTCAAGCGCGAGATCGAGGTGGTGAAGGAAGAACGCCGCATGCGCACCGAAGACCAGCCCCGCGCACTGCTGGGCGAGCAGCAGAACGCGGCCATCTTCGACGCCTCGCCCTACCGGCGGCCGGTGGTCGGCTGGATGAGCGACCTGTCGGCCATGACGCCCGACGACGTGCGTGCCTTCTATCGACGCTGGTACGTGCCCGACAACGCGGCCATCGTGGTGGCTGGCGATGTCGATCCGCAGAAGGTGCGGGCGATGGCCGAGCGCTACTACGGTCGCATCCCGGCGCGCGCCGTGCCGGTTCGCAAGCCCTACACCGAGCTGCCGCAGCGCGGCATCCGGCGCATCGAATTCAAGGCACCCGCCGAGCAGGCCTATGTGTCGCTGGCCTTCCGTGTGCCGCAGCTGGATTCCCTCGACGAGGACTCCGACGCCTGGGCCCTGCTGGTGCTGGCGGCGGTGCTGGACGGCTACAACGGCTCGCGGCTGGACCGTGCCCTGGTGCGCGGCCCCGAGCGCGTGGCCGACGGCGTGAGCGCCGGCTACGGCCTGTACGGCCGCGGGCCGCAGCTCTTCTACCTGACCGGCGTTCCGGCGGCCGGCAAGACCACCGAGGCTGTCGAGGCCGCCTTGCGTGCCCAGGTGGCGCGCATCGCCCAGGAAGGCGTCTCCGAGTCCGAACTCGCTCGCGTGAAGACGCAGTGGGTCGCCAGCGAAACCTACAAGCGCGACTCGGTCATGGCCCAGGCGCGCGAGCTGGGCAGCCAGTGGGTGCAGGGCCTGCCGCTCGACGCCGATGCCCGCATGCTGGCCAAGCTGCTGGCCGTGACGCCGGCCCAGGTGCAGGCCGTCGCCGGCCGCTATTTCGGGGACGACCAACTGACCGTCGCCACGCTGCGGCCGCAGCCCATGTCGTCGGCGGCCAAGCGGCCGCGCAGCCCCTTCGGCCCGGTGGGAGAGATCCGATGAAGCGCGCTCTTGTCCTGATGCGGCGCTGTCGCCGCACCGCCCTGCTGGCCGTGCTGGCCGGCGCCGCCGGCCTGGCCCAGGCGGGCGTGGCGATCGAACACTGGCGCCTGGCCAACGGCGCGCAGGTCTATCTGGCGCGCACCCCGGCCCTGCCCATCGTCGATGTGCAGATCGATGTCGACGCCGGCAGCCGGCGCGACCCCGCCGCCCAGTCCGGCCTGGCGGGCGCCACGGCCGGCATGGCCGAGAAGGGCGTGCGGGCCAGCGGCAGCGAACCCGCGCTGGACGAGAACCAGCTGGGCGAGGCCTGGGCCGACCTGGGCGCCGAGTTCGACGTCGGCGCCAGCGCCGACCGGATGAGCTTCAGCCTGCGCAGCCTGGCCGACCCGGCCCTGCTGGCCCGCGCGGCGGCCCTGGCCTCGCGCGAGATCGGCGAGCCGGCCTTCCCCGACGAGGTCTGGCGCCGTGAGCGCGAGCGCATCGCCGCCGGCCTGCGCGAGGCCGACACCCGGCCGGCCAGCGTCGCCGGACGCGCCTTCGCGCGCGATGTCTACGGCGGCCATCCCTACGGCCAGGAGATGACCCAGGCGACCCTGGCGGCCATCGGCATCGAGGACATGCGGCGCTTCCATGCCGAGTTCGTGCGGCCCTGCCGGGCCAAGGTGAGCGTGGTGGGTGCCATCGACCGGCCGGGCGCGGAACGCCTGGCGACGCAGCTGCTCTCGCGCCTGCCGCAGCAGGGCTGCCCGGCCCTCGCCGCGGTGCCCGAGGTGCCGCCTCTGGCCGAGCCGCGCCTGGAGCGCATCCCCTTCGACTCGGCGCAGGTGCATGTGTGGATCGGCCAGCCGGGCTACCGCCGGGCCGATGCCGACCACTTCGCGCTCACGCTGGGCAACTACATCCTGGGCGGCGGCGGCTTCGTCTCGCGCCTGACCGAGGCGGTGCGCGAGAAGCGCGGGCTGGCCTACAGCGTCTACAGCGGCTTCTCGCCCGGGCTGCATGCGGGCGCCTTCCGCATCGGCTTCCAGACGCGGCCAGATCAGGCCGAGCAGGCCGTGGCCGTGGCGCGCGAGGTGCTGGCGAAGTTCGTCGCCGAGGGGCCGACGGCGGCCGAACTGCAGGCGGCCAAGGACAACCTGATCGGCGGCTTTCCCCTGCTGCTGGACAGCAACCGCAAGCTGCTGGGCAACGTGGCCAACATCGCGTGGAACGACCTGCCCCTGGACTACCTCGACACCTGGCGCGAACGCGTGAACGCCGTCACCGTCGAGGATGTGCGCGCCGCCTTCCAGCGCAAGCTGCAGCCGCAGCGCATGGTGACGGTCATCGTGGGCGGCACGGACAAGGCGCGCTGAGCACGGCGCGGGGCGCATCGGCGCCCCCGCGTCCTCGGTCCGGGTCATGGGCGCCGTTAAGCTCGGCCCGATGAACCGAAGCAAGTCCTCCACGAAGGCCGGTGCGGGCCGGCCCCACGAAGTCCGCATCATCGGCGGCGCGTGGCGCCGCACGCGGCTGCCCGTCGCCGATCGGCCCGGTCTGCGCCCCACGCCCGACCGGGTCCGCGAGACCCTCTTCAACTGGCTGGCCAGCCTGGCGGGTGCCAGCGGCGGGGAGTTGCCGGGCTGGCGCTGCATCGACGTCTTCGCGGGTACCGGCGCGCTCGGCTTCGAGGCGGCCTCGCGCGGTGCGGCCGAGGTGCTGGTCTGCGAGCAGGATGCCGCGCTGCTGCAGCAGATGAAGGCCACGCGCGACAAGCTGCAGGCCGATGCCGTGCAGGTGCAGCGTGGCGATGGCACCGCCTGGCTGGAGCGCAGCAGCCCGCGCCACTGGCATGCCATCTTCCTCGACCCGCCCTTCGAACAGGCGGCGCTGTACGAGCGCGCACTCAAGGCCGCGGCGGCAGCGCTGCAGCCCGACGGCGTGGTCTATCTGGAGGCCGACCAGGCCTGGACCGACGAGCGCCTTGCGCCTTACGGGCTGGCCGTCTTCCGCCACCTCAAGGCAGGCGCTGTGCATGCGCACCTGCTCAAGCCCCTGGCACCGGCGACCTGACGCGCGTCCGCGCGTACCCGGGCGCGATATGGTGCAGTGCAGCGTGGCGTACATAATGCGCGCCGAGACAACCCCCGGCCCCCGACCCAGGAGGAAGAGATGACGACCGATGTGATAGCCGTCTACCCCGGCACCTTCGACCCCATGACGCTTGGCCATGAGGACGTGGTCCGCCGTGCCACGCAGCTGTTCCCGAAGGTGATCGTGGCCGTCGCGGCCGGACACCACAAGAAGGCGCTGTTCTCGCTGGCCGAGCGCATCGAGATGGCCCGCGCCGTGGCCGAGCCCTTTGGCGACCGGGTGACGGTCGAGAGCTTCTCGGGCCTGCTGCGCGACTTCGTGGTCGAGCGCGGCGGCAAGGCCATGGTGCGCGGCCTGCGCGCCGTGACGGACTTCGATTACGAATTCCAGCTGGCCGGCATGAACCGTTCGCTCATGCCCGAGGTCGAGACCGTCTTCCTCACGCCCAGCGACAAGTACCAGTTCATCTCCAGCACCTTCGTGCGCGAGATCGCCATGCTCGGCGGCGAGGTGGACAAGTTTGTCTCGCCGCACGTACAGGAGCGGCTGGCCGCCAAGGTGCGCAGCCTGGGCCGCGAATGAGGCGGGTGGGCGGACCCGTGCACATTCCGGGCTCGCCCGCCGTCCTTCGCGCGGCATGAACGCGCGGGCCCTTCCCCGCCTCCACGCCCTGGGCGACGCCGCCCTGCTGTGCGAGCTGCCGCCGCCTGCCACGCTGCTGGCGCAGCAACGCATCTGGGCCCTGGCGCGCGAGGCCGCCGCGTGGCCCGAGGTGCAGGAGGTGCTCCCGGGCATGAACAACCTCACCCTGCTGTTCGATCCGCAGCAGGTCGATGCCGGCGAGCTGGAGTTGCGCGTGCTCACCGCATGGCCCGCGCTCGCCGTCGAGGCCCCGGGCGCTGGCCGCGTCGTGGAGATCCCGGTCGCCTATGGCGGAGAGCACGGCCCCGACCTGGACGATGTCGCCCGTCACACGGGCCTGTCTCCGGCCGAGGTAATTCGCCGCCATGCGGCCGGCGAGTACGTGGTCTACCTGCTGGGCTTTTTGCCCGGCTTCGCCTTCATGGGCGGCCTGGCGCCCGAGCTGCACACGCCGCGCCGGCGCGAGCCGCGCACCGCCGTGCCGGCGCGGTCGGTGGGCATCGGCGGTGCGCAGACGGGCATCTATCCGCTCGATTCCCCAGGCGGCTGGCAGCTGATCGGCCGCACGTCGCTGACGCTGTTCGATCCCGCTGCCGAGCCGCCCACGCTGCTGCAGCCGGGCGATCGGGTGCGCTTCGTTCCTGCGAGCGTGACGCTGTGATCCTCGTCCACAAGCCCGGGCTGCTCGCCTCGGTCCAGGACCTGGGCCGCGAGGGCCATCGCCAGCGCGGCATCTGCCCGGGCGGCGCGCTGGACCGCGCGGCGCTGGCGGTGGCCAACCGGCTGGTGGGCAATGCGTGTGGCGCCGCCGGGCTCGAACTCACGATGGGCAACGCCGAGTTGCGTTTCGAGGCGTCGACCCGCATCGCGCTGATGGGCGACGACTTCGGGGCCCGGCTGGACGGTCGCGCGTTGCGCCCGGGGTGGAGCGTGCCCGTGCAGGCGGGCGCGCGCCTGGTGCTGGGTGGCGTCAATGCGCAGGCGGGCAAGGCCGGCGTGCGCAGCTGGCTGGCCGTGGCGGGTGGCATCAACGTGCCGCAGGTGCTGGGCTCGCGCAGCACCGACCTCAAGGCCGGCTTCGGCGGGCTGGACGGCCGGGCGCTCAAGAAGGGCGACCGGCTGCCGCTGGGTGCCTCGGCGTTGAGCGAGGCGCAGCGCGCGCGGCCCGCCTTCGGTATCCATCCGCTCGACCCCTGGCGCGACGAGGGCGCGGCGGAGCCGGTCTGCGCGCTGCCGCCCGAAGACGGCGTGTGGCCGCTGCGCGTGATGCCCGGGCCCGAATACGCGCAGTTCGGCGCCGCGGCGCGCACGCAGTTCTGGCAGGCCGCCTGGCGCATCACGCCGCAGAGCAACCGCATGGGCAGCCGGCTCGAAGGCCCTGCGCTCAAGCGCGGGCACGAGGTCGACATGCTCTCCGCCGGTGTGGTGCCCGGCACCATCCAGGTCCCGCCTTCGGGCCAGCCCATCGTGCTGATGGGCGATGCCCAGACCACCGGCGGCTATCCGCGCATCGGCGTGGTGATCCGCGCCGACCTGTGGAAGCTGGCGCAGGCGCCGCTGGGCAGCCGGCTGCGCATGGTCGAGGTCGACGCCGCCGCAGCGGCGCGGGCCTGGCTGGCGCTCGAACGTTGGCGCCACGACATCGACCGCGGCCTCGCCGCGCTCGGCTGGCCGGCCGCGCCGCCGGTACGCCTCTGACTCTCTTCCTGGAGCAAGGAACCATGCAGATCGACCTGAATGCCGACCTCGGCGAAGGCGCCGGCAACGACGAAGCCCTGCTGGGCCTGGTGAGTTCGGCCAACATCGCCTGCGGCTGGCATGCCGGCGATGCCGTGACCATGCAGCAGTGCGTGCGCTGGGCGCTGGCCAAGGGCGTGGCCATCGGCGCGCATCCGAGCTTTCCGGACCGCGAGAACTTCGGCCGCAGCGCCATGCAGCTGCCGCCGGCGCAGATCGTGGCCGACATGCTCTACCAGATCGGCGCGCTGGACGCGATCGTGCGCGCCGAAGGCGGGCGCCTGGCGCACGTCAAGCCGCACGGCATGCTCTACAACCAGGCCGTGAAGGAACCCGAGCTGGCCGCAGCGCTGTGCGAGGCGGTGCGCCGCTTCGACCCCTCGCTCAAGTTCTTCGGCCTGGCCGGCAGCGGCATGATCGAGGCGGCCCGCGCCGCCGGCCTGACGCCGGTCGAAGAAGTCTTCGCCGACCGCGGCTACATGCCCGACGGCAGCCTGGTGCCGCGCAGCCAGCCGGGCGCGCTGATCGAGAGCGAGGAGCAGTCGCTCGCGCAGACGCTGTCGCTGGTGCGCGACCGGCAGGTCACCGCCATCGACGGCAGCGTGGTGCCGGTCAACGCGCAGAGCGTGTGCCTGCATGGGGACGGCGCCCATGCGCTGGCCTTCGCGCGCCGCATCCGCGAGCGCCTGGCGGCCGAGGGCATCGGCGTCGCGCCCTTCGCGGGCTGACGCTCGCTTTCGCCCTTGGCGCCGGGCAGGCAGCGCAGGCGCTCAGCCCAGCGTGTCGTACACGCCCTTCTCGAAGCGATAGAGCAGCTCCATCACCCGTGCATCCGCGAAAGGGAAGGTCTGCGTCGCCAGCAGCCCGGCGATGCCGGTGTGCGGGTCGATCCAGAAGAAGCTGTTGGCCAGCCCCGCCCACGACAGGCTGCCGGCGGGCCGGCCGGTGGGCGCCGGCTGCTCGTTGATCTGGAAGGCCAGGCTCCAGCGCTTGGTGATTCCGGGAAAGAACTCCGCGTCGGCCGTGAGCGGGATGGCCGCCTTGAGCAGGCTCACGCGCGCATTGCCGATCTGGTTGAGCGACAGGTGCGTGGTCACCGTCTCGGGCCGCAGCACGCGCTCGCCGTCGAGCTGGCCCAGGTTGAGCACCATGCGCATGAAGCGCGCGTAGTCGCCCATGGTGCTGTAGAGCCCGCCGCCGCCCATGTGGAATTCGGGCTCCTGCGCGATCTCGAAGGGGAAGGGCGCGAAGGCGCCGTCCTCGCCCCGCAGGTGCACGCCGGCCAGGCGCTGGCGCATGTCGGGCGTGATGCGAAAGCCGGTGCTCGCCATGCCCAGCGGCTCCCAGAGGTTCTGGCGCATGAATTCGCCCAGCGTCAGGCCGCTGACGGCCTCGACCATGCGGCCGGCCCAGTCGATGCCCACGCCGTATTCCCAGCGCTCGCCAGGGTCGGCCACCAGCGGCAGCGTCAGGGCCTTGAGCTGGCAGCCGATGACGCCCGGGATGTCCAGCGCCGCCTGCACCTTCTGCATGTCGGGGTTCCAGATCTCGTAGCTGCAGCCGGAACTGTGCGAGAGCAGGTGGCGCAGCGTGACCGGCCGCCTGGGCGGCCGGGTGGTCGGCCGGCCCTCGGCGTCGAAGCCGGTCAGCACGCCCAGCTCGCCGATGGCGGGCACCACGCGGGCAGCGGGCGCGTCCAGGTCGAGCAGGCCGCGCTCCACGCACTGCACGGCCGCCACCGAGGTGACGGCCTTGGTCATGGAGGCGATCCAGAGCACGGTGTCGGGCGTCATGGCGACGCCGCTGCCAAGCTGGCGCTCGCCGGCGGCGCCTTCGTAGCGCAGGCCGTCGCGGTCGGCCACCAGGGCCACCACGCCGGGGGCCTGGCCGCTGGCCACGCCTTCGGCCAGGATCGTGTCGAGGGTCGTCTTGAGGGTCATGTCTGTCTCCTGTGTCGTTGGAAGCGCGCCCGCCGGGGACGCATGCGGGCGCGGCGGCCGCGCGGGCGGCCTGCCGGAAAAAGTCTAGGAAGCCGGGGCGCCGGCGGCTCGCCGTATCGCGCCAACCGGCTGGCCGCTGCGTGCCAGCGCGCAAGCGCTCAGCGCAGTGCCTGGGCGCGGAAGGCGGCGGGCGCGATGCCGCGCTGGCGCAGGAACTGCCGTGCGAAGTGCGAGGCATCGGCAAAGCCGCATCGCCGGCCGATTTCGGCCACGCCCAGGTGGCGCAGGCGCGGCTGCGCCAGCATGCCGGCGGCGGCCTCCACCCGCAGGGCCATCAGCGTGGGCAGAAAGCCGCGGCCCTGCGCCGCCATGGCGCGGTGCAGGGCGCGCAGCGACACGCCCGCCTCGGTGGCGACTTCGGCCGCAGTCAGCCCGGGTTGCATGAAGCGCGCGCGCAGCACGCCGAGGATGCGGGCCTGCGCATCGGGTGGCTCGGGCTGCGCAGGGGCGTGCGCATCGCCCAGCAGCGAGAGCAGGCCGCCCAACTGGGCCTCGATCAAGGCGTCATGGTCGGCCGGCTGTTGGCGCAAGGCCCGGGGCACCAGCGCCTCCTTGACGCCGCGAAGCGCCAGGCCCCAGCCGGCATCGGCCCGCAGCGGCCGGCCGATGAGCCGGGCCGGGTCGGCCACCCAGTGCGCCACCCAGTCGATGGGCAGTTCGATGGACAGGTCGTCCAGTCCCGCGCCGAAGTCGAAGGCATAGGGCTCGCGCGAGTCGATCAGTACCGCATCGCCCGGCTGGAGCAGGGCCGTGTGGCCCGCCTGGGCGGCGCGCCAGGGCAGGCGCGGCTGGGAGAGCAGGTAGTAGGCGTTGTGCTGGCTGCGTGCGATGTCGGCCGCGCCGCGCACGATCTTCTGCGGCGTGCCGCGCGCCTGGTGCGGCAGGATGCGCTGCAGGGCACAGCGCTCGATGCTGCCGAAGAAGCCGTCGCGCTGCAGCGGCACGGCGTCCATCTCCAGCACGGTGGCATGCAGCGCATCGCGCCAGCCGCGCAGCCGCTGGGGCTCGGGCAGGCTTTCCGAAGACCAGGAACAGAGGTTTCTCATGGGCGACCTCGGCAGCGGACGGGAGGCCGAGCATAAGTCCGGCGGCGTGCGGCGAGGCTGACGCCGGAGACGGGCGCTGCTTCGTCGGGCGCGCGACGTGGAGGGTGATCAGCGCAGGAAGGGCGCCAGCCACCGCAGCAGCGCGGCATTCACCGCGTCCGGCGCTTCCATGGTGAGCATGTGGCCCGCCTCGGCCAGCCACACCACCTCGGCCTGCGGGATCAGCGCCGCCATCGCGTGCGTGCAGTCCGGTGGCGTGAGCCGGTCCGCCTCGCCGCACATCAGCAGCACGGGGCAGCGCAGGTCGCCCAGGTGCAGCCGCGCATCAGGCCGTGCCATGACGGCGCGGTTCTGGCGGATCAGCTGTTTGGCACCGGCATCCAGCACCATGGCCAGGTAGCGCTGCACCAGTGCCGGGTCCGCGGCATTCGTGGGATGGAAGGCGAAGGCCACGTTGGCGCGGATCACCGCCTCGGCGCGGTCGGCGGCGAACTCCTCGATGGCGGCGCTGCGCAGCGCATGCATCTCCGGCGTTTCCGGCAGGGGCGAGGTCCCGAGCAGCGCCAGGCCGGCGATGCGCCCGGGCGCCTGGCGCGCGGCCTCCATGGCCACCATGCCGCCCATGGAGGCACCGGCCAGCAGCAGCGGGCCGTCCTCCTGCGCCAGCAGCGCGGCGGCCATGGCCTTGATGGTGTCGTGGTGGCGGCTGACGTCCGCCACACGGGGGCGCAGCGCGGCGGGCATGGCCGGCATCTGTGCCTCCCACAGGCGTTCGTCGCAGGCAAGGCCGGGCAGGAAAACGAGGCGGGGCAGGGCGATGTCGGACATGCGGCCATTGTTGCAGCGGCCGTCGCGCGGTGCGCCATCGGCATAGGCTGCACGGCCAGCAGCCAGCGCGGTCCCGGCTGCCTAGACTGCGCGTCGATCCAACGCCGGAGCCCCTTTCCATGAACCTGGTCCAACGCGTGCAGGACATCCTGCTGCACCCCAAGCGCACCTGGCCCGAGATCGAGGCCGAATCCACCGACGCGGCCACGCTCTACCGCGAGTACGTGCTGATCCTGGCGGCGATCCCGGCCATTGCCGGCTTCATCGGCCTGTCGATCATCGGGGCCGGCGCGTTTGGCGTCAGCTTCCGGCTGCCCATCGTGACCGGGCTGGTGCAGGCCGTCGTGAGCTATGTGCTGTCGCTGGTGATGGTCTATGTGCTGGCGCTGATCGTGGACGCGCTGGCGCCCAGCTTCGGCGGGCAGCGCAGCCCGATCCAGGCCCTCAAGCTGGTGGCCTATGCCAGCACCGCCGGCTTCGTGGGCGGCATCTTCAGCCTGCTGCCCTCGCTCGCGGTGCTGGGGGCGCTGGTGGGCCTCTATTCGGTCTATCTCTTCTACACCGGCGTGCCGGTGCTCATGAAATGCCCGGCGGACAAGGCGCTGGTCTACACGGTGGTGTTCGCGCTGTGCGCCATCGTGGCTTCGCTGGTGCTGGGTGCGCTGCTGTCGGTGTTCACACCCGCTCCTCGCATGCCGGTGGGGGCCTTGCCCCTGGCTCTGCCTCTGGCTTGACAGGAACAGGGCCGGCCCGCCATGGACAATGGCCGGCGCATGCCCACCGACCTGATCCTCATCCGCCATGGCGAGACGGACTGGAACCGCGAACTGCGCTTCCAGGGCCACATCGACGTTCCCCTCAACGACACCGGCCACGAGCAGGCCCGCCGCCTGGGCCTGGCGCTGGCCCGTGAGCCGGTGCAGCACATCGTCTGCAGCGACCTGCTGCGCACCCAGCAGACGGCAGCGCCCGCGGCGCAGCAACTGGGCCTGCCGGTGCGCACCACGGTCACGCTGCGCGAGCAGGCCTTCGGCGTGGGCGAGGGCCTGCGGGCCGAGGAGATCCGAGAGAAGCATCCCGAAGCCTGGGACGGCTGGCTGCGCTTCGAGGCCGACCGCTCGTTGCCCGGCGGCGAGAGCACGCGGCAGTTCCATGCCCGGGTGATGCAGGCGCTGGCCGACATTGCTGCGCAGCATGCGGGCGGCCCGGTGCTGGTGGTCACGCACGGCGGCGTGCTCGACATGGTCTGGCGCACGGTGCACGGCCTGGGCCTGGACGGGCCGCGGCAGAGCGACATTCCCAACGCGGGCATCAACCGCATCCGCATCGACGACCCGGCGAGGCCCGAGGCGCTGGCCATCGTCGGCTGGGCCGAGACGGCGCATCTGGAAGGCCTGGGCCCGCAGCCCAGCTACGACCAGCGGCGGCATCTCAAGATCGGCTGAGCCGACGCATGAACCACGTCTGGATCGACACCGACCTCGGCTTCGACGACCTGGCCGCAGTGATCACGGTGGCGCAGCAGCCGGGCTGGACCATCGACGGACTCTCCCTGGTGGCCGGCAATGCGCCGCTGCCGGTGGTGACGGACAACGCCCTGCGCGCGGCGCACTGCTTCGGCTGGCGCATGCCGATCCATGCGGGCTGTTCTGCGCCGCTGGTGGGCGCGCTGGTCACGGCGCAGAACATCCTGGGCGAGGACGCGATGGCCTCGGCTGGCGAGCAACTGCCGCCTGCGCGTGCGGTGCTCGATGCGCTGCCTGCTTTCGACGCCCTGGCCGCCTGGCTGCGGCAGGCCGACGCGCCGGCCACCGTGCTGGCCCTGGGCCCGCTCACCAACGTCGCCACCCTGCTGCAGCGCGACGCCGCGCTGGCACCGCGCATCGGCCGGCTGGTCTGGATGGGCGGCAGCGCCGGCCCGGGCAACCACACGGCCGCGGCCGAGTTCAACGCCGCGGTGGACCCTGAGGCGATCAATGTCGTGCTCGATGCCGGCGTGCCGCTGGAGATGGTGGGCCTGGATGCCTGCCGCCAGGTGCGCGTGCATGCCGACGATGCGCAGCGCCTGCGCGACCTGGGCACACCGCGTGGCCGGCTGCTGGGCGACCTGCTGCTGGGCTATGTGCGCATCGCCAGCCCCGACGGCCGCCTGCCCATGTCGCTGTACGACCCTACGGCCGCCGCGGCGCTGGTGGACGCCGACTGCATGCAGTGGCGCCCGGCCCATGTGGTGGCCGAGTGCGAGGGCCGCCACACCCGCGGCATGACCGTGGTGGAGTGGCGCGTGCCGCGCAAGGCCCCGGCCAATGCGCGCGTGGCCCACATCGCCGACGAGGCGCGCGTGCGGCGCGTGGTGCTGGACGCCCTGGCCGCCGCGGCGACCTGAGCCCGAGCCCTGCACTGGGTCGGACGCTGCACATCACGCTCACCGAGCAGCCCGGCACTACGATGCCCCGATGACCGACGCGCTCACCGACTTCTGCCATGCCCTGCCCAAGGTGGAACTGCATTGCCACCTGCTCGGCACCGTACGCCACGCCACCTTCAGCGACCTGGCGCGGCGTGCGCAGGCGGCCATCACCCAGCCCGAGATCGACGCCTTCTACATCCGCGGCGAGAAGCCGGTGGGTGTGCTCAAGGCGCTGCGCACGCTGGATGCGCAGCTCATCCGCTCGCCCGACGACCTGCACCGACTGACCTACGAATACCTGCAGGACGCCGCCGCCCACACCGTGCGCTATGCCGAGTTCTTCTGGAACCCCACGGGCACGGCGCAGAAGTCGGGCATCGCCTATCCGCAGGCCCTGGCTGCCATCGTGCGTGCCATCCATGATGCCGAGGCGGACCATGGCATCGTCGGCCGGCTCATTCCCGCCATCGACCGCGAGGCCTCGCCCGAGGCCGCCGTTGAGATGGTCGAATGGGTGCGCGCGCACCGCGTGGACGAGGTGGTGGGCATCGGCATCGACTACAGCGAGATCGACCATCCGCCCGAATGGTTCGCACCCGCCTATGCGCTGGCACGCGAGGCCGGCCTCAAGACCACGGCGCATGCCGGCGAGTTCGGCATGCCCTGGACGAATGTGCGCACCGCCGTCGAGCTGCTGAAGGTGGACCGCATCGACCACGGCTACACCATCGTCGACGCGCCCGACTTCGCGCGCGAATGCGCCGAGCGCGGCATCGTCTTCACCGTGGTGCCGACCAACTCCTACTACCTGCGCACCCTGCCGCCCGAGCGCTGGGCGCTGGACCATCCGATCCGCCGCATGCCGGGCCTGGGCCTGCGCATCCATCCCAACACCGATGACCCGACGCTGCACCTGGTCACGCCGACGCAGGCCTGGCGCAAGATGGTGAGCGACTTCGGCTTCACGCGCGAAGACCTGCGCGACTTCATGTTCAACGGCCTGGATGCAGCCTGGGTCGACGACAGCACCCGCCGGGACTGGCGTGCCGCGTTCACGCGCGAGTGCGATGCGCTGATGGCGCAGGGCTGAACGTCGGCGGCCGCTTCGACAGGCGATTCAACGAAGGGGGAGCCGGTCGTCGTCTGCGCTTCAGTCGGTCCGCTGCCTCACTGGATCCGGCACCGGCGTCGCCGCCAGCAACCGCTGGGTGTACGCATGCTGCGGCCGCTCCAGCACCTCGTCGGCGCTGCCGCTTTCGACCACGCGGCCGCCGGTCATCACCAGCACGCGGTCGGCCAGCGCGCGCACCACGCCCAGGTCGTGCGTGATGAACAGGTAGGCCAGACCGCGCTCGCGCTGCAGTTCGGCCATCAGCCGCAGGATCTGCGCGCGGATCGAGACGTCCAGCGCCGAGACCGGCTCGTCCGCCACGATCACGGCCGGCTGCGAGGCCAGCGCCCGGGCGATGCCCACGCGCTGGCGCTGGCCGCCAGACAGCTCGTGCGGCAGCCGGTGGCGGAAGTGCGCGGGCGGCAGGCCGACCTGCTCCAGCAGCGCGTCGACCTCGCGTGCGCTTGCGACGGCGTCGAGGCCGCGGTTGTGGCGCAAGGGCAGGGCCACGCTCTGGCCGATGGTCTGCCGCGGGTTGAGCGAGCCGCCGGTGTCCTGGAACACCACCTGCACCTCGCGCCGGAAGCGCTGCCAGGCCTCGCCGCGCAGCCCGGTCACGTCCTGGCCGCGGAACAGCACCTGGCCGCTGCTGGGCACCGTCAGGCCCAGCAGCATGCGGCCCAGCGTGGTCTTGCCGCTGCCGCTTTCGCCCACCAGGGCCACCACCTCGCCGGGGTGGATCTGCAGGGAGACGTCGTCGACCGCGAGCTGCGTCTGCCGTGCGCGCCAGAGGCCGCCGGTGCCACGCTGGGCAAAGCCGCGGCCGACGGCACGGGCCTCGAGCAGCGGCACCGGGCCAGTGGCCTGTTGGCCGCCGGCAGGCAGGCGTGCGGTGTCGGCTTCGCCTGGCAACCGGGGGGCGGTCATGCGTCGGCCTCCACCGCGCGCCATGCATTGGCGCTGCCGCGTTCGGCACTCAGGTGGCAGCGGTCCGCGCCTTCGCCCATGCCGCTGCCCAGCAGCGCCGGCGCCTGCACGTCGCACAGGCCCGGCCGCGCGATGGGGCAGCGCGGATGGAAGCGGCAGCCCGGCGGCCAGCGTCCGGCAATTGGCACCGCGCCGGGAATGGAGAACAGCGAGTGCGCCCGCGAGCGCGGCGTGAGGATGCTGCCCAGCAGCCCCTGCGTGTAGGGATGGCGCGGTGCCGTGAAGAGCGGGCCGACGGCCTCCTGCTCGACGATCTCGCCGGCGTACATCACGTTGACGAGCTGGCAGGTCTCGGCCACCACGCCCAGGTCGTGGGTGATCAGCAGGATGCCCAGGTCCAGCTCGCGTCGCAGCCGCGCCAGCAGCTGCAGGATGCCGGCCTGCACCGTCACGTCGAGCGCGGTGGTGGGCTCGTCGGCGATGAGCAGGGCGGGCCGCATGGCCAGCGCCGCCGCGATCAGGATGCGCTGGCGCTGGCCGCCCGAGAGTTCGTGCGGGTACTTGCGCGCCGTCTGCGCGGGCTGGGGCAGTTCCATCAGCTCGATCAGCTCCCGCACTCGGGCGTCGAGGCCGTCGGTGCGGCCGTGAGCGCGCAGCGGCTCGGCGATCTGCCGGCCGACGGGAATCAGCGGGTCCAGGTAGCTGGTGGGGTCCTGGAAGACCATGCCGATGCGCGCGCCGCGCACCTGCCGCATCGATTGCGCATCGAGCGCGCGCAGGTCGTGGCCCTCCAGCCGCACCTGGCCCTCGGCCACGCGGGCCAGCGGCGAGGGGAACAGGTTCATCAGCGCGAAGGCGGTCATCGACTTGCCCGAGCCCGACTCGCCCACGAGGCCCACGGCTTCGCCCCGGCGCACGCTGAAGCTCACGTCGCGCACCACCCGCAGGGCCCGCTCGCCCCGGCCCACATCCACCGACAGGCCGCGGACGTCGAGCAGCGGTGGCCCGGCTTCCGGCGCGTGGGGATCGACGCCGAACGGCGTGGTGGGTTCCAGGCCCGTCATCGGAAGGACTCCCCGCGCGGATTGAGCGCATCGTTCAGGGCGTCGCCCATCAGGTTGAAGCCCAGCACGGTGAGCGCGATGGCCAGGCCGGGAAACACCGACATCCACCAGGCATCGCGCAGGTACTGCTGTGCCTCGTTGAGCATGGTGCCCCATGACACCTGGTTCGGATCGCCCAGGCCGAAGAAGCTCAGGCTGGCCTCGATCAGGATGGCCATGGCGATGTCCAGCGAGCCAAGCACGATGATCGGCGCCGCCACGTTGGGCAGGATCTGGCGCAGGATGATGCCGCCATGGCCCATGCCCGCCACGCGCGCCGCCTCCACGAACTGCGACTGCCGAAGGCTGGCGACCGAGGCGCGCACCACGCGGGCCAGCTGCGGCCACGACAGCGCCGCGATCACCAGCACCATCTTGAAGACGCTGGTGCCGTAGAGCGCAATGACGATCAGCGCCACCACGAAGCGCGGCAGCGTCTGGAAGAACTCGGCCGTGCGCATCAGCACCGCGTCGAGCAGGCCGCCGAAGTACCCGGCCAGCGCGCCCACGATGACGCCGACGGCGACCGCCAGCAGCGCACTGGCGACGCCGACGATCAGCGAGATGCGCGAGCCGTGCACCACGCGTGCCCAGACGTCGCGGCCCAGGTCGTCGGTGCCCAGCCAGTGCCCGGCAGAGAAGGGTCGAAGCAGCGCATCGCCGCCGCCCGAAAGCGGATCGACCCGGCCGACCCAGGGCGCCAGCAGCGCCGCAGCCAGCAGCAGCACCAGCCAGGCCAGGGCCAGCCGGCTGCCGGGACGGCGCAGCAGGCGCCGCCAGAAGCCGGCGCGCTGGAAGGCCGTGCCCACGGCGGGCTCGGTGGCCAGCGGCAAGGAAGAAGAAGAGGGGGAGGTCATCGTCGTTGAGCGCAAGAGCCGTGCGTCATGCGCGCTCCAGACGGGGATCGAGCAGCCGATGCAGGATGTCCGTCAACAGATTGGCCAGCACCACCGTCACCGACACCATCAGCAGGATGGCCAGCATCACCGGATAGTCGCGCTTGGCGATGGATTCGTAGAGCAGCCGGCCGATGCCCGGCCAGGCGAAGACGGCTTCGATCAGCGCCGAGCCGGCCAGCACGAAGCCGAGGTTATAGCCAATCACGGTGAGCACCGGCGCGGCGGCATTGCGCAGCGCATGGCCCAGCACCACCTGCCATTCGGCACTGCCCCGTGCCCGGGCGGCGAGGATGTAGTCCGCATTCATCACCTCCAGCATCGAAGCGCGGGTGATGCGGGTGATGAGCGTGAGGTAGCGCATCGACAGCGCCAGGGCGGGCAGCAGCAGGTAGCGCAGGTGCTGCACGAAGCCTTCCCAGCCCGGCGCCACGCCGCGCACCGGGTTGTAGCCCTGCAAGGGCAGCCAGCCCAGACCGATGGCGAAGGCCAGGATCAGCAGCTGGCCGAGCCAGAAGTCGGGCACCGCATAGCCGGCGGACGATGCGGCCTGGATGACCGAGTCGGCCGGCCCGCCGCGGGCGCGGGCGGCCAGCACGCCGAAGGCGACGCCCAGCACGCTGGCCAGACCCAGCGACGTGAGCGTGAGCTCCAGCGTGGCGCCCAGGCGCTCCAGGATCAGGCTGGCCACCGGCTGCTGGTTGGCGAAGGAATAGCCGAAGTCGCCTTGCAGCACCTTGCCCAGATAGTGCAGCAACTGCATCCACACCGGCTGGTCCAGGCCGTAGTCGCGGCGCATCTGGGCCAGGTATTCGGGCGGCGCCGGAAAGTCGCCGACCAAGAGCGTGATCGGATCGCCCGGCGTGAAGGCGATCAGCAGGAAGTTGAGCACCACCACCGCCAGCAGCAGCGGAAGCGCCTGCAGCAGGCGTCGGAGGATGAAGCGACCCATCGGACTGGCGCTGCGCTCAGTCCGCGCGCCGCACGCCGGCCCACTGGTCGCGGGCGTCGAGGGCCGGGAACACGCCGCTGAGCTTCTTCGAGGCGGTGTCCACCGTCTCTTCGTCGAACAGCACCAGCGAGGGCAGGTCCTCGTTCAGGATGACCTGCAGCGCCTTGTAGTCGCGGGCGCGCTGGGCGCGGTCCACCGAGGTGGCGGCTTCGGCCAGCAGTGTGTCGACCTTCGGGTTGGAATAGCCGCTGGCGTTGGTGTTGGGCGCCGTGCCCGTGTAGGTGTTGTACAGGCGCGTGTAGCCGATGGCCGGATCGCCCGCGGAGAAGTACGAGGCCAGCGTCATGTCGAAGTCGCGCTTGGCGAACACGCGGTCGTAGTACACCGAACGCTCCAGCGGCTCCAGCTTCACCTCCAGGCCGATCTGGCGCAGGTTGTCCTGGATGATCTGGGCCTGCGCCCGCATCTGCGCGCGGCCGGCGTCGAAGGGCATGCGCAGCGTGGTCGTGCCGGGCTTGACGCCCAGCTTGTCCAGCAGGGCACGGGCCTTGGCGGGATTGAGCGGGTACTTGCGCTCGTAGCCCACCTCGTCGTTCATCAGCCACTTGAAGCCGTCGCCGAAGGCGCCCGCGCCGGGCCGCGCGATGCCGTTCATCACCTGCTTCACCAGGCGTGGCCGGTCGATGGCGAAGGCCAGCGCATGGCGCGCCTCCACCTTCGACAGCAGCGGCGACTGGGTGTTGAACATCAGGAAGTAGATGGCCGGGATGTTGACGCCCCGGCGCGTGGCCAGGCCCTTGTCGGCCAGGATGCGGGGTACCTCGGGCTTGGGGGTGTAGAAGTCCAGCAGCTCGTCGATCTCGCCCGTCTGCAGCGCGGGCACGCGGTTGGCCGCCTGGGGGATGACCTGGAAGATCAGGCTCTGCAGGTAGGGCTTGCCGGCGTCCCAGTACTGGTCGTTGCGCACCAGCGTGAGGGTCGAGCCGCGCTTCCATTCGCTGAACTTGAAGGGGCCCGTACCCACCGGCTTCTGGTTGGCGGGGTTGGTGCCCACGTTGCCGTTCTCGTAGAGGTGCCTGGGCAGGATGGGTGCGTCGAACACCGTCATCTGCGACAGGAAGGGCGCATAGGGCTTCTGCAGCTTGATGACGACGGTGGAGGCATCGGGCGCCTCCACCTCCACGCCCAGGTTCTTGAACACCGGCGCGGCGCGCGGATGCAGCTTGCCCACGATCTCGGTCAGTGAGAAGCGCACGTCGGCGCTGCTGAAGTCGCGGCCGTCATGCCACTTGACGCCCTTGCGGAGCGTGAAGCGGTAGGTCTTGCCGTCGGGCGACACGGTCCAGGCCGTGGCCAGCGAGGGCTGCGGGTTGTACTGCTGGTCCAGCCAGACGAGGCCTTCGAGGATCTTGGCCGAGACGTCGCCGGCCGCGAAGTCGGTGGTGGAGCCCAGGTTGAGGGTGGGCGGGTCGGCATCGATGCCCAGCACGGCCGTGCCCTTGCCGGTGGCGGCCCAGGCACGCGGGCCCGCGGCCAGTCCGCCGGCCAGGGCGATGGCGCCGAGGCCGAGCTGGCGGCGGGTGAGGGAAGAAGGGAGGTCGGAGGGAGCCATGGTGTTGTGGGTTCTGGGCAGGCCGGGAGGGCACTGTTTATAGCAAGTTCGGGGCCATTTGCCGGGGTGCGGTCAGGGCGCGCAGAATGCGCGGCTTTCGCCCCGGCGACGCATGCCGCCGCCCGCGTGGCACGGCACCTGCAAGGCCTTCCGCATGATCGACGTTCCCATCCATCCCGGCATTTCCGCCCACCTCGACGACATGGTCGGCCTGCGCCGGCAGATCCACGCCAACCCCGAGCTGGGCTACGAGGAAGAGCAGACCAGCGCACTGGTGGCCGAGCGTCTGGCCCGATGGGGCTACACGGTGCACCGCGGCCTGGGCGGCACCGGCGTGGTGGGCACACTGACAGTGGGCTCGGGCGGCAGGCGCCTGGGCCTGCGCGCCGACATGGACGCGCTGCCGATGACCGAGACCACCGGCCTGCCCTGGGCCAGCCGCCAGCCCGGCCGCATGCATGCCTGCGGTCACGACGGCCATACCGCCACGCTGCTGGCGGCGGCGCAGGTGCTGGCCGCGAGCCGCGCCTTCAACGGCACGCTCAACCTCATCTTCCAGCCGGCCGAGGAAGGCCTGATGGGCGCCAAGCGGATGGTCGAAGAAGGCCTGTTTGAGCGCTTTCCCTGCGATGCCGTCTACGCGTACCACAACGAGCCAGGCTTTCCGGCCGGGCGCTTCGGCTTCCTGGCGGGGCCGATCTACAGCTCCTCCGACACGGCGGTGATCACCATCGAAGGCAAGGGCGGCCATGGCGCCATGCCGCACACCACGGTGGACCCGGTGGTGGTGGCGGCGCACCTGATCCTGGCGCTGCAGACGCTGGTGTCGCGTGAGGTGGACCCGAACGACATGGCGGTGGTCACCGTGGGTTCGGTGCATGCGGGGCTGGCGCCCAACGTCATCCCCAACACGGCGGAGCTCAAGCTCACCGTCCGCGCACGGCGGCCCGAGGTGCGGGCCCTTCTGCGCGAGCGCATCACGGCCATGGCGCAGGCGCAGGCCGCGGTGCACGGTGCCACGGCCCGGGTCGACTACCAGTGGAAGATGCCGCCCTGCGTCAACGATGCCGACGCGGCGGCGTTCGCCCGCGAGGTGGCGCTGCAGACGATGGGCGAGCGCGCGCTGATCGAGAACATGGCGCCGCTGCAGGCCAGCGACGACTTCGCCTTCATGCTGAATGCGGTGCCGGGCTGCTACTTCGTCGTGGGCAACGGCGACGGGACACCGGGTAACGGGCCGAGCTGCATGGTGCACAACACCGGCTACGACTTCAACGACGAGATCCTGCCCAGCACGGCGAGCTACTGGGTGTCGTTGGTGCAGGCTTACCTGCGCTGATCGCTGCCTGTGGCCTTCGCGGCCGTGAGCGCCTCCTGCGCGTCCTCCATCCACCAGTCGGCGGCGGCATAGAAGCCGTCCCACACGCAGCCGTTGCAGCCGCGGCCGCAGCAGGTGGTGGGCTCGGGCGGCGGTGGGCGCAGCGGCACGCCCGCTTCTGCCGCCCGGCACTGCATCCGCGCGAAGAGTTCGCGGACCTGGGGCAGGGCGGGCGGCGTGGCGGCGTTCATGGGGCGCCGAGTGTAGGAGCGGCCAGGCGCCCACCGCTTCAGCCCTCTTCGGCGTGATGGCGAAGGTAGAGCCCCAGCACGATGTCGCGCACGCTCTGCACATGCGCGGCCACGGCCCGCGCGGCGCCTTCGGCGTCGCCGTGGCGGCAGGCCGCCACGATGACGCGGTGGTCCTCGTTGGAGCTGCGGTTGAAGCCGGCCAGTGACAGCTGCATGAAGGACATGCGCTGGATGTGCCCCTGCAGCATGGCCAGGATGTTGCGGGACAGCGGCAGCTCGGCCGGCGCATAGAGCAGTTCGTGGAAGCGGCTGTTGCAGTCGCTGAAGCGCCAGGCGTCCGTGGCGTCGTCCATGTCCCGGATCAGCGATTCGGCCTGGTCCAGCATCGTGGGTGTGAGCCCCGCCGCCGCCGTGCGCATGAGGTGCGGCTCGATCATCAGCCGCAGCTCGAAGGCGTCGCGCAGTTGCGCAAGCGTAGGCGCCTTGACGAGGGCGCCGCGGTTGAGCTGCAGTTCGACGAAACCCTGCGCTTCGAGCGTGCGCAGTGCCTCCCGCACCGGGATCTTGCTGACGTGGAACAGGGCGGCCAGCTCGTCCTGGCGCAGTGCGCGCCCGGGCGCCAGCAGGCCGCGCACGATGGCCTGGTGCAGCACGTGCACGATGTCGTCGGTGGTCGGCCGTGCACCCGCGGTGCCCAGGCGCTCGCGCACCAGGCGTGCCAGCGGGCTCTCTGCGGCTGGCGCGAGCGCCACAGCCTCAGGCCTGACGCTCGCCATGGCCCTCGTGGATCCTGTCGCGCACGAAGGCGCAGATCTGGTTGAACACCGGGTCCTCCTGGAGCCCCGCATGACGCGGCCGTGCCAGCGGCACGCGGATGTCGGCCACGATGCGCGAGGGCCGCGCGTTCATCACCAGCACGCGGTCGGACAGCAGCACCGCCTCGCGGATGCTGTGGGTGATGAAGACGGCGGTGCGGCGCTGCTGCTGGTCCCACAGACGGGCCAGCGCCAGGTTCATGTCGTCGCGGGTGATGGCGTCGAGCGCCGAGAAGGGCTCGTCCATCAGCAGCAGCCGCGGGTCGTGGATGAGCCCGCGGCAGATGGCCACGCGCTGGCGCATGCCACCGGAGAGTTCTGCCGGGCGCTTGTCGCGGAAGTCCCACAGGCCGGTCAGGCGCAGCAGCCGTTCCGCTTCGGGCCGGAACTCGGCCACCGGACGCCGGCGCGCGCGGATGGGAAACAGCACGTTGTCCAGCACGCTCTTCCAGGGCAGCAGCGTCGCGTCCTGGAACACGTAGCCGAAGTCGCGCCGCGGACCGTCCACGGGCGTGCCGCCCACGCGGATGCGGCCGGTGCTGGGCGACTCCAGCCCGCCGATCATGGACATCAGCGTGCTCTTGCCGCAGCCGCTCGGGCCGACCAGGCTGACGAAGTCGCCCTCGTCGATGTCGAAGTCGACATGCGCGACGGCCTGCACGGCGCCGCTGCGGCCGGCATAGGTCTTGCCGGCGTCCTGCACGCTCAGGTAGCTGGCGGCGCGGTCGGGGGCGGTGCTGTCGGGCAGCAGCCAGGAAGGTGGGTTCGTCATGGGCAGCGCGGCATCAGCCGCCGAAGCGGCGCTGGGTCCAGTGCTCCAGCAGCGCCACCAGGCCATAGAAGGCCAGTCCGAAGAAGCACAGCACCAGGATGGCTGCGAGGATGAGTGCGGTGTCGGCCTGGGCCGAGGCGAACAGCACCAGGTAGCCCAGCCCCGCCTGCGAGGTGATGAACTCGCCCACCACCACGCCGATGATGGCGAAGGTGGTGGCGATCTTCATGCCGCTGAACACGTAGGGCAACGCATGCGGCAGCCGTACCCAGGCGAAGACCTGCCAGCTTGATGCCGTGAGTGCCCGGCACAGGCGCAGCAGCGACCTGTCGACATGGTCCAGCCCGGCGAGCGTGGCGATCACCACGGGAAAGAAACTGATGAACACCGAGAAGGTCAACCGCGACTGGAAGCCGATGCCCAGCCAGACGATGAACAACGGCGCCAGCGCAATCTTGGGAATGAGCTGGAACAGCACCACGTTGGGATAGAGCATGTCGCGCATCAGCGCCGATGCGCTGAGCAGGGCGGCCAGCGCCACGCCCAGCACCGATGCGATGGCGAAGCCGGCCACGCTTTCCCATACCGTGGGCCAGGCATGCTGCATGAGCAGCGGAAAGGTGTCGACCAGCCGCGCTGCAACGGCGCTGGGCGCCGGCAGCAGCACCTCGCGGATGGCGAAGACGCGCACCGCGGCCTCCCAGACCAGCAGGGTGATCAGGGCAAAGGCCAGCGGCAGGACGATGCGGCGCAACGGTGCTGTCATGGGGCGATGGCCTCGGCGCCCGTCGCCGCCAGGCCCTCCAGGAAAGCCACCATGTCGGCGGTCGTGGCGGTCCAGCCGAAGAACTTCTGGATGTTGAACACGCTGGATTCGTAGACGGACGGCGGGCCGGCCTGCAGCGTGGCGTCGGCGACCATCACGGCGAAGAACTCCCGGTGGAAGGCATCGCGCACGGCCGTCTCGACGCACACATTGGTGTTGACGCCGACGAAGACCAGGGTGGTGACGCCGTGGGCCCGCAGCATCATCTCCAGGTGGGTGCCGGCGAAGGCGCTGTAGCGGGGCTTGTGCACCACGGTTTCGTGCGGCAGCGGCTGGAGGGCTTCGACGATCGCATGGTCCCAGGTGCCGCGGATCAGCAACTGGCTGCCGGGATGGGCGCGCATGTACTTGAGTGGGTTGGACTTGTGCCACATTGGCGAGCGGCGTGGCCCTGCTTCGGCCAGCGAGGGGCTCCAGCCGTTCTGCGCATGGATCACCATGAGCCCCGCGCGGCGTGCCGCCTGCAGCACCTGCGTCGCACGCTCGATCACCGGTGGCGTGCCGCTGACATCGAAGCCGGCCAGGTCCAGGTAGCCGCCGGGCGACAGGTAGCCGTTCTGCATGTCGATCACCACCAGCGCCGTCTGCGAGGCGCAGGCCTCCAGCGGCTCCGGCAGTGTCGGCAGCGTGATCGCTCTGGCCTGCGCGGCCATCAGGCCATGCCCACCAGCTTGGCGTAGGGTGCCACGTTGCGCCGCACCGCGTCCCATTCGGCGGCGCTCAGCTTGATGCGGCCGGCGAAGCGGTTGGTGGCCAGGTCCTCGGGCACCAGCGGCTTGGCATCGGCCTTGAGCGCGCCGGCGCGGGCGGCCAGCGAGATCATGCCGGCCAGCTTGGGAATGCTGCTGTAGCCCATGCCGTGCTCGATGGCCTCGGGCGCCACCATGGTGGCCTGGGCCAGGCCCTGCGACAGGCGGGCGTTCTCCTTGCCGCCCTTGGTCAAGGCGATCTCGGGCTGGGCCTTGAACAGGATCTCCAGCGATTCCTCGGGCTTCTTGAGCGTGTAGACCACCGATTCGAGGATGCCGTCGACCATCGCCTGGCACAGCCCCGGGTCGGCCTGGATGGTCTCGGTGCGGGCGATGACCTGGGCCGCATACAGCTCGATGCCGGCGGCGGACCAGGGGATGAAGCGGGTCTTGACGCCCAGGGAGTCGAGCACGGGAATGCTGGACGAGCCGATGGCCGTGATGGCGTCGACCTGCTTGTCCATGAGCGCGCGTTCGATCAGCCGCGCATCGAGCTGTTGCCGCGTGACCTTCGTGAGGTCGATGCCGGTCTTGGCGGCGTAGGCGGCCCAGTAGGGCGACTCGGCCGACGTGGCGACGGTGCCGACGCGCTTGCCTTCAAAATCCTTGGGGCCGCGGATCGGCGAGTCGGCCAGCACCAGGTTGCCCATCAGCGAGTCGTAACCCACGGTGGCCAGCGCCTGCAGCGGCAGGCCGCGCGCCATGTTGACCAGGGTGCCGCCAAAGAACACGACGCCCATGTCGAACTGCTTGTTGGCCACGGCCTGGGCCGCGGCCACCGAGCCATTGCCACGCGAGACGGTGAGGTCGATGCCGCGCTTCTTGAAGAAGCCCAGTTCCTTGCCGACCATCGGCCAGTAGTTGGAGCCGTTGACCACCCACGGCAGGGTGATGCTGATGGCGCGGGTCTGCGCCAGGACCGGGGCGGCGATGGTGGCGCCGGCCGCTGCGGCGGCCTGCAGCCAGCTGCGGCGGGTGAGGGTCCCTGCGGGCAGGGGAGGACGGGCGGTCAGGGTGGGTCGGGACATGCGGGGCTCCATCGCACACCCTGGCGCGGCAGCAGCGCGGCCGAGGCGCGAGCCGCTGCATGCACCAGAACGTATACGAAAAGGGATACGGAAGGGCGATGCGGCTGCTTCAAGCAGTTTGCGTACCACCTTGGCACCAGAGCGACGACCGCGACGCCCAGGCGGGCTCCGCCGGCGCTTAGTCCCGCGGCACCCAGCCCTCGTCGGTGGCGCGCAGCAGCGGGCTTTCGAAGATGCCGACCACGCGCGCGGCGCGCTCCGGCCCCAGCGTGTCGCGCCACCGGTTGCCCTGGCGCATCGCCACGCCCACGGCCGCCACCTGCACGCCGATGGACTCCAGCATGGTCCAGGGCGCCAGCAGGGTGCGGCCGCTGCTCACGGCATCGTCCACCACCACGGCGCGCTTGCCCTGCACCAGCGGCAGCAGGTGCGGGTCGAGGTAGACGCGCTTGCCGCCTGTCGGCGTGGTGATCGACTGCACCGCGCCCGACAGCGCCTCGTCGTACCAGAACTTGCGCGAGTAGCCCAGCGGCACGTACCGCGCGTGGCCAAGGTGGCGGGCCACCAGCGGCGCGAAGGTCAGGCCCAGCGTGGGCAGGCCGATGACGACCTCGGGCGCCAGCGGCGCCAGGCGCTCGGCCAGCAGGCGGCCGAGTTCATCCACCACGTCGAGCGAGGCCTGGTTGCACAGGAAGGAGGCGACCGCCAGGCCCGGGTCGTCGGCCATCTGGC
This sequence comes from Pseudacidovorax sp., assembly GCF_017991995.1. Lineage (GTDB taxonomy): Bacteria > Pseudomonadota > Gammaproteobacteria > Burkholderiales > Burkholderiaceae_C > Xenophilus. The sequence goes on along the minus strand of NZ_JAGOPN010000025.1, from coordinate 51,487 downwards.
GGATGGGCAGCACCAGCACCCGGCCGTCCGGCAGCGTGGCGGGCACGCCGTGGCGCCAGGGCGGCATGGGCGCCGGTGCGGCGTCGGCCGGCAGCAGTTGCTGCCAGTAGTGGGTCGTCGGCTCGGTGAAATGCGGGACGGGCGTGGTCATGGAAGGGCGGAGGCCGAAGACGATAGAGGGATGCGGCGGGTCAGGAACCGAGGCAGGCACGGCGCCAGCGGTGCATGCAGGCGGCATGTCGCAGACACCGCCGCAGCGGCCGCGTGCTCAGTGCGCCACCGGCGGCAGCCCCAGGCCGGCGTGGATCGTATCGGCCAGCCGCGCCAGCCGCAGCGATTCCGGTTGGCCGTTGCGCTGCGGCTGCACCACATCCAGCGCCTGCGCCAGGTGGCGGGCCTCGCCGCTGCGCACCAGCGCGTCGACATGGATCTGGCCGAAGAGGTCGCGCTGCGCATGGCTGCCGCCGATCTCGATCATGCGGGGCAGCGCGGTGCCCAGTGCCTCGGCCGCCTCCTTGAAGTCGCCGCGTGCATGGGCCACGAGGCCATGGGCTGCGGGCACGCAGACCTTCTGCCAGGCATGGCGGCTGGCTTCCGGCGCCCGGGGCGCGAAGGCCTCGAGGCGTGCCAGCAGTCCGTTGGCCTCGGGCCGGCCGGCGCGGGCCAGGCCGTAGAGGTACTGCAGATCCAGGAAGGGCAGCACCTGATCCTGCGTGTGCTCGGCGAGGTAGGTGCCCAGTTCGGTCCAGCGCTCGCCCACGTCCTGGCCGGCCAGTTCCAGCCGGGCGAGCAGAGAGACGGCGCCGATCTGGTCCTGCGAATAGGCCTTGGCCACGCCCCAGCAGTGCCGGTCATGCACCGCCAGCGCCTCGTCGGCGCGGCCCAGGTCGATGAGGAACAGCGCCAAGTGCCACCAGTTGTGCGTGACCATGAAGGAGTTCAGGCCCGTCCAGGTCTCGCTCACGTCCTCCATGAAGGCCAGGCCTTCGCGCAGCCGGCCTTCGGTGAGCATGACGTGCGCCAGCGCATGGTGGGCCCAGGGTTCCTTGCGCTGCAGGGCGATGGCGCGGCGGGCGCTGGCCTCGGCTTCGCGCAGTCGATGGCATTGCTCAAAGCCGAAGGCCACCATGCCATGCACTTGCGGTACGTCGGCCGCATGGGGCAGGGCAGCCAGGCCCAGGCGCAGCATCCCGGCGCAGTCGCCCAGGTTGAAGCAGTGGTACTGGCCCAGCTTGACCGAGACTAGGTCGCGCGGAAACTCGCGGGCCTGTTCCTCATGCAGTTGCACCGCGCGGCACATGTCGCCGTCGACCCAGGCAGCGACGGCCTCGATGAAGCGCCGTTCGCGTTCCGTGACGCCGGCAGCGCCCGCCCGTGCGCGTTCGATGTGGGGCCGGGCGGCTGCGGGCGCATCGCCCGTCTCCGCGAACATCTGGAGCGCCGCGGCATAGGCCTGGAAGAGCGGGGCGTCGTCGTCGTGGCCGTCGGTGACGAGGTTGGCCGCCCTGGATTCGCAGGCCAGGAAGCCCGAGGCGAAGTCGTCGATCAGCCGGCGGCTGGTGGTGTCGCTGACGCTGATCGGGTTGCCGAACGGGTCGGCGGGCAAGTTGGAGGCGGCGGGCATGCATCCATTCTGCCGCCGCCTCATCGAGCGGGCATCAGCCCCAGTGCAGCGCCGCCAGGTCGTTGCAGAAGATGGGCATCTGCGTCCACAGGCCCTTCACGCTCTTCTTGGCGATCACCGGGAACTGCGGCTGGTACATGAAGCCGTTGGCCGCGTCCTGGGCCAGCATCTTCTGCGCGTCGCCCAGCAGCTTGTTGCGCTCCTTGGCGTCGCCCGTGGTCTTGATCTTGTCGTAGAGCTGGGTGAAGGCCTTGCTGTCGTAGCCCCAGTAGTAGTCGGGCTTGGAATAGTTGCCCAGGTCGAAGGGCTCGACATGCGAAATGATCGACAGGTCGTAGTTGTGGCCGCCGCCATAGGTCTGGCTCAGCCACTGGGCCCATTCCACGTTCTGCGTCTTCACGGTGATGCCGACCTTGGCCAGTTGCGCCACGATCACCTCGCCGCCCTGGCGGGCATAGGGCGGGGGCGGGAGCGTCATGGTGAGTTCCAGCGGCAGCTTGACGCCGGCTTCGGCCAGCAGCTTCTTGGCCTTCTCGGGGTCGTAGGGGTTGATGCCGGTGGTGTCCACGTAGCCGGGCGCGCCGGGCACGTAGTGGCTGCCGATGGGCGTGCCGAAGCCGTCGGCCGCGCCATCGATGAAGGCCTTGCGGTCGATGGCGGCCAGGATGGCACGGCGCACGCGCACATCGTCCAGCGGCTTCTTCTTGCTGTTGATGGCCACGATGGTCTTGGCGCGCGAGCCGCCCAGGATCACCTGGAACTGCGGATTGGCCTTGAACTGCGGTACCACACGCGTGGCGATGCGCGGGAAAGCGTCCACGTCGCCGGCCATCAGCGAGGCGGCCTGCGCCGCCGGGTCGGAGATGAAGCGGAAGACGATCTTGTTGAGCTTGGCCAGCTTGGGATCGCGGAAGCCCTCCCACTTGCTCAGCGTCAGCGTGGAGCCCTTGGCCCAGGCGTCCAGCTTGTAGGGGCCGGTGCCCACGGGCTTGGCGGCGTTGCCGTCGGCGCTCTTGGGCTCGACGATCACGGCCGTGGCCTGGCCCAGCACGAAGGGCAGGTCGGGGTCGATCTCTTTGTTGATCAGCACCACGGTGTACTCGTCCACCGCCTGCGTGCTGATGGCGGCGAAGGTGCGCTTGTCCTTGTTGGTGCTCTTCTCGCCGCCGGCACGGTCGAAGGCGAACTTGACGGTCTGCGCATTGAAGGGCTCGCCGTTGCTGAACTTGACGCCGCGGCGCAGCTTGAAGGTGTAGGTCTTGAGGTCGGGCGAGACCTCCCAGCTCTCTGCCAGCAGCGGCGACACGCTGCCGTCGGCATTGATCTTGGTGAGCGTCTCGAGGATGTTGTAGAGCACGACCTCGCCGATGGCCGAGGCGGCGCCGGCGGTCGGGTCCAGGCCCGGCGGCTCCAGCGTCATGCCCAGCACCATGGTGTCCTTGCGGCTCTGGGCCAGCGAGGCGAGGGGGCTGGCCAGCGCGACCGAGGCGCTGCCGGTGACCAGGAGGGTGCGACGATTCAACATGAGGTGAGATCTCCGAAAAGGCTGACGGAAACGGTTCACGAGCGGCCGGCGGCCCCTCGGCGCGGGCCATTGTGGCCCAACTCTGGAGCGGCTTTCAGGCCGCGTGCAGCACGTCGCCGGAGGGCGCGTGCTGAACGGCTTCGAGCAGGCTGCGGGTGTAGGGATGCTCCGCCTCGCGGAACAGCCGCTCGGGCGGCCCCTGCTCGACGATGCGGCCCTTGAGCACCACGCAGACGTCGTCGCACAGGTGGTTGACGACGGCCAGGTCGTGGCTGATGAGCAGGTAGCTCACGCCGAACTGCTGCTGCAGGTCCTGCATGAGGTTGAGCACCTGGGCCTGCACCGACACGTCCAGCGCGCTCACCGGCTCGTCGGCCACGATGAGCTTGGGCCGGGTGATGAGGGCGCGGGCGATGGCGATGCGCTGGCGCTGGCCGCCCGAGAACTCGTGCGGATATTTGTCGATGTCGGTGCTGCGCAGGCCCACGGCGGCCAGCGATTCGGCGGCGCGTTCGCGCTGCTCGGCGCGCGAGGCGTTGGCCAGCGCGTCCAGCGGCTCGGCCACGATGCGGCCCACGGTCTGGCGTGGGTCGAGCGAGCCGTACGGGTCCTGGAACACCATCTGGAAGTCGCGGCGCGCGGTGCGCAGCTCGGCAGCCGACAGCCGGTTCAGGTCGCGGCCCAGCAGTTCGATGCGGCCGGACGTGGGCTTGTCCAGGGCCATCACCAGCCGGGCGATGGTGGACTTGCCCGAGCCCGACTCGCCCACGATGCCCAGGCTGCGCCCGGCCTGCACCTCGAAGCTCACGCCGTTGAGGGCCTTGACGGTGGGCGGCGGAGAAAAGAGCTTCTCACGCGGCAGCGCATAGTGGCGGACCAGGTCGGTGACCTTCAGCAGGGGTGGGGTGCTCATCGGAAAGCCCCGGAGAGGAGAGAAGCGTCACGCAGCGCGCTGGCTGCGTCTTCGCGCATGGTGAGGGCTCGGGCTGCGCTCATGCCTCGACTCCTTCGGCCGCAGCCGCAGCAACGGCCTCCAGCCGCAGGCAGCGCACCGCATGGTCGCCCGGCAGCGGCGTCGGCGGCACCGGCGTCGTGTGGCAATAGTCTTCGGTGAAACTGCAGCGGCCCGCGAAAGGGCAGCCAACCGGCAGGTCGACCAGCTCGGGCACGCTGCCGCGGATGGTGGCCAGCCGGCCGCCGCGCGGCGCACCCAGCACCGGCCGGGCCGCGAACAGTCCCTGCGTGTAGGGATGCGCCTTGGCCGCGAACACCGAGGCTGTCGGTCCGCTTTCGACCACGCTGCCGCCATACATCACCAGCATGCGCTGGACGTTGTTGGCGATCACGCCCAGGTCGTGCGAGATGAGGATCAGGCCCATGCCGCGCTCCTTCACCAGGTCCTGGATCAGATCGAGGATCTGCTTCTGGATGGTCACGTCCAGCGCGGTGGTGGGCTCGTCGGCGATCAGCAGGTCGGGCCCGCAGGCCAGCGCCATGGCGATGCCGATGCGCTGGCGCTGGCCGCCGGAAAACTGGTGCGGATAGGCGTCCAGCCGCGAGGCTGCATCGGGAATGCCCACGCGGTCGAGCAGGGCCAGCACTTCCTTGCGCGCCTCGGCCTTCGACAGGCCGCGGTGCAGCCGCAGCGGCTCGCCCACCTGGCGGGCGATGGTGTGCACCGGGTTCAGCGCCGTCATCGGCTCCTGGAACACCATGCCGATGCGGTTGCCGCGGAGGGCGCACATCGCCTTCTCGGGCAGGCCCACGAGTTCCTGGCCGTCGAAGCGGATGCTGCCGGTCACGCGTGCGGTGTTGGGCAGCAGGCCCATCAGTGCCATCACGGTGATGGACTTGCCGCAGCCGGATTCGCCAACGATGCCGAGCGTCTCGCCGCGCTCCAGCGAGAAGGAGATGCCGCGCACCGCTTCGGCCGGGCCGCGGTGGGTCTGCAGGCCGATGTGCAGGTCGTTGACGTCGAGCAGGGCCATGGTCAGCGCGCCGCCCGGTGCAGGCCGGGCGCGTAAAGGAAGGCGAAGGGAATGCGGTTCATCGTGCGCGGGCCAAGCGGGGATCGAGCAGGTCACGCAGACCATCGCCCATCAGGTTCAGGCCGAGCACCGCCATGGCGATGGCGGCGCCGGGCCACACGGCCAGCAGCGGCTGCTGGAACATCAGCGTCTGCGCCTCGCTCAGCATTCGGCCCCAGGAGGGCTGCGGCGGCTGCGTGCCCAGGCCCAGGTACGACAGCGCGGCCTCGGCCAGGATGGCGATGGCGAAGCGGATGGTGATCTGCACGATCAGCACCGCCGAGATGTTGGGCAGCACGTGCTGCATCGTGATCGCGAACGGCCCCTTGCCGCAGGCCTGCGCCGCGGCGATGTACTCGCGCGACCACACGGCATTGGCCGAGGCGCGCGTGATGCGCGCAAAGATCGGGATGTTGTAGATGCCGATGGCGATGATGGCGTTGACGATGCCCGCGCCGAACACGGCCGTCAGCATGATCGCCAGCAGGATCGCCGGGAAGGCCAGCGAGAAGTCGGTCAGGCGCATGATGGCCTCCTCGACCCAGCCGCGTTTTGCCGCTGCCAGCAGGCCCAGCGCGGTGCCAGCCACCAGGCCGATGCCCACCGCGATGATGCCCACCAGGATCGACGCCCGTGCGCCGACCAGCAGCAGCGAGGCCACGTCGCGGCCGAAGGCGTCCGTGCCCAGCCAGTGCTTTGCCGACGGACCGGCCAGCTTGTTGGCCATGTCCATGTCGTAGGGCGACCAGGGCGTCCACACGAACGAAAGCGCAGCCGCCACGATCAGCGCCAGCGTGAGCACGCCGCCGATCATGAAGCTGCGGTGGCGCAGCGCGCGCTGCCAGAAGCCGTGCCGGCCTGCAGGCCTTGCTGTGGCGGAGGGCGTGGCCGCAGGAATGCCGGCGCTGCTCATATGTCGGAAGCCTTGATGCGCGGGTCGATCACGGCATAGAGCACATCGACCACAAAGTTGACGATCACCACGAAGGCGGCCAGCAGCATCACGCAGTTGCGCACCACGACCAGATCGCGGTTGCTGATGGCCTGGAAGATCAGGCGGCCCAGGCCGGGCAGGTAGAACACGTTCTCCACCACGATGGTGCCCGCCAGCAGTTCGGAGAACTGCATGCCCATGACCGTGATGACCGGGATCAGCGCATTGCGCAGCACGTGCAGCCACAGCACGGCGCGCTGGCTCACGCCCTTGGCGCGGGCGGTGCGCACGAAGTCCTCGCGCATGACCTCGAGCACCGCCGAGCGCGTGATGCGCGCCAGGATCGCGGCCTGCACCACCGCCAGCGACAGCGCGGGCAGCAGCAGCGACTTCACGCCGTCGAGGATGCCGCCCATGCCTTCGCCCCAGCCATCGAAGCCGCCCGCCGAGAACCACTGCAGCTTCACCGAGAACAGCAGGATCAGCAGGATGGCGAACCAGAAGTTGGGAATGGCGATGCCCACCTGGGTGAGGCCCATCAGGCCCACGTCGCCCAATTGGTTGTGGCGCGCGGCGGCCGTCATGCCCACCAGCAGCGCCAGCACCGTGGTGAGCAGCATCGCCATGAAGGCGAGAGGAATGGTCAGTTGCAGCCGCTCCAGGATCAGCTCAGCCACCGGCGAGCCGTAGGTGTAGCTGTCGCCCAGATTGCCGGTGAGCATGCCGCCCACCCAGTGCCAGTAGCGCGTCCAGGCCGGCTGGTCCAGGCCCAGCTTGGTGGCCAGGGCCGCCACGGCATCGGGCGAGGCATCCGGGCCCATCAGCATCTGAGCCGCGTTGCCGGGCAGGATTTCGAGAACGAGGAAGATGATGACGGACGCCCCGATCAGGGTGCCGACCAGCGTCACCAGACGCTTGAGAAGAAAGAGACTCATCGTGAAAGCTGGGCCCGCGAAGGCAAGCGGCGCAGCATAACCGGACAGGGGAATGATTCACGCGCATGCAACGTGCGTGCCCGCCCAGGGATAATCCGGGGATGGCCTTGATGATCACCGACGAATGCATCAACTGCGACGTCTGCGAGCCGGAGTGCCCCAACGACGCCATCTCGATGGGCGAATCCTTCTACCAGATCGATCCGCACCGTTGCACCGAATGCGTGGGCCACTTCGACGAACCGCAGTGCGTGCAGATCTGTCCGGTGGCGTGCATTCCGGTCAATCCCGCGCATGTGGAGACCCGGCCGATGCTGATGGCCAAGTACGAGCGGCTCACGGCTGCCGTGCATCTGGAGCCGGCAGCGCCGCAGCGTTGAGCGACGCGGCACCGGGCCGCGTCATGCGTCCGACTTTTTCTTCTTCTTTTTCTTTGTGCCAGCGGGTGCCTCGCCCGCGGCGCGCGCGCTGAAGTCGCCGCCGACGGTGGCGCGCTTGGGAGCGCGGGGCTTATCGAGGTGGTTGTCAGCCAGCGCAGACCCGGTGTGCTGGGGCTGCGGATGCTCGAAGACGGCGGGGCGCTGGCCCGTGGCACGGTCCTCCAGCCGCTCGCGCTCGCGGGCCATGGCGTCCGCGCGGCGCTGGATGCGGTCGGTCTGGGCCTGTGCCTCGCGCGCCTTCTGCGGCGACGACGCTGGCGCCTCGTCGAGCGACCGGCCGTTGTCGCAGGGAATCTGGCTGTAGAGGTTGCCGCAACGCCAGATGGTGCCGCTGCGTGCGGGTTGGGGCTGTTGCGCTGCTGCGGTGGCGCCCAGCAGCGCCGTCAGCAGGACCAGCGTGGCCTGGCGACGCCTGCGGAGCCTGGACTGATCGGTGTGCGCCGTTTGTAGGTGGTGATGGGGTCGCACGGTCTCTCCCTGATCGAAAGTAGGTGGTTTAGCCTGGCGGTTTATCCGCAGGCGCGCTCTCCTGGCGCGGCGGCTTGGGCCGGGGCGGCTTGTGGGTGTGGATCTGCTGCATCGCGGCGGTCATGTCGCCGGCCAGGAGGGTGGGGACCGCCCGCAGGCTGCGGACGATGGCGTCGTCGATGGCTTCGCGCTGCTCGCGCAGCGGCTTCTTCAGCACCCAGTTCACCACTTCGGACTTCAAGCCCGGATGGCCGATGCCAACGCGCAGCCGCCAATAGTCGCCGGTGCCCAACTGCGCATGGATGTCGCGCAGGCCGTTGTGGCCGGCGTGGCTGCCACCGAACTTGAGCTTGGCCTGGCCGGGCACCACGTCCAGCTCGTCGTGCACCACCAGGATTTCTTCCGGCGCGATCTTGAAGAAGCGGGCGAGCGCCGCCACCGACTTGCCCGACAGGTTCATGAAGGTCTGCGGCTCCAGCAGCCAGACCGTCTGGCCGCCCACATTCGTTCGGGCCGCCAGGCCGTGGTAGCTGCGTTCGGGTGCGAGGTGGAGCTTCCAGTCGCGGGCGAGGGCGTCGATCCACCAGAAGCCGGCGTTGTGGCGCGTGTCCTCATACTCGGGCCCCGGATTGCCGAGGCCGACGAAGAGCTTGATCATGGATGGATTATCCCGGCGCCTGGCCGGGCCAAGGAGAGAAGGAGTGGACGATCGGCCCATGAAAAATGTCCGCTGTCAAGTCCTTCATTCAGACATGCAGTGGGGAAAAAGCTCTTACAGGGCAATAGGTTAGGCTAGATTTCAGCCGCTGAGTGCTCTTGCTGCTTTTCGAGCTAGGTGCTGCATAGGCGCTTCGCGGCGGTAAGCGTGGGGGCGCCGCGGCGGGCAAGATCGCACCATCATAGTCTCGCCCTGCCGCAAGCCCCGTCAAAAGCGAAAGCGCAGTCAGTGGACTGCGCTTTCATCGTGAAGGGGTAGCGGATGCGTCCACATCGTCAACCCTACTTCAGGGTATGGCCTTGCTCCCGCCACCCTTCCTGAATCCCCGGTCGCCGGCCATGAACGCCTCCAGCATAAGAGGAATCAACGTAGTGGCATCGACTGCCTCGCCATACGCCTGCGAGTGCGCCACGGCATAGCGGTCGAGATCAGCTTTTAGGCTGACCGGGCACAAAAACGTGAGCTTCGTGCTCTCGGTCTTGGGTAGCGGCCCAAGCCGCAATTTCTTGGAGGTGTTCATTTCGCCGCTCCTCTCTGGACGAAAAGCGGCTGGTACGGTCGCAGCATCAGGTCACGGTTGACGATGATCCGCACCGGCAGGCCCGGCCGCCCCGTCAAGGTCGGCTGAATGTTCATGTTGCGCCGGGTCATCTCCTGGCCGACCTGATTGATGCTGTCCTGCGCGCTGTCGCGCCAGGCAATCACGATGCGGTTGCCGTTCTGCCGGTTCTCCGGCGCGGCCAGCTCCGCGCCCACGCCCAGCAGTGTCGTCAGCGCCGCACCGGCAAAGACGCGATCCCAGTGCCAATCGACGCCATCCTCCAGGCCGGAGTAGCCGGCCGGGTCGGTGCCCGCGAGGTTGTCGAGCTTCAGCGAAGACGTGTCCGGCAAGATGATGCGGTTCCACACCAACTGCACGCGGCTCTGCCCATAGCTCACCTGGCTGTTGTACTTGCCCATGAGGCGCGAGCCCTGAGGGATCAACAGAAACTTGCCGGTGGCCGAGTCGTAGACCGACTCCGTCACCGTGCCAATCACGTCGCCCGGCAGGTCAGACTTGATGCCTGTCACCAGCGCCCCGGCGATCACCGTCCCGGCCATCACCTGGTACGGCGAGGTCGGCATTTGCAGATTGCCGGAATTGCGGGTTTCCGTAGAACCGCCTTTCAGGAAAGCCTCTTTCTGGTCTTGCCGGTTCTGCACGGCGGTCGGGTCGGCAGGCAGGGCAGCCGTCGAGGCCGGCCCAGCGGCCAGCGGGTCGAAGCCCGCCAAGGTCGATGCCGGGCCAGCCGCTTGCGCATTCGCTGGCGCTGCGGTCTTGCCGGGCGTACCAGAACGGAAGAACACCGAGGAAGCCGCTGCCGCTTCGGCTTCCTTGCGCCGAGCGTCCTCCGGGTCGTGGCCCGGTGGCGCATACGTGGGTGTCACCGGCTGCTGCGCCTTCACGATGGCAGGGCCGAGATCGCCCGGCAGCGGCGGCCCCAGCTCCGGCACCTTCGGCAGCTTGGAGTAATCCGAAGGCAGGCCATCCAGCCCCTCGGACTTCGAGACTCGATCCACGTTGTAAAGCTCGGTCTGCTCGCCTGCGCCGCGCCGATGTGGCTGCAATGACCAGATCGTGGCCCCTAGCACGGCGACCGACAGGCCGCCCGTGAGCATGGCCAAGGTGCGCCGATTCAGACGTGTGACCGGGCGCGGCTGGGCGCGCAGCGCCACCGCCTCGGGCGCGACCTTGCCCGCCTGTGGCGTGCCAAGATCGCGAGTGTCGTCCTGGCTCATGGTCAGTTCCTCCGCGTGCCACCGGAAACGCCATCGGTGCGCTCGATCCGCACCACATCGCCCTTGTCTCCGCCCAGGCGCAGTTCGGCCGCACCGAACAGGCGATCCACGATGTAGTACGGCGCACGGAATCGGTAGTTCACCAGTTGCCCATCGCCCTGCGCGCCGATCACGAACAGCGGCGGCAGCTCGCCCTGCGCGATGCCCGGCGGGAACTGGATGTAGACCTTCTCGCCATCGTCGAAAGCGCGCAGCGGCTTCCACGGCGGATTGCTGCCACTGACCGCATAGCGAAAGCGGATCTTCTCCAGCGACAGGCCAGCATCGACCGGCGCGGCGGCGCTGGCCGCCTGCGCCTGGCGCTGCAAGGCCAGCATCTTGTCCTTCGGATACTCCCAGGACACCGACGCCATCCACGTCTTCTCAGTCGAAGTCAGTTCAATCAGGTACGTGCGCCGGCTGGTCGTGATGACCAGATTGGTCTTGAGGCCCGAGCGGATCGGCTTGACCATCACATTGACGCGCAGCGCATCGCCGCTGCCGCTCGATGTATCGCCCACGATCCAGCGCACGGTATCGCCGGCGGCCACCGTTACCAGTTCCTCACCGGGCTGGAGCGCGATCACCGTCACGCGACCCACGGCCGCATAGACCTGATACAGCGCGCCATCGGTGAAAGGCCACACCTGAATCGCGTTGACGTACCCCTCGCGCGTGGGCGCGATACGCGCCTCGGCGTTGGCGCGGGACACACGCACGGTTTCATCGGCAGGTTCTGCTGCGGGCTTGGCATCCGGCACAGGCTTCATCTGAGCCGGCATCGGCAGCACTTGCGGCATGGCCACCACCTCCACCGGCGCAGGCGGCTCCGGTAGCGGCTGCGCCTGTACCGGCTCGTCGAGCGAAATGGACGGCGGCGGCTTGCCCTGCGTGGCGCAGCCCGCGAGGGCAAGCAGCATGATCGGCAAGACGGATTTACGGAAAAGATCATTCATGGTTTTGCTCCTTCGTTAGCTTCCAGTTCGCGGCTCCACGACAGCCCGTTGACGTAGATGCCCAGGGGGTTCTTGCGCACACGCTGCTCGGTGCGCGGCGTCTGCTGCACGATGGACACGACAGCGTTCCAGCGTTCGGTGCGGTCCAGCGCACCGTTGACGAAACGGGTCTCCGTCCAGCGCACGTTGAACGACGTATCGCTCGCGCGAGTCACGCTGCTGACCTGCACCGTCACCGACTCCTTGCCAATGCGCGCGAACGGATCGTTCACGCGGGCGTACTCGTTGAGCACCACGGCGCCCTTGTCGGTCGTGTAGTCATAGGCATCGAGCCAGTTCTGCCGCACCACGATGGGGTCGATGGACAGCGAGCGCACCAGACCGATGAAGCGGCCGAGGTGGTAAGCAATCTGCGCATCGCTGGGCCGGTACGGCGTGGCCGCTTCGCCGACAGCGCGCACCTGACCCGAGTTGTCCACCTCGATGACGTAGGGGGTGACGATGGACTGCGCGGAACGCCAGACCAGGCCACCGGCCATCAGTACGGCCAAAGTGAGGCAGCCGAAGGCCATGAGCCGCCAGTTCTTCGCCTGTGCGCGGGCCGAGCCGATGCGCTCGTCCCAGGCCTGGGCAGCGGATTGGTACGGGGTAGCAGGCTGCGGTGTGTTGGCATAGCGCACCTGCGGTCTTTTGAATCGCATGGAAGTTCTCCTTCAAGATCAGGAATCGGAATCACGCAGGCTTGGCCCCTGGCTGGAGCTGCCGCCGTCGCCGCCGCGCAGCGTGTGGGCGGCGGTCGTCGCGGCATGGGTGAGTTGCTGCCTGCGGTGCAGGCGCTTGGCCCAGGCGGGTTGCTCGGTGGATGGGGCTGTGGCGGGAGCCTCGCTTGCGGCCTGTGCGGCGCCGCCCCCCGACGCCGATCCGGCGTCATCGGGCCGAAAGGCCGCCGCCATGCGCTCCTTCATCGACCGCGCCCCATCGGCGACTTTCTGCCCGGCCGCCTGCGCGCCGGTCTTGGCAACATTGCCCACGCCGGCGGCGGCACCCTTCAGGCCGCCACCGGCCGAAGTGGAGCCCGCCTGGTACGCCGACTTGGCGCTGCTGGCGGTCGATGCCATCGAGCGGGCGGCGGCGGGTGCCATGCGTGCCCCGGCCGCCACTGCGCTTCCGACGCCGGTAGCCGCGGCACCGACCGCCACGGCGGTTCCGGCTGCGCCGATGGCAGCACCGGCCATCGCGCCCGCGCCGAGCTGTGGCCCACCGGACACCAAGCCTGTCGCAATGCCCGGCCCAAAGATGCCCAGGGCCAGCAGGGACAACGAGGCCAGCATGATGACCAGCGCCTGGTCGATGGACGGCTCGGAACCGGGCGGTATCCTGAATTCGGCGAATAGCCCCGAGCCGATACCCACGATGACGGCGAGCACCAGCACCTTGATGCCCGAGGACACCACGTTGCCCAGCACCTTCTCGGCCATAAACGCTGTCTTGTTCCAGAGGGCAAACGGCACCAGCACGAAGCCCGCCAGCGTGGTCAGTTTGAACTCGATCAGGGTGACGAAGAGCTGCACCGCCAGCACGAAGAAGCTAACGATAACCACCAGCCACGCGAGGAACAGCACGACGATGGGCGCGATGTGGATGAACACCTCGGGGAAGCCCGCCATCTCCCTGATCTGGTCGAGGATCGGCGCCGCTGTGTCGATGCCGGCCTTGGCCAATCGACCTGGTTGCAAGAAGTTGCCCATGCTCAAGGTCGAGCCGCTGGCTGTCAGGCCAAGACCCGCGAAGGAGCGGAACAGGACACCGGCCAGCATGTTGAAGTTGCCGATGATGTAGGCGAAGGCACCGACGTACAGCACCTTGCGGATCAGCTTGGCAATCACGTCCTCGCCCTGGCCGGTCGCGTGCCCCATCGCCCAGAACAGCCCGGCGAGCGTCATGTCGATGACGATCAGCGTGGCCGTGAGGAATGCGACCTCGCCGTGCAGCAGGCCGAAGCCCGAGTCGATGTAGCGCGAAAAGACATCGAGAAAATGGTCGATGACCGAAATGTCATTCATGGCGAGTCCTCCTGCACAGGCGAGGCCGTGGCCACCGCATTGCTGTCCTCTGCGGGTTCATCGAAGCTGGGCGGAATCGGCGGCAGATCGGCCAGCGTCTGGTACTCATCTGGCCCGGTCTTGCCGGAGAGAAAGCGGCGCAAATCGGCCTGGGCCACCTGCGCGCAAGACGCGTCGTCGAGCTGGCCCGCGCGGCATTGCTCCTTGAGCAAGTGCAGCCGCGACGGATCTGCCGAGAGCGCATCGACCGAAGGCCCCTCCTGCTGGCCGCAGCCGGCCAGCAGGAGCACGAAACCGCAGAGAGCAGGCACGCGGGTCATGACAGCACCCGTCACCGGCCGTAGAAATCGACGGACTGCGGTGTGTACGGCGTGCCTTCGCCCAGGAAGCGCCGATTCACCTCGCGGCCACGCTCCACAGCAGCGGCCTGCCGTGCCAGTTCCAGCGACGCAGCGCGATCCTGGGTGATGCTCAGGCGCTGCGTCTGGATGGACTGCTTGGCTTGCAGGGCCAAGAGCTGGTTCATGGCCTGCATCGCCTGCAAGGCACCCACTGCCGATTGGCTCTTGCCCACGAGGTCGGCCAGCACGCCTTCGTCGTCGCTCAGGTTCTGTGAGGCCTGGGCCTGCATCTGCATGGTGGTCTGCAAACCATTGAGCGTGTTCTTCCAGCGTTCCTGCGTATCGCGGTACATCTGGTCGCCGCTCACGGTGGCGGCGTATTGCTCGGGATACAGGCGCTGGAACTCCCGATCCAGATTCGTCACGTCATAGGCCAGGCCCTTGGCTTGCGCGATCAGCCGCTGGGTGGTCGCCAGATTGGCGCGCAACTGGCCCACCACGCTGGACGGCAGGCTGGCCAGGTTGCGCGCCTGGTTGATGAGCATCTGCGCCTCGTTCTGGAGCTGCTTGATCTGGTTGTTGATCTGCTCCAGCGTGCGGATCGCGGTCAGCGTGTTCTGCACGAGGTTCGTGGGGTCGATCACGACCCATTGCGCCTGCACGGCGGTAGCGGTGCAAAGCATGGCCGCGACGGCGGCGGCGAGAAGACGCTTTTTCATGATGGGTTCTCCTGGGGGTGGGTGGACAGGAACGAGGACAGCAGGTCGGCGGCCCAATGCAGGCCACGGTGGCGCAGCCACGCGGCTGCGAAGGGAGAGGAATCGGAATGCGCAGCGGCAAGCACCGCGTCGATGTCGCGCTGGTCTTGCGGCGTGGAAGCACCCGCGAAGGCCAGCGTCGCGGCGCCCAGGTCGAGGTCAAACAGGCGATTGCCGAGACGCGATTGGTAGTAGTAGTCGCGCTTGGGCTGCGCGGTGGCGACAATCTCGATCTGGCGGCTGTTGAGGCCGAAGCCTTCGTAGATCGTGCGAATCTGCGGCTCGGTCGCCTGCGGGTTCGGCAGGAAGATGCGGCTTGCGCAGCTCTCGATGATGGCCGGCGCGATGCTCGAATCCTTGATGTCGGCGAGGCTCTGCGTGGCGAAGATGACGCTGACGTTCTTCTTGCGCAGCGTCTTGAGCCACTGGCGGATGCGCGCCGCAAACACCGGATCGTCAAGGAACAGCCACGCCTCGTCGAGGATCAGCAGCGTGGGGGCGCCGTCAAAGCGTTCGTCGAAGCGCGCAAAGAGGTAATGCAGCACCGCCATGACGGCGGCCTTGCTGTGCATCAGCTCCTCCATCTCGAAGCACTGCACGTCGGCCATGCCCAGCCGGTCATGGTCGGCATCCAGCAGCTTGCCGTGCGCGCCGCCGAGCACATAGGGCGCGAGGGCCTGCCGCAGTGCGTTCGATTGCAGCAGGACGGAAAGCCCTGTCATCGTGCGCTGCTCCACGGGCGCACCGGCGAGACTGCCGAGCGCCGACCAGATCGCTGCCTTCTCGTCAGGGCCAACCGCGACGCCTTCATGCCGTAGCCGGCCTTCGATCCATTCGGCCGCCCAAGTGCGGTAGCCCTCGCGGTCGATACGGGCCAAGGGCTGGAAGGCGATCTCGCCATCCATCCCGAGGTCGTAGTGCTCACCGCCCAGGCCCAGGATGGTGGCGCGCATCGAGCGCCCCATGTCGAAGGCGAAGACGCGCGATCCGCGATAACGACGGAACTGCATCGCCAAGGTGGCGAGCAGCACCGATTTGCCCATGCCCGTGGGGCCGGCCACCAGCGTGTGGCCCACATCGCCGATGTGCGTGACCAGCCGGAACGGCGTCGCGCCCTCGGTGCGGGTCACGATCAGCGGCGGGCCGTCGAGATGCGCGTTCTTCTCTGGCCCGGCCCATACGGCGGACACCGGCACCAGATGCGCCAGGTTCAGCGTCGAGACGATGGGCTGGCGGACATTGGCGTAGGCATGACCCGGAATCGATGACAACCACGCATCCACCGCATTAAGCGTTTCGGGAATGGTGACGAAGCCGCGCCCCTGGATGACACGCTCCACCATGCGCAGCTTCTCGTCGGCCACGGCGGCATCCGCGTCCATGACGATGACGGTTGCCGTCAGGTAGCCAAAGGCCACCTGGTCGCTGCCCAGCTCCTGCAAGGCAGCATCGGCATCGGCCGATTTGTTGCTAGCGTCGGTATCGACCAGCGGGGATTCCTGCTGGAAGATGGTTTCGCGCAATAGCGCGATGACGTTCTTGCGCTTGGCGAACCATTGGCGGCGCAGGCGAGAAAGCTCTCTTTCCGCATCGGCTTTGTCCATGCAAAGGAACCGGGTTGACCAGCGATAGCCAAAGCTGAGGCGGTTGAGGTCGTCCAGAATCCCCGGCCAGGTCGAGGTGGGGAAGCCCCGCACCGTCGCCACGCGCAGGTGCTGGTCGCCCAGCATCGGCGCCAGACCACCGATCAGCGGCGCGTCGGCCAGCAGCGCGTCGAGGTGGAATGGCACTTCCGGCACGCCCACGCGGTATCGCCGTGGGGAAATGGTCGAGTGCAGGTAGGTCAGCGTCTGGCTGTCATCGAGCCACGCAATCTCCGGCATCACGCCATCGAGCAGGTCGAAAATCCGATCCGTCTCCGCGACGAAGGCGGTCAGGCGCTCACGCCAGTCCACTCCCTCGGTCGGACGGTTCTCGTACAGCATTCCGGCCGCACGAGCGCGGGCTTCCTCCGGCGGCAGGTACACCAATGTCAGGTGGTAGCCGCTCTCGAAGTGGTTGCCCGAGTCCTCAAATGCGGCGCGGCGTTCTTCATCGACCAGCCAGGACAAGGGCTCCGGGAAGTCCGAGTGTGGGTAGCCGGCAGCAGCTCGCCGTTCGGCCTCGATGAACAGCGCCCAGCCCGAACCGAGCCGGCGCAGCGCGTTGTTCAGCCTCGCCGACGTGGAAATCAGTTCGCCCTGTGTCGCGCTGTCGAGGTCTGGCCCCCGAAAGCGCGCAGTGCGCTGGAAGGAGCCATCCTTGTTCAGCACGACTCCGGGCGCGATCAGCCCGGCCCAGGGTAGCCAGTCGGCCAGCAGCGCGGGCCGCTGGCGGTATTCGGCAAGGTTCAGCATGGCATCACCTCACACGTCCAGCAGCGGCCGGTGCTTGATGTGGCGGGCGAAGACCTGCATGAACTGCGGATCGACACGAGCGCCCCAGACCGCCAGCGCATGGCCGACGATCCAGAGCACCACGCCCGGAATCCACATCTGCAAGCCCAGGCCCACGGCAGCGGCCAAGGTGCCGTTGGTGATGGCCACGGTGCGCGGGGCACCGCCCATCAGAATCGGCTCGGTCAAAGACCGATGCAGCGGCACCTCGAAGCCAGGCATCCCATCGTGCGGGCCGTTCATACGACGGCCCCACCGGAGAAGCTGAAGAACGACAGGAAGAAGCTCGAAGCCGCGAACGCGATCGATAGGCCAAAGACGATCTGGATCAGCTTGCGGAAGCCGCCCGAGGTATCGCCGAAGGCCAGCGCCAGGCCCGTGGCAATGATGATGATGACCGCGATGATCCGGGCCACAGGTCCCTGGATCGACTCCAGGATGGATTGCAGCGGGCCTTCCCACGGCATCGACGAACCGGCGGCCTGAGCCGCGCCCGCAAGCAGCAGCATCAGCGCCGCGAGCATCAAGCCCTGCATGGCCGGGCGAGCCAGGCTATCCAGCCGCGGTGGCCGAGGAAGCGGATACGCGGAAAAACGGAAAGCAGGAACGATCATCTGCGTCATGGCAGTTCTCCAGAGTGGTCAGGGGACAGGGGGGGAAAAGTCGGACTGCGGCAGCAACTCCGGGAATGGAGCCTCCAGCGCGTCCGCCAGGTGATACCCAACGCCATCGAAGCCGACGACGCGAGCGATGCTCTCGATGCGGCGCTTGCGTCCGCGCCCGGCGATGTGGATGACCACGTTGACCGCTTCCGCGATCAGCGCACGGGGCGGGTTCACCGCCACTTCGAGAATCAGTTGCTCCAGGCGCAGCAGTGCGCCCAGCGCGGAGCCGGCGTGGATCGTGGCGATGCCGCCCGGATGGCCGGTGCCCCACACCTTGATGAGATCCAGCGCCTCGGCGCCGCGCACTTCGCCGACGATCACGCGATCCGGCCGAAGGCGCATGGACGAGCGCACCAGCTCGGTCATGGACACCACGCCCGCGCGTGTGCGCAGCGGCACGTGGTCGCGGGCCGCGCATTGCAGCTCCACCGTGTCTTCGAGCACCAGCACGCGGTCGCCGGTGGCGGCGATCTCGGAAAGCAAGGCATTGGCGAGCGTGGTCTTGCCGGTGCTAGTGCCACCTGCGATCAGAATGTTCTTGCGCTCGCGCACTGCACGCACCAGCAAGCCCGCCTGCGCGGCGGTCATCATTCCATCCTCGATGTAGCGCGACAGCGGGATCACGCCAAAGGCGCGCTTGCGCAGTGCGAAGGCAGGCCCCGGCGCGGCCGGCGGCAAGATGCCCTCGAAGCGTTCGCCCGTCTCGGGCAGCTCCGCCGTCAACAGCGGCTGGCCCCGATGCACCTCGGCACCGACATGGGCCGCCACGAGCCGAATAATGCGTTCACCGTCCGCTTCGGACAGCTCCACGCCCATCGGCGCGCGGCCCGTGGAAAGCCGATCCACCCAGAGCGTCCGGTCGGGGTTGAGCATGATTTCCACCACGTCCGGGTCTTCGAGCGCAGCGGCGATCAGCGGCCCCATCGCTGTGCGCAACATCTGGATGCGGCGATCTAGCGAAACGGCGGTGAAGGAAGAAGGCGTGGTACTCATGACGTACGCTCCTGCACTTCACCCATGCGCGAAGGGTCGGGATGCAGTTCCTCCACCACGTCGCGCACCAGACTGCGCCCACGCAGCAGGTGGCGGCCCAACTGCTCCACGAACTGCTCGAAGCGGGCCTTGCCCTGGGCGCGAGCGGCGTCCTGATGTGCTTCGGGCACGGGTGTGCTGACCGTGAGGAAGTAGCGGATGAACAGCGCCAGCGTCTCGATCTGAATGTTCTGGTCGCGCTCCATGCGCTCGGCGTGGCGCGACAGCCGATCCAACCGTTTGGCAATGGCCGCCTCCCGCTGGTCGGCGGCATCGGGCGACAGCCACGATGCGAGTGCCGCCGCGACGATGCTGGACTTCGATACGCCTTTGGTGGCGGCCAGTTCGTCGAGCCGTTTGCTGTGCTCCGGCTGAATGAACACATTGAGGCGGTGCTGGGTCATAGGTCGATTCCGTCGTCAGGGTCGAGGGAAGCCAGCCGGGCCGTGCGTTGCAGGGCCGGATCGAACCGGCGCGGGAGGGGAAGCGGCATGTCGTCGTCATCGAGCAGGCCAAGGTCGGCCACGGGTGCGGCCTGCTCGGGGTCGTAGGCGACGGTTTCGGAAAGCTCGGGCTGACGGCGCGGACCACCGTCGTCGGTCGAACCCAAGTTCTCCAGGCCATCAGCGGACGCCGCGGCCGGTGCGGCGGGAATCGCCAGTCCGCTCCAGTCGTCGGGACGCGATGGCGGCGCGTCGGCGTATCGCTCGCTCGCCAGCGCGGGCGGCGGCAACACGCGCCGCTTGAAATTGCTGTCCGCGTAGTAGCGCAGCTTCTTGGCCTTGATCGGCGCCACGCTGGACACCATCACCACTGCTTCGTCGGGCGGAAGCTGCATGACTTCGCCCGGCGTCAACAGCGGGCGCGCGGTTTCCTGGCGCGACACCATCAAGTGCCCGAGCCACGGCGCGAGCCGGTGGCCCGCGTAGTTGCGCTGCGCGCGCAGCTCGGTCGCAGTGCCGAGCGTCTCGGAGATCCGTTTGGCGGTGCGCTCATCGTTGGTGGCGAACGTCACGCGCACATGGCAGTTGTCCAGGATCGAATGGTTCTGGCCGTAGGCTTTGTCGATCTGGTTGAGCGACTGCGCGATGAGGAAGCTGCGGATGCCATAGCCAGCCATGAAGGCCAACGCCGTCTCGAAGAAGTCGAGGCGTCCGAGTGCCGGAAACTCATCGAGCATCAGCAGCAGCTTGTGACGACGCTCGATGCCGTCGCTGCCATCGAGTGATTCGGTGAGGCGCCGGCCGATCTGGTTGAGGATCAGGCGGATCAGCGGCTTCGTCCGCGAAATGTCCGAAGGCGGCACCACCAGGTACAGCGACCCCGGATGCTCGGCCGCGATCAGGTCGGCAATGCGCCAGTCGCAGCGCGAGGTGACTTCGGCCACCGTCGGGTCGCGGTAGAGGCCGAGGAACGACATGGCCGTGGACAACACGCCCGAGCGTTCGTTGTCCGATTTGTTGAGCACTTCGCGCGCCGCCGAGGAAACGACCGGATGCGGGCCATCGCCGAGATGCGATGTGGTCATCATCCGATGCAGCGTCAGCTCAAAGGGACAAGCCGGGTCGCTGAGGAAGTTGGCGACACCGCGCAGCGTCTTGTCTTCGCCCGCGTAGAGCACATGCAGAATGGCCCCGACCAGCAATGCGTGCGAAGTCTTCTCCCAGTGGTTGCGCTTCTCCAGCGCGCCATCGGGATCGACCAGGATGTCCGCGATGTTCTGCACGTCGCGCACCTCATGCGCGCCGCGCCGGACTTCCAGCAGCGGGTTGTAGGCCGCCGACTTGCTGTCCGTCGGATTGAACAGCAGGCAATGCGAGAAGCGCGAACGCCAACCTGCGGTGATGCTCCAGTTCTCGCCCTTGATGTCGTGGATGACGGCAGACGCTGGCCAAGAAAGAAGCGTTGGCACCACCAGGCCCACGCCCTTGCCTGAGCGCGTGGGCGCGAAGGTCAGGACATGTTCCGGGCCCTCGTGCCGCAGGTACTGCTGCCGATGCAGGCCGAGGAACACGCCTGCAGGCTGGTCAAGGCCCGCCTTGTGAATGTCCTCCGCGTTGGCCCAGCGCGCCGTGCCGTAGGTCGTGACCAGCTTGGACTGGCGCGAGCGCCAGATCGACATGCCGATGGCAACCACCACCGCGATCAGGCCGCTGCCTGCGGCAATGGCACCGCCCACGTCGAATACATGCGGCGCGTAGGCGTCGAAGAAGAACCACCACTCGAACAGGCGCCAGGGGTGATAGACCGGCGTGCCGAGGAAATCGAACCAGGGCGAACCCAGGCGTAGCTGGTAGCCCAGCGCCGCTGCTGTCCATTGCGTGGCGCTCCATACGCCAGCGATCACGATGCCGAAGACAACGGCAATCTGACCGAACAGCACGTTCGTTCCTTGCATTGGCCAACCTCCCGCTACGGCACAGGGACATGCCGTAGTGCCGAGGATCAAGGCGAGCGTGCAGGTCGGTCAAAGACCGTTATAGCGGGGATTCAGGCCAAAATGGCCAGACTTCTTGCTGTGGCGAAGGCAATAAAAATGCCGCATGCGCGAGCGCGCTGCGGCGTGATGAGGTAACAGCAAGAACTCTGTCGCGGCCAGGCGACGGCGCGGGGCGCTATTTGGATTGCTGTTCCGGCCGATCGCCGAAGAAACGCCGGTTGGCGGCTTCGGCCGCACGGCGGCAGAGTTCTTCTCCTGCCTTCGCGCGGTCTTCCTTGCACAGGCGCTGGACTTCTTTGAGGCGCTCGGGATGGGCAACGAGGAAGTCCACGGTTTCCGTCGGTTGGGATGGTCCACAGCCCGTCAGTGCGGCAACCATCAGCAGCGGCAGGAATCGGGTCATGGCTTGGGTCCTTTCAGCAGGTGGATCAGGAGTCCTCGGCG
The DNA here is from genome assembly GCF_017991995.1 of Pseudacidovorax sp. Lineage (GTDB taxonomy): Bacteria > Pseudomonadota > Gammaproteobacteria > Burkholderiales > Burkholderiaceae_C > Xenophilus. Next base: position 29,864 of record NZ_JAGOPN010000025.1, on the reverse strand, counting down.
GCGCTGGAGCCATCCGCCGAATCAATGGAGGCCACTCGTTCGATGAACCGGGCCAGCATTTCGGAGGGCTCCACGTCACGGTGCAGCAGATACGTGGCCAGCATCTGCGGCTTGCCCGCCAAGCGCCGGGCCACAACACCTGGCCCACGGCCGGATGCAATGTGCGCGGCGCCCGCCAAACCGAGCGCCAATCCGGCTGAGACCAAGGTCATCATCACCTCATAGGACGCCACGCGCTGGGCGATCAGTGGCTGTTGCTCGTAGCGCTGCAAAACGCGATCAACTTGGCGTGCATGGCCTTCGCATATCGCCGGATCGCATAGCGCCAGCGGATAGCGCAACACTTCTTCCAACGGCACGTGCTTGTGGGCCAGAACAGGATGGCGAGCTGGGACCGCCACCATCAGTTCGTCTTCCCATGCAGGCCTGACCACAATGCCGTCGCCCACCTCTTCGGCCATCGAAAAGCCGACGTCATACAGGTCATCGTGCAGACCCTTGATCTGTTGATCCAACGGCACCTCAAATAGCCGAACATCAATCTCTGGATCTTCCGCTCGGCACTGTGCCAGCAGCGTCGGCATTCGCGAGGGCGTGATGCCATCGGACAAAGCGATGCGCAACTGTCGCTGAAACCCACTGGCGGCGGACTTGACGCCGTCACACGCCTGTTTCAGAGCTTCGAAGATTCGCGGCACCCGCTCCAGGAATGCCATTCCGGCAAAGGTCAGGCGGGTGCTTCGCGTGGTTCGCGTGAACAGTTGCGCCCCGAGCTCTTCCTCTATCTCCTTGATGGTGCGCGACAAAGGGGACTGATCGATGTGCAGCTTTTCCGCTGCGCGGCCGAAGTGAAGTTCTTCGGCCACCGCTATAAAGCAACGTAAATGCCGAAGCTCCATGGTGTATCTCATCCAATTTAAAAGGCCTTGACGAATTCCGGCACAACTGCGAAAAGGTCCGCCTCCAGCCCGTAGTCGGCCACGCTGAAGATCGGGGCCTCGGGGTCCTTGTTGATCGCCACGATCACCTTGGAGTCCTTCATGCCGGCCAGGTGCTGGATGGCGCCCGAGATGCCGGCGGCAATGTACAACTGCGGCGCGACGATCTTGCCCGTCTGGCCCACTTGCAGGTCGTTGGGGGCGTAGCCCGCATCCACGGCAGCACGGCTGGCGCCGATGGCAGCGCCCAGCTTGTCGGCCAGGGGGGTGATGACTTCGTCGAACTTTTCCTTGCTGCCCAGCGCACGGCCACCAGACACGATGATCTTGGCGGCGGTGAGTTCGGGGCGGTCGCTCTTGGCGATCTCGCTGCCCACGTAGCTGCTCTTGCCAGCGTCGGCGGCCGCAGCAGCGGTTTCGACAGCGGCGCTGCCACCCGTGGCGGCGGCGGCGTCAAAGCCGGTGGTGCGCACGGTGATGACCTTCACGGCATCAGCAGACTGCACGGTGGCGATGGCGTTGCCGGCGTAGATGGGGCGCTCGAAGGTATCGGCGGAGATGACCTTGGTGATGTCGCTGATCTGGGCGACGTCGAGCTTGGCAGCCACGCGCGGGGCCACGTTCTTGCCGCTGGCGGTGGCGGGGAACAGGATGTGGCTGTAGTTGCCGGCACCACTGCCATGGAGTGCCAGCACCTGGGCGGCCACGTTCTCGGCGAGGCCGTGGGCCAGGCTGGCGCCGTCGGCGTGGATGACCTTGGCAACGCCGGCGATCTGGCTGGCTTGCTGTGCGGCAGCGCCGGCGTTGTGGCCGGCCACCAGCACGTGCACGTCGCCGCCGCAGGCTGCGGCGGCCGTCACGGTGTTGAGCGTCGCGCCCTTGATGGTCGCGTTGTCGTGTTCAGCGATTACGAGTACGGTCATGTCAGATCACCTTCGCTTCGTTCTTGAGTTTCTCGACCAGGGCGGCCACGTCGGCCACCTTCACGCCGGCGCCGCGCTTGGCGGGTTCGCTGACCTTCAAGGTCTTCAGGCGCGGGGCCACGTCCACGCCGAGGTCTTCGGGCTTGACGGTGTCCAGCGGCTTTTTCTTGGCCTTCATGATGTTGGGCAGCGTGACGTAGCGCGGCTCGTTCAGGCGCAGGTCGGCGGTGATGACGGCGGGCAGCGTAAGGCTGAGGGTTTCCAGGCCGCCGTCCACTTCGCGGGTCACGGCTGCCTTGTCGCCGGCGATCTCGACCTTGGAGGCGAAGGTGGCTTGCGGCAGGTCGGCCAGCGCCGCCAGCATCTGGCCGGTCTGGTTGCAGTCGTCGTCGATGGCCTGCTTGCCCAGGATCACGAGGCCGGGCTGTTCATTGTCGATCAGGGCCTTGAGCAGCTTAGCCACGGCCAGCGGCTGCAGTTCTTCATTGGTCTCGACCAGGATGCCGCGGTCGGCACCGATGGCCATGGCGGTGCGCAGCGTCTCCTGGCATTGGGACACGCCGCACGAGACGGCGACGATCTCCGTTGCCGCGCCTTTCTCCTTGAGCCGCACAGCCTCTTCGACGGCAATCTCGTCGAAGGGGTTCATGCTCATTTTGACATTGGCGATGTCCACGCCGCTGCCATCGCTCTGGACGCGGACCTTGACGTTGTAGTCAACCACCCGCTTGACGGGAACCAGGATTTTCATGGGAGGGTTTCCTTTCAGGATCATTCAGAGTTGATCATCCGCCAGGGCCAGCGTGCTGGCGGCGCCGCCCGTGACGATGTCGCGCAACATCGGCGCCTGCACTAGGACATGCGCTGCGTAGTGGCTGGCCGTGGCACGCTTGGCGCCGAGAAAGCCCGCATCGCCAGATCTCGCCGCGAGTTGCGCAGTGGCGGCTTCGGCCATGCGCGCCGACAGCCAGCCGCCGATCACCGTGCCCGCCAGCCGCAAGAAGGGCACGGCGCCCGCCGCGCACTGCGCGGGTTGGTCGTCGTGGGCCAGCAGCCAGTCGGCCGCGTCCCCCAGCGCACGCGCCGAAGCCGCTAACACGCCGCCGATCTGCGCCAGCGCGGCATCGGGCATCTCGGCCAACCGGCGCGCATCGCCGTCGATGCGGCCCAGCAGTGCCTTCAGCGTGCGCCCGCCCTCGCGCGCCAGCTTGCGGCCAATCAGGTCGTTGGCCTGGATGCCCGTCGTGCCTTCGTAGATGGTCGTGATGCGCGCGTCGCGCAAGTGCTGTGAGGCGCCGGTTTCCTCGACGTAACCCATGCCGCCATGCACCTGCACACCATCGGACGTGATGCCCTGTGCGCTGTCGGTGCACCAGCCCTTGACCACCGGGATCAGCAGGCCGACCAGGGCCAGCGCCTGCTCGCGCTCTTGCGCGTCGGCGTGGCCTGCGGCGCGGTCCATCTGGCCGGCGCAGAAATAGGCCAATGCGCGCATGGCCTCGGTGCGGGCCTTCATGTCCATCAGCATGCGCCGCACGTCCGGGTGGCCGGCGATGGTGGTGCTGCCGCTGAGCAGTGGCTTGCCCTGCACCCGCTCCAGCGCGTAGGCGCGTGCGCGCTGGTAGGCGCGCTCGGCGATGCCCACGCCTTCAAGGCCGACGTTCAGCCGCGCATGGTTCATCATCGTGAACATGCAGGCCAGCCCCTGGTTCGGCTCGCCGACCAGGTAGCCGATCGCGCCCCCGCAGTCGCCAAAGCTCATCGACGCCGTGGGGCTGCCGTGGATGCCCATCTTGTGCTCGATGGAGGTGCAGGCCAGGTCGTTGCGTTCGCCCAGGGAGCCGTCGTCGTTGACCAGGTACTTCGGGCACAGGAACAGCGAGATGCCTTTCACGCCGGGCGGTGCATCGGGCAGGCGCGCCAGCACGAGGTGGACGATGTTCTCGGCCATGTCGTGCTCGCCCCAGGTGATGAAGATCTTGTTTCCGCTGACGCGGTAATGGTCGCCTTCGGGCACGGCGCGACTGCGCAGCGCGGCCAAGTCGGAGCCTGCTTGGGGCTCGGTGAGGTTCATGGTGCCGGTCCAGCGGCCCGCGACCATGGGCTCCAGGAAGCGGCGCTTGAGTGCGTCGCTGCCATGGTGCGCAATGGCTTCCACCGCGCCCAGCGTGAGCATCTGGCACAGGCTGAACGCGAGGTTGGACGACTTCCACATCTCCAGCACGGCTGTGGACACCAGCGTGGGCAGGCCCTGGCCGCCCCATTCGGTGGCAGCGGGCATGCCGTTCCAGCCGTTCTCGCAGAAGCTGGCCCAGGCTTCGCGAAAGCCATCGGCTGGCGTGACCTGGCCGTCGTGCCAGCGCGCGCCCTGCACGTCGCCGGTGCGGTTCAGCGGATCAAGCACGCCGGTGGCGTAGTGGGCAGCCTCCTGCAGGATGGCCTCGACCAGGTCGGGCGTGGTTTCTTCATGGCCCGGCTGGGCACAGATCGCATCCAGGCCTCCGACTTCCTTCATCGTGAACAGCATGTCGCGCAAGGGCGCGGCGTAGGTAGACATTGCTTACTCCTCTTTGTGGGTTCAACCCGTCTGCCCCATAGGGCATTCATCCATGCATGACCCTACCCACCAGGACAAGGCCCGGTCGATCAACCGCTTCAGGGCGGCTGAATTTCTCAGGCGGCTTACGACGCGATTAGTTGGTATGACAAGATTTCTAGAAGCCGCTGAAGCGTGTGAAGTTCTCGACCGGCTCACGCTCGGTGCGCACGCGGTTCACCACGGCCGCCGGGTCGGCATAGCCCAGTGCCATGCCGCACAGGACCATCTGCCCGTCCGGGATTTGCAGGGCTTCAGCCAGAAGGCGCGGGTAAAGGGTCCACGCCATCTGCGAACAGGTATCCAGGCCTCGTGCGCGGGCCGCCAGCATGATGTTCTGTAAGAACATCCCGTAGTCCACCCAACTGCTCTGCACCATGCGCCGGTCCAAGGTGAAGATCAAACCGACCGGCGCATCGAAGAAGGCAAAGTTGCGTGCATGTTGAGCGCGCATGGCATCCGTATCTCCCTTGGAGATTCCGACTGCGGCATAAAGAGCGAAACCGCACCGACGCCGCCTGGTCAGGTAGGGCTCGAAGAACTCGGCCGGGTAGATGTCGTATTCGGACTGGTGCTCTCCCTCTTCATGGTGAAAGGCGTGCAATACACGGTCGCATAGGCGCTTCCTCGCCTCGCCCGCCACGGCAATGACATGCCACGGCTGGGTGTTGGTGCCACTGGGCGCGCTGGCTGCCACCGACAGAATCTGGGCCACCGCTTCTTGCGACACCGGGGTCGGCAGAAAGGCGCGCACGGAACGACGTTCGCGCATCACCGCATCAATCAGCATGTTGCGCAAAGGCACGGCGCAGACAGACATTCACTCTCTCCTGGTTGCTGGGCTATTCGGGTGAGCACACCGACATGCCGTTGCCGAAGAAGCATTCATGCGAATGCATCGATGCCGAACGTCCACGGGTCGTCCCTGGGTGTGCTACCAAGCGGTATTCTGGGCACTCGGCACATACGCGTCTTGCCCGCCAGTGCATGGCGAGTTGACTTTGTATGCACAAGGCAAAATCCGGTTGACCGCAGCCGGACGCTACATCGTTAGCGGGCCGTTTTCTTGGTGTAATTTCGGATTCAGCGCCAGCTATCGTTGCTCCCTTTGACCATGTTGAAACCCGTCGTCACTGTTCCTGTTTTTGCCGTGCATGGCCTGCTCGACGGCGCGCGCAGCAAAGGACTGGCCACCGAGTCCTGGCTGGATGGCGTTCTGGCGCAGGCCCGCATCGCCGAGTCGCTGCTGCATCTGGAGCAGTCGCGTGTGACCATAGAGCAATACATCGCACTCTTCAGTGCCGTGAAGAACAGCTTGGACGACGAATGCCTAGGCCATCTACACGGTCGGCCGTTGCGCTGCGGCAGCTTTGCGCTGATGGCTCGCTCTACGCTCGGGGCCAAGACGCTGGCAGCCGCCTTGCAGCGCGTGAGTGCATCCTTCGCCCTGCTGCAGGACGACGTGGCGCTTGTGCCCGTCTCTGATGGCTTGCTCAAGGGTGCTGCTCTGGACGTGCGCCACGCCCTGGGCAAACATTCAGACTTCCTGCACGGGCTGCTGTTGCGCGTTTTCTGGCGTCTGCTGGTATGGCTGCACGGCGGCCGACTGGTGCCCAGAGGGCTCGATTTTGCCTTCGAGCCACCGCCGCGTGCCGCAGACTATGCCCAAATCTTCTCGGGCACGTTGCGGTTCGGGCAGGCGCGGTCGGCGGTCTGGTTCGAGGCATCCGCATTCACGCAGCCGATGCGCCGTGACACCGCCGCGCTCCAGACCTTTTTGCGTGCCACACCGGGCAACCTGATCGGCCCGCGTCTAATCGAGCGGACAGCCAGCGCGCGGGTGCGCGCGCTATTGCAGCAAGCGTGCCCGGAGTGGCCCGATCTGACTGTCGCCGCGCAGCGCTTGCACATGTCGGTCAGCGCACTGCAGCGGCATCTGGCCGTGGAGGGCAAGTCCTTTCAGGTGCTGAAGGACGAGTTACGGCGCGACATGGCGATCGTTCGGTTGACCAGCACCGATGCCGCGCTGAGCGCCATCGCCGCCGAGTTGGGGTTCGCCGACGGCACCGCCTTCCAGCGGGCCTTCAAGTCATGGACCGGCAGCACGCCAGGCGTCTATCGTTCGCGCACCCAAAAAACGTAGCGCTGCTTCGACGCGGTCGCACTCAAAGCGACGAGCACAGATGCCCGCCATCCACTGGCACGCAGGCGCCGGTCATCCACGACCCGGCCTCGGTCGCGAACAGCAGGAACAGACCGTTGAGCTCCTCCGGCTTACCCAGGCGGCGCATCGGGATGCGCTTGATAAGCGCCTTGCCATGGTCGGTATCCCACATGGCATCGGTCATCTCGGTGTCGATGTAGCCCGGCTCGATGGCATTGACGCGAATGCCGTGGCGCGCCCATTCGAGCGCCAGGCTCTTGGTCATGTGCACGACTGCAGCCTTGGACGTGGCATACAGCATGGCGCCCGGCATCACGCGTTCGCCCAGGATCGATGCGATGTTGATGACTGAGCCTCCCCGCCCCGCATCCACCCAGCGCTGCGCGGCACGCGCGGCCACCAGCCACACGCCGCGCACGTTGGTCTCCATCAGCGAGTCGAAGTCGGACGCAGGCAGCGTGAGCGACAAGGCGTCGTTGGAAGCCCCGGCGTTGTTAACCACCACGTCGAGGATGGTGCCCGAGGCGTCTATCTCGGCGAAGGCGTCGTCGATGGACTGCTCGGAAGCCACATCCATTTCCAGCACCGTGACCTGAGGCGAACCGAGCTTTTCGAGTTCCTGGGCGAGTTTGTCGAGCCGCGCCTTGCGCCGCGCCCCAATCACTACCTTGGCCTTGCAACCAGCAGCCAGCCGAGCGAAGTTCTCGCCCAGGCCCGACGAGGCCCCCGTGACCAGCACCCGCTTGCCTGCCAGCATTGCACCCAGATCCATCATCGTCTCCTTGCATCTTCAGTTCGCCGTCGATGCCGGGAGGTTAGCGCAGGGCCGCTCGGCTGCGGGGTTGCCTCGCTCCCCCATCCGTCGAAAGAGGTGCCTTGTCAGTTGATCGAGACCATCCGTCATTGCCGCGCCAAGCACCGCTGCCTACGATTGCCTGTATGCCTTGGGTACCCTGAGCGCCGCACGAAAGCACGCCACGGTGTCGACGCTCCGGTCCCGATGGGCTGCGGCGTCTGGGGGCAGATTCAGGAGACGACAAGTGCTGCAACAGTCACCCATGGAATGGTCCATCGACCATGCGCCCATCGAGGGCAGGATAGATGCGACGGAAGCGATCCTCAAGGACTCCTTCCAGCGCTGGAGTCTTTCCTCCCCGGCGAAGCCTGCTGCATTCCAGGCGAAGTTGCGGCGACACGAACTCGCCGGAGCCTCCTTGGTATGCACCGTGACCGGTGCTTGCGTCGAGCAGTCTCCTCCTGGACATTCGTCATTCGACGATGAGTTCTGCCTGGGGCTGCAGCTGAACCTGAGCGGCCGAGTACAGTTGCAGCAGTGGGACACGCCAATCTGCGAGGGCGACATGTTCCTCTGGCGTACCGATCAGCGGCAAGACTATGAGGTGCTGGAACGAACCCACAGCGTGTCGTTGATGATTCCCTGGCAGCTCATGCGCGAGCATCTACCGGGCCGCAAGCAGCCGCCCGCAGCCTGCCGCATTGACAGTCACACAGGCGTGGGCTCACTGCTCAGCCAACACCTGATGGGGTTGGCAAAGGAGATCGGCGCCGTGCCGCCCTCCGCCCACGTCGCCCTTTGCCGCACGGTGATCGGGCTTCTGGACATTGCGCTGCCAGAGCCGGAGAGCGCCACTCGATTCACGGCCATGGCCGCGTTGCGCGAACGAGTACTTGCCTACATCGCCCAGCATTTTCAAGAGGATGACCTGAGTCCGGCACGCATCGCCGCGGCGCACGGTATTTCACTGCGTTACCTTCATGCGCTGTTTGCGCAGGGCGATACCACGGTGGTCGGCCACATCCTGGAAAGCCGATTGCAAGCGTGCTGGCGGACACTCGTTGACCCGGTCTGCCGGCATCTGCAGGTCTCGGCGATCGCCTTTCACTGGGGCTTCAACTCCACCAGCCATTTCTGCCGCGCATTCAAACAACGCTTTGGAGTGTCGCCCAGCGATGCACGCGGCATGACTGCTCACGGCTCCGCCATCGGCCCGGTCGAGTCAGCCGGGCTTTCCCTTGCACACGCAAAGTCAACTTGCCATGCACTGGCGGGCAAGACGCGCACGGGCTGAATGCCGACCATATGCCCTGGACAGACTGAGAACGCAGAGATTCGACGCTTCGCCCGCCCCGTTGTGGGTATGCGGGCATGACCCGGGGCCGCATCGCTGGCCAAGTTTTCAAACCTTCATCGTACAAACCTTCTGAGGAGCGCTCCCATGCTGCCGCAATTGCACCGTCAACCCTGGATGGACAGCGACATCGAGACCTTTCGCGACCAGGTGCGCCGCTACATCGCCGCCGAGATGGCTCCGCACCTGCCCGCTTGGCGCGAACAGGGCTACGTCCCGCGCGAGACCTGGCGGCCCTTCGGCGAGATGGGGTTCATGCTGCCCGAAATGCCCGAAGCCTACGGCGGCACCGGGGCCAGCATTGCCTACCAGCTGGTGGTACAGGATGAGTTGACCAGAGCGGAAATGCCCAACAACGTCCAGGTGAACAGCATCGCTGCGCACTACATCATGGACTACGGCACCGAGGAGCAGAAGCAGCGCTGGCTGCCCAAGCTGAGCAGCGGCGAGATGCTGCTCGGCATTGCGATGACCGAACCCGGCTGCGGGACGGACCTCAAGGCCATCGCCACCCGCGCGCGCCGTGATGGCGACCACTACGTGATCGACGGTGCCAAGACCTTCATCACCAACGGCTACACCTGCAATCTGCTGATTGTGGTCGCACGCACCGGCGAGGCGGGCAGCCGAGGCCTTTCGCTGATCGTGGTGGAGACCGAGAACCTGCCAGGGTTCCGCGTGGGCCGCCTGCTCGACAAGATCGGCCTGCATGCGTCGGACACCGCCGAACTCTTCTTCGACGGGGTGCGCGTGCCGGTCGATCAAGTCCTGGGGGGCGTCGAAGGGCTTGGTTTCAAGCAGTTGATGGGCCAGTTGCCCTACGAACGCATGACCATCGCCGTGCCTGCGGCGGCCATCATCGACCGGGCCCTGGAACTCACCGTCGAATACACGAAGGAGCGCAAGATTTTCGGCGCACCGCTGTTCGAGATGCAGACCACGCGCCACAAGCTGGCCGAGATCGCCACCACCGCTCACGTGGTGCGCACCTTCGTCAACGACTGCATCCAGCGGCTGCTGGACGGAAAGCTCGACGCCGAAGCCGCGTACATGGCCAAGTGGTGGTGCAGCGAGCAGCAGTGCCGCGTGGTGGACGAGTGCCTGCAGATGTTCGGCGGCTACGGCTACATGTACGAATACCCGATCGCGCGCATGTACACCACCTCGCGCGTGCAGAAGATCTACGGCGGCGCGAACGAGGTCATGAAAGAACTGATTGCGAGGAAGCTGTGAACGCCTCGCACATGCTGCAAAAGCCACTGCACGGCGTCCGTGTGGTGGAGTTCGAAGGGATCGGGCCGGGCCCGCTGGCCGCCATGATGCTGGCCGACATGGGTGCCGAGGTGATTGCGCTGACACGGGCCGAGCAGGCCGCCGGGGCGCAGCCGCTGGGCGGGGCGGCGGCCAACCCGCTGCACCGGGGCAAGACGGTCGAGATCACCGACCTGAAGTCGCCCGGCGGCAAGGCGCGCGCCCTGGATCTGATCGGCCAGTCCGACGTTCTGATCGAAGGCTTTCGCCCCGGCGTGATGGAACGGCTGGGGTTCGGCCCCGCCGAATGCGCGGCGCGCAACCCCAAGCTGGTCTATGGCCGGATGACGGGCTGGGGCCAGGACGGCCCGCTCTCCCGGGCCGCTGGCCACGACCTGAACTACGTGGCGCTGACGGGCCTGCTGTCGCTGTCGGCCCGCAAGGGGCAGATGCCCATCGTGCCGCCCTCGGTGCTCGGGGACGCGGCCGGGGCGCTGGGCATGGCCTTCGGTGTCGCCTGCGCGCTGGTCGATGCGCGCGGTAACGGTAGGGGCAGTGGCCGCGGCCGGGTCGTGGATGCCGCCATCATCGACATCGTGGCCATGATGGGCACGCTGGTGCATTGGATTCGCGCCAATGGGCAGATCGACGGCACGAAGCCGAGCCCGTTTCACGATTCGCCGTTCTATGACGTGTACGCCTGTGCCGACGGCGGCTTCATCAGCCTCGCGGTGGTGGAGCCCGCGTTCCACGCACTGCTGCTGTCGAAGCTGGGCCTGACGGACGTGAACCCTGCCGACCAGTACGACACGACGACGTGGCCAGCGCTGAAGGAGCGCATTGCGGCCCTCATCCGCAGCCAACCCAGGGCGCACTGGTGCGCGTTGCTCGAAGGCAGCGACGCCTGCTTCGCGCCCGTGCTCAGCCTGGCCGAGGCGGCGCGGCATCCGCACAACGCGGCACGGGGTATCTACCAGACCACCCCCTCCGGCGCCATCGAGGCGGCCCCGGCCCCACGGTTCCAGGCACTCAACGCAATTACTTAGGAGACCAGAAAATGACCAGCACCACCCAGCCCATCCGCGGCTGCCCGTCCACCACGGGCAACGAACGCCAGCTCAACACCACGACGCTGATCCGGCACGCCGCGCGCACCCACGGGGACCAGGAGATCGTCTACCGCACACCCGATGGCGGCTGGGATCGCTACACCTATGCCGACTGCTACGCGCGCGTCTGCCGCAGCGCCAATGCGCTGCGCGCGCTCGGTGTCGAGCCGGGCGACCGCGTCGGTGTGCTGGACTGGAACAGCCGGCGCCACTTCGAGCTGTACTGGTCCATCCCCGGCCTGGGCGCGGTCATGCTGCAGATGAATCTGCGCCTGGGCGCCGAGGACCTGGGCTACGTGGTCGGCCACAGCAAGGTGTCTTACGTTTGCGTGGACGAGTCCTTGCTGCCGATCGCCGAATCCGTCGCAGCGAACTCGCCCCAGATCAAGGGCTGGATCGTGATGACCGACAAGCCGCTGGACCAGATCAAGACCACGCTGAAACCGCTGCTGCACTACGAAGACCTGCTGGCCGCTGCTGATGCCAAGATCGACTGGCCCGAGATCGACGAAACCTCGGCTTACAGCGCCTGCTACACCACCGGCACCACGGGCAAACCCAAGGGCGTGTACTACTCGCACCGCGGCATCTACCTGCACTCCACGGGCATGGCCACCAACATGGGCATGACGCTGGACGACTGCGTCATGCTCATCACGCCCATGTTCCACGGGCAGTGCTGGGGCTTACCACAGGCCGCCACGCTGCTGGCCGACAAGATCGTGCTGCCGGGACGCTACGCTGCCGAGGACACCAAGCCGCTGGTCGACACCATGATTGCCGAGGGCGTGACCATCACCAACGGCGCACCGGCCATCTTCCAACCGATGCTGCAGTACATCGAGACGCTGCCGGTCAAGCCGGACTTCAGCCGCATGCGCATGCTGTCCGGCGCGAGCGAGCCGCCGCTGTCGATGATGATCGGCTTCCACGAACTCACGGGTGCCGAGGTGGTGCACGGCTACGGCGCCACCGAAGCCACGACGCTGGTGACCGTCAACCGCCTCAAGCCCACGTTGAGGAAGCGCTTGACTCAGGACGAGCGGTGGAATCTCAAGCGCAAGCAGGGCCTGGTCCTGACCGGCGTGGACATCCGCATCCTCGATGCCAACGACCAGGATCTGCCGCACGACGGCCAGTCGGCCGGCGAGATTTGCCTGCGCGGCCCCTGGATCACGACCAGTTACCACGACATGCCCGATTCGGGCGATCGCTTCCTGGAGGGCGGCTGGTGGCGCTCGGGCGATGTCGGCACGGTGGACGAGAACGGCTACCTCAAGGTTACCGACCGCATCAAGGACGTGATCAAGAGCGGTGGCGAATGGATCTCTTCCATCGACATGGAAAACCTGCTCATGGGCCACCCGGCCGTGCGCGACGCCGCGGTGGTCGGGGTTCCGCATCCGAAGTGGCAGGAGCGGCCGCTGGCCCTGGTGGTGCTGAGGCCCGGCCAGCAGGCGACCCAGGAGCAATTGCAGGAACACCTGACCAGCGCCTTCGCAAAGTGGCAGTTGCCGGATCAGATCCTGTTCGTCGAGACCATCCCCAAGACCAGCGTCGGCAAGATCGACAAGAAGCGCATCCGCGTCGAGCAGGCAGAGCGCTACGCCGCCTGAACGCCACTTTGCGTGACACCCAGTTTCTTACACAGGAGAACCAGATGAATGACCATGAACCCGTTATCGTCGGTGCGCTGCGCACCCCCGTGGGCAAGCGCGGCGGGCGCCTGCACAAGTGGCATCCCGTCGATCTGATGGCCGAGACGCTGCGCCAGTTGGTCGAGCGGTCCGGCGTCAACCCCGCCGATCTGGACGACGTGATCATCGGCTGCGTGCTGCAGTGGGACCAGCAGCACGGCAACCTGGGCCGACATGCCGTATTGGCGGCGGGGCTGCCCGAATCCGTGCCGGCGGTGACGGTCGATCGGCAATGCGGCTCGGGCCAGCAGGCGGTGAGTTTTGCCGTGCATGGCATCCAGGCGGGTGCCTACCAGTTGGCCATCGGCGGGGGGGTGGAGTCGATGTCGCAGGCGCCACTGCCGCCGTCGTTCAAGCCCGGCGCGCCGCTCGGTTCGCAATACAGCCCGCGCGAACTGGCGCGCTACCAGGACAACCCGCTGATACCGCAAGGCGTTTCGTCGGAGTTGCTGAACACGCGCTTCGGCCTCACGCGTGAAACCCTGGATGCCTCCGCAGTGCGGAGCCATAAGCGCGCCACCGAGGCGATTCAGGCCGGTCGCATCAAGGACCAACTGGTGCATCTGACCGAGGACCCGGCCGACCCGAACAGTCCGGTCGTCGCCGCCGACGAGGGCGTGCGCGCCAACCCCGACCCCGAAAAGATGGCCACGCTGAAAGCCGTGTTTGCCGCCAACGGCACCACCACCGCCGGCAACTCGTCGCAGGTCAGCGATGGTGCCGCCGCGCTGCTGATCGCCAGCCGCGCCTATGCCAAGAAGCATGGCCTGAAGCCGCGTGCGCGCTTCGTCAGCACGGCAGTGGCCGCCGCCGACCCGGTGATCCAGTTCACCGCCGTGCTCGACTCCACCCGCAAGGCACTGAAGGAATCGGGCCTGACCATCAACGACATCGACCTGTTCGAGGTCAACGAGGCTTTCGGCGGCGTACCGCTGATGTTCCAGCAGGAGTTCGGCATCCCGGACGACCGCCTCAACGTCAATGGCGGCTCGATGGCCATCGGCCATCCGCTGGGCTCCACCGGCGCGCGCATGCTCACCGACCTGCTGTATGAACTGGAGCGCCGGGGCGGCCGCTATGGCCTGCAGACCATCTGCGAGGCTTCGGGCACGGCCAACACCACCATCATCGAGCGGCTTGCATGAGCGGGGCCACCATGAGCGAAGCCAGTGAAGTGCTCGTGAGCCGTGACGGCGCCGTCGTCACCCTGACCATCAACCGCCCGCGTGCGAAGAACAGCCTGAACCGCGCGGTATTCGATGGCCTGCGCGCGCAGCTTGCGCAACTGCGCGACGACGATGCCGTGCGAGCCGTCATCATCACCGGCGCCGAGGACGTGTTTTGCGCGGGCGCCGACATCACGGCCTTTGAAGTGCTGCGTGCCGCGCCGCTGCTGGGCGACCGCTCGGCAACGGGCTGGGACTTTTTTGCGGCGCTGGGGCGCTTCCCCAAGCCCGTCATCGCGGCGGTGGAAAAGGTCGCGCTGGGCGGCGGCATGGAACTGGCGCTGGCCTGCGACATCGTGATTGCTGGCGAGTCCGCCAAGTTCGGCGTGCCGGAAGTCAAGCTGGGCGCCATTCCCGGTGCCGGCGGCACCCAGCGCCTGGTTCACGCCATCGGCAAGTCCAAGGCCATGGCGCTGCTGCTGACCGGCGATTTCATGGACGCCCGCAAGGCATGCGACGTTGGCATCGTCGCCGAAGTGACGGCTGATGGCCAGGCCCTGCCGACGGCGCTGGCGATGGCCTGCCGGATTGCGGCCAATTCGCCGCTGGCCGTGGCGCTGGCGAAAGATGCGGCCCTGGCCAGCTTTGAAACCCCGCTCGCGCAGGGCCTGGAGCATGAGAAGCGCAATTTCGTTGTCGCTTTGCGTTCGGCCGACAACCTCGAAGGGCAAGCGGCATTCCTGGGCAAGCGCACCCCCAAATTCACCGGCCAATAACGCCTGTCTGTCATCTTCAAGGAAAAACCATGCAACTCAATTCCGACATTTCTGCCGTCATCACCGGGGGGGCTTCCGGCCTGGGGGCCGCCACGGCCCGGCGTTTGGCCAGCCATGGCGTCAAGGTCGCCATCTTCGACATGAACGAAGCCGTCGGCCAGGCGTTGGCCAGCGAGCTTGGCGGTGTTTACTGCAACGTGGACGTGACGTCCGAGGAGCAGGTGGACGCGGCCTTCGCCAAAGCCCGTGCCGCGATCGGGCAGGAACGCATTCTGGTCAACTGCGCCGGCACGGCCGACGCCGTCAAGACCGTCAGTCGCGACCGGAAAACGGGCGAGATCCGCCCGAGTGCGGTGGATCGCTTCAACCGCATCGTGCAGATCAACCTGGTGGGCACGTTCCGCTGCATTGCCAAATCGACGGCGGGCATGCTGGCGCTGGAACCGCTGGCCGACGGCGACCGCGGCGTCGTGGTCAACACCGCTTCGGCCGCTGCGGTGGACGGCCAGGTCGGCCAGGCCAGCTATGCCGCCAGCAAGGCCGCCGTCATGGGCATGACCTTGCCGATCGCACGCGACCTGATGGACGAAGGCGTTCGCGTCAACACCATCCTGCCGGGGATCTTCGGCACCCCCTTGCTGCTGGCCCTGCCGGACAACGTCAAGCAGGCGCTGGCGGCCAGCGTGCCCTTTCCCAAGCGTTTGGGCGACCCCGATGAATTCGCGCAGGCCGTCGAGTTTCTGGTCACTTGCGGCTACATGAACGCTGAGTCCATCCGCGTGGATGGGGCCCTCCGCATGGCGCCGCGCTGACGCCTTGAACCCTCGAAGAGCTGCGCATGATGTCGTCAACCCGAGAAAGCCACGCAACGGGAGCCTGGAATGTCAGGGGGTCGGCCACGGGTGCCTGCAAGTCATGGCGTGATGTCGATCCGCAGCTCGGCAGGAGCGTCATTCGCCATGATTGACCTGCATTACGCACCGACACCCAACGGCTGGAAGATCTCCATCCTGCTGGAGGAACTCGGACTTCCCTATACGGTGACTCCGGTCAACATCCGCGCTGGCGAGCAATTCAGGCCGGAATTTCTGGCGATCAGCCCGAACAACCGCATTCCGGCCATAGTGGACCATGCGCCGCTCGACGGCGGCGGCCCGCTTTCGGTGTTCGAGACCGGCGCCATCCTGGTCTATCTGGCCCAGAAAACCAACCGCTTCCTGCCCACGGATCTGCGCGGCTTCACCCAAACCATGCAATGGGTGATGTGGCAGGTGAGCGGACTGGGGCCCATGCTCGGCCAGCATGGTCACTTTGCGCTGTATGCGCAGGAAAAGATCGCCTACGCGATTGAGCGTTACCGCGACGAAGCGGCACGGCTGTATCGCGTGCTCGATACCCAGCTCGGCAAGACCGGCGCCTATGTCGCTGGCACCGAGTACGGCATCGCCGACATCGCTTGCTTTCCCTGGACCATGACCCACAAGGCCCAAGGCTTCACGCTCGACGACTTTCCCCACCTCAAGCGCTGGTACGCCAGCGTGCGCGGCCGGCCCCAGGTGCAAGCGGGGCTGGCGGTCGGCAAATTCGAGCAAGAGCCGCTGGACGACGAAGCGAGAAAGAACATGTTCGGCCACAAGGCCAGGGAGCTGGCGGAACGGAGCGCCATTCCGGGGCGCGAGTAGCGCGATTCCGGAATCCAGTGACGCCCCAAAAACACAGGAAACACCATGATCGAATTCTTCTTCGACTGCTCCAGCCCCTGGACTTATCTCGCCTTTCATAACATCCAGCCGCTCGCCAAGGAGCTTGACGTTGAGATCACATGGCGGCCGATCCTGGTCGGCGGCATCTTCAACACCATCAATCCCACCGTCTATGCCTCGCGCGAGACGCCGGTGCCGCAGAAGGCCCGCTACCTGAAAAAGGACCTAGCGGATTGGGCCCGCTCGACGGGGCTTGCGATCAAGATGCCGCCGACGGTGTTTCCCGTCAACAGCGTGAAGGCGATGCGCGGCTGCATCTGGCTCGGCAACGACATGGCGCCGTTTGCCCGCGCCATATTTGAAGCCTATTGGGGCGACGACCAGGACATCTCGCAGGACGCGGTGCTGGCGCAGGTGTGCCAGCGCGTTGGCATCGAGCCCGCCCAATTCTTTGCAGGCATCGGCGAGCAGGCGATCAAAGACCAGCTCAGGGCCAACACCGATGAGGTGGTCGCGCGCGGCGGCTTTGGCTCACCGACCATCTTCGTGGACAAGACGGACATGTATTTCGGCAACGACCGCATGCCGCTGATCCGCGAAGCCGTGCTGCGCTTGCAAGGGAAGGCGGCCTGATGCCGCAGGCCAGGGTTCACCCATCCATCCATTCATCTCACCACCACCACAGGAGACACCATGCAAAAAAGACAATTCATCACCATGCTTTCCGGCGCCATGCTGACCGGCGTTTCTGGCCTGGTCCGCGCGCAGGGCGCGGGCACCCCGGGCGTGACGGATCGCGAGATCAAGATCGGCTCGACCGGACCGCTCAGCGGCCCGGCCGCAGGCTATGGCATCGTCGGCAAGACCATGTCTGCATGGTTTGACCTGGTCAACGCCGAGGGCGGCGTGAATGGGCGCCAGCTCAAGCTGGTGCTGGCCGACGATGGCTACAGCCCGCCGAAAACCCTGGAGCAATCGCGCCGCCTGGTGGAGCGCGATCAGGTGGCTTTTCTCGCGGCGCAGATAGGCTCGTCCACTGGGCTGGCGTCGCGCAGCTATCTCAACAACGCCAAAGTACCGCAACTCTTCGTTTCGTCCGGCTCCGCCACGTGGCTGGATGATGCGGCTAAGTTCCCCTGGAGCATGGGCTGGCTGCCCCTGTACACCGACGAAGGGCGCATCCTGGCCAGGCACATCCTGCAGACGCGGCCCAACGCGAAGATCGCCATGTTCTACCAGAACGACGACGCCGGCAAGGATGTGCTGCGTGGCGTGAAGGAGGTTCTGGCTGCCGCCGGGAAGAAGCTCATCAGCGAAGAGTCGCATGAGGTGTCGGATCCGACGGTGGACTCGCAGATCGTCTCCATGCATGCCTCGGGCGCGGACGTGCTGGTGGCGTGGGGTTCGCCCAAAGCCACCCTCCAGTCGCTGCGCAAGACCCACGACATCGGCTGGCGCCCGGCCATCTACATCAACCCGAGCGCATCTTCGGTGCCCGCGGTGCTGACTCCGGTGGGGCTGGACAAGGTCAAGGGCATCATGAGCGCCGCGTTCCTCAAGGATCCGAGCGATCCGACCTGGAAGAACGACCCTGGTGTCCTGGCCTGGCATGCCTTCATGGACAAATACAACAAAGGCGCGGCCAAGGAATACCTCACCGTGCTCGGTGCCTGCCTTGGGCAAGTGACAGTGCAGTTGCTCAAGCAGTGCGGCAACGACCTCTCGCGCGAGAACATCATGCGGCAGTCGCGCCGCCTGGACATGGATTTGCCCATGATGCTGCCGGGCCTGCGTGTCAAGACCAGCGACGCCCGCCCTCACCCGATACCGGACATGCGCATCCAGCAGTTCGACGGCACGAGCTGGAAGGTGATGCCGTCCTGACGGGGCGAGCGCAGCGATGGAACCCATTCTTTCCGTACGCGACCTGACGATCCGCTTCGGCGGTGTCGTCGCGCTGGACGCCTTCTCGATGGACGTGCCCGAGGGCTGCATCTTCGGCCTGATCGGGCCGAACGGCGCTGGCAAGACGACCTGCTTCAACTGCATCAGCGGCCTGTACCGGCCCACCCACGGCAGCGTGCGCTTCGGCCAGGCCGAGTTGACGCGCCTGCCGCGCCACGGCGTGGCACGGCTGGGTCTGAGCCGCACCTTCCAGAACGTGGCGCTCTACCCCTCGCTCACGGTGCGCGAAAACGTGATGGTGGGTGCGCACGCGCGGCTGCCGGTGTCGATGCTGGGTGCCGCGCTGCGCTCGCGCGCCGTCCGTGCCGCCGAGGAAGAAATCGCGCACTCGGCTGACGCGGCCCTGGCCACGCTGCGGCTGTCTGACTATGCCGACCGGGGCGTGGCGGAACTGCCAGTGGGCATCCAGCACCGCGTGGAAATCGCGCGGGCGCTGGTGACGCGGCCCAAGCTGCTGCTGCTCGACGAGCCCGCCGCTGGCCTCACCGCTGGCGAGGTCGATGAACTGCGCGACGTGCTGCTGCGCCTGCACGAGGAATTGAAGCTGACCATGGTGGTCGTGGAGCACAACATGCGCTTCGTGATGAAGACCTGCTCCGACCTCGCGGTACTGAGCTTTGGCCGCAAGCTCGCCCAGGGCTCGCCCGAGGAAGTGGCCAACAACGACGCCGTGCTCGATGCCTATCTGGGAGGTGTGCTGTGACCCAACGGCTTGAAATCCGCAACCTCGCGGTGGCCTACGGCCGAACGGCGGTGGTGCATGGCATCGACCTGCACGTGCAGGCCGGCGAGATGGTGGCGCTGCTCGGCGCCAACGGCGCGGGCAAGACCTCCATCCTGCGCGCCATCAGCCACCAGCAGGTGACTGCCAAGGGCACGCTGCGCTTCGAGGGCCAGGACATCATCGACATGGCCGCGCCCGCCATCGCCTCGCTGGGCATCGCCCACGTGCCCGAAGGGCGCGGCACCTTTGGCGACCTGACGGTGCTGGAGAACCTGCGCGTGGGCGCCATCCACCGCCGCGACAAGGACGGCATCGAGCAGGACATCGCCCGGATGCAGACGCTGTTTCCCAAGCTGTCCAGCCGCGCGAAGCAAGCGGCGGGCACGCTCAGCGGCGGCGAGCAGCAGATGCTGGCCATCGCGCGCGCGCTGATGATGCGCCCCAAGATGCTGCTGCTGGACGAGCCTTCGTTCGGCATCGCGCCGCGCGTGACGCAGGAGATCTACGAACTCCTGCACCAGTTGCGCGAAACCGAGCACCTCACGGCGCTCATCGTGGAGCAGAACGCCCAGGTCGCGCTGAACCTAGTCAACCGGGCCTATGTGCTCGAAAGCGGGCGCGTCACTGCCCAGGGCACCGCAGCCGAGCTGCGCGAAGACGACGCCGTGCGCCGCAGCTACCTCGGCCACTGATCAAAAAGAGGTTCATCACCATGCAAGCATTCCTTCACCAGATAGCTTCGGGCCTGGCGGCGGGCGGCATCTATGCCAGCCTCGCCATCGCGCTCGTGCTCATCTATCGCTGCACTTCGTCCGTCAACTTCGCGCAGGGCGAACTGGCGATGTTCTCCACCTATATGAGCTGGGCGTTGGTTCAGGCGGGCGCATCATGGTGGGTGGCCTTCGCCGTTGTGGTCGTGGGTTCCTTCCTGCTCGGGCTGGCGCTGGAGCGGGTCATCTTCCAGCCCCTGCGGCACAAGCCGGTGCTCTCGGTCGTGGCGGCCAGCATCGCGCTGCTCATCATCTTGAACAGCCTGGTCGGCTGGCTGTTCGGGCATGAGATGCTGGAGTTCGCCACGCCGTTCGGTGGAGTCCTCAGCCGTGCCGAACCCTATCTGTCGGCCCACGAGGTCGGCGTTCTGCTCGTCACCCTGGCCGAACTGGCGGCGGTATTCGCGTTCTTCCGCTTCACCCGGTTCGGCCTGGCGATGCGTGCGGTGGCGGTGAACGCGCCGTCGGCGGAACTGTCGGGCATCAGCACCAACAAGGTGCTGGCCGTGGGCTGGGGTCTTGCAGCGGTGGCCGGTGCCGTGGCGGGGCTGATGGCCGCGCCCATCGTGTTCCTGGAGCCGTCGATGATGATGGGGCCGCTGATCTACGCACTGGCGGGCGCGCTGCTGGGCGGCATCGCCAGCCCTGTGGGCGCCGTGGCCGGGGGCTTCGCCGTCGGGGTACTGGAGAACCTGCTGGGCGCCTACGTGGTCGGCAACGACCTGAAACTGACCTGCATCATGCTGTTGATCATCGCGATGCTGGTCTTGCGGCCCGCCGGTATCTTCGGCAAGACGGCCCAGGTGAGGGTGTGAGCATGAGTACCATGAGCGCCCCACTCAACATCCGCCCGGTGGCATCGCCCACCTGGTTGCGCTGGACGGCCTCGGTGGTCGGGCTCGCGCTGCTGGCCTGGTCCTTTAGTTGGCAAAGTTATCCGTTGTACGTGATGACGCAGGTGCTGATCTATGGCATCGCCATCATGGGCCTGAACCTGCTCACCGGCTACACGGGCCAGATCTCGCTCGGCCACAGCGCCTTCTTCGCCATCGGTGCCTATACCGCGGCGGTGCTCTCGCATCACCTGGGCTGGCCGTTCTACGTGGGCGTGCCGGTGGCGGCGCTGTTGTGCTTCGTGGCGGGTTTCCTCTTCGGCTTCCCGGCGCTGCGGCTGCCCATGCTTTATCTGGCGCTGTCCACCTTCGCGGTGGCGGTGGTGACACCGCAGGCGCTCAAGTGGAAAAAGATCGAGTGGCTGACCGGTGGCGTGGCGGGGATCGTCCTGGAAAAACCTGTGTTCCCAGGGGTGCTGGCCGACCGGGCGGACTGGGCCATCATGGCCTGCGTTGCGGCCTGCGCGCTCTGCGCCTTCCTGCTGGCGCGGCGGATTCTCGGCTCGCAGTTCGGCCGCCTGGTGGACGCCTCGCGCGACCAGCCGCTCGCGGCGGCGGCGGGCGGACTCGACATCACCGCCCTGCGCACGCAGATGTTCGGCCTCAGCGCGGCGTTCACCGGCCTGGCCGGTGCCCTGAGCGTGGTGGCGGGCCAGTTCGTCGCGCCCGAGAACTTTCCCTTCCTGCTCTCGGTGTCCCTGCTGGTGGGCAGCTTCGTGGGCGGGGTGCGCAGCCTGTGGGGCGCCTTCCTGGGGGCTGCCTTCATCGTGCTCACGCCCAACCTGGCCGAGAGCGTGTCGCAATCCGCGCCGTGGATGATCTTCGGCTTCGCACTGCTCGCGGTGGTCTTCCTGGCCCCTAATGGCTTGAGCGGCTGGATCACCAGCCTCTGGCGCAGGCGTGCAAATTCCTCATCCGCCCAGTCTTAGACGCTTTCCATGCAGCCCGTCTTCGTCGCTGGCACGGGCATGACCCGTTTCGGCAAGCACATTGACTGCGGTCTCAAATCGCTCGCCGCCGAGGCGATTGGCGAAGCCATTGCCGATGCAGGCATCACCCCGTCCCAGCTGCAGGCCGCCGACATGGGCAACGCCGCTGCTGGTGTCATGGCCGACCAGGTGCTGATCCCCGGACAGGTGGCGCTGCGCGGCATGGGCATCGGGCGCATTCCGGTCGTCAACATCGAGAACGCTTGTAGACGCATCCTTGCAGTGGGTGCTCGATATGCTGCTGGCTTCAGATAACAGATAAGCCCTGTTGCCGTCGGATTTGCCAGGATACGCGGCCGTCATGTACCTGCGCAGAAATCGGCATACCGAGTCGTTGTTCGATGACAGGCCTCCATGGCACCAGGCTGAACCCCATGCCATCATCGAGCATGGCGTAGCGCCCGCTGGCCAGCATGACGCTGCGGCGGTAGATACCCGCCACGCGCTGGCCATCGGCCACGGGCCGGTGCTCCAGGCCAGTTTCGGCGGCCAAGTCCTTCGCGGCATGCGCTACATCCCGGCTGCGCAGCATTGCCAGCAGATTGCGCGCCAGGATGACGCGTTGGCCGCGCCGCTCGGCCAGCCCCTGTTCGGCCAGGAAGTCGGTGCGCTGTTGCATTGCCTGCTTGGCCTCGCCGCCAAAGCCCAGGTCGCCCAGGCCAGAGCCACCGCCGATCAACTGCTGGTCAAGCCAGGTGGCCCCGATCACGCGGGCCTGCCGCTCGATGGGCAGGTGCGATTTCAGCTCCACGGCCACGCCGCCCAGGCGCTGCGCGTCGTAGCGACGGCCCTGATCGGGCAGGTCGCCCGGCACCTTCCATAGCCCTTCGGCCACGCGCTCCACGATGCCTGCCCGGCGCAGGGCTTCCAAGCGCCGGACGTGGGCCGCGACGACTTCCTGCGGATCGCGGCCCGGTACGGCCTGGCCCTGCGCGATAGCAAGGTGGTGGTCGGTGCGGTACAGGCCATCGCTCGCCAGCACGGCGATGTTCTTGTCAGCCGCGCGCACGTCGGCCGATCCCTTCACCTCCACCACGGCGCCGGTGGGATAGTTCGCCAGCTCGTCGCGGGTGTTGAGCGCGACGTAGTGGGCCTTGCCGTCCACCCCGTCGATGACCAGATAGCCGCGGTCGCGCAGCTCGTCGGCCAGCCCCTTCGCGGCCACGCGGCCGAGAATGGTTCGGCTATCGTCGCCCGGCTCGAACACCGCCAGTTCGCGCGGCTCGCCGCGCATGGCACGCTGCATGGTGCGGATGATGTCGCCACGCTCGCCCAGGGCGCGCAAGGTCTTCTCGGCATCGGCATGGACGGCCCAGGTGCCCGGCTGCGCCTCGTCGGCCAGTCCCAGGCGCTGCAAGCGTTGCAGGCGGCCGATCAGCAGCAGGCGTTGGCGTTGCAGCTTCGGTTCGTTGAAGCGTTCGATCTGCACCCGGCCGTCTTCGCCGGCCTCGCGTTGCAGCGTGCGATCCAGGCTCGTCCACCGCTCCTGCTCCACCTCGCGTTGCAAGGTCTGCTGGATCTCCAGTTCGGTGCGCGGCCCCAGCCATTCGGTCGCCAGTTCAGCGGCACGATGGCGGAATCCATCAGCGATGTAGTCGCCGGCGATGATGAGGTCTTTGCCGGTGTCGTCGCGCCCGCGCACGATCAAATGCGTGTGGGGGTTGTCGGTGTTCCAGTGATCCACCGCCACCCAATCCAGCCGCGTGCCCAAGTCAGCTTCCATGCGGTTCATCAGATGCCGCGTGTAGGTGCGCAGGTCGTCCAGTTCGGCCCCGTCCTCGGGCGAGACGATGAAGCGGAAATGGTGCCGGTCGTCGGCGCAGCGTTCCTTGAAAGCATCCAGATCGGCTTCGTCGGTCTGCGGCCCATAGGCCCGGCCTGGCTCGCCATCACGGCCCACACCATCGCGCTCGATGTAGCGCAGGTGCTTGGCGAGCGATTGCGGGCTGGCCCGCTGCTGGTTGACCAGCAAGGTTTTGATAGTCACACGCCGCGACATGGGCGTGAGCTTCGCGCCCGCAAACCGCGCCGCCGTATGGCCGCGCCCCAGGCGTGAGCCGGGCCGCTGGCCGGTGGCCTTGCCGCCGATGGCCGATGCCGGACGGCGCACCGAGGACTTGCCGCCACTGGCCTTGCCGGCCTGCTGGAGCACCTTGGAAACGAAGCCCTGGCCGCGGTTTTTTGGAGCGCTGGGGCGGATGCGGAAATCGTCGTCGCGGCGGTTGATCATGACTTCTCTCCCTGAAAGCTGGGGCGTAGTCCGTCGTGCGAAGCACGCGGACAAGCCCATATCGACGCGGGCCACGCGCCACAAGCAGCACGGCGGCGAAGCCGCTGCGTGCCGCGCCGCCCCCACGTGCAGACAGGCTTTCGACGCGGCCCGGTGCCGCGTCCTTTTGTCTTGCCTTCCGCATTTGCCGCCCCTTGCACCCCAGGCTCTCGCTTCCGGCACGTGCGGCCCGGCGGCGCTGCTGCACCCGCAGCCAGCGCCCCGGCGAACACGGCGGTGGCCGCAGGCCAGCCGTGTTTGAGGCAAGACGCCTGCACGTGGGACGGCTGCGCCGGAAGCAGCGCGAAGTGCGGTGCCGGATACGCAAAATCGGCACCTGCACTGCACTGCACGCGCGACGACACGGCGACAAACAGCAGAACGACACGCCCGATGGCACGATGAGATGCACGGCGACGTGCAGCGAATCGGCGGCCATCATGGGCGCGACTCCAGCCAGACCGGGCGCGCAACGCCGATCACGGCGGATGCGCTGACCGGCCCGAAATACCGGCTGTCGAACGACGCCGGATTGGTGACGCTGAGCAGGAACAGCTCGCCGGACTCAAGGCGGCGGCACTGCGGCCAGGATAGCAGCGGCCGGCCCCAGCGATCAGCTGGCAGCACGGCGGCCGAAGGCACGCCGTCGATGCGGACAAAGCCCCTAGTGATGCACACCTCTTGTGGCGCCATCGCGCCCACACGCTTGAGCAGCGGGATGCGCGTCGGCAGGTAGCCGCGCTGCGCAGCGAGCGCGGCAGCTTCGGCGGGCAGCGGCACCAGCACGATGCTGCCCACGTGCAATGGAGGTTGCAGCGGACGTAGCGGCGAGCTGGTGCGACGGTCGAGTGGATCGACGCGATACCAGCCGACCGCTACGCTGTCCGACGGGTTGTAAGTCAGGCGCGGCAGCGGGTGCTTGAAGGACGCCCAGGCGAGCGCAGCGAGGCCGAAGGCGGACAGGCCCGCCAGCACGAGGCGAGCGCGCAAACGTGAGTGCGCTGGCGAGCGAGAAAGGGATGCTGTTGTGACCGTCATGACAGCGCCCTCCCGGCCAGCCAGGCGGCGTGCCGCTCGGCGGTGTACTCGGGCAGCGGCAAGCGCGCCGCGAGCCGGTTGCCCAGCGTGCGCCAGTACGCGGGCGAGGCGCCTGCAGGCGCGATGCCCAGCGTCTCGATGCCGTCGATGCGCTCCAGCACGGCGCGCACCGACTGTTCACCTTCGATGTGCAGCAACAAGCGCGCGCCCGGCTGCACACCGGGGATGCGCTGCGCGCCATCCATCGGCATGCACGCTTGCATCACCATGAGCTGCCAGCGGATCGTGCCGTAGTCATTGGCCTGCCAGCGAATGCGGCAGAGAACCGCGTTCGGCGTGAACACCGCGCAGCGACGCCAGCGGTCGAACCGGATGATGCGCGCAGGATCGCCGAAGCGCAGATAGAGGTCGAAGCGTTGGTCGATGTAGGCGAGTGCAACGCGCGTCAGCGGCACGCCGTCGGCTTGGCCGATCGGCGGGGCAGATGAAGGCGGCAATGCTGTCGAAACTGGTGTGGTCATGGAGACTTCTCCGGAAATTCCCGCTCCAGCAGCGCGCGCAACAGATCGGCCACCGTCACGCCTTGCGTGAAGGCCGATACCTTGATGCGCGCCCGCATGGCGGGCGCAATGTCGAGGGTCAGGCGGGCCGTGTAGAGGTCGCCTTTCTGGAGGTCATCGGCGCTGCCCTGGCGAATCCACGCCTCGGCGTGCGGATTCGCGGGCGGACGCGCACCGATGCCGATGCGCTTGCCCGAGCGTTTGCTGGCGGTACTGCTCATGACGGCCACCGCAGCAGTTCATCGACCAACGCGGTGATTTCGCGGGCGGCGACGCTGCCAGGCGCCGTTTCGCGTGCGAGCCGGCCAGCGGCCACGCTGTCGGCGAACACGATGCGCTGATGCACTTCCGCGCGCAGCGCAGGAAGCGGCTGCTCGGCCAGCGCGCCGCGTGCCTCCCGTCCGATCACGGTGGTGCTGACGCGCCGGTTGATGACAAAGGCCGCGCCGAGCAGCGGCCGGAACACCTGCGCCTCGCGGATCAGCGCCACCATCTCGGCACTGGCCCACAGGTCGTAGGGACTGGGCTGCACGGGAATCAGCACGCGCTCGGCCGCCAGCAGCGCGGAGCGCGCCAGCGCCGCGATGCGTGGTGGCCCGTCGATGACGACGTGATCGGCCCGCCTGGCGAGTTCTGGCGCTTCCTGGTGCAGGGTTTCGCGTGCAAGGCCCACAGCGCTGAACAGCCTTGGCAAGCCTTGCTGGCTGCGGCGCTGTGTCCAGTCCAGCGCGGAGCCCTGCGGATCGGCATCCAGCAGGATTACCGACTGCCCGCGCATCGCCAGCTCGCCGGCGATGTGGGTGGCGAGCGTGGTCTTGCCCACACCGCCTTTTTGGTTGAGCAGCGCGACGATCATGGCCTGGACCTCCCTGCTGGAGAACCTGGCTGTCGCTGCTGGTTTTCGTGGCTCTCGTTCGCCGGTTGGGTGGTTGTCCACCGAAACGCGGCGCTGCTACTACCAGTTAGAGAATTTAAGTTAGGGAAGTTAAGGGAAGCCGAAACCCGCGCCAGCATTGGCTTTGCGGCCGATGGACACGCCTGATAGCACGATAGTCCCACGCCTGATAGCACGATACCGGGCACGCCTGATAGCACGAGCCCGTCCACAGGACGCGCACCGTTTATCCCCGTGCCGTGGGCGGCACGGGACGCATGGGACGGAAGGTCAGCAGCTCGGCGCCATCCAGCCGCTCGATCCCCAAGACGTAGCCCGGCAGCGACTGCCGCGCTACCAGCGCGCGCAGGTCGCAGGCAAAGTCGTAGGGCTTGGCCGTGCTGCCCGACTTGCGGTGCAGGTGCCGGAAGTCGAACTGCCAGCCGCCAGGCTGGTGGCCGCCGTGCTTGCGCACCAGGCGGTACAGCCAGCGCTCGATCCCGCCCGTGAGGCGGAAGTACGCCGGGTCGATGGTCAGCACCAGAGCGGCATCGAGCACGCCCGCATAGAACCAGTCCGGCAGGATCAGCTCCAGCCCCAAGGGCGTGCCTTTGGCATCGGCCAGCTCCTTCCACTCGTTGATCCACGAGAAGCGGTGCAGGCGCCGCCCAGTCGTCTCGCGGATCGACGTGGCCACCGTGGTGGATTGCAAGCGATCTAGGGCTGCCTTGAGGCGCTGGTAGTCGCGCAGCGACGTGCCGCGCCCGATGAAGCGCAGGATCTCGTAGGGCGTGGCCTGCATTAGCCGCGACGGGCGCAAGCCCGCGTCGCGCGCTTCCACGATCTGGCTGGCCGCCCAGATCAGCACGTCGGCATCCCAGATCGTGGCGATGCCGTGCTCCTGCGTGCCCTCTACGCGGATCGTGATGCCGCTGGCGCGAAAGTCGATCGGCGCGACGCGCCGCGACTTCGTCAGCGAGAAGAACGGAAAGGCCATCAAGTCCTGGCTGTCGCGCGGCGCCATGTCGCCCGGCAAGGCGCGGAACAGGTCGAGCTGTTCGCGCTCCTGCATCGGTCGCTGCCGCATGGGCAGCGCAGGGCTGGACATGGCGAAGGCCACCCGCGCGCCAGTGATCAGCGCGCACGGCTGTCCGCCGAGTGCTGCTCGGCGTATTCGGGATCGGACGTGCTCTCGAAGCTGCGCTCGGCGGCCCAGGCATCGAGGTCGGCCACTGCGTACATGACGCGGCGGCCGAACTTGCGGAACTTGGGGCCGCCACCCAGCACGCGCTGCTTTTCCAGCGTGCGCGGCGACAGCCGCAGGTACTCGGCAGCCTCGTCGTTGGTGAGATAACGTTGCGGCTGTGCAGCAGTGGCCGGGGTAGCTGCGGGTGCGGCGGTAGGCCGCAAGGGAGCAGGACGCATGGTGAGAACCTCCATCGGTTGCAGGGCTCCGGCCACACAGCGCAACCGGATGGAGGCAGTCTCAGAAAACGAAGCGATCCTGCTCAGGGTCGTTTTGCGTCCTCTTCAAAACGACCCTTCTCAAGCGGCGGGAGCTGTGCTAGGCGGCGATAGCCGCCGCGCATCAGCGCATCGCCGCGCCGCACCAGGCGGCGCACCTTGGAGCGCAGGCCGCCGTCGCTGTACCAGCCGGCCGCGGCGTCCGCACCGAACAAGCCCTCGGCCACGTCGCGCAAGGACGCGCCCGCCAGGGTGGCGTCGAGCGCCTGCAGGGTGTGCAGCTCCAGCAGCGCCGCAGGCGGTGGCCGGGGCCGCGCCATGGGCGTAGGTGTGTCGGGTGCGTGCGTGGTGCTGCGATCGCGGTGGGCGTAAGCCACCGCCATGCCGTCCTCGAGGCCAGGCGCCAGCGCATAGCGCTGGCAAAGGCCGGGGCTGCGCGCGATCAGCGCCAGACCCTTGCCGTCGTGCAGCAGCTGCTTGTGGCCGGGGATGCGCCAGAACGCGAAGGCGGTGGCCTCCGGAGGCGGGTCGGCATCCGGGTGAAGCTGCACCACGGCCTCATGGCCGGGGAGCCAGGCAGGATGCGCGTCACGCGCATCCAGGGTCGGGTCTTCCAACAAACGCAAGCCCCAATGATGCGCAGCGTCGGGGCGGCGCGCACGGCGCAGCCAGTCGATCCGGTAGTCGGGATGGCGGCGCAGGTACTCCCAGGCCAGTGCGAGCGTGTCCAGGCACAGGACGTAGAGGTAGGCGGCAGTCGGATACCAGGGCGCGAAGTGGCGCAGCTCGGCCATGACGCAAGCTCCCATATAACCGCAGGACTGCCGTCACAGATTTCACATGCAAACTTCACCGCGTCGAACCAGCATCCAATCGTGAATAAGCTGGTAGATTAGTAACTTGCGTGTCAAGACGAAATGCATCGGATGGGTTGCATGGATCGTCTGAATGCGACGGTGGCACGCGAGGACATACGCGCCTCCTGCGATATCCACCGTGCCCGATGCCACGGCCGGCATCATGACCGTTTGCGTCACGATGGCACCGATTTGTTGCAATAGTGCGGACTAAGGCCGGACGGGTCCGGGGCAAGACCGAAAGAGTCTCAATGCGCCCGGCTTGGCCTGGGCGCGAACGGCTCAATCGAGGATGGAGCCGTTCTCCTGGGCCAGCCGTAGGTACTCCGACAACGGGCGCACCGCCCGGAAATACCGGTCCCGCATCACGGGCTGTTTGCTCGGCCCGACGATGGATGCGAGATCGGACAGCTTGATTTTGCCCAGCTCGGGCATGCCGATCCCCAAGTCGATCAGGCCATGGGCCGTATCGCCGTCGGCGGGGTCGAGCGACACCAGCAGCCAGGTGGCGTGTGCATCCGGCGTGAACAGCCGCACCACGGGCAGCGGGTCGATGACCCGGCCAGCGGCGCGGGCCTGGCCGTGTTCCAGCAACAGCCTGCGCTCGTCCTCGGTGATGAGCTGGTTCATGAGCGTCCCCTCATTCGCACAAAACCGCCGAAGCGTGAAAGCGCAAAACCGCATTGGCGGGTTTGTGGAAAGGCACGGACGCGGCTTTGCGCTTCTGTGAGAAGCCGCAGATA
Source organism: Pseudacidovorax sp. (assembly GCF_017991995.1). GTDB lineage: Bacteria > Pseudomonadota > Gammaproteobacteria > Burkholderiales > Burkholderiaceae_C > Xenophilus. The sequence continues at coordinate 245 of NZ_JAGOPN010000025.1, read as the reverse complement.
CGGATTTCCGTAAAAGCACGAAAGCGGCAGGCGGGCATGGTTGAACACTATAGATTGTAGTCCTATAGGGCGCAATCGGCTGTCATCTTGGATTTTGGGGAGATCCAGGGTTGGCAGCGAAACATACATTGTCGGAGGCACTAAAGACCATCAGGAAAGCGCGTGGATTGAGCCAGGAGGCGTTCTCCGACGTGTCCAGCCGCACCTACATGAGCACGCTGGAGCGCGACCTCAAAAGCCCCACC
>NZ_JAGOPN010000004.1:214244-355494 GCF_017991995.1 Pseudacidovorax sp. | reverse complement strand
CGATGAGGGCGCTGTCGCCGATGTCGCCCTGCACGAAGACATGGCGCTTGTCGCCATCGAGCGAGGCGAGCGTCTGGAGGTTGCCTGCGTAGGTCAGCTTGTCGAGGTTGACGACCGGCTCGTCGGCGCCAGCCAGCCAGTCGAGCACGAAGTTGGCGCCGATGAAGCCGGCGCCGCCTGTCACAAGGATCATGTATCTCTCGCAGGAATCGTAGAAATGGCGCACCCTGGGAGCGGTGCGCCGAGGGGGGCGATTATCCATGCGCCTCCCCGGCGTCTTTTCAACCAAACGCTACATCACGCACGTCAGACCCACTCACTGTGACACTGTGTCAACAGCCGCGCCGATGCCGCAGCGCAGCATGGACGCCCCGGACACATGGGGTAGAGTGATCCGGCACAGAACACACAAGAGACAACGGAGGCTGCCCATGACACGGAAAGCGCCGCGCCGCACCGCCCAGCGCATCCAGGAAACCGCCCTGGCGCTGTTCAACCGCTTTGGCGAGCCCAACGTCTCCACCACGCTGCTGGCCACCGAACTGCGCATCAGCCCCGGCAACCTCTACTACCACTTCCCGGCCAAGGAGGCGCTCATCAACCGCCTGCATGAGGACTTCGAGGCCAGCCTCGACGCCCTCCTCGCCCAAGCCACCGACGTGCGCGACCTGGCTGGCGCCTGGCGCTTCGTGCGCGAGCTCTTCGAGCTGATGGGCCGCTACCGCTTCCTGTACCGGGACATGAACGACCTGCTGAGCAACAACCACCACCTGGAGACCCGCCTGCGCGAGGCGCTGTCGCGCAAGGAGGCCGCCATGCAGGCCATGCTCTCGGGACTGGCAGGGGCGGGACTGCTGCGGCTGGAGCCCGCGGAGCGCGAAACCCTGGCGCGCAGCATGGTGGTGCTGGCAACCTACTGGCTCAATTACGAATTCGTGTGCAATCCTCGCGAGGCGCTGGAGCCGTGTGCCATCTGCGACGCGATGGTGCGGGGCACCCGTCACACCCTGCAGCTGTTGGTGCCCTACCTGGGAGCCGCCCAGCGTGCAGAGCTGGTGCGCCTGGCGAGCGCGCCGGCGCCCGAGGAAGACGCCCTCTCGACCTGAGAAAGCCCGCCGCCATGCCGCCTGTCCTGCGCACGCCCCCGCCGCCCGAGCAGTGGGCCACGCCCGATTGCCTGGGCCGATTTCCTTTCGATGCCGCCCGGGTGCGGACCGCGTGGACGGCCCTGCACGCCGGCCAGCCCCTGCCGCCGCCCGCCACCGAGGCGCTGGCGGATGCCTGGGCGCTGTACCACGCCGGCGATTTCGCGGCGGCGGCCCAGGCCGGCCAGCGGATCGGCGGCGCACCGGGGGCCGCAGTGGCCGACCAGGCCACGGCCATCTATGCCAACTATGTGGAGCCCGACGACGAGCGGCGCCTGGCGCTGCTGCGCCAAGTGGGCGAGCGGGCCCTGGCCCGGCACGAGGCCGACGGGGCGGACGTGCAGGCGCTGTACTGGCATGCCTATGCGCTGGGACGCCATGCGCAGGCCGTGAGCGTCGCGCGGGCCCTGGCCCAGGGCCTGGGCGGTCGCCTCAAGGAGACGCTGGAGCGGATCATCCAGTTGCAACCCGACCATGCCGATGCGCACTTCGCGCTCGGAGCCTTCCACGCCGAGGTGATCGACAAGGTGGGCGAACTCGTCGCCCGCATGACCTACGGCGTGCGCGCCGAACGCGCGATCGAACTCTTCGAACGGGGCCTGGCGCTGCACCCGGCCTCGGCCACGGGCCGGGTCGAGTACGCACGGGCGCTGGTGGCGCTGCGCGGCGACCCGACACTCGCGCAGGTGCAACAGCTGTACGAAGACGCCGCCGCCGTCGAACCCCTGGACGCCCGGCAGTTCCTGGACCGCGAGGTGGCGCTGGCCTGCATGGCGGATTGACATCAGCCAGCGTTGTCGCGATCGAAAAGCGCACAATCGTGCTTTTTTCAGACCCGCCCGCCATGTCCGACCTGCAAGCCCGTTTCGAAGCCGCCGAAGCCCGCTCCAAGCTGCTGCCTTCACGCCCCGACAACCCCACCCTGCTGAAGATCTACGGCCTCTACAAGCAGGCGACCCTCGGCGACAACGCCGAGAAGAAGCCCAGCTTCAGCGACATCGTCGCCCGCGCCAAGTGGGACGCCTGGAACACGCACAAGGGCGTGTCGGCCGACGAGGCCAAGCAGAAGTACATCGACCTGATCGACGCCCTGCACGCCGGCTGAACAGGCCAGCCCATGACCAGGCCGCTCCCCGGAGCGGCTTTTTGTTGCCCGGTCGACGGGCCGTTCAGGGCGCCGGTGCGGACGCCAGCGCCGTCACCCTGGCCTCGTGCGTCGGCAGCCGCCCGATACGCTCCACCTCGGCATGGAAGCGCGACCAGTCCCCGTTGCAGCGGGCGAACAGCTGCTCGAACTGCGGCACCAGCTGATCGTAGGCCGCCTGCGCGCCGAAGGTTGCGTTGTTGGCGCGCGCCACCCAGGCGTCGTAGGCGCCCTGGCGGCCGTCGGCCGGCCAGCCGGCACGCAGCTGCGCATAGTGCTCGCGGAATTCGCGCATGGCGGCCTGCTTCATCGCCTCGACCTGGGCCCAGTCGCCTGCCTTCGCTGCCGGCGAACCATAGGCGCGCGCCAGCGCCTCGCGGGTGGACAGCATCAGTGCCTGCATCTGCCGGCGGCGCTGGTCGAAGCGGGCGTAGGCCTCGCGCGCCGGCTCGTCGGCCTCGTCGCGCAGCCACTGGGCGCTGCCCAGGCGTTCGACCGCCGTGGCGTAGGACTCGTTGAACACCGTATCGCCCGAGACATAGAAGCGCTGGTGCGCCAATTCGTGGAAAACGATACGTGCCAGCTCGCCGTCCGGATAGCCGATGAAGGTCGACAGCAGCGGATCGCCGCCCAGCCAGTTGAGCCAGCCCAGCGTCGAATAGGCGGGCACCGGGTAGACGGCGGCCTCCAGGCCCTCGGCCCGCTGGCGCGCCGCCTCCGCCTGGGCCTCGGCCTCGTCGTAGTAGCCGCGGTAGCCCACGCAGCCAGCCACCGGGTAGCACCAAGTCTTGAGCTGCAGCGAATAGGCGGGGGCCGCCACCACGTTCCAGACGGCGGCGGCGCGGTGCAGGTCGGCGTAGGCCGTGTAGCTGCGGTTGTCGGGCAGCGCCAGCCGGCCGCTGGCGTAGCGGCGGATGTGCTGGGCCAGCGTGAGCTTGCGGCGCAGGCCTTCGGACAGCGTGGCGTCCTGCAATACCTCGGGCACGGGGCGCGCCGCATGCAGGATGGCCAGGTGGCCCCCCACCGATTGCGCGTAGTAGCCCAGCGGCCCGCAGCCGGCGAGCAGCAGCGCCGCCATGGCCCCGCCGGTGGCCAACAACAGGCGCCGCCGCCTCGGCCGCGCCGGTGTCCCTGCAACATCGCCCGGGGTGCGCACGCCATCCGGGCCGGCGGCGGGCCCGCTCACGCCGCCACGGCCTCCACCTGCACCAGGCAGTCGTAGAAGGTGGGCCCGCGGCCCAAGTCGGTCAGGCGCTGGCTGGTCAGCTCGTTGACGTTGGTGCCGTCCACACCCAGCTTGCGCCACCAGATGCCCAGGCCGTTGACCACGCCGGGCCGGGCGCGGCGCGAGACCTCGGCGCGGCAGCGGTGCTCGCCGCGCGCGTTGAACACCCGCACCATGGCGCCGTCGGCGATGCCGCGCGCCGCAGCGTCGTCGGCATGGATCTCCACCAGCGGCTCGCCTTCCATGGACCGCAGGCTGGTCACGTTGACGAAGGTGGAGTTGAGGAAGTTGCGCGCCGGCGGCGAGATCATGGCCAGCGGATAGTCGGCCGAGCTGCCTGCGGGCTCGTAGTTGGGCAGGTGGTCCGGCAGCCCGTCCAGACCCTGCGCCGCCAGCCGGGCGCTGAAGAACTCGCACTTGCCCGAGGGCGTGGGAAAGCCGCCCTCGGCGAACGGCGCCTCCGGTAGCGGCAGGGTGGCGAAGCCGTCACGCTCCAGCGCCGCCCAGTCGATGGCCTCGGGGCGGAAGGCCTGGCGGCACAGCGTCTCGTCGTCGTCGGCGAAGCAGGCTTCGCCCCAACCCATACGACGCGCCAGCTCGCGGAACACCCACGCATTGCTGCGCGCCTGGCCGCGCGGCGCCACGGCGGGGCGGTTGAGCATGACGTCGGTGTGGCCGTAGCTGAAGTGGATGTCCCAGTGCTCCAGCTGCGTGGTGGCGGGCAGCAGGTAGTCGGCGCAATCGGCCGTGTCGGTCTGGAACTGCTCCAGCACCACGGTGAACAGGTCCTCGCGCGCAAAGCCCGCCGCCACCTTGGCCGACTCGGGCGCCACCGCCACCGGGTTGCTGTTGTAGACCACCACCGCCTTCACCGCCGGGCCGCCGGCCAGGGCCGTGGCGTCGCCGGTCAGCACGTCGCCGATGCTGCTCATGTTGAGCGTGCGCGGCTGGCGGCCGGCCAGCAGGTCGGGGCGGTGCAACGTGGCACGGTCGGCCGGGAACTGACCGGAGGAACTGAGCAGCAAGCCGCCTGCCCGATGCCGCCAGGCGCCCACCAGCGCAGGCAGGCAGGCCACGGCCCGCGCCGCATTGCCGCCGCCGCGCACGCGCTGCATGCCGTAGTTGAGGCGGATGGCCGCCGGCTTCGTGGTGCCGTAATCGCGCGCCAGGGCCTCGATCTGCGCCACCGGCACACCGCACACGGCGGCGGCGCGCGCCGGTGGCCATTGCAGGGCGCGCTCGCGCAACGCTTCCCAGCCCAGCGTGTGGCGGGCGATGTAGTCGTGGTCCAGCCAGTCGTGCACGATCAACTCGTGCATCAGCGCCAGGGCCAGCGCACCGTCGGTGCCCGGCAGCAGGGCGATGTGCTCGTCGCACTTGTCGGCCGTCTCGGTGCGGCGCGGATCGATGCACACCAGCCGCGCGCCGGCCCGCTTGGCGGCCTGGGCATGACGCCAGAAATGCAGGTTGCTGGCGATCGCATTGCTGCCCCAGATCAAGATCAGCTTCGACTCGGCGAAGTGCTCGATGCGCATGCCCACTTTGCCGCCCAGCGTGTAGCCCAGGCCCTCGCCACCGGCGGTGGAGCAGATGGTGCGGTCCAGCAGCGAGGCGCCCAGCTTGTGGAAGAAGCGCCGGTCCATCGATTCGCCCTGCACCAGGCCCATGGTGCCGGCGTAGCTGTACGGGAGGATGGCCTGCGGCTCATCGGCGGCGATGGCCTTCAGGCGGGCGGCGATGTCGTCCAGCGCCTCGTCCCAGCTCACCGGCTCGAAGCGGCCCTCGCCCTTGCGGCCCACGCGGCGCAACGGCTGCGTGAGCCGTTCGGGGTGGGCATTGCGCTCCAGGTAGCGCGACACCTTGGTGCACAGCACGCCGCCGGTGTGGCGGTGCGCCGGGTTGCCCTGCAGCTTGATGGCGACGCCGTCCTGCACCGTCGTGACCAGGCCGCAGGTGTCGGGGCAGTCGTGCGGGCAGGCGCCGAGGACGGTGTGCGTGTCGGGGGTGGGCATGGCGGCAGTCATGGTCATCGCGGAGGCGTCGGTGGCGCGGGGCACGTGGAAGGGCGAGTCTAGGAGTGCGTGGCGCACCGCGCCATCGCGTTTTGTTCATCTCAGCATCAAGGTCAGCGCATGAATGGCCACGCCGACCAGCCCGCCCACCACCGTGCCGTTGATGCGGATGAACTGCAGGTCGCGGCCCACGTGCTGCTCCAGCTCGGCCACCAGCTCGTCCGTGTCCCAGTCGGCCACGCGTTGCTCGATGTAGCGGCGGATGTCCTCGCGCCAGCGTTCGATGGCGGCAGGGGCCGCCTGCTCCAGCTGCTCATTGAGCCAGGCGCGCATGCCGGCGTCCGAGGCCAGCCGCTCGCCCAGCGAAGCCGCCAGTCGGGCGATGCGCTGGCCGATGGCCGAATCGGGCCGCGCCAGGTCGGCCTGCAGCCAGTCGCGCAGCTGCTGCCACAGGCCGTCGAGGTAGTTCCGCAGGCCATCGTGGGCCAGCAACTCGTCGCGCAGCCGTTCGCCGCGGGCGACGAAGGCCGGGTCCTGCTGCAGGCGCTGGACGAAGCTTTGCATGGTGGCGTCGAAGCGCTGGCGCAGCGGATGGGCCGGGTCGGCCGCCGTCTCGCCCAGCGCCCGCGCAATGCTGGCCACCAGCTTGCGCGTGGCCAGGCGCGCCGCGACCTGGTCCAGGCCGACGTAGCGCAGGGCCTTGACCTCCTGCGCGATGGATTCGGTGAGCTGGTCCTGCAGCGCCTCGTCGTCGAGCCACTGCGCGGCGTGGCCGAGTACCGCGTCGAGCATGGCCTGGTGGCGGCCTTCGGCCGTCAGTGTCTCCAGCACCTGGCCGGCGGTGCGCGAGAAGTCCAGCTGCCGCAGGCCCGCCGCCGCGGCGCGGCCGAGGAAGTCGCGCAACCGCTGGTCGTCGACGGCCTCCATCACCTGGCCGGCAGCTGCCACGCCGAGGCGGCCCAGCCGTTCGGCCTGCGCGGGGCGCGACAGCCACGCCGCGAGACGCCCAGCCGCATCGAAGGCGCGCAGCTTGGCCAGCACCTGCGCCGTGCCCAGGAAGTTGTCGCAGAAGAAGCGCGCCAGGTTGGCGCCCAGCCGTGTCTTGCTGCGCGGCAGGATGGCCGTGTGCGGGATCGGCAGGCCCAGCGGATGGCGGAACAGCGCCACCACGGCGAACCAGTCGGCGATGGCGCCCACCATGGCCGCCTCGGCGAAGGCGGCCAGCCAGCCCCAGCCGGCGTGGCCGCCGCGCGCTTCCTGCCAGGTGGCCAGGGCATACAGCAGCGCGACGCCGACCAGCAGCGCCAGCGCCATCCGCTTCATCGGGCCGGGGCCCGTCGCCGCCGCCATGGCCGCGTATCAGCCAATCTCGGCGCTGTCCGCCAGACCGTGCATGAAGGCTTCGCAGCGCGCCAGCTGCGCCAGCGTCACGTACTCGTCGGGCTGGTGGGCCTGCTGGATGCTGCCGGGACCGCACACCACCGTGGGAATGCCCGCGTTCTTGAACAGGCCCGCCTCGGTACCGAAGGCCACCAGTGTGGTGCCGGCCTCGCCCGCCAGGCGCTGCGCCAAGCGGGTGACCGGGTCGTCGCGGCCGCCGAGGAAGGACGGGATCTCGCAGATGGTCTCGAAGCGGAAGCCCGTGTCCGCCGCCACCCGCTGCATGCGCGGCTCCAGGCCGCGCGCATAGTCGACCACCTGCTGCTGCATGGCCCGGGCATCGGCCGTGGGCAGATCGCGGAATTCGTAACGGAACTCGGCGTCGCGCGGCACCACGTTGTCGGCGATGCCGCCGTGGAACTGGCCCACGCTGGCGGTGGAGAAGGGCACGTCGAAGCCGTCATAACGAGGTTCTTCGCGCTCGAAGGCTTCGGCCATGTCGCGCACCTTGCCCACCACCCGCGCCGCCATCTCGATGGCATTGACCGAATGCGGCGTGAGGGAGGAATGCGCCTCCTTGCCGCGCACGCAGCAGCGGTAGCGCCACACGCCCTTGTGCGCGATGGCGGGCACCATGGACGTGGGCTCGCCCACGATGCAGGCAAGAGGCCTGACGCCAGCGTCGCGCATGTCGGCGATGAGTTCGCGCACGCCAAAGCAGCCGATCTCCTCCTCGTAGCTGAAGGCGAAGTGCACCGCGAAGGGCGCGTTGCCGGCCAGGATCCGCTCGGCATTGGCCAGGGCGATGGCGATGAAGCTCTTCATGTCGGCCGAGCCCCGGCCGAAGAGCGCCGGCCCCTCGGGGCCATCCTGCACGGTGGCCGAGAGCGGGTCGACCGTCCAGGCCTGGCCCTCCCAGGGCACGGTGTCGGTGTGGCCCGAGACGATCACGCCGGCCGGCTTGCCCTCGCCCAGCGTAGCGAAGAGGTTGGCCTTGGTGCGCTCGGCATTCCAGGTCAGGCGGCTCTTCACGCCCAGGCTGGCCAGGTGCTCGCGGGCGAACTCGATCAGTTCGAGGTTGCTGCGGTCGCTGATGGTGTTCATGCGCACCAGCGCCTGGGCGAAGGCCAGCGCGCGGTCGGAAAGCGGGGGATGGCTCATGAGGCTGGATTGTGGCCGGCCGGGCTTGACCCCGGCGCGCCGTGCGGCAAGCAGCGGGCAGCGGGCAGCGGGCAGCGGGCAGCAAACTGCCAGCGGCGCACGCTGCAGTGCCTGGACGTTCCCGCTTGCCCCTGCCGCGGGCATCCGTATTGCTTGCACCGGCATCCCGGGCGTGTCAGCCTGCGCAGGCCTGCCCCCACTAGACTGCCCTTCATGAAGCTCATCGACTCGATCGTCACCCAGGCGGCCGGGATCGCCGCCATTCGCCGCGACCTGCATGCCCATCCCGAACTGGCCTACGAGGAAGTGCGCACCGCCGATGTCGTCGCGGCCCGCCTGACCGAATGGGGCATTCCCATCCACCGCGGCCTGGGCACCACCGGCGTGGTCGGCATCGTCAAGAACGGCAGCAGCGACCGCGCCGTGGGCCTGCGCGCCGACATGGATGCCCTGCCCATCAACGAACTGAACACCTTCGACCACGCCAGCAAGCATGCCAACAAGATGCACGCCTGCGGCCACGACGGTCACACCGCCATGCTGCTGGCGGCGGCCCAGCATCTGGCGAAGAACCGCAACTTCGACGGCACGGTCTACCTGATCTTCCAGCCGGCGGAAGAAGGCGGCGGCGGCGCCAAGCGCATGATCGACGACGGCCTGTTCGAGAAATTCCCGATGGAGGCCGTGTTCGGCATGCACAACTGGCCCGGCATGGCGGCCGGCCAGTTCGCCGTCAGCCCCGGGCCGGTGATGGCCTCGGGCAACAAGTTCTACATCACCGTGCGCGGCAAGGGTGGCCATGCCGCCCTGCCCCACACCACCGTCGATCCGGTACCGATCGCCTGCGAAATGGTGCAGGCCTTCCAGACCATCCTGACGCGCAAGATGAAGCCGCTGGATTCGGCCGTCATCTCGGTGACGACCGTGCATGCGGGCGACACCAACAACGTCATCCCCAACGACTGCGAGCTCACCGGCACCGTGCGCACCTTCTCGGTGGAGGTGCTGGACATGATCGAGGCGCGCATGCGCAAGATCGCCGAGCACATCTGCGCCGCGCACGATGCCGAATGCGACTTCGAGTTCGTGCGCTACTACCCGCCCACCATCAACACCGCGCCCGAGGCCGACTTCGCCCGACAAGTGATGGCCGGCGTGGTGGGCGAGGCCAACGTGCTGCGCCAGGAGCCGGCCATGACCTCCGAGGACTTCGCCTTCATGCTGCAGGCCAAGCCCGGCGCCTATGCCTTCATCGGCAACGGCGACGGCAGCCACCGGCCGCATCTGCATGGCGAAGGGCCCTGCGTGCTGCACAACGCCAGCTACGACTTCAACGACGAGCTGATCCCGCTGGGCGCCAGCGTGTGGGTGAAGCTGGCCGAGGAGTTCCTGGCCCAGCCCGCGACGGCGCAGAAGTGATGGACGCCGCGCAGGCCTTCTCGCCCAGCTACGCGCTGGCGCGGCAGAAATTCCTGGCGGCCTGCGTGTCGGCCGGCATCCCGGTCGAGACCCATCCCCTGCCCTTGCCCGGCGCCGACGGCGAAGCGTTGGCCCTGGACGTGGCGCGCGATGGGCCGGCCGATGCCGAGCGGGTGCTGATCGTGACCAGCGCCTGCCATGGCGTGGAGGGCCACTGCGGCAGCGGGGTGCAGGTGCATGCGCTGCACGACGCGGCCTGGCGCGCGGCGGCGCGCGATGCCGGCGTGGCGGTGGTCTACATCCATGCGCTCAATCCGCACGGCTTCTCGCACGGGCGGCGGGTGACGCAGGAGAACGTGGACCTCAACCGCAACTTCCAGGACTTCTCGGCGCCGCTGCCCGTCAACAAGCCCTATGCCAAGCTGCACGCGCTGCTGCTGCCGCCGCAGTGGCCGCCCGCGCCCCGCGACCAGGAGGCGCTGGAGCACTGGATCGCCAAGCACGGCATGGGCGAGTTCCAGGCCGCCGTCACGCAGGGCCAGTACGCCTTCGCCGGCGGCATGTTCTTCGGCGGGCAGGCGCCAACCTGGAGCCAACGCACGCTGCGGCAGGTACTGCGCCAGCATGCCGCCCGCGCAAGGCGCCTGGCCTGGATCGATCTGCACACCGGGCTGGGGCCCAGCGGCCTGGGCGAGCGCATCTTCGCGGGCCGCAACGACCCCGCCGCCTACGCGCGCGCCAGCGCCTGGTGGGGCGGCGGTGGCACGACGCCGGTCACCTCCATCTATGACGGCAGTTCGGCCTCGGCCCTGCTCACCGGGCTGATGTGGAGTTCGGCCTACGAAGAATGCCCGCAGGCCGAATTCACCGGCATCGCCATGGAATACGGCACCGAGCCGCTGATGGAGGTGCTCACCGCCATGCGCGGCGACCACTGGCTGCATCTGCATCCCGAGGTCGCGCCGGAGCTGGCCCAGTCGATCCACCAGCGCATGCGGGCGGCCTTCTACACCGACACGGATGTGTGGAAGCAGCGCATCGTGGACCAGGCGCGCGAGGCGCTGTTCCAGGCAGCCGAAGGGCTGCGCGGCTGAGCGTTGGTAACGCGGGGCGTGCAGCCCTGCACGCGGCAATGCCGAGGGGTTGGGATGGGAGAGACAGGACGCCGGTGGCTCAGCCGGCGATGCGCGCGGCGCGGTCGCCGGCAATGACCAGCAGGCCGTCCATGATGAGCGACTCCACCAGTTCGAACTCCACCGACATCGACGGCGCCATCTTCCAGCCCGCGCCGCCGGTCATGTAGCAGGCGGGCTCGGCCCCGCAGTGGCGGCGGACGTGCTGCACCATGCGCTCGACGGCGCCGGCGATGGCATAGGTGCCGCCGCTGGTGAGGGCATCGCTGGTGTTGGTCGGAAACTCGCGCACCTCGCCGGTGGGCACATGCAGGCCGGCGGTGCCCGACTCCAGCGCGCGCAGCATGATGCCGTGGCCGGGCAGGATCAGGCCGCCGAGGAACTTGCCTTCGGCATCGATGGCCTCGACCGTGACCGCGGTGCCCACCATCACCACCACCATCGGCCGCGGCCGGCCGCCGGCCACCTGCGCCAGCATGCGATGGCGGGCGCCGATCATGGCCACCCAGCGATCGGCACCCAGACGCGTCGGATGGTCGTAGCCGTTGACCATGCCGCACTCGGCCGCACTCGACACCACCCAGCGCGGCTCGAAATCGAAGCTCTCCTCCACCTGCTCCTCGGTGCGGCGGCGCACCGCGTCGCCCGCGACCACGCAGCCGATCATGGCATCGGGCCGCACGGGCAGCGAGGCCCAGGGCCCTTCGGACAGGCGGTCGATGTGGTCCAGGAACTCGGCCCCCGAGGCCAGCGGCACGCTGCCTGGCTGGGCCTGGGCGTAGAGCGCCCACTTGAGCCGCGTGTTGCCGATGTCGAGTGCGAGGAGGGAAGGCATGGGCGGGCATTATTGCCCCGCCGCCTGACCGCGCCCCGGCTTGCGCCGGATCAGGAGGACCGCACTGCAGCCGTCCTACTAGGGAAATCCGGAATTTCCCGGACAAGTCCGGTCCCTACCATTCAGGTCCTTTTCACCCTCTGTCGGAGCAGTTTCGAATGAAGAAGACCATCGCCCTGGCCGCCCTTGCCGCCCTCACCTTCGGCGCGCAGGCTGCCGACTTCCCCGATGGCAAGACCATCACCTTCGTCGTGCCCTTCGCGGCGGGTGGCCCGACCGACAAGGTGGCACGCGACCTGGCCGAGGCCATGCAGAAGGCCCTGGGCGCCACCATCGTGGTGGACAACACCGCCGGCGCCGGCAGCACCATCGGCAATGCCAAGGTGGCCCGCGCCAAGAACGACGGCTACACCCTGCTGGTCACCCACGTCGGCATGGCCACCACCCCGGTGCTCTACCGCAAGCTCAGCTACAACTGGGAGACCGACTTCGAGTACCTGGGCATGATCAACGACGTGCCCATGACGCTGATCGGCAAGCCGCAGCTCGAAGCCAACAACTTCAAGGAGCTGCAGACCTGGATCGCTGCCCACAAGGGCAAGGTCAACCTGGGCAACGCCGGCATCGGCTCGGCCTCGCACCTGTGCGGCCTGCTGTTCCAGAGCGCGCTGAAGGCCGAGATGACGACCGTGCCCTACAAGGGCACCGCGCCGGCCATCGCCGACCTGATGGGCGGGCAGATCGACCTGCTGTGCGACCAGACCACCAACACCACCGGCCAGATCGAGGCCAAGAAGGTCAAGGCCTATGGCGTGACCACGCTCAAGCGGGTGAACACCCCAGCGCTCAAGGACATCCCGACGCTGGACGAGCAGGGCCTGAAGAACTTCCAGGTGACGATCTGGCACGGCCTGTACGCGCCCAAGGGCACGCCGGCACCGGTGCTCAAGAAGCTCAACGACGCGCTCAAGACCGCGCTGAAGGACCCGGACTTCATCCGCCGCGAGGAAGCCCTGGGCGCCGTGGTGGTGAGCGACAAGCGCAGCGACCCGGCCGAGCACAAGAAGTTCGTGCAGTCCGAAGTGGCCCGTTTCGGCCCCGTGATCAAGGAAGCCGGCGTGTACGCCGACTGATCACAGGCCCGCACCAACGACAAAGGCCCGCCAGCGATGGCGGGCCTTTGTCGTTCAAGACACGCCTCCTCTTGTGGAAGCGCGCAGCCTGGGGGAGGCTCCTTACTTCGGTCGGATGGCGTCGGCGGTGCCTTGAATGAACGCCTTGATCGCCTCCACATCCTCCATGCTCAGCTTGCCCGTGAAGTCCGGCATGCCCCGCGACATGGCCGGCCCCTTGAAGACAAACTTGTCCAGGTTCTCGATGTAAGGCGCCCCGAGGTAGCCCAGGTTGGGAATGTTGCCGCCGCGGTCCACGCCCGGCACGCCATGGCAGAAGACGCAGTTGCTCACGTACAGCCCCGTGCCGGCCTGCACCTTGGCGGGGTCGTACTTCACGCCCTGCAGCAGCTTGTCCATGCGGTACTGCACGAACTCGGGCATCTTGGCCGTGCCGCCCACCGCGAAGGTGTAGACGGTGCCGGGCCCCTGCCGCTCGCTGGCGCGCTGGGCCAGTCCGTACACGCCGCCCCAACCCACGGCCACCGACACATACTGCTTGCCGTCGACCATGTAGGTGGACGGCGCCGCCACCACGCCGGTGCCGGTGGGCGTCTCCCACAGCTTCTTGCCGTCGCGGGCGTCATACGCCACCAGCCGGCCGTCGGCCGTGCCCTGGAAGACCAGGTTGCCGGCGGTGGTCAGCGTGCCGCCGTTCCAGGGCGAGACATGCTCGACGCCCCAGGCCTCCTTCTGCTTGACCGGGTCCCAGGCCACCAGGCGGCCCATGGGCTTGCTCTTGGGCGGCTCGGCATTGGCGAACTTGGCGAGGTTCCAGCCCAGGTCTGAATGCGGACGCAATGGCGCGTTCTCGTTGAACTTCCAGTCCTTGTCGTCCATGAGCGTGATCGGCACATGCTGCGCAGGCAGGTAGACCAGTCCCGTCTTGGGGTTGAAGGACATCGGATGCCAGTTGTGCGCACCGAAGGGACCGGGGATCGAGTCGTTGGGCTTGGTGCCGTCCCGGGCGGCGGCGACCTCGATCGGCCGGCCGTTCTTGTCGTAGCCCGTGGCCCAGTTCACCTCGACGAAGTTCTTGGCCGAGATGAATTTGCCGTTGGTGCGGTCGATGACGAAGAAGAAGCCGTTCTTGGGCGCATGCAGGATCACCTTGCGCGGCTTGCCGTCCAGCTTGATGTCGGCAAGGATCATCGGCTGGGTGGAGGTGTAGTCCCAGTTGTCGCCGGGCGTCTCCTGGTAGTGCCACTTGTACTTCCCGGTGTCCGGGTCCAGCGCCACGATGGACGCCAGGTACAGGTTGTCGCCGCCGGCCGGGCTGCGCTTGCTGCGCGCCCACGGCGAGCCGTTGCCGGTGCCGATGTACATGGTGTTGAGCTCGGGATCGAAGGCCATGGTGTCCCACACCGTGCCGCCGCCGCCGCTTTCCCACCACTTGCCGGCCGGGTCCCAGGTCTTGGCGGCCCGGGCCTGGGCCTCGTCCTCGAAGGGCTTGGACGGGTCGCCCGGCACGGTGAACCAGCGCCACTTCTGGTCGCCCGTCTCGGCGTCGTAGGCGGTGATGTACCCGCGCACGCCGTATTCGGCGCCACCGTTGCCGATGATGACCTTGCCCTTGAACACCCGCGGCGCGCCAGTGATGGTGTAGCTGCGGGCATGGTCGATGAGCGTGTCCTTCTCCCACAGCTTGTTGCCCGTGGCGGCGTCGAGCGCGATCAGCCGGCCATCGAAGGCACCGACGTAGACCTTGCCCTTCCACAGCGCCACGCCGCGGTTGACCACGTCGCAGCAGCCACGGTAGCCCTTGGCGCGGTCGACCTGCGGGTCGAAGCTCCACAGCCGCTGGCCGGTGCGCACGTCGATGGCATGCACCACGCTCCAGGAGGCCGTCACATACATCACGCCGTCGACCACCAGCGGCGTGGCCTCGACGCCGCGCGTGGATTCGAGGTTGTACGACCAGACCAGGCCCAGTTGGCCCACATTGCCGGTGTTGAGCTGGTCGAGCCGGCTGTAGCGGGTCTCCGCGTAGTCCAGGCCCACGCTGGGCCATTCGGGCGTTTTCTGGGCATTAGCCCGGATGAAGTTGCCGTCGACCTTGGCGGCCGGTGCCGCCTTGGGAGCGGTGGTCTGGGCCTGGACCAGGCAGGCCCAGGCAGCCAGCGCCGCGAGCGCAAGAAGCCTCATCGTGTGTCTCCTTCTCGGTTCTTGGTTGAAGCGAACGCCTTCGAGGATGCCGCCGCGCAGGGGGCCCTTTCACCCTCGGGAATTCCCGGGTGCTGGCCTGTTCCATTGCGGAACACAGTCGGCCGCAGCCGAAGGAGGTTCCGCTTGCCGACTGCCACACTCACCGGTGCCCACACGCCGCGCCAGCTGTTCGCCACCACGCCCGAAGAGCGGACTGCACAGGCACGCACGCGCTTTTTCGACGAAGGTGACCGTCCCTCAGGTCTGGTGGCGGAGGAGGTGCTGCAGTCCTGGATGCGTTGCCGCCGTCGGCACGAGAACCCCGGCCGCACCATCGCCTTCGATCCGGTCACGCCCAGCCGGCTGCACGGCGCACTGTCGCGCAACCGAGCGTTGCTCGACGCCGCGGCCACCGAGATCGCCGCCATGGAGGGCGCCCTGTCGGGCACGGACTGTCGCGTCATCCTCACTGATCGCGAGGGCGTGCTGCTGCATGTCACGCACCATCCCATGGCACCGCAGCAACCGGTGCTGGGCCGTACGGCCCGGCTGGGGGTCAACCTGGCCGAGTCGGTGGTGGGCACCACGGCACCGGGTATCGTGCTGTGCACCGGGCAGGCCAGCACGGTCGAAGGGGGCGAACACTACTTCGACACGCTCCGCCAGGTGCACTGCGCCGCCGCGCCGATCCGCGGGGTGGACGGCCGCCTGGCGGGCGTGCTGGACCTGTCGGTGGAGTCGCGCCGCTTCGGCTTCGATGCCGGCTCTATGGTGGGTCTGTATGCCACCGTCATCGAGAACCGGCTGCTTGCCCGCCAGTCCGGCGAGCATCTCGTGCTGCGCTTCCAGGCCAGCCCTGCGCTGCTGGGCACGCCGCTGGAAGCCATGGCCGGCGTGTCGCAGGATGGGCGCGTGGCTTGGCTGAACACGGCAGCCTCGCGCCTGCTCGGGCCCTTGCCGCGCGATCCTCTGGCGCGCTCGGCCGTGCGCTTCTTCGGCCGCGACCTGCACGGGTTGCTGCGGCTCGGGGGCGGCGACGGGGCCAGGCCGCTGCGCCTGACGAGCGGCCTGGGTGTGTGGGCACAGGTGCGTCTGCCCGGCAGCGATGGCCTCAACCTGCGTCATGGCGTCGCCTTGTCGAGCCCGACACGCACGCCGCCTCCGGCGCCCCTGCCCGATGCGGGAGGCATAGAGCCTGCACCTGCCACGCTGCGCGGCCTGCAGCAGGACCTGATCGAACGCACGCTGCAGGAAAGCGGCGGCAACATCGCCCGCGCCGCGCGCCAGCTCGGGGTGTCGCGTGGCACGCTGTACCGCCGACTGCGCCAGCGGCCCCAGCCCGGCTGACAGGGAGCCCGGCAGCGGCCGACCCAGCGGGCAGGCTCATGCCGCCCCCATGCGGGTCTCACCCAGGCTGTCGCCGCAGCGTCCTCGCCCCGCCGGGCACGCGCGCTAGCATCACCCGACCGGCCGCTCGAGCCGGATCCGCAGAAGCAAGAGGAGACAAGCCCCGTGACATCCACGACCAGCGGCCCCATGGCCCTGGCGCTGTACCGCACCATGCAGCGCATCCGTGCCTTCGAGAACGCGGCCGAGACGGCCAGCCAGGGCGGCGTGAGCGCCTATGGCCAGCAGGCCGGCGGCGCCGCCCGCGTGCGCGGCCCGCTGCACCTCTCCACCGGCCAGGAAGCCGTGCCCGCCGGCGTCTGTGCCCATCTGCGGCCCAGCGACTACCTCACCTCCACCCACCGCGGCCACGGCCACACGCTGGCCAAAGGCGCCGATCTGGCGCGGATGATGGCCGAGCTCTTCGGCAAGGCCACCGGCTTCAATGGCGGCAAAGGCGGCTCCATGCACATCGCCGATTTCTCGGTGGGCATGCTGGGCGCCAACGGCGTGGTGGCGGCCGGCCTGCCCATCGCGGTGGGTGCGGCGCATGCGCAGAAGCTGCGCAGCCTGCTGCCCGGCGGCGGCGCCAGCGACGACATCACCGTGTGCTTCTTCGGTGACGGCGCGATCAACCGGGGACCTTTCCTCGAAGCGCTCAACTGGGCGCAGGTGTACGGCCTGCCGGTGCTCTTCGTCTGCGAGGACAACCGCTGGAGCGCCACGACCGCCAGCGGGCCGATGACGGCCGGCGACGGCGCCTCGGCCCGCGCCGTGGCGCTGGGCATTCCCGCCACGCCGGTGGACGGCAACGACGTCTTCGCCGTGCACGAGGCCGCCGGCCGGCTGGTGGCAGAGGTGCGCGCCGGCCAGGGTCCACGACTGCTGCATGCCCTCACTTACCGTGTGAAGGGCCACGTGTCGGTGGACGTGGCCGCCTACCGCGACCCCGCCGAACTGGCCGCCGCGCTGGAGACCGATCCCATCGCCCGTGCACGCGCCCGCCTGCGGGCCGATGGCATCGAAGAGGCCCGGCTCGTGCAGATCGAACGCGAGTCCCTGGACGAGGTGCAGGCGGCCCTCGACGCCGCCGATGCCGCGCCCTGGCCCGAGGCTGCCGCCGCCTTCACCGATGTGCAGACCACGGGAGCCGGCCAATGGCGATGACGACGGACGATTCGACGGTCCACGCGGTGCACGACTGGAGCTACGCCCAGGCCGCCGCGCAGGCACTGGGCCAGGCGATGGCCGAGGACGCACGCGTGGTGGTGCTCGGCGAGGACGTGGGCCGGGGCGGCATCTTCGGCCAGTACCAGGGGCTGCAGCAGCGCTTCGGCCCGCAGCGCGTGATCGACACACCGATCAGCGAGGCGGCCATCATGGGCGCCGGCGTCGGCATGGCACTGGCGGGTTTGAAGCCGGTGGTCGAGATGCGGGTGGTCGACTTCGCGCTCTGCGGCATGGACGAGTTGGTCAACCAGGCGGCCAAGAACCGCTTCATGTTCGGCGGCCAGGGCCGCGTGCCAATGGTGGCGCGCATGCCCGGCGGCATCTGGGACGCCTCGGCCGCGCAGCATTCGCAGTCGCTGGAAGCCTGGTTCGCGCATCTGCCGGGGGTGGTGGTGGTCAGCCCCTCCACGCCGCAGGACAACCATGCATTGCTGCGGGCCGCGCTGGACTGCGGCGACCCGGTGGTCTACATCGAGCACAAGACGCTGTGGGGCCAGCGCGGCACCGTCAATCCGCAATTGGCCGTTCCGCTGGGGCGCGCGGCGCACCGGCGCCATGGGGATGCCCTCACGATGGTGAGCTGGAGCCGACAGGTCCAGGTGTGCGAAGCGGCCTGCGCGCGACTGGCGGCCGCCGGCATCGCCGTCGACCTGATCGATCTGCGCACGCTCTGGCCCTGGGACCGGGAGACGGTGCTGGACAGTTGCGGCCGCACCGGCCGGCTGCTGGTCGTGCACGAGGCGGTGCAGGCCGCCGGATTCGGGGCGGAAATCGCGGCCACGGCGGCCGAGGCGACGGGCTGCCGCATCGCGCGCCTCGGGGCACCGCGCATTCCGGTGGGCTATGCGCCGGTGCTGGAGGCGCAGTCCCGGGTAGGGGTGGAGGCGATCGAGGCGGCGGCGCTTCGGCTGGTGGGCTGAATCGATGGCGGCATGCCGACTCGCGGCGGCACGGGCAGGCCGGCTGCGCGGCGGCAGCGACGATGCGCGCCGCGCCTGGACGCGGCGGGCCGCCGACTCATTCGCCGCTCCCTCGCGCTCAGGCGTCGACCTGTGCCATGCACAGATGCTGCAACTGCTGGAGATGCGAACGGAAGGCGACCGCCGCCACCCAGTCCCTGACCTCGAAGGCCGTGCGGGGCGGCTGACCCGCCTGTTCGGCCACCAGCACGAGATAGCGCCCGGTGTCGGGGTCGGTGTCGAAGCGTACCGAGATCGCCGGCAGCGCCAACGAGGCGGGTTCCGACGCGCCCTGCCATTGCAGCCGGCAGTCGGCACCCATCGCCACACGCATCGGAGGGCCGCCACCCTCCCCCAGGCGCCGGTTGAGGGCCTGCACATGTTCGGCAGGCCCCATGGCGTCGAGGGCCATCACATCCTCGGTCGGATAACCGTCCATGCACCCTGCCGCCAACAGACAAAAAGCGGCGGCCGGCAGGCAGGCGGCGGCTGCGCGAAGGCGGGAGGCGACGGTCATCGAGCGGGAGGTCGAAAGCGATTTCGCGGCAGCGTGCGGGCAGCCGGAAGGGAGGCGCATGCGAAAGGCAGAGATTGTGCCGACTCCCCACGCGCCACCGCGTATTCACGGCGTGGACGAGAGGGGTTTTCACCCATCGAGGCGCTGTCTCGCCCAGGTAAAACCAGGCCTTGGCCTTTTCCCCGGATGGCGCCTTCGCACGAAGGCGCGCCGCCGCGGCCCTTCGCGCAGGCGGCTCCGGGCCTTCCCCCTCGTCAGGAGACTTCCCTCATGCATTCCATCCCGCGTCGCCGCCTCGTGGCCGTGGCCTCCCTCGCTGCCGTGCTGCTTGGCGCCGGCGGCATCGCCCAGGCGCAGGACACATGGCCCACCAAGACGGTGCGCATCGTCGTGCCCTTCGCGCCGGGCGGCACCACGGACATCCTGGCCCGCGCCGTGGCCCCGGAACTCTCCAAGGCCTTCGGCCAGCAGTTCATCGTGGACAACCGCGCCGGGGCCGGCGGCAACGTCGGCGCCGAGATCGTGGCGCGCTCCGCACCCGATGGCTACACGCTGCTGATGGGCACCGTGGGCACGCACGGCATCAACCGTGCGCTGTATCCCAAGCTGCCCTATGACCCGATCAAGGACTTCGTGCCCATCACGCTGGTGGCCTCGGTGCCCAATGTGATGGAGATGAACGCCGACAAGGCCAGGCAGTACGGCA
Organism: Pseudacidovorax sp.; assembly: GCF_017991995.1. GTDB lineage: Bacteria > Pseudomonadota > Gammaproteobacteria > Burkholderiales > Burkholderiaceae_C > Xenophilus. The sequence continues at coordinate 335,925 of NZ_JAGOPN010000004.1, read as the reverse complement.
TCCAGAACGTGCAGGACTTCATCCGCTATGCGCGTGCGCATCCGGGCCAGCTCAACATGGCCTCGAGCGGCAGCGGCACCTCCATCCACCTCGCAGGCGAACTGTTCAAGAGCATGACCGGCACCTTCATGACGCACATCCCGTACAAGGGCTCCGGGCCCGCGCTGCTCGACATGGTGGCCGGCAATGCCGACGTGATGTTCGACAACCTGCCTTCTTCCATGCAGCAGATCAAGGCCGGCAAGCTCAAGGCGCTGGCCGTGACCAGCAGCCAGCGCTCGGCCGCCCTGCCCGACGTGCCGACCGTGGAGGAGGCTGGCGGACCCTCGCTCAAGGGCTATGAAGCCAGCTCCTGGTTCGGCCTGCTGGCGCCGGCCGGCACTTCGCCTGAGATCGTGCAGCGCATCCAGCAGGAAGTGGCCAAGTCGCTGGCCACCGCTGCCGTCAAGGAGAAGATGCTGGCCCAGGGTGCCATCCCTGGCGGCAACACGCCTGCGGCCTTCGCGCAGCACATCGAGCGCGAGCATGTGAAGTGGGCCCAGGTGGTGAAGGCCTCGGGCGCCAAGGTCGACTGACCGCGCCGCCATGAAAAAGGCCGCATGCGATGCATGCGGCCTGATTTTCTCGGGGTGAGGGATCGAACGGGCTCAAGCGCCCCAGACGATGTCCTTGCCCTCGCCGTGCGATTCCTTGAGCATGTGCAGCAGCGGCGTGACCCGCTGATGCAGCGACACATGTTCCTGCTCGGCACGTGCGTCGTGGTCCTCGACGGCATGGGCGTCGTGGTTGCCATGACTGGCCATCTTGGCTTCATTGGCAACCGCGGCCTCCAGCGCCGAGATGGCGGCGGGCATCTGGTCCACCGTGATGACGCCGGGCGCGCCGGGCGTCTTGCCGATGATCTCGAGAAGATGGCGGGCGCTCGGTTCGAGCATCACCACGTCGGCCGAAGCCTGGGACTTGAAGCGGTACAGCATGCGGGTACTCCTTTTCGCACTTGTTTGTTGTTGTGACCTGCGCCCATGGCCGCGGTTCCCGGGCCACGCATTTACGCCGTTCCTACCGCGGCGCGTACATGTAATCGCGCGAGAAAGGGTATAGCGACTGGGCGCCGCGCATGGCGTGGGACGAAATCTTGCCGTCGGGTCGGGCCGACAGCATTTGATGCAAGGCGATCCATCCCTGTTCGAAGCTCATCGCGCAACCCGCAAGGTAGAGGCGATAGGCCCGCAGGATGCGCCCGCCACGCTCGGCACCTGCGGTGACTTCAAGCACTTCGCGCGCCTTGTCGAGTTGAGCCTCAAGGGCGTCGGACCAGGCCCAAAGCGTGCGGGCGTAATGCGGCCGCAGATTCTCGGTATCGACCATCTCCAGATCTGCGTGCGCCGTCTCGCGCAGCACGGTCGTCACGTGCAACAACTCTCCGCCCGGGAAGATGTACTTTTCGATGAAGTCCCCCATGCCCGCGCCCAGTTGACGGTAGTCGAGCTGGCCCGAGGTGATGCCATGCTGCAGCGTCAGGCCTCCAGGCGCGAGCAGCTTACGCACATCCTGGAAATAGGTTCCCATGTTGGCACTGCCCACATGCTCGAACATTCCCACGGACGAGATCTTGTCGAAAGGCTGCTCGGCTGAGAGTTCACGATAGTCCATGAGGCGGACGCGCACCCGGCTCTCCAGGCCCCGCAGCGCAATCAGCTTCTCCACATGCGCATGCTGGTTCTTCGACAGGGTGATGCCGGTGGCATCCACGCCGTAGTGCTCCGCCGCCCACAGCAGCAGTCCGCCCCAGCCCGAGCCGATGTCGAGGTAGCGCTCGCCCGGCTTCAGGCGCAGCTTGCGGCAGATGTGGTCGAGCTTGGCCTCCTGCGCCTGGGCCAGCGTCATCGCCTCGTCGCGGAAGTACGCGCACGAATACACGCGGCGCGGATCGAGCCAGAGGGCGTAGAAGTCGTCGGAAACGTCGTAGTGAAACTGGATCTGCTCGGCGTCGCGTCGCAGCGTGTGCGAGCCACGGGACTTGGCGTTGCGCAGCAGGCGCGTCCACCAGCCAGTGTCGCTTTCCACCGGGTTGTCGGGCATGAGCGCGGCGGCAGCGGCCATCAGATCGCGCATGGAGCCTTCGATCTCCACGCGGCCTTCGACATAGTCCTCGCCCACACTGCCGATCTGCCGCGCAGCGAGCTTGGCCAATCCGGTCCAGCTCGAGAAACCCAGCCGCACCTTGGCGCCAGGGGTGTCGATGCGGTGGCCGTCGGGCAAGCGCAGCGATACAGGAATGGGGAGAGAAACGAGTTGAGACTCGATCTTCTGAACCAGGCTCTGCATGGCGAGCCATTGTGCAGAAAGTTTCCGAATTGTGCAGACGCGCACGCGCCCCGCGCGCTCTCGGCTGCAAACGGACAAAAAAAGGGCCTTCCGAAGAAGGCCCTTGAATTTGGTTGCGCGAGGGGGATACGAACATTGGAGACGTGTCTCCCTTACCTCCGTGACCCCCCGCTCACAGCCATCAAGTAACGTTTAGCTACACTTTTCCCTACTTCCTACGGGCAGGAGTGCCTGTCGACGGCAGTAAACAGCCTCAGAACGGCCTCCTTCAGATCCGTCCGCCGCTGCGGGATGTGCTGCTCATCCGTTCCAAAACGCAGCTGCAAGTGAGCATGATGGTCTCCTTGGCCGTCCGATGGATCATGGACTACCTCCACCGAATCGCCATGCTGCGTACGAATGTCACGAATGTCGCCAACGTTGGCAGTCGCAGCACCTTCATAGGTCCATACCTGCTTGGTCGTGCGTTTCTCAGCCTGGCGTGCACAGCCCCAAGCATGCACCTCAGCTAGGGACGGCATGTACTTGCGCCAAACTACCGACTCAACATAGTCGGGTTTCTTGAACAGAAACACTCGTTCGTCGATGAACCTTTCCTCAGCTCGGTTCCACTTCTCCGGCGAATCAATCGTTTTACTCACGGAGTCTTCAGATGGGATGACTTCCACCATAGATGGAGTAATTCACGCCGGTATTGCAGCCAAAAAATCTTCCTCGACTACACCCATAAATTGGCGTTCATCAAGGTAAGACGCACTGCGAGTTCCAGCTGAAATGACACCGTACAACATTTCATCGTTGATAGTTATCAGTGTTCGCCCGCTACCTTCAACGTCCCACGCCATCTGAAGGCCACCATCGCCATCAGGCGACACCTTTGGAAGGCTCCGAGTAGTGGGCAATGATCTGATAAACCATCCCGCGTACATGGAAGTTTTCAGCGATATTTGATCCAGTTCATGGAGACGACGAAAGATTCCCATGAGCGTTCGCTTATGCTCTTCCCGCTCGCTCACTTCAGACGTGATGACTAGGTCAGGCAATGCTGGCGCAGATCTCGGCGCCATTGTTTGTCTCTGTTCGTCTCGCTCGGAGGACTGAGAAGTTATCACCCTACCGGCAGCCTTGTGTGGCAAACGAAGAAGTGCGCGCTTGACGTGCCTTACGTTCACATCATAAGAGTCAAGCAACGTGTTGTCAGACCAACTCATCGTGGCACAAAGGTCAGGAGCCTGAGAGTAATTGCTAGCAAAATACGTCATTAGGATGTCCTTTCCCAGATGCTATGGAACTTGGCATCAGTCATGTCAGCGAAGCCATGAGTAATCCATTCATGAGCGGTATCGAACCATTTCCGGTAATCAGAATGGGCGGTATCGGGCAACATCCCGCGCGCAGTGATTTCTAGCCTCACTCCCTTTTTACCTGTAGCCCTATTACGCGCAGTTCCTGCCAAGATATGTAGCCGGCCCGCTGAATCAGGTAGCGTATATACCTCTTTAAAGGTGCAGGCTTCAGGATCAGGAAGAAAGCGGCTGTCCGAACGTTCTCTTACATGATCTTTGAAGAGACCATGAAAGCCATCCTCTACAAAATTAAAATAGCTCAATTCGAATTGAGTCAGCGTTGGCTCTCCGAGATCTTGATCGACAAGGAAGCGGCGGAAACGATTCCATTGAACGTCGAAATCGGAAATAACCTGCTCATAGCTCGGATACGCCGGACTACCCGTAACCCGCTTCCAATTAAACAGGAAGCGATCCTCTTGTATTTGCAGAAGATGCGTGCCTTCTTGATTAATCAGCCACGCTCTTCTCAAAGGCGGGAGCGCAACTGTCTGGAACTGAATGGATGGGTCCGTTGAGTCCGACTCGCCTGGCAACTCCACCGTGTGCGCGACGGGCTCAGCATCGTCACAACGAGGGAACTCCGAACTCACCAGCGACCAGTACAAGCCAACATGAGCTGTCTTGAGAGGCTTGGGCAACTGGAAGGCAACGCCACAAGCAACCTCCACCACAGGAGGCTTGTCGAACTTCACTGGCTCACGCATAGACACAGTCATCAAGTCCTATCTGAATCAAATTGTAACCATTACAAGATAGCCGACCCTGTACACGGAGGTGAGTGCTCTGTCCTGACGTAAAGGTACCAGGGCTCCACCTCTGCAAGCGGCGCGCTTGGCTAGAGCGCCGTCACTGGCATTCGGAGTACCTTAGGGTACCTAAGTGGCGGTTGTAATCGAAAAAACAAAGAAAAACACGTAACGCTGCCTACACCCTTTGCCGGATGGATTCCCGAAGGAACACAGCGCATGAAACGCCGGCGACCTTGTCGTAATTCTCGCTCGGTCAAGCGTGCAGGCTCGGTGGGGGCTAGACCGCGCGCCGGCGGGGTGGGGTGGGGTCCGGCGACCCTCGGTCGACGCGGCAATGCCCCAGGGCCGCCCCTGGCCGGCCGCAGGCGCGCGCGCGGCGCTGCGCGCGGCCTCGCGGGTCGGACGGGCGAAAAAAAGGGCGCCTGCGGGCGCCCTGCTCATGGGTGGCGGTGGATCACGCGGGCGGCGGCAGCCCAGGCAGGTCGGTAAACCTCACCAGCTCGTCGCCGGCCCACTCATTCAGCTCGCGGAAGCGGGTCATCAGCGGCCGCACCTCGTTCTGCACGAACACCGCCAGCGCGTCGGGCGCATTGCCGAAGCCGCCGGCGTTGGTGGGCACGATGCCGAGCAGTCCAGGCGGCACGCGGTGGGCGGCGAGCACGTCGTCCTTCGACACGTTCTTGATGGCCTGGAAGTCATCCTTGGCCGCCACCTCGCTGACGGGGATCAGCTTCAGCCCGTCGGCCTTGCCGCCGGGCATGTGCAGGAAGAGATTCCGGAAGTTGCCCGGCCCCTTCGAGTTCTTGAGCGCCTGGCGCAGCGCGTCGGCGTCGCTGTTGTCGATCTGGCCGTCGGTCATGTACAGGATGAAGCCCGCGTGCGAGCCGTTCGCGTAGTACTTCCGCCGGAACAGCGTGGCCGCCTCGTTGAGCCAGGCCGACTGCAGGGCGCTGATGTACTCGGGCAGCCCATAGATCTCCTGGTTCACGTCATCCTCCCTCAGGTGGAAGACCGACCCCGGCGCGAACTCGTGCTCTTCCGGCCAGCCGCGCACGAAGAAGAAGTGCCCGGCCTCTTCACCGCGCCGCGTGTACTTGGCCAGCGAATGCCGCAGCCCCATCGCCCGCCCGGTCATCGCCCGCGGCTGTTCGAGGTAGGCATTGCCGAACACCAGAAAGTCCAGCACCCACGCGCCAAAGGTGGCGCTCGAAAGCCGCGGGTGCGGCTGGAACATGGCCTTGAGCAGGTTGCGCTTGAGGAAGATGGCCGACCCGTGGTGCGGCGACGCGCGGAACGCGCTGGCCAGGCCTTCCCACGGCAGCGGCGGCTCGTACCACTTCCCATTGAAGGCAGACTCCACGTAGTCGAGCAGCTGCAGCCGGCTGACCGGCTCGGGGTCGCCGAAGCTGAAGGCCTCGACGGTGGTGCCATCGCTCTGCGTCATCAGCGTGGTGGCCGAGGCCACGGGTGCGGTGCGCGTGACCTGGCCGGCCGGGGTGCGGCGTCGTTTGCTCATCCAAAAATCTCCATGCGAGAGGTGCCGCCGATCACGTCGCCGGCGAGCGTTTCGTTGTCGAGCGCGTGCATCGTTGCCCACGCCAGATCCGCGTGGCCGGTCTCTTCCGAGCGGCCCGAGTCGTAGGTGACATTCCGGCCGCTGGCCGTCAACACGCGCTTGATGGCCATGAACGACGCGGCCAGGTCGGTCCAGCCCGCGTCGAACTCGAGACGGCCCTTGTGGATCACCTGCTGCGCCTTGAGCACGAGGCGCTGCTTGACCTCAATGCTGTACTGGTAGCCCTTCACCTGCGGGAAGAACTTCTCCACGATCTGGAACACGCCGGCGCCGAGGCCTGTCTTGTCGATGCCGATGTGCACCACGTTGTATTGCTGCGTGATGCGGCGGATCGCCTCGGCCTGGGCCTCGAAGTCCGAGCCCTTGAACTGCTCGCGGTGAAGCACGCGGAACTTGCCGCCCGGCTGCCGTGGCGGCGCAACGACCACCAGCGCGGCCGCGTCGCCCTTGTCCGACGGGTCGTAGCCCACCCACACCGGGAAGTGCGCATAGGGCCGCGCCCACAGGGCCTTGAAGTCACTCCAGACCTCCCAGCTGTCCACCATGCACGCCTGCATCTGGGCCAGCGTGAACAGCGACAGGCTGTCATCGATGAACTGGCACATGAACAGATTGGCGAACTCGTCGAGGCTGTATTCCTCGCGCAGCTCGGCGATGTCGAAGAGGTCGAACCCCATGCGCACGGCGTCTTCCACCGTGACGATGTCCCGCCACTTCCGATCCGGGCCCAGTTTGCCGCCGCGCAGCGCCTTGTGGCTGGTGTCGATGACGACCCGCTCACCCTTCGCGCGGCCCTTATTGCGGTCGTCGCCGGTCCAGAAGCCATAGGCCTCGTGGGACATGGCCGAGGGCGTGGAGAAGTAGGTCTTGCGCCAGTGCTTGTGCGCCGCCATGGCGCTGGCCAGCTTGTTGATGACCTTAAACCGCGGAACCCAAAAGAACTCGTCGAAGTAGAAGTCGCCGTGATACGACTGGGCGGTCATCGCGTTGGTGCCCAGGAAGATCAGCTCGGCGCCGTTCCAGAGCTTGATGTTCTCGCCCTTCAGCTCGACGTCCACCTCTTTGGCGAAGTCCACGATGTAGCTGCGGAACTGGTGCGCCTGCGACTTCGACGCCGACAGAAAGAGCTTGTTTCGCCCCTCCCTGGCCGCCGACAGCAGCGCCTCGCGCGAAAAGTAGAAGGTCGCCCCGATCTGCCGCGACTTGAGCACCATGCGCAGCCGCTGGGCCTGCTGGTCGAACCAGTTCTGATGGAACGGGAAGTTCGACTCGCGCAGTTTGGACTCCAGCAGCGCGAGCTGGTCCTCGCTGAACTCGTTGCGCTTCGGCTTGCGCTTCGGCGCCGCATTGCGCGCAGCGATATTCGGATTGAGGTCGCCCTCCTTGCCCGTCTGCTGGTACTTCTCTACGCGCGCCGTGCGCTCCAGCTGCCGGCCCAACAGGTCGATTTCTTTGTAGTCGCCGCCAGTCTTGTCCGTCTTCAGGATGAGCTGCACAAGCCGCACTTCGAGCGCCCCGTTGACGCGGTCGAGCGGCTGGTCGTCTTCCCACTTGTCGGCATCCTTCCAGCCATAGACGGTGGACCCCGGCACGCCCAGGTGCTCGCCGATCTGCTTGCACTTCCAGCCCTGCCAGAAGAGGAAGCGGGCCGCCGTGCGGGGTTGCGCCTGCGGCGTCAAAGTGGCAATCTGGGTCGACTCAGTGCCCGTCACGCTGCCAGCAACGGCAGCAGGCGCCGCCACCTTGGCGGCGCGCGGGGCCCGGCCTCGCTTGCGCGGCGCGGCCTTCTTCGCGGCAACAGGAGCGGCTCGGCGAGCACGGCCGAGCCCGGCGGGTTTCACGGGCATGCCGCCGAGGTTGCCCGCGCGCGCGTGGCGCGGCCATCGGCTGCATCAGTCCCCGGCACTGCGACATGCAGCGCGCATTGAGGCCGCATCCCCCCTCCGACACCATTGGCTGGTCGCCTTCCACACCACCAGCGAGCCAGCCAATGTCCACTCCCGCCGCCGCCAAAAAGGTCTCCAAGTTCTTCCGCGTTGCCGTCGAAGGCGCGACCAGCGATGGCCGCGTGATCGACCGACAGATGCTGGAGCAGATCGCCGCCAGCTACGACCCGAACGTCTACGGTGCCCGCATCAACATCGAGCACATCCGGGGCTACAGCCCGAACAGCGATTTCAAGGCCTATGGCGATGTGCTGGCGGTCAAGACCGAGCAGGTGGACATCGGCGGCGTGAAGAAGCTGGCGCTGTTCGCGCAGATCTCGCCCACCGACGAGCTGGTCGCCCTCACCAAGGCCCGCCAGAAGATCTATTCGTCCATGGAGGTGCGGCCCCGCTTCGCCGACACCGAGAAGGCCTATCTGACCGGCTTGGCAGTCACTGACAACCCGGCGAGCCTGGGCACCGAGGTGCTGGCCTTCGCAGCGCAGAACCCGAACGCCAATCCGTTTAAAGGCCGCAAGCAGCAGGCCGACGACCTGTTCACCGTGGCGGAAGAAGCCGCCATCGAATTCGAGGACGTGGCGGCGCCCGATGCCGGCATCGTCGAGAAGTTCAAGACGGCCATCAGCGGGGCTCTGGCCAAGTTCGGCGCGAAGACCGCCACCGACGACGCCCGCTTCGCCGCAGTAGCCGAAGGCTTCGAGCAGCTGGGCGAGGCCTTCGCCGCTCACGCCGGCGAGGCCACCAAGCAGCTGAGCGCCGCCGAGAAGACCATCGCCGAGCTGCAGGCGACCGTGAAGGATCTGCAGGCCAAGTACTCGGCCCTCGACAACACCCCCGCCACCACCCAGCGCCCGGCCGCCAACGGTGGCAACGGCCTGGTCCCCACCGACTGCTGAGCTGCCCGGCTCCCATCCCTCACACCCATCACCACCACCCGAGTCCGAGGCAGCAAACCATGCGCAAAGAACTCCGCCAGGCCATCGACGCCTATTTCGCCCAGCTGGCCACCCTGAACGGCGTGGCCAACGTAACGCAGCGCTTCAACGTCGTGCCGCGCGTGCAGCAGACGCTGGAGACCAAGATGCAGGAGTCGAGCGACTTCCTGAGCCGCATCAACATCATCGGCGTCACCGAGCAGATCGGCGACAAGGTCGGCGTCGGCGTGTCCGGCCCCATCGCCAGCCGCACCGACACCACCGGCAACGGCACCCGCCAGCCTCGCAACGTGCTGGCGCTGGATGACACCCGCTACCAGTGCGTGCAGACCAACAGCGACACCTTCATCCGCTACGCCACGCTCGACGCCTGGGCCGGCTTCCCCGACTTCCAGACTCGCGTGCGTGACGTGATCCTGCGCCGCCAGGCTCTGGACCGCATGATGATCGGCTTCAACGGCACCAGCGCCGCAGCAACCACCAACATCGGCGCCAACCCGCTGCTGCAGGACGTGAACAAGGGCTGGCTGCAGCAGATGCGCGAGCACGCGCCCGAGAACGTGATGACCGGCGGCAAGGTCGCCGGCACCGTCACCATCAGCGCGGACCCCGCCACCCGCGACTACGCGAACCTCGACGCGGTGGTCTTCGACGCCATCACCATGCTCGATCCCTGGTACCAGCAGTCGCCCGACCTGGTGGTCGTGGTCGGTCGCGCGCTGATGCACGACAAGTACTTCCCGCTCGTCAACACCCGCCAGGCGCCGACCGAGACGCTGGCGGCCGACATCGTCATCAGCCAGAAGCGAATCGGCGGCCTGCAGGCGGCAGCGGTTCCGTTCTTCCCCGACAACAAGCTGATGATCACCTCGCTGCAGAACCTGTCGATCTACTACCAGCGCGATGCCCGCCGGCGCAACCTGAAGGACGTGCCCGAGCGCGACCGCATCGAGAACTACGAGTCGAGCAACGACGCCTATGTCGTCGAGGACTACGGCTTCGCCGCTCTGGTCGAAAACATCGAGATCGTCGACTGAGCCCGGCGCCTTGCGGCGTGACAACTGTCTGCCGCATGTCTGACGCGCACGCCGCGGCACACCACCGCCGCGGCGTGGCCCACCGCCCACAACGAGGAATCCCATGCGCATGCTGAGCCCCGCCCAACGCCACCGCGCCCGCATCCTGCAGCAGCAGGCCCAGGCCGCAGACCCCTACGGCACTGAGCTGAAGGGCGACCAGTACGACCTCATGCGCATCAAGCTGGCGCAGGACAAGGCGCAGCTTGGCAAGATCCAGTCGCACGAGCGCCGCGCCGAGGCCAAGGCCAAGCTGCTGCCCGAGTACTTCGACTGGATCAAGACCGCCCTTGAAACCGGTACCGGTGCCGCCGACCGCGTGCTCACCACCGTCATGGTTTGGGCCTTCGACGCCGGCGCCTACGCGCTGGGCCTGGTCATCGCCAAGTACGTGATCGGCCACCGCATGGCCATGGACGATGCGTACACGCGCACCCCCGCCGCCCTTGTCATCGACGAGCTGGCCAATGCCTTTCTGAAGGGCCAGTGGGCGCCGCTCGACGTCAAGGCCGCCGAGGAAGGCGGTGCCCTGCAGCTGCTGCCCCTGTTCCCCGACGCTGAGCCTACGCTGCTGCTGCGGAACGCCGCCGCATTGCTCATCGAGGCCGACATGCTCACCGCAGAGCAGGACGCGCCCGATCAGGCCCGCGCGAAGCTGCACAAGGCCATCGCCTATGCGCTGCTGGGCAAGGTGCAGACCGCCGAAGAGCCCGACCTCGCCGCCATCGATCCGGATGCACTGCGAACGGCGCTGACCCGCCTGCAGCGCGCGCTCCAGCTCGACAGCAATGCTGGCGTGAAGAAGGACATCGAGCGCGTCGAACGCGCCCTGGCCAAGACCGACAAGCCCAACACCGGCGCCGCGGACCCGGCCGCAGCCACCACGCCGGCCGATCCGCCGGCCAGCACCACCGAACAACCCGCCACCGCAGCGCCCGCCGCTGCGCGGAAGACCGCCCAGGCCAAGAAGCCCGCGGCCACCCCGCGCAAGAAGCGCGCGCCCAAGTAGCGGCCCCGAGCACCCCCGCGTGCCGGGCGGCCCGGGGCGCAGCGTGAAAGGCTGAGCCTTCACCACAACGCGCCCCGGCCACCGCCCACCTTTTCCCACCGTCGAGCCCCGCCATGTCTCTCATCGCTGCCGCCCCGTCGCTCGTCCGCACCACGCCCCCCAGCGACCCCGCTCCGCTGGGCGTGGTGTCCGCCGGCGCCTGGTGGCCCGAGATCGATTTGGCCGCCATGCGCGATGCAATGCGCCTCGACGGCACCGTGACGGCGGAGCGGCTGCGGCCCGCGGTGCAGGACGCCATCGCCAGCACCATCGACCAGCTGGCCGCTTGGGCCGTCGTCCACATGACGGCCGGCATCACCTCGCTGGCCGACGTGCCGACCGCCCTGCAGATCGACGGCGAGTCCTCGGCCGTCCAGCGCTTCCGCCGCGCCGTGTACTGCACCGCCAAGGCGAACCTGATCGAGCGATACAGCGACTACGACACCAGCGGCCGCGCCCGCAAGGACACCCAGGAAGAGACCCGCGGCGGCCAGGCCGAAGAGCACCGCCGCGACGCCACCTGGGCCATCCGCGACATCCTGGGCGTGCCCCGCCTCACCGTCGACCTGATCTAGTCATGCCGCGCACCGTCATCGCCCAGCAGCACGACACCGTCGATCAGCTGTGCCTGCGGCACCTGGGCCGCACGGCCGGCGTTACCGAAGGCGTCTACGCGCTCAATCCCGGCCTGGCAGAGCTGGGCCCCACCCTGCCGCTCGGCCGCGCTGTCGTGCTGCCCGATCCCCCTGCCACCTCTGCCACGGTACCGACCGTGCAGCTCTGGGACTGACCATGCCCGACCCCATCGCACCACCGCCCGCGCCGCCGCCCGATCCGGAGCCGCGCCCCAAGCTCATCGACTGGCGCTTCCCCGGCCCGTGGATCGTGAGCGCTGCCATGGCCTTTTCCGGCACCGTCGGTGCCTGGGTCATCAAGACCGACACGCGCGTGCAGCGGCAGGAAGAGCGCATCGAGGCCGTCGAGAAGCGGACCATGTCGGCGCCCGAACAGGCCTACGAGCTGCGCAACATCGCCACCCAGCTGTCCGAGGTCAACAAGAAGCTCGCCGACCTGACGCAGATCCAGTCGCAGATGACGGTGATGGAGTTCCGCATGGGCAATGCCGAGTTCGCCCTCGGCCTGAACCCGCAGAGCGCGCGAAAGGGTCAGGGCAAATGAAGCTGCAAGTCATCCCCGAGTGGAAGCGCGCCGGCAAGCTGGCCAGCGTGCAGGTGCTGGCCCTGCTGGTGGCCTTTCCCGACATCTACAACGGCATCGCGGCCCTGGGCTGGCTCGAAGAGCTGCCCACCGTGGCCAAGTGGTGCATCCGCGTGCTGGCGGCCTTCGGCATCGCCGCCCGCCTCATCAAGCAGAACGCGCCCAAGGCAGACGCCCCATGACCATCACCCTGCCCCAGCTCATCGCCGCCGGCATCACGCCCACCGTCGCCCGCGCCTTTCTTCCCCACCTGGTGGAAGCCTTCGCCCGCTACGACATCAGCACTCCGCGCCGGATGGCCGCATTCATCGGCCAGTGCAGCCACGAATCCAGCGGCTTCACGCGGCTGGAAGAAAACCTCTACTACACCGACCCCGCCCGCGTGGCCGCCATGTTCTCCGCGCTTCGCGAGATCGAGACCGCCAAGCGCTACCTGCGCAACCCCAAGGCCCTGGCCACGGTCGCCTACGCCAGCCGCAACGGCAACGGCCCGGCCGAGTCGGGCGACGGCTGGACCTACCGCGGCCGAGGCCTCATCCAGCTCACTGGTCGCGGCAACTACCGGAAGGCGGAGGCCGGCACCGGCCTGCCCTGCGAGGAACGCCCAGACCTCGTCGCCGAGCCGCCGTGGGCGACGGGCACCTCGGCCTGGTACTGGCATACCAACGGCCTGAACGCGGCCGCTGACGCCTGGAAGCTGGACGCCGTCACGCGCGGCATCAACGGCAAGGCCATGGCCGGCCACGCCGACCGCGTGGAGCGCTGCAATCGGGCCCTGGTGGCACTGACAGCATGACCAGCATCCTCGACACCCTGGCCATTGCCGCGCTGGTCGCTGTCGGCGCGCTGATCGGCGGCTATGCCGTCGGCCACCAGCAGGGCGCCGCCAGCGTCCAGCAGCAGTGGGACAAGGCCAAGGCCAGCACCGCCCAGGCGATCACCGCCCAAGTCACCACCACCCGAGAGAAGGAAACCACCCATGCAAGCCAGAGCACCCAGGCTGTGGACACCTACCGCGCCGCACAGGCTTCTGCCGATGCTGCTGCTGCTGCTCGCGTTGCTGACGCTGAGCGCCTGCAGCGTGGCGCCGAAGGCCGCGCCCTTCGATACCGCGCTATGTCCGAAGCCAGCGCCGCTGAGCGCGACCGTCTTGCAAGCCATGCGGCCCAGCTCGACGCAAGTCTTGCAGAGGGCCGAGTCGTGGCTGAGCAGCTCCGGGCGGCTGTTGTCGAGCGGGACGGACGCATCCAGCTCCTGGCCGACACCATCCGCGCCGACCGCCAGCTCTTCGACCCCTCCGCCGGCGCCGGCAGCCAGCCCGAGCCCTGACGCCATGAAGAAGCCCCAGCTGCTGCGTGACACCATCACGCGTGCCTGCCCCGATCTGGCCACGAACCCCGAGAAGCTCACCATCTTCATCGAGCGCGGCAACGTGCTGCACACCGGCACGCCCTCGCTGTCGTTCGAGTACGCCTACACGCTCAATCTCGTCATCACGGACTGGGCTGACAGCCCCGACGTGCTCGTGGTGCCGGTGATCGCGTGGCTGAAGCAGCACCAGCCGGATCTGCTCGACAACCCGGAGCGGCGAGCGAAGGGCTTCCGCTTCGATGCCGAGGTGATCGACCACAAGACCGCCGATATCTCCTTCGAGCTTGACCTGACCGAGACCGTGGCCGTGCAGGGGGGCACCGTGGACGGCATCAACCGTCTGACCACGCGCCACATTGGCGAGCCGCTCATCGCGGGCTTCGCGCCGCCTGATTCCGTACTCGATCTGCAGGCCGAGTGGCGCGTCGAGCCGCTCGATCAGGCGGACACCTGACGTGTCCGACCTCTCCGCGCTGTCCACCTGGCTGGGCCCGCTGCTGGCCGGCCTGTCGGCGCCGAGGCAACGCGCGGCGATGGTCGAAGTGTCCACCTACCTGCGCCGCAGCCAGGCCGAGCGCATCGGCGCGCAACTGAACCCCGACGGCACGGCGTACGAGCCTCGCAAGCCACGCCTGCGACGGAAGAAGGGCGCCATCCGCCGCAAGATGTTCGAGAAGCTGCGCACGGCGAAGTACTTGCGCAAGGCGGCCACCGCCACCACGGCCACCATCACCATCGGCGGCCGCACGGCACGCATCGCGCGCGTCCACCAGTACGGCCTGCGCGACAAGGTCGATTGGCGCCGGCCTGCATCGCCCGAGGTTCGCTACCCGCGCCGCGAGCTGCTGGGCTTCACTGCTGCCGACGAGGCCGCCATCACAGACATCGTGCTGCGACACATCACGGTCGGCGGCTGACCGTGCCCGGCGCGCCGACGTGGCGCCCCCCCTCGCGCACGCGCGGGCCGTCCGGCAAAGTCGCCGCATGCCCGGCCCCACGGACCCATTCCAGCTATTCGCCGACCTGCAGCGCATGGTGGCGAACCTGCTGCGCGTGGGCACCATCGCGGCCGTCGATCCCACCGCGACGCCGCCGCGGGTCCGCGTCAAGCTGACCGAGAACACCACTACGGACTGGCGCCCCTACTTCGAGCTGCGCACCGGCGAGACGAGAACATGGAACCCGCCCACCGTGGGCGAGCCCGTCATGCTGCTGTCGCCCAATGGCCTGACGGAGGGCGGCTATGTGCTGGCCGGCATTCCCACGGAAGGCCATCCACCGCCCAGCAACGACCCGAACAAGACCGTGACCCGCTACCCCGACGGCATGGTCATCGAGTACGACCACGCCGCCCACAAGTTCAAGGCCACGCTGCCGGCCGACGGCACCGCCGACATCGATGTGCCCGACGCCATCACCGTGACGTGCAAGACCGCCGACGTGACGGCCAGCGAGAGCGCGACGGTCCACTCGCAGCAGATCACCCTCGACGCGCCCCAGACCACCACCACCGGGCACCTGACCGTCATGGGCCTGACCAGCATGATGGGCGGCTTCGCCGCCTACGGCACGTCCACGGTGCCGGGCTCGCAGGGCACCGGCCGCATGAACATCCCGCTGCTATCCACGCGCGAGATCGAGACGACCAGCACCATCCACGCCGACACCGACGTGACGGCGGGCGCCATCAGCCTCAAGACGCACCCGCACGGCGAGGTGCAGAGCGGCGGCGACGTGTCCGGGGGGCCGCTATGACCGGCATGTCCAACGCCACCGGCCGCCGGCTAGAACGGCGGGCCCACATCAGCCAGTCCATCGGCGACATCATCACCACGCCCATCGGCGAGCGGCTCATGCGCCGGAACTACGGCAGCTATGTCCCGCAGCTGGTGGACCACCCCGCGACGGCCGCCAACCGGCTGCGCCTCATCGCAGCGACGGCCCAGGCCATCATGAAATGGGAGCCGCGCACGCGGGTGCGGCGCGTCACCGTCAGCGTGGACGCGCAGGGCCGCTGCTCGCTCAACATCGCGCGCCGCGACACCGCCGACGTCGAGACCGTCAGCTCCACCGTCCAACTGCAGAGCGGCGCATGATCGACCTATCCCAGATTCCCGCGCCCGACATCGTCGAGGCGCTCGACTTCGAGGCCCTGCTCGCCGACCGCAAGGCCGAGCTGCTGGCCGCCATCCCCGAAGACCAGCGCGCCGCCATCCAGAGCGTGCTGTCGCTGGAATCCGAACCGCTGAACAAGCTGCTGCAGGCCAGCACCTACCGCGAGCTGCTGCTGCGTCAGCGCGTCAACGACGCCGCCCGCGCCGTCATGCTGGCGCACGCCCAGAAGGGCGACCTCGACAACCTGGGCGCGAACTGGGACGTGCTGCGCCTGGTCATCACGCCCGCCGACGACACCGCGGTGCCGCCCGTGGCGGCCGTGATGGAAAGCGACAGCGACTTCCGCGCCCGCATTCAGCTGCGCCTCGAAGCCTTCACCACGGCCGGCAGCGAGGCGAGCTACCGATACCACGCCCTCTCGGCCAGCGGCCAAGTCCGCCACGCGTCGGTCGAGAGCCCCACGCCCGGCTATGTCACTGTGTACGTGCTGTCCCGACAGGGCGACGGCACGGCCAGCGCCGAGCTGGTCGCCACAGTCCGGGCCGCGCTGTCCGGCGAGACCGTGCGCCCGCTCACGGACAACCTCACGGTGTTATCCGCCAGCGTGGTGCCCTACGTCATCGAGGCTTCCCTCATCGTGGACCGCGGCAGCGATGCCGAGGTCGTGCGGCTCGCCGCGCTGGCAGCCCTGCAGGCCTATGCGGACAGCATGCACATGCTGGACGCTGACCCCAGCATCAGCGGCTTCTATCGCGCCCTGCACCAGCCCGGCGTGAAGCGGGCCACCCTGACCACGCCGGCCGCCAACCTCATGATGGCCAAGGGCCAGGCCGCCCACTGCACCGCAATCACTTTGACCGCGGAGCTGGACGAATGACCGACACCGCCACCCTGTTGCCCAGCAACGCCACCGCGCTGGAGCGCGCCGCCGCCGCGGCCGACGCTCGCATCAGCGACACGCCGGTGCCGGTGCGCGACGTGTGGAACCCCTACACCTGCCCCGCGGACATCCTGCCCTGGCTGGCCTTCGCCTACGCCGTGGACGAGTGGGACAACGGCTGGACGGTCGAAGTGAAGCGCGAGGTCATCGCGCAGTCGCTGCGGATCAAGCGCGTGAAGGGCACCTATGGGGCCGTGCAGCGCGCGCTCGCTGCGATGGGATTGCCTGCGCGCGTGCAGGAGTGGTTCCAACAGAGTCCCACTGCCGCACCCTATACCTTCCGGGTGCACATCGAGGCCGAGCAGATCGGCTTCAATGCCCAACAGCTCGCCCAGGTGCGAAGAGCGGTTGAGCGCTACAAGAACGTGCGCTCCCACTTAGACGGCATAGACATCGATATCCGCTCCAGAACCGGTCCGCGCATGGCATGCGTGGTACTCACCGGGGTCGATCAGCAGGTGGGCGACGGCACTCCCGTCTACAGCGACGGCACCAGCGCACTGGATCTGATCATGGACGGCGCGGTCAATGGCTACGCAATTGTCGGAGCGGCCGTCGATCAGGTCAGCCTCATCGTCGCCAGCATGCCCAGCAAACTACAGATTCCGGCAGACCTATGAGCTCACCAATCGAAGGCAAAGTACTCCCGTTTGGCGCGGCCGTTGACACGCTCCAATACTTTCTGCAAGGGCCGGCAGATCACATCGCCTTGCCCGGCGGCGAGCCGGTACCGACTCTTCGCCAGCTCACAAGGGATGTCTCGGACGCCGCTGAAGAGAAGCTAGACCAGCAGATCGGTGACTTCACAGCCGCAGCAGCGGCCGTGCTCAACGCAGCAAGCGCTACGACCGCCGTAGCGGAACAAGCGAAAGTGCTGGCGACTGCAGCACTCGCAGCTGGTCGCATCGTTGCGAACCGGGCGGAGGGCCTTGCTGTCTATCCGTCTACGGCCTTGCCCGACAGCGTGTGGTGGGTGCTTCCGAACGAGACGGACGGATACGCGGCGCTGACTTGCCTGCAACGGACTGGGTCGGCCACCACTGTGGTTGTGCAGACCCTACCCAGGGCAGAAGACATCGCAGCAGAGCGGACCTTTGCGAATCGTGGTGTGGTGCACAACGCAACGGTCGCACTTACCGGCGCGGGGACCGACGTCAACGACTGGACCTTCACCTACCCCAACGGCGACACAGTTATCAACGGGGACTGGGTCAGATTCAGGGCGCCGGCAAACAACACCGGCATCGTGCTTGCTCGCATGCCCGAGGGCATTGCGACGAACTTCTGGGACGCTGGATACGCCAAGATCGGTCCCGGCAACCCTATGGTGGCCGGGCGGTGGTACATGATGGAGCGCATCGTCAACGGCGGTGGCAATCATTACCGTTGCTTTTTCGACGACGCGGTGGGGATGGATGCGCGGTCGGGCAAGCCGCTGATCGCTACGGGCACCGTCGCTGCCGGAGCATCGGACATCGAGGCCACTGTCCTAGATTACCCCTACGTCCTGTCCTGGCCCCGGAACAGCGTCTTCACGATCCGGCTTGCACAGGCAACGACTGCAGGACAGCCCCTGCGGTTGAGGCTTAATGGGAGTGGCCAATATCCCGTGGTGCTTAAAAGCACCCTCATCTCCGAAGTCATCCCGGCCAATACCGATTTAGTCGTCCAGTGGACGGGCGGGCCGTCGAACAACTACGCGCTCTTGAGCTGGCCTCAGTCTCGCCTTGAGGGCGCGACGCTATTCGTCGACGGCACCGCGGACGCAGGCACCGGCGATGTGGATGTCAGCACCCCCGAAGCGCCAGGCCTCCAAACGCTTTCCCGCAACCAGCCCTTCGTTGTGCGTCTTGGGTCGGTGGGCACCACTGAAGGGAAGACACTTCGGGTCAGGGTAAACGGCTACGCATGGATCGGGGTCACGGGTGCGGGGGGAGGTGCGTACACCACTGCGCTGCCACCGTTCTCCAACTTCACGATCATCTACACAGGCCCGCCGGGGAATGTCTTCGTACTGACCTCCGCGCAGCGGGCCACAAGCGCCGTGGCCGACCCAGTCGACGCCGCCGTGGCCGCGATTCAGGCGATGGTCACTACCACGCCGTATGGCAGCCAGACTTACACGAACGGCGTGGTCACGCAGGTGGACAACTCCGTCCCGATGGTGGGCATCGGCACGTCGGTTGGAAATGGTGCCGGCGCCCGACATCCGAATGACCCGGCCGGTGATGCGAGCTATGCGCCCATCGTGCGTATGGCGACGATCTTCGCGGAAGAGTTCGGACTCGTCGGGGCCTTCTCTTTCCCGTATGCGAATCAGTCGGTCGGCGGCTCTTTTGACAACGAGGCGCCGAGCCAGTTTGAAGCGCGCCCGTCTGGCTTCGCAACGGGAAGGATTCTGCTGCTCACCCCGGGCATGAATGCCGCGAGTACCTTCGGCCAATTCGCCGCTGCGACGCGGCCCGGGCAGATCAATGGCCTGCGCCTTGCCTGTCAACAGGCAATCGCCGCCGGCTACTTGCCTGTGCTACAGACCACGATGCATCCGCATCCGCTTTGGACCTGGCAGAACGCTGGCACCGATACGCTGGAAGGCTGGAACTGGCCCACGCCCACGTTCCGAGTGCCGCTCACGTATGCCGTTGATGCGGTGGCTAAGACCATCAGCAATGACGCAGCGTTCCAAACCCCGCAATGGGGCTCGGACAAGCTCAAGGTCGGCTCGATCCTGCGGTTCACAGACGGCCCGAATGCTGGTGTGGATCACGTAATCACGGCGCTCACGGCCACCACAGCCACCATTGGTGGAGGAACTCTCGTCGCCTCTGAAACCGGGCCACGCACCATGTACCACCGGGTGTCAGCGGCGGAGAACGAGACGCTGCTGCCTGTCCCCCCTTCAAAGCGATACGTCAGAGCCAACCGGAGCGGCAGCGGGGTGCTTATGGGCGTCCGGCTATGGGATGCCTACAACGCCGCCATCGGGGCACTGGCCCGCGAACTTCGAGTGCCGCTCATCCAGATCGACAAAATGAGCTTCGACTTCGTTGCTGCAAACGGTGGGGACACACTGGCGTGGGATGAGGGCACCCGCACGATGACAGGGGCTTCCCCTGGGTGGGACGTCGGCTACACCACGAGCTACCCAGGCTATCCCGACCTCAAGCAGCACAACCACCCGAACGTTTTCCATCGTCAAGCCACATTTGACCTTGGAGCACGCAAGCTCGCTCGGCTCATCACGAGTGGGCAACTCTCGCGGGACGCGGTGATAAGGTAAACCGCAACAGTACCCGCCACCGTCACCTGCGCGAAGGCTCGCGCACGCGCGGAAGGCTCGGCACCATCGGTGCATGGCCTTCTCCAGCATCCACACCACGCACGGCCTGCGCGAGATCGCGCGGGCCATCGCGGATAACGCGCAGATCGGACTGATCGCGCTGGCCGTGGGCGATGGGGGCGGCAACCCCATCACGCCCAACGTCGCCATGGTGGGCCTGGTGGGCGAGCGCTGGCGCGGGCCCATCAACCGCATCTACAAAGACCCGGCCAACGCGCTGCTCTACATCGCCGAGGCCATCATTCCGGCGTCGGTGGGTGGCTGGACGATGCGAGAGGCCGCGCTCATCGACACGAGCGGCGCCATGTTCACCATCGCCAACCTGCCGGACAGCTATAAGCCGCTGCCGGAGGAAGGCACGGCCAGCGACATCACGCTCCGCATCGCCTTCCAGCCGGCCAACGCCGACACCGTCGCGCTGCAGATCGACCCCAACGTGACGCTCGCCACGCAAAGCTGGGTCATCAACTATTTCAACGACGGCAACGTCTTCCCAGGCGGCACCACCGGCCAGGTGCTCACCAAGCAGAGCAACGCTGACGGCGACGCCGACTGGCAGGACATCGACGCCATCAACGTGGTTGTCAACACCATCGAAGAAACGCAGACGCTCGCGGCTGGCCAGACGGTGGTGGACCTGACGGTCACCACGACGCGCGGCCTGGCGGTCTACATCGAGGGGGTGCGGCTACGCGCCGACGAGTGGACGAAAGACCCCGACGAACCCACCCGCCTGACCCTGGCAACGGACTACCCCGCCGGCACCAAGCTGGTGGCCGCGCAGAACGAGCCAACGGGCAATGCGCCCGATCCCCTGCTGCGCAGCAAGAACCTCTCGGACCTGTCCAGCACCGTCGATGCGCGCGCAAATCTCGGCGTCTACAGTAAGGACGAGTCGGACCGCGCCGGACCCATCGGCATGCCTGCGCACTGGCCGACGGCGAACCTGCCCGCGGGCTGGATCGTGCGCGACGGCGCAGCCATCAGCCGCACGGGCTTTCCCAAGCTGTTCGCTGTCCTTGGCACACGGTACGGCGCCGGAGACGGTTTCACGACCTTCAACGTGCCCGACGACCGTTCGCTGTTCGATGGTGGCGCGGACATGGGTCGAGGCCTGGATGCCGACATGGTTCTCGGCGCCGTGCTCGACAGCACGGTCAAGGCCCACGGTCACACGGTGGCGGTGCAGGACGCCGGCGAGCACGACCATCCGGTGAACATCGAAGAGGCGCCGGACCATCAGCATCAGCTCGACACGTCCAGCGTCCGATTCTTCGTGCCGTTTGAAGTCCGCAATGGCGAGGGCACCTTGCATTCCGGCAGCGGCATGCGCAACTCTGGAACCTCTCCAGCTGGGCGCCACGGACACAAGGGGAGCACTTCCCCCGGTGGCAAACACCGTCACAACGCCAACGCGACGGCGACCGGCTCCGCGCACACCCGCCCTAACACCCGGGCCTACGTGCCCATCATCCGCGCGCTCTGACCATGGCCGCCCTTCCCGACCGCATCCCTGCCTTCCAGCTCAACGCCGCCGGCCTGCTGGTGGACGTTGTGCCTGCCATGGAGTCCATCGCCCAGCCAGGCGAAGGCGTCTACCACGTCCCGGCCGGCGCAACGGTCGAGCACTTGCCAGAAGGCTGGATCACCACCGAGCGCACTGACTCCGGCTTCTTCGACTGGCAGGGCCATTGGCCCGACGACAAATGGCCGCGGTTCAACGGCCACGCCTGGGAGCTGGTCACCCGTCCCGTCGCGCCCGCCCAGGCAGCGCCCACGCCAGTGGAAAAGCTGGCCGCCTTCCTGGCCGAGAACCCGGACGTTTCGGCCCTCATCAACGCCAACACCACGCCCAGCGCGTAGGAGCACCGCACCATGTCCACCGAGTACCACCACGGCGTACGCGTCTTTGAAGTCAACGAAGGCGGCGCCACCATCCGCGTCGTCAGCACGGCCATCATCGGCCTCGTGGCCACGGCGCCCGATGCCGACGACGACGCCTTCCCGCTCAACGTGCCGGTGCTGCTGACCAACCCCTCGGGCAGCGTCGGCAAGGCCGGCGCAACGGGCACGCTGGCACAGGCGCTCAAGGTCATCGGCCAGCAGGCACAGGCCGTCACGGTCGTGGTGCGCGTGGCCCCCGGCAACGATGCCGCCGCGACCACTTCCAACGTGATCGGCACCACCAACGCCCAGGGCCAGAAGACCGGCCTGCAGGCGCTGCTCGCCGCGCAGGGCCAGCTCGGCGTCAAGCCGCGCATCATCGGGGCGCCGGGCCTGGACACCGAGGCCGTGGCCGACGAGATCGGCACCGTCGCCGAGCAGCTGCGCGGCTTCGGTTACGTGGCCGCCCGCAAGGCCGACGGCCTGGCCCTGGCCACCACCAAGGAAGAAGCCACCACCTACCGCGCCAAGTTCGGCAAGCGCGAGCTGATGGTCATTTGGCCCAACTTCCTGGCATGGAACACCACCACCAGCGAAGCGGAGCCGGTGCCCGCCACTGCGTACGCGCTGGGCCTGCGCGCCAAGCTCGACCAGACCATCGGCTGGCACAAGACCATCAGCAACATCGTGGTCAACGGCCCGCAGGGCATCACGGCCGATGTGTTCTTCGACCTGCAGAGCCCGGCGAGCGACACCACCTACCTGAACGGCCTGGAAGTCACCACCATCATCAACCGCAGCGGCTATCGGTTCTGGGGCAACCGCACCACCGAAGCCCAGGGCGGCAAGTTCTTCTTCGAGAACTACACGCGCACCGCCCAGGTGCTGGCCGACACGATGGCCGAGGCGCACTTCACGTTCGTGGACAAGCCGATGCACCCGAGCCTGGTGAAGGACATGCTCGCCAGCATCAACGCGAAGGGGCAGGACCTAGTCAATGGCGGCTACCTGATCGGCT
Organism: Pseudacidovorax sp.; assembly: GCF_017991995.1. Classification (GTDB taxonomy): domain Bacteria; phylum Pseudomonadota; class Gammaproteobacteria; order Burkholderiales; family Burkholderiaceae_C; genus Xenophilus. The sequence continues at coordinate 313,032 of NZ_JAGOPN010000004.1, read as the reverse complement.
TCGAGGCCTTCCTGAATCCGGACCTCAACCCGAAGGAAGAGCTCGCCGTCGGCCGCCTGCGCATCAGCTACCGCTACACGCCGGTGCCGCCGCTCGAAGACCTGGGCTTCAACCAGACCATCACCGACGACTACCTCGCCAACTTCGCCGCGGCCGTGCAGGCCGCCTGAGCCGAAGCCGATCGCTTCGCAACCCGCACAGGAGCACCACCATGGGCATGCCCAAGAAACTCAAGAACTTCGGCGTCTTCGGCGACGGCGAAAGCTGGCTGGGCGAGGTGCCCAGCATCACGCTGCCCACCATCACCAAGAAGATGGAGGAATACCGAGGCGGCGGCATGCACGGCCCGGTGCAGCTGGAGATGGGCCACGAGAAGCTGGAGCTGCAGCTCAAGTCCGGCGGCATCAAGCCCCAGCTGATCGCCATGCTCGGCGCCGGCGCCGTGGGTGCCAGCGTGCTGCGCTTCGCGGGTGCCTACCAAAACGACGCCACGGGCCAGGTCGTCGCCGCAGAGGTGATCTGCCGCGGCCGCTTGATGGAGTGGAACCCTGGCGAGGCCAAGCCCGGCGACAACAACGAGCACGACTTCAAGTTCGCGCTGAGTTACTACAAGGTCACGGTCGACGGTGCCGACCTGCTCGAGATCGACGTGCCCGGCATGCTCTGGAAGGTCGGCGGCACCGACGTGTACGCCAGCATCCGCCTGGCCATCGGCCTCGCCCTGCCCGCCTGATCTGCGCGCCGCGCAGCACCGCCCACTCGCCCACCCTCTGAGAACCGACCATGACCGACCAGCAGCCCGACAACACCGCCGCCGGCACGCCGCCCAGCGTGCCCAACACCATCACGCTCGACACGCCCATCCAGCGCGGCAACACCACCATCGCCGAGGTGACGCTGCGCAAGCCCAACGCCGGCGAGCTGCGAGGCCTCTCGCTGCAGCGCCTGCATGCGGCCGACGCCGACGAGCTGCTCAAGCTGCTGCCCCGCATCAGCACGCCCAGCCTGACGCCGCACGAGTGCGCCCAGCTCGATCCGGCGGACCTCTCCGAAGCGGGGGGCATCGTGATCTCTTTTTTGCTGAAGAAGGCGGTGCGGGACGCGGTCTTGCAGAGCACGTAGAAGACCCCATGGCGGACATCGCGCTCGTCTTCGGCTGGACGCCCGACGCGATGGACCGCATGAACCTGGGCGACCTCATGGACTGGCGAGAGCGGGCCCGCCGGCGCTACGCCCCCGACAAGACCGACACCTGACCCACCCACCCGACCGCAGCCATGGCCAACCCGCTCACCCTCAAGCTCATCCTGGCCGGGGCCACAAAGGCGGTCAACGAGCTGCGGCCGCTGGACAAGCAGAGCCGCACCACGGCCGAGGGCCTCAAGAAGTCCCGCGACGCCCTCAAGCTGCTCAACACCCAGCTCGGCCAGATCGACGGCATCCAGAAGCAGCAGGCCGCGCTCGACCGTCAATCCCGCGCGCTGCGCGACCTCGACACGCAACTCAATGCCGTCATCGCCCGCGAGGGCCTGAAGAGCGCCCAGGCCAGCCGGCTCGCGCAGCAGCTGCTGACCCAGACCCTGGCCTATGACAAGCAGCGCACCAGCCTGAACGAGCTGCAGCTCGCCGCCCAGCGCTCCGGCATCGGCCTGGGCCACCTGGGCGCCGAGCAGATCCGCCTGCGCACCGAGGTGCAGGCGACGAACGGGGCGATCAGCCAGCAGAAAGCGCGGCTCGAAGCGCTGGGCGCCCAGCAGGCCCGCCGCGCGGCACTGCAGCAGCGATACAGCGCCATGCGCGGCACCGCGGGCAACGCGGCCATGGCCGGCGCCACCGGCATCGGCATCGCCTACGGCGTGCGCCGCGCAGCTGCCGAGCCCATCGGCCAAATCCGCACCTACGAGACCACAACCGCCCGCATTGAGGCGCTGGGCCTGGGCAAGGAAGAATCCGCGCGCGCCGTCGAGTACGCGAAGCGGATGAAGACCTTCGGCACCAGCATGAATGACAACCTCGGGCTGATGCTGGACGCCACCACGGCATTCGCAGACGTGCACCACGCCGAGATGGTCATGCCCACGCTTGCGAAGATGAAGTTCGCCAACGCGGCGATGTTCGGCGCCGAGCACGGGGCGGAGAACGAGCGCAAGTTCCTCGACATGCTGCGCGTGATCGAGCTGCGCGGCGGCCTCTCCAGCGAGGCGACCTTCAAGAATCAGGCCGACATGGTCCAGCGCGTCATCACCGCCACCGGCGGGCGCGTGGGCCCCGAGGAATGGCTGAACTTCATCAAGACCGGCGGCGTGGCCGCGAAGGGATTGAGCGACTCGGCCATGTACTACCAGCTGGAGCCGCTCATCAGCGAAATGGGAGGCCACCGCGTGGGCACGGCCACCATGTCGGCCTACCAGAACCTCTATCAGGGCAAGACCACCAAGCGCACGGCCCAGAACATCGAGGCGCTCGGACTCATCGGCGACCCGTCGAAGATCAAGCACGACAAAGCCGGGCAACTGAGCTTCCTGAACCCCGGCGCCCTAAAGGGCTCCGAGCTGTTCCGCACGAGCCAGTTCGACTGGATGGAGCAGGTGCTGCTGCCGACGCTGGCCGCCAAGGGCATCACCAGCAAGGACCAAGTACTCGACGCCATCGGCAGCATCTTCAGCAACCGCACGGCCTCGAACCTGTTCGCGCAGATGTACCTGCAGCGCGATCAGGTCCACAAGAATGCCCGCCTCAACGCCGGCGCCGATGGCATCGAGCAGCTCGACGCCAAGGGCCGGAACATCGTCAGCGGCAAGGAAGTGGACACCATGGCCCGCTTCCACGACACGATGCGCGAGGCCGGCACGGCGCTGCTGCCCGCCTACGTCGGCATGCTGGAGACGGCCGGCGGCGCGCTCAAGATGCTCACCAGCTTCGCGCAGGAGAACCCGCGGATGGCGGGCTTCATCGCACAGTCCGTGCTGTGGATCGGGCTGCTCGCGGCGGGCTTCGGCGCCCTCGGCCTTGCAGCGGCCGCGATCTTTGGACCCTGGGCCATCCTTCGCTATGGCATCGGACTGTTCGGCGTCAAGCTGAGCGTGCTGCCCCCGCTGGTGCGACTCTTCACCGGCACCATCGGCCTGGCGGCCTCTGGCGTCGCGTGGCTCGCCCGCGCAGTCGCCGGCGCCGTGCCGGTGCTGATCGCCGCCGGCGCCTCGGTGGCCCGCTTCGGCCTCACGCTCCTGGCCAACCCCGTCACCTGGTACGTGGCGGCCGTGGTGGCGGCGCTCGCCCTGATCGGCGGCGCCGTGTACCTGATCTATCAGAACTGGGGCCCCATCAAGGCCTGGTTCTCCAACCTGTGGGACAGCATCACCGGCGGAGTGTCGGCGGCCGTGGTGTTGATCCGCGGCAGCCTCGACAGTGCGGTGGCGTGGCTGGGCAGCCTGGCCACGCGCTTCGTGCAGGCCGGCGCCGACCTCATGGACGGCCTGGCCAACGGCATCACCAGCCGCCTGGCCATGGTGCGCGACGCCATCAGCGCCGCGGCCGATGGCGCAATCGGCTGGTTCAAGGACAAGCTCGGCATTCGCAGCCCCTCGCGCGTCTTCATCGAGGCCGGCGCCAACATCGGCGAGGGTGCAGCCATCGGCATCGACCGCACGCGGCCGCTACTGCGCGCCGCAGCGCTGGGCCTGGCCGGCGCCACCGCCAGCGCGCTGCCGGCCATGGCCGCCGCCTTCCCACTTGCCGAGGGCGTCATCGACAACCGCCCGCCGCTGGCAGCTGCAGCCGGCGGCCGCGCGCCGGTGCAGGTGATCGTGCAGGGCGACAGCATCACCATCCAGATCAACGCTGGCCCCGGCGCCGATCCGCAGGCGTTCGCGCGAGCCATCAGCGCCGAGCTGGATCGCCGCGAGGCCGCCAAGCGCGCCCGCATGCGCGGCGCCTTCATCGACTACGACAACGGCTGACCACCATGCTCTGCCTCGGCCTCTTCGTCTTCCAGCTCGACACCCTGAGCTATCAGGAGCTGCAGCGGCGCACCAGCTGGAAGCACGCCAGCCAGCCCCTGGTGGGCGCCCGCAACGCCAGCCAGTACCTGGGCCCCGGCGAGGACACCATCACGCTGCAGGGCTTGCTGATCCCGGAGTTCACGGGCGAGGCCGCCAGCCTCGACATGCTCCGCGCCATGGCCGACACCGGCGCGGCCTGGGTGCTGATCGAGGGCACGGGCACGCTCTATGGCGCCTTCGTCATCAAGGAAATGACCGAGACGCGCACGCTGTTCTACGAGGACGGCACGGCGCGGCGCATCGAGTTCTCGCTGACGCTGGAGCGCGTCGATCAGGACGTGCAGGACGTGGTCGATCAGTTGGGCGAGCTGGGCGCGCTGATGCAGAGCGCGGACGGCGGCACCGGCCTGTCGCTCAACATCACGGCCCGTGCGGCACTCGGCTGACCCGAACCATGTCCGACACCGACCGCATCGCGGCCACGCTGCCGAAGGTCAGCGTCACGGCCGGCCCGGCGCGCACCGGCGCTCACCTCACGCCGATCTGGCGGGTCACCGTCAACGGCCAGGACGTGAGCGAGCGCATTAGGCCGCGCCTCGTCAGCCTCACCATCACCGACGACCGCATCAACGAGGCCGACGAGGTCGAGCTGTGCGTGAGTGACGACGATGGCGCCGTCGCCCTGCCCAGCACCGGCGACACCGTCACCGTGGCCATTGGCTGGCGGGCCGAGCCCCTGGCCGCGCCGTACCGCCAGTACAGCAGCGACGACATCGGCTTCCCGGTCGGCCTGGTCGACAAGGGCAGCTACACCGTGCAGGCCGTCGAGTACTCCGGCACGCCCGACACCATCACCATCCGGGCCCGCGCGGCCAACCTGGTGGACAGCTGGCGAGGCCTGCGCGATCAGAGCTGGCACGGCACTACCGTGGGCGCCATCGTGGCCAGCATCGCCAAGCGCAACGGCGTGGAGGCCACCGTCGAGAAGGAAGTCGCCCAGCGCAAGGTGAAGCACGCTGACCAGCTGAGCGAATCCGATGCGTCCTTCCTGCGCCGGCTGGCCCACACCTACGACTGCATCTGCACCGTCAAGGCCGGCCGGCTGCTCTTCAGCCAGCGCCGCAAGGCTCGCACCGCCACCGGCAAAGAGCTGCCGGCCATCGTGATCGTGCGTGGAGACGGCGACCAGCACCGGTGGGCCCGCGCCGACCGCGACGCGTACAGCGGCGTGCGCGCCTGGTACAACAACGTGAAGACGGGCCAGCGCAGTGCCGTCATCGCCGGCATCAGCGGCCGCGCCAAGGATCTGCGCATCACCTACGCCAGCCAGTCCGACGCGCTGGCCGCCGCCCGAGCCGAGTGGCTGCGCGTGCAACGCGGCATCTTCGACTTCGAGATCACCCTCGCCTACGGCCGCGCCGACGTCATGCCCCAGCGGCCCGCGCGCGTGGCCGGCTTCAAGCCGCAGATCGACGCGACGCCCTGGGTCGTCACCCGCGTGCGCCACAGCCTGGACGGCAACGGCTACACCAGCCACCTGACGCTGGAGACTGAGCAGGCTGAGGGCGTCGAAGGGCAGGAAGGCGCTGAAGCAGAGGATTGAGCTGATCAGCGGCCAAAAAGAAAGCCCGCTTCAGCGGGCTCTTCGGAGGGTTGCTCTCTACTCGGACGGACAGCGGCTTACTTCGACTTTGCCGCCCCACCCGTCAAGACCTTCGCAGCTTCGTCGCGCCGTTTCTTCAGCACCTCTTGGCGTTTAACCTCATCGATGAACGCTTGGGACTCGTTGACCCAACCCGGAATCAAGATGAGGTAGGACACACTGATCCCGAACAGAACGCCCACCATGGCGGCATAGATGGGGGCTGAGGTGGGCAACTGAAGTTCGACGAGCAACCAGATCGCCACGGCGCAAACAAGCCCAATGCCCCCAATCCACCAGACTCGGCGGCGTATCGATGCAAGCCGATAAACAAGGCGCTCGTTCTCGCGCGAAGAAAGCGCCTCCTGGGGGCCAAGCCCACTCAGGCGCTGGAAGAACCAAAGCTCAAGGCCCCACAGGACTGTGACGATGCCGGATAGCCACCTGAGGCCGGATGCGGCCAGCAAGTCGGGCACGACATACCACGCCCCCCAGAACACCAAAGGGGTGAGGAAGATCGTCAGTAGCCGAGCCGCTTGGAGCATGGTCGCCTCAAGGATCTATGACACCGTTGGAAATCTGGCCGAGCATCCAGCCAACCATTGCGTCCCAAAGCTTCTGATGGTCAGGTAGGCCATTTGCGAGCAGTGGAGCTTCGAGAGTTGACGCTATTTTCAACTCTTTGCCAGTCACAGTCTTGCCATCGGCAAGTTCCAATGCGACTTGGTCACCTTCGACGTCGCGCAGCGCAATGCCGAGGGTGTCCATGAACTTGACGGCATCCTCAGGCTTGCTGCGCTTGCGCTTGGGATACCGCACCTCGATCCACACCTCCAGATTACCGTCAAAAACCTCGTCGAACCCGAGCTTCTCGAACTGATTTTCGTCAGGGAAGAAGCTCCGTAGGAACTCCACGGCTGGCCCGTGCGGACGGAACTTGGCGGGCTTCATGCCCTTCTTCTGTCCCTTGGGCGCCGGCTGTTCAACTTCGCTTGGGAGTTCCTCCGGCTGCACCTGCTCCATCAAGGGCTGACCCAGCGCGATCTTCTTCACATGTGATTGCCGGATCTTCTCTTTCGTTGCCTTCTGGGCTTCGTCAGATAGCACCAACCCTACCGTGGCCGGCAGGTGACTTGTCCGCTCCTTGAGCAACCAGCTGAGGTGACTTTCAAGGGCGTTTGCGCGAATCGATGCACTCTGGACAATGGCCAAGTGGTTCTGGTGGATGGCGAAGTAGACGACGCCAGGAACGAATTGCTGCTGAACACCGCCGTCTTCTGCCTTCGGCGGGGCCAAGGCTCCGAGCTTAAGAGTAGTGGCATCGGCATCATCGTTAATCACCGGCTGAGCGGCGCCGCGCTCGAACACCGTCAGATAACCGACCAAGCAGCCACTCACGACATCGTGGGCGCCGATACACCGGAACTGCGTGCTCTGAGCGTTCATCGGTTGAAACCGATCGCTCGCCTTCGCCTTGTCCACGAGCGCAGCGGCGACGAGCTGCTGCAGCGTCACGTTCTGCTTCGGAGAAAGCACACACCTACGGTAGCTCACCGCCTTCTGCGTCATTACCTGTTCAGCCACGTCGCGAATCCCCTTCCAAAAGCGCTAAAAATACTATTGCCCAACTGCAGGCCGCTCGTCCAAACGGCCGGTTCGCAGGCTTCATGCTTTCAAAAGCATGAAGGCCCGGCGCTACACGACACCATCGAGTGCATAGTCCGGCAGTTCACCCGTCTCAATCAGCGAATGGAGTTCGGGCTCGCGAACGATGTAGACGCCCTGTGCGCGCGACTTCGCCACCTTGGCGGGGCCGGCCGTAGGCCCAGCGCAGAGGAACACCAGCGCAGCGGTGACGGTCTTCACGACGCGCAGCCCGCCGGCATCCGCGAGCCCTTCAAGGTGGGCTCGCTGCACCGCCGCGAAACCGGTGAACAGGATCTGTGGGCGTTCGTCCTTCAGAGTGGCTTGCCTCACCTTTGGCGGCGGCGAGCTGCGCGGCGTCGCGAGCAGGCTGGCGGCGTCATCCAAGTACTCGACCACGCGATCCTTTCGGAACGTGCAGAACTTGCCCGCGCGCTGATCGAAGCCCTCGACGTAGTGACCGACCTCCGACCACGTCGTAAGCACACGTTCGCTCACTTCGCCGGCAGCGTTTTTGTACCGGAATGCCAATGGCGTCTGAGCATCACCCATAGACCCTCCTAGTCCACTGCGTCCAAGAAGGCGCAGCCAACCACCACACTCCAACGGAACAGCTCGGCCAGGATCAGGCTCAGGCTATCCGTTGGCCCTCTTCTTTGGTTCCGCGAGCGCATCAAGAACGCTGCGCGCAGCCGCGCGGCCCTTCTCGTCGGCTGCGTTGTAGTTGTCCAGTAGCGCAGCCTCTTCAGGCGTCAATGTGCGGACGATGGCACCGGCTGGTGAGTCTTCGCTGAGATCCACGCTCGCGGCCATTCCCACGATGAACGCGTCGTCCGAAACCTTCCCACGCCCGCGACTGGATTGAGCTGCAGGGCGCGTCTCCCGCATGTGCATGCGATGGCCGGTCAGCACATACGAGACGTCCACGTCATGCATGGCGAGCGCTTCTAGGTACTCCGAATCAGGCCGTCGAGTGCCCTTTTCGTAGTTGAGCTGCGAGTCCTTCGTCACGCCGCCAAGAGCGCCAAAGGCGGCCTGATTGAGGCCAAGCCGCTTGCGCTCCTCGATCAGTCGAGAACAGAAATCCGGCATTTGCCCACCAAAACGCTTGACGATCCGGCAAACGACCACCAGAATTCGCCCAACACAAGAAAAAACAGCCCTAAACAGCCCCGAATAGTAGCCGTATGACCACCACCGCCCGTCGCCTTGGTCGCCCGTCGCTCCCGCCCGAAGTGCGCGGTGATGCCGACGTCCTCATCGGCATGCGCGTCTCCCCTGCCGAGCACCAGCGCTGCCGAGAGCATGCCGAACGCGAAGAGCGGTCTATGTCCAGCTTCGCGCGTCGCATCTACCTCAAGGGACTGGCCCAGTACGAGGCCGAGCTCGGCCGCAGCGGCGCCGCCGCCTCGGCCGTCCAGCACTTCTGACCTTTCCCCTCCGACCTCCATCCTTTGCCCGAAGGACTTCCGCCGATGTACCCCGACCCCAAGCGCGTGCGCGACAACCGCGTGACCATCCGCTTCGACGACTACGAGGATGAGTTGCTCCGCGCCATGGCCAATTTCAAGGGTGAGCAGATGACCACGATGCTGCGCGAAATGGCAATGACCGAAGCGCGCCGCGTGTTGGGGCTGGATGCCGGCCAAGAGGACGCACAGGCGTGAGGGGCGAAACCTTCTCCTTCGTTCTGGGCGCTGTAGATGCGACCCATGCCGAGTGCGTGTGGACCATCTACCGCGGAGAGGCACGCGACCTTGCGCGCTGCAGCCGCCACACCGGCGCCGTGGTCGGCGGATATCAAGCCGGCGTGGTGCACGGCTGGCTCTGGAGCATCCGCAGTGCCGTGGAACAGCACCGCTGCAAGGTTCAGGGCGTTGCATGGATCGGCGCTTGGCGTGAGTCGGACATGGAACTACTGATCGCCGGCGAGACCGTCACGCTCGTGTCGCAGGGCCTGCGCTTCAGCTTCGACGAACTGTGCAGATTGGGCGTGCTGACGGCTGGAGACTGGGCAGTCCAGAAGTTTTTGATTGAGCTGGCCAAGGAACTGATGTTCGTATGGTCGCCGCCAAGCCCAATGCAGTTTCGCGCCCAGCGCGCGGCACAGGAAGCCGCCAAGCAGCGTGCACACGGCTGACTTTCGGCAGACAAGAACATGAATACCCGAGACGTTGACTTCACCCCCGAGCAGACGCGCATGCTGGAGCGTGTACGCGTGCAGCAAGGCTTCACCAGCCTGCATGCGGCTGCTGAGTGGCTGGTGAAAGAGAACCTGCGTCGCAAGATGGGCGGCGGCAGGGGCTCGCGCCGCGCTTTACGGCTGATCGTCGGGGGTAAGTCACGGTGAACAAAGACACCGCCGAGCAGGCCGACGCCAACAACCGCTACCTGCGCATCACCATCGACTGCCCCCACTGCGGCACGCGCTGCACGGCGGTGGACAGCCGGGCCATGAGCCAGACCATGCGCGAAATCACCTACCGCTGCCGCAACTTCCGCTGCGGCTTCGTCGGCGTCTCCACGCTGGAGTTCGTCCGCACCCTGGTGCTGTCCAGCATCCCCGCGGCTGACATTCGTCTGCCGCTTTCCAAGCACATCCGCCGCGGTCAGCTCGCCCTGCAGCTGGCCGATGAAGGCAACGTCGCTGCCGACGAGGCCGAGTTCCTGGCCCACCTGCACGAGCCCACCAACGACTGGGGCCCGGGCCAGGGAAGCGGAGGCGCCATGCCCGCCGCCCCACCGGGCTGACGCCCACCTCGCGCCCCTCGGCGCGATAGCCCCCACCCCCACCCGCCACGCGCCCTAGACAGGGCGTGCGGCCCCTCTCACGCCTTTTTTCTGCGCTGGAGCCCCGTCATGTCCCTCAACGCCCGCCGATTCGCCGCCAAGCACGCCGACCGCATCGATGTGCCCAAGGTGCCCAAGCTGTCGCCTGAACAGGTACAGCGACTCTCTCTGCTGGAGCGTGCGCTGATGCAGGAGCACGCGCGCCACGCTGCCCGCTTGGCCGAGCTGCGCGTCGTGGCGGAGCGGCTGCAGCCGCTGGAGCCACTCGTGCGAGAGGCTCGCGAGCGCGGCGCGCTGATCGATCTGGAGTGCGTGCGGCTGAGCCCCATGCGCTACCGCAGCAACGACCTGGCCCGCGGCGTGGAAGCCGTGGTGCTGCGCCCCGAGGACAGCATTTCCATGTGGCGCGACCCGCGAGAGCAGAACGCCCTGGCCGGTGTGCTGCTGGAGGCCGGCTGGCGGATCGTGTTCGCCTATGCGGATGGCTCGACGGTCAGCCGCGACCGCCTCGTCTTCATGCGCGGCCGCCAAGTGGTGGAAACCACATGCATGCGTCAGTGGGTACTCGACGCCATCGCACTCGGCCACATCACGGCGGAGACGGCGGGCCGGCATCCGGCCACCGATACGGGCGTGCCGCTGCGCGATCCCGCAGCCCAGGGAGCCGCCCAGCCCGCCTGAGTTCATGCCGCCCGCCGAGTCCCCCGAACCCGACGCGACACCCGGCCCGCCCAAGCCCCCGCCTCGAATCCCCGATGGTCAGCCCAACCCCTTCTATGCCCCGCACCGCGGAACCATCGCGCAGCTGCGCGAAGAGTTCGTCGTCGCCGTGCGTGGTGACCGCGCCGTGCTCATCGAAGAGCAGGAGTGGCAGCAACTGCCGCAGCTGCTGCGCTTCCTCGTGCTCACGGCGGCCGGCATGGGCGACCCCGACGACGCCTTGCGCCGCCGCTGGCGTGAGTTCACCGACGCGGAGCGACTCGCCATCCGCGCCACGCTGCGCACCTGGCTGCGCGTGCTGCGTGCCCTCGGCGCGCTGACCTTGTAGGCCCGGCCCACCATGCGCCTCGTCGCCCCGCGCCACGCCAAGCCGAACCCGGTGTTCTGGATGCGCCAGCATTCGTCGCTGAATGTGGCGGACCACGTCGCGCTGGTGGCCCGGTCGATGGACGCCCGGCTGCGGGCCACGGTGCCGCCGCAGTGGGTGCCGGCACTCGACATCATCATGCCGCGCAGGCCCGTGGCCAAGGCGGTACAGGGCGAGTGGACGAGCTGGCACCTGTCGCGCGTCGATGCCATGCGTGCCTTCGAGCACGAGCACCACGACATCCTGCATTGGTCTGTGGATGACGGCGAGGTCTGCACCCGCGCCCGCCGCTGTGCCAACACCGTCGACGACATGCTCAACGGGCACCCGCTGCCCATGGGCCTGCAAGACCGCCTGGACGTGGTGCTCGACTACTGCGAGCGCATCGGCGTGGACGCGCCCACGGCCGAGACGCCCGAGGGCTTGATCGCCCGTGCCCTCTCCGAGCAGTGGTGGCGCCGGGCGCTGCGCCGCAAGGTGGCGCGCACTGTGGAACACGCCGCCATCAAGCTGGCCGTGGTGCACCACCGCAATGGCGGCTACGCCAGCGACGAGGCCTGCCGGCGCCGGCTCGATCAGAACCGCCGCAACGCGGATCTGCTCAAGCGCGTCAAGATGCGCAACGAGGCCGGCCAGGTCTACAGCCTGTCCGAGCTGGCGGCGCTTTCGCCAAGCAATCGGGACATCCGCCGCGGCGAGCTGATGACCCGCATCCGCGGCTGCGAGGAATACGCCGACGCGCAGGGGCACTTCGGCCTGTTCCTCACCCTCACCTGCCCCAGCCGCTTTCATGCCGTGCTGTCGGGCGGAAAGTCGCGCCACGCCAAGCCCACGCGCAACCCCAAGTACGAGGGCGCCACGCCCCGCGACGCGCAGCAGTGGCTGTGCGGCATGTGGGCGAAGGCCCGCGCCAAGATGGCGCGCAAGGACGTGAAGGCCTACGGCATCCGCGTGGCCGAGCCGCACCACGACGGCTGCCCGCACTGGCATGCGCTGCTGTGGTTCGCCACGCAGGAGCAGGCCAACCTTGCCCGCTCGATCATCAGCGGCTACTGGCTGAGCGACGCCGGCGACGAGCCCGGCGCCGTGCGCAACCGCTGCAAGTTCATCGCCATGGTGCGCGGCGGCGCAGCCGGCTATGTGGCGAAGTACGTGGCCAAGAACGTCGGCGCCCAGGACGGCGGCGACGCTGGCGTGGGCGTGCACACCGACACCATCGACGGCTTCGAGCACGTTATGGACACGCGCGAATACAAGGGCTGGCAGCGCGTGGACGCCTGGGCCAGCACCTGGGGCATCCGGCAGTTCCAAGCCATCGGGCAGCCCAGCGTGACGGTATGGCGCGAGCTGCGCCGCGTCACCAAGGACCAGATCGACCGGGCGCAGCTGCGGCTCGACTTCGGCGACTCGGCCGCGGTCAAGGCCTGGTACGCCTCGCACAAGTTCGGCCAGTTGCAGGCATCGTGGGACCGCTACGTCCGCGCCCAGGGCGGCATGTGCCAGAAGCGCAGCGCCTGGATGCTGCGCGCCGCCGTGCGCGTGAACAAGGGCGACACCAACGGCTACGGCGAGAAGATCGACCGCAAGACCATCGTCGGCGTCGAGACGAAGGTCGGCCACTGGCTCATCAGCCGCCGCCAGTCGTGGAAATCCTGCGTCGGCGAAGCCGAGCAGGACAAGGGCCAGCGCGCAGCGCTGGGCCGCCCTTGGACTCGTTTCAATAACTGTACGGCCCGGCTCACGTCGGAGCCGATCCGCCAGCTCCTGCATGGCGACGATCCCTGGCCGAAGGCCTACGACAGCCCCGAAATCCTGCCGCTGGAGCCCCTGAAGCCGGCCCGCGGCGCACGGCGGCCCCCGCCGGCGGCGCCGGCAGCCCCGGTCTACGTGATCGACGGCGAGCGCACGAGCTTCCGCATGCCCGATCCGGCCATCGCCGAGGCCGCCGCATTGATCCGCCGGGCCCAGGCACGCCCGGCCGAGCCCGAGCCGCCGGCCGCGCGGGCGCCCAACCCGCTCGACGACATCGATTCCCCCGAATTCGCCGCCATCGCCGCCCGCGCGAAGGCCGGCGCCGCCCGCCTGCGCGCCCTCGCCGCCGCTGGCCACTGATCCACCACCACCGGAGCCCACCCGCATGCACATCGCCGCTGCGTCTTCCTTCCGCTGCCACTACCGGCGCACCGTGCCCGGTCAGGAGCCGCTCGCCCTCTACGTGCAGGTGCGCGCCCGCACCGCCGACGAAGCCGCGCAACGCGCGGAGGCCGCCATCGGCCACCAGATCGACCGCGTCGAGCCCGCGCCCGCCGCTTCCCCCATCCCCACCGCCCTGGAGGCCTGAACCATGAAGACCTACGCCGTGCGCGTGGTGGACGCCCAGCGCGTCAGCCACCGCTACTTCGCCATCGCGCCCAACGCGGCCGCCGCGTTCGACGCGGCCTGGGACGAGTTCGGTGAATGCCACCTGGTGGCGGTTCGGAGCCTGCAATGACCGCGCCGCGCATCACCTTCCCCACGCGCGGCATCACCGACCGTGCCTTCCAGTACCGGGCCGCAGTCAAGACCGACCTCAAGGCCACCTTCGCCCGCGAGCGCAAGCGCCTGGCCGCCGAGCAGGCCGCCAAGGACGCCGCGCAGCAGCAGACCCTCGACCTGGCCGCCGACAACGTGCGGCCGCTGACCGTGCGAGGTGCCAAGTGAGTGCCGTCGCTTCTGCCGCGTGGCCCTTCGGCCGCCCCGACTACGCCAAGTGCCTGATCGTCGCCTTCACCGGCCGCACCGGTGCCGGCAAGGACAGCGCCGCCAAGGCCCTGGCCGACGTGCACAACTTCCAGACCATCGCCTTCGCCGACGCCCTGCGCCGCGAGATCAGCGCGGCCTGGCGCATCGATGAGCGCATGCTGACGCACCGGCCCACCAAAGAGCTGCCGCTGCCCGCGCTCGCCGTCGGCATGTGCGGCGAGCCGGCTTTTATCAGCTGGTGCTTCGAGAGCGGCCTGAGCCTGCACGAGCCGCGCAGCCCGCGCTGGACCATGCAGCAGTGGGCCAGCTACCAGCGCCGGTACCGACCCGAGCACTACGCCGCCATCGTGACCGGCTGGGTACGCCGGCAGTTCGGCACCGGCTTCCGCCATGTCGCCATCACCGACCTGCGCGACCCCATAGAGCACGCCATGCTGACCGCGCTGGGTGCCCCACTGCACATCGTGCGGGTGCACAGCAGCCGGGCCATTCGCCTGGCCGAAGACACCGCGCACCACAGCAGCGAGCGGCACCAGCTGCAGGCGGACCACGACATCCAGAACGAGGGCAGCCTCGACGCGCTGGCCGAGGCCGTGCTCGGCCTGCCCTTCATCGCAGCGCTGCCCGCGCGTCGGAGGGCCTGACCATGAACCGCGCCCAACGCCGCGCGCAGCGGAATCGCAACGCCTTCGCGCACCCCGTCGGCCACGCCGTGGCCAAGCAGCAGATGGCGCAGCACATGACCACCATCGGACTCGAGATCTACCTCGCCGACGACGGCACGCCCCAGCGCGAGCTGCTGGCCCACCTGGGTTGGATGGTCGGCATCGGCGTCGAAGTCGCCGCCGCCACCGCGCCCGGCTCGCCCGAAGCGCGGGCCTTGCATGCCGCGTTGCGCACCATCGTGCAGCTGAGCGCCGACGACGCCTGGCAGAACGCCCAGGCACCGGTGCTCCACGACGCGGCCGAGGCCTCGAAGGCACTGCTGATCGCGCATTCGGCGCTCGCCTTCCAGTTCATGAGCGGCGCCGACTGGATCGCCGCCCGCATCCGTGCCGGAACCGCCAGCCTGGCCGACGTCGCCGGCGCGGAGCTCTACGCCAAACCCACCACCAACCCCACCCCGGAGGCTGCCCATGCCTGACCACTTCAACGTCACCGACGACGTGCCCGAAACCGAGCGCACGCTGAACCTCTTCGAGTCGCTGCTGCTGATCGCCATGGGCGGCTGCTTTGGCTTCATCGCGGCCTACCTGATCCGGGGTGTTGCTGCATGCTGATGCCCACCACCATTGAGATTCGCCATGGCCACCTGTTCTGCGGCTTGGGCGGCGGCGCCAAGGGCTTCAATGCCGCCCGGCCGGTGCTGGGTAGCCAGCGCGCGCGGTTCCGCTGCGTTGGCGGCATCGACAACGACCCGGCCGCCATCGCCGACTTCGGCCGCGCCGCCGGCGTCGCCGGCACCGTGCTGGACATGTTCGACCGCAGCCAGTACACGGCCTTTCACGGCGCGGAGCCGCCGGCTACTTGGCGCGAGGCCACGCCCGCTGACATTCACGCGGCCTTCCACCACGAGCGGCCGCACATCGTCTTCCTGTCGGCGCCGTGCAAGGGCTTCAGCGGCCTGCTGTCCGAGGGCAAGAGCAAGACCGAAAAGTATCAGGCGCTCAACCGCCTGACGCTGCGCGGCATCTGGCTGCTGCTGGAGGCCTACAAAGACGACCCGGTCGAGATGCTGCTGTTCGAGAACGTGCCGCGCATCGCCACGCGCGGGCGGCACCTGCTCGACCAGATCGGCGACCTGCTTCGGACCTATGGCTACGCGGTCGCCGAGACCACCCACGACTGCGGCGAGCTGGCCGGCCTGGCACAGAGCCGCAAGCGCTTCCTGCTTGTGGCCCGCCACATGGCCAAGGTGCCGCCCTTCCTCTACGAGCCCGCCAAGCAGCAGCTGCGCGCCGTCGGCGACGTGCTCGGCCGCATGCCGCTGCCGGGCGATCTGCGCGCCGGGCCCATGCACCGCGTGCCCTCACTGCAGTGGAAGACCTGGGTGCGCCTCGCGTTCGTCGAAGCTGGCAGCGACTGGCGCAGCCTGAACCGGCTGGCGGTCGAGGACGGCGTGCTGAGTGACTTCCTCATCGTGCCGGACATGCACGGCGGCGCGCTGGGCGTGCGCGACTGGGCCGAGCCCACGGGCGTGGTCGCCGGCGCGAACCGGCCGCACAACGGCGCCTTCTCTGTGGCCGACCCGCGGCACCAGCTCTACGGTGCAGGCTGTGGCGTCACGGACTGGGCCGGTACCGCCGGCGCGGTGGCCGGCGAGTCGCTGCCCAGCAACGGCCGCTTCGCCGTCGCCGACCCGCGTGCCGAGGCCGGCGCCGCCCAGTACCAGCAGTACGGCGTCATTCGCATGGAACAGACGGCCGGCGCCGTGATCGGCGTGAAGTCGCCTGGCCAAGGCACGTTCAGCGTGGCCGACCCGCGCCACGGCGGGCCCGCCAAGTTCTCGAACGAGTTCCGCATCGTCGCCTGGGACCGGACCGGCAACACCGTCACCGGCGCGCACGGCAGCGCCCAGGCTGTGGCCGATCCGCGCGGCCCGCAGGGGCGGCTCTTCGGCAAGTACCACTGCGCGGACTGGGCCGCCGCAGGCCGCACGGTGATCGGCGGCAGCACGTCGGGCGAGGGCTCCTACGCGGTCGCCGACCCGCGGCCGGGAATCCAGCGCAGCGCCGGCGATGCCTACCTCACGGGCGGCCACTACGGCGTTGTGCCGTGGGACGGCCACAGCGGCGCGGTCAGCGCCTCGGCCGATCACGATAACGGCCGGTGGAGCGTGGCCGACCCGCGCCCGATGCCCGCGCCGGCCGACAAGCTGGTCTGCCGCATCCGATCGCTCGACGGCACATGGCACCGGCCCTTCACCACGCTGGAGCTGGCCGCGCTGCAGTCGCTCGTGGACCCGGAAGATCAGCTCGAACTCGACGGCCTGAGCGATCAGGCCTGGCGCGAGCGCATCGGCAACGCCGTCCCGCCCGCGGCCGCGCAGGCAGTGGCCGAGGAAATGGGCCGCACGCTGATGCTGGCCTGGAGCGGCGAGACCTTCGCGCTGGGCAGCACGCCCATCTGGGTGCGCAATGTGGCTGTGGCGTTGAGCTTGGCAGGAGGCTCTGCATGAGCGGCGAGGATTACACCGACTTCCTGCGCGCCAAGGTCCAGCTCGCCCCGTCCCTGGGCTTCGACATCGGCGACGACGAGGTCAACCCGCTGTTGGCCCCGTTCCAGCGCGCCACGGTGCGCTGGGCCGTCGCCGGTGGTCGCCGCGCAGTGTTCAAGGCCTTCGGCCTGGGCAAGACCTTCGACCAGCTGGAGTTCGTCCGCATCGTGCGGCAGCACGCCGGCGGCATGGGCCTGGTCGTGCTGCCCCTGGGCGTGCGGCTGGAGTTCATCGCCGACGCGCACAAGCTGGCCACCGGCGACGACCCGGCCTTCACCGACGCGCAGCGCGAGCAGCTGCGCGCCTGGCAGGCGGGCCGGCCTGACCGCATCCCGCGCGTCAAGTTCGTGCGCTCGCTGGCCGAATGCGACGACTCCGAGGGCATCTACCTGACCAACTACGAAACGGTGCGCGAAGGCAAGCTCGACCCGCGCGACTTCTCGGTCGCCAGCCTCGACGAGGCCGATTGCCTGCGGGCCTTCGGTGGCTCGAAGACCTTCCGTGAGTTCATGGCGCTCTTCGCGGGCGACGACCGGCGCAGCATGCACCAGCGCGTGCGCGGTGGCAGCGTCCGGTACCGCCTGGTGGCCACGGCCACGCCGAGCCCGAATGAGTACGTGGAGCTGCTGGCCTATGCCGCCTTCCTCGACATCATGGACGTGGGCCAGGCGAAAACCCGCTTCTTCAAGCGCAACAGTGAGAAGGCCGACCAGCTGACGATTCACCCGCACAAGGAACGCGAGTTCTGGCTGTGGATGGCGAGCTGGGCCCTGTTCGTGCAGCGCCCGTCGGACCTCGACCCGAGCTTCTCGGATGCCGGCTACGAGCTGCCGCCGCTGGACGTGCGCTGGCACGAAATCCCCAGCGACCACAGCGACGCCGGCGCCGAGGAATGGGGCCAGCAGCGCATGTTTCGCACCCAGGCCATCGGCGTGGTGGACGCGGCCCGCGAGAAGCGCGCGAGCCTGTCCGCGCGCGTGGCCAAGCTGCTGGAGATCCGGGCCGAAGACCCGGCCGCGCACCGCATCATCTGGCACGACCTCGAAGACGAGCGGCGCGCCATCGAGCAGGCGGTGCCGGGCATCGTCTCGGTGTACGGCTCACAGGACCTCGAAGAACGCGAGCAGGCCGTGATCGGCTTCGCCCGCGGCAAGGTGCCCGAGCTGGCTGGCAAGCCGGTGATGCTGGGCTCGGGCTGCAACTTCCAGCGCCACTGCCATTGGGAGGTCTTCCTCGGCATCGGCCACAAGTTCAAGGACTTCATCCAGTCGATCCACCGCGTGCACCGCTTCCTGCAGCCGCACCGCGTGCGCATCGACCTGATCTACACCGAGGCCGAGCGCGAGGTGCGCCGCAACCTCGAACGCAAGTGGAACCAAGACAAAGAGCTGAGGGCCAAGATGGCAGAAATCATTCGTGAGTACGGGCTGTCGCGCATCGCCATGGCCCAGCAGCTGACCCGCGCGCTCGGCGTCGAGCGGGTCGAGGTCAAGGGCGAGGGCTACACCCTGGTGAACGAGGACTGCGTGAAAGAGACGCGCCGCATGGAGAGCGACAGCGTGGGCCTGATCCTGACGTCGATTCCCTTCTCCACCCAGTACGAGTACTCGCCGAACTATGCGGACTTCGGCCACACCGACAACAACGAGCACTTCTTCCAGCAGATGGACTTCCTGATCCCCGAGCTGCTGCGCGTGCTGCAGCCCGGCCGGGTGGCCGCCATCCACGTCAAGAACCGCATCGTGCCGGGCGGCATGACCGGCCTGGGCTTCCAGACCGAGTACCCCTTCGACCTCGACACCGTCGCCCGCTTCCGCCGGCACGGCTTCCACTTCATCGGCCGCAAGACCATCACCACCGACGTGGTGCGCGAGAACGCCCAGACCTACCGCCTGGGCTGGAGCGAACAGTGCAAGGACGGCTCGCGCCAGGGCTGCGGAATGAGCGAGTACCTGCTGCTGTTCCGCAAGGCGCCCAGCGACCCGACGCGCGGCTATGCCGACGTGCCGGTGGTCAAGTCCAAGGGCAAGTACTCCCGCGCCCGCTGGCAGCTCGACGCGCATGGCTTCATGCGCTCCAGCGGCAACCGCCTGCTCACGCCCGAAGAGCTGGAGGGCCTGCCGCACGACGTCATCTTCAAGCTGTTCAAACAGCACTCGCTGACCGCCGTCTATGACTTCGAGCACGACGTGAAGATCGGCGAGGCCCTGTCCGAAAAGGGCATGCTGCCCACCAGCTTCATGCTGCTGCAGCCGCAGTCGTGGAGCGATGACGTGTGGACCGACATCACGCGCATGCGCACCCTCAACGGAGCCCAGTCCTCCGCCGGCCGCGAAATGCACCTGTGCCCGATGCAATTCGACATTGCCGAGCGGGCCATCACCCAATTCACCAACGAAGGCGAAGAGGTGTTCGACCCCTTTGGCGGCCTGATGACGGTGCCCTACATCGCCGTGAAGCTCAAGCGCCGCGGCCGCGGCTGCGAGCTGAGCCCCACCTACTTCGCCGACGGCGCCGCCTACTGCGAGGCTGCCGCGCGCGAGCTGGCCATGCCAAGCCTGTTCGACCTTGAAGAGGTGGCGGCATGAAGGCCCGGCCCGTGTTCAGCCTCGACCGGCGCTGTAGCGCGGCCCTGCGCCGCATCGCGGCCTTCATCGAAGAGCGCGCAGCCACCGCCCGCGCCGACACCGCCGCGGCGTTCGAGGAAGCGCGCCGCGCACAGCAAGTGCGCCGCGTGCGTGAACGTGCCGCGGCGGCCAGAACGAAACCGGAGGCCACGCCTTGACCGTCCGACAGTTCGCCGCCGAAGGGAGGCCGAAATCACTGGCCGGCCGCGGCAGCCCTACGATGCGCCCCCGCGCCGACCGCGCGCACTTCCGCGCCCAACTGATCGAGCTACTCGCCCGGCAGCTCGTCCACCAGACCATTGAAGCCCGACATGAGAGTCTGCCTGTACGCCCGATACAGCACTGACCAGCAGAGCCAGAACAGCATCACCGACCAGCTGCGCGCCGGCCGCGAGCGCGCCGCGCGTGAGGGCTGGGCCATCGCCATGGTGCACGCCGACGAGGGCATCAGCGGCAGCACGCCGGTCGCCCTGCGCGCGGGCGGCAAGGCCCTGCTCGCCGACGCGCTTGCTGATCGGTTCGACGTGCTGATCGTCGAAGGCCTCGACCGCATCACGCGCGACCTGGCCGAGCAGGAGCGCGCGGTGAAGCGGCTGGAGCACCGCGGCATCCGCATCATCGGCACCGCCGACGGCTACGACACCCAGGCTTCGGGCCGCAAGGTCATGCGAATTGCGCGCGGCCTGGTCAACGAGCTGTACCTCGACGACTTGCGCGCGAAGACCCACCGCGGCCTGCAGGGTCAGTTCGAGCGCGGCTTTGCCGCCGGCGGCCGCACCTACGGCTACGCCAGCGTGCAAGAGGAAGGCGGCCACCGCATCGTCATCAACGAAGAGCAGGCCCGGCACGTCCGCTGGATCTATGAGCAGGTGGCCGCCGGCGCGACCCTGCGCAGCATCGTCTACAAGCTCAACGAGCGCGGCGTGCCCAGTCCACGCGGTAACGGCTGGGCCGCGAGCGCGCTGGTGGGCAACCCGAAGATGGGCGACGGCCTGCTCAACAACGAGATCTACATCGGCCGCGTGGTCTGGAACCGCCGGCAGTGGCTGAAGGACCCGGAGACGGGCAAGCGCCTCGCCGTCGCGCGCCCGCCGTCCGAGTGGATGGTGCGCGAGGCGCCCGAGCTGCGCATCCTCGATCAGGCGCTATGGGACAGCACGCGGCCGCTCGCGCTCAAGCGCGCGCCGGGCCGTGGCCGCCCGCATGCCACGCTGTTCGGCGGCCTGCTGCGCTGCGCGACCTGCGGCGGCGCCATTACCGCCATCAGTTCGGTGCGCTACGGCTGCAGCGCCCACAAGGACAAGGGCCCGACCGCATGCCCAAACAGCGCGACCTGGCGCCGCGAGGACGTGGACCACCGCCTGCTGGCCGAGCTGCGCGAGGATCTGCTGAGCCCCGCCGCGATGGCCGAGGTGCAGACCACCGTGCGCCGCCTGATGGCCGACCTGGACGGCGGGCACGAGCGAGCCCAGGCCGATGCACGCCGGCGCGGCGCGGAGCTGGACAAAGAGATCAAGCGCATCGTCGACGCCATCGTCGCGGTGGGGGCGAGCGAAGCCCTGGCCACGCGCCTGCGTGCGGCCGAGCTGGAACGAAAGACGTTGGAGGCGACGCTGCAGCAGACGCCGCAGGTGACGATCAGCGCAGACCAGATCGCTGCGGCCTATCGCAGGCTGGTGATGAACCTGCGCGAGTCGCTGGCCGGTACCGTGGCTGAGGCGCGGCCCGTGGTGGCCGGCCTGCTGGGCGAGATCATCCTCTGCCGCAACGAAGAGACGGGCGAGAGCTGGGCCCAAATGAAAGAACCCGCCGAGCAGCTTTTGTTTGCTGCAGCCGGCGGGTCTCTAAAGATGGTTGCGCGAGGAGGATTTGAACCTCCGACCTTTGGGTTATGAGCCCAACGAGCTACCAGACTGCTCCATCGCGCGTCGAAGAATAGATTATATGTCAGTCTTGCGAAGTTTGCACGTCTTGTTCGTCAGAAATTTCCGGACGATCGACGAGCTCGACCAGCGCCATGGGTGCGTTGTCGCCAACACGGAAGCCCATCTTCAGGATGCGCGTGTAGCCACCCGGGCGAGCCTGGTAGCGCGGGCCCAGTTCGTTGAAGAGCTTGACGACGTTGTCGCGGTTGCGCAGGCGGTCGAACGCCAGGCGCTTGTTGGCGACGGTGGGGTTCTTGGCCAGCGTGATCAGCGGCTCCACGACGCGGCGCAGTTCCTTCGCCTTGGGCACGGTCGTCTTGATGGCTTCGTGCTCGATCAGCGAGTTGGACATGTTGCGCAGCATCGCGAGGCGGTGCGAGCTGGTGCGGTTGAGTTTGCGAAGACCGAGGCCGTGACGCATGGTGATTTCCTTTTGACTTTAGTTGATCGGGGCAGCCGGATCAGGTACTGCCCCGTGGAGCGAGAAGCCCGAGGACTTCTCAGCGCTTGTCGAGGCCGGCCGGTGGCCAGCTTTCGAGCTTCATGCCAAGGGTCAGACCGCGCGAAGCGAGGACTTCCTTGATTTCGTTGAGCGACTTTCGACCCAGGTTCGGGGTCTTGAGCAGCTCGTTCTCGGTGCGCTGGATCAGATCGCCGATGTAGTAGATGTTCTCGGCCTTCAGGCAGTTGGCCGAGCGCACGGTCAGTTCCAGCTCATCGACAGGGCGCAGCAGGATCGGGTCGAACTGCTGAGCACTGCGCTGGGCAGGCTGCTCGAACATGCCGGTCAGCTCGCCGCCTTCCAGCTGCGCGAAGACGGCCAGTTGCTCGACCAGGATCTTGGCCGAGGCGCGCACGGCATCTTCGGCGGTGATCGCACCGTTGGTCTCGATCTCGACCAGCAGCTTGTCCAGGTCGGTGCGCTGCTCGACGCGGGCGCTCTCGACGGTGTAGCTCACCCGCTTGACGGGCGAGAACGACGCGTCGAGCACGATGCGGCCGATCGACTTGGTCGGCTCGTCCGCATAACGGCGCATGGTGCCGGGCACGTAGCCGCGGCCCTTCTCGACCTTGATCTGCATGTCCAGCTTGCCGCCTTGCGACAGGTGGGCGATGACATGCTCGGGATTGATGATCTCGACGTCGTGCGGCGTCTGGATGTCGGCGGCCGTGACCGGACCTTCGCCTTCCTTACGCAGGCTCAGCGTGACCTCGTCGCGGTTGTGCAGCTTGAACACCACGCCCTTGAGGTTGAGCAGGATGTTCACGACGTCTTCCTGGACGCCGTCGATCGACGAGTACTCGTGCAGCACGCCGGCGATCGTCACTTCCGTGGCTGCATACCCCACCATCGACGACAGCAGAACGCGGCGCAGCGCGTTGCCGAGCGTGTGGCCATAGCCGCGCTCGAAAGGCTCGAGCGTGACCTTCGCCTTGTTGGCAGCCAGTTGCTCGACCTGGATGGTCTTGGGTTTCAGCAGGGTGGTTTGCATGCGGACTTCCTCTCAATACCCCCGGCTCGTTACACCGGTAAGGCTGGTGAAGTGCCCGCCTCGAATGCCTTCGAGGGGGTACAAAAACATTCAAGGGTGGCGCTGCGCGGCAGCGCCACCGGTCGCCTCTGGGTCTCGCTTTAACGCGAGTAGAGTTCGACGATCAGCGATTCGTTGATGTCAGCGCCGAATTCGTCACGGTCCGGGGCCTTCTTGAAGGTGCCTTCGGCCTTGTCGATGCTCACTTCGACCCAGCCCGGAATGCCGACCTGCTGGGCCAGTTGCAGCGCCTCGATGATGCGGGCCTGCTTCTTGGACTTCTCGCGAACGGCCACGACGTCACCGGCCTTCACCAGGTAGGACGGGATGTTGACCGACTGGCCGTTCACCGTGATCGCCTTGTGCGACACCAACTGGCGCGCTTCGGCACGGGTCGAACCGAAGCCCATGCGATAGACGACGTTGTCCAGACGGCACTCGAGCAGCGACAGCAAGTTGGCGCCGGTGTTGCCCTTGCGGCGATCGGCTTCGGCGAAGTAGCGGCGGAATTGCTTTTCCAGCACGCCATACATGCGCTTGACCTTCTGTTTCTCGCGCAGTTGCAGACCGAAGTCGGAGGTGCGCTGACCCGAGGTACGGCCGTGCTGGCCGGGCTTGGAGTCGAACTTGGCCTTGTCCGCGATGGAGCGGCGGGCACTCTTCAGGAACAGGTCGGTGCCTTCACGGCGGGAGAGTTTGGCCTTGGGGCCGAGGTAACGTGCCACGGTATTTTCCTTGTGGTTTCTGCCGCGAGCATTGCTGCCGCGGGAGCCATCAGTCGTTTCGGTCGATGGCGGTGGGCTTGTGAAAAGCGAGAACGCAAAAACGCGCAGACCGCCCGGAGGCGGACTGCGCAGGCGGCCTCACCTCAGATGCGACGACGCTTCTGGGGACGGCAGCCGTTGTGGGGCACCGGGGTCACGTCGGAGATCGACGTGATGCGGATGCCCAACGCAGCCAGTGCGCGCACCGAGGATTCGCGACCCGGGCCGGGGCCCTTGATCTCGACGTCCAGGTTCTTGATGCCTTGCTCGACAGCGGCGCGGCCGGCCACTTCGGAAGCCACCTGGGCAGCGAAGGGCGTCGACTTGCGCGAACCCTTGAAGCCTTGGCCACCCGAGGAAGCCCAGGACAGCGCGTTGCCCTGGCGGTCGGTAATGGTGATGATCGTGTTGTTGAACGACGCATGCACGTGCGCAATGCCGTCCGCAACGTTCTTGCGGACCTTCTTGCGCACACGCTGTGCGGCGTTGTTGGCAGGAGCTTTAGCCATGCTGTTCTCTCTTTACTTCTTCAGGGCCTGGGCAGCCTTGCGCGGACCCTTGCGGGTACGGGCGTTGGTGCGCGTGCGCTGACCACGCATCGGCAGACCGCGACGATGGCGGAAGCCGCGGTAGCAGCCGATGTCCATCAGGCGCTTGATGTTCATCGTGGTTTCACGACGCAGGTCACCCTCGATCGTGAATTGGGCGATCTGGTCGCGGATCTTTTCGAGATCGGCGTCCGTCAGGTCCTTGATCTTCTTGGCGTAGTCGATGCCGCAGGCTTCGCAGATCTTGCGAGCGCGGGTACGGCCGATGCCGAAGATTGCCGTCAGGCCGATCTCGGCGTGCTTGTGCGGCGGGATGTTGATGCCAGCAATACGTGCCATGTGCGTCCTCTAGAACTCTCGAATCAACCCTGGCGCTGCTTGTGGCGCGGGTCGGTGCAGATCACGCGCACCACACCCTTGCGGCGGATGACCTTGCAATTGCGGCAGATGGGCTTGACCGATGCCGAAACTCTCATTTCATTTCTCCTAACTCTTACTGTGGCGACCCTAGGACGCCCGAAACACGATGTGCGTGCCCGGCTCGTCGCGGCAGGGCGTTCACTCGACCTTGCGTTCAACCACCCAACGTCGTCTTGAAGTTGGCCTTCTTGAGCAGCGATTCGTACTGCTGCGACATCAGGTAGTTCTGCACCTGGGCCATGAAGTCCATCGTCACGACCACCAGGATCAGCAACGAGGTACCGCCGAAATAGAACGGCACGTTGTACTTCAGGATCAGGAACTCCGGCAGCAGGCAGACGAAGGTGATGTACACCGCGCCAGCCAGCGTCAGACGCAGCAAGATCTTGTCGATGTAGCGGGCGGTCTGGTCACCAGGACGGATCCCGGGGATGAACGCACCGCTCTTCTTCAGGTTGTCGGCGGTCTCGCGGCTGTTGAACACGAGCGCCGTGTAGAAGAAGCAGAAGAACACGATCGCTGCTGCGTACAGCAGCGTGTAGATCGGCTGTCCCGGGGCCAGCGCAGAAGCGATGTCCTTGAGCCAGCGCATGCTGTCGCCAGTGCTGAACCAACCCACCACCGTTGCGGGCAGCAGGATGATGGACGAGGCGAAGATCGGGGGGATCACGCCAGCCATATTCAGCTTCAGCGGCAGGTGCGAAGCCTGTCCACCATAGACCTTGTTGCCCACCTGACGGCGCGCATAGTTCACCAGGATCTTGCGCTGTCCGCGTTCGACGAACACCACGAAGTAGGTGACCAGCACGACCAACGCCACGATGAACAGGGCCACGATCACGCTCATGGCGCCGGTACGCACCAGCTCCAGCAACCCGCCGATCGCATTGGGCAAGCCCGCAGCGATACCGGCGAAGATGATGATCGAGATGCCGTTGCCCAGGCCCCGCTCCGTGATCTGCTCACCCAGCCACATGAGGAACATGGAACCGGCCGTCAGGCTCACCATCGCGGTGAACCGGAAGCCGAAACCAGGTGCCACCACCAGGCCGGGAGACGCCTCCAGCGCCACAGCGATGCTGAAAGACTGGAAAAGAGCCAAACCCAGCGCGCCATAACGGGTGTACTGCGTGATCTTGCGGCGGCCGGCCTCGCCTTCCTTCTTCAATTGCTCGAAGGAGGGAAGGACATAGGTCATCAGCTGCATGATGATCGATGCCGAGATGTACGGCATGATCCCCAGCGCGAAGACCGTGAAGCGCGACAGCGCACCACCCGAGAACATGTTGAACAGGCTCAGGATGCCGCCCTGCTGACCCTGGAACAGCTGAGCCAGCTGGTCCGGGTTGATGCCGGGAACGGGGATGTGCGCGCCGATACGGTACACCACGAGGGCGAGCAGCAGAAAGACCAGCCGGCGACGCAGGTCGCCGAACTTGCCGGTCTTCGCGAGCGTTGCCGCGTTGGTTGCCACTGTGCTGCCTTGCTTTCGCGTCTGGATCAGGCGACGGAGCCGCCGGCAGCCTCGATGGCGGCCTTGGCACCCGCGGTCGCACCGACACCCGTCAGCTTGACGGCCTTCGTCAGTTCACCAGCCTTGATGACCTTCACCACCTTGGCCAGCTGACCCACCAGGCCGGCTTGCTTCAGTGCCAGGACATCGACTTCGGCCAGGCCCAGCTGCTCCAGCGCGGCGAGGGTGACCTCGGCGTTGAACTTCAGCGAAGCCGACTTGAAGCCACGCTTGGGCAGGCGGCGCTGCAGCGGCATCTGGCCGCCTTCGAAACCGACCTTGTGGAAGCCACCGGCACGCGACTTCTGGCCCTTGTGGCCACGACCTGCGGTCTTGCCAAGGCCAGAGCCGATGCCACGGCCCACACGGCGCTTGGCGTGCTTCGCGCCCGCTGCGGGCTTGATGCTGTTGAGTTCCATGTCAGAGCACCTTCACCAGGTAGGCGATCTTGTTGATCATGCCGCGCACGGCGGGCGTGTCCTGCAGCTCGCTCACGCTGTTGAGCTTGCGCAGGCCCAGGCCGCGCACGGTGGCGCGGTGCGACTGCTTCGTGCCGATGGGGCTGCGAACCAGCTGGACCTTCACGGTCTGTTGTTGCGTCGTCATTGCGTCTCTCCTGCTCAGGCGAAGATCTCTTCGACCGTCAGGCCGCGCTTGGCAGCGACTTCCGAGGCGGTGGTCGAGTTCTTCAGCGCGTCGAGCGTGGCGCGAACCATGTTGTAGGGGTTCGACGAGCCATGGCTCTTGGCCACGACGTCGGTGATGCCCATGACTTCGAACACGGCACGCATCGGGCCGCCGGCGATGATGCCGGTACCCTTGGGAGCCGGGGACATCATCACGGTGGAGGCGCCATGGTGGCCGGTCACTTCATGGTGCAGGGTGCCATTCTTGATCGACACCTTCATGAGGTTGCGGCGGGCTTCTTCCATCGCCTTCTGCACGGCGGCGGGCACTTCCTTCGACTTGCCCTTACCCATGCCGACGCGACCGTCGCCGTCACCCACCACGGTGAGTGCCGCGAAACCCAGAATACGACCACCCTTCACCACCTTGGTGACGCGGTTGATCGCGATCATCTTCTCGCGCAGACCGTCCTCGGGACCTTCGTTCTGCGTTCTTGCCTGAATCTTTGCCATCTTGAATTCCTGTTCTGCGCGGGCGCTTAGAACTGCAGGCCGGCCTCGCGGGCGGCTTCGGCGAGAGCCTTGACACGGCCGTGGTAGGCGAAGCCTGCACGGTCGAAGGCCACCTTCTCGACGCCGGCGGCCTTGGCCTTCTCGGCGATGCGCTTGCCAATGATGGTGGCGGCGGCGGCATTGCCACCCTTGCCAGCACCACCCAGCGAGGCGCGCACTTCGGCTTCGGCCGTGGAGGCCGTGGCCAGCACCTTGGCGCCGTCGCCAGAGATGACGGTGGCGTAGATGTGCAGGTTGGTGCGGTTCACCATCAGACGCGCGACGCCCTGCGTGGCAATGCGGATGCGGGTCTGGCGGGCGCGGCGCAGGCGCTGTTCCTTTTTGGTCAACATCATGCGGCCTCTTACTTCTTCTTCGTTTCCTTGATCACGATCTTCTCGTCCGCATAGCGGATGCCCTTGCCCTTGTAGGGCTCGGGAGAGCGGACCGCGCGGATCTCGGCAGCCACCTGGCCGACGCGTTGGCGATCGGCACCCTTGATCACGATTTCCGTGGGGGTCGGGGTGGCGACGGTGATGCCGGCAGGCATCTCGATGTTGACCGGGTGCGAGTAGCCCACGGCCAAGTTGAGCTTGGTGCCTTGGGCAGCAGCCTTGTAGCCCACGCCCACAAGCGTCAGCTTCTTCTCGAAGCCCTTGCTCACACCCAGCACCATGTTGTTGACCAACTGGCGCACCGTGCCGCTCATCGCGTTCGATTCACGCGACTCGTCGGCGGGCACGAAGGTCAGCTTGCCATCATTGGCCGACACCTTCACCAGCGCGTTGGCCGGGATGGACAGTTGGCCACCAGCGCCCTTGACGCTGATCTGGTCGCCCTTGATCTGCACGTCCACGCCTGCGGGGACGGTGATCGGCATTTTTCCGACTCGGGACATTGTTCAGCTCCTCCGTCTTAGGCCACGTAGCACAGCACTTCGCCGCCGACGCCGTTTGCACGGGCCTTGCGGTCGGTCATCACGCCTTGCGGGGTAGTGACGATGGCCACGCCCAGACCATTCTGGACCTTGGGGATCGCGCCGGCACCCTTATAGACGCGCAGGCCAGGGCGGCTCACACGCTCGATGCGCTCGATCACCGGACGACCGGCGTAGTACTTCAGCGAAATCTCGAGGTTCGTCTTGCCGTCTTCCGTCTTGACCTGGAAGCCGTCGATATAGCCCTCGTCCTTCAGCACCTGTGCGATCGCGATCTTCACCTTGGAAGACGGGACCGACACGGTGGGCTTCGCGACCATCTGCGCATTGCGGATGCGCGTCAGCAGGTCGGCGATGGGATCACTCATGCTCATGTTTCTTGCTCCTGCCTGGCTTACCAGCTGGCCTTGGTGACGCCGGGGATCTCGCCGTCGAAGGCGAGTTCGCGGACCTTGGCACGGGCCAGACCGAACTGGCGGAAGGTGCCACGGGGGCGGCCAGTGATTTCGCAACGGTTGCGCTGGCGGGTGGGGTTCGCGTTGCGCGGCAGCTTCTGCAGCGCCAGGCGGGCGGCGGCACGCTCTTCGTCGCTCTTCTTCGCGTCGTTGGCGGTCGCCTTCAGTTCATCGTACTTCTTGGCGTACTTGGCGGCCAGCTTGTCGCGCTTCAGTTCGCGCTGGATCAAAGCAACTTTTGCCACAGGGTCACCTTTAGTTCTTGAAGGGGAAGCGGAAGCCCTGCAGCAGCGCCTTGGCTTCTTCGTCGGTCTTGGCGGTCGTCGTGATGCTGATGTTCAGACCACGCAGCGCATCCACCTTGTCGTACTCGATCTCGGGGAAGATGATCTGTTCCTTGACGCCGATGTTGTAGTTGCCGCGGCCGTCGAAGGCCCGGCCGGAGATACCGCGGAAGTCACGCACGCGGGGCAGGGCCACGGTGACGAAACGGTCCAGGAACTCGTACATCTTCACGCCGCGCAGGGTGACCATGCAGCCGATGGCCTGGCCTTCGCGGATCTTGAAGCCGGCGATGGCCTTCTTGGCCTTGGTCACGACGGGCTTCTGGCCGGCGATCTTGGTCAGATCGGCAACGGCGTGGTCCATGACCTTCTTGTCCGCCACGGCTTCGCTCACGCCCATGTTCAGCGTGATCTTGGTCAGGCGGGGGACCTGCATCGGCGACTTGTAGCCGAACTTCTCGGTCAGTTCTTTCGCGATCTTTTCGCGGTAGTGTTGTTGCAGACGGGCCATGGTGTACCTCAGGCAGCCTTGATTTCTTCGCCGCTGGACTTGAAGACGCGCACGCGCTTGCCGTCCACCAGCTTGATGCCGACGCGATCGGCCTTGCCGGTCGCGGCATTGAAGATGGCCACGTTGGATTGATGGATGGGCATGGCCTTCTCGACGATGCCGCCGGTCGTGCCCTTCATGGGGTTCGGCTTGGCGTGCTTCTTGACGAGGTTCACGCCCTCGACGACCACGTGTTCTTCACCGGCGCGCAGGCTGACAGTGCCTTGCTTGCCCTTGTCGCGGCCGGCGATCACGATGATCTTGTCGCCCTTGCGAATCTTGTTCATGGCGTTGTCCTTCTTACAGAACTTCGGGGGCCAGCGAGACGATCTTCATGAACTTCTCGGTACGCAGCTCGCGCGTCACGGGTCCGAAGATGCGGGTGCCGATCGGCTCCAGCTTGGCATTAAGCAGGACGGCGGCGTTGCCGTCGAACTTGACGAGCGAACCGTCGCCACGACGGATGCCCTTGGCGGTGCGCACCACGACGGCGTTGTAGATCTCGCCCTTCTTGACGCGACCACGCGGCGCAGCTTCCTTGACGCTCACCTTGATGACGTCGCCGACGCTGGCGTAGCGACGCTTGGAGCCGCCGAGCACCTTGATGCACAGGACGGACTTCGCACCCGTGTTGTCGGCCACTTCGAGCCGGGATTCAGTCTGGATCATTGCTAGTAGTTCCCAACTTGTACCGTTGAGGCCAGACGTCCGGCAATGCACCGGCGCGAAAAACCTGTTCGGTCAGTCTTGGGCCCGTCGTCGGCGCACACAAAAAAGCCGTAAGGCGCTTCTGCTGATTGCACGCGTCCGTCTGGGCGGAAAGAGTTCGCTTTTTAGGGCGAAGCCGGCTATTGTGCGTTGCAGGCGGATTGCTGTCAAGCGCTTGGTTTGACGCCGTCCTTACGCCCGTGTTGCGGGATCACGGACGAAGGGCATAGCCGGCGACGATGCCGGCGAAGACGGCGAAGCCCAGCCAGTGGTTGTGGCGGAAGGCCCGGAAGCATCCGTCCCGGGTGCGGTCGCGGATCAGTCGCCAATGCCAGAACGCCTGGCCTAGCGCCGCTGCCATCCCCAGAGCGAATGCTCCGCCCAGCCCGGCACGCAGGCCCAGCACGCCCCAGATCGCCAGGAACAGCGCATACGAAGCCATCACCGCCGCCACATCGAAGCGGCCGAAGGTGATCGCGGAAGTCTTGATGCCGATGCGCAGATCGTCGTCACGGTCGACCATTGCGTACTCGGTGTCGTAGGCCAGGACCCAGCCCAGGTTGCCCAGGAGCAGCCAGGCGGCCGTCGCCGACACGGCGCCGTCGCGCACCGCGCTGAAGGCCATCGGAATGCCGACACTGAAAGCCACACCGAGCACCGCCTGCGGCAGCGAGACGAAACGCTTGGCGAAGGGATAGGCCAGCGTGATGGCCAACGCGCCAAAGGACCAGGCGACCGTCGGCCCGTTGGTCGTCAGCACCAGGGCGAAGGCGACCAGCGCCAGGGCAGCGCCAAGAGCCAGCGCCTCCTTGACCGACACGGCGCCGCTGGTGACGGGCCGTTGGGCGGTGCGCTTGACGTGGCGGTCGAAGTCGCGGTCGGCGACGTCATTGACGCAGCAGCCGGCGCTGCGCATGAGGATCGTGCCGAGCACGAAGACGGCCAGGAGGTGCCAGCCCGGGAAACCGTCTGCGGCGAACCACAGCGCGCCCAGCGTCGGCCAGAGAAGCAGCAGCCAGCCCGCGGGCCGGTCCCAGCGGATCAGGTCCAGATAAAGAGAAAGCCGCCCGCGGCGGGCGGGCGGCTGGGTGGCACTGGCGCTCACTCTTCCAGGAGCGAACGCAGCATCCAGGCGGTCTGGTCGTGCACGGTGCAGCGCGCCGTGAGCATGTCGGCGGTCGGATCGTCGCCCGCCTCTTCGGCCACAGGGATGAACTCGCGCGCGATGCGCGACACCGTCTCGTGGCCCTTGACCAGGATGCGCACCATCTCCATGGCACGCGGCGGCTGCAGCGGCACATCCGGCACGGTGGCGATCTTGCTGAACTCGGCATACGAGCCCGGCGCATAGTGGCCCAGGGCACGGATGCGCTCGGCGATCACGTCGGTGGCGTTCCACAACTCGGTGTACTGGGCCATGAACATGGCATGCAGCGAGTTGAAATGCGGCCCGGTCACGTTCCAGTGGAAGTTGTGGGTCGTGAGATAGAGCGTGTACGTGTCGGCCAGTACGCGAGAAAGGCCTTCGGCGATGGCGGCGCGGTCCTGGCGGTCGATGCCGATGTTGATGATGGGCGCGTTGCGGCCACCGGATTCGGGGGCCACGCGGTCACCGCCCTTGTCGGGCACGGCACCGGCAGATGCCGCGGGCGCAGCAGCCACGATGGGGTTCTTGTCCTTCTTGGGCGACTTGGGGATCTTGGCCATGCTGGTTTCCTTTGGAGGGAGGTCGGGAACGAGGTGAACCTCGGAGAGCGAGGCGGCGAGGCCTCTACCTTAGGCGCCGGGGCCTGCCGGAGGCAACACCCCGCACTCTATCGAAGACATAGCCGGCCGCGATGCAGGCCGGCACCGCGTCAGGACAAACGTTTGACGCCCGGCAACTCGCAGGCATAGATCGCGTTGCGCAGCGCCGCGATCGCTTCGTAGCGGGTGAAGCTGCGCCGCCACGCCAGCACCACCCGGCGCGAGGGCGGCGCACCGCCTTCGCCATCGCGCACGGGCACATAGCGAACGATGGGCTCCAGATCCTTGCGCGCCTTGCTGCGGGGCTTGAGCGCCTCGGGCGGCACCGACAGGCGCGGCACCAATGTGACGCCCATGCCTGCGGCCACCATGTGCTTGATGGTCTCCAGCGAGGAGCCTTCGAAGCTCTTGCGAATGCCCTCGGCGTTGCTGGAGAAGCGGGCGAACTCCGGGCAGACCTCCAGCACATGGTCGCGGAAGCAGTGGCCAGTGCCCAGCAGCAGCATGGTCTCGTTCTTGAGCTCGTCGGAGCTGACCCATTCGCGGCTGGCCAGCGGGTGCTGGGCCGGCACGGCGGCCAGGAAAGGCTCGTCGTAGAGCTGGGCCATGGCCAGGCCGGAGTCGGGAAAGGGCTCGGCCATGATGGCGCAGTCGATCTCGCCGGCGCGCAGCATCTCCAGCAGCTTGGCGGTGAAGTTTTCCTGCAGCATCAGCGGCATCTGCGGCGTGCGCGCGATGTTCTGGCGCACCAGGTCGGGCAGCAGGTAGGGGCCGATGGTGTAGATGACGCCCAGGTTCAGTGGGCCGGCCAGCGGATCCTTGCCGCGCTTGGCGATTTCCTTGATGGTGGCGGCCTGGTCGAGCACCGACTGGGCCTGCTGCACGATCTGCTCGCCCAGCGGCGTGACCGTCACCTCGCCGGCGCTGCGCTCGAAGAGCTTGACTTCGAGTTCGTCCTCCAGCTTCTTGATCGCCACCGACAGGGTGGGCTGGGAGACGTAACAGGCCTCGGCCGCCTTGCCGAAATGCCGCTCGCGCGCCACCGCGACGATGTATTTGAGTTCGGTCAGGGTCATAGCTTGCGTCAATTATGCGCGCCGGTCCCGGGCGGGCGAAGCCCTGCCGACAGGCAGCCCTTCAGGCCTTCAGGAACTCCGCCCTCGTCCCCAGCCACCGGTCCACATGCCGGTGGGCCTGGTCCGGATGGCGGTCCAGCAGTTGGGGCGCCAGGTCGCGCGCCCATTCGAGCAGGCGCTGGTCCGTGCCCAGGTCGGCGAAGCGCAGCAGCGGCGCGCCGGACTGGCGCGCACCCAGGAATTCGCCGGGGCCGCGGATCTCCAGGTCGCGCCGAGCGATCTCGAAGCCGTCCGCCGTCTCGACCATGGCGGTGAGCCGGGCCTTGGCCGCCTGCCCCACGCGGCCGCTGTCGCCGGGCGCGTAGAGCAGCACGCAGGCCGAGGCCGCCGCGCCGCGCCCCACGCGGCCGCGCAGCTGGTGCAGCTGCGACAGCCCGAAGCGCTCGGAATGCTCGATCACCATCAGCGAGGCGTTGGGCACGTCCACGCCCACCTCGATGACCGTGGTGCTGACCAGCACCTGCAGCGTGCCGGCGCTGAAGTCGGCCATCACGGCCTGCTTCTCGGCGGTGGGCATGCGCGAATGCAGCAGGCCGACGCGCACCGTCTCGCCCAGGGCGTCGGCCAGTTCGTCGCGGGTGGCGGTGGCGTTGCGCAGGTCCACCGCCTCGCTTTCCTCGATCAGCGGGCAGACCCAGTAGACCTGCCGGCCCTGCTGGATCTGGCCGTGGATGCGGGCGATGACCTCGTCGCGCCGGTGCTCGGCCAGCAGCTTGGTGACGACCGGCGTGCGGCCCGGCGGCAGCTCGTCGAGCGTGGAGACGTCCAGGTCGGCGTAGTAGCTCATGGCCAGGGTGCGCGGGATGGGCGTGGCGCTCATCATCAGCAGGTGGGGCTCCAGCGCCTGCATGCCGTCGTTGCCTTCCGAAGCCTTGCCGCGCAGCGCCAGGCGCTGGGCCACGCCGAAGCGGTGCTGCTCGTCCACGATGGCCAGCGCCAGCCGCTGGAAGCGCACCTTCTCCGAGATGACCGCATGCGTGCCCACCACCAGCGCGGCCTCGCCGCTTTCGACCGCCGCCGCCATGGCGTCGCGCTCGCGCTTCTTCTGGCTGCCGGTCAGCCAGGCCACGCGGCGGCCCTGGGCGGCCAGCAGCGGATCGAGCCAGCCGACCAGCTTGCCGAAATGCTGCGAGGCCAGGATCTCGGTGGGCGCCATCAGGGCGCACTGGAAGCCGGCGTCGATGCAGCGGGCCGCGGCCAATGCGGCGACCAGCGTCTTGCCCGAGCCCACGTCGCCCTGCAGCAGCCGGTGCATGGGCTGGCGGTGGGCCAGGTCGGCGGCGATCTCGCGGTCGGCGCGCGCCTGGGCGCCGGTGGGCGAGAAGGGCAGCGCCGCCAGCAGGCGGGCATGCAGACTGCCTTCGCCGGTGCCCGCGCGCAGCACGGGCGCGCGCTGGGCCTCGCGGGCGCGGCGGGCCTCCAGCTGAGAGAGCTGCTGGGCCAGCAACTCGTCCGCCTTCAGCCGCTGCCAGGCGGGATGGCTGCGGTCCTCCAGCGCGGCCAGGGCCACGTCGGGCGTCGGGTGGTGCAGGAATTCGAGCGCGGCGCGCAGCGTCCAGGCGTTGTGGGGCAGCAACTCGGGGGGGATCAACTCCTCCAACGGCGCCCGCGCCAGACCGGCCTGCACGGCGCGGCGGAGCACGGGCTGAGCGAGGCCCGCAGTCGTGGCATAGACGGGCGTCAGCGCCAGCGGCAGCGCCGTGCCGGCCGCCTTGATGACCGGGTGCAGCATGGTGCGGCCCACGAATCCGCCGCGCACCTCGCCACGCGCCCGCACCCGGCTGCCGGGCGCGAGTTGCTTCTGCTGCGAGGGGTAGAAGTTGAAGAAGCGCAGCTGGCAGGTGTCGCTGCCGTCGTCCAGCGTGACGATGAGCTGGCGGCGGGGGCGGAACACGATTTCGCTGTCCACGATCGTGCCCTCGACCTGCGCATGCTCGCCGTCGCGCACATGGGCCAGTTGCACGATGCGGGTCTCGTCCTCGTAGCGCAGCGGCAGGTAGAGCGCAAAGTCGATGTCGCGCACCAGACCCAGTTTTTTCAGCGCGCGCTGCACCTGGCTTTCGCCGCTGCCGGGCGCGCGGGGGGCGCTGGGCGCAGGGGCAGGCGAAGCGAGGGGGCGCGCGGACATGGGACAATTCTGCCTCCCCGCCCTCCTCCGCCCCGTGCGGAACGCTGCCGCCCCGCGATGGCCTGCACGGAGGGCTTCCGCTTCTTTCTTGGAACGGGCCCGTCCGGCCCTCAAGCATGTCCCGCACCGACTTCACGCTCTCGGATTTCGACTTCGCGCTGCCGCCCGAACTGATCGCGCAGCAGCCCGCCCCCGAACGCAGCGCCTCGCGCCTGCTCGACGGCACCGGCCCCGAACCCGCCGACCGCATCTTCCGCGACCTGCCCACGCTGCTGCGCGACGGCGACCTGCTCGTCTTCAACGACACGCAGGTGGTCAAGGCCCGTCTCTTCGGCGAAAAGCCCACCGGCGGCCGGCTGGAGCTGCTGATCGAACGCGTGCTCGAAGGCCAAGTCGTGGCGGCCCACATGAAGGTCAGCAAGAAGCCCGCTGTCGGCACCGTGCTGCGCATGGACGCCGGCCCCGGCCAGCCGGCCTTCCGCGCCACACTGCTGGGCCGCTGGCCCGAGGAAGGCGGCCCGCTGTTCCGCTTCGCGCTGGAGAGCGACGACGGCGCCGACCCCTACACGCTGATGGAGCGCCACGGCCACGTGCCCCTGCCGCCCTACATCGAGCGCCAGCAGGCACACGAAAGCGTCAGCGAAGCCGCCGAGGACGCCCGCCGCTACCAGACCGTCTTCGCGCGCGTGCCCGGCGCCGTGGCCGCGCCCACCGCGGCGCTGCATTTCGACGAGGCCCTGCTTGCGAAGCTGGAGGCGCGCGGGGTGCGCCGCGCCAACGTCACGCTGCACGTGGGCGCCGGCACCTTCCAGCCCGTCAAGACCGAGAACATCGCCGAGCATGTGATGCATGCCGAGCGCTATGACGTGCCACCCGCCACGCAGCAGGCGATTGCCGACTGCCGCGCCCGCGGCGGCCGCGTGGTGGCGGTGGGCACCACCACCGTGCGCACACTCGAATCCTGGGCCGCCAGCGGGCAGGCGCAGGGCGACACGCAGATCTTCATCACACCGGGCTTCCGCTTCCAACACGTGGACCTGCTCGTCACCAACTTCCACCTGCCCAAGAGCACGCTGATGATGCTGGTCAGCGCCCTGGCGGGCTACGAGCGCGTGATGGCGCTCTATGCCCACGCCATCCGCGAGCGCTACCGTTTCTTCAGCTACGGGGACGCGATGCTGCTGGAGCGCGCGGCATGAACGCCCGCCCGTCTGCGCCGCGGGGCGCACGCAACCTCGGCGAAGCCGCAGCTTGCCCGGCGAGGCGACTGCTGCACACGGCCCTCCTGTGTGCGCTGGGGTTGCCGCTGCTCGCCGCCGCGCGCGGCTACACGCCCGCCGGCCGCTGCGGCGACTTCGCGCGGCTGGACATCGCCAGCCCCGCCGGCACCTGCGTCGCGCTGCTGGCCGACGAGGCCGAAGGCCTGCGTGCGCCGCGCCGCATCCTGGAGGTGGCGCCCGGCCGGTACTGGATCGCCGACATGGGCTCGTGGGAGCCGAAGCGCGGCCGCCTGCTAGAGATGACGCTGCCCGCCGATGGCCTCGCCCCGCGCCGAGCGCGCATTGCCGTGCTGGCCAGCGGCCTCGACCGGCCGTCCGGCCTGGCGCTGGGCCCGGACGGCAAGGTCTACGTCGGCGAGGCCGGCCGGATCTGGCGAACGCCCGTCGGCGCCGCCGGCGCCGAGCCGCAACGCGAGACCGTGATCGACCAGCTGCCCGATGACGGCACCCATCCGCTCAAGGAGATCGCCTTCGGCCCCGGCGACCGGCTCTACGTCAACGTCGGCTCCAGCAGCGACAACTGCCGCAGCGGCAAGGACGCGCCCGCCCTGCCCTGCCCCGATGGCGAAGGGGGCAAGCCCCGCGCCGCCGTGTACGAGGCGCAACTCGGCGGCCCGCAGCGCACCGTGCAGCGCTTCGCGCCCTTCGCCACCGGCCTGCGCAACAGCATGGCGCTGGCCGTGCTGCCCGCCACGCCGGCGGCGCCCGAAGGCCGCGTGCTGCAGGGCGAGAACAGCATCGACTACCGCGACGCGCAGAGCCCGCCCGAGGAGCTGAACCTGCTGCAGCGCGGCCGCTTCTACGGCTGGCCCTACTGCGTCGGCCCGCGCAAGAACGCCCGGGGCTATGAAGGCCGCTACGACTGCAGCAAGAGCGAGGCGCCGCTGGCCCTGTGGCCAGCGCATGCCGCGCCGCTGCAGATGACGCTCGGCCCCGCCGGCACGCCCTTCGCCGGCCAGCTGCTCGTCGCCTGGCGCGGCCCGCAGGCCAGCGGCCACCGCGTGGTCGGCTTCAAGCTCGATGCCAAGACCGGCCTGCCCGCCGGCCCCGCCATCGACTGGCTCGCCGGCTGGCAGGCCAGGGACGGCGTGCGGCCCATGGGCCGCCCCACCGGCCTCACCATCGACCGCGCCGGCCGCCTGCTGGTGGTGGAAGACTTCAACCGCACCGTGCTGATGCTGCTGCCCCTGCAGCCCTCCGCCGCCCCTTCTTCTTCGTCCGCCAAACCATGACCGCCCTCCAGTTCGACCTGCTGGCCACCGACCCCGACAGCCATGCGCGCCGGGGCACGCTGACCCTCAACCACGGCGTGGTGCAGACGCCGATCTTCATGCCCGTGGGCACCTACGGCACCGTCAAGGGCGTGATGCCACGCAGCCTGGAGGAGATGGGCGCGCAGATCATCCTGGGCAACACCTTCCACCTGTGGATGCGCCCCGGGCTGGACGTGATGGGCGCCTTCGGCGGCCTGCATGCCTTCGAGCAGTGGAACAAGCCCATCCTCACCGACTCGGGCGGCTTCCAGGTCTGGAGCCTGGGCGCCATGCGCAAGATCAGCGAGGAAGGCGTCAAGTTCGCCTCGCCGGTCAACGGCGACAAGCTGCTGCTCACGCCCGAGGTGTCGATGCAGATCCAGACGGTGCTGAACAGCGACATCGTCATGCAGTTCGACGAATGCACGCCCTACGAGACCCAGGGCCGCATCACCACCGAGGCCGAGGCGCGGCGGTCGATGGAGCTGAGCCTGCGCTGGGCCAGACGGTGCCAGGCCGAGTTCGCGCGGCTGCAGAACCCCAACGCGCTGTTCGGCATCGTGCAGGGCGGCATGTTCGAGCACCTGCGCGAGGAATCGCTGGCTGCGCTGGTGGAGATGGACTTCCCCGGCTACGCCGTCGGCGGCGTGAGTGTGGGCGAGCCCAAGGAGGACATGCGCCGCATCACCGCCCACACGCCGCACCGTCTGCCGGCCCACAAGCCGCGCTACCTGATGGGCGTGGGCACGCCGGAGGACCTGGTCGAGGGCGTGGCCCAGGGCGTGGACATGTTCGACTGCGTGATGCCCACCCGCAACGCGCGCAACGGCACCATCTTCACGCGCTACGGCGACCTGAAGCTGCGCAACGCCCGCCACCGCAACGACCCGCAGCCGCTGGACCCCAGCTGCACCTGCCATGCCTGCGCGGGAACGGCCGGCGTGAGCTGGGCCGACGGTGGCCGCGGCGGCTTCTCGCGCGCCTACCTGCACCACCTGGACCGCTGCGGCGAGATGCTGGGGCCGATGCTCACCACCATCCACAACCTGCACTACTACCTGAACCTGATGCGGGAGATCCGCGAGGCGCTGGACGCGGGGCGCTTCGGCGAATTCCGGCGGCAGTTCGCGAGCGACCGGGCGCGGGGCGTTTGAGAAGGTCCTCTGCCACAACGACAAAGCGGCCCGCAGGCCGCTTTTCTTTTTTGGGGCGCGACGCGCTCAGCGCATCTCTGGCGGCAGCGTGCCGCCGTTGGCCGCGATGCGGGTCATCACCTGCTTGTGCAGCCAGATGTTCCATTCGGCGGAGCCCGGCTCGGCATTGCCCGTGTAGATGAACTCACTGGCCAGTTCCTTGCGGGCGGCCAGACTGCTGTCGAGGCCGAGCAGCTTGAGCAGGTCCACGATGGAGGTGCGCCAGTTGAGCTGGGCCGCGCCCGGCTTGGCGTCGAGGATGGGCGCCACCTCGCCCAGCGGGATGGACGGCGGTGGCGCGGGCACGGCTGGCGCCGCCGCCGGAGCCGGCGCAGCGGTCGCCGACGGTGCGGCGGGCGCGGGGGCCGGGGCGGGCGCAGCCTGGGCGCCGGGGAAGATCTTGGAAAGGATGCTGCTGAAGATGCTCACGGGCATGACTCCTGGGTCGGATGGGGAGGAACCGTCACCGCTCGGCGGCGGGTGTCCGGTTCTAGCACCCGTGCGGGGTGGCCCTGCGTCAGCGGCGGCCGTGTTCGTGATCTTCTGCCGGCTTCTGCGAAGAAATGTTGCTTAACTCTGTATCTGGACCGGGAGTGACGGTCGGCCGGGTCTCCGCCGCCTTGCCACAGCCGTGGCAGAAGCGCGCGAAGGCGCTCTTGCGGCTGCCGCAGCCCCCGCAGCGGTCGAACAGGCCGATGCCGCAGTGCGGGCAGAAGTCGATGGCCGCGTTCTTCAGGTCCACCGGCCGCTCGCAGCCCGGGCAGACGCCCTTGGCCAGGCGCGCCAGCGCCACGTCGTAGTCCAGGGCCTGGCGCCGTGCCGGCTCGGGCCGGGCCTCGGCCGCCTGCTGCCGCGCCAGGTAGCGCTGAAGCGCAGCGATGGCCCAGCGGCCCGCCAGCAGCGTCAGCAGCACGCCCACGCCGTAGCGCACATAGCCGCCATAGCTGGGCAGGTAGGGCACCAACTCCACGAAGAAGGTGAAGAGGGCGAAGAAGACGAAGCCCCAGACGAAGGGCCACCCGTTGCCCTTGCGGTGCCGCACGAAGAGCCAGCCGGCGACGGCCAGCAGCGGCAGCGTGAGGGCGAGGCGGTAGCCGAAGACGCGCAGCTCCTGCCGCCGCTCGGCCGCCTGCAGGCGCGCGGCGGCGGCGGCTTCCAGTTCATCCAGCTGGCGCTGGCTGCGTGCAGCGGCCTGGCGGGCGTCGAGTGCCCGCTGCTCCTGGCGCTCGGCCGCCGCCTGGGCCTGCCGCTGGGCGGCACGCAGTTCGTCGAGGGCGCGCGTGCGCTCGATCAGGGCCGGGTCCTGCTCAGGCCGGGCGGTGGCGCTGCGCGTGGCCAGCCAGTCGCCGAGGCTGGCCTGGGCCGAACGGGTGTTGGCCTGGGCCGTCCGGGCGCGCAGTTGCGCCTGCGCCAGGGCCTCGTCGGCCTCGGTCTGGGCCTGTTGCGCGCGGGCCAGGGCGTCGCGCTGGGCCTGAGCGGCCGGCCGGTCGATGAAGTCGTCCAGCTGCAACTGGCGCTCCACCCGCGGCAGGTCGCCCACCACCGTGCCGCCCAGGCCGATCAGGAAGCTGGCGAACACCAGGGACAACAGCCACAGGCCACGACGGAACCAGGCTTCGGACAGGCGCAGGGAGGTCTTCATGGGCGATTTCCTTTCAGGCTCGGCCGTTGGACAGCGCTTGGGGGATCCAGCCGCTCGCCCGCCGCCCGAGATGAATCGCATCGTGCCCGGGCTTTGATCTCACGGAAGTGTCGGGCTGTACCTCGCTCGGAATTTGCGGCTTCAGGTATCGCCAGGCGATACCACCGCGCAGCGCCCGTTCAGCCGGCCGCCCGCCGCGACGGTCGCGTGCCGGCATGCAGGTCGGCCCGTACGAAGGGGCGCTCGTTGCCAGCCATCCAGGCCGCAGTGCGACCGATCAGTTCGTGCGTCGGCGCGCGCGTGCCGGGCTGAATCACCAGCGCGGGCAGTACCAGCGTGAGCAGCACCGGCAGCAGGCGCAGCCTGGGATGCGGCTTGCTCCGCTGGCGCCACAGAAAGAAGCCGCTGGCCGACAGCCCCAGCAGGAAGCCCGACACCACCTCCGACACCGAATGCGCGTCCAGGGCCAGACGCGAATAGCCGATGGCCATGCCCAGGGCCCAGCCCGCGAAGGCGGCCGCCACACGCCAGCGATGCGCGAAGCTGGAAACCGCCAGCCATAGCGCCACCGGCCAGAGGGTGGTCGACAGCGTCGTGTGGCCGCTGAATCCCGTGAAGTCGATGGCGGCGACGCCAAGCCCCCAGCCCATGAACGCCAGCTTGCCCGCCACCACCGTCGCGCCCGCCGCGCCCACGCACAGCAGCCACAGCCACATCACGGGCCGCGTCCGCCGCGCCCAGCCCAGCCAGGCGGTGATGGCCAGCGCCATCGGCATCATCAGGCTGCTGTCGCCCAGCCAGGTCAGGGCATGCCAGTTCAGGAAAGCGTTCATCGACAAGGCGTCAGGGCTGGGCGAGCAGGCCGGCGACCCGCTCCTGCAACAGTTCGGGCTGCACCGCCGAAGCCGGCAGGGGCGCGCCCACGTTCAGGCCCACGCGGCTCCAGAAGCCGCGGCGGAAGGGCCGCACCATGGCCACCGGCTCGCCGCCGCGCAGCTCGATGCGGCTGAAGTACGAGCCCCACAGATTCGTCAGCGCCATCGGCACCACCGGCACGGCCAGGCCGTCCTCCTGCGCGCGGGCCAGGATCTTCATCACGCCGCCCTTGAAGGGTTGCAGCGTGCCGTCGCGCGTGATGCCGCCTTCGGGAAAGATGCCCAGCAGGTCGCCCTCGCGCAGCACCTGGGCCGCCTCGTCGAAGGCGCGCTCGTAGGCGGCCGGGTCTTCCTTCTGTGGCGCGATCGGGATCGCCTTGGCCAGCCGGAACAGCCAGCCGAGCACCGGCACGCGGAAGATGCGGTGGTCCATCAGGAAGCGGATCGGCC
The DNA here is from genome assembly GCF_017991995.1 of Pseudacidovorax sp. Classification (GTDB taxonomy): domain Bacteria; phylum Pseudomonadota; class Gammaproteobacteria; order Burkholderiales; family Burkholderiaceae_C; genus Xenophilus. The sequence continues at coordinate 270,765 of NZ_JAGOPN010000004.1, read as the reverse complement.
GCGGGCTGGCCGCCATCAGCAGCACGGCGTCGACGAAGCTCACGTGGTTGCACACCAGCACGGCCGGGCCCTGGTCGGGGATCTGCTCGTCGCCACGCACCTTGAAGCGGTAGACCAAGCGCGACGCCACCCAGGCGATGAAGCGCAGCAGGTACTCCGGCACCAGCAGGAAGATGTAGCCCGCCACCAGCGCATTGGCAATGCCGGTGAAGAGGAAGACCTGCGGGATGCTGAAGCCGGCGCCGATCAGCGCCCCGGCGATCACGGCGCTGGCGATCATGAACAGCGCATTGAGGATGTTGTTGGCCGCGATGATCCGCGCCCGGTGCGTGGGCTGGCTGCGCAGTTGGATCAGCGCATACATCGGCACGCTGTAGAGGCCCGCGAACAGCGACAGCAGCGCCAGGTCGGCCATCACCCGCCAGTGCGCCGGCTGGGCCAGGAAGGCGGCGAGGCCCATCTCGGCCGAGGGCGGCAGCCCGCGCGAGCCGAAGTACAGGTCGATGGCGAACACGCTCATGCCGATGGCACCCAGCGGCACCAGGCCGATTTCGACCTGGCGGCGCGACAGCGTCTCGCACAGCAGCGAGCCCGCGCCGATGCCCACCGAGAACACCACCAGCAGCAGCGAGGCGACCTGTGCGTCGCCGTGCAGCACCTCCTTGGCGAAGCTCGGGAACTGCGACAGGAAGATGGCGCCGAAGAACCACATCCACGAAATGCCCAGCAGCGAGCGGAACACCACCGTGTTGCCATGCGCGAGCTTGAGGTTGCGCCAGGTCTCGGTCACCGGGTTCCAGTTGACGGCCAGGCCCGGGTCGGTGGCCGGCGCCGCGGGCACGGCCTGCGCCGTCAGCCGGCCGATGCCGGCCACCGCCACGCAGGCCGCCGCCACGGTGCCGTGGCCGATGCCAGGCAGCGCCACCAGCAGGCCGCCCGCCACCTGACCCAGCAGGATGGCGACGAAGGTGCCCATCTCCACCATGCCGTTGCCACCCGTCAGCTCATGCGCGTCGAGCGCCTGCGGCAGGTAGGCGAACTTGACCGGGCCGAACAGCGTGGAATGCAGCCCCATCAGGAAGACGCAGCCCAGCAGCACCGGCACGTTGGCAGCCACGAAGCCCCAGCCGGCCAGCGCCATGATCGCGATCTCCAGCGTCTTGACCAGCCGGATGATGCGGGCCTTGTCGTACTTGTCGGTGAGCTGCCCCGCCGTGGCCGAGAACAGCAGGAAGGGCAGGATGAACAGCGCCCCGATCGCCAGCCCCGCCAGCGAGGGCGGCAGCCACGCCACCTGCAGCTGGTAGGTCACCATCACCGTGAAGGCGAACTTGAACAGGTTGTCGTTGGCGGCCCCGGCGAACTGCGTCCAGAAGAAGGGTGCGAAGCGGCGCTGGCGCAGCAGGGCGAACTGGTTGGCGTGCGCCGGAGAAGCGGCGGCCGGTGGGGCGTCGGTGCGCATGGTCTGGTCCTGAAGTCCGGCCCGCGCCCATGGCCGATGGGCACGCGGGGTGCCGGCGCCCGCCGCATTCTGCCGCAGCGGGGCCCGCCCCACGGCGGCCAGCACGGGCAGCGCCGCCAGCGCCGCCGCCAGGTGCTTGAGGCTGTGGCCCGACACCGCCTGCCCGGTCGCCTCGAAGAGGGCAAAGTCATTCATCTCCAGCAGCTTGGCGAACAGGTAGGCCGCCAGCACGGCCCCGATGCGCAGGCCCAGTGCACCGGCCGCCATGGGGCGACGCCAGGCCCAGACGATGAAACCGATGCCGCCGTACTGCACCACGGCCCAGGGCAGCACGTTGCCGTCCACCTGGGGCCACGCCGCCGACACCGCTCCCAGCAACAGCACACCCCACAGCACGGGCCGCACCGCCGCCAGCGCCAACCGCTCGGCCACGACCAACGCCCAGACCCCCGCGAAGGCGACCGCCATGCCCAGCCGGTCGCCCGCCAGCCGGCCGGCATCGGGCGCCCAGTGGTACCACGCAGAGCCGAGCGACGTCAGCAGCAGGCCGGCGAAGAACACCTGCGCCGCACGGCGCGTGGCCGCCGGCAAAGTTCGCGCCCGCAGTCGCGCCAGGCCCCACAGGCCGGCCAGGGCGAAAGGCAGGTTGCTCAGCACGTCGAAGGCGTTGGGGATGCCCCAGCGTGGTCGCACGTCGGCGAAGGGCGCGGCCACGGCCGGTGCATTTGCCTGCAAGTGGCCGTGCGCATCCAGGGGCAGGCCGAGCGCCGCCAGCAAGGCCGGCCCGGCCAGCCAGGCGGCGAGCCAGAGCAGCAGTAGGCCGGCCAGCGCCAGCCCGAGGCCGCGTGGCAGAAGGGCGGCGTCGGTGTTGGTAGGCGCGGGGTCGGCAGCGGAGGCGGTGGATGAAGACATGACCAGCAGGAGGACTTGAAGAAGGTGGCGCAGTCTCCCGGCCCACCCTCGCCGCCGAGGCTCATATTCCAATACAGTGGCAGACAAAACCACTCCAGGTATCGCCTGCCGATACCGCCCCGCCCCGTGAGCACCACCCAGGACCTCGTCAGCGCCATCAAGCGCGAACTCAAGGCGGCGCAGATGACCTACGCCGATCTGGCCGCGGCGCTTGGCCTGGCCGAATCCAGCGTCAAGCGCATGCTGGCCCGGGGCGACATGCCGCTGGCGCGCATCGACGCCATCTGCCGCGCCCTGCGCATCGACTTCGCCGACCTGGCGCGGCGCGTGGCCGACAGCCAGCCGCTGCTGCGCGAACTGACGCAGGAACAGGAGCAGGCCGTGGTGCGCGACCGCAAGCTGCTGCTGGTGGCGATCAACGTGCTGAGCCAGTGGACGCTGGAGCAGATCGTCGCCACCTACCGCATCACCGAGGCCGAATGCATCGGCTACCTGGCGCAGCTGGACCGCATCGGCATCATCGAGCTGCGGCCGCTCAACCGCTACCGGCTCAAGGTGGCCAAGACCTTCCGCTGGCGGCCTCATGGACCGGTGATGCAGTTCTTCCGCGAAGAGGTGGTGCTGGACTATTACGCAGGCGGCTTCGACGGCCCGGCCGAGGGACTGCTGCTGGTGCACGGCTCCATCTCGCGGGCACTGGCGCCGGCCTTCCTGGAGCGGCTGCAGCGCGTGGCGCAGGACTTCGCCCAGCAGCACCAGACCGACCAGAAGCTGCCCGCTGGCGAGCTGGAGGGCTACACCCTTCTGTTGGCCATGCGGGAGTGGGAGTTCGCCCAGTTCACCCAGCTGCGGCGATGAAGGGCTTTGGCGCCAGCGCATCCGCCCCTAGAATCGCGCCCCGCAGGAGAACGCACCGCCCACCGGCACCGGCCGGGCGGCGCTACCGAAGGCGCAAACTCCCATAAACGCTCAGGTCGGTCCGGCGACGGGCCCGTACTGCACATCCATCACGCCGTCTGGAGAGCCGCCACGCCATGTGGCGCACCGAAGGAGCAAACCCGCCGCGCGCGCTGCGGGTGAAACTCTCAGGTACCAAGGACAGGGGGAGCGGCAACCTGAACGCGTCATGCGGCGGTTGCTCCTTTGTGTTCCAAGGACGAGTCCCCGCTGCCGCGTTCATGCGCTGCAACCTGAAAGGGGTTCTTCCATGCGCGTGATCGTCCTTGGCGCCGGCCTGCTCGGCACCACCTCCGCCTACTTCCTCTCCCAGCTCGGCCACGACGTGACCGTCGTCGACCGCCAGGCCACGCCCGGCGCCGAGACCAGCTTCGCCAATGGCGGCCAGATCTCCGTCAGCCATGCCGAGCCCTGGGCCAACCCCGGCGCGCCGCTCAAGCTGCTGAAGTGGCTGGGCCGCGAGGATGCGCCCCTGCTCTTCCGCCTGCGGCCCGACCTGCGGCAGTGGCTCTGGGGCCTCTCTTTCCTGCGCGAATGCACGCCCGCGCGCACCCGCCACAACATCGAGCAGATCGTGCGCCTGGGCACCTACAGCCGCGACGTGCTGCAGCAACTGCGCCGCGACACCGGCATCGCCTACGACCAGCGCACGCAGGGCATCCTGCACTTCTACACCTCGCAGAAGGAATTCGACGCCGCCCAGGCACCGGCCGAGCAGATGCGCCAGCTCGGCTGCGAGCGGCAGGTGATCGACGCCGACCATGCCGTGCGCCTGGAACCCGCCCTCGCCCACATCCGTCCGCAGCTCGCCGGCGCCACCTACACGGCCGAGGACGAGTCGGGCGACGCCAACCGCTTCACCCGCGAACTCGCCAAGAGGGCGGAGGCGGCCGGCGTGCGCTTCCTGATGGGGCACACCATCACCGCGCTGCGCGAGGTGGCCGGCGAACTGGACCATGTGGAAGCCACCGACGTGGAAGGCCGCTACCAGCGCCTGCGCGCCGACGCCTATGTGCTGGCCATGGGCTCGTTCAGCCCGCTGCTGGCGGCGCCGCTGGGCATCCGGCTGCCGATCTACCCGGCCAAGGGCTATTCCGTGACCATGCCGGTCAAGGACGCGAGCCGCGCGCACCAGGTCTCGCTGACGGACGACGAGTTCAAGCTGGTGTTCTCGCGCCTGACCGGGCCGCAGGGCGACCGCCTGCGCATCGCGGGCACGGCCGAGCTCAATGGCTACGACCGCGACCTGAACACCGTGCGCTGCGAGGCCATCGTGCGCCGCGTGGAGCAGCTCTTTCCCGGTGCGGGCGACACGGCGCGGGCCCAGTTCTGGAGCGGCCTGCGTCCGGCCACGCCGAGCAACGTGCCGATCATCGGCGCCAGCCGCATCGGCCGGCTGTTCCTCAACACCGGCCACGGCACGCTGGGCTGGACGCATGCCTGCGGCTCGGGCCAGTCCATCGCGCGCATTGTGAGCGGACTGGCGCCGGAGGTGGAATTCGCCTTCACCGCCGCGACCCGCGTGGGCAACGTGCCCGGACCGCTCGCTAGCGCTGCCTGATCGGCTCCGACACACGGGCGCGCTATCGTCGGCCGCATGACCACCGCCCACCACCGCCGCCCCGTCGACCTGGCCAAGGCCTACCGCCTGCTCAACCACGGCCCCACCGTGCTGGTGAGCGCGGCGGCGGGCGGACGCCGCAACATCATGGCGGCCGCCTGGGCGATGCCCCTGGACTTCGACCCGCCCAAGGTGGCCGTGGTGCTGGACAAGAGCACCTTCACCCGCGAACTGCTGGAAGCCAGCGGCGAATTCGCGCTGCAGGTGCCGGTGCGGGCGCAACTGGACCTGTGCAACGCCCTGGGCAGCGTCTCGGGCCGGGATGCCGATGCGTTGGGCGGCCTCGACAAGTTCGCGGCCTATGGCCTGGCCACCTTTGCCGGCAGCGCGACGGACGCGCCGCTGCTGGACGGCTGCGCCGCCTGGCTGGAATGCCGGCTGCTGCCCGAGCCGCCGATCCAGCAGCGCTACGACCTGTTCCTGGGCGAGGTGGTGGCCGCCCAGGCCGATGCGCGCGTCTTCTCGGACGGCCGCTGGCATTTCGACGGCCACGACGCGCTGCGCACCCTGCACCACGTGGCGGGCGGGCACTTCCTGATCGACGGCGACGCGGCGGACGCGCAGCCGCTGGCACCGCTTCGGCGCTGAACCGGCCCGCCGCGCACTGCGGCGGTGCTTTTTGTACGCAATTTTTGGCGGCGATTGCGTGCAAACAATGAGCGCACGCTGGCACACGCCTTGCGTAGGCCATCGGCATGGACGCCATCGCCACGCCATCGCCCGCCGCCATCGAGCTCGTCGCGCTGACCAAGCGCTATGCGCAGGGCGCGCCAGCCGTGGACGCCATCGACCTGCGCATTGCCAGCGGCAGCTACTGCTGCCTGCTCGGCCCCTCGGGCTGCGGCAAGAGCACCACGCTGCGCATGATCGCGGGGCACGAGTCGGTGACCAGCGGCGACATCCTGCTGGAGAACCGCAACATCACCGACCTGCCCGCCGCCGCGCGCGGCACGGCCATGATGTTCCAGAGCTTCGCCCTCTTCCCGCACCTGTCGGCGCTGGACAACGTCGCCTTCAGCCTCAAGATGAAAGGCGTGGCCAGGGCCGAGCGCCAGGCCCGCGCGCAGGACCTGCTGGAGCGCGTCTCGCTCGGCCACCTGGCGCAGCGCAAGCCGGGTGAGCTGTCCGGCGGCCAGCAGCAGCGCGTGGCGCTGGCCCGGGCCCTCATCACCCAGCCGCGCGTGCTGCTGCTGGACGAGCCGCTCTCCGCCCTCGACCCCTTCCTGCGCGTGCAGATGCGCGCCGAGCTGCGCCGCTGGCAGAAGGAGCTGGGCCTGACCTTCATTCACGTCACGCATTCGCAGGAAGAGGCGATGGCGCTGGCCGACACCATGGTGGTGATGAACCACGGCCGCATCGAGCAGGTCGGCTCGCCGCATGCGGTCTACAACGCCCCGGCCACCGAGTTCGTGGCGCGCTTCATGGGCGGCCACAACGTGATCCAGACCGGCACGGGCAAGGTGGCCGTGCGCAACGACCACCTGCAGATCCGGCCGGCCGCGGGCGACGCCGCCGTCGTGGCAGTGCCTGGCATGGGCGCCACCGTCACCGACGTCGAATACCAGGGCACCTACGTGCTGCTCGGCCTGCAGGCGCAGGACGCGGCTGGCGCCAACGGCGTGTCGGTGATGCTGCCCGAAGCCCGCTTCGCCGAACGGCCCTATGCCCTGGGCGAAGACGTGCACCTGTTCTGGGCGCCGCACCAGGCACATGCACTGCCGGCCTGAGCCGCACGCCCAAGCCGTCGCCTCTGCCCTTTCTTTTTTCCAACCGCGCTCGCGCTTCCTCATCCCCCAACAAGGAGTCCTCGATGTCCGACACGCTCGATCCCCGCACCCCCGGCCTTTCGCGCCGCAGCCTGCTGCAAGGCGGCGCCGGCATGGCCGGCATCCTGGCCACGGGGGCGGCGCCCTTCGTCCATGCGCAGGAGAAGATGGTGCTGCGCTACCTGGGCACCGCGGTGAACCAGGACAAGGCCATCGCCGAGAAGTTCAAGGCCGACACCGGCATCGAGATCCAGTACGTGGCCGTGACCACCGACGACGTGACCAAGCGCGCCGTCACCGCGCCCAACAGCTTCGACCTGATCGACACCGAGTTCTTCTCGCTCAAGAAGATCGTGCCCACCGGCAACCTGAAGGGCATCGACGTCAAGCGCGTGAAGAACGCCGACAAGATCACCTCGCTCTTCACCAAGGGCGAAGTCGCCGGCAAGGCCGTGGGTGACCAGGGCACGGCGCCCAAGAAAGTGATCTTCCTCGAAGGCGAGAAGAGCAAGGTCTTCGCCAAGGCGCCCACGCAGTGGATGACGCTGATCCCCACCACCTACAACGCCGACACGCTGGGCATCCGTCCCGACCTGATCAAGCGCCCGATCGAGAGCTGGGCCGAGCTGCTCAACCCCGAGTTCAAAGGCAAGGCCGCGATCCTGAACATCCCTTCCATCGGCATCATGGACGCGGCGATGGTGGTGGAGGCCAAGGGCATCCACAAGTACAAGGACAAGGGCAACATGAGCAAGGCCGAGATCGACCTGACGATCAAGACGCTCATCGAAGCCAAGAAGGCCGGGCAGTTCCGCGCACTGTGGAAGGACTTCAACGAGTCGGTGAACCTGATGGCTTCGGGCGAGGTGGTGATCCAGTCGATGTGGAGCCCCGCCGTGACCGCGGTGCGCAGCAAGGGCATCGACTGCGTGTTCCAGCCGCTGAAGGAAGGCTATCGCGCCTGGGCATCCGGCTTCGGCCTGCCGGCCACGCTGTCGGGCAAGAAGCTGGACGCCGCCTACGAGTTCATCAACTGGTTCCTCGACGGCTGGGCCGGCGCGTACCTCAACCGCCAGGGCTACTACAGCGCCGTGCTGGAGACGGCCAAGGCCAAGATGGAACCCTACGAGTGGGCCTACTGGATGGAAGGCAAGCCGGCCACGCAGGACATCAAGAGCCCGCAGGGCGTGGTGATCGCCAAGGCGGGCAGCGTGCGCGACGGCGGCAGCTACGAGCAGCGCATGGGCGGCATCGCGTGCTGGAACGCGGTGATGGATGAGAACGAATACATGGTCCGGAAATGGAACGAATTCGTCGCCGCATAAAGGGACCACCCCCGTTGCTTGCTCACTTCGTGTAGCCGCCTCCCCCCTCAAGGGGGCGCACCCAGCGGCCCGGCAAAGCCGGTTCCGCGGGTGCTCCCGCGGCGGCTCGCTGCGCTTGCCGGGGTGATCGCTCTTGTGGGTTGGAGCGGGCGCGTGGGGGTTGACGCTCTTTTCGCTTCGCCTCGCTTCGCATTGGCGGCGTTGACGCCCCCTGCTTCATCTTTCGCGCTTCGGCGCTTTCTCCTCATCCCTGACTGCCATGAGTGCTCCCGCATCCAGCGTCCATGCTTCTGCGCCGATGGAGGGCGGGGCCAAGCCTTGGTGGCAGGCGGCACCGTTCGCGCTGGTGTTCCTGCTCTTCTTCGTGGTGCCGCTGGTGCTGATCGGCATGGTCAGCCTGTGGGACTTCAACGAGTACGAGCTGATTCCCGCGGTCTCGCTGCGCAACTACCTCGCGATCTTCGAGGGCTGCTCGCACCTCACGGACAACGGCGATCTGTGCGTGACGCTGTCGACGTATCTGTCGACCTTCAAGTTCTGCCTGCTGGTGTGGGCGATCACGCTGGTGCTGGGCTTCGCGGTGGCGTACTTCCTGGCCTTCCACGTGCGCTCGCCGGGCATGCAGACGCTGCTGTTCGTGCTGTGCACGGTGCCCTTCTGGACCAGCAACGTGATCCGCATGATCTCGTGGGTGCCGCTGCTGGGCCGCAACGGCCTGGTCAACCAGACGCTGATGGGCCTGGGGCTGGTGCACGAGCCGGTGGAGTGGCTGCTGTTCTCCGACTTCTCGGTGGTGCTGGCCTTCGTGCACCTCTACACCATGTTCATGATCGTGCCGATCTTCAACAGCATGATGCGCATCGACCGCAGCCTGCTCGAAGCGGCCGACGACTGCGGCGCCTCGGGCTGGCAGACGCTGTGGAACGTGATCGTGCCGCTGTCGCGCACCGGCATCCTGATCGGCTCCATCTTCGTCATCACCATCGTGATGGGCGACTTCGTGACCATCGGCGTGATGGGCGGCCAGCAGATCGCTTCGGTGGGCAAGATCATCCAGGTGCAGACCAGCTACCTGCAGTTCCCGCTGGCGGCGGCCAATGCGGTGATCCTGCTGGCGGTGGTGCTGATGATCATCTGGGCCTTGACGCGGGTGGTCGACATCCGGAAAGAGTTGTAGCCAGCACTTGGGCCCACCCCCGTGGCGCCTTCGGCGCCTCCCCCTCAAGGGGGCGGCACCAGCGGCCCGGCGGAGCCGGTTCCGCGGTGCCACCCGCGAAGACCGGCGGCGACAGCAACGATAGCAACGACAGGAGTGACTTTCATGCAGGCTCGGGTTTCTGAGGCGCGTGCGCCGGGGTTCTGGCCGCTGGCGGCGGTGTTCGTGCTGTTCGTGCTGTTTCTGTACGGGCCGATGTTCACCATCTTCGTGCTGTCCTTCCAAGGGCCGGAGGGTGGGCTGACCTTTCCGATGCGGGGGGTGTCGCTGCACTGGTTCCGGCAGCTCGCGGAAGGGCTGGGCACGGTGGATATCGGTGCAGCCTTCCGGCGCTCGCTGGCGCTGGGCACGGCGGTGATGGCCCTCACGGTGGGGCTGTCGGTGCTGGCGGGGCTGGCCTTCCGCAAGCGGCTGGCGGGCGGCGGGGCGCTGTTCTACGTGAGCATCGCCAGCCTGATCATGCCGTCCATCATCGTGTCGCTGGGCATCGGCCTGCAGTTCCGGCTGATCGACACCGGCCTCAAGTCGGCCCTGGCCGCGCTGGGCGCGGACGGCATGCTCGAAAATTACGGCACTGCGCTCGGCCTGTTCACCTCGGCCCTGGGCGCCCACCTCACCTGGACGCTGCCTTTCGGCCTGCTCATCATGTTCGCCGTGTTCAACCGCTTCAATCCCGCCTACGAGGAGGCCGCCCGCGACCTGGGCGCCACGCCATGGCAGAGCTTCCGCCATGTGGTGCTGCCGCTGATCGGCCCCTCCATCGTCGGCATCGGCATGTTCGGCTTCACGCTGAGCTGGGACGAGATCGCCCGCACCTCGCAGGCCATCGGCGACGTCAACACCCTGCCGCTGGAGTTGCAGGGCCTGACCTCCACCGTCACCACGCCGGCCATCTATGCGCTGGGCACGGTCACCACCGTGGTGTCGCTGGGCGTGATGGGCCTCACCGTGGGCCTGGCGCTGCTGCTGCGCCGCCGCCAGACGCCGGGCCGCCGATGACGTCGGGGGACAGCGGCCCCGCCGCCGCCACCACGGCGCTGACCGAGGCGCAGATGTACGAGCGCATCGTCTCGGCCATCCTCGACCACAAGCTGCCGCCCGGCACCAAGCTGGTGGAGGACAAGCTGGCCAGCGCCTTCGGCGTCTCGCGCACGCGCATCCGTCCGGTGCTGGTGCGCCTGGCCAACGAGCAGGTGGTCACGCTGACGCCCAACCGCGGCGCCACCATCGCCGAGCCCACTCAGGAAGAAGCGCGCGAGGTCTTCGGCGCGCGGCGGCTGATCGAGCCGACGCTGGTCGAGCTGTTCGTGGCCCGCGCCAGCGATGCCGACGTGCAGCGCCTGCGCGCCTCGGCCGAGGCGGAGGAGACCGCCCGCACCAGCGGCGACATGCGCCGCGCGATCCGGCTGGCGGGCGACTTCCACCTGGCCATCGCCGAGCGCTCGGGCAACCAGACGCTGGGCCGCATCCTGCGCGAGCTGATCTCGCGCACCTCGCTGATCCTGATGACCTACAGCTCGGCCCATGCCGACGAGCGCGAGGAGGCCACGGCCTGCGGCTGCCGCGAGCACCGGGCGCTGATCGACGCCATCCGCCTGCGCGATGCGCCGGAGGCGGCCAGGCGCATGCACGAGCACCTGACGCGGCTGGAGTCGCAGCTGGCCTTCGATTCGCGGCCGGAGACGGCGGGCGACCTGGCGCGGCTGCTCGGCGTGGTGGGCTGAGACGGCCTGGCGGCCCTGTGCCTGGCCTGTCCGGGTTTTGCCGAAGGGTCGAAGGGAGGATGCCCAGGCGTCGACCTGCTCAACCCGAGCGGTGTCGGGTCAGTTGACCCGCATCGGGAGGCCCGGCGCAGCCGCACGCCGCCGTAACCAGAGCGCCCGCACCATGACGCCCACCACCGTCAGGTTGGCCGTCAGCGTGACCACATCCAGCCAGTGCATGTGCCGCACCAGCGCCAGCACCTCGAAGGGCAGGTAGATGCCCCCGCTGAGGGCGCCCAGCCACTCGGCCCAGGCCCGTTCGCGGAACAGGCCATAGGCTTCGGTGAAGCGCACCAGCGCATAGGCCGCAGCCCCCGCCGACAGCAGCGCCAGCCGGCCGTTCTGCAGATGGGCTGCGAAGTCGATGAAGACCTGCGGCTCGTGCGAGGCCGGGTTCAGGTGCAGGTGGTGCACCAGGTGCTCGGCCACCGTGCGCAGGTCCTTGTGCAGCAGCAGGAGCAGCCCTGACGCCGCAGCGACGGCGAGCACGCCCTTGAAGGCTTCGATGAGGGCGACCAGCCGGATGGCGCGGGCGGAGCGGGAGTGCATCGCGGGATGATCGCACGGCCCGCCGACGCCGCCGGGTCGGCGCGGGCCGGCTCTTTCAGGCGTGCGGCCAGCGGGTGAAAGCCGGCAGCGCCTCGGCCTCGGCCGAGAAAGCCGTCTGCATCGGAAAGTCCGCGGGCGCCAGCACGCCCGGCAGCGACTGCTGCGTGAAATGCCAGCTGACGGCAATGGCGATGCCGGCATGACCGATGGCCCCGGCACGGGCGCCGCCGGGCACGGGCGCGCGGCGCATCTCGGCCTCCAGCAACTGCCAGGCCGTGCGCATCTGACCCGTCACGCGCTCCGACCAGGGCGCATGTTGCCGCTCGGCCGGGCGCAGTTCGCGCTCATAGACGGCCTGCACCGCCTTCTCGCAGGCGGCCAGGGCCAGGCCGGTCAGGCGCAGGGCCCGCACACGGTCGGCGGCATCGGTCGGCCACAGGCTGCGGCCCGGGCCGGCCAGTTGCTCCGCATGCATCAGGATCAGGGTCGAATCCATCAGCGCCTGGCCGTCGTCCAGCACCAGCGTGGGCGCCTTCACCACCGGGTTGTGGCGGCGGAATTCCTCCATCTGCCGGAAGACCGAGACGGGCTTCGATTCGAAGGGCAGGCCCAGCAGGTCCAGGGCAATGGCGGTGCGCCGGACGTAGGGCGAGTCCAGCATGCCGATCAGTTGCATCATTTCAGTTCCACTTCAGAGAGTCAGGCAGGCATCAGTGCCGCGCCTTTCAATCTACCCTTTGGCCGCCGCAGGCACCATCGACTTGTTCTGCGCCAATCCGTTAGTTCTTCTTCAACGACCCCCGCCTTCCATGAGCGACCTGCCGCCCCTGCAAGCCCTGCGATGCTTCGAAGCCGTGGCCCGGCTGGGCAGCGTCACCCGCGCGGCCGAGACGCTGCACGTCACCCACTCGGCCGTGAGCCAGCAGCTGCGGCACCTCGAATCGCTGCTGGGCCTGTCGCTGTTCGAGCGCGAAGGGCGCGGACTTCGGTTGTCCGAGAACGGCCGGCTCTATGCGCTGCAGGTGCGCGCCGCGCTTTCGGACATCGGCGATGCCACCCGCAGCCTGCGGGTGCGCCCGCGCGAGGGCGAGCTCGTGGTGTCGGTGATTCCCTCTTTCGGCCTGCACTGGCTGCTTCCCCGGCTGCCGCGCTTTGCCGAGCGCCATCCGCATGAGCGCATCCGCCTGCAGGCCGGCCTGGACGTGCAGGACCTGTGCCAGGGCGCGGCGGATGTCGCCATCCGCATGGGCCATGGCCCCTGGGAAGGCCTGAGCCAGCAGCCCCTGTTCGAGGACGAGCTGCTGATGGTGGCGGCGCCGCATTTCCGCGGCGGCCGGCTGCCGGCCACGCCGGCCGAGGTGCTGGCCTGCCCGCCGGTGCGCTCGGCCGAATCCTGGTCGAGCTGGTGCGAGTCCGTGGGCCTGCCCGAACCGCCGCCGCTCGCGGGCCTGTGGATCAACGACTCCAACCTCACGATCGAGGCCGTGCGCCTGGGCCAGGGCGTGGCGCTGGAGCGGCGGAGCATCGTGCACGGCCTGCTGCAGCGCGGCGAGCTGGTGGCGCTGACCGATGTGCGCGTGCCCTATCCCTATCCGTACTGGCTGGTGTGGCCGACCACGGGCGGGCGGCGAGGGCCGCCAACGGCCTTCGGCCACTGGCTCGCCGAGGAAGTGACGGCCTACCGGGCCGAGCTGGCGGGCGCCTGAGGCCGCCGTTCGGCCCCATCCGAGCGCGTCACTCCGCGGTGAACACCGTCAGCACGCCGGTGTAGCCATAGAGGTGATGCCCGGCGATCTCGCCGCCGGCGAAGAAGCCGGTCAGCGGCACATCACCCAGCGCATGTCGCAGGATCTGCAGCTCGGCATTGGGCGCACCAAAATGCGGCCCGCCGCGGCCCACGCAGCTGATGTAGACCGCGCCGGCGATGCGCCGCGCCGGGTGCGGCGAGGCATCGGTCTCCGACAGGGCCAGCGCCTGCGCGGTGGCCAGGCTCTGCTCCTGCGGCTCCAGGCTTTCTCGGATCTCGGCGCAGATGCGCATCAGGTCGGCGCGCGCGGCCTGGGCGTTGCGGCGGCAGAAGCTCATGCGCATGCCGGCCTCGGCCCGGTCGGCGATGGCGACGGCGCGGCGCTTGGGGTCCAGGCCGATGATGTGGCGCACCCGCGCGTGCGGGCCCAGGTCGCCGGTGATGCGCACGCCGTCGGTGCCGGCGGCCGACAGGCCCACCAGCGTGGCCCGCACGGTGTCGATGGCCTGCTGCGGGTCTTTCTCCAGCGAGATGCCCAGGTCTTCGAGCAGCACGTCCAGGGCAGGTCGGCCGTCGAGCGTGAGCAGCAGGTTCTCGTCGGCGCCGGTGATCTCGCGCTGGCGCGAGACGGGCTGGCAGCCCTGCGTGACCTGTGTGGTCAGTTCCACCTCGGGGCCGAAGGCGACGCCCGACAGCCCGCCCTCGAACACACCGCGCGTGGCGCCCTGGCCCGCCATGGTGCCGTTGCCGCCCAGCGCGAACTGCAGCGCGCCGGCACGTCCCGACGCCAGCCCGCCGAAGAGCAGGCCGTCGTCGGTGCGTCCGGCGACCTCGGCAATCAGCTCGGGCAGTTCGGGGGTCTCGGGGTCGGCATGCACCAGCGCACAGCGGGCGCTGAAGCCGGCGTTGGGCCCGTCGCCCGGCGCATGGCCGGAGGCGGCCAGCGGCGCCACGCCCGAGAACACCCGGTACTGGTCGGCCGGCACACCCAGCAGCATCACGCCGATGGCGGGCTCGTCGATGTACTCGGCGGCATTGGCCACGATGCCGGCCGCCACGGCGCCGGCCCAGTCGCTCACCTCGGGCAGCTCGGCCGCCAGCAGGTCGAGGATGTCGGCCGCCTCGGCCGTGTAGTGGTCGGTGACGTAGAGCAGGCCCAGCGAGGGCAAGGATTCGTAGTCGGGCAGCGCCATCTGGGCGCGCAACTGCGCCAGCACCAGGCCGGCGGCCATGCGCCAGTCGGGATGGGTGGCGTGGCCAGTGGGAAAGAGCTTCATCCGGTGCTCCGGTTGCCGCCGGTGCGGCGGGCACTGGCGGCGGTGGAGGCGGCGGCCGGCTTCTTGCCGGCGGTGGATTTGGAGGCCGCCGGCTTCTTGCCGGCGGTGGATTTGGAGGCCGCCGGCTTCTTGCGCGCCGCCGTCTTGCGGGACGCGGCCTTCTTGGCCGGCGCCTTGCGGCCGGCCGACTTGGCTGCAGCGGCCGGCGCCTCGGGCATCGCACCGACCGCGGCCATCGGCATCTGCATGGCCGAGGCCTCCTTGAGGGCCTGGCTGGCGATCTGCTGGAACTGCTGGGTGAGCGAGCCCCACCATTGCAGCGGGTCGATGACGCCGGGCGCGGCGGCAGGGGCGTCGGCCTCCTCTTCCGCCGGGGCCTCGGCCGAGGGAGCCGGGGCGGGCGCGGGCTCTGGCGCTGCATCGCGCGCCGCAGGTGCCGCCGTGGCCGCCGCTGTGGCCTCGCGAACGGCCTCGGCCGCGCGGGTCGTCGAATCGGCGAAGGCCTGGGCCAGGTCCTCCATGCGCACGTTCATGCCGCGCAGGGTCGACAACGTCATGCGCTGCACTTCGAGCGCCTGGATGGTGGCCTTGAGCGCATGGCCGTTCTGCTCCAGCCAGTACTGCACGGCCTTGAGCTCCTGGATGCGCTTGTCGATCTCCTCCACGCTGAGCGTCGGCGCGACCCAGCTCGACATGCCGCCCAGTCCGGGCATGGCGCTGGCGGCGGAGGCACCGCCCGCGGCCAGGTTGCGCAGGAAGTCGAAGCCCGGCACGAACTGGGCAAAGCTGCTGAAGGGGGGCGGGCTGGCATCGGACATGGGGCGTCTCCTGTCGGGCATTCGAAGGCGGATCGGGCGCGCACGGCGGCGGCATCGTGGGCTCGCCGCTGGGGCGGGCGGCCGGCGTGCCAGCTTACCCGAGCGGGCGACGTGCGCGGCGTCGGCCATCGGCCCACCGTGCGCGGCGCCACTTTCTCGCGACGGCCCGCCTGGCACGGCCGGCGTTCACGGGACGCGCATGCCCCTCGTCGGCGTGCGCCATCGGGCGCCTGCGATCAACCCAGCTGCGCCGGATTGAGCTGCCAGATCACGGTCATCAACACGCCGGCAAAGCCCAGCCACGCCACATAGGGCAGCAGCAGCGCACCGGCCAGCGCCGAGCGCCGCCAGAAGGCGACCAGCGTCGCCAGTACCAGCAGCACCAGCACGACCTGCACCGCCAGCGATGCGGCGCCCAGGTGCCACACGAAGAAGAACCAGCTCCACGAAGCATTGACCGCGAGTTGGACCACGAACAAGCCGAGCGCGCCCGGCGCAGCCGCCCAGCCGCCGCGGCGCCAGACCAGCCAGGCCGAGATCGCCATCAGCGTGTAGAGCGCGCTCCACACCGGGCCGAAGAGCCAGGCCGGCGGCGCCCAGTCGGGCCGTATGAGTTCACCGTAGAAGCCGGCCGCGTTGGCCGAGGCCAGTCCGCCCACACCGGCCGCCGCAAAACACAGCAGCAGCCAGCCGACTAGGCCCAGCACCTGGCGGGCGCGGGACGAGGCAGGCGGGTTCATCGAAAGAGAAGGAGCATTCATGGGCAGGACCTCCGGGGCAATGCTGGCGCGACATCCGCCACCGGCGGGTGGGACGCCGCCCTCTCCTTACGCCAGCGCCGCCGCGCCGGATCAGTCGCCGCCGTCGCCCCCGGCGGGCTGCGCCTCGGCGCGTGGCCGGCCGCCGGGCGGCACGACCTCCTG
The DNA here is from genome assembly GCF_017991995.1 of Pseudacidovorax sp. Lineage (GTDB taxonomy): Bacteria > Pseudomonadota > Gammaproteobacteria > Burkholderiales > Burkholderiaceae_C > Xenophilus. The sequence goes on along the minus strand of NZ_JAGOPN010000004.1, from coordinate 254,429 downwards.
ATCGATGGCGCCGAAGACAGAGCGGCCGTCCAGGCCCTTCATCTCGATGCGCACCGTGTCGCCGAACTGCATGAAGCCGGTGCGCGGGGCGCCGTCCTGCAGCGTCTCCATGCAGCGCTTCTCGGCGATGCAGGCATAGCCGCGCGGCCAGTCGAGCCGGCCCGCCGCGTCTTCCACGCCCGGGTTGCTGACCGTGCCGCTGCCGACGATGCTGCCGGCGCGCACGCGGCGGGTGGCCGCCAGATGCGAGATCAACTGGCCGAAGTGGAAGTGCATGTCCGGCCCCGCCTCGCACAGCCCCACGGTGCGGCCGTTCCAGGCCACCTGCAGCGTGAGGTGCACGCGGCCTTCGCGCCAGGCCTCGCCCAGTTCGTCGGGCGTCACGGCCACGGGGCTGAAGGCGGTGGCGGGCTTGCCCTGCACGAAGCCGAAGCCCTTGGCCAGCTCGGCCGGGATCAGGTTGCGCAGCGAGACGTCGTTGGCCAGCATGAGCAGGCGCACACCATCCAGCGCCTGCTCGGGCGAGGCGCCCATGCGCACATCTCCGGTGATGACCGCCACCTCGCCCTCGAAGTCGATGCCCATGGCCTCGCTGGGCACCACGATGTCGTCGCAGGGACCCAGCAGGTCGTCGCTGGCGCCCTGGTACATCAACGGGTCGCTGCGCAGGCTGGCCGGCATCTCGGCCCCCCGGGCGCGGCGCACCAGTTCCACATGGTTCAGGTAGGCCGAGCCATCGGCCCACTGGTAGGCGCGCGGCAGCGGCGCCATGCACTGGGCTGGATCGAAGGGAAAGGCATGCCGTGCGCGTCCGCTGTTGAGCAGGTCGTACAGGTCCTGCAACTGAGGGCTCATGAAGCCCCAGTCGTCCAGCACCTGCTGCAGCCGGTGGGCGATGCCGGTGGCGTAATGGGCCTGCGTCAGGTCGCGCGAGACCACGACCAGCTGGCCGTCGCGCGAGCCGTCCTTGAGGGTGGCGAGTTTCATGGAGGCGTGAAGGGGATGCGGCACGCGGCCGGAGGTGGGCCGCACGCGCTGACTAAACTCATCGGGATGCCGTTTCCCATCGCCGCGCCGTGTGCCTTCTGCCCACGGGCTGCGCGATCGGCGAGGGCCATCCCCCAGGACGGGGCAGTGTAGCCAGCCGCTGTTCCGCCGAAGCCGCCGATGACGCCGAGCGCCTCTTCCACCGACCTCCCCGCCCCCCGCCGCAGGCCTTGGCGCGCACTGGCCCTGCTGGCCGCGGCGGTGGCGCTCGCGCACGTGCTGCTGCTGGGCCTGCTGCCGCTGGGCAGCGAGCCGCCGCCCCTGCCGCTGGCCCACAGCTTCAGCACGCGCGAGGTGGTGATCGCTCCCCCCGCACCGGCAGCGGCCGCGGCTGCGCCTGCACGCGCCGCGCCGCATGCGGCGCCCCGGCACCCCGTTCACCGGCCCGCGCCGGTGGCGGCGCCGCGCCCGCTGGCCGAGCCTGAACCGCCAGCGCCCACCCTGCCCGCCGTCGAGGTGGCCACCGCGCCGGAGCCGGCCCCCTCGGCGCCCGCCCCGCAGGCCGCGGCGTCTGCGCCCGCCGAGGTGGTGTCGGCCGACACCGACAACGGCGGCGGATCGCAACGCGGCGGACTGCTCGGGCCGGGCGGCGGCGATGGCACCGGCGGCAGTGGCGACGCTCCCTCGGGCCCGACAGCCGGCACGCCCACGGCCGGCGCCACCGTGCCGCTGCAGCTGCCGGGCTCGGTGAAGCTCGACTTCGACGCCACCGGCCAGCAGGGCATGCAGCCCATGTCGGGCGTGTTCGGCGAACTCACCTGGCTGCAGGACGGTGACCGCTACAACGCGCGGCTTTCGCTCAAGGTGCTGTTCCGCACCATCCGGGCGCAGACCAGCGAGGGCCGCATCGGCCCGCAAGGCATCGCGCCGGAGCGCTTCTCGGACCGCCGCCGCAGCGAGGTGGCCACGCATTTCGTGCGCGACACGGGCGAGATCGTCTTCAGCAGCGCCAACACGCGCGTGCCGCTGCAGCCGGGCGCGCAGGACCGCCTGAGCATCCTGATGCAGCTGACGGCGCTGGTGGGCGGCGACCCGGCGCGCTACACGTCCGGCCGCACGATCAGCCTGCAGGTGGCGGGGCCGCGCGATGCCGATGTGTGGACCTTCCGCGTCGAAGGCGACGAGACCGTCGCCACGCCCTCTGGTGAGCACCTGGCCCGCCGCCTGGTTCGCCTGCCGCGGCGCGAGTACGACCAGAAGATCGAGGTCTGGCTCGCGGCCGACCTCGGCTGGCTGCCGGTGCGCATCCGCCAGACCGAGGCCAACGGCGACTTCGCCGACCTGCAGCTGCGCAGCGCCGACAAGGCACAGTGAGATGCGCCGCCGCAACAGCGGCGCCCCACGGGAGACCCTTTGCGGACGGGCCCGCGATGTGCCGCGTACATTAGGGCGGCGCATTGGCCCACACGAGATCGGCAGCTCTTGAATCTGGCGCATTGATTGCTAAATACATGACCATGTCCCTCATCGACTCTCTGAAGCACCCCGCCATGCACATGCTTTACGACTCCGACAGCTTCGTCGTCGTCCACGTGCAGCCGGAGGAAGGCAGCCGCCCCGCCGGCAGCCATCCGATGCTGTCGCGCGACGGCTTCGAGATCGTGGACAAGCGCTCCGGCAAGGAGGTCTACCTCGACGGCTCCTGGGCCGAGCTGTTCCAGCAGCAGATCGCCGCCTGGCAGGAAAACACCCCCACCCAGGAAGAGGTGGAAGACACGCTCGAAGGCTATGCCGAGCTGGCACAGAACCCGGTGCTGATGCACTGAGATGCGCAACGCCAGGTTCTGCCGGCCGAAGCCGGCAGCGCCAGCGTGACAAAGGCCCGCATCGCGGGCCTTTTGCTTTTGCGGCGCAGGCCTCAGCGCCGCCGGTAGAGCCGCTCGAACAGCGGCCCCGTCAACAGCAGCACCGCCACCAGCCGGCAGACCTGGAAGGCCGTCACCACCGGCACTCCCAGCTGCAGCACCTTGGCCGTGATCGACATCTCGGCGATGCCACCCGGCGAGGTGCCCAGCAGCAGCGTGGTCCAGCGCAGGCCGGTGGCCCAGGCCAGCACCTCGGCAAAGAGGGCACAGGCGCCGATCATGGCCAGGGTGCCGGCGGCCACGGAGGCCAGCCAGCGCGGCGCGGTGTGCACGAACTCCCGCGAGAAGCGCACGCCCAGGCTCACGGCGATCACCAACTGCGCCGAATTCGACAGCCACTGCGGCACGGCCGAGGGTGTCACGCCGTTCATCGAGATGCCCGCCGTGACCAGCAGCGGGCCCAGGAACCAGGGGTTGGCGCGCCCCAGCCGCCGCATCAGCCAGGCCCCCGCGGCGGTGGCCACCGCCATCAGCGCGAAGCCGCCCCACCGCACCTCGCGCAGCGCGGCGGGCACGCTGTCCAGCCCATGCAGGCCTGCCCATTGCAGGCCGAAGGGAATGCTGACCGTCACGATCACCAGCCGCAGGCTGTGGGCGGCAGCCACCAGGTCGGTGCGCGCGCCCGCCCGTTCGGACAGCAGCGTCATCTCCGATGCGCCACCGATGGCGCCTGCAAAGTAAGTGGTGGCTCTCAGCGTGCGCGGCGGCAGCTGGGGCATGTGGCGCGCGTGAACCCGGTCCAGGCAGAGCCCGAAGCCGGTGCCCAACGCCAGCGCCCAGGCGATGGCCAGCACGATGGCCCACCACAGGCTGGCCACCAGCGCCGTCACCTCGGGCGTGAAATACAGGCCCAGGGCCGCGCCGATGGTCCATTGCCCGCCGTTGCGCAGCGGCGCCCAGCTCGCGGTGGGCAGGCCGGCCATCGAGGCGAAGGACACGGCCAGGATGGGCCCGATCATCCAGGGCAGCGGCGTGTGCAGAAGAAGGCACAGACCGGCGGCCGCCAGGGCCAGCAGCAGCGTGCCCAGCACGCGCAACACATAGGGAGGGGGGCGCCAAGCAGCGGCAGCGGAGGACGGCACGGGAGGCGAGGGACTGGAATGAAGCGGAGAAAGAAAGCGAATCGCACGGACAGGCAGGCCGCCGACGGTGCACCTAGTATCCGCGGCATGCTGTCTCCCCTGCCCCTGCTTTGCCGCTGTGCGGCGCTGTCGATGGCCGCCGTGCTGGCCGCGGGCTGCGCCGGCATGGCGGCAGACGCGCCCGACACCCCGCTCTCCCGCCGCCTGGATGCCCTGCTGCCCGCGCAGGTGCTGATCCTCGGCGAGCAGCACGATGCCGACGCCCACCATGCGCTCGAGCGCGAGACGGTGCAACAGCTAGCCGCCCGCCAGCGCCTGGCGGCCGTCGCGCTGGAGATGGCCGACAGCGGCCGCAGTACCGCCGCGCTGCCCCCGACCGCCACCGAGGCGCAGGCTCGCGCCGCCCTGGCCTGGAACGACCGCGCCTGGCCCTGGTCTGCCTACGGCCCGGTGGTGATGGCCGCGGTGGGCGCCGGCGTGCCGGTGCTCGGCGCCAACCTGCCCCGCGCCCGCATGAAGGACGCCATGGCCGACGTCTCGCTCGATGCCCAGCTGCCCCCGCCCGCCTGGCAGGCCCAGGTGGCCGCGGTGCGCGAGGGCCACTGCGGCCTGCTGCCGGAATCGCAGATCCAGCCCATGACCCGCATCCAGATCGCCCGCGACCGCGAGATGGCGCGCACTGTGGCGCAGGCCACGCAGGCGGCGGCGCCCAGCCGGGTGGTGCTGCTGATCACCGGCGCCGGCCATGCTGACCCGGCGCTGGGCGTGCCCCAGCACCTGCCGACCGACCTGAAGGTGCGCAGCGTGCGCATGGCCGCTGGCGGCGCGGGTGCCGACCGCCAGCGCTTCAACGCACTCTGGGCCACGCCCGCCATGCCGCCCAGGGACTATTGCGCCGAGCTGCGCAAGCCCGCCGCGCCGGCCAAACCCTGAAAACGGCGGCGCAAAGGCCGCTCAGCGACCGCCCTCGCCCACGTAGGGAATGGCGTGCTCCACCGTGTCCCAGATGAAGCGGCCCGAGGGGCTCTGCTGCTCCTCGACGATGTGCGCCACCAGGCCGGCCGCGCGGGAGATGACGGCGAAGCCGCGCATCACGCCGGTGGGCACGCCGATCTCGCCCAGCAGTGCGGCCACTGCGCCCGTGGCGTTGATGGTGATGGGCCGGCCCGCGGCGGCATCGACGGCGGCCGAGAGCATCTCCAGCGCGCGGATGTGACGGCCGGCCAGCTCGGGCTCTGCACGGCCGAGTTCCAGCAGCTTGTAGGCGCGCGGGTCCACCGGCTTGTGCAGGTGGTGGCCGAAGCCGGGTACGGCGCTCTTCTGCGCCTTGTGGTGCTGGGCGATGGCGGCGGCTTCGGCCTGCGGATCCTCGGCCGCCATGATGCGGTCGAGCAGGCGCGAGCAGTTCTCCATGGTGCCCACGAAGGAGCTGCCCACCGCCAGCAGGCCGGCGCTGACGGCGCCCTGCAGGTTCTCGGGTGCGCTCATGTAGATCAGCCGCGTGGCAATGGCGCTGGGCGTGAGACCATGCTCCATCAGCACGATCAGCACCACGTCGGTGATGCGCATGTCCACCGGGCGCGGCGTGCGGCCGAGGATCTGCATCAGCATCACCTCGGTGAAGGTCTTCTGGCCCATCAGGTCCTGCACCAGGTCCGCGGCGCGGTAGTGCAGGCTGGTGAGGGTGTGGGTGCACAGGCGGGTGACGGGGGTGGCGTTCTTGTCGGTCATCGGTGTCTCCGTGGAGGGGTCAGTTGGCGGCCAGGGCGGCGTCGCGCACGGCGGTCTTGAGCACCTTGCCCACCGGCGAGCGCGGCAGGCTGGCATGGAAGTGGATGCGCTTGGGCGTCTGCACCGGCCCCAGGCGCTCGCGCACGAAGGCGATCAGCTCGGCCTCGCCCACGTCGGCGCCGGGGCGCAGCTGCACCGCGGCCTGCACCGTCTCGCCCCACTTGTCGTCGGGCAGGCCGAACACGGCGCATTCGTGCACGGCGGGGTGCTGGCCCAGGGCGTTCTCCACGTCCACCGGGTAGACGTTGAAGCCACCGGTGATGACCATGTCCTTGAGCCGGTCCTTGAGGAAGAGGTAGCCGCGCTCGTCGATGAGGCCGCGGTCGCCGGTGTGCAGCCAGCCGTCCACCAGCGTCTCGTCGGTCTTGTCGGGCAGGCGCCAGTAGCCGGTCATCAGCAGGTCGCCGCGGGCCACCACCTCGCCCACCTCGCCGGGCGGCAGCAGGCGGCCGTCGGGCGCCATGATGGCCACGTCGCTGAACCAGGTGGTGCGACCGACGGCGGGCCAGTTGCGCGGGTCGTCGAAGTCCTCGGGCCGCATCACGGTGAGGATCTGCGGCGCCTCGGTCTGGCCGTAGGTGGTGCCCAGCACCGGGCCGAAGAAGTCGCGCACCTGGCGGATCTTCTCGGGCGGCATCGGGGCGCCGCCGTAGATCAGACGGCGCAGCTGGGGAAAGTCGTCGCGGCTCGCCTCCGGCAGCGCCATCAGCATGTAGACCAGCGTGGGCGGCATGAAGCAGGCGGTGCCGCCGCGCTCGCGGAAGGCGGTGCGCACGGCCTCGGCGCCGGCGCCCGCCAGCAGCACATGGCAGCCGCCCTGCGCCAGGATGGGCAGCAGGTAGGTCGACGTGCCGTGGGTGATGGGCGCCGCCACCACATAGCGCTCGTGTTCGTCGAAGCCCCAGGCGTGGATCTGGTTGGCGATGGTGGCCATCCACGCGCGGTAGGGCTGCATCACGCCCTTGGGCAGACCGGTGGTGCCGCCGGTGAACTTGATGGCCTGCGTGGCGTCGCCGGGCAGCGCCAGGCGCGGCGGCGGGGCGCCCGCGTGGGCCTGTTCCAGCGCCTGCAGCGTGGTGGCGCTGGCGGATGGCACCGCATCGCCCGTCAGCACGCGGGCACCCGGCGCGCCGTCCAGCAGGTCGGCATGGGCCGCGTCCAGCACCAGGATGGAGGGCTCGGTGGCATCGACGATGCGCCGGATCTCCGGCCGCGTGCTCTTGGGGTTGAGCGGCACCCACACCTTGCCGCAGGCCAGCACGGCCAGCAGCGCGGCGATGTGATCCGTGCTGTTGGCGGCGCAGAGGCCCACGCGGCTCTGCGGCGCCGGATCCAGGGCCATCAGGCCGGCGGCCAGGGCGGCGACCCGGGCGGCGAGCGCGTCGTAGCGCAGCAGGCCCTCGGGGGCGTCGATGGCGGTGCGCGCAGGCCAGCGCTGGGCGGCCCGCCAGAAGAAGTCGATGGGGTACATGGTCAGGAAGGAAAACGGCCCGCTCGGGCGTGATGCAGGGCGCGGCGGCGGGATGCGCGCGCCGCGCCTGCGCTTACTGGGCGCTGGCGCCCGAGGCCTTGACGACCTCGCGCCAGCGCTGGATCTCGGCCGCGGCGAAGGCGCGCGCCTGCTCGGGCGTGCCACTGGCCGGCGTGGCCGCCAGGTCCTGCAGGCGCTGGCGCACGTCGGGCGCGGCCAGCACCTTGGCCAGGGCGGCATTGAGCCGGTCGATCACCGGCCGCGGCGTGCCGGCCGGCGCGGCCAGGGCGAACCAGGACTGCACGTCGAAGCCCGCGTAGCCCGACTCGGCCAGCGTGGGCACATCGGGCAACTGCGGCAGGCGCTGGGCGCTGGTGACCGCGATGGCGCGCAGCTTGCCGGCCTGCACATGCGGCAGCGACGAGGGCGCGTTGTCGAACATCGAGTCGACCTGGCCGCCCATCAGGTCGGTGATGGCGGGCGCACTTCCCTTGTAGGGCACATGCAGCATGTTGAGGCCCGACTGCATCTTGAACATCTCGCCCGACAGGTGGATGGACGAGCCGGCGCCGGACGAGGCGAAGGTGAGGCCCTCCTTCGACGCCTTGGCGTAGCGCACATAGTCGGCCACCGAGCGGATCGGCAACTTGGGATTGACCACCAGGATGTTGGGGATCTTGGCCATCAGGCCCGCCAGCTCGAAGTCCTTCACCGGGTCGTAGCCCAGCCTGGGATAGAGCGAGGCATTGATGGTGTTGGCGATGGTGTAGACGTAGAGCGTGTAGCCGTCGGGCGCGGCGCGGGCCACGATCTCGGCGCCGAGGTTGCTGTTGGCCCCCGCGCGGTTGTCCACCAGCATGGGCTGGCCCAGCTGTTCGCCCATCTTCACGGCCACCAGGCGCGCCACCACGTCGGTGGCGCCACCGGCGGCATAGCCGACGACGAGCCGGATCGGCTTGGCCGGCCAGGCCTCCGGCTGGGCGGCGGCTGGCGCCGTCGCGCTGCCGAGCACCACGGCGGCGGCCAGGGCGGCCAAGGTGAACAGGCGGCGGCCGGCGCGTTGCGGGCGCAGGGCGGGCCAGGGCGAGGGACGGGGTGAGGATGCAGGCATGGTCGTTGTCTCCGTGATGTTCGAATGCCAGAGCCCGTCGGCGCAGCGCGCGATGCGCGGCACACTGCAGGCTTTTGGATGGGCGGATTCTTGGAGATGGCCTCCCGAAACACGAACGAAAACGTCCGGCAGCCGGACGATCCCGCCGAGGCCACGGAGGACCCCGGCAGCCGCACCCTGCGCCGCGGGCTCCAGATCCTGGACGCCGTGATGGCCCGGCCCGAGGGCCTGCGTGTGGTCGACCTGTGCCGCGCCACCGGCCTGGAGCGGGCGCCGGTCTACCGGCTGCTGGCCACGCTGAAGGAGGGCGGCCATGTGGCGCAACGCGGCCGCTTCCTCTACGTGCCGGGCCCGCGCTGGGGCGCGCTGGAGCCTGCGGCCCGGCAGCCCAACATGGCGGTGCAGTTGCAGCCGGTGCTCGAACGCGTGAGCCGCGCCTGCGGCGATGCGGCCTTCGCCATCGTGCGCGAGGGTGCGGCCTCCCACTGCATCGCGCGTCAGGTGGGCACGCACCCGGTGCAGGTGCTGGTGATCCAGGTGGGCACGCGCCAGCCGCTGGGCGTGGGCGCGGCCGGGCTGGCCCTGCTGGCCGCCCTGCCCGATGCGCAGGTGGACGAGGTGATTGCCGCCAACGCCGCGCAGCTGCCGCGCTACGGCGGCATGACGCCCGAGCGGCTGCGCATCCTGGTGCGGGCCACGCGCGAGCGCGGCTGGTCGGTCATCGGCAACCATGCCACGCGCAACGTGCTGGCCGTGGGCATGGCGGTGCGCAACGCGCGCGGCGAGGCGGTGGCGGGCATCAGCGTCGCCTCCACGCTGGAGCGCATGCCGCGCCAGCGGCAGGAACTCATCGCCCGCAACTGCCGGGCCGCGCTGGCGGCGCTCTCGCCGGGCGAGCTCTGAGCCCCGCCGACCGCGCCGCTGCGCCCGCCGACGCCCCGCTGCCGGCGCTGCGACAATCCGCCCCCTCATGAGCGCGTACATCCTGACCCTTTCCTGCCCGGACCGCCGCGGCATCGTGCATGCCGTCTCGGGCTTCCTGATGGAGCGGGGCGGCAACATCGAAGAGGCCGCCCAGTACAACGACCATGGCACGGGCCTGTTCTTCATGCGCGTGCGCTTCGCCTGCGAGGGCGTGCCGGAGGCCGAGCTGCGCAGTCAGCTGGCCTCGCTGGCCGACGGCTTCGGCATGGCCTGGAAGCTGCACGCCGCCCAGCAGCCGATGAAGACCGTGCTGCTGGTCAGCAAGGAAGGCCACTGCCTCAACGACCTGCTGTTCCGCTGGAAGAGCGGCCTGCTGCCGGTGGACATCCGCGCCATCATCAGCAACCACCGCGACTTCTACCAGCTGGCCGCCAGCTACAACGTGCCCTTCCACCACATCCCGGTGACCGCCGCCACCAAGGCCCAGGCCGAGGCGAAGCAGCTGGAGATCATCGAGGCCGAGGGCGCGGACCTGGTGGTGCTGGCGCGCTACATGCAGATCCTGTCGAACGAGATGTGCGGCCGGCTGGCCGGCCGGGCCATCAACATCCACCACAGCTTCCTGCCCAGCTTCAAGGGCGCCAAGCCCTACTACCAGGCGCACGACCGCGGCGTGAAGCTGATCGGCGCCACCGCCCACTACGTGACGGCCGACCTGGACGAAGGCCCCATCATCGAGCAGGACGTGGCCCGCGCCGACCACACCGACACCGTCGAGGACCTCACGGCCCGCGGCCGCGACACCGAAAGCCTGGTGCTGGCCCGCGCCGTCAAGTGGCACAGCGAGCACCGCGTGCTGCTCAACGGCCACCGCACGGTGATCTTCCGTTAGCCCTCCTCCTCGCGACCCCGCCATGAACGCTCCCACCACCTCCGTCCAGCAATCGAACTTCCAGCGCGCGGAACGACAGGCCCAGGTGGTGCGGGCCCTGGGCGCCCTGCTGCCCGCGCATGCCCTGCTGTGGCAGGACGAGGACACCACGCCCTACGAATGCGATGGCCTGACGGCCTACCGCCAGCGCCCGCTGGTGGTGGCCCTGCCCGAGACCGAGGCCCAGGTGCAGGCGGTACTTCGCACCTGCCATGGCCTGGGCGTGCCGGTGGTGGCGCGCGGCGCGGGCACGGGCCTCTCGGGCGGCGCGATGCCGCACGGCGAGGGCGTGACGCTGTCGCTCGCCCGCTTCAACCAGATCCTGAAGGTCGACCCCGTCGCCCGCACCGCCACCGTGCAGTGCGGCGTGCGCAACCTGGCCATCAGCGAGGCCGCCGCGCCCTACGGGCTGTACTACGCGCCCGACCCCTCCAGCCAGATCGCCTGCACCATCGGCGGCAACGTGGCCGAGAACTCCGGCGGCGTGCACTGCCTCAAGTACGGCCTGACGCTGCACAACGTGCTGCGGGTGCGCGGCTTCCTGGCCGACGGCGAGCAGGTGGAGTTCGGTGGCGAGGCGCTGGATGCGCCAGGCCTCGACCTGCTTCCGCTGGTCGTCGGCAGCGAGGGCATGCTGGCCGTGACGCTCGAAGTCACCGTCAAGCTGGTGCCCAAGCCGCAGCTGGCGCGCTGCATCATGGCCAGCTTCGACGACGTGCAGAAGGCCGGCGACGCGGTGGCAGCGGTGATCGCCGCCGGCATCATCCCGGCAGGCCTGGAGATGATGGACAAGCCCATGACGGCCGCCGTCGAGGACTTCGTGCATGCCGGCTACGACCTCACGGCCGCCGCCATCCTGCTGTGCGAATCCGACGGCACGCCCGAAGAGGTCGATGAGGAGATCGGCCGCATGAGCGAAGTGCTGCGCGGCTGCGGCGCCACGGCCATCGCCGTGAGCCAGAGCGAGGAAGAGCGGCTGCGCTTCTGGAGCGGCCGCAAGAACGCCTTCCCCGCCTCGGGCCGCATCAGCCCGGACTACATGTGCCTGGACTCGACCATCCCGCGCAAGCGCCTGGCCGACATCCTGCTCGCCATCGCGGAGATGGAGAAGAAGTACGGCCTGCGCTGCTGCAACGTCTTCCACGCCGGCGACGGCAACCTGCATCCGCTGGTGCTGTTCGATGCCAACGACCCCGACGAGCTGCACCGCTGCGAGCTGTTCGGCGCCGACATCCTGGAGACCAGCGTCGCCATGGGCGGCACCGTCTCGGGCGAGCATGGCGTGGGCGTGGAAAAGCTCAGCAGCATGTGCGTGCAGTTCACCGCCGAGGAGAACGCGCAGATGTTCGCGGTGAAGGCCGCCTTCGACCCTGCCGGCCTGCTCAACCCCGGCAAGGTTATCCCGACGCTGGCGCGCTGCGCCGAATACGGCAAGCAGGTGGTGCGCGGCGGGCGGCTGCCGCATCCCGAGCTGCCGCGGTTCTGATGCAGGGCTTGCGCGGCCTGGCCTGGCTGCTGGTCTTCCAGTCGCTGGGCGAGCTGATCTCTCGCGGCCTTCATCTGCCGCTGCCCGGCCCCGTGCTGGGCCTCTTGATGCTGCTGCCGGCGCTGCGCGTGGCCGCCATCCGCGAGGCAGTGGCCGTGTGCGCGCAGTTTTTGCTGTCGCACCTGTCGCTGCTCTTCGTGCCGGTGGGCGTGGGCGTGATGACGCACCTGGGCCTGTTCGCGGACTATGGGCTGCGCATCCTGCTGGTCGTCGCCCTTTCCACCTGGATCGGCTTGGCGGTCACCGCACTGGTGCTGCATGCCGGCCGCCCGAAGGAAGAACAGGAGAAGCGCTGATGCCCCACTTCGTCGAACTCTGGGTCTACCTCTCGGCCACGCCGCTGTTCGGCCTGACGGCCACGCTGGTCGTCTACCTGCTGGCGCAGGCCTTCTATGGCCGCATGCAGGGTGCGCCCTGGGCCAATCCGGTGCTGTGGTCGGTGGTGGTGCTGGCGCTGCTGCTGACGGCGACCGGGGTGAAGTACCCGACCTATTTTTCGGGGGCGCAGTTCATCCACTTCCTGCTCGGCCCCGCCGTGGTGGCGTTGGCCTGGCCCTTGTGGGAACGCCGGGCCGAACTGCGCGCGCGCGGTCCTCGCCTGCTGCTGGCCGCGCTGCTGGGCGGCGGCGCCGCGGGCGCATCGGCCGTGCTGCTGGCGTGGCTCTTCGGCCTGCCCAAGGATGTGGTGCTGTCGATGGCGCCCAAGTCGGTGACGGCGCCCGTGGCCATGGGCATCGCCGAGAAGATCGGCGGCGTGCCGGCGCTCTCCGCGGTCTTTGCCGTCCTGACAGGCATGGTGGGCGCGCTGAGCGGCAAGTACCTGTTTGATCTTCTGCGCGTGCCTGCAGCCGGCTCGGGCTGGACCGCCCGCGGCTTTGCGCTGGGCACCGCCGCGCACGGCATCGGCGCCGCGCGGGCCCTGCAGGTGAACGCCGACGCGGGTGCCTATGCCGGGCTGGCGCTGGGCCTGCAGGTGGTGCTGGCTGCCCTGCTCATGCCGCTGATCTTCCGGCTCTTGGGTTGACGCACTACCCACAGATCGAAGCGCCGCGGAGCAGGCGACGCAAGTGCACCCGAGGAACTGGCTTCGCCAGGCCTCCGGGTGCGCCCCCTCCAAGCCGAAGGCGCCAGGGAGGGGGAGCCGCGAAGCGGCATGGGGGTGTCGTCAATACCGATTCGGGTTGTTCGGCCGGCGGTCGTGGCGATTCGGCACGCCGTCGCGGTCCCAACGGCCCCGGTTGTATTCCCAGCGGCCACCGCGCTCACGCCACTCCGGCGCGCGGTAGGCGTAGCCCGGACGCGCCTTGACCCAGTGGCCCGGCGCCCAGACGTACTGGCCGCGACGGGCTTCCCAGTGACCAGGCGCCCACACGAAGCCACGGCGCGGCGGGGGCATGCGCTCGGCACGGGGCGGCGGCGGGGGCTGGCCGATCTGCACATTGATGACCGGCTGGGCCTGGGCGGAAGCCGGGACGGCGATGGCGCCCAGCGAAAGAAGGGTGGCGGTGCCCAGGGAGAGGGCGACGGCGGTGATGCTCTTTTTCATGGGTTGCTTCCTCATGAAGTGTTGGAGCCTCGATGGTGCGCCGCGGGTGTCAACGGCGCGTCAGCGCAAGGCAAATGCTTGTGTGAAGCTGTATCCCGCGCGAAAGGCAGCGCGAAGGCCGCACGGCTCGGCCCCTCATTCCCGCAGCAGCGGCACGTCGGCCACCTGCGCCATGGCCGCCGTGCCTGCCGCGTTGGGATGCAGGTGATCGCCGCTGTCGTAGCGCGCGGCAAGCCGGCGCCCATCGGCCGGGTCGCGCAATGCGGCGTCGAAGTCGACGACGGCCACGTCCTGCCGGCCGCGGATCCAGCGGTTGACCGCCTCGCGCTTCGCCTCGTTCGCCTCGCTCCAGTAGCCCGAGCCCTCGAAAGGCAGCAGTGTGCCCAGCAGCACCTTCAGGCCGCGCCCGCGGGCACGGTCGACCAATTGCTGGAGCCCGTCTGTGAGCGCCTGCGCGGTGGGCGGGTTGAAGCCCGGCAGCAGCTTGCCCTGGAAGGTGCCGAAACCGATGTCGTTGATGCCGATGAGCACCAGGACATGCGTCGCCCCGCTCTGCCGCAGGACGTCGGCGTCGAATCGCGAAATGCCGCTGGGCCCGGTGAAATCCGCCAGCAGGCGGTTGCCACCCATGCCGGCGTTGATCACGGCGACGGGCGTGTGCCCGGCGACACCCTGCAACCGCACACCCAGGCGCTGCGGATAGCGGGCCGCGTCGGCACCACTTTCCGCGCCGGAGCCCTCGGTGATCGAGTCGCCGAAAGCCACAAGGACATTCGCCGGCGTGGGCGGCTTGACGTCGAGGCCGGTGACGAACAGGTTCCACGGCTTGCGCTGGACGTCCTTCAGTTGCGCCGCGTCGGTCTGGTTGCCGGACGCCAGCCAGGCCCCATCCGGCGGCAGGCGATGCACCACGGTGGCGGGCACGGACTCGGCCAGCGCAAAGCTCACCACCAGGATTTGTCCAGCGCGCACCGCCAGGTCCGCGCCGTCCGTCCAGCGCTCCTGCCCGGCTGGCACCTCGAATGCGGCGCGGCCGCCAATCGCGAGGGGCTGCCGCGTGCCGGGCGACAGGTTGCCGCCCCCGGTGCCCAGGGCGACGGTGGCAGCCGCGATGCGCAGTGGCCTTTGGCCGAAGCGGTTGGAGAAGCGCACCCGCACCTGCTTGCCGTCCAGCGCCACGGTGAGTTGCTGGCGCACGGTGCCCTGCACCATCCACTTGGGTGCAGCCGGTACGCCGGGCAACTGCGGCAGGGCGTCGAAATTCTGGGGCGCGGCCGCCCAGGCGGCGGTCCAGCCCGGCGCGGCATGCGCACCCATTGCGGCCAGACCAAGGACGAGCGCGGCAGCAAGGCCCCGACAACGGAAGAGGAACATCGTGCAAGCCGCAGTGAAGAGCCCCGCACGATAGGCGCAGGCGCGGCGTCGCGCCTGCCAGGGCTCACCACGTGTCGACGTAGGGCTTGGGCGACTCCTGCACCCGACCGGCCGAGGCCAGGCCGCGCACCAGCCAGGCGCGGGTGTCCGCCGGATCGATCACGGCGTCGATCTCCAGCGTCTGCGCCATGTTGACGGCCTGGCCGTCGGCGTACTGCCGGTCGACCAATTGCTTGAAGAGCGCATCGCGTTCGGCGCCTTCGGGCACCGCTTCCAGCTCCTTGCGAAAGCCCAGGCGCACGGCGCCCTCCAGGCCCATGGCACCGAACTCGCCCGTGGGCCAGGCGACGGTGAACACCGGCGCATCGAAGCCGCCCGCCGCCATGGCCTGCGCCCCCAGGCCGTAGCCCTTGCGCAGCACCACGGTGAAGTAGGGCACGCGCAGGTGCGAGGCCACCATGAACATCCGGGACACATGCCGCACCTGGGCCTGGGCCTCGACGTCCGGCCCCACCATGAAGCCCGGCGTGTCGCACAGCGCCACCAGCGGCAGGCCATGGGCATTGCACAGCTGCATGAAGCGCGCGGCCTTGTCGGCCGCTTCGACGTCGATGGCGCCGCCCAGGTGGCGCGGGTTGTTGGCCAGCACGCCCACAGGGCGCCCCTCGATGCGGGCCAGCGCCGTCACCATGCCGGCGCCGAAGCCGGCGCGCAGTTCCAGCAGCGAGCCGGTGTCCACCAGGCCGCGCATGACGGCACGCACGTCGTACACGCGCAGCCGGTTCTCGGGCACGGCCTGGCGCAGCAGGCGCGCGTCGCCGGCTTCCCATGTCGCCGTGCGGCCCTGGAAGTACGACAGGTACTGCCGCGCCGCGGCCGTGGCCTCGGCTTCGTCCTCCACCAGGATGTCGATCACGCCGTTGCGCGACTGCACCGCGCTGGGCCCGATCTGCTCGGGCGCGAAGCGACCCAGGCCGCCGCCTTCGATCATGGCGGGGCCGCTCATGCCGATGTTGCTGTTCTTGGTGGCGATGATCACGTCGCTGCAGCCCAGCAGCGCCGCATTGCCCGCAAAGCAGCGGCCGTGGGCGATGCCCACCACCGGCACCACGCCCGAGAGCGCGGCGTACTGGCTGAAGGTGTGGTTGTTGAGGCCGGCGACGATGGGCATGTCCACGTCGCCCGGCCGGCCGCCGCCGCCTTCGGCGAACAGCACCACCGGCAGCTTGAGCTGGTGCGCCAGCGCCAGCATGCGGTCCTTCTTGTGGTGGTTGCGCATGCCCTGGGTGCCGGCCAGCACGGTGTAGTCGTAGGCCATGACCACGCAGCGCGAGGCCTCGGCGCCGAAGAGCTCGGCGTTGACGCTGCCGATGCCGGTCACCATGCCGTCGGCCGGCGTGTTGGCAACCAGGTCCTCCAGGCTGCGGCGGCGGGTCTGCGCGGCGATGGCGAGCTGGCCGTATTCGATGAAGTTGCCGGGGTCTGCGTCCAGCGCACAGAGGTCGGCGATGTTCTCGCGCGCGGTGCGCCCGCCCTGCGCATGGCGCTTGGCGACGGCCTGCGGGCGGTTGGTGTCCAGCGTCGGCGCGTGGCGGTCGATGACGCGCTGCAGGTCGGGGCGGATGTGCGCAGGGTCGATGGCGGCGCCCTGCTGCTCGCCGGCCTGCCCGGCATCCACGGGTTCGAGCTGCACCAGCGGCTGTCCCTCCGCCAGATAGTCGCCGGCAGCGGCCAGCAGTGCGACCACGCGGCCGGGCTCGGCAGCCTGCAGCAGGTGCTCCATCTTCATGGCCTCCAGCACGCCCAGTTGCGCGCCGGCCGGCACCACGTCGCCGATGGCCACGTCGAACTGCACCAGGCGGGCGGGCATGGGGGCGCGGATATGGAGGAAGCCCTCGTAGCCTTGGTCATCCGTTGCCGGGACAGGCGCTGTGGCCACCGACGGCGTGAGCGAAGCCGGCGCGACCATCGTCTCTGCCGCCTTGAGCAGCTCGCCCAGATGCGCCTCGACGAAGCGTGTGTGCACGTCCTGCTGTGCGAACTCCGGCCGTTCGCCGATGGCGCGCAACAGCGGCAGATTGGTGGCCATGCCCTCGATGCGGCATTCGGCCAGCGCGCGCAGGCTGCGGCGCCGCACGTCGGCAAGGTCGTTGCTGCGGCTGGCGACGATCAGCTTGGCCAGCAGCGTGTCGTAGTGCGGCGAGGGCGACAGGCCGGCATAGCCGTGGGTGTCCACCCGCACGCCGGGGCCCGAGGGCAGGTCGAAGCGCGCCAGCCGGCCGCCAGCGGGGCGTGCGTTGCCCTGCGCGTCCAGCGTCTCGGCATTGATGCGCCACTGGATGGCGAAGCCCTGCTGCGCGGCGGTGCGCCCGGTGTCGATGCCGAGCGTGCCCAGCCGCTGACCGGCCAGCACGGCCAGTTGCAGTTGCACCAGGTCGAGCCCGGTGACGGCCTCGGTCACCGTGTGCTCCACCTGCAGACGCGGGTTGGCCTCGATGAAGACCCAGGGCAGCATGGCCGAGCCCTCGTCCACCAGAAACTCGAAGGTGCCCAGGCCCAGGTAGCCCACGGCCTGCGCCATGCGCAGCGCCGCCTGTGTGAGGGCGGCACGCAGGGGCTCGGACAAGGTCGGGCTGGGCGCGATCTCCACCAGCTTCTGGAAGCGGCGCTGCAGGGTGCATTCGCGCTCGCCCAGGCTGGCGACCGATTCACCGTCGCCCAGCACCTGGATCTCGATGTGGCGTGCGCGTGGCATCAGGCGCTCGACGTACACGCCGTCCACACCGAAGGCCGCGCGGGCCTCGGAGACGCAACGGGCATGGGCGTCGGCCACATCCTCCGCACGCAGCACGGCGCGCATGCCCCGGCCGCCGCCACCGCCGATGGCCTTGATCATCACGCCCGCGCCGTCCTTCGCCTGCTCGGCGAAGAAGGTCTGGGCTTCCTGCAGTGTGACCGCGCCGGCACTGCCCGGCATGACCGGCACATCGCATTGCTGGGCCAGTGCGCGGGCGCGCGCCTTGTCGCCGAACAGCGCCAGCTGCTCCGGCGTCGGCCCGATGAAGACCAGCCCGGCCTTCGCACAGGCCTGCGCGAAGTCGGCCCGCTCGCTCAGGAAGCCATAGCCGGGATGCACCGCATCGCAGCCCTGCGCGTGGGCGATGGCCAGAAGCGCGTCGATGTCGAGATAGGCGGACGGCCCGGTGGCCGCCAGTGGCACGGCGACATCGGCCAGCTGCGCATGCAGGGCCTGTGCATCGTCCTGCGCATGCACGGCCACGCTGGCGATGCCCAGGTCCTGCAGGGCGCGCACCAGACGCACGGCGATCTCGCCGCGGTTGGCGATCAGAACTTTCTTGAACATGCGCCCGTCCTCACTCGATGTCTTTCAGCAGGCGGCGCAGCACCTTGCCCGCGCCGGTGGCTGGCAGCGCATCGATGAAGCGCACCTGCCGCGGCACCTTGTAGGGCGCCATGTTGTCGCGCGCCCAGGCGGCAATGGCCTCGGGCGTGGTGTCGGCGCCCGGCTTGCGCACGATGAAGGCCTTGACCACCTCGCCCTTCTCCGCATCGGACTGGGCGATGACCGCGGCCTGGGCCACGGCCGGATGCTTGATGAGGATGGTCTCGACCTCCTCGGGGAACACGCTGTAGCCCGAGACCTTGATCATCTCCTTGAAGCGGCCGATGAAGCAGAGGTAGCCATCGGCATCCAGCTTGCCCATGTCGCCCGTGTGCACCCAGCCGTTGCGCAGTGTGGCGGCGGTGGCCTCGGGCTTGTTCCAGTAGCCCTTGAAGGTGCCTTCGCTGGTCAGCACGATCTCGCCCACCTCGCCCGCAGGCAGGTCGCGGCCGGTCTCGGGATCGAGGATGCGGATGGTCACGCCCGGCGCCGGCACGCCCTGCGTGCCCCAGCGCGGCGCATGGCGCGGCGTGTAGGTGTCGCAGGTGTGGGTCTCCGACAGGCCGTAGGCGGCTTCGTGCGAGGTGCAGTGGGGGGCGAAGCCCTGCCACTGCTTCGCCAGCGGCTCGGTGAAGGCGATGCCGAAGCTGGTGACCGGGTTGACCTTGAGGCTGGACAGGTCGAAATCGCGCGCATCCGGCAGCTGCATGCAGGCCACGTTCATGGGCGCGATGCTGTACCACCAGGTGACCTTGTGGCGGTCGATGGCCTGCAGCACCGCATGCGGGTCGAAACGGTGCAGCAGCACCTGCGTGGCGCCCACCAGCACCGGCACGTTCACGGCCATCAGCATGCCGGCGATGTGGTACAGCGGCGCCACCGACAACAGCACGTCGTCGGCCTGCACGCCGTTGCAGTCGGCCGCGATGCGCGTCTTGAACAGGGCGTTGCCGTAGCTCAGCATCGCGCCCTTGGGCAGGCCGGTGGTGCCCGAGGTGTAGGTCATGAGGGCCACATCGTCCAGCGACAGCGCGACCGGGGCAGGCTTCGCATCGCCAGCGCTGGCCTCTCGGAAGTCCTCGCAGCCGGCAGGCACGGTGCGCGCCTCCTTCATCGCGGCCTGCAGCTCGGCGGGCAGGTCCAGCACCGGCTCGGTGGGCAGCAGGTCGGCATAGTGCACGACGAAGACATGGGCCAGGTGTGGCGCCTCGGCCTGCACCTGCTGCACCACGGGCAGCAGCGGCGCGGCGGCCACGATGACGCGCGCCTTGAGGTCGCCCACCTGGTAGGCCAGCTCATGGGCCTTGTTGAGCGGACCGCTGGGGCAGACGATGGCGCCGATCTTCTGGATGCCGTAATGGGCCACCAGGTATTGGGGGCAGTTGTTGAGGAAGAGCACCACCGGCTCGCCCTTGGCCACGCCCAGGGCCTGCAGCCGGGCGGCGAAGGCGTCGCTGGCGCGGTCGAGCTCGGCATAGCTCATTCGGTGGCCGTACCAGAAGCAGGCGACATGGTCGCCGCGCTCGCGCGCGTGGGCGCGCAGGTACTCGTGCAGGGGCTGGCGGGGGCGCTCGGGAAGCGCGCCGGCCGCCAAATCGGGCGGGGTGTCGAGGCTCATGGGTGTCTCCGTGGCGTCTGCCGATCAGGGTTAGCGATAGCGCATCGAACCCCGTCGACCCTTGTCATGCATTGCATGGTGCACGAACAATCCTACCGATGGGTAGAACATCGGAGACACCGCACAAACCCAAAGCCATTGCGCCTGACGGCCCGGCCAGTCATGCGTCTGTGGACGGGCCTGCACGCACCCACGGCAATGGCCGTCAGCGCTCGGCCACCGCCGGCACGGACGTGCAGCGCGAGCGCATCCTGCAGGCCGCCACGCGGCTCTTCGCGACCCAGGGCTACGCCAACACCACGCTGGCGCAGGTGGCGCAGGCGCTGCAGGTGACCAAGCCCTTCATCTACTACTACTTCCGCGACAAGCAGGAGCTGTTCGAGGTGCTGTCGTGGCGGCCCACGGTGGACTGCTTCACCGCGCTGGACTTCGCCGACGACGACCCGCGCCCGGCGGCGCAGAAGGTGCAGGAAGGCCTGCGGCGGCTGATCCGCGCCACCGTCATGCACTACCCGGCGGCCTTCTTTCCCTACCGCGAGCCGCAGGTCTACCGGCCCGAATACAACGCCGCGATGAAGAAGCTGGCCCATCACTTCTACGACAAGCTCACGCCGCTGCTGGAGCAGGGCCGGCGCGACGGCGACCTCGACTTCAACGAGACGCGCATCACCGCGCTGGCGGCCTGCAGCCTGCCGGGCTTTCTGTACAGCTGGTACCAGCCGGGCGGCCGGCTCGGCCCCGAGCAGATCGTGGACGAGCTGACCGTGCTTGCCACGCGCGTGATCGGCTTGCGCACGCGCGCCGCCTGATCCTTCCATGCCAACGACAACGAACGGAGACACACCATGACATTCCGCGCCCGGCTTGCGCCCCTGGCCGCCGCCCTGCTTCTCGCCGCCTCTGGCGGTGCCTCGGCCCAGGACGGCAAGGTCTACAAGATCGCCTACATCGACCCACTCTCCGGGCCCTTCGCCAACGTCGGCGAGCTGATGCTGGCCCATGTGCAGTACGCCGTGGACGACATCAATGCCAAGGGCGGCGTGCTCAAGGGCCAGGCCAAATTGCAGCTGCTGCAGTTCGACAGCAAGCTCTCCGCCCAGGAAAGCCAGAGCGCCCTGCAGGCCGCCATCGACCAGGGCGCGCGCGCCATCGTCACCGGCGGCTCGGGCTCCTCGGTGGTGACGGCGCTGGTGCAGGCCGTCAACCGCTGGAACCAGCGCAACCCGGGCAAGGAGATCCTGGTCCTCAACCATTCCTCCATCGACCCCGAACTCACCGGCAAGGCCTGCAGCTTCTGGCACTTCCAGACCGAGGCCAACACGGCGATGAAGATGAAGGCCCTGGCCAACTTCATCAAGAAGACGCCCGACGTGAAGAAGGTCTACCTGCTCAACCAGGACTATGCCCACGGCAAGCAGTGGGCCAGCTATGGCAAGCAGCTGGTGGGTCTGGCGCGGCCCGACGTGCAGTTCGTCGGCGAGGCGCTGCATCCCATCGGCCGGGTCAAGGACTTCGCCCCCTACGTGGCCAACATCAAGGCCTCGGGCGCCGACTCGGTCATCACCGGCAACTGGGGCCAGGACATGACGCTGCTGCTCAAGGCCGCGGGCGATGCCGGCTACAACCTTCGCTACTTCAACCACAGCGCCGGCTCGGTGCCGGGCACGGTGCTGGCCGTGTCGCAGGCCAAGCTGGGGCAACTCACGTGGGTGGCCGAATGGCACCCGGGCCAGGCCGACAGCCCGCGCGTGGATGCGCTGGCCAAGGCCTACAAGGCCAGGATGGGCAAGGACTTCCTGGCGCCGCGCATCGACATGACGCCGCGCCTGCTCGCCGCCGCCATCGACAAGGCCGGCAGCACCGAGACGGTGGCGGTCGCCCGTGCCATGGAAGACCTGAGCTTCGACTCGGTGGTGGGCCCGGTGCGCATGCGCGGCGAAGACCATCAGCTGCTGCTGCCGCAGGTGGTCAACACCATCGCGCCGGTGGACGGCAAGACGGTCAGGACGGGCTGGGAAGGGACCAACTACGGCTTCCGCACCGAGGCGGTCTACAGCGGCAACGAACTCGCCCAGGGCACCGACTGCAAGATGGTGCGGCCGGGCGGCTGAGCGCGGCGCGTCCCGGCGGCCTGCACCGCCGTTGTCGGCATTGGCTGGCATGCGGTGTTCACCGTCCGTGCCTAGACTGAGCCGATGCAAGCCACCTTCGACCCCAGCGCCAGCCCTGCAGCCACCACCGTGGCCCTGATCGGCGCACCCACCGACGTGGGTGCCAGCGTGCGCGGCTGCGGCATGGGACCGGATGCCCTGCGCGTCGCGGGCCTGGCCGAGTGCGTGGCCCGCATGGGCCTGACGGTGGTCGACCGGGGCAATCTGGCTGGCCCCGCCACGCCCTGGCGCGCGCCCGAAGGCGGGCTGCGCCACCTCAAGGAGGCGGTGGCGTGGAACCGCAGCGTGTACGACGCGGTCGACGCAGCGCTGGGCGCGGGCCATCTGCCTCTGCTGATGGGGGGCGACCATTGCCTGGCCATCGGCTCCATCAGCGCCGTCGCCTGGCATGCGCGCCGCCGTGGCAAGACACTGCGGGTGCTGTGGCTCGACGCCCACACCGACGTCAACACCGAGGCCACCTCGCCCAGCGGCAACCTCCATGGCATGCCGGTGGCCTGCCTGCTGGGCCATGGGCCGGCCGCCCTGACGGGCTGGAGCGGCACGCCGGGCGCGCTGCAGGCCGAGGCGCTGCGCTTCATCGGCATCCGCAGCGTCGACGCGGCGGAGCGCGATGCCATCCGCACCCTCGGCCTCACGGTCTTCGACATGCGCCACATCGACGAGCACGGCATGCGCACCACCATGACCGAGGCCCTGCACGGCATGGACGAGGACACCCACCTCCACGTGAGCTTCGACATCGACTGCCTGGACCCGGACGTCGCGCCCGGCGTGGGCACCGGCGTGCGCGGCGGCCCCGGCTATCGCGAGATGCAGCTGTGCATGGAGATGATCGCGGACACGGGCCGCCTGGGCTCGCTGGATGTGGTGGAGCTCAACCCTGCGCTGGACGTGCGCAACCGCAGTGCGGAGATCGCGGTGGAACTCATCGAAAGCCTGCTGGGCAAGTCCACTTTGGCGCGCGGCTGAGCCACTGGGCGATTGGGCGCTCGGGCGTCTGCGTCACGTCTGCTGACAAAGGGCGTTGTTCCTACACGCTTCGTCGACCGCTCGGGCGACAGTGAATGTCGCGGGTAGCCCATAGTCGTATCACCCCTGCTGCGCCCGCTCTCACCCATGCCCGAATCCGCCTCTCCCCCTGGTTCTGCCCTGCGCGTCCTGGTTGTCGAAGACGATCCCGACGTGCTGCAGACCACGCTGGAGATGCTGAAGCTTCTGGGCCATTGGGCGACCGGGGTGAGCAGCGCCGAGACCGCGCGCGACCGCTACCTCGACGGCGCCTTCGATGTGGTGATGATCGATGTGGGGCTGCCGGCGCTGTCGGGGCTGGAGCTGGCCGAGGCGCTGGGCGTGCGCGATCCGGTGCGCATCATCTTTGCCACCGGCCGGCCGTCTCCACGCGAGCTGCCGGCCAACACGCAATGGCTGCGCAAGCCCTTCGGCATCGATGCGCTGGCCGATGCCCTGGCCACGCCGGCTAGCGGGGGGATGGCGTCGGCTTCGCCGCCCCCTCGGTGACGGGCGTGGCCACCGCCGGTTCGGTGCGGGCCAGGTAGCGCTCCAGCAGCGCATAGAAGCCTTCGTAGAAGCGGTCGTCGGTGAGCGTCTGGCTGGCCACCTTGACCATGGCGTCGTTGCTGGAGGTGAAGGGCAGCGACAGCGACCCGAAGGCCCCGACGCCCACGCTCGCCGAGTTGTTGACCTTCTTGAGCCCGTAGCGGTCCTGCACGGCGGTGGCAAAGGCGATGGCGGCCGGCTGGCCGTTGTCGCCCTGCTCCTGGGCGCAGACCACGCGGAACTCGACCTCCACATGCACCTCGCCCTCGGGCTGGAAGCTCTTGCGCCCCGTCACCTGCTCGGCGGCCGCCGCGGTGATCATGTAGCCCTGGCTCAGCAATGCCCGCCGCGCCGCCTCGCAGGTCTGGCCCACCGTGGCATCGTAGATGCGAGTGTGGGTGTTGGTCGCCTCGAAGTCTTCGGTCGCCAGGTCCTTGGCACCTTTGCCCTTCGGCGCGCTGCCGCAACCGGTCAGCACGGCGGCCAGCACCACCATCCCCACGGCGCTCCAGCCGCGCCCCGCTTTAGTTCGCATCGTCGTCATCCCGCAAGTGTCGCCCGGCCGACGGCCGGGGCGTGGCTTGGATGCCGCGAGATGGGCCCGGTTCCCCGTAGCAGCGCCGTCCCGCTGCCGTGCTGGACCCAAGCGCGCCACACCGCACCGCGCGACTTCTACCGCCGGTCTGACACGCGCTCCCTCGTGCCGGGAGGGCCTCGGAGCAGGCCACGCCAGTGCACCCTGGGAACCGGCTTTGCCGGGCCCGCGGGTGTGCCCCTTGAGGGGGATGGGTTTTCTACACGCAGTGAGAAAACCAAACGGGGTGGGTCATGGATACAGTCCGCGTTCCTGGCGCGCGGCCAGGATGCGCTCGCACGCCACCGCGAAGGTCGCAGTGCGCAGTGCGATGTGGTGCTCGTCGGCCTTGTTCCAGATGTGCTCCAGCGCGCCGACCATGATCCGGTCCAGCCGCTGGTTGATCTCGTCCTCGGTCCAGAAGAAGCTGGAGAAATCCTGCACCCATTCGAAGTACGAGACCGTCACGCCGCCGGCATTGCAGATGACGTCGGGCACCACGAGCACGCCACGCTCGGCCAGGATGTCGTCGGCCTGCGGCACCGTCGGGCCGTTCGCGCCTTCGAGCACCAGGCGGGCCGTGATGCGACGGGCGCGCTCGGCGCTGATCTGGCCTTCCAGCGCGGCCGGGATCAGGATGTCGGTGGGCACGTCCCAGAAGGCCTCGTTGTCCACCTGCTCGCCAGCACCGAATCCCGCGATGCCGCCGGTGCGGCGCGAATGGGCCATCAGCGCCGGCATGTCGAAGCCGCCTTCGTTCACCAGGGTGCCGGTGTGGTCCTGCACGGCCACCACCTTGGCGCCCGCCTCGGCGAACAGTTCGGCCGCCACCGAACCCACGTTGCCGAAGCCCTGAACGGCCACGCGCGCGCCCTGCAGCGGCAGGCCCAGGCGGCGCGCCGCTTCGCGGCCGGTCACGTACACGCCCCGGCCGGTGGCCTTGACCCGGCCCAGCGAGCCGCCCAGGTGGATCGGCTTGCCGGTGACCACGCCCGTGGCGGTCGAGCCGGTGTTCATCGAATAGGTGTCCATCATCCAGGCCATGATCTGGCCGTTGGTGTTGACGTCCGGCGCCGGAATGTCCGAATGCGGGCCGATGATGAGGCCGATCTCGCTGGTGTAGCGGCGGGTCATCTTCTCCAGCTCGTTCTGCGACAGCTTCTTGGGATCGACGCGGATCCCGCCCTTGGCGCCGCCGTAGGGCAGGTTGACGGCGGCGCACTTGACGGTCATCCAGGCCGACAGGGCCATCACTTCTTCCAGCGTCACGTCGGGGTGGAAGCGCACGCCGCCCTTGCCCGGGCCGCGCGACAGGTTGTGCTGCACGCGGAAGCCCTCGAAGTGGGCGATGGTGCCGTCGTCCATCTCGATCGGTACGTCCACGATCAGCGCCCGCTTGGGGCGCTTGAGGGTCTCGGCCCAGCGGCCCAGGTGGCCGAGGTAGGGCACCACGCGGTCGACCTGCGACAGGTAGGTACCCCAGGGGCTGGTGGAGGACGGGTGGACGTAGGAGAGTTCGCTGGACTGCTGCATGGTGAGGAAGGCGCCGGGCCTCGGTGATGCGGATGGCCGCGACGATAGGCCGGCCGCCCGCGCCGCGCCAGTGGCCATGCAGCCGGCGGCGGACCTTATGCGCGAGCGGCAAGGCGGGGCGCCCGGGCGCTCGATCAGTCCGGCCGCCTCGCCGCCGGGCCCTGCATCAGGCGGCCGGCGCGGCGGCGGCCCCGGCGCGCGGCCGGCCGCCGAAGATGGCCGTGCCCACCCGCACCATCGTGCTGCCGGCGGCGATGGCCGATTCCAGGTCGGCACTCATGCCCATCGACAGGGTGTCCAGCGGCAGGCCGAGCGCGTCGCGCAGCCGGACGGCCAGATCGGCCACCTCGGCGAAGACCGCCCGCTCGGCCGCGGCATCGGGCTGGGGCTCGGGAATGGCCATCAGTCCGCGCAACGCCAGTTGCGGCAGCGCCGCCACCTCGCGCGCCAGCGCCTCGGCCTCCTCCGGCGTCACGCCCGACTTGTTGGCGCCGCCGTCGATGTTGACCTGCAGGCACACCTGCAGCGGCGGCAGACCGGCCGGCCGCTGCTGCGACAGCCGCTGGGCGATCTTCAGCCGGTCCACGCTGTGCACCCAGTCGAACTGCTCGGCCACCGGCCGCGTCTTGTTGCTCTGCAGCGGGCCGATGCAGTGCCATTCGAGCTGCGGGCGCAGGTCGCCGAGGGCGGCGATCTTGTCCAGGCCTTCCTGCACGTAGTTCTCGCCGAAGGCCCGCTGTCCGGCGGCAAAGGCGTCGCGCACCGCCTCGGGGCCGAAGGTCTTGGAGACGGCCAGCAGCCGCACGCCGGCCGGATCGCGGCCGGTCGCCTCGCAGGCGCGCACGATCCGTGCATGAACCTGCTGGAGCTGCTCACTCGTCGTAGTCATAATTGCTGAAACCGTTTCAAAACGTCACGAAGTCTAGAGAGGTCGCGCGTGGACATCACCCAGTTGCTGGCATTCAGCGTCAAGAACAAGGCCTCGGACCTGCACCTCTCGGCCGGCCTGCCGCCGCTGATCCGCGTGCATGGCGATGTGCGCCGCATCAACCTCGACCCCATGGAGCACAAGGAGGTGCATGCCATGGTGTACGACATCATGAACGACGCGCAGCGCAAGCATTACGAGGAGTTCCTGGAGATCGACTTCTCGTTCGAGATCGAGGGCCTGGCGCGCTTCCGGGTCAATGCCTTCAACCAGCAGCGCGGCTGCGCGGCGGTGTTCCGGACGATTCCGTCGAAGGTACTGACGCTGGAGCAGCTGAATGCGCCGCGGATTTTCGGCGAGCTGGCGCTCAAGCCGCGCGGGCTGGTGCTGGTAACGGGGCCGACCGGCTCGGGCAAGTCGACCACGCTGGCGGCGATGGTCAACCACCTCAACGAGACCGAGTACGGCCACATCCTGACGGTGGAGGACCCGATCGAGTTCGTGCACGAGTCCAAGAAGTGCCTGATCAACCAGCGCGAGGTCGGGCCGATGACCCTGAGCTTCGCCAACGCCCTGCGCTCGGCGCTGCGCGAGGACCCGGACGCGATCCTGGTGGGCGAGCTGCGCGACCTGGAGACCATCCGCCTGGCGCTCACGGCGGCCGAGACGGGCCACCTGGTGTTCGGCACGCTGCACACCTCCAGCGCCGCCAAGACCATCGACCGGATCATCGACGTCTTCCCAGGCGAGGAGAAGGAGATGGTGCGGGCGATGCTGTCCGAATCGCTGCAGGCGGTGATCTCGCAGACGCTGTGCAAGACCAAGGACGGCGCCGGCCGCGTGGCGGCGCACGAGATCATGCTGGGCACGCCGGCCATCCGCAACCTGATCCGCGAGGCCAAGGTGGCGCAGATGTACTCGAGCATCCAGACCGGCCAGAGCATGGGCATGCAGACGCTGGACCAGTGCCTGGTCGACCTCGTGCGGCGCGGGGTCATCAGCGCGGCCGAGGCCCGCGGCAAGGCCAAGACGCCCGAGAATTTCCCAGGCTGACCCGGGGCGGCGCCCTTCCTCCATTCCCTGGGGCGCCCCCTCTGCCGTCCCGCCCGTCCCCCATTCCCACCTTTCTGGAGCCACCATGGAACGCGATCAGGCCAGCCAGTTCATCACCGACCTGTTGAAACTCATGGTCAGCCGCGGGGGCAGCGATCTGTTCATCACGGCCGACTTCCCGCCGGCCGTGAAGATCGACGGCAAGGTGGTCAAGATCTCGCAGCAGCCGCTGTCGCCGCAGCACACGCTGGCCCTGACGCGGGCGCTGATGAACGACCGGCAGACCTCGGAGTTCGAGCGCACGCGCGAATGCAACTTCGCCATCTCGCCCGCCGGCTACGGCCGCTTCCGCGTCAACGCCTTCGTGCAGCAGGGCCGCGTGGGCATGGTGCTGCGGACCATCCCGACCACGCCACCCACCATCGACGGGCTGAACCTGCCGCAGGTGCTCAAGGAAGTCACCATGACCAAGCGCGGCCTGGTGATCGTGGTGGGCGCCACCGGCTCCGGCAAGTCGACCACGCTGGCCGGCATGCTGGACTGGCGCAACGAGAACACCCAGGGCCACATCGTCACCGTCGAAGACCCGATCGAGTTCGTGCATGCGCACAAGAACTGCGTGGTCACGCAGCGCGAGATCGGCATCGACACCGACAGCTGGGAGACGGCGCTCAAGAACGCCCTGCGCCAGGCGCCCGACGTGATCCTGATGGGCGAGATCCGCGACCGCACGGCCATGGAGAACGCGATCATCTTCTCCGAGACCGGCCACCTGTGCCTGGCCACGCTGCACGCCAACAACGCCAACCAGGCGCTGGACCGCATCATCAACTTCTTCCCCGACGACCGGCGCGAGCAGCTGCTCATGGACCTGTCGCTCAACCTGCGCTCGATGATCTCCCAGCGGCTGGTGCCCACCGAAGACGGCCGCGGCCGCGTGGCGGCGGTGGAGATCATGCTCAACACGCCGCTGATCGCCGACATGATCTTCAAGGGCCAGGTGGGCGAGATGAAGGAAGTGATGCGCAAGAGCCGCAACCTGGGCATGCAGACCTTCGACCAGGCGCTGTTCGACCTGTTCGAGCAGTACGCCATCTCGTACGAGGATGCCGTGCGCAACGCCGACTCCACCAACGACCTGCGCCTGCAGATCAAGCTGCACAGCCAGCGCGCGCGCAGCCGGGACCTGAGTTCGGGCACCGAGCACCTGTCGGTGGTCTGAGGCGGGCTGACCGGGCCCGCCATGCCCGCACGGCTCGGTACCGCCGTATTCCTTCGCACCTGCCGAGGGCAGGCGGGCCGGCCCATCGCCCGCTAAGCTAGCGGGATGAGCACATCCTCTCCCTCTTTCAACCCCAAGTCCTACGCCGCCGTATCGGCCCGCTCCGTCGCCTTCCTCGGCCTCGGCGTGATGGGCTATCCCATGGCTGCCCACCTCGCCGCCGCGGGCCACCGCGTCACCGTCTACAACCGCAATGCCGACAAGTCGGCCGCCTGGGTGCAGGAATTCGGCGCCGCGCACGCCTCGGCGCCCTCCCCGCGCGAGGCGGCGGCCGGCGCCGACATCGTGTTCTGCTGCGTGGGCAACGACGACGATCTGCGCTCCGTGGTGCTGGGCGAGACGGGCGCCTTCGCCGGCATGAAGCCCGGCGCGGTCTTCGTGGACCACACCACGGCCTCGGCCGAGGTGGCGCGCGAGCTTTCCGCCGCCGCGAGCGCCCAGGGCCTGCATTTCATCGACGCCCCGGTCTCCGGTGGCCAGGCCGGCGCGCAGAACGGCATGCTCACGGTGATGTGCGGCGGCGACGCGACGGTGTTCGCGCAGGTGGAGCCCGCGATCGGTGCCTTCGCCCGCGCCGTCACGCTGCTGGGCGACAGCGGCGCCGGCCAGCTCGCCAAGATGGTCAACCAGATCTGCATCGCCGGGCTGGTGCAGGGCCTGTCCGAGGCCATCGCCTTCGGCCAGCGTGCCGGCCTGGACATGGAGAAAGTGCTGGAGGTGATCGGCAAGGGCGCCGCCCAGAGCTGGCAGATGGACAACCGCGGCAAGACCATGGTGGCCGGCCGCTTCGACTTCGGCTTTGCCGTGGACTGGATGCGCAAGGACCTGGGCCTGGTGCTGGACGAGGCCAAGCGCAACGGGGCGCGCCTGCCGGTGACGGCGCTGGTGGACCAGTTCTATGCCGACGTGCAGCAGGCCGGCGGCGCCCGGTGGGACACCTCCAGCCTCATCACGCGACTGAAATAGAGAGCACCCCCCATGCCGCTTCGCGGCTCCGGGCGGCCGCCAGAGGCGGCTGCTCTTCGGGCACGTCCAAGCCTGCGCAGGCAGGCTTGGAGCCGCGGCCCTCAGCCCCTCTCTGGCGCCTTCGGCTTGGAGGGGGGCGCACCCGCAGGCCTGGCAAAGCCAGTTCCTGGGGTGCACTGGCGTGGCCTGCTCCGCGGCCTCTCGAGTCAGTCGAGCACCAGCGCGGCTGGCGTTGCGAACGCCTTGGCGCATCCGCCTGTTGCCGGCCCAACAGTGCGCACGCGCTCAAGTGGTCTGCGCGGACAGTCGGTTTGCAGGAACCGATCAGCGCACGGGCGAAGTGACCACGCCCGGCACTGGTGCGGGTGCGGCCGCTGGGGCAGCGGGCGCTGGCAGCGGCGCCATGGGCGGCAGCGGCACCCGCGAGCCGTCGGTGCCGGGCACGGTCTGCGAGGGGCCGACGCCGCCGGGCAGGGACTGGCCGTCGTCGCCGACGAATTCGAAGACCCGCACCACCTTCTCGACGCCGGAGATGCCGCGCGTGATGTCGGTCGCGCGGTCGGCCTCGCGGCGGGTGACCAGGCCCATCAGGTAGACCACCCCGCCCTCGGTCACCACCTTGATCGAGTTGGCGGGCACGTCGGACGCGTCCAGCAGCGAGGCCTTGACCTTGGTAGTCAGGTAGGTGTCGTTGGAACGGCGGGCGATGTTGAGGGCCGGCCCCACCACCACCTCGTTGACGACTGCGCGCACATTGGGCGCGGTGCGCACCACCTCGCCGGCGCGCTGCTTGTCGGCCTCGCTGCCCACGGTGCCGGTCAGCAGGGCCGTGCGGTTGAAGCTGATCACCGTGACGTTCATGTCGTCGTTGGCGATCTCGCGGATGCGGGCGGCGGCGCGCAACTCGATGGCCTGGTCGTCGAGCTGCGCCCCGGAGCTGCGACGGTCCAGCGCCAGGGTGCCGATGCCCGCGGCCGCGGCACCGCCCACCACCAGCGGAACGCAACCCGCCAGGCTGCCGCCCAGTGCGGCAACGGCCAGGCAGGCGCAGGCCAGGCGCTGGCCACGCCGGAAGATCGTCGTCGGGGAGGTGGTCATGCGGAAAGCTCCTGTTCACCAAGTAGTTGGGCATCCACGGCATCGCACAGGCAGTGCAGCAGCACCAGGTGGACTTCGTGGATGCGGGAAAGGCGGTCATGCGGCACGCAGACCTGCACATCGGTTTCTCTCAGGGCCCGGCCCAGCGCACCGCCCGCGCCGCTGCCGACGCCGCCGGTCAGGGCGATGACGCACATGTCGCGCTCGTGCGCCGCCCCCACGGCGGCCAGCACGGCGGCCGACTCGCCGCGCGGACTGATGGCCAGCAGCACGTCGCCGGCCTCGCCCAGCGCCCGCACCTGCCGTGCCAAGCCGGCCGCATCGGCGCACTGGCGCGTGTCGGCCAGCGGATCGTCGGGGATGCAGGGCAGCGCCAGGGCCGCGAGGGAAGGCCGCTCGCGTTCGAAGCGGCCGACAAACTGGGCCGCGAACTGGGCGGCCAGGAGACCGGAGACGCCGGCGCCGCAGGCCAGCACCTTGCGGCCGCTGGTCACGCCCGCCAGCAGGGCCTGGACGGCCAGCCCGAGCGGCTTGCTGAGCACGGGCCCGGCCTGGTATTTGAGATCGGCGCTGTCGATGAAATGTTGTTGTAGACGTTGTTCAACCATGCTGTCCGGAATCATAGACGTGCGCTTTTCGGGCCAAGGGGCCCAGCCTGCGACTGCCGCGGCCGTGTCAGGTTCCCGCCAGTTGGCAACAAGGCGTCGCGGCAACACCCGCAAGACTTCCACGACCGATGCACCCAATGCCGGAGCGGGCCATTTCGCAAGACGCGCCTCCTGGCCCCTTGCAAAAGCAGGCGGCGGAACGCGAAGCGCGCCGCCTGGGCGGTTATTCCACGGTGAACGCGCCCCGCAACCACCGGATCTCGTCCTCCACCAGCACCGCGTCGAAGCGGCAGGGCGGCGGCGAAGGCAGGCGCATCAGGTAGTGCCGCGCCGCGAAGATGATGCGCCGCTGCTTGGCGAAGGTGATGCTGGCGCCCGCGCCGCCATGGCTGGCGCGGGAGCGGCTGCGCACCTCGACGAAGACCAGCGTGCCGCCGGGCTCGCGCATGATCAGGTCCACCTCGCCGCCGCCGCGGCCCGGGGTTCGATAATTGCGCGCCACCAGCCCCAGCCCGGCCTTGCGCAGGTGGGCCAGTGCGGCGTCCTCGGCGGCATCGCCCAGGCGCTTGGTGGTCGGGGGCGCCACCGGCCCCCGCTTGAACGGAAGAAGACCCATCTTGAACACCCTCCCCACGGCTGCTTCTTTCGGCGCCGCTGTCCAGGCCGCCCGCGACGCGGCCGGCGGCCAGCATTATCCGCAGGGCACCCTCTACGTCGTGGCCACGCCCATCGGCAACCTGGCCGACCTGTCGCTGCGGGCGCTGCATGTGCTGCAACTGGTCGATGCCATCGCCTGCGAGGACACGCGCCACACCCACCAGCTGCTGCGCGCCTGCGGCATCGACCGGCCCGGCAGCCAGCTGCTGGCGGTGCACCAGCACAACGAGGCCGAGGCCGCGCAGGCCGTGATCGCGCGCCTGGCCGAGGGCCAGCGCATCGCCTACGTCAGCGACGCCGGCACGCCGGGCGTGAGCGACCCCGGCGCCCGGCTGGCCGCCGCCGTGCAGACCGCGGGCCAGCGCGTGCTGCCCCTTCCCGGACCGTCCAGCGTGACCACGCTGCTCAGCGCCGCCGGCGCGCATGACGACGCACGCGGCGGCGCCTTCGTCTTCGCGGGCTTCCTGCCGGCCAAGGCCGGCGAGCGCGATGCCGCGGTGCAGGTCCTGGCCGGCGAGACGCGCGCCGTGGTGCTACTGGAGGCACCGCACCGCATCGAGGCGCTGGCACGCGCGCTGGCCGTGCTGGGCACGCGGCCGGTGACCGTGGGCCGCGAGCTGACCAAACAGTTCGAGGAGATCGCCACTGTGCCCGCCCAGGCCCTGGCGGACTGGCTGGCCGCCGGCGCGCAGCGCACGCGCGGCGAGTTCGCGCTGCTGCTGCATCCGCAGCCCGCCCAGGTCGACGGCGACGGCATCGGCGCCGAGGCCGAGCGCGTGCTGCGCCTGCTGCTGGCCGAGCTGCCGCTCAAGAGCGCGGCGCGCCTGGCCGCGGACATCACGGGCGCGCCGCGCAACGCCCTCTATGCCCAGGCCCTGGCCTGGCGCAATGCGGATGAATGAGTCCCCCACCGTGACGTCCCTCGCTGCGTCCGATACCGCCGAGACGGCCGCCCGGCTGGCACGCTGGCCGCATCCCGGCACGCCCGTGCTGGCCACGCTGGACGACACCCGGCTCCTGCTGGCCTGGATGCACGACGGCGCGCTGCAGGCACATTCCCTGCCGCTCGGCCTGCACACGCTGGGCGACGCGCATTTCCGCCACCGGCCTGCGCGGCCCGTGGAACTCGAAGCCGCCATCGACACCGTCGAGGACGCCCTGATGCGCCCGCACCCGCCCCTGCCGGCCGGCCGCGTGCTGTGGCCGGCCGGTGCCTTCGGATGTGTGCTGCCGCTCGTCGGGGGCGCCACCCGCGAGGACGTGGAGGCGCTCTTCCAGCAGTTCGCCGCGGTCTCCCTCGGCCGGCCCGGCGCCGGCCTGCCGCAGGATGCGGCCTCCACCGCCGCCATCCTGGTGCTGCGCGAGCTGATGCACCACCTGGATTTCGCCCGGTGGGCGGCGGGCCCACCAGATTCCTCCCAGATCGGGCCGCACACTGCGTCCGCAGCCCGACTTCCTGACTCTTGATTCCCCCCTCGAGGGCTGCCTTCACCCGCTTCGGCGGGTTTCTTTTTGCCCGCACGGCGGGAGCGGCGCCGCACACTTCGGCCATCGGGTCCTTGATGCAATCGCGTTGCATCTCCATAAAATGCAATTCCGTTGCATTAAAGGCCTCCATTCCGAAGGAGGCCGACCGACCTGGAGCCCTCACATGTCCGACTCCCTGGCGACCACCCCGCCGCGCCTGCCCGTCACCGTCCTGTCCGGCTTCCTGGGCGCGGGCAAGACCACGCTGCTCAACCACATCCTCCACAACCGCGAGGGCCGTCGCGTGGCCGTCATCGTCAACGACATGTCCGAGGTGAACATCGACGCCCAGCTGGTGCGCCAGGGCGGCGCCAGCCTCGCCCGCACCGAGGAGAAGCTGGTCGAGATGAGCAACGGCTGCATCTGCTGCACCCTGCGCGAGGATCTGCTGATCGAGGTCGGACGCCTGGCGCGCGAAGGCCGCTTCGACCAGCTCGTCATCGAGTCCACCGGCATCTCCGAGCCGCTGCCCGTGGCCGAGACCTTCACCTTCGCCGGCGAGGACGGCCGCCGGCTGGACGACGTCGCCCGGCTGGACACGCTGGTCACCGTGGTCGATGCCTGCAACTTCCTGCGCGACTACGGCTCGCGCGACAGCCTGGCCGCGCGCGGCGAATCGATGGGCGAGGAAGACGCGCGCACGGTGGTCGACCTGCTGGTCGAGCAGGTGGAGTTCTGCGACGTGCTGGTCGTCAACAAGACCGACCTGGTGAGCGCCGGGGAGCGCGAGCGGCTGCTGGCCATCCTGCGTGGCCTCAACCCGCGCGCCCGCATCGTGCTGAGCCAGTTCGGCCGGGTGCCGCTGGCGCAGGTGCTGGACACCGGCCTGTTCGACTTCGAGCAGGCGGCGCAGGCGCCCGGCTGGCTGCAGGAGCTGCGCGGCACGCATGTGCCCGAGACCGAGGCCTACGGCATCGCCAGCTTCTGCTGGCGCGCGCGCCGGCCGCTGCATCCGCGGCGCTTCTTCGACTGGGTGGAAAGCGAATGGCCCGGCGTGGTGCGCTCCAAGGGCTTCTTCTGGCTGGCAAGCCGGCCGACCTTGGCCGGGTCGTGGTCGCAGGCCGGGGCCGTGGCCCGCCACGGTGCGGGCGGCTACTGGTGGGCCGCCGTGCCGCGCGAGCACTGGCCCGAGGACCCCGAGGCCCTGGCCGCCATCGAGCGGCACTGGCTGCCCGAGGTGGGCGATGCCCGGCAGGAGCTGGTGCTCATCGGCATGGACATGGACGAAGCCGCCTTGCGCGCCCGCCTCGACGCCTGCCTGCTCACCGACGCCGAGATGGCCCGGGGCCCCGAAGCCTGGCTGCGCTACGACGACCCCTTCCCCGCCTGGGAGTAAAGATGCGCCGTCGGCCGCCGCGAAGCGGCATGGGGGTGACTTCTCGCTTTACCTGCAGTCGGCGCAGGTGCCCCGGATGCGCAGCGCGCTCTCGCTGGGCTGCATGCCGCGCCGCTTGAGCGAGCGGTTCAGCCGCTCCAGCACGGCCTGCAGCTGCGCATCCTGCGGCAGGCTCACCAGCCGGTGGCAGGCCTGGCATTCGAAGAGCTGGCTCGAATGCGCATCGTGCAGCATGAAGCGCGCGACGCCGTCCGACCCCATCAGCCGGTCCGCCAGGCCGGCCTGCGTCAGGCGGTCCAGCACGCGGTAGACCGTCACGCGGTCGAAGGGCTGCTCGGCGTCCTGCATGCAGACCTGCAGCACCTCGTCATGGGACAGCGCCGAGGCCGTGGCCGACAGCACCCGCAGCACCGCGACGGACGCCCGCGTCACGCGCAGGCCGTGCTCGCGCAGCACGTGTTCCCAGTCGGGCGAACGGGCGTCGGCGGTGGAATGCATGGGCTCGGAATGCAACAGCGGGGCGTGAAGCCCCGCAGTTTAGTCAGCGCCGCCGGGCGGCGCCGAAGGTGCGCTCAGCGCCAGCCGCGCCGGTAGCGGAAGGCCAGGCTGCGGTGCTCGCCGCGCCGCACGTCCACCCACAGCGTCCGGCCGCCGACGATCAGCAGCACGATGCACAGCGCCACCGAACCCACCACGGCCAGGATGAGTCCGTTGCCGTTCAGCAGGCCGGCGAAGAGCAGCGACAGGCTCAGAACCGCCGGCAGCACGGCCCAGCCGAGGATGATGAGTCCCCGTTTGGCACCGAAGCGATAGGCGGCTCTTTCGGGCCAGAAAAAGACGTCGAACATTTGATCCATTTCGCAAGCGTCGAGCGATCGGGCACTCCCTTTTTTGGAGCGCCAGTTCCTTGATGGTTGCGGGCTTTCTGCGATTGCAGCTGCCCATCTCCTTTACGTAGCCCCCACTGAGGATGCTAGGGATATAGGCTATTCGGGCTAGGATTTTTCTTACAGCAAGTGTCAAAAGGTTTACAAATCCTGACGATGCCGACCCGTGGTAGCGCCACGGGCCGGTTTGTGGCACCCAAATGGGGTCACAGCGCCAGCACTTCGTCCTCCCAGAAGTCGAAGGATTGCGCCTGCACCGTCGCGGTGCCTGCGGCATCGGGCTGCGCCGCAGCGGTGCCCAGCACATGCGACTGCGCCAGCGCGGTGCCCAGCGCGCCAGTTGCGTCGCCCGCGTCCAGTTGGGCCACAGCCACGGCGACGCTGCCGCCGGCCAGCCCGTCCAGGTAGGCCTGCGTCGCGCTGTCCGCGTCGGCCGGGGCCAGCGACAGCGTCGGCGACAGCGAGACGGCCGCCAGGCTGCTGGCCGAGAAGGCCTGTCGCAGCGGCGTGTCCAGCTGCAACGCGAAGGCACCCAGCGGGCCCGCCTCGGCCGGGTCCATCGGCGAGGTCGTGCGCGTGGGCTGGCCCACCGCCAGCAGTTGGCGGTAGCTCTGGCCGCCGGCCAGCAGGTTGAAGGCCGAGACGCTGCCGTCGCTGTCGCGCACCACCAGGCCGTCGGGCGCGTCCACGTCGATGCGGCTGGCCTGCACCACCAGCGCGGGCAGCGTGGGCTGGCCGCCCTGCATCAGCGGGCCGCGGCCGCGCATGACGAAGTCGCCCGCCACCACGTTGACCGCACCGCCCGCGGCCGCCGCACGCACGGTGCCGCGGCTGCTGCTGACGGCCACCACGCCGGTGCCGGCATCGACCCGGCCCAGCACCACGTCGCCGCCGGCCGCGAAGGCCGCGCCCGCTCCGTGCAGCACCAGGGCCGTCGCCGCCTCCATGCGGATGGCGCCGGTGGCATCGACCTGGAACACGCCGGTGATGTCCAGCGCGCCGGCCCCGCGCAGGCTGACGTCGCGGCCGTGCACGTTGAGCTCGCCGGTGGTCAGCAGCGACAGGGTCTCCAGCGCCAGCAGCGCGTCGCCCGAGGCCGGCACCTCGCCCGCGGCCGCCGACTGGCCGAGGTCCACGCGGGCGAAGCCCTGCAGCGCCTCCAGCGTCTCGCCGCTGATGAGCAAGCCGGCCGCGCCAGCCGCACTGCCGGCGCTGTCCACGCGGATGCCGCCGCCCGCCGTGGCGGTGGTCAGCGTGGCGGTGGCATCGCCGGCGCCATGCACGATGCCGTCGAAGCGCAGGCTGTCGGCGGCGATCAGCAGGTCGCCGCCGGTGCCCACGTCCACGTCGGCCAGCGTCACGGAGGCGGCGCCCACGATGCGCAGCGTGCCGCCGTCGAGCGTCACGGCCTCCTTGAAGGCCACGCTGCCCGTGGCCTCGACCACGAGTTCGCCCGACACGTGCACCGAGCGCTCGAACACCACGTCGGCCGCATCGCTCACGCGCAGCACGTCCAGCGGCGTGCTCTGGCCGACCGGGCCGGTCACGCTCACCGAGCCGCCCGAGGCCGCCAGGATCAGCGAATCGGCCGCGCCGCCCTGGCCGTCCACCGCCCGGTGCAGCACGATGTCGCCGGCACCGCCCACGCCCGACTCCAGGTGCACCTCGCCGGCCACGACCAGCAGGTCGTCGACGTCGATGCCGCCCTGCACCAGGATGCTGGCGTCCTTCGCCGTCGTGCCCGCGCCCGAGCCCTGCACCGCCAGCGAGGCGGCCGAGATGGCGCCCTGCAGCAGCGTCTGCCCGCCGTTGCCCGTCGTCTGCAGCACCAGCGCATCGGCCAGGTGCACCGCTTCGTCGCGGCCGGAGATCTGCACCTGCTGGCCGGCGGCGTCGCTGCCGATCACGATGCGCGAGAAGCCCGGCACCAGGAAGGACAGGTCGTCCACGCCCAGGTAGAGCGCGTCCGGCTGGGCCGCGTGCAGGCCAGCGTCGCCGATGGCGATGGCATGGCCCGCGCTCGCGCCGTGGATGGCCAGCACGCCGCCCGCGCTGGCGATGGCCGCCGACAGCTCCATGCGGTCGGCCGCCAGCGTCACGTTGCCGCCGCCGCCTGCGACGCTGCGCGTCACGCGCAGCTCGCCCGCATCGGACTGCAGCAGGATGCCTGCACTGGCCGTCAGCGCGGCCGCGTCGATGTCGCCCGAGGCCTGCAGCGTGATCGCGCCGGTGGCGGCCACGATGTCGCCGCCCGCCGCGCCGGTGATGCCACCGCCGCTGGTCAGGATGCGCACCGCGCCGCCGCCCACGGCGGCGATGGCGCCATCGCCCGCGGACGACTGGCCGTCGGTGAGCCGCACATCGCCATGCGCCGTCAGCACCACGTCGCCGCCCGCGCTGGTGCGCAGGTCGGACTGGGCCAGGCCCAGCACCGTGGTGGCGCCGGCTGCATCCACGCGCCGCACCGAGACGCCGACCTCGCCCACGGTCAGGCCGTCGGCCTCGTCCAGATGCAGGCCGCCGGCACCCGCGCGGGCGCTGAGCGTGCCGACCTGGACGGCGAAGACGTCGTCGGCCCGGCCCACGGACTGGGCCTGCAGCGCCAGGCCCGCGGCCTGCACGTGCACGCCCGCATCGCCGTTGTCCAGCACCGCGCCCTGGTCGGACAGCAGGGCCACCTGGCCGTCCGTCTGGATGCGGGCGATGCGCAGGTCGCCCTGCGCCTGCACGCGGATGTCCGCGGCACCCTGCAGCAGGCTGCCGGTGCCCATGGCGATGCCGCCGGTGCTGGCACGCAGGTACAGCGTGCCGCTGCCGCCGGTGGCCACGGTGACGCCCGCGCCGGTGCGCAGGTCGCCACCGGCCAGCAGGCTGACGGCGCCGCCGTCGCTGCGCACGTCCGACAGCAGGGCCAGTTCGCCTGCCGCCTGCAGCCGCATCACGCCCTGGGCGCTGCGGGCGCCGGCGCTGCCGGCCTCCAGCGTCAGGTCGCCGCTGCCGTTGCCCAGCACGACGGCGCCGCTGCCGGTGGCCTGCAGGCCATCGGCCGTGGCCGCGCCCAGGCCCGTGGCCGTGCCGCCGGCCGCCACGCGCGAGACGGTGACGCCGACCGGGCCGACCGCCAGGCCGTCGCGCTCCTGCACGAACAGGCCACCGTCGCCGGCCGTGGCGGCCAGGCGCTGCACCTGCGTGTCGATGGCGCGCGCCGCGCTGCCGATGGCCTGGCCGGCCGACAGCAGCAGGGCCCGGGCCTGCACCGTGGCCTGCGCCCCGTTGCCGCCGTCGACCAGGCTGCCGCCGGCGATCGCCGCCACGTCGGCGTCGGTCACGATGCGGCCCAGCGTCAGCTGCTGCCCGGCCGCCACGCGGATGTTGGCCTGCGCGCTCAGCACGCTGTCGGCCGACTGCGTCAGGTTGCCGCCCGCGTCCACGTCCACCGTGCCGGCGCCGCCCGTGCGGAGGTCCGCCCCGGCGTCGAAGCCGATGGCGCCGCCCGCACGCAGGCTGATCGCGCCGCTCGTGCTCAGCACGTCGGCCTGCACCGTCACGTTGCCCGCCAGCGCCTGCACCAGCACGTTGCCGCTGCCGTGGGCCGACACGCTCGCGCCCGCGCCGTTGGCCGTGCCGTCGCCCAGCACCAGGTCGCCCGTCGTGCTCTGCAGCACCACCGCGCCGTTGCCGCCCAGCGTGCGCAGGTCCGACTGCATCGCATCGGCCACCACCGTCGTCGCGCCGTCGGCGCCCACGCGGTTGATGCTGGCCGACACGTCGCCCACCGTCAGGCCGTCGGCCTCCAGCACGAACAGGCCGCCGTTGCCGGCGCTCGCGCTGAGCAGGGCCACCTTGGTCTCCAGCGCGTTGGTGGCGCTGCCGATGGCCGTGCCCGCCTGCAGACGCAGGCTGGCCGCCTCGATGTTGACCGTGCTGTCGCCCGCCGCGTCCGCATCCACGATGGCCGTGCCGGCCACGATGGAGACCGTGCCGCC
This sequence comes from Pseudacidovorax sp., assembly GCF_017991995.1. Lineage (GTDB taxonomy): Bacteria > Pseudomonadota > Gammaproteobacteria > Burkholderiales > Burkholderiaceae_C > Xenophilus. The sequence goes on along the minus strand of NZ_JAGOPN010000004.1, from coordinate 214,554 downwards.
GGTCGTGATGCGGCCGATGGTGGCCGTGGTGCCCGCGTTCACGCGCACCGTGCCCGTGCCGCTGGTCAGCAGGCTGCTGGCGTTCATCGCCAGGGCACCTGCCGCATCCACGTCCACCGTGCCGGCGCCGCCTGTGCGGAGGTCCGCCCCGGCGTCGAAGCCGATGGCGCCGCCCGCACGCACGCTGATCGCACCGCTGCCGCTCAGCACGTCCGCCTGCACCGTCACGTTGCCGGCCAGCGCCTGCACCAGCACGTTGCCGCTGCCATGGGCCGACACGCTCGCGCCCGCGCCGTTGGCCGTGCCGTCG
>NZ_JAGOPN010000004.1:0-214144 GCF_017991995.1 Pseudacidovorax sp. | reverse complement strand
GCTGATCGCACCGCTGCCGCTCAGCACGTCCGCCTGCACCGTCACGTTGCCGGCCAGCGCCTGCACCAGCACGTTGCCGCTGCCATGGGCCGACACGCTCGCGCCCGCGCCGTTGGCCGTGCCGTCGCCCAGCACCAGGTCGCCCGTCGTGCTCTGCAGCACCACCGCGCCGTTGCCGCCCAGCGTGCGCAGGTCCGACTGCATCGCATCGGCCACCACCGTCGTCGCGCCGTCGGCGCCCACGCGGTTGATGCTGGCCGACACGTCGCCCACCGTCAGGCCGTCGGCCTCCAGCACGAACAGGCCGCCGTTGCCGGCGCTCGCGCTGAGCGTGCTCACCTTGGTCTCCAACGCGTTGGCCGCGCTGCCGATGGCCGTGCCCGCCTGCAGGCGCAGGCTGGCCGCCTCGATGTTGACCGTGCTGTCGCCCGCCGCGTCCGCGTCCACGATGGCCGTGCCGGCCACGAGGGAGACGGTGCCGCCGGTCGTGATGCGGCCCACGGTGGCCGTGGTGCCCGCGTTCACGCGCACCGTGCCCGTGCCGCTGGTCAGCAGGCTGCCGGCGTTCATCGCCAGGGCACCCGCCGCGTCCACGTCCACCGTGCCGGCGCCGCCCGTGCGGAGGTCCGCCCCGGCGTCGAAGCCGATGGCGCCGCCCGCACGCAGGCTGATCGCACCGCTGCCGCTCAGCACGTCGGCATTGGCCGCGGCGCTGATCGCCCCGGCGCTCTGCAGCAGCACATTGCCGCTGCCGTTCGCCGAGACGGCCGCGCCGTCCAGCGAGCCCGGCTGGCCGTCGGTCAGCGTCAGCGTGCCGCTGCCGCCGGTGCGCAGCACGATGCTGCCGTTGCCGCCGGTGGTGCGCAGGTCCGACTGGGCCGCGTCCACGGTGGCGGCGTCCAGCGTGCCGGCCGCATTCACCTTCTGCACCGCCACCGAGACGGTGGTCACGGTCACGCCGTCGGCCTCGCTCAGGAACAGGCCGCCGCCGGCCGCCTGGGCACTGAGGTTGACGGTGGCCGTCTCCAGGTGGTTGCCCGCGGCGCCGATGCCGGTGCCGGCCGCCAGGCGCAGGCCGCCCGAGACATTGCCGGTGGTGATGTTGACGCTGCTGTCGCCGTCCGCGTCGGCATCGAGGATGCTGCCCGCGGTGGCGGTGACCGAGACGCCGCCGGTGGCCGAGGTGAGCGCGATCACGCCCACCACCACGTCCTGCGCCGCGAGCAGGCGCACCGTGCCGCCGGCCGTGATGGTGTTGCCAGCCACCTGGACGATGCTGCCCTGGGCCGATTCCACGTCCACGCCGCCCACCAGGCCGGTGGCGATGCCCACCGCGCCGTTGAAGCGCACGCCCGCCTGGCCCAGCACCGTGACGAAGCCGCCCGTGCTGCCGCTGGTGGTGATGGCCGCGTCGGCGATCACCCGGCCCGCCAAGGCCTCGATGCGCACATGGCCGCCCGCGCCGCTGCCGTTGCCGGCCGCCACGGCCACGCCGTCGGCGTTGCCGCCGTCGCCGAGCACGAGGTCGCCGGTGGTGCTGCGCAGCACCACGCCGGTGTTGCCGGTGGTGACGATGTCGGACTGCGCGGCATCGGCCAGGGCCGAGAGGCTGCCGTCCGCCGCCACGCGCTGCACGCTCGCCGCCACCGCGCCGACGGCCAGGCCGTCGGATTCGAGCAGGAACATGCCCGTGGCCCCGGCGCGCGCCGAGAGCGTGGAAACCGTGGTCTCCAGCGCGTTGGCGCCGGTGCCGATGCTGCCGCCCGCATCCAGCCGCAGGCCCGCGGCCTGGATGTTGACCGTGCTGTCGCCCGCGGTGTCGGCGTCGAGGATCGCGCCGCCCGCCGTCACCGACACATTGCCCGCGGTGCCGACGCGCGCCAGGGTGGCCGCACCGCCCGCCTGCAGGCGGATGTCGCCGCTGCCGGTGGCAAAGCTGCTGCCCACCGTCTGCGTCAGCGCGCCGCTGCCGGCCTGCACGTCCAGGCTGCCGGCGCCGCCGCTGCGGATGTCGGCATTGGCCGTGACCGAGGTGCCGGCCCGCACGCTGATCGCGCCGCCCTGCGACACCACCGCCCCGTCGAGGGTGATGGCGCCGGCCAGGGCCTGCAGCAGCACGGGGCCGCTGCCGGCGCCCACGCCGCCGCTGCCGGCCGTGCCGGCGCGCAGCACCAGGTCGCCGGTGGCGCTGGTGAGCACGATGGCGCCAGCACCGGTGGCGGCCAGGTCCTCCTGCGCCGCGTTCTGGGTGGCCACGGCGCTGCCGTCGGCCTGCACGCGCTGCACGTCCACCGTGACGGCATCCACCGACAGGCCATCGCTTTCGGCGATGAACAGGCCGCCCGCACCGGCACTCGCGCTCAGCGTGGCGACGGTGGTCTCCAGCGCGTTGGCGCCGCTGCCGATGGCCGTGCCCGCGTCGAGGCGCAGGGCGCTGGCGCGCACGTCCACTTCGGTGTCGCCGGCCGCGTCGCCGTCGACGATGCGGCCCGACGCGCTCAGCGACACGCGGCCGCTGCCGGCGTCCACCGACTCCAGCGTCAGGTCGCCGCCCAGTGCGCTCAGCAGGACGTTGCCGTCCACCGTCGCGATGGTGCCGCTGCCCTGCGCCTGCACCAGGTCGCGGCCGGCGGTGGCGCCGACCGTGGCGCCGCTGCCCAGCGTGGCGACGGCGGCGTTCTGCCGCAGGTCCTGCGCGGCGGCCAGCGTGATGTGGCCGGCCGTGGCCGTGAGGGCCGCATCGATCACCAGGTCGGCCCCGGTGCCGCCGGCCTGCAGCAGCAGGTTGCCGCCGGCAGTGCCGGCCGTCTGCACGGTGAGCGTGCCCGCCGCGGTGGTCAGCACCAGTGCGCCGCCCGCCGTGAAGGCCGCCTGCGCGGCATCGGCGCGCGACGGCGTGCTGCTGCCATCGAGCCCGACGCGCACGACGGCGATCTCGCCCACCGCGCCCACGGTCAGGGCCGTGGATTCGGCGACGAAGAGGCCGGCACCGGCCGAGGCGCTCAGCACCGCCGCTTCCGTCTCCAGCGCATTGGCGCCGCTGCCGATGGCGCCGCCCGCCGACAGGCGCAGCTGGGAGGCCTGCACGTCGACGGCGCCCGCCGTGGCCTCGCTGGCGTTGTCCAGGATCGCGCCGCCGGCCACCAGGCTCACGGCCCCCCAGCCGGACTGGCCGGCCAGGCTGCCGGCCGCACGGTCGGCGGCGGTGCGCGCATCGACCAGGCCGACCGTCAGGTCGCCGGTGGTCGCTTCCGCGCGGATGTTGCCGCCGCCGGTGCGCAGCACGCTGCCGTCGGCGGTGACGACGCTGCCCTGCGCCTGCAGGTCCAGCGTGCCGCTGCCGCCGGTGGAAATCACCACGCCCGCCGACAGCGCGAGGCTGCCGCCGGTGGAAAGCACGCTCACACTGCCGCTGCCCGAGCCCACGTCCGCCGCGAGGGTCACGTCGCCCGCGGCCTGCAGCCGCACGGCGCCGCTGGCGGCGCTCACGCCCGCGGTGCCGGCCGTGCCGGCGCCCACGGTCAGGCTGCCCGCCTGCACCTGCAGCACGATGGCGCCCGCGCCGGTCGCCGACAGGTCCTCCTGCGCGGTGCCGGCCACGGTACCGGCCAGCCCGGTGGCGGCAACGCGGCTCGCGTCGACCGTCACGCTGCCCACCACCAGGCCGTCGGCCTCGCTGACGAACAGCCCACCCGCACCCGCCGCGGCACTGAGCGTGCCCACCGAGGTGTCGAGCGCATTGCTGCCGCTGCCGATGGCCGTGCCGGCCGTCAGGCGCAGCGCCGTGGCGCTCACGTCCAGATCGCTGCCGCCATCCACGTCCAGGATGCTGCCGGCCGTGGCCGCGATGGCCACGCTGCCGCTGCCGGCGTCGACCAGCTCCAGCCCCACGTCGCGCGCCGCGGTGAAGACCACGTTGCCGCCCGCCGTGCGGGTCTGGCCGCTGCCGGCCGTCTGCAGCAGGTCGCGTCCGGCGACCTGCTCCACGCTGACGCCGGTGCCGCTGCCGGCCACCGTGGCCGCCTGCAGCAGGTCGCGCCCGGCGATCAGGCTGGCCGCGCCGCCCGCGCCGATGCGGGCATTGAGCGCCAGGTCGGTGCCGGCTTCCAGCCGCAGGGTGCCCGCGGCGTCGATGCCGCGGTCGTTGGCCGTGCCCTCGTTCACGGTCAGGCTGCCCGCGGCCGTGAGCACCACGCTGCCGCCGCTGACCACATCGGAGATGCGGCCGGCGGAGGTGCCGGTGCTGACGCCGTCCACGGCCACCCGGTTCACCACGATGACGCTCATCGTGTCCACCGTGAGGTCGCTGGCGTCCGCCACGAACACGCCGCCCGTGCCGGTGGCCGCGGCGCCCATCACGGCCGCCTCGATCTCGAGCGCGTTGCTGCCGCTGCCGATGCCGTTGCCCGCGGCGCTGCCCGCCAGCAGGCGCAGGTTGCGCGCATACACGTCCACCGACGGCACGGTCTCGCCCTCGTCATCGAGGATGGAGGTGCCCGCCTGCACGCTCACCGAGCCCCAGCCGGACTGGCCGCTCAGGCTGCCGGCCGTGCGGTCGGCGGCGCTGCGCGCGTCCAGCAGGCCCAGCGTGGCCGAGCCGGTGGTGGCCATCACCTGGATGTTGCCGCCGCTGGTCTGGGCCACGGCGCCCGCACCCATGGTGAAGCTGGTGCCGGCCAGCACGGCGATGTGGCCGCCGCCCGTGGCCAGGGCGATGCCCGCGGCCTGGGCGATGGCGCCGCCCGCGCTCAGCGTCAGGTCGCCGCTGCCGGAGCCCACGGCCGCGCGGATCTGCAGGCTGCCCGGCGTGGCACCGGTCCAGGCATTGGCGAGCAGCACGTTGCCGCTGCCGCCGGCCGTCACGGCCGCGTCCACGATCAGGTCGCCGGCACGGGACAGGCCGTTGGTCACCACGATGGCGCCGCCGTCGCCGCTGAGCAGGCCCACCAGGGTGCTGCCGCTGGCGGACGAAACGCTGCTGCCGTCGGCGCCGATGCGGTTGACCGCCACGGCCGCCACGCTGCCAATGGTCAGGCCGTTCTCCTCGCCCACGAAGAGCCCGCCGCTGCCCGCGCTGGCGGCCAGGGTGCTCACCGAGGTCTCGATGCGGTTGGCCGCCGTGCCGATGCTGCCGCCCGCCACCAGGCGCACCGCGCCCGCCGTCAGGTTCACCAGCTGCGGCGAGGCGCCGTCGGCATCCGCGTCCAGGATCGAGCCCGAGGCGCCGATGGCGATCAGGCCCGCGGTGCTGCTGCCGGTGCCCACGGTGCCGATCACGGCGTCGCCGCCGGCGGCATCGATGCGGATGTTGCCGCCCGCGCTCAGCACGCGGGCCGCGGCGTCCAGCGCGATGCCGGCGTCGGCCGCCAGCTCCACGGTGGCGCTGCCGCCCAGGGCCTGCGCCTTGAAGGCGCTGCTGCCGACGATGCCGTCGGCCGACAGCAGCGAGAGGCTGCCGCCGCCGGCGGCGCTCACGTCGGCGCGCAGCTCCAGCGTGGCATCGGTGCCTTCGGCCGCCTCGCCGCTGCGCAGGCGGATGTGGCCGCTGCCGGTCTGGCGCACCGTGCCTTCGACCACCAGCCGTCCGTCGGTGGTCTGGATCACGATGGCACCGCTGCCGGCGTTGTCGATGGCGGTCATGCCCGAGGCCACCAGGCGCAAGGCCGTGGCCTCCTGCACGTACACGCCGCCCGTGGCGCCGTTGGTGGCGCTCAACTGGGCCACGCGGGTCTGCAGCGCGGCCGAGGCGGCGCCGATGCCGGCCGCGGCGCTCATGCGCAGCGCGGCGGTGTCGCCGTCGATGTTGGGCCCGTCGCCACTGAGGTTGTCGCGGATCGCGCCGCCGGTGGCCGTGAGCGTCACCAGCCCGCCCGCCAGGATGCGGCTGAGCGAGAGGTCGCCGCTGTCGGCCGTCAGCGTCACGGCGCCGGTGTTGCCGGCATTGACCGAGCCGATGGTCGCGCCGTCGGCCATGGCGATGCCGGCGCTGGCGCGCACGTCCACCAGGCCGCCCGCGGCGGCGATGTCGCCGCCCAGCGAGGCGCTGCCGCCATTGGCGCGCAGCGTCACGCTGCCGCCGGTGGTGGCGATGCGCCCGTCGTGCGTGGTGTCGTCCAGCAGCACGATGCCGCCGCTGGCCGTGAGCGACACGGCGCCGGTGGTGCTGGCGATGGCCTGGTGCACCACCAGGCTGCCGCCGTCGGCCGTCAGCGACACGCTGCCGCTGCCGGCCTGCAGCACGCCGGTGCCCGAAGCCGCCACCGTGAGCTGCCCGGCCGTGGTGGCCACGCCGATGTTGCCGCTGGCGCCCGCCTGCGTCTGGGCCACGCCCAGCACCGTGAGGTCGCCTCCGGCCGCGGTCTCGCGGATGGTGATGTCGCCCAGCGTGCCGGTGTGCGTGGCGCTGACGCTGTCGAGCTGGGTGGCGCCCAGGTTGATGCCCGAGGCCGCGGTCACCGTCAGGTGGCCGCCGATCAGCGCCTCGCCCGTGGCGCCGTCGGTGGCGGCGTCGAACTGCTGCACCGAGCCCGTGGCCGAGTACAGGACGATGTCCTGCACGCCGGCGGCGGTGCGCGCCTCCATGGTGTTGCCGATGCGGATGTTGCCGATCGCGTCGAGCTTGACCGTGCCTTCCACCAGCAGCGTCTGGTTGGCGAGGTTGGCATCCTCCACCGTGATGTTCTGGCCGTAGACCTCCAGGTTGTCGCGCAGCAGCGGCTGGCCCGCCGTGGTCAGCGCCGCGATGCGCACGGTGCCGGTGCCGGTGGCATGGCCGGTGCTGCTGTCGTAGCCGCCGATCACGATGGTGCCGAAGCCGTCGGCCAGCTTGCGCACCTCCTGGTCGTTGATGTTGAGCGTGGCGTTGGTCACGCTGTTGATCGGCGAGCCCACCTCGATGTTGAGGCTGGTGGTGGTGGGCCGCAGCCAGAGCGTGCCGGTGCCCACGATGGACTCGTCGCCGCCCTGGAAGTCGATCTCGTCGCCCTGCAGCACGATGTCGCCACCGCCCTGCACCACCACGCCGCCCTTGAAGATCACCTGGCTCGCGCCCTGGATCACCAGCTTGCCCGAGGTGAGCACCACGTCGCTGTAGAAGGTGACCACGCCGCTGGCGGTGATCTGCAGGTCGCCGTTGACGGTGACCGGGCCGTAGAAGGTGACGTTGTTGGGCAGGTTGACCTCGCTGCCCACCGTCACGCCGCCGATGGTCAGGCCTTCGAGCGCATCGTCGCCGCCCACGGTGCCGCTGATGACGATGTTGTCGGCCGCCTCCAGGCGCAGGTAGTCGGGCGTGGCGTCCTGGTTGCCGTTGAGCATGTGCGAGGGCAGGCTGCCCAGCTGCAGGCTGCCCGTGCCGTCGGTGCCGGCGCGCAGGGTGATCGGCGCGCTGGCGGTGCCGCCGTTGATGCGCACCGAGTCGTTGATGGTGATGTCCGAGTCCGAGGACGCGTTGGCCGAGACCGTGGTGGTGTTGCCCGAGCCGCTGATGGTCAGCGAGGCGTCGTGCGTCAGCACCAGCTCCTGGTTGATGTAGACCTCGCCGCCCAGGTTGGGGTTGAGGATGACCAGGTCGTCCTTGACCTGGATCGTGCCGCCGGACACGCCCTCGCCGCCCAGGTAGACCTTGAGCGCGGTGTCGGTGCCGCCGATGACGATCTGGCCGAAGCCGTCCTGCAGGTGCGACAGCGAGTCGTTGCTCAGCTGCATGCCGCCGCCGGTGCTGCCGGCATCGCCCAGCACCACGGTGCCGGTCGGGTCCGAGGGCTTGAAGGTGAGCGTGGCCCCGGCGCTGCGCACGTCGGCGGCGATGCTCACCTGGTCGGAGCGGATGGTGATGTCCTGCCCGCCCGCGTCCACGTCGCTCACGAACTTCTGCTCGCCCTGCAGCGCCGCCACGTCGGTCTGGCCGCCGCGCGAGCCGGCCGCCGCGGCGTCCGAGTGCACGACGATGGAGCCGGTGGCGAACACCACCACGTCCTGCCGGCTGGTGCTGGAGACGGTGAGCGACTGCGCGTCCACCACGATGGCCTGCGGGCTGAAGGTGAAGTCCTCGTAGCGCTGGCCCACCGAGCCCTTGGCCGTGATGGTGATGCCGCCGCCGGCGGCCGACAGCATGGGGCCGCCGGCGCTGCGCAGCACCGTGCCGTTGGCCACGTGCGAGGCGGCGTTGTAGTCCTCCAGGTTCGCCACGGTGATCAGGCCGGTGGCCTGGTCCATGGTGAACTTGTTGCGCGAGAGCATCCAGTCGATGTCGGCGTCGAAGCCGCTGCCGTCGCGCAGCCAGCCCAGCGCGGCGCTGTCGTTGACCACCGAGCCGGTGATCGCACGCACCCCGATGTTGCCGCTGCCGCCGGCCTTGACGGTGGCGCCCAGCGAGATGTCGCCGCCCTCGGCCGTGAGGGCGATGCTGCCGCCCGCGGTGTCGACCGCCTGGCCGATGTGCAGGCTGCCGCCCGCATACAGCGCCAGGTCGCCGCCGGCGCTGTGCACGCCGGTGCCGTCCGCCAGCACGTCGATGTCGCCATGGCGCGCCAGGATCGAGACGCGGCCCGCGGCCTGCTGGTCCACGCCCACCAGCTGCAGGCCGTCCACCTCCTCGATGAACACGTCGCCGTGGCCGGTGTTGACGAAGTCCAACGCCCGCACCTGCACTTCGAGCGCATTGCCGTCCTCGCCGATGCCGCCGCTGGAGCGGATGTACAGCAGCGCGTCGGCCGCGATGACGTCGGTGCTGCCCTCGGCCACGTCCAGCACGCCGCCGGCCACGATGCGCAGCTCGCCGTCGTGGGTGGTGCGCAGCTTGCCCAGCAGGATGGCGCCGCCCGCATCGAGCGAGATGGCGCCGCTGCCGGCATTGACGACGGTGTCGCCTTCCATCGAGAGGCTGCCGGCGCCGGCGTCCAGCGTCACCGCGCCCGAGACGCTGGTGATGTCGCCCTGGCCGCTCATGGCCAGGCCGCCCTGGCCGCGCACCGTCACGTCGCCCGAGGCGCTGGACAGCGCCTGGTTCAGCGTCAGCACGCCGGCCGTGGTGACCAGCGAAATGCCGGCGCTGCCGGTGGTGGCGATGGCGCCGTCGACGGTCATGGCGCCGCCCGACTGCAGGTGCACCGCCGCGTGGCTGGTGCTCAGCGCCTGGGTGACGGTCATGCCGTCCTTCTCGTAGATGTCGATGGCCGAGCCGGCGGTCACCGTCAGCGTGTCGGCCTCGATGGTGCCGACCACCGCGCCGTTGACCAGCCGGCCCGCCGACACCGCGCCGGCCGCCGTCAGCGTCACCGCGCCGGCCGAGGCCATGCTGTCGATGGCGATGGCGCCGGTGCGCGAGGTGATGCTCACGTCGCCCGCGGTGCCGGTGATGGCACCGATGCGCACGTCGCCGTCGGCCACGATGGTGATGTTGCCGCCGGCCATCTGGATGCCGGTGATCTCCAGCGCGCCGGTCTGGATCACGGTGAGGTTGCCGTCGCCGGTCATGGTGACCTGCAGCGTGCCGACCTCGGTGGTGAGCGTCAGGTCATGGCCGGCCGACACCGTGAGCGCGCCCGCGCTGAGCGTGCCGCCCAGCGTGAGCGAGGCGCCGGCGCTGAGCGTGACCGTGCCGCCGCTGCCCACGCCGATGTCGGAGACGACCACCAGGTCGCGGCCCGCGCCGAGCGTGAGGTTGTCGCCGTCGTAGGTGGGCAGGTTGACCACCGTCAGGCTGCCGCTGACCAGCAGGCTGGCATCGCCGGCACTGCGGTCGGGGACGATCAGCACATAGTCGCCGCTCTTGGTGAGCGCCTGGGTGGCGGCGGCATCGCGCACGCTGCCCTTGAGCTCGAAGGCCGCATTGGCCTGCAGCGCCGTGAGCGTGAGGGTGCTGCCCTGCACGCTGGCAGAGACCACGCCGTCCTGCTCGATGCGCTGCTCCAGCGCGCCCAGCACCGAGGCCCAGTCGGCCGTGACGGCCTGGCCGCCCACGGTGTCGCCCACATGCACGGTGTAGCTGCGCGCGCCCACCTGCACGGTGTAGTCCACGCCCGCCTGCGGCGTGCCGCTGAACGTGAGGCGGCTGGCCTGCGTGGCGTCCTGGCCGGCCGCGGCCAGCACGCTGCCCGCGTCGATCACGCCGCCGGCCACCGCCGTCTGCGACAGGCGCTGCACCGTCACGTCGTCGACGGTGAAGGCCTGGTTGGCATCGTTGGCCGTCAGCACCAGCTGGCGCGTGGCGGCATCGAAGCCCACGTCCAGCAGCGCATGGCCGCCGTCCACCTCGCCCGCCTCGATGGCGGTGGCCAGGGCGCCCAGCACCGAGGCCCAGCTGACGGTCACGCCGCCGCTGCCCACGGTGGCGCTGTAGCTGTGGCCGTTGACCTGCACCGTGAAGACGCTGCCCGCGGCCAGCGTGTAGCCGGCCGTCGCCGGATCGGCGAAGACCACATGGCTCTTCTGCTGCACCTGCGCGCCCGCGTCCATGTCGGTGTCGAAGGTGGCGGAGACGGCACCCGCCTGGCCCAGGGCCGCGGTGCCGAACGCGTCGTTGGCCACCTCGGCCGCAAGGCCGATCACGCTGCGCTGCGCCACGCTGGCGCCGAAGCTGGTGGAGGCGGAGGCGATGGCCGAGGTGCTGAGCACCGTCAGCACGCCGCCGGCGCCCGACTGCGGATCGGCAAAGTCGCTGCTGACCTTGTAGCCGCCCTCCTGGATCAGCGTCAGCAGCTGGGCCGTGACGGCCTGGGCGCTGTCGCCGTCCTGCGCGGTGTAGCTGTAGGCCGTGCCGTCGAGGGTGATGGTGTAGGCCGTGCCGGCCGCGACCGTCAGGCTGCGCAGGTCGAGCACGCGGCCGTCGTAGGCCGTGGCGTCGATGGCCTCGCCGCGCTCGATCTGCGCCGCCAGCGCCGTGCGCAACGAAGCCCAGTCGGTCACGCTGGCCACCGTGGCGGTGGCGCCGTAGCTGGCATGGGCGTCGACCGCCACCGCCAGCCCCTGCACCACGGCCGCCAGGCCGTCGCCGCTGGCCGCGGTGTAGCTGAAGCTCTGGCCGCCCACGGTGAACACGTAGCGCCAGCCCTGCTGCACCTGCAGGCTGCTCAGGTCGAAGTGGCGGCCGCCCTCGGTGGTGCCGTCCTGCAGCAGGCCCGCCTGACCGGCCTGCACGCTCTGCATCGAGCTGCCGCCGACCTGGGTGGCCGCGAGCGTGGCGCCCGCGCTGAAGGTGATGACCGTGCCCGAGGCCTGGGCCGCGATGGTGGCGTCGGCATCGGCCAGCGCCGCCAGCTTGCCGGCGATGCTGGCGCGGGTGTCGCCGTCGACGGCGATCACGTCGAAGCGCTTGCCGTCGGCCACGGTGAGCGTGTAGTGCGCGCCCGCGACGATGCCGGACAGGCCCGTCAGGTCGACCGTGACGTCGTTGCCCGAGGCCGTGCCGCTGGCCGTGCCCAGGCGGCTGTCGGCCTGCAGCGCCAGCACGTCCAGGCTGCCGCTGCCGTTGCCCAGGCCGGTGACGTCGATGAAGGCATTGGTGCCCAGGCGCACGAGGTAGTCGTGCCCGTCCAGGGTGAGGCCGTAGAGCTTGCCGGACTGCGGCGCGGTGCCGCTGTCGAACAGCACGTTGGTGTGCTGCGCCTGGTCGAAGCCCGGCGCCACGTCGCCGGCCCCGGTGTCGAGGCTGCCGCCGTCCTTGGCCACGCCGCCGGTGACGGCATCGAGCGTGGGCAGCGTCAGCGACACGCCGGCCAGGGTGAAGGGCGTGTTGCCCTGCTCGGCGCTGAGCACCAGCCGCAGGTTGTCCGCATCCACCGTGACGGCGATGGCCTCGCCCTGCTCGATGCGTGTCTTGAGCGCGCCGAGCACGCCGGCCGCCGTGTCGCCCTGGGCCGCGGTCACGCTGTAGGCATGGCCGTTGACGGTGACGGCGTAGATCTGCCCCGCCGCCGGCTGGATGCCGAAGGCCAGCGTGCTGACCTGCGCCACCGACACGCCGGCCGGCGTGAGCGTCTGGCCCTGCAGGTTGACGATGGCGCCGCCGGCCTCCAGCAGCGAATGCTCGGTGACGGTGCTCTGCGGGTCGTAGCCGAAGCCGCCGGCCGCGATGGTGCGCACCTCGACGTCGTCGCCATTGCCCTGCTTGCCGGGGTCGGTGAGCTGCGTGATCTGCGCCGCGCCGCGCACCGTCACCTCGTAGCCGTAGAGGTCGGCGGTGCGCTCGTCGTAGGCATCGGTCACCACCGTGGTGGTGCCGTCGGGCTGCAGCGTGGCGACCGACAGGGCCTTCCACTCCTTCACGCCGTGCAGTGCATCGGCGGTGATGCGGCCGGAGGTCTTCTCGGCGCCCAGGTCGGTCGCGGCCTCCACCAGGTCGACGTACATGACGCCGGCCGCGCGCAGGTCGATGTCGCTGCCGCCGGCGAAGTTGCGCACCTCGCGCAGGTACAGGTCACCGCCGGCGGCGATGTCGATCAGGCCGTCGCGCGCGCTGGCCAGCTCCACCACCAGGCCCGTGGCCTCGTTGATGCGGATGGCGCCGTGCACGGTCGAGCGCACCTTGAGCGTGTCCACCAGCGTGTTGAGCTGGGCGTCGCCCGCGGTCTGCACTTCCAGGCGGTCGGAGATGAACACCGAGGCGCCGTCGCTGGTGACGGCCTGCGCCGTGAGGCTGAGCACGCCGCCGGTGGTGGCCGCGGCCACGATGCCGCTCTGCACGGCCAGCGTGCCCTCCACGATCAGCGTCACATTGCGGGCCGGATCGAAGCCCTGCAGCCCACCGACGAAGCCGCTGAGCGTCAGGTCGTCCTGCACGTGGACGAAGATGTCCTGCCGCGCGCGCAGGTCGAAGCGCAGCGCGGGCAGCTGGTCCACCTGCAGGTTGATGAAGCCCGTCTCCTGCGCCGGCGCGTTGACCGAGGTGCTGCCGCTGGCGTTGACGTCCACCGACTGCTGCACGGCCGTGGCGCCATCGGCGCGCACGATCACCTGCTCGATGGCATCGAGCGCGGCGCTGCCGTCGTAGTGCTGCGCCTTGACGGCGATGGTGCCGCTCAGGTTGACGTTCTGGCCCGCCACCAGTTCCAGGTGGCGGTTGACGCTGAGCGTCACGTCCTTGAGGTTCAGGCTCTCGCCCGTCTGCAGGATCAGCGTGTCGGCGCTGAGCGTGGTGGGCAGCAGCTTGGTGATCGGCTCGCCGCCCGAGGCCTCGGTGCCGAACACGAAGTACTTGCCCGCGCGGTATTCCATCCACTCGGGCGCCTCGAAGAAGCGGTAGAGCTCCACCGTCTGCGCCGCGTCGAAGACCACGCCGCGGCTGTAGGCCAGCGAATCGCCGGCCTTGGGCGTCTTGACGACGACGCTGCCCTGGTGGCTGGTGAGCGACACGGTGTCGCCCGCCATGCGGCCGTCCACGTCCACCAGCAGGCTGCCTTCGCTCTCGATGGCCACGCGCGTGTTGCCGGTGCCGGCGGTCACGCTGCTCAAGGCCTGGACCACGGTGAGGCCGGCGTACTTCTCGCCCACGCCGTCGAAGTCGTGCAGCGCGATGTCGCCACCCGTGGTGGTCGCATCGAGTTCGTTGACGGCGATCTCCAGCCCGGCGATGCCGGTGGCGGCGCGCACCGTCAGGCGCTGCGCCACCACGTCCACCGCCGCGTCGGCGAAGGACTCGGCCACGGCACCCTGGCGCGAGATCAGCGTCACCAGGCCGGCCGAGCTCAGGCTCTGCTGGGCCTGGCCGTCCACCACCGGCAGGTCGGCCGCGGTGGCGGCATGGACGCCCGCCGAGACATGGCGCACCAGCAGGTCCTGCTGCGCATCCACCTTGACGTCGTTGCCGGCCTTGTTGGTGCGCAGCACCACCTCGACCAGTTCGACCACGCCTTCGCCGGTGAGGGTGAAGCTGCCATCGGCGATCTCCACGTCCTGCACCGTCAGGCGGCGCTCGCCCTGCGCCACGGTGGCGCTGGCGGTGTCCTGCACCGCCAGGCGCAGGCTGTTGACGTTGGTGGCGATGTCCACCGCGCCGGTGCTCGTCAGCACCAGCTCGTCGGCCACCACGCGGGTGTCGTCGTCGTGCCAGACCTGACCCTGGGCGCTGAGCGTGACGTCGCCGCGTGCGTCGTTGCGCACGTCGCCCAGCACCAGGTCGCCCGTCAGGCCGGCGGCACTGAGGGTGGAGAGGCTGATGTCGTTGCGGTCGCTCGTGCCGAGCGTGAGCACGCGGATGGCCTTGAGCAGGCCGGTGTTGCTCACGGTGATGCCGCCGTCGGCGGTCTGGGCGTCCAGCGTCAGCGGGCCGGCGTTGACGAGGTCGATGTTGCCCACGCCGGTGAGCGCCAGTTGCGCCTCGGACACGCGGGTTCCCAGGGTCAGGCCGGTCTCGGCCGAGGCCTCCAGGCGGCGGGCGGCGATGGTGCCCACGGCCACCCAGACCTTGTTCTCGTCGCCCGTGGTGTTCGGCAGCTGCACGAGGTCGCGGCGCTGTTCGATGAAGCCGGCCTGCGCCTGCAGGTGCAGCACGCCCTGCGTGGCGCTGGCCTCCAGCGTCGCATGGTCGAGCACGATGTCGCCGCCGAAGCGGCCCGCGGTGAGCGACAGTCCGCCCTCCGTGGCCTTGAGCACCGTCTGTGCGTCGGCCTCGATGCCGCCGTCGCGCGCCGCTCCGGCGGCGGCCGAGCCGGACTCCAGGTCGATGCTGCCGGCGGTCACGGCGCCGCTGAGGAAGAGGTCGCGGCCCGCATCCACCGTCACGCTCGCCAGGCTGTCGCCGGCGGCGGCGCCGGCATGGGTGGCGCCGCCCAGCGTCAGGTCCTGCGCGGCCAGCAGCGTCACGGTGGCGCCGCTGCCGGTGCCCAGCAGGGTGGCGTTGTCCGCCACCTCCAGGCTGGTGCCGGCGGCCAGGCTCAGGCTGTGGGCCTGCAGCGTGGTCTGCACGGCCTGGCCCTGCGCATCGGCCACGCCCTGCACCTGCACCAGCGTGCGCGCGCTCACGTCCAGCCGGTCGCTGGCGCTGACGACGCCCGACAGGCGCACCGAGGCGCCGGCGTCGATGACGATGTTCTTCGCGCCCAGCGCGGCGGCATCGCCGAAATCGCCGTAGCTGCTGCCCACCGTCTCGGTGTGCGCCTCGGAGACGAGCTGCGTGACCTTCTGGATGATCGGCACCGACTTCCAGACGGTCACGTCCTTCAGCGTGGTGACCATCACCTCCTTGGTGGTGGTCTGGTAGACCGGCCGGTAGTCATCGATGTCCTGCGCCACCGTGGCCAGCTGGTACTTGAGCTGCACGCGCTGGTCGTAGACGTTCTCGGTCTTGGCCGTCCACTGGTAGGTGTAGTTCCAGAAGTTCTCGTAGCGGTAGCCCCAGACCTTGATGGCCGTGATCTCGTCGTTGTGGCCGCCGAAGTCCGGCTTGCTGCCCGTGAGCTTCTCTTCCCAGCCGCCGTAGTTCTTGTGCTGGAAGACCTGCACCGCATAGGTGGCCGAGCTGAACCGCACCGCCTGGATGTCGTCGTTCCAGTCGTCGCCGCCGCGCGAGCCGTTGTAGTTGCCCACGAGGTTGCTGGTGTCGTTCTTGACCTCCAGCGCATAGCCCACGTAGTTGGCCCACCAGTAGAAGACCGGGCCCGCATAGCCCGCCTGGATGCCCGGCGCCACGCCGACCTGCCGCGTGCTGTCGAAGGCCGAGGACTGCAGCACCAGCGAGGCCGTGCCCGAGGCCAGGGTGGCGCGGTAGTCCTCGTTCGCCAGGATGGCGCTGATGCCGAACGCGGCGTTGTTGGCGCGCACCTTGGCGCCCTCGCTGTCGAACCACGACCATTTCGGCGCGTAGCTGATCGTCGCGTCGTGGTCGTCGGCCATGTCCAGGTACTGGCGGGTGCCGGTGCCGTCCATGTAGCTGACCTTCCAGCGGCCGATGTCGTGGTCGAAGTCCAGCGACTGGTTCGACCAGTCGAAGTTGCTGGCCGTTCCCGTGAAGCTGGAGCTGACCTGCTTGTAGAAGACCTTGCTGCTGTCGATGTAGCTGCCCACCAGCTCGCCGCTGTGGGTGGCACCGGCCTGCACCCAGTTGCCACCGGTGTTGCTGCCGTCGGCGCTGGTGTCGCCATCGAGGTAGAGCGCACTGCCCTGGCTGACCACGCGCAGCACGTCCTCCTGCGCGCCCACGGGCATCAGCACGTACTTGTCGCGCCAGCCGGCCACATTGACATAGAAGACCTGCAGCGTGCCGTCCTTCCAGTCGGGCGTCCAGGCCGACTCTGTGGTGTTGCCGTTGAGCGTCTGGTGCGTGACGGCGTTGTCGTAGCCGAAGTCGTACAGCGGCATGTAGCCGAGCGTGTTGAGCACGGCCCAGCGCTGCGCATCGGTGAGCTGCGAGAAGCTCTTGTAGTCCGAGCTCTTGTAGTCGCCGCTAGGGGCGGCGACCGAGCGGCCGGGGTTCTGCTCGTCG
The DNA here is from genome assembly GCF_017991995.1 of Pseudacidovorax sp. Taxonomy (GTDB): domain Bacteria; phylum Pseudomonadota; class Gammaproteobacteria; order Burkholderiales; family Burkholderiaceae_C; genus Xenophilus. Next base: position 197,724 of record NZ_JAGOPN010000004.1, on the reverse strand, counting down.
CCGGCGCGCGTCCAGTCGACCACCGGGATGGCCGCCTTGTTGGGCAGCGTGCTCAGCGCCTTCTCCTCGGCCGTGTTGAAGTAGTCCACGCCCTCGATGAAGAACTCGCGGAACTGCTGGTCGGCCGCGGCGGAGGGGTTGTAGTAGCCGGTCTGCGACAGCGTCACGTCCATCGTGTGATAGCTGCTGCCCACCTTGACCAGCTCGGTGCCCACCTGCTCGGTGACCTGCGTCGTCTGCCAGCTCACCTCGGGCACCTGGATGGTGCCGTCGGCCACCTGCTGGTAGCCGGTGACCACATCCACCGTCTGTTCGGTGGTGGTGTAGCTGGTGACCTGCACGGCCTGCACGGCTGCGAGCTGCTGCGCGGACTTGAGCACCACGTCGCCGCCGGCCTGCACGACCAGCGTGCCTTCGGCATTGACCTTGCCCTGCTCCAGCACCAGGATGTTGCCGCCCGCCAGCTGGGCGCGCGCGATGTCGGATTCCAGCCGCTCGCGGCTCCAGCCCAGGTCCACACCCGCGTTGAGGTGCACGTCGTGGCGCGAGCCCAGGAAGCCGCCCAGCGTGAGCGAAGTGCCCGCGTTGACCAGCAGCAGGCCATGGTCGGCGTCCTGGTCGACCTGCACGTTGCCGTTGATGACCACGGTGGGCGCCGCCAGATGCACCAGCGAGCCGGCCTTGACGATGGGCGAATCGCTGCCCGCGACCGAGGCGCTGGACAGCACCAGGCGCGTGCGCGCCTGCATGTAGATGGACGAGTCCTCGCCGAAGGCGAAGACGTGGCTGCCGGCCGTCATGTTGATGCTGGCGCCGGTGATGGCCACGCGCTCCTGCACCTCGATGTTGCGCATCACGTTGACGTCGCCGGAGGTGGAGGCGATCACCACGTCCTTCACGTGGGCGCGGGTGGGGCTGCTGCCGTCCACGCGTTCGCCGATCACGTGCGAGATGGTGATGCCGTCGGCCGCGCGCACGGTGACCGTGCCGCCCTCGCCGGTGTCGAGCACGCCGCCGGAGATCTGCTTGCCGTCGGCGTCGAGCACCAGGGTGTCGATGAGCACGCCGATGCGCGTGGCGGCATCGGTGCCGCCTTCGACGCGCACCTGGTCGTCCCCGCGCACCAGCGCCGAGACCACCACCTGCGAGCGCGAGCTCAGGGTGATGTCCGCGCCTTCGCCCTCGGCCACCACGTCGCCGCGCAGGATGAGGTCGCCATCGGCCGAGACCACGATCTGGCCGTCGGCATCGCCCACGCCCAGCCGGCCGGCCGAGCTCACCGTGAGGCCGTTGCCGGCCACATCGGTGCCCGCCAGGACCTGCAGGCTGCCGCTGGCGGAGAGGTGCGCCGCGACCACCATGTCCAGCGCCGCGCGCAGCTGCATCTGGGCACCGGCGCCGTCCAGCTGGCGGCCGCCGGCATAGGCATCGCCTGCCAACTCGATGCGTGCACCCGCATCCAGGCGCAGCACGCTGGCCGCGGCCAGCGTCACCAGTTGGCCATCGGCGGCCGAGCGGATGCTGCCGCCGGCGCGCAGTTCGAGCAGCCGGTCGGCCGTGATCACCGCGCCGCCGCTGGCGGCACCGACCGAGCCGACGGCGATGTCTCCCGCCGCCTGCACCAGCACGCCCTGGCCCGCGGCTCCCGCCGTGATGGGCGAGCCGTACAGCGCCACGTTGCCGCCCGCCACCACGCGCAGGGAGCCGGCCAGCTGCATGTCGGCATGCAACTGCACGCCCTGGGCGGCCGCGATGTCGACCTCGTAGTCGTAGGTGGCCGGCGTGGCCGCCGTGCTGCGCACGGTGCCGGCCAGGTCCACGTTGCGGCCCGACAGCACGATCTGCCCGCCGGTCTCGATCCAGCCGGCCTCGTGCTGCAGCGTCAGCGTGCCCTGGCTGGAGACGATCTGCACCAGGCCCGTGCCGCCGCTGTCGCGGCCCAGCGCGCTGTTGATGGAGACGTCGTTGACGCCGCTGAAGAGGATCCGGCCGTTGGCGTCCAGCGTGTTGAAGTGGGCCGAGTTGGTGGTGATCAGGCTCAGCTCGCCGGCCCGCACCTGGCTGCCGGCGCTGACGATGATGTCGCGCTGGGCCGTCAGGTCGCCGCGCAGCTCCAGGGTGTTGCGCGCCTCGATGACGATGTCGGCATTGGCGCCGCGCGCCACCAGGTCGCCGCGGATGATGGCGTTGCCCGCCGGGGCCAGGTACATGCCGCCCGAGAGGGTCTCCAGCAGGCCAGTCTCGGTGAGCTCCACCGTCTGGTTGCCCAGGGCGTTGGTGCCGGCATAGAGGTTGATGGCGCCGTAGGCGCGGATCGCGCCGGCGATCGTGATCTCGCCGCCCGGCGCGTTGGCGCGGCCCAGGTTGACCATCGAGCCGCGGGCGCTGGCGTCCAGCGCCCAGCCGCGGTCGGAATCGGCCGGGGCCGACACGGCCTGCGTGAAGCCGAGCAGGCCGGCGCCGCCGCCGGCATCGGCCAGCGTGAAGGCGTAGTCGCCGGTGATCATCAGCCGCCCGTCGGTCAGGCGCACCGTCAGGCCGTAGCCCGACAGTTCGGGCGCGGCATCGATGGCCGCCTGCAGGTCCTGCACCAGCGAGGCCAGCCCGGCGTTGCCCGCGGTGGCCGACGCCGACACGGTGAGGGTGGCACTGCGCAGGTAGCTGCCATCCTTGACGGTGAGCACCAGGCTCGCGTCGCGGCTCAGGTGGCCGTCGGCGTACTCGGCAAAGCCCGCCGCCGTCAGCTCCTGCGTCCAGGCCGGCGTGAGCACCGACACGTCGCCCGCGGCCGACAGGGTGATCGCGCTGTCCTCGGACCAGGTCTTCAGGTGCACGTTGCCGCCGAGCACCACGCCCTGGTCGGCCCAGGGGTTGGCGCTGCTGGGCGTACCGGCCCCGATGCCGCCGCGCACCTCGATGGCCTTGCCGGCCATCAGGTCGCGGCCCAGGCGCACCTGCTGGCCCGCCGTGATGCTGATGGTGGAGTCGCCGCCGAAGGTGTGGACGGTGCTGCCCAGGGTCATGCCGGCCGGGTCGAAGTGGTCCACCACCTCGCCGCCGGCCACCAGCAGGCCGTCGAGCTGCGCGTCCTGCGAAGCGCTCACCACGATGCGGCCGTCCGCGTCGTGCACCGCCACGCGCGCGCTGCCGGGCATGCGCACGCCGATGCCGTCGCCGCTGTAGCCGCCGGCCAGTTCCACGCTTTCGCTGGCGCGGATGGTGGCGCCCACCTCCACGGTGGCGCCCGAGGCGCCCGTGGTCTGGGCGCCCAGGTAGAGCTGGCCCGCCGAGCGCAGCACCACGCGCGAGGCCTCGGCCGACCAGTCGATGGTCTCCGTGCGTTCGCCGCCGGTGGCCGGCGCGCCGCTCTGCTGCAGCGTGCCGCCCGACAGGATGCTGCCGCCGATGGTGATGCCGCCGTAGGCGTCCACCGAGACCAGCCCGCCCGAGCCGTCGCTGGTGATGCCCGCCGCATTGAGGCCGGCCGCGCTGCCGATGACCACGCCCCAGCCATCGTCGTCCGCGCCGGTCAGGCCGGTGGTCTGGATCTGCACCGCGCGCGTGGCCTGCAGGGCCGTGTCCACCAGCACCTGTTCGCCGGCCTGCACACGGATGGACGAGTCCGCTCCGCTCCACTGGATGCCGCTGCTGCCGATGATGCCGCCGGCCACCAGCGCGCCATGCAGTTCGACGTCGCGGCTGCCGATGACGGTGATGCTGCTGCCCGCCGCCGTGGTGTTGAGCACCGAGGAGGCGTTGACGTAGACGCTGGTGCCGTCGGCGTTGGCGCCGTGCAGGTCGGTACCGTCCAGCGACATGCCGCCCACCAGCGTGATGCTGCCGTTGACGCGGGCCTGGCCTTCCCAGTAGACCCAGCGGTCGGACTGCAGCACCAGGTCCGAACCCTGGCCCAGCAGGTTGATGTTGCCGCGCACGATCACGTCGTCGGCCGTGGAGACCACGAAGTCGGCATCGTCCTGCAGCGTGGTGACGGTGCCCGTCAGCAGGAAGCCGAAGCCGCGCTGGCCCAGCAGCGGATGCGGCTCCAGCACGCGGATCTCGTCGACCACGCCGTCGTTGTTGGCGTCGTAGGCCTGGACCACGTAGGTGTGGCTGCCGTCGCGCACCACCCAGCGGTCGGTGCCGGCCGCGCCGCTGGTGTCGTTGCGGTAGTCCACGCCCTCGGTGAAGCCGGTCATGACCTGCTTGCCCTCGGCGGCCGAGGCGTTGTAGTAGACGGTGCCGGCGTAAGTCTTGAAGCCGCTCTGGTCGACGATCCGGAAGAGCTGGTCGCCCGAAAGCTGGGCGAAGGCCGTGCCGTCCGCGGGCCGCGCCACGTCGCTCCAGTGCAGGGTCTCGGCGTGGTAGTCCACCCCGGCCTCGAAGCTCAGGCGGTACTGCGCATCGGCCGATGCATTGGCGTTGTAGTAGACGGCGCCGTCCCAGCGGGCATAGCCCAGCTGGCGCAGCACCGCGTCCTGCTGCTCCAGGCTCAGGCGGTCGAAGGTGGTGCCGGGCGCCGGCACGGTGAGTGCATGCCCGTCGGCCCCCGTCCACACGATGTCGGCATTGCGGTAGTCGCGGCCCTCGCCTTCGACCAGCAGGCCCACGGTGCGGCCGGTGGCGGCGTTGTGGAACACCTCGCGGTCCACCTGCGCATAGCCCAGGGCGTCCAGCACCACGGCACGCTGCGAGGGGTCGAGGTCCTCGAAGGTCGCGCCGGCGGCGGGGGCAGCGGCACCGCCCCAGTCGATGGCGTCCAGGTTGTAGTCGGCGGCCTGGCCCTGCGCGAAGCCGTCGACGATGCGCACGGTGCGGTCGGCGTCGGCCTTGATGAAGTGCAGGCCATCGAGCACCTCGTAGCCCAGTGCACGGGCCACCACCTTCTTCTGCGCATCGGTGAGCTGGTCGAAGCCCGCGTCGGCCGCGGGCTGGCCCGCGCTGCCCCAGTAGATGCTGGCGTTGCTGTAGTCGGTGGCAGGGCCTTCGCTGAAGGTGGTCAGCACCTTCTTGCCGGGTGCGGCGCTGTAGTTGAAGAAGTTCTTCTCGCCGCTGCCGTGCTCCAGGTAGTCCACCACGATCTGGCGCTGCAGCGCGGTGAGCTCGCTCCAGCCGGCGTCCACCGCGGGCAGCGCCGAGATCGGCGTGGCGTCCAGGCCCGTGCCGTTCCACAGGTCGCCGGGCATGGCGTAGTAATCGAAGGTGTAGCCCAGGGCCTGGGCCACCGCCAGCTTCTGTGCGCCGGAGAGCTGGTCGAAGGCCGTGCCGGCCGCCGGCGCGGGCACGCCCGCGGCGGCCCAGTCGATGTGGCTGTTGTCGTAGTCGTGCGCCACGCCCTGCGTGAAGCCGGTGGCCACGGTGAGGCTGCCATCCGGCGCGGTGTGGGTGAACACCAGCCCGTCGTAGGTGGCATAGCCCAGTGAGGCGGCCACGGCCTTCTTCTGCGCCAGCGTGAGCTGGTCGAAGCCGGCGTCCGTGGCCGGCGCGCCGGCGCTGCCCCAGTCGATGTCGGCGTTGCGGTAGGCCACCAGCTCGCCTTCGGTCAGCGCGGTGCGGAAGCTGTGCGTCTGCGCGTTCCAGTAGCCGCCGTCCTCGTAGGTGGTGTAGCCCAGCGAGGCGACCAGCGCCGCCTTGGCGTCGTCGGGCAGCTCGGCGAAGGGCGTGTAGTTGGCCAGGGCCGTGGCCGAGGCCAGCGCGGCCAGCGGCGTGTCGGCGCCGCCGAAGAGCTGGCGCAGGTCGACGTGGATGTCGCCGCGGTTCAGCGCCTCGATGATGGCGGCGAACTTCTGCGCGTCGCTGAGCGTGGCCAGCGTGCGGCCGGGCAAGGTGTCGAAGTAGTCGGCATGCGCATCGCTGACGGCGCCGGCATCGATGTGCAGCGCGCCGGCCGCGGTGAGCGAGCCCGCGAGCATCAGCTCGCCGGCCGTCTGGATCGACACGCTGGCATCCGCGCCGGTGAGTTCCGGCGTGAGGCCGTCGGCGCCGAAGCGGGCGCCCGAGAGCACCGCGCTGCCCGAGAGCAGGCCCAGCGCGCCGGTGGCGCTCAGCGCGATGACGGAGCGTGCACCCTCCGCCGACACCGTCGCGCCTTCGAGCACACGCAGCGAGGCGCCGGCAGCGATCTGCAGCTGCACGTCGTCGCCATGGGCCCACACGCCGGCGGCGATCACCACCGAGCCCGAGCCGCCCAGGAACAGGTGGCTGCCGGCCTTCATCGTCTCGACGGCCGCGCCCTTGTCGGCGGTGATGCTGTTGACCTCGGTGCCGTAGCCCACCAACGCGCCGGCGCCGGTGCTGCCCACGACCTGAACGTCCAGCAGGTCATCCCCGCGCAGCCAGCCGCTCACGACCAGCTGCTCGGTCAAGCGCAGTACGGTCTCGCGGGCATGGATGCCCGCGTCGGGCACGCCCATGGGGGCGCGCACGTTCTGGCGCTGGATCTCCATCAGCCGCCCGGCGAAGGTCAGGCGTTCGGTGGACTGCACGTCGCCCTGCACGGTGATGCGGTCGGCGATGAGCGTGGCGTCGTCGCGCAGCAGGGCCGAGTAGAACTGCGTGCCCACCACGGCGTCCTCGACGTCGCCTACATACATGCGCACGCCGGTCGCGGCGTGGCCGATGGCGATGGACGAGAAGCCGTCGCGCAGCGCGGCCAGGTCGCGCATGCCGAGTTCCATGAAGCCCGTCTCGTTGCCCAGCGAGTAGTCGCCGCCATAGGTGCCCTGGGCCGCGCCGCCCACGCGGTAGCCCTGGTCGGCCGAGAAGCTGCGCAGGCTGAAGCTGCCGGTGCCGCTGACGCGGTCGTCGCCCGAGGCGAAGTCCACGTCGTCGGCCACGATGGCGATGGCGCCGCCGCCGGTGCCGGTGGAGATCTGGCCGCCGTCCAGCGACAGCAGCGCCTCGTGGCTGCCCAGCTGCAGGTCGATGCGGCCGGCGGGCGTGGTCAGGCCGCCGGCTGCATCGCCGTCGGTCACCACGCTCACGCTGTCGGTCTCGCGCACCACGATGTCGGCATAGGCCGCGCCGGCCGTGCCGCGGTTGACCACGTTCAGCTGCGACACCTGCGTGGCGAGCGTGCCGTCGATGCCGGCGGCGCTGATGCTCAGCAGGGCATCCGGCGCCTTGTAGAGCGCGGTCTGGCGCACGTCGAGGATGCCGGCCGTCTCCAGGTGCAGCGAGGTGTGGCCCCAGCTGGCGCCGTCGGTCATCTTCAGCACCGTGCGGCCGGTGCTGGTGTCGCTGAGCTCCAGGCGCTCCAGGGCGTCGTCGAAGTTGATGACGCGGTCGGCGCCGTCGATGGCCACCTTCAGGCTGTGGTCGCCCAGCAGCAGCGTGCCGGTGCTGGAGAAGGGCGAGATCACCAGGCGGTCGGTGCCGGTGCCGCTCTTGAGGTTGAGCGTGCCCGCGCCGCTCACGTAGATGAGGTCGTCGCCGCTGCCCGCGTCCACGGTGTTGACGCCCGCGCCCACGTAGATGACGTCGTTGCCGCCACCACTCGAGATGGTGTTGACGCCCTCGCCCATGTCCACGATGTCGGCGGCGTCGCCGCCGGTGAAGCGGTCCTTGCCGGCGCCGCCCTCGAAGCGCAGGCCGCTGACCTCGCCGCTGAGGAATTCGTCGTCGCCCGCGCCGCCGCGGATCACGCTGCCCGCCGCACCGCCGAGGATGACGAAGCTGTCGTTGCCCTCGCCGCCGTCGAAGTCCAGCGCCGCGGTGACGTACTTGCCGACGTAGACCGAGTCGTTGCCCTTGCCGCCCACGCCCACGATGCGGTTGACGCCGGTGAAGCTGGCCGTCTCGCCCAGCGAATGCACCACCACGGTGTCGCTGCCGCGCTCCTGCTCGATGGAGTAGGACTCGTTGGTGATGTCGTCGTACACCGTGTCGCCGTAGCGGCCCGAGGCATCGCCCATGTTGAGGTAGAGCGTGTCGCCCACCTGGTAGGCGATCTGCGGCGGATCGGCCCACGACCACTTGAAGCTGCCCGAGACAGTGATGCCCATCACCGTCACCCGCGCGGCCAGGTAGGCGCTGGCGGCGTTGATGTCGATCTCGCCGCGGAAGCCCGCCAGCGTGATGTCGATGGAGAACAGGCCCAGGTCGATCTCGAAGTCCAGCGAGCCCCACACCGCCGCCGCGAAGCGCGGCTGGCTCGACAGCACGAGCGAGGCGCCGGCGTTGAGGTGCAGCGGGCCGAGCCAGATGTCGATCTCGGCCTTGCCGCGGATCTCGAAGTTGCCCTCGGAATCCACGTAGCCACCCACGTCGATGGTCAGCGCGTTGAAGAAGTTCAGGCTGCCGTCGAAGGACAGCTTGAACACGTTGTCGATCACGCTGATGCCGCCCTTGAAGTCGACATCGAAGAGGAAGAGGCTGATGTCGCCCTTCAGCTGCATGTCGAACAGCGTGTTGGCCTTGATCACGTTGCCGTGCAGGTCGGTGTAGTCGCTGTGGCCGGTGTTGATGCGGATGTCCGCATCGGCGCTGATGCCGATGATGTCCACGCCCATGTTGACGTGGGTGTGGATGTTGAGCGCGAAGACGGGCGCATCGCCGTCCATCAGGAAGGCGGCCGAGCCGCCCACGGCCACGCGGCCGAAGCCGCCCAGCTCCAGCGCCACGTCCAGCGCGGCCTGCACACCGCGCTTGTCGATCAGCAGGTCGATGGCGCCGGTCATCTCCACCGGGCCGACGGCCACGGCACCCGAGCCCGAGATGCGCAGCATCTGCGGATCGAGCCACACGGTGCCCAGCGGATTGCCGGCGGCGTCCACCGCCAGCGTGCGCACCTCCTGCTTGGCGGCGGTGGTGTTGATCTGCAGCAGGAAGCGGCCGGAGACGCTGAACACGCCGCCGCCGTCGATGATGATGGAGTCGGCCCCGCTGCCGCCCACCTCGAAGGCGCCGTAGATGCCGGTGTTGCCGCCGTCGACCACGATGCCCAGCGTGCCGGTGACCGACAGCGGCTCCAGCAGCGGCAGGTCCAGCGTGGCGGTGGCGCCCAGCTCGGCGCGCACCGCGCCGTCGATCTCGGCGACGATGACGCTGAAGTCGCCCTTGAGGGTGAGCGCGCCGTCCAGCAGGTCCAGCGTGCCGTGGCCCACCACGGCCGCATACACGCCCACCCAGTCGGGCTTGCCCGGAGGCGCGGCGCCGATGGTGAAGGTGTCGAAGTCCACCTTGTCGCGGAACTGCTCCGGCACCACGTAGACCACGTCGCGGCCGAAGGTGTTGAGCGACAGGTCCAGGTCGGCATGGATCTGCACCACCGAGCCGATGGCCAGGTCGGCGTCCAGCGAAAGGCGCAGGGCCACGCCCGGATCGCTGCCGCCGCGCACCACCACCAGGCCGGTGCCGTGGCGGTTGAGGTTCAGGCCCTCGGGCCCGATGGCGACGGTGACGTCGGCGAAGGCCGTCAGGCCCTCGCTCTCGCTGAAGCGGAAGTCCAGCACGCCGGTCATGCTGACCAGGCCGAAGAGCTTGAGCTGCGCCTCGCCGAAGACGCGCAGCAGCTGCTCGTTGTACATGAGCACCACCGGCTCGTCGGCATTGCCCGTGGGAATGCCGTAGCCCTGGTGCGAGGCACCGTTCGAGTCCAGCCAGGTCGACTTGCTGAAGTCGATGGTGGTGAAGCTGAAGGACAGGCTCAGGTCCGGATCGAAGGACACGGCACCCGAGGCCGCGTCGCGCATCACATGGCCGAGGCCCACCGAGGCGCGTACGCCGGTGTTGATCTCGATGACCATGCCCTCGGCGTTGATCTCGGCCCCGGGCACGCCCACCAGGCCGATGTAGTCCACGCTGGCCCGGCCGGCCAGGTACACGCCCACGTCCACCGAGTTCAGGCCGATCACCAGTTCCTTGGCCACCACGAGGCCCAGGTCCAGGTTCTCGACGGCCAGGCCGACGGCACTGTCGTCGGGCGTGTCGTTCTCGTCGATGCGGCCGTCGCCGTTGCTGTCGCGCCAGTAGCCGCCCACGCCGATGAAGCCGTAGGCGTCGTTGATGCCGATGGCCAGGCTGGTCACCTGCGTCTGCTGGCCGTTGTTGAGGGTGACGGTCTCGGAGCCCTTCTTGGTCAGCGCCATCGAGGCCGACAGCTGCAGGAAGCCGGCCACGTTGATCTGCGCGTAGCCGATGGCGGCCTGGATGATCTCCTGGTCGAAGTCGATGATGACCGCATGGTCGCCGCCGGCCGGCAGCGCATAGCCGCGGGTGGCGAGCTTGCCGTTGCCGTCGAGGTCCTCGCCGGCGTCCAGCACGCCGTTGCCGTTCTTGTCCTCGGGCGACTTGTCGTAGGTCGCTGCCCAGTCGATGGAGGGCGGCCCGAAGAGCTGCAGCAGCGGGTTGAGGTTGCCCGTCGGGTCGTTGGTGAGGACGAAGGTGTTGATGTTGACCGACACGTCCTGCGCCTGCACGGCCAGGATGTCCGGGTCCACGCCGACCAGGCCGGCATAACCGACGTCGGCCTTGAGCGTCAGGAAGTACGGGGAGGCGGCCTCCAGCCCCGGAATGCTGGCGAGCAGTGCGGGCTTGGCGATCACCAGCCCGAAGTCCACGTTGCCGATGGCCACGCCGACCGCGCCGTCGTTGATGGGGTCGTCGTTGTCGATGCGGTCGTTGTCGTCGGTGGCGCTGTCGTAGCGGTAGGGCCCGCCCACGCCGGCAAAGCCCTGCAGGTTGTAGCCGCCCAGGGTGAGCGTCTCCATGTCCATGGCCAGGTGCGTGCCGGTGTTGCCGGTGGCCTGGTTGACCAGCGTCTGCAGCCCGCCCAGGTCGACCTGGGCGCCGACGATGCGCTCGCCCTTGCGGAAGGCCAGCGAGCCGCTGAGGCTCAGGAACTGCGACACCTGGATCTCGGCATAGCCGATGTCCAGGCCCATGAGCTGCGTGCCGCGCTGCTGCATGTAGACCGGCGTGCCGCCGGTGCGCACCTCGAAGCCGGCGGGCCGGCCCGCCTGGTCGTCGGCCGGGAAGCTGTCCACGAAGTCGGCCGTGCCGTGCAGCAGGCCGCCGAACATCTCTCCGCCGCGGTTGAGTTCGATGGTGAGGTCTTCGGCGCGCACCTTGAGCACGTCGCCCATGCCGTAGGTGCGGGCGCTGTCGGCATGCGCATAAAGCGAGAAGAAGTCCTGCGCCTTGAACACGCTCGGCAGCTGGGCCTTGAACATGGTCAGGCCCACGTCCAGGCCTTCCATGCTGAAGCCGAAGAGATCGTCGCCGTTGGCGATCTCCAGCTTGCCGTTGCCGCCCGGCACCTCCTCGTAGTCCGGGTTGCCCAGGCCGACGAAGGCATAGACGTTGCTCGCGCCGAAGCTCAGGCCCTTGAAGCTGACGTCCTGGATGGTCGAATAGTCGTCCGCCACGCCGCCCAGCGCCTTCAGCGCGCCCAGGATGGACTGCGCCTGGTCGCCCAGCAGTGTCTCGATGAGCGACACCTCGGAGGGCAGGCCGGTGTAGAGGGTGCCGGTGAAGGTCTCGCCGATGTTGAGCTGGAAGTCGCCGCGCAGGTGCACGAAGTCGCCCAGGTCCAGCGACAGGTCGGGCAGCGACAGCGAGCCGAAGAGCGTCAGACCCAGGTTCGGATCGAAGCCGATGGACAGGTCGATGTCGCGCACGAAGTCGAGCGCGCCCTTGAGGAAGTCCAGGTCGGGCGAGAACTTGGGCAGCAGGTCGCCCAGCCCCGAGAGCTTGATCGACGGGAACAGGTGGCTGGTGTCGGGCAGCTCGAACTCGAAGTGGAAGCCGCCGTCGATATTGATCAGGTCGAACAGGCCCAGGTGCGCCTGCATGCCGATGCCCAGCGAGTTGCTGTCGAAGTCGAGCGTGAGGTGCTCGCCCTGCGTGCCGATGGGGATCTGCAGGCCCTGGCCGCCGTCGATGGCGCTGAAGTCCACATAGGCGCCGGGCACCGGTGCGGAGCCCAGGAAGGCGCCGTTGAAGGACAGCAGCAGGTCCGTCGCGTTGAGCGTGAGGAAGGGATCGGTGCCGACGATGCCGGCCATGCCGGCGGTGGCCGACAGGCCGAAGAACTTGCCGGGCAGCGGCACGCCCTGCGCCAGCGTGGGCGTCATCATGGCCAGCGCGAAGTCCAGGTCGTCGATGGCCAGCCCGATGGCGTCGTCGTTGGGCGGGTCCTGCTCGTCGATGACGCCGTCGCCGTTGGTGTCGCGGCGGTAGGGGCCGTTGATGCCGGCGAAGGCGTAGATGTCCTTGCCCGCCACCACCAGCGCCTCGGCCGAGGTGGTCAGCTTGCCGCCGGGCAGGTGGAACTCCACGTCCTCCACGGTCCGCTTCTGGAAGGTGAAGCCCCCCTGCAGCGACAGGATGCCGGCGACGGAGGCCGTGGCGTGCGCCACCGTGGCCTCGATGAGCGCATTGCTGAAGTCCAGCACCACGGGCTCGCCGCCGGTGGCGATGGCCAGGCCTTCGCGGGTGCCGCCGTTGGTGAAATCGGCCACCAGGTCCTGCCGGCTGCTGGCGTTGACCGCCACCTCGATGTCCTGCAGGTTGAACTGGATGAAGTCGCTGCCGAAGCCGACGAAGCCGATCTGCTCGCCATGGCCCTTCAGGCCGACGAACTTGGTGTTGGCGGGCACCAGCGGGTTGAGGGCGTCGAACTGGGTGGTCAGCACCGTCATGCCCAGGTCGAAGTCGTCGATCACCAGGCCGATGGCCTCGTCGTTGACCGGGTCCAGGCTGTCGACCACGCCGTCGCCGTTGCTGTCCTGCCGGTAGGGGCCGTTGATGCCCACGAAGGCCTGCACGTTGTTCGCGCCGAACTCGATGGCATTGGCCTTGACGGTGGTGGCGCCCAGCACCGTCTTGACCGTGAGGTCGGTGGCCGAGCCCATGCGGAAGGCGAAATCGCCGCGGAAGTAGACGAACTCCGAGACCGCCAGCAGCGCGCCCTGCACCTGCGCCTGGATGAAGGCGCCGGCCGCGAAGTCGATGGTCAGCTGCTGGTCGCCCGCGCGCACCTGCAGCGGCCGGCCGGTGGCCTCGGAGAAGTCGATGGAGGCATGCACCTTCGGATCGGCCTTCCAGCCGTCGCTCCAGTTCATCTGCACCTCGATGCGGCCGCTGGACAGCTCGAACAGGCCCTCACCGCCGGCGACGACGAACTCGTCGGCCGAACCGTTCAGGGCCGTGAACTTGGGCAGCAGCTTGGCCAGTGCGCCGGTGGGCGTGAGGATGGCCAGGGCGAGGTCGACGTTGGAGAGGGCCAGGCCGAACAGGTCGCTCTGCTCGCGCAGGGGCACGGTGCTGTCGAAGTCGGGATTGCCGTAGCCGATGAAGACATCGACGTCGCTGAGTCCGATGGTCATCAGCTGGAACTCGACGCCGTCGATCCGGCCGAGGTCCTCGGACACCTGCGCCCCCGCGGCGCCCGCGGCCAGCAGCGCGGCCGACAGCGGCAGGTTGCCCGCGGTGGCGCCGGTGTCGACCGAGAAGCGCTCGCGGCGGCCCTGCTCGAAGCTGAAGCCGCCCTGGATGTGGATGAAGTTCTCCAGCGTGAGGGTGGCACGCGCCACGTCCACGCCGATGTAGCTGGTGCTGAACTTCAGCGCCACCGGCGTGCCGCCGGTGCGCACCTCCAGCCCGTCGCTGCCGAAGCTGGAGAGGTAGTCGACGAAGGGCCGGATCTGCGTACCCGACCAGGCGGTGCCCTGGTTGGCGCGCACCTCGGCGCCTTCGGCGCTGAGCGTGAGGAAGTCCAGGCCCACGAAGGCGATCTGGTCGACGCTGGCCTCCAGCGACCACAGGCGGCCGACCTTGTGCTGGGGGTCGGTGAAGATCGCCATGCCCAGGTCGAGGTTGTCCACCACCAGGCCCACGGCGTCGGGGTCGCGCGTGGCGTCGATGACGCCGTCGCCGTCCTCGTCCACGAAGTAGGGGCCCGCGCCCACGAACAGCTTCACGTCGGACAGGCCGATCGTGACCATGTTCATGGCGTAGTTCTCGATCCGGTCGTAGTGGCCCGGGGTGGCGAGGGTGCCCACGGCCGCGGCGGCCGTGGGGTCATAGGCGCCGAAGCCGGTGACGATGTCCACCGCCACGCCCTTGCCCTTGCCCAGCGAGAAGCCGCCCTCGATGTGGAAGAAGTCGCCGATGGCGATCAACGCATGGCCGACCTCGACGCCGAAGTAGGCCTGCCGGAAGTCCAGGTACACGTCGTCGCCGCCGGTGGCCACGCGCATGCCCTGCGTGCCGAAGCTGGAGACGAAGTCCACGGTGGGCGAGACCGTGAGGCCGCGCCAGCTGGAGCCCTGGTTGAGCTGCACCTGCAGGTCCTGCACCTGCAGCTGCATGAAGCCCCAGTCCACGTCCAGCGGGTTGGCCCACGACGCCTTCATGGCGTACATGAGCGGGATCACGCCGTTGGCGTCCACGCTCTTGCTGGCACGGAAGGTGGCGAAGGCCACGTCGATGTGGTCGAGCGTGAAGAACGGGTCGTCCGGGTCGCCGATGGTGATGCGCACATCGGCGGCGCCGATGGTGATGCTGTCCACCGCCAGGTGCGTGAAGCGGCTGTTGTCGGCCGACAGCAGCCCGGCCGCCTTGAAGCGCGCCAGGTCGGTGCCCAGGGCGCCGAAGCTGTCGGCGGCCGACAGGCCCGTGGCCACGTCCACCTGCGTGGTGGTGCGCTCGAAGGCGAAGCTGCCTTCGATCTGGAAGAAGTCGCCGATGTTCAGCAGCGCATGGGCCAGGCTGACGGCGATGGTGGCGCGGTCGTAGTCCAGCACGATGGGCGTGCCGGTGGCCGTGGGCACCTTCAGGCCGCCCTCGAAGCTGCTGGCGAAGTCGACATAGGGCGCCACGCTGCCTGCGGGCTGGCCGGCCCACTGGCCGCCCTGGTTGACGTCGATGGTCAGGCCCTGAGTCTGGAACTTGAAGATGCCGCCCAGGTCGATGTCGATGCCCTGGCCCCAGCTCACCTTGAGCGCATACAGGTCGGGGATGACCGAGTCCGGGTCGGCCGCCAGGGTGGAGTCGAACATCACCAGCCCGACATCGATGCCGTCGAGCTTGACGCCGAAGGCGTCGGGGTTCTGCGCCTCGCCGGCATCGCGGATGCCGTTGCCGTTGCTGTCGATGAAGTAGGGGCCCAGGCCCGCGAAGATCTCCAGGTCGGTGCCGCTGAGCAGCAGCGCCGAGACTTCCAGGTCGTCGATCAGCCGGTCGTCGGCCGACAGGCCCTGCACCTTGGCCAGGCCGGCACGCAGCGCGGGCGACAGGCCGGCGCCGTTGGCGGCCAGGCCCGTGACCACGTCCACATGCGTGGTGGCCAGTTGTTCCAGGTGGAAGCCGCCGCTGATGTAGATGTAGTCGGAGATGGCGAGCGTGGCGCGGCCGATGTTCACGGCCGTGGTGCTGCCGCTCTGGCCGTCCAGGTCGAAGGCCAGCGATTCGCCGCCGCCCAGGTTCACCGTGAGCGGCTCGGCCATGTGGGCGAAGTCCACCACCGGCTGGCCGGTCCCCGAGGCGCGGTTGATGGCGATGCCCACATCGGTCGCCGCCAGGGTGATGGCGTCGATGCCGACGAAGGCCGCCTGATCGGCACTGGCCTGCACGGCGGTCCAGCGGCGGGCCGGGTCGGCCTGGCTGGTCATCAGGGCGATGGCCAGGTCCACGCCGTCGAGTTCGATGCCCAGCGCGTCGCTGGTGCCGCCGTTGACGCCGGCGAAGGCATGCACGTTGTGGGCGCCGATGGCCAGCAGGTCCACGGCCACGGGCTGGGCGCCCTCGTCCACGTCGGGCGTGGAGGCCAGGTCCTGCAGGCGCACCTCGGCCGTGTGGGTCTCGATGGCGAAGTCGCCCTCGACCTGCACGAAGCCGTACAGGTCCACCACCAGGTGGGCGCTGGCCTGCAGCAGCGCGCCGTCGGCGCCGTCCATGCTCAGCTGCAGGTCGGTGCCGCTGCCGGTGACCACCGCCAGCTGGGTCGCGCCTGCCGCGTAGTCGACCACGGCGACGCCCGGGGTGCCGGCCTTGTTGATGGCGACGGCCACGTCCGAGGCCGTGAGCGTGAGATCGCCCGTACCCACCATGCCGGCGCTGCCGGCCGTGGCCTGCAGGCTGGTCCAGGTGCGTGCGGCGCTGCCCTGGGCCGGCGCGGCCTCGGTCATCAGCGCCAGCCCGAAGGTGACCTGGTGCAGCGCCAGGCCCAGCGCATCGGTCTGGCCGCCGTGCAGGCCGGCGAAGGCGTCCACATCGTGGCCGCCGATGGTCAGCACGTCCACCTTCACCTGGCTCGCGGGCGTCTGCTCGGTGCCGTCGGCCAGGGTGACGGTGCGGGTGCTGGTCTGGATCGCGAAGTCGCCTTCGACCTGGAAGAAGCCGTCGACGTCCAGCTTGAGGTGGCTGCTGACCTGCAGCAGCTCGCCCAGGTTGCCGGCCATGTCGAAGGCGAGGTCGCCATCGCCGGTGGCCACGGCCAGTTCGGTGGCGCCGCTGGCGTAGTCGACCACCGCATCGCCGGCGCGGCCGGCCTGGTTGATCAGCACACGCGTGCCGGTGGCGTCCAGCTGCAGGTCGCCCAGACCCTGCACCGAGGCGCTGCCGGCGGTGGCCTGCAGCGTGGTCCAGGTGCGGCCGGGCACCGACTGCTGCGTCATCAGCGCCAGGCCGAAGTCCACGTCCTGCAACTGCAGGCCCGCGTTGCCGGTGCCGGCGAAGGCATCGACCCCGGCGCCGCCGATGGTCAGCACGTCCACGGCGACCTTCTCGGGCTGGGCCGTGCCCTTGGCGGCCAGCTGCACGTCGGCCGTGCTCTTCTCGACCGCGAAGTCGCCGCTGACACGGAAGAAGCCGAAGATGTCCAGCGCGATGTGGCCGGCGGCCTGGGTCATCTCGCCCTTGCTGCCCGCCATGTCCAGCGCCAGCGGCGCGTCGGCGCCCACGTCGATCTTCAGGTCGGTGGCGCCGTCGGCATAGTCGACCACGGCATCGCCCTGCAGGCCGGCGCGGTTGATGCGCACCGTCAGGTCCGTGGCCGAGGCCGTCACGTCGTCGCCCAGGCCGACGAAGGCCACGGAGGCGGCGGAGGCCTGCAGGCTGGTCCAGGTGCGTGCAGGCGTGGTGCTGCCTGCCGCCATCTGCTGGCTCATCAGGGCCAGGCCGAACTCGACGTCCGTGAGCGCCAGGCCCATCGCGCTGGACGTGCCACCGTTGATGCCGGCAAAGGCATCGATGCCGCTGCCGCCGATGGTCAGCAGGTCGACCTCGACCTTCTCCGCTTCGGTCTGGTCTTTGGTCTTGGCCAGCGTGACTTCGGCACTGCCCTTCTCGATGGCAAAGTCGCCCTCGACGCGAAAGAAGCCGAAGACGTCAACGGTCAGGTGGCCGCTGGCCTGCAGCAGCTCGCCCTTGCTGCCGTCGAGGGCAAGCTCCAGATCGCTGCCGGTTCCGGTGCCGACCTTCAATTCGGTCTTGCCGGCGCCGTAGTCGACCACTTGGTCGCCGGCCTTGCCGGCTTGGTTCACCGCCACAGCGATGGCGCCCGCGGACAACTCCAGGCCGTCCACGCCCTGGAACTCGGCGCTCGTGGCCGTTGCCTGCAAGCTCGTCCACGTCCGTGCGGGCGTGGTGCTGCCTGCGGCCATCTGCTGGCTCATCAAAGCCAGGCCGAACTCGACGCCAGTCAGCTCCAGTCCCATCGCGCTACTGGTGCCGCCATTGATGCCGGCAAATGCGTCGACGCCCGTGCCGCCAATCGTGAGCAGGTCGACCTCGACCTTCTCCGCTTCGGCCTGGTCCTTGGCCTTCGCCAGCGTGACCTCCGCCGAACTCTTCTCGATGGCGAAGTCGCCCTCCACACGGAAGAAGCCGAAGACATCGACCGTCAGGTGGCCGCTGGCCTGCAGCAACTCGCCCTTGCTGCCGTCCAGCGTCAGTTCGAGGTCGCTGCCGGTTCCGGTGCCGACTGTCAGTTCGGTCTTGCCAGTGCCGTAGTCGACCACCTGGTCGCCGGCCTTGCCGGCCTGGTTCACCGCCACAGCGATGGCGCCGGCAGAGAGTTCCAGGCCGTCCACGCCCTTGAACTCGGCGCTCGTGGCCGTCGCCTGCAGGCTCGTCCACGTCCGCGCAGGCGTGGTGCTGCCTGCCGCCATCTGCTGGCTCATCAGCGCCAGGCCGAACTCGACGCCGGTCAGTTCCAGACCCATGGCGCTGCTGGTCCCGCCATTGATGCCGGCAAATGCGTCGACGCCCGTGCCGCCGATGGTCAGCAGGTCGACGTCGACCTTCTCGGCTTCGGTCTGGTCCTTGGTCTTCGCCAGGGTGACCTCCGCCGAACTCTTCTCGATGGCGAAGTCACCCTCGACGCGGAAGAAGCCGAAGACGTCGACGGTCAGGTGCCCGCTGGCCTGCAGCAGTTCGCCCTGGTCGCCATCGAGCGCGAGCGCCAGCTCGGTGGTCGGCCCGGTGGCGATGCTCAGCGCGGTGGCGCCTTCACCGTAGTCGACCACGGCGTCGCCGTCGCGGCTGGCCTGGTTGATGGCCACGCTGATGCCGGTGGCGGCGAGGGTCAGGCCATCGGTGCCCACCCATTCGGCCTGGGCTGCGGTGGCCTGCAGGCTGGTCCAGTGGCGCTGGGCGTCCAGCCTGTCGGTGATGAGTGCCAGCGCGAAGTCCACGCCGTCCAGCACCAGCCCGGTGCGGTCGTCGGCACGCCCGCCGTCCAGGCCGGCGAAGGCATGGGCGTCATGCGCGCCCAGGGTGAGCAGGTCGACGGCCACATCGCTGCCGTCGGCCAGCGTCACCTGGCTGCTGCTGCGGTCGATGGCGAAGTCGCCGCCGACCTGGAAGAAGCCATACAGGTCCACCTCCAGGTGGCCCCGCACGCGGGTGAGCTCGCCCAGCGCACCGTCCATGTCCAGGGTCATGGCCTGGCCGCCGGGCCCGGTGGCCACGTCCACGGACCGGGCCGCGAAGTCGATGACCAGCGTGCCGGCCGGCTCGGCCGGCGTGTGGTGGGTGAAGCCGTCCTGCAACTGCGACAGCACGGGCTGCTGCACCTCGGTCGTGGCCTGCACCTGCAGCGCCGCGACGTCCTCGCCGGCCAGGCTGCCACCGAAGCGCACCACCAGGTCCTGCCCGTTCCAGAAGGTGGCCTCGATCAGGGCACCGTCGATGTGGGCACCGAAGGCCGCGGCCAATGCCGCATTGATCTCGGCGCGGCTGCTGTCGAAGGCCAGCGCCGCGGTGGTCCAGGTCTGGCCGCCGTGGCTGAAGGACAGCGTGAAGCCACCGCTGGTCGCCTGGGTGTCGAAGTGCACGCGCTGCGACTCGGCGCCCGCGGCATGGCCCTGCACGAGGTTGAAGGGCGCGGCGCTGGCATGGTCCAGGTCGCCGAAATGCGTGGTGAAGTCGCCGATGTCCTGGTCGGCGCTGGCGCCGGTGAAGACCACGTCGTAGCTGGCGAAGCGGCTGCCCGAGGCATTGGCGTTGTAGGCCACATGCAGGTCGCCGGGCGCGAAGGCGTCCAGGGCGAGCAACGCGGCCTCGATGGCCGCGGCCTGGGTGGCCGGGTCGTCGCTGTAGGCGATGGGGCCGGTGCGCACGCCGGCGTATTCGATGGTGAAGCTGCCCGAGGGGCGCGTCTCGTCCACGCTCACCTGGCTGCGCAGGGTGGCCACGTCCTGGCCGACGAAGACGCCGCCGAACTGCACCAGCAGCGCGCCGCCGGCCGTGGTGCTGACGCTCACCTCGCCGCCGATGGCGGCGAAGGCGGCGTTGAGGGCGGCCTCCACCGCCTGCGCATCGGCGTCGAAGGCCAGCGCCGCGGTGGTGTAGGTGCGGCCGCCGTAGGCCAGCGACAGCGTGTAGTGGCCGGTGGCCGCGGTGTCGACGGCGATGCGCTGCACCTCGCCCGTGCCGCCGCCACCCTGGCGGATGTTCAGCGGCACCACGTCGCCCGACATGGCCTCGGTGACGATCAGGTCGCCGATGTCGGTGCCGGCCAGTGCGCCGAGGAAGCGGATGTTGTAGCGGTGGCCGCCCTGGCTCTGTGTGTCGAAGCGCACCTGCACGTCGCCGTCGGCGGCGCCCAGCAGGCCGACCAGCGCATCGTGGATGTAGCGCGCGTTGTTGGTGACGTCGTTGCCCACGAAGGTCAGCGTGCGCGAGCCGGCGACGCCGTCGATCTCGAGGGTGTAGGTGCCCCGCGACGAGTAGGGCGTGGTGAAGAGCAGCTGCTTGACCTCGTCGGCCCCGGCGGTGGCCGCCACCACCTGCGCGATGCCGATGCTGACCGGCGGCGCGGACACGCGCTCGGCCTCGATGACGACCTGCTTGACCTCGCTGGCGCCGGCCGTGGCCTCGGCCGCGGTGCCCACCGTGACCGTGACCGGCGCGGCATGGGCCTGCACCGTCAGGACCTGGGCCTCGGCCCCCGCCAGGGCGCCGACGAGTTCGATGGTGAAGCCTTCGGCCCGTGAGCCGCTGACCTTCACGTTGCCCTGGCCGATGCCCGTGAGCCCTTCGAGCGCGCCGGTGAGCAGGGCGATGAGGGCGCTGCTGCT
Source organism: Pseudacidovorax sp. (assembly GCF_017991995.1). Lineage (GTDB taxonomy): Bacteria > Pseudomonadota > Gammaproteobacteria > Burkholderiales > Burkholderiaceae_C > Xenophilus. The sequence continues at coordinate 177,199 of NZ_JAGOPN010000004.1, read as the reverse complement.
TTCGCGGCCGTCCAGCGCGAGCTGCGCCTGGTGGCCGCCGTAGTCCAGGTCCAGCGTGCCGGCGGTGCCGGCGGCCAGTTGCAGGTGCCACTGCGCGTTCTGCGTCTCGGTGCCGGCATCGACCGCGGGGATGGGCATGCCGCGGTTGATCTGCACCTGCAGGTCAGAGCCGGCGATGGTCACGCCGTCGAGCCCCACGAAGTCGGCCAGCTCGGCACTGGCCTGCAGGCTGGTGAAGTGGCGGGCCGGCGCATCGCGGTCGGTGGCCAGCAGCAGGCCGAAGTCGGCCTGGCCCAGCCGCAGGCCCAGCGCGTCGTCGCTGCCGCCATGCAGGCCGGCGAAGGCGGACAGGCCGGCGCCGCCCAGCGTGAGCGTGTCGGCATGGATGACGCTGCCGTCGGACAGGGTCAGGTCCTGGCGCTTGCTCTGCAGCGCGAAGTCGCCTTCGACGGCGAAGAAGTCGAAGACGTTGAGTTCGATGTGGGCCGCGGCTTCGAGCAGCTCGCCGGCGCTGCCGGCGAAGTCCAGCGTGCGCGTGCTGCCGGGGCCGGTGGCCACGGGCAGCGGCTGCGCCGCCCAGTCGACCACCACGCCATCGGCATCGGCGCGGTTGATGCGCAGCTCGACCTGGCTGACGGTGGCGACCAGCCCGTCGACGCCGATGAAGGCGGCGCTGCCGGCGCTGGCCTCCAGTGCGCTCCAGTGGCGGGCCGTGCCGCCTGCCGCCTGCAGCTGCTCGGTGGCCAGCACCAGGCCGAAGCCGACGTCGTCGAAGCGCAGGCCGATGGCGTCGCTGCTGCCGCCGGCCAGGCCGGCAAAGCCGCGCGCATGGGCCGCGCCCACGGTGAGCAGGTCGACGTCGACCTGGGTGTGGTCCTCGTCGGCCAGGGTGACGGTGCCGCTGCTGCGGTTGAAGGCGAAGTCGCCTTCGAGCTGCACGAAGCCGAAGAGGTCGAGGGTGAGGTGGCCCGCAGCGCGGGTGACGGCGCCTTCGCTGCCGTCCAGGGCCAGGGTGAATTCGGTGTCGGCGCCGGTGTCCACGGCCAGGCCGTGGCTGCCCGAGAAGTCCAGCACCACGCCGTCGGCGGCGGCACGGTTGATGGCCACGGACAGGTCCTGCCCGCTGGCGCTGAAGCCGTCGAGCCCGGTGAAGCCGGCCGTGCCCGCACTGGCCTGCAGCACGCTCCACTGGCGTGCCGGTGCGCTCTGGCCGGTGGCGGTCTTCTCGGTGGCCAGGGCCAGCGCCAGGTCCACGCCCGACAGGCCGAAGCCGGTGTCGCCGACGCCAGCGAAGGCCTCCAGGTCGTGCGCGCCCAGCGTCAGCAGGCGCACCTGCACATCGCCCGACTCGTCGGCGGCGGTGCCGGCCAGGTCGGCCGTGTGCAAGGTGGTGTCGTAGCTCTCCAGCGCGAAGCTGCCGCTGGCCTGGAAGAAGCCGAAGGCGTCCAGCCGCAGCGTGCCGGCGGCGCGGGTGATGGCGCCCTCGGCGCCGTCCATGTCGAAGGCCAGGCGGCCGGCGCCGGTGTCGAGCGCGAGTGCCGTGGCGCCGGCGGAGAAGTCGACCACCGGGCCGGAGGAGGCGCGGTTGATGGCCAGGCGCAGGTCCTCGCCAGCGGCCACGAGTCCGTCCACGCCGGTGAGCGCGGCGCCGTCGGCGCGGGCCTGCAGGCTGGTCCAGCTGCGTGCCGGCTGGCCGGCCGCCACCTGCTCGGTGGACAGGGCCAGCGCGAAGTCCACGCCCGACAGCTGCAGCCCCAGCGCCTGGGCGGTGCCGCCGCCGGTGCCGGCGAAGGCCTGCAGGTCGTGCCCGCCCAGGGTGAGCAGGTCGGCCCGCACCTGGCTGTGGTCGGCCAGCGTGAGCGTCTGGGTGGACTTGGCCAGGGCGAAGTCGCCTTCGAGCTGCAGGAAGCCGAAGGCGTCCACGCGCAGGTGGCCGCTGGCGCGCAGCAGTTCGCCTTCGCTGCCGTCCATGGCCAGGGCCACGGTGGTGCCGGTGGCCACGGGCACGGCCAGCTGGGTGCGGCCGCTGGCGTAGTCCACCAGGCTGCCGTCGGCGGCGGCGCGGTTGATCTCGATGGACAGCCCGCTGCCGGACAGCGCGAAGCCGTCGATGCCCACCCAGGCGGCCTCGCCCACGCGGGCCTGCAGGCTGCTCCAGTGGCGCGCCTGCGCGCCGGCGCCCGCCTCGCTCAGCAGCGCCAGCGCGAAGTCCACGTCCGACAGGCGCAGGCCGAAGGCGTCGGTCTGGCCGTCGCGCACACCCGCGAAGGCGGCGATGCCGCGGCCGCCCAGGCTGAACATGTCCACCTGCACCGGCGTGGCCGATTCGTCCACGTCGGCCGTGGCTGCCACGTCGGCCAGCACCACGGTCTGGCTGCTCTTGCGCAGGGCGAAGTCGCCCTCGGCGCTGAAGAAGCCGAAGGCCTGCAGGTCGAGATGGCCGCCGACCTGCAGCAGGGTGCCGTCGCGCCCGTCCATGTCCAGCGCCACGGCATCGGCGCCCTCGCCCACCGTCAGGCCATGGGCCAGGTAGTCCACCACGGCGTCGCCCTGGCGGCCGGCCTGGTTGATGGTCAGGCCCAGGTCGCTGCCGGACAGCGACAGGCCATCGATGCCGCTCAGGCTGGCCGTGCCCAGCGTGGCCTGGGCGCTCACCCAGGTGCGGCTGGCGTCGGCCGAGTCGGCCAGCAGCGCCAGGCCCAGGTCGGCGCCGGCCAGGTCGAAGCCCACGCCGCCGATGCCCACATGGCCGCCCGCGTCCTGCAGGCCGATGGCCAGCAGCTGCGCATCGACCACGCTGCCGTCGGCCAGCACCACCGATTCGCTGCGCCGGTCCACCGAGACGGTGCCCTGCGCCTGCACGAAGCCGAAGAGCGACAGGTCCAGCGTGCCCTGCGCATGCAGCAGCTCGCCGGCGGCGCCGTCCATGTCGAGCACGATCTCGCCGCCGTCGGCGGCGGTGGCCACGCGCAGCGGACTGCGGGCCAGATCGGCCACGGGGTCGCCGGCCCGGCCGGCGCGGTTGATGGTGATGCCGAACTGGCTGCCGCTGGCCGAGACGCCCGGCACGCCCTGCAGCGAGACAGTCTCGGCCGAGGCCTTGAGGGCGGTCCAGGTGCGGCTCGCATCGCTGCGGGCGCTCATGAGGGCGAGCGCGAACTCCACGCCCGTCATCTGCAGGCCGAAGGCGGTGCCCAGCAGGCCGGCGCTGGCGTCCAGGTGGCTGGCGCCCAGCGTGAGCACGTCGGCCAGCACCGGCGTGTCGGGATCGCCGGCCAGCACGATCTGCGCCGTGCCCTTGTGCAGCGCGAAGTCGCCGGTGGCACTGAAGAAGCCGGCGACTTCGAGCAGGCCCTGGCTGACGGCCACTTCCTGCACGCCGGCCAGCAGGCCGTCGCCGAAGGTGTGGGTGCCGCCCGCGGCATCGACCACGGTGCCGCTGGCGTCGGCGGCGGTGCTGTTCCAGCGCACGCTGGCCACGGCCGCGGCCAGGGTCACGTCCGCGCCCAGGGCGACGTCGATGCCGCCGGTGGCCTCCAGCACGGTGCCGCCACCGCCGGCCAGCACGAGCAGGCCCACATCGGCATCGGTCACGCCGGCATCGAAGGCGCCGCTGCGCAGCGCGACCGAGGCCTTGCTGGCCACGATGGCCATGGCGCCGTCGGCCCCGGGCTGGAAGAAGAAGTCGCCGTGGATGGCGATGCTGCCGCCCACCACGGCCTGCAGGCCGTAGATGCCCACCGTGGCCGCGCTGTGGCCCGGCAGGTCGGAGAAGGTGTAGGCGAAGTCGCCGAAGGCCAGCAAATGGCCGGTGAGCGCCTGCGCCTGCTGGTTGAAGCGCAGCGTGGCCGAGTCGGCGCTGACCGAGGCGAAGTCGCCGCCCTGCAGGAAGGCGCGGCCCGAGGCCTCCAGCGCGATCAGCCCGTCGCCGTCGACCACCAGGCCGAAGGCGCCGTGGTCGATGCCCACCGCCATGCCGCCGGCCTGCAGCCGGGCGCTGATGTCCTGCCCCGCGGCCTGGAGCGTGCCGTCGGCCACCGAGAAGCCCATGTCGCCTTCCAGCCGCAGGTCGCTCGCCACGGTCAGGCTGGCATGGCCGGCGAGGGTGGCGGCATTGCTGTCCGAGCCGGTGCCGTCGAAGGTGTAGAGCACCTGCTGCTGCGCGTCGGTGATGTGCAGCGGCGTGTTGTGCAGGTCCAGGCTGCCGCTGTTGCCGGCGCCCAGCCCCAGGCTGAACTCCAGCGTGAGCTGGGTCGCGTCCAGCTGCATGGCCACGCCCTGCAGGCTGGCGCCGCTGGCCTGGCCCTGCGCCATCACCCAGCCGCGGTCGCTGCCGTCGGTGGCGGCGATGAAGACGATGCCCACGTCGGCGCCGCTGAACGCGAGGCCTGGCGCCTGGCTGTCGGTCGCGTCCAGGCCCAGGTAGCCGCTGCCGCCGGCCAGCGACAGCGTGAAGACGTCGTAGTAGCCCTGGTCGGCGCCCTCGCCCAGCAGCAGGTGCGCGGTGTGGCCCAGCTGGAAGTCGCCGGACAGGCTCAGGCCCTGGCCCAGATCCACCGCGCCGCTGAAGGCCACGCTCTGGTTGTCGGCGAAGTAGGAATGGTTGAGGAACTCGCCGATGCGGTCGGTGGCCGTGGTGCCGCCGGTGGTCTGGGCCAGCGCGTCCACCAGGAAGGCCGCGGCCCCGTCGAGCTGGTGGGCCACCAGCACCAGTGCGCCGCCACCGTTGTCGCCGGCACGCTGCTCGATGGTGAAGTACAGGTCGTCGTCGGCCTGCACGAAGCCCGTGCCGTGGGCGAAGCTGCCGCTGAGCTGGCCGTAGGTGAGGAAGGTGAACTCCTGCCCCTCGGTGGGCCGGAAGCCGTCGATCAGGCTGACGCTGAGCTTGCCGTCCAGCGTGGCCAGCTGGCTGACGTTGAGCTGGTCGTAATGGCCGCTGCCGGTGCCGGCGTCGCTGCCGCCCAGCTGGATCTCCAGCGTGCCGCCGGCCGACTGGGTGTACGACAGCACGTTCTGCACGCCGGGCGAATGCCCCGGGCTCACGGTGCCGCTGTTGAGCAGCGCCACGTTGAGCGAGCCCGAGCCGTACAGCGTCTCGTTGGCCGCCACGGCAAGCGTGCTGTCGAAGTAGCCCTGGCTGGCGAGGTTGCCGACGTCGAAGACCTGGCTGTCGACGGAGAAGGTGGTGGGCACGGCCGTCAGGCGCGGCTGCTCGACCAGCGCCTGGTAGGCCTCGGGCGAGATCAGCGGCGAGGCCGGCGCCTGGCTGTCGGCGGCGTCGAAGTCGTAGGCGCCGTGCAGGGCCTGGGCATGGCCCTGGTCGTCGGGCATGACCACGGGCAGCACGCCCAGCACCGGGTCCGCCGACAGCAGCACGCGCGGCTCCAGGGCTTCCAGGCGCCAGGCGTCCCGCACCATGCGCGCCACCGTCTTCTTGAGTGCCTTCTTCATGATCTTCTCCGTCTCTCTCGTTTCCGATCGGGCCTCTCGCCGGCCCGTCTCGCCATCACGCCGCGGCTGGCCGCGGCATGCCCCGTTGTTGCGTCATCGGCCCGCCTGCAAGCGCGAAGCGCCCCCGTGCGCGATCGGCACGGGGGCGCGGCGCCAGCCGGCAGCCGGTTGTCATTGGCCCGCCCGCACCAGCCTCAGCCGGCGGTTGCCCGCCATGTCCGCGATGGCCACGTCGCCATCGACGAAGTCCACGTACCAGGCGCTGCCCGCACTGGGCACCGCCGGCGAGCTGCTCCAGTAGCTGGCGCCCGCGCTGTTGGGGAAGTACGCCCGGTTGAAGGCGGGGGCCCGGCAGTGGCGCTCGACCAGCGAGGCCAGCTCGTTGCGGTTGGGCAGGCGCCAGTCGCTGTAGCCCAGCCAGCCCGCGGCATTGGCGGCCGCCACCTGCGCCAGCGCGCCACTCCAGCTGAAGCTGGCGGCGCTGCCCGACTCGCAGCTGCCGCCGCTCTGGCCCTGCGGGCACTGCGCCCACATGAGCTGGGTGCGCCGGTCGGTGACGGTGCCGTCGCCGGGTGTGCTGTAGCGGTCGGACGCCGACTTGGCCGAATCGGCGGTGCACGGCGCCGCCGACGACAGGGCCGGCGCGCTGCCGCCGCTGACCAGCCGCAGCGACACGGCATTGCCGGGCGAATCGGCCTTGTTGCGCGGGCCCACGATGCCCAGCGAGAAGTCCACCACCCAGGCGGTCTGCGCGTCGTCGGGATAGGTGGTGTTGCTCCAGAACACCGAGCGCGCCTGGTTGCCCAGGCCGGCCAGGTCGGAGAACCACTCGGTGGTGGCGGCGACGCCGGTGCTGCGGCCGGCGTTGACCAGGCTGTCCAGCTCGCCGACCTCGGGCAGGCGCCAGTCGCTGGCGCCGCACAGGCGGGCGGTGTTGGCGGCGTCGATCTGCGCCTGCACGTCGGCGAAGGCGGTGGCGGCCGGCTGGCTCACGCCCTGCTGCACCTGCCACATCAGGCCGGTGACCGCGTCGCGCACGCAGGCCCAGCCGCTGGCCCCGGAGGCCATGGCCTGGCCGCTGGCCGAGACCTTGGCATAGCTGAAGCCGGCCGGGCCGTCGCTGCCGCCGCCGGTCAGGGCCCGGCTGTCGCGGCCGTATTCGGCATCCTGGCCCGCGAGGCCGCTGGCCGGGCAGGCCACCGCCGCGCCCGCCGCCGTGTAGCACTGGGCGATGCCGGTGTCGTTGAGGCCGCCCGCATCGTCGTTGAGGATGGTGCCGTAGGCCACCGGCGAATTGGAGGCGCCGCCGATGCTCACGCGGAAGCGCTTGTTGGCCTGGAAGGTGCCGTCGTCGCACAGCGGGATGGCGAAGGTCACGCTGGAGGCGCCGGCCGGCACCCGCAGCGAGGTGCCGTTGGCGGCCACGTAGTCGCCGCCGGCGGGGCAGTTGGCCCCGCCGCGGGCATAGCCCGCCACCGGCTTGGCGGCCAGGTTGGGGGCCAGGTCGGCCGTGGTGAAGGTGATGGTCTTGTCCACGTTGGGGCCGGACTCGACCTTGACCGTGAAGATGATGCCGTTGCCGGACTCCAGCGCGACGCTGTCGGCCATGCTGAGCACCAGCGGCGTCTCGGGCACCGGCAGGAAGAAGCCGCCGCCACCACCGCCGCCGCCGCCTCCGCCGCAGCCGGCGAGGGCCAGCACGAGCAGCGGCCAGGGGCGCGCGCGGCGCAGGGCGCGCATCGGTTCAAGGAAGGGGGGCATGCAGTTCACCTCGCAGGACAGGGGCTTCGCCGCGGGCGGCGAAGGAGAGTTGGAGCACGAGCTGCTGCTCGTGCAGGAAGAGCTGGCGCCGCTGGCGGCGCGCCTGGCGCGCGGCAACGGCGCGCTGCAGGCGCAAGCCGGTGCGCAGCAGCACCAGCGCCAGGGGATCGGCCAGGCGCGCCGGCAGGGCCGACTCCAGCCGCGCGACGGCGGCCGCCAGCGGCGTGCCGGCGGGGGCGGACCACAGCCGAAGGCCGCGGCGCGGCGCCGGCAGGCGCTGGCCGCGGGCATGGAAGAGCGCCTCGGTGCGGGCCGAATCCAGCGGCTCGGGCAGCAGCAGCTGCAGCGGCGTCGTGACCGGCACCGTGCGCACATCCAGGCCGGCCAGCAGCGGCTCGGGCACCAGCACGACCTCGCCGGGACGCAGCAGCCCGTCGTCGGGGCCCGGGGCGGCGGCGCCCAGCACGGCGGGGCTGAGGCCATGGGCGCGCAGCGCGGGCACCAGCAGGCGGAAGCTCTCCATGCGGCGCAGACCCACCAGCACGGCGGCGCCCTGCCGCACGGCCTCGGCCACGGCCTCGGCGGCCTGGCGGGCACGCACCTCGTCATCGGTCGCCGCCAGGGCATGCCGCAGGGCGAGCGGCGGGGCGGTGCGCGGCTGGCGCAGCACCACGGCGCCGTAGATGCGCCACAGCTCGGACTCCAGCCCGCGCAGCGACGAGGCGATGCCGCCCAGCAGCCGGTAGCCGCCGAAGAGCTCCTGGTGCGACAGCCGGCCGCGGGTGGCGGGCGGATGCGACAGCGGCAGGCCCTCGCGCGCCTCCAGCGCCTGCAGCAGGCCGGTGTGCAGGCTGCGCTCGGGCACCAGCTGCGCCAGCGGCATCTCGCCGCCCAGCACGATGCGTGCGCCGCCGGCCGGGCCGGGCTGCACGTCGTAGTGGCGGCCGCGCACCAGCCGGTCGCGCACCACCAGCGCCTGCATCAGCAGCTCGTCGCGCCGGCGGGGCGCGCGCCAGAAGGGGGGCAGCCGCGCCTCCACCTCGGCCAGCAGCGCCTGGCCCGCGGGGGTGAAGCGCAGCAGCCGGCGGCGGTCGTGGTAGTGCTCGCCGGCGCGGAAGCCCTCGGCCAGCCCCTGCGCGCAGGCGATGGCCTCCAGCAGCAGCGGGTTGTGGCCGGGCTCGCTGGCCACGTGCGGATGCACGGCGTCGTCGATGAGCACGCGGTCGGCGTCGTCCACCAGGGCCCAGCAGGGCGTGGCACGCGGCCACAGCGCGGGATCGCGCAGCCGGTCGGCCAGGAGGCGGCGGGCGGTGACGAGCAGCACCTGCGCGCCGTAGGCCTGCGGCGCGGCTTCTGCCGGGGCCTGGGGCGGCAGCACGGCGCAGGGCACGCCGCAGCGCAGGTACAGCGGCCCGAAGGCGGCGGCATGGCGCGCGGCCAGCAGTTCGTTGCCGCACACCAGGTGGCAGCGGCGGCCGGCCCAGGCGCCCAGCACGGCGGCCAGCGCGATGGCGAGGCTCTTGCCGCTGCAGGCGCCGGCCTCGACCAGCCGGCCCTGCGCCATGGCCAGGGCGGCCTGCAGCTGGGCCGGCGCGGGCCGCTGGCCCAGGCTGCGCGAGGCCAGCTCGGCCGCCGCCGCGGCAGCCGCGCCCCATGCGGGCACGGTGGCGCTCGTGGCGGCCTCGCCGGCGCGCAGGACGGCGGCGCGCAGGGCGTGGCGGGCCTGGCGCGCGCATGCCGCCAGCGCCTCGTCGTCCAGCAGCTGCAACGGCGGCTCGGCGGCGCGGGCCGCCTGCAGCAGGGCGGCCAGCATCGCCTGCCGGCGCCAGGCCTGCAGGCGCCACCAGCCGGGCAGCGTGCTGCGCCCGGCCCAGGGCGAGCGCAGCGCGGGCGCGGCCGGCGTGCTGTCGTGGGAGGCGTCGGCGCCGGGCAGGATCACAGCGCGTACCTCTTCTGCAGCAGTTGCAGGAAGCCCTTGTGGAAGCGATCCCACAGCGGCTGCGCGGGCAGGGCCACCCGCAGCACGCCGGACATGCCGGCATAGGTGGTGGCCGGCGCGCCGGCGGGCAGCGGTGCACGCAGTTCGAAGAAGGATTCGGCCGCCAGCGTGCCGGTGCTGTCGTCCGGCCGCACGGCCACCTCGCCGCCGCCGGGCAGGCCCAGGGCCGGCGAGGCCAGGCGCTCGCGCTGGTAGGGGATCACCTCCAGCCGCTGCACGGCGATGCCCTGCCCGGCCTGGCCGGCCAGCCGCAGCTCGCCGGCCACCGGCGGTGCGGAGAACAGGTCGGCCGCGTCGCCCTGCGCAAGCACGGCGCTGAAGCGGTAGTGGCCCGCATCGACCACCTCGCCCAGTAGTTGGCCGCGCTCGATCCAGGCTTGGCGGCGCTCGTGCAGCTGGGGCGCCACCCATTCGCCGTCCTGCGGGGCGCGCACGGTGAGGCGCTCGCGCAGGGCGCGCAGTTCGTCCAGCTGCTGACGGGTGGCGTCGATGCGCACCTGCAGCGGCGCGGCGTCGGCGGGCGTGCGCTGCAGGGACTGCAGTTGCAGGGTGCGCAGCTCATCCAGCTGCAGGGCGGCCAGGTCGATGTTGAGGTCGAGGTCGGGATTGCGCAGCTCGGCCAGCACCTCGCCGCGGCGCACGCTCTGGCCGTGGCGCACGCGAAGCTCGGTGAGCACGCCGGGCGATTCGACGAAGAGCAGCGCGCGGCGCTGCGCCTCCAGCACGCCGGGCACGCGCACCGCATGGGGCAGCGGCACCCAGGCGGCCAGCACGTAGGCCACCAGCACCAGGCCCGCCACGGTGCCCACGGCCCGCGTGCGGCGCCCGGCCACGGCCGGGCCGGCCAGGTAGGCGGCGAACTTGCGCCCCGGCAGCACCAGCAGCGTGACGACGGTGGTGGCCAGCAGCGCCAGGCCGACGCCGAACCACTTGTCCAGCGTGGTCAGCAGGATGGTCGCGCTCAGCAGCAGGCGGTAGGCGAAGCTGGCCCAGCCGTAGGCGGTGAACCACAGGCGCTCGGTCGCATCGGTGGCGGGGCCGGCGGCGGCGCGGTTGCCCAGCAGCACGCGGTCGCACCAGGCCAGCACCTGCTGCTGGCCCTTCTGGTAGAGGTTGGGCATCTCCACCAGGTCGGTGAGCACGTAGTAGGCGTCGAAGCGCAGCAGCGGGTTGCCGTTGAACAGCAGCGCCGAGACCGAGCCGATGAACATGATGTTGAAGGCCAGCCCATTGAGCGGTCCCTCCGCCGTGTGGGCCCACACCAGCGCGGCCAGGGCGGCGAAGAACAGCTCGGTGGCCACGCCCGCCAGGCCCACGTAGGCGCGCCGCCAGCGGCTGCCGAAGCCCCAGGTGGCGGTGGCGTCCACGTAGGGCAGCGGCGTGAAGATGAGGAACATCACGCCGAAGGTGTGGACCTGCCCGCCGTAGCGCTTGACCACGAAGGCATGCGCCGTCTCGTGCAGCACCTTCAGCAGCGTCATGCCCAGGTAGAGCCAGGGCAGGTTGGACAGCGAGAGCACGCCGTCGGCATGGCGGCCCAGGCGCTCGGAATGCTCCACCGCCGTCCACACGCCGGCCAGCACGGCCAGCAGCCACACCACGCCCGCGGCGCGGCCGGTGCAGGCCATGACGAGCGGACGCAGGCGGTCGAGCAGCCGGTTGGGGTTGAACACCGGCACCCGCACGTACAGGAAGGACAGCAGCTTGCCCTGCAGCTCGCGGTCCTTCTGGCGGCGGCTGCGCTCGTCGATGGCATGGCTGTCGGGCGAGCCGGCCGTCACGAGCATGTTGGACACGTGCAGCTGCGACAGCAGGCGCACCACCTCGTCCTGCCCCGGCGCGGCGGCGCCGTGCACGCGCACGTACTCGCGCCAGACCTCGTCGACGGTGCGGCCGGTGTCGAGCGCGCGGGCGAAGTCGTAGGCCTGCGGCGTGACGCGGAAGAAGCGGTGGGCGTAGACGTCCTCCAGCACGAACCACAGCTGGCCGCGGTAGCGCTGGGCCCGCGCCTGCACGGCCGGCTGCAGCGCCACGCGCTGGCCGGCCACGCGGTACCAGGTGTCACTGAAGGCGGCGCCGGGCATGTCGTGTGCGCTCCGCTACCACCACAGCCACAGGCGCAGCTTGTCCACCAGCCGGTGGGTCAGGATCCACGCCACGTTGCGTTCGCCCGCGTCGATGCGCACGGCGCCACTCATGCCCGGCCGCCACCAGTCGGCGGCGGGCTGCTGCATCTCGGCGCGCAGCAGGAACTGGTTGCCGTCCTGGCCCTTGGTCTGGGCCACGGGGATCACCGCCGTCACCCGCAGCGGGATGCGGCGGTCGGGGTCGCTGACCAGCACCAGCTCGCCGCTGGCCTGCGCGGGCACCAGGGGCATGTCGCCCTCGGGCACGGTGGCCACCACGTACAGGCCTTCGACGCGGGCGATGCGAAAGAGCTTGTCGCCCTTCTTGACCGGGGCGCCGAGCAGGTCCTTGCGCTCGCCCTCGACGATCACGCCGTCGAAGGGCGCACGCACTTCGGCCTGGGACAGCGCCTCGCGCACGCGGGCCAGGCGCGCCTGGGCCTGGCGCTGGCGGGCGCTGGCCACTTCCATCTCGGCCCAGGCGGCGGCGGCGCGGGCCTTGTCGGCCTCGGCGCCGAAGCGGCGCATCTCGGCATCGGCATCGTTCTCCTGCTGGCGCAGCTCGCGCGTGTCGAGCGTGGCCAGCAGTTGGCCGCCCTGCACACGCTCGCCGGCGCTGGCCTCGGCGCTGTCGACGCGGCCGTCGTAGCCGGCCGCCAGCAACCGCGTGCTGTCGGTGGCGAGCTGGCCGGTGCCGTGCACGCGGTAATCCCAGGTGCCGAAGGCGGCATACAGCACGAACAGGCCGGCCGCGACGGCCACGGCCTTGGGCCACACATGGCGCGGCCCCAGCCAGGACGCCAGGCGCAAGCGCAGGGCGTCGCGCGCACGCAGGCCCCACCAGCGCTCGCGCTGGCGCAGCTCGGCCAGGCGCGGCAGCACCAGCGCGGCCATGCCACGCACCCGGGCCAGGCCGGGCTCGTCCACGCCGCGGCCTTCGGGCAGCGCGAAGAGCAGCACGGCCTCGGGCGGGCCGTCCTCGGGGCCGATGGCCATTGCGCACACCGCGGGCAGGCCCAGGGCCTCGCCCAGGCGCTGCAGCACGGGCGCCTGCTCGGCCTGCAGCACGCCCTCGTGCGCCAGGCTCTCGTCCATGGCGGCCTCGACCAGGGCGACCAGGTCGGTGCCGGCCTCGAAGCGATCCAGGTGGCTGATGGCGGCCAGCTGCGCACGGCCCTCGTCGACCCAGCCCAGGGCCACGTGCGAGGCGCCGCAGAGGGCGGCCAGGCCGTTGACCAGGGCCAGCCGGGCGGCACTGCCGTGGGCCTCGCGCTGCACCTCGGTGGCCAGCGCCAGCAGGGCGGGCAGCGTGGGCGAGGCGGCCGGGACGCCCTCACCCACCGGCGCGCCGGCCGGGGCGCCGACGCCCGGCATGTCGGCCACGAGCTGGGCGCGCAGGGCCAGTTCGTTGAGGCTGGCGCGCTCGCGCTGGGGAATCTCGATGAGGGCCAGCACCGGCCGCTCGCCGGCCTGCCGCACGGCCAGGTGGAACAACGCGACGCCCTCGTGCGTGACGGGCATCAGCGCAAAGCCCTTGTCGGCCGCACGCGGCGCCAGGGCCTGCAGGCTGGCCAGCGTGGCGGCCTCGATCACGCCCGCCACGGGCAGGGCCGCCTCGGCGGCGGCGCCCAGCCACTGCCAGCCGCTGCCGTCGGCCAGCACGGGATCGGCGGTGGCATCGACGCGGCCGGCGATCCACACGCGGCGGGCGCGGCACAGGTGACGCAGGCCCGCGGCGTACTCGTCCCAGAAGCCGGGCTCGCCAGTGGAGCGGCGGCGCAGCGCCTGCAGGGCCTGCACCAGCCCCAGCGCGTCCGGCGCGCCGAGCGTGTGGGGATGGTCGGCCGCGCCCATCAGCGGCTCCCTTCCTGAAGGTCCACGATGCCCTTGATGCCCGCGGGCACCGCGCCCTTTGGGTTGGCGAAGCCCAGCCGCACCTCGACCAGGCCGCTCGCGGCGTCGATGACGGGCGCGATGTAGCTGACACGGGCGCGCACCGGTGCCACGCCCGTGGCCGGGTCGAAGCGCACCGGCAGCTCGGCGCCGGCCTTGAGCGGCAGCGCGGCGGCCGGCGGCAGGTTGAGCTTGAGGTAGCAGTTGTCGGCGTCCACCAGCTGGATCAGCGCGTCGCCGGGCTTGGCCCATTCGCCCACGTCGGTGTCCACGCGCGTGACCACGCCGGCCACGGGGGCGCTCAGGCGGCGCAACTCGCGCTCCTGCTCGGCCGCAGCCAGCTCGACACGCTCGCGCACCTTCTGCGCCTGCAACTGGGCGACGCGGCCGCGCGCGGTGACGAGGTCCAGCTCCAGCCGCGCGACCTCGTCGCGGCTGACCGCGCCGCGGGCGTTGAGCAGCTTGCGCGTGTCCTCGTACAGCGGCGCGAGGGTGCGCACGCGCTCCTCGGTGGCACGCAGCTCGGAGAGGTCGTCCAGCATCACCCGGCGCCGCTGAACCTCGGTGGCCTGGATGCGCTCGTCGATGTAGAGCAGCGGCGTGCGTGCCTCCACCCGCTGGCCCACGGCCACGGGCACGCGGGCCACGACGCCGGGCACGCTCACGCTCAGCAGCAGGTCGTGCCGCGCATGGACCAGGCCGGTGAATTCGCGCGCATGCAGCGCGGCGCTGGCGGCCAGCAGCAGCAGGCCGAAGGCCGCGGCGCGCACATCGAGGGCGGCGGCGTGCCGGCCCCGCAGGCGGTCGGTGCCGGGGCGTCGTTTCATTGCCATGTGACGTCCACGCCGTAGGCGGTGAGCAGCAGCCCTTCGGACTGCTGGAACAAGGTGAGGGCCGTCCACAGCCGGGCCTCGCCCTCGATCAGGCGCAGCTCGCTCTCCAGCGTCTCGGCCTCGCGGCGCAGCACGCGGGCGCGCGGCACCAGCTGGTCGCGCAGGCCGGACTCGTCGGCCCGCAGCAGGCGGGCGCGGCTGTCGAGGTCGGCGCGCAGCTGCTCGACATCGCGCCGGGCCAGCTGCAGCGCCTCGGACCGGCTGCGCCAGTCGTTGGCGAAGCCGATGCGGGCGTTGCGTGCCTCCAGCTCGGCCTGCTCCAGCTTGAGCTGCTGGCCCTGGTACTGCGCCTCGGGGCGCGTGGTGCCGCCGAGCGGCTGCTCGTAGTACAGGCCCACGTACCAGTCGGGGTAGCGGTTGTGGGGCACGGGGTTCATGGCCGAATGGGGATTGCGGCCCAGGCCGTGCGAGCCCCAGTTGGCCTGCAGGTCCAGCTGTGGTTGGGCCTGGTTGCGCGCGAAATCCAGCCGGTGCTGGTTCTGGCGCACGCGCAGGCTGGCGATCTGGAAGGGCGGCCACTGGTCGAGGCGGCGCTCCCAGGCCCCGGCGGCTGCGGCCTCGTCGCCGGGCACCGGCGCCAGCGCCGGCAGGGCCCAGGCGCCGTCCTCGGGCGGCAGGTCCAGCAGCGTGCGGATGCGGGCCTCGGCCTCGACGATGGCCTGGCTGCTGCGTAACAACTCGCTCTCGCGCATCGACAGCAGGGCGCGGGCCTCGTCCTCGACGGTGACGGCCACACGGCCGGCGGCCGCGCGCTCGCGCGCATCGGCCAGCGCTTCGCGGGCGTTGTCCAGCAGGCGCTGGCGCAGCGGGTGCGAGCGATACGCACGCTGCAGTTGCCAGTAGGCGGACAGGGCCTCGCTGCCCATCTTGAGCAGCTGCTGGCGGAAGGTCCAGTAGCCCACCTCGCGCTCGAGTTCGGCCACGCGCAGGTCGGCCTCGACGGCATCGGTGCCGCGGCCCTTGAGCAGCGGCTGGCGCACGGTGACCACCAGTTGCGCCGTGGCCTCGCGGTCGCTGCCATCGTTGTAGAGGGCCTCGATGAGGTTGTTGCGGCGCAGGGAGCGCTGCAGGCTGGTGCTGATCTCCGCGCCGGTGGAGGCGCGCATGCGCAGCCCGGCCTCGGCGGTGTTCACCATCTCGTCCAGCACCGAGGTGCGGGCGGCCAGGGACGAGAGCTGCTCCTCGGCCGTGCGCTGGCGGCGCCGGCTTTCGTGGCGCACCGAGCCGAAGGCCGTCGGCTGATAGAGCGAGGCCTCGGCCGCCAGGCCGCGGTCGGCGATGCGGGCCTGCAGGCGTGCATAGGCGATCTCGGCATTGCGGTCCACCACCAGCTGGATGAAGCGGCGGGGCGTGAGCGTGCGTGCATCGGCCGCCGAAGCGGCGGCCGACTGCGCCGCCGCGCCCGGCAGCGCGAGCGCGCAGGCGCCCGCGGCCAGCATCGCGACCCAGCCTGCGCGCGGCTTCATGCCGCGCCTTGTCGACGCCCGCCTGCGCACGGCCCGCGTCTTCTTACTTGCCGGCGCGCTTGTCGGCCAGCGTGACCAGCCGCTCGATCTGGGCCAGCGAGATCAGCTGCGCATAGATCGCAGGCAGGTAGCGCTTGGCACGGATTTCCAGGAAGCGCTCGTCCGAGAGGTTGTTCAGGCGCTCTTCGTTGATCACGTAGCAGCCGGCGATGTTCTTGATGCCGGCCGACTCGCGCACGCGCATGTTCAGTGGCGTGAGCATGTTGTGCGCGGCCAGGAACTTGGCGAACTCGCGGGTCAGCGCGTCCATCTGCTGCAGCTCGGACAGGTAGCGCTTGACGTTCTCGATGACCTGCGTGGGCTCGCCCTTGTCGTCGAACAGCGGGCTGCCTTCGGTGCTGCTCACCAGCTCGCTGCCCTCGTCGATGCAGATGGTGAACTGGCCTTCCTTGTCGGACGAGGCCAGCGCGAAGGGATAGCGGCGGATGATCGCCGGCACATAGGAGGCGTCCCATTTGCCGTCGGCACCAACGAAGAGGTTGGTGCCCGCATCGAGGCCCAGCAGGGCCACGGGCCGGAACTCGTCCTTCTCCTTGTCTTCGAGGAAGACGATGGGATAGATCGCCGCGGCACGGGCGAACTCGTGCATGGTGACGTAGGCGATGTGGAACTTGGAGGCGAAGGAAAAGCCCGTGATTTCCTTGATGCGCGTTTGCGCATGGCGCTCTTTGTTGACGGGCACGACCTTTTCAAACAACTGACGTTCTCCTTGGACAGATTCAAGCCGGATTGCCATCGGCTTGGCGGCCAGGAGCCCAAGGCACGGCACGCCGGCGCCGGGCATTGCTTGCATGCATGCCCTGCGTCGGCCACCCACCTCCTCAGCCCTTCCAGATCCCCGCTCTCCTGATGGCGGCACGAGTATTGGGCGGCGCCTCTTTCACCGCGATGGTGCATCGCGCATCAGGTGTTAACTGGCTGACATATCTCTGACTGGGCGCCGCGGCGCCTTCGACGGGCGCGGTGGGCAGATGTCAGCGACTTGTCATTTCGGAGCCGTTTCCGCTCGGCAGCGACCTGGGGGCTTCCTACATTGACAGCCATGCTGGAAGCCCTGCCATTGCTGCGAACAGGCACCGACGAGCGCGTCGCGGGGCGGCGCTGCCTGTTCCCGCCGGTGCCGGCGCGGTATGGGAGCGCCACTGCGCGGGCGGACGGCGCGCGCCCGGGCGGCGAGCTGTCGGGCTCGCGCGCGGCGCTGGTGACGCTGCCGGACCTGTGGGCCATCCGCGCCGCCTATGGCGAGGACGTGGCGACCGGCGCGAGCCGGGAATTGCTGCGCCGCCTGCGCCAGGCCGTGACGGACCCCCGCCGCGTGGCCGTGCTGGCCGAGGACTGTTTCGTGGCCTGGCCCTGCACGCCGGACGCCCACCAGGAACGCCAACGGCTCGCCGATCTGGTGCGTGCGCTCGGCCGCCCCATGTGGCCCGAGGGCATCGGCTGCGTGGCGGCCGTGGATGCCGAATGGGTGGACCTGGCCGGCAGCGAGGGCGAGGAACTCGACCCATGGGACGCGGGCCATCTGCGCACCATCGCGGCCCTGCGCGCACCGGCACGGCCCACGGTCGATGCAGACTGGCTGCGCCGCTACCGCTGCGGCATGGACGGCGCGGTGCGCGCCGGCTCCCACCCGCGGGCCGCGGCGCAGCGGCCACCCGTCACGGCCGTCGCGCACGCAGACTGAACCCTGACCTTCGGCATCCTTCGAAACCCGGAGCGCGGTCCCGCCACGCTCACTGGACATCCAGGCCGAAGCGATCCAGGAGGCGCAGCATCGCCGACAGCGCCGCACTCTTGTGGCGTCGCTCGGAATAGGCCGCATAGACCCAGAGGTCCTTGGGCATGTGCTCGTCCAGGGCCTGTACCAGTTCCCCATTCGCCAGGAAGGACGCCACGGCGGGCTTGGGAGCGACCGCGATGCCGACGCCCCGCAACGCCAGTTGGACCACGGCCACCGGGTCGTTGACCTCGATGACGCCAAGCCGATGGGCGACCGGCGCGTCCGGCCGACGCGCCGGCGCCAGGCTCGCCGCCGCCCAGGCGCTGTACTGCAGCACGTTGTGGTGGGTCAGCTCCTCGAGCGTGGCCGGTCTGCCGAAACGCTCCCAATAGGCCGGCGCAGCGCACAGCACCAGGTCGAACTTCATCACGCGGCGCGCGATGAGGTGCTGGTCGGCGATGGTGCCGCTGCCGAAGTGCAGGTCCACGCCCTCGCGGATGAGATCGATCGGTTCGTTGGTGAAGCGCAGGGTGAGCCGCACGTCCGGGTAGCTGCGCACATAGGTGGCGATGATGTCGCTGAAGCCGCCGAACATCAGGCCGTAGGGTGCGCTCAGCGTGAGCCCTCCCTTGGGCAGCGATCCGAATTCGCGCAGTTCGTCCATCATTTCCTCTGCGTAGGAAACGAGGTAGGTGCTGCGCTCGAGCAGACGCTGGCCGGCATCGGTCAGGCTGATCGCGCGGGTGGAGCGGTGCAGCAGCCGCACGCCGAGCCGCCGCTCGAGTTCCGCCACGTACTTGCTGGCCGTTGCCTTGGACAGCTGCAGCGAGACGGCCGCCTTCGAGAAGCTGCCACGGCTGGCAACTTCATGGAAGGTCTTGATCAGGTCGAGGCTGTCGACCGACATGCGGCTTCATCAACGGCCGAAGCCGATGCCTGTGCATCCGGTTGAAATCGGCCCGCCGCACGAACGGGCTCCGGGGCTCGGGAACGCATGAACATCCGCATCGCCGAAGCATAAATGAACTTGTTGGTTCATTTATCTTCGAGAAGCCGCATGTCGGCCCCGGGGCCGGGGCGCGGTCCTTCGCATCGGCGAGAACAAAAGAAAAACCCGGCTACGTCAGAAACGTAGCCGGGCTCTGTGTCTGGTCCCGCCGCCAGGAATCGAACCTGGATCTCAGCCTTCGGAGGGCCGAATTCTATCCGTTGAAATACGGCGAGAAAGTCGCGCCGAGTTCGGCCGCGAACCCGGCATTATGACCGATCTTCTGCGCTTGGCGTGCTCGGCGCGCCCCGCCGGCAGGACGGGCGCCGCCGCATCGGCCGCCTCCCCACCGCGGGGAAGGCCGAGGCCGGCGAGATAGACACCGAAGAGCCGACGGCCCGCGGGCACGAGGTCGAAGGCGGCCGGCTCCAGCAGCCAGTCGTCGATCAGGCCCGACATCAGGGCATGCAGGCCGTGCGCCGCGGTGCGGGCCGGCACCGGCAGCCGCAGCCCGCGCATGCGCGCAGCCAGCCGCAGGGCCTTCTCGAAGTCCATGACGCACGCATCGCGCGCGCCCAGGTGCCGCTGCTGCACCGAGGCCATCTCGTCCGTGTACTCGACCTTGTGCACCGCGATCTGGAACACGCGGCGCACCTGCGGGTCGTCGGCGATGAGCGCCAGCGCCTGCGTCATGCCCTGCTCGATCAGGTCCAGCGGATCGACCCCGGCCGGCGCCGCCGCCTGGCGCACGCCCTTCTCCATCGGCAGCGTGACCCGCTCCATCATGGCGTTGAAGAGGTCGGCCTTGTCCTTGAAATGCCAGTAGACGGCGCCGCGGGTGGCCCCCGCTTCCTCGGCGATCTGCTGCAATGACGTGCGCGACACGCCCTGGGCCTGGAACAGCCGCTCGGCCGCATCGAGCAGGCGATGGCGAGTGGCCAGGGCTTCTTCCTTCGTGCGCCGTACCACGGCATCTCCTTGGCAAGAAAACGAAATAAACCGAAACGTGAGGGCCGCGACTATACATTCAAGAATGTATGTAAACTTGCTGCCCCGGCAAGCTTCTGGCGCCCCGATCTGCCTGCACGCATGATCGATCCGCGGCGCGTCCGCTTCCTCCGCTTTTTCAATCCCACTCCAAGAGGATTCGCATGCCTGCATCGCATGTTGTTGCAAGTCGTTCGATGTTTCGTCCCGGTTCGCCCCTGACCCTCGCCGCCACCGCGGTCCTTCTGAGCCTGGCCCTGGTGGCCTGCGGCAAGAAGGACGCCGCGGCACCGGCCGGCGGTCCTCCGGGCGGCGGCATGCCGGCCCCCGAGGTCGGGGTGGTGGTCGCCACCCCGGGCGAAGTCGGACTGGTGACCGAACTGCCCGGCCGGCTCGAGGCCACGCGCGTCGCCCAGGTGCGCGCCCGTGCCGCCGGCATCCTGCAGAAGCGCCTGTTCGTGGAGGGCAGCGACGTGAAGGCCGGCCAACCGCTGTTCAGGATCGACGCCTCGCCCTACGAGGCCACGCTGCGCAGCGCCGAGGCGACCCTGGCGCGCGCCGAGGCCAATGCGGCCCAGGCCAAGGCGCTGGCCGATCGCTACAAGCCCCTGGTCGAGGCCAACGCGGTGAGCAAGCAGGACTATGCCAACGCCATCGCCTCGCAGAAGGCCGCCGAGGCCGACGTGCTGGCCGGCCGAGCCTCCGTGACCACGGCCCGCATCAACCTGGGCTATGCCACCGTCACGGCCCCCATCTCTGGCCGCATCGGCCGCGCACTGGTGACCGAGGGCGCGCTGGTGGGCCAGGGCGAAGCGACCCAGCTCGCCACCATCCAGCAGATCGATCCGCTCTACGTCAACTTCACGCAGTCGGCGACCGAGGTGATGCGCATGCGCCGCGCGATGGCGCAGGGCAAGCTGCAGCGCGCCAGCGGCCCGGACGCCGCCGACGTGCGCATCGTGCTGGAGGACGGCACCGAGTTCGCCCAGCGTGGCCGCCTGCTCTTCTCCGACCTGACGGTGGATGCGAGCACCGGCCAGATCACCCTGCGCGCCGAGTTGCCCAATCCGAAGGGCGAGCTGTTGCCCGGCATGTACGTGCGCGTGCGCACCGAGCAGGCGCAGGTCGACAAGGCCATCAGCGTGCCGCAGCAGGCCGTCACGCGCACCGACCAGGGCGATACCGTGACCATCGTGGGCCAGGACGGCAAGCTGTCCAAGCGCAACGTGAAGATCACCGCCGGCAGGAACAACCGCTGGATCGTGAC
Source organism: Pseudacidovorax sp. (assembly GCF_017991995.1). Classification (GTDB taxonomy): domain Bacteria; phylum Pseudomonadota; class Gammaproteobacteria; order Burkholderiales; family Burkholderiaceae_C; genus Xenophilus. The sequence goes on along the minus strand of NZ_JAGOPN010000004.1, from coordinate 156,588 downwards.
CGAGGGCCTCAAGGAAGGCGAGCAGGTGATGGTCGACGGCTTCCAGAAGCTGCAGATGCTGCCGCCCGGCACGCCGGTGAAGGCCGTGCCCTGGCAGCCGCCGACGACCGCCGCCGCAGCCCCGGCCGCTGGCGCATCGGCCCCCGCGGCAGCGGCCGCACCGGCCAAGCAATGACGCCGGCACGCAACCCCGACTGATCACGAAGAAGGAACGCGAGCACTTCTATGGCCAAGTTCTTCATCGATCGCCCCATCTTTGCGTGGGTGATCGCTCTGTTCATCCTGGTGATGGGCGGCGTGGCGATCACGCAGCTGCCGATCGCCCAGTACCCGCCGGTGGCCCCGCCGGCCATCGTCATCAACGCCGCCTATCCCGGCGCCTCGGCCCAGACGCTGGAAGACAGCGTGTTGTCGGTCATCGAGCGCGAGATGAACGGCTCGCCCGGCCTGATCTACATGGAGTCGGTGGCGCAGGCCGACGGCACCGGTTCGATCACCGTGACCTTCGAGCCCGGCACCAACGCCGACCTGGCGCAGGTGGACGTTCAGAACCGGCTGTCGCGCGCGACGCCACGCCTGCCCTCGGCCGTGACGCAGCAGGGCGTGCGCGTGGACAAGTCGCGCAACAACTTCCTGCTGTTCACGATGCTGTCGTCGACCAACCCGGCCGTGGACACCACGCAGCTGGGCGACTACGCCGCGCGCAACATCCAGCCCGAACTGCAGCGCGTGCCCGGCATCGGCCAGGTGCAGCTCTTCGGCAGCGAGACGGCGATGCGCGTGTGGATCGACCCGGCCAAGCTGCAAGGCCTGAACCTGAGCGCGGGCGACGTCAACACCGCCATCCGCAACCAGAACGCCCAGGTCGCCTCCGGCACCATCGGCGACCTGCCCAACGTCACCGGCCAGGCCATCGCGGCCACGGTGGTGGTCAAGGGCCAGCTGTCGTCGGTGGAGCAGTTCGGCAACATCGTGCTGCGCGCCAATGCCGACGGCTCGACCGTGCGGCTCAAGGACGTGGCCCGCATCGAGATCGGCGGCCAGAGCTATGCCACCTCGGCCCGCCTGAACGGCAAGCCGGCCGTGGGCCTGGGCGTGCAGCTGTCGCCATCGGGCAATGCGCTGCAGGCCGCCAAGGCGGTGCGCGCCAAGATGGACGAGCTCAAGCGCTTCTTCCCGCAGGGCGTGAGCTACTCCATTCCCTACGACAGCTCGGCCTTCATCAGCATCTCCATCAGCCAGGTGGTCGAGACCCTGGTCGAGGCCGTGGTGCTGGTGTTCCTGGTGATGTTCCTGTTCCTGCAGAACTGGCGCTACACGCTCATCCCGACGCTGGTGGTGCCGGTGGCACTGCTGGGAACCTTCGGCACGCTGCTGGCCCTGGGCTTCTCGATCAACGTGCTGACCATGTTCGGCATGGTGCTGGTGATCGGCATCGTGGTGGACGATGCCATCGTGGTGGTGGAGAACGTCGAGCGCATCATGAGCGAGGAAGGCCTGCCACCCTTGCAGGCCACGCGCAAGGCAATGCAGCAGATCTCCGGCGCCATCATCGGCGTGACGGTGGTGCTGATCTCGGTGTTCGTGCCGCTGGCCTTCTTCGCGGGCTCAACGGGCAACATCTACCGCCAGTTCTCGGCGGTGATGGTGGCCTCGATCGCCTTCTCGGCCTTCATGGCACTGTCGCTCACGCCGGCGCTGTGCGCCACGCTGCTCAAGCCGGTCGAAGCGGGCCACCACCACGAGAAGCGCGGCTTCTTCGGCTGGTTCAACCGCGGCTTCTCGCGCACGGCCAAGGGCTATGAAGGCTTCGTGTCGCGCCTGCTGCGCCGCGCGGCGCGCTACCTGATCATCTACCTGGCCATCATCGGCGGCGTGGTGTTCGTGTACTCGCGCCTGCCCACCTCCTTCCTGCCACAGGAAGACCAGGGCAACATCCTGGTGAACGTGCAGCTGCCGCCGGGCGCCACGCTGGAGCGCACCGAGGCGGTGATGGAGAAGGTCGAGAACTTCATGCTCAAGCAGCCGCAGGTGCAGAGCATCGTGGGCGTGCTGGGCTTCAGCTTCTCGGGCCAGGGCCAGAACGCGGGCATCGCCTTCGTCACGCTCAAGGACTGGAAGGAGCGCGACGGCGAGGCCAACTCGGCCTCCGCGCTGGCCGGCCGCGCCTTCGGTGCGCTGTCGGGCGTGCGCGATGCCTTCATCTACCCGCTCAACCCGCCGCCGATCCCCGAACTGGGCTCGGCCAGCGGCTTCAGCTTCCGGCTGCAGGACCGGTCGGGCCAGGGCCATGACGCGCTGGTCAACGCCCGCAACCAGCTGCTGGGCATGGCCATGAAGAGCCCGGTGTTGACCGCGATGCGCCCCGACGGCCTGGAGGATGCGCCGCAGCTGCAGATCGACATCGACCGCGACAAGGCACAGGCCCTGGGCGTGGGCTTCGATGCCATCAACACCGCGCTGTCGACCGCGCTCGGGTCGAGCTACATCAACGACTTCCCGAATCGCGGCCGCCTGCAGCGCGTGGTGGTGCAGGCCGATGCCCCGGCCCGCATGCAGCCCGAGGACCTGCTGCGGCTGAACGCGTCCAACACGCAAGGCCAGCCGGTGCCCTTCGCCTCCTTCGCGACCACGCGCTGGATCAAGGGCGCGCAGCAGACGGTGCGCTACAACGGCTACCCCGCGATGCGCATCAGCGGCGAGGCCGCGCCCGGCTACAGCTCGGGCGCTGCCATGGCCGAGATGGAGAAGCTGGCCGGCCAGCTGCCCGCGGGCTTCGGCTTCGAATGGACGGGCCAGTCGCGCGAAGAAAAGCTCGCCGGCTCGCAGGCCATCATCCTGTATGGCTTCGCCATCCTGGCGGTGTTCCTGTGCCTGGCGGCGCTGTACGAAAGCTGGTCGATCCCGCTGTCGGTGATCCTGGTGGTGCCCCTGGGTGTGCTGGGGGTGCTGCTGGCCACGCTGCTGCGCGGCTACTCGAACGACGTGTACTTCCAGGTGGGCCTGATCACCATCATCGGCCTGTCGGCGAAGAACGCCATCCTGATCATCGAGTTCGCCAAGGACCTGCAGGCGCAGGGCAAGAGTGCCATCGCCGCCGCGCTGGAAGCCGCCCACCTGCGCTTCCGCCCGATCGTGATGACCTCGCTGGCCTTCGGCCTGGGCGTGGTGCCGCTGGTGCTGGCCTCGGGCGCGGGCTCGGCCAGCCAGCGCGCCATCGGCACCGGCGTGCTGGGCGGCATGCTCACGGGCACGGCGCTGGCCGTTTTCTTCGTGCCCATCTTCTTCGTGGTGGTGCGCACGATCTTCAAGGGCAGCAAGCGCCAGCAGGACATGAACAAGCGCCATGCCCAGGAAGCGGGCATTCAGGAAGAATCCGGAGCCGACAACCATGGCTGAGTCCAAGACGATGATGACGCTGCCCTTCGGGCCCCTGGCGCCGCTGGCGCTGGCCGCCGCGCTGCTGATGAGCGGCTGCTCGTTGATCCCCACCTATGAGCGGCCGGCCGCGCCGGTGCCCACCACCTTCCCGGGCGACCCGGCCCAGCCGGGCGGCGCCAAGGCGGCGGTGGACGTGCCCTGGCAGGCCTTCTTCTCCGACCCGCGGCTGGCGGGGCTGATCCAGACGGCCCTCGACAACAACCGCGACCTGCGCGTGGCCGTGCTCAACATCGAGCAGGCCCGCGCCCAGTTCGACGTGCAACGCGCGGCCCTCTTCCCGACCGTGGGGCTGACCACCTCGGGCTCGCGCTCCGAGCCGAATTCGGCCCGCGCCTACAGCTCGTCCGCCCCGAAGGTGTCGTCGAGCTATTCGGTGGGCCTGGGCGTGACGGCCTGGGAGATCGATTTCTTCGGCCGCATCCAGAGCCTGAGCGCCGCGGCGCAGGCCCGTGCGCTGGCCACCGAGGAGTCGCGCCGCGCCACCCAGATCAGCCTGGTCGCCCAGGTGGCCAACGGCTGGCTCACGCTGGCCGCCGACGAAGAGTTGCTGGCCATCACCCGCCAGACGCTGGCCACGCGCGAGGAGACGCTCAAGCTGACCAGGCTGCGCTTCGACAACGGCGTGGCGTCCGAGCTGGACTACCAGTCGGCCGTCTCGCTGGCCGAGAGCGCGCGCGCCACCTATGCGCAGCAGATCCGCCTGCGCCGCCAGGACGAGAACGCCCTGGCGCTGCTGCTGGGTGCCCCTGTGCCTGCGAGTGCACTGGAAGGCCTGGCCGGCGACAACGGCGGCCTGGCCAGCGTGCGCGCCATGCCCGACGTGCCGGCCGGCCTGCCCTCGGACCTGTTGACCGAACGGCCGGACATCCGGGCGGCCGAGCAGCAGCTGATCGCGGCCAACGCCAACATCGGCGCGGCGCGGGCCGCCTTCTTCCCGCGCATCGCGCTGACCACCTCCATCGGCACGGTGAGCTCCGACTTCTCGAACCTCTGGAACGGCGACGGCACGCGGGCCTGGAGCTTCGCGCCCAGCCTGACGCTGCCGATCTTCACGGCCGGCGCCAACTCGGCCAACCTCGCTTCGGCGCGCGTCAGCCGCGACATTGCCGTCGCCCAGTACGAGAAGACGATCCAGACGGCCTTCCGCGAGGTGGCCGATGCCCTTGCGGGCCGCGAGACGCTGGGCGAGCAGGCCCGCGCCGCGCGTGCCCAGGCCGACGCCGAGGGCACCCGCCTGCGCCTGTCGGACCTGCGCTACCGCAACGGCGTGGCCAGCGCGCTCGACCTGCTGGATGCGCAGCGCTCGCAGTTCACGGCCCGCCAGACGGCCGTGCAGACCCAGCTGACGCTGCTGCAGAACCAGGTCACGCTCTACAAGACGCTGGGCGGCGGCTGGACCAGCAGCACGCAGCAGGCCGGCGCCCAGTAGGCCGGCTGGCGCATCGCGGACCAGGACGACCGGTTCGGCAGCGGCCTCCGGGCCGATCGCTGATCTGCATCAGGAGTCCTTCTTTCGGGGGGTGTGCGGGGGTTATCCCGGGTCAGCCGGGGCCTGTCCGCACACCCCCCGTCCCTATAATCGAACGCTGTTTTCCAATAGCCCCCGATACCGAGGACAGCGATGAGCGAGAGCGCGCAAAACCCGGCTCCGGCCACCGAAGAGGCGCATACGGGCCCGATCAAGAATCCCAAGCAGCTGATGCTCGCGGTCCTCTTCGGCTTCGTGGCCCCCATCCTCATCATTGCGGGGCTGGTCTTCTTCGTGGTGTCCGGGCTCAAGCCCTCCGGTGCGGCCACCGGCGACAACATGAACCTCTACGGCGTCAGCCAGGACGCCCGCGACCGCGATGTCGCCGAGCGCATCCGCAAAGTGGGCATGGTCGAGATCCGCGACGCCAACCGCCCGCTCGCCAACGGCGAGACCGTCTTCAAGACCCAATGCGCCGCCTGCCACGGCAGCCCCGGCATTCCTGGCGCGCCGCACTTCGGCGATGCCGCGGCCTGGGCCCCTCGCATCGGCCAGGGCCTGGCCACGCTGACCGAGCATGCGCTCAAGGGCAAGGGCGCCATGCCGCCCCAGGGTGGCGGCGACTTCAGCGATGTGGAGATCAGCCGTGCGGCGGCCTACATGGCCAACTCGGGCGGCGCCAAGTTCGAGGAGCCTGCTGCGCCGGCCGCCGCTGCGCCGGCGGGCGATGCATCGGCCACGTCGGCCGCAGCCCCTGCGGCAGCGGGCGCGATGCCGGCCAAGCAATAAAGAGCGCAGACCCCCAGGCCTTCGGGCCTCCTCGAAAGCCGGCATCCGCCGGCTTTTTCGTTGGTGGCGCTGCAGCAGCGGCGATGTGCCCGCGCTTCGGCTTAGCGCAAGGCGCGTCTCGCGGCGCCTGCTCGCCGCGCGTCAAGCCTTGCTTCGGGCCGCTGCCGGACTGCGGACGAAGCCGAAACGCGTCGGCAGTTCGGAGGCCGACACTTCCTCGGGCGCCGGCCAGACGCCCTGCTCGAGCGCGTCGGCCGCCAGGCCCATGTCCTGCGAATGGACGATGCCCAGGCCGACCGGTGCTGCGACATAGAGGCGCCCTTCCGCATCCAGCAGCACGCGCTGCAATTCCCCCGCCAGTCCGGTGTGCGCCTGGAGCGAAAAGTCGTCCATCACGCGCCACACCAGCGGCACGGCCTCCAGTTCCACGTACACCCGCTGCGGCCCGTTCTGGAAGAACCACTGGCCCTGGGCATCCGGCTCGTAGTTGCGCTGGATGAAATCGATCAGCTTGTCATGCCGCAGCAGCGATCCCTTGCTTTGGGGGAAGGGGCCGGCCGCCTGCGTGGGGTCATCGCGCATGTACCACTGGCCGCGTGCATCGAGGCCCAGCCAACCGTAGCAGTGGGGCACGTTGGGCCACTTGGCCAGTGCCTGTTTGACGATGTCATCCATGGCGGCATTCTCCGCGCCGAAGTTGCCATGCGGTGTCGCCCATGCCGCCATCGCGGGTGAGCCGAGGCCGACAGCGCTATCGAGGCTGAAGGTCGGACTGGCAGCCGACGGGAGCCGGCCTCGTGCACCCGCGAGAGGTCAGCGATGCGCCAGCAGCCAGTCCACCACGGCCTGCGGCATCGTCTGCACATGCCCCGGCCACCCCCCCTGCGGAAAACCGACATGGCCGCCGTGGAGCGGCTGCCAGAGGGTCACCCGCGGATTGCTCACCCGCGCCGGCACCGGGAGGCTCTCGCCGGGCACGAACGGGTCGTTGCGGGCATTGAGCACCAGCGCGGGAATGCGGATGTCGCCCAGCCGCGGCCCCGCGGCGGCGCGGGCGTAGTAGTCCGCCGCATCCTTGAAGCCGTGCAGGGGCGCGGTGAACAGGTCGTCGAAGTCGCGCAGGCGGCGCGCGGCGCGCAGTCGGTGGGCATCGAACAGGCCCGGATGCTGCACCAGCTTGGCCAGCGCCTTGGGCTTCATGGTCGAGAGGAACATGCGCTCGTACACCAGCCGGTTGAAGCCGCGTCCGATGGCATCGGCGCCGGCGGCCAGGTCCAGCGGCGCGCTCACGCCGGCCACGGCCTGCACCACGGCCGCCGCGCTGTCGCCGGCCTCCTCGGCCCAGCGCAGCAGCGCATTGCCGCCCAACGAGACGCCCACGGCCAGCACGCCGGCCGGGCTGCGTTCGCGCAGACGCGCCAGCACCCAGCCCACCTCTTCATGGTCGCCCGAGTGGTAGGCCCGCGGTCCGAGGTTGAGCTCGCCGCTGCAGCCGCGGAAATGCGGCACTGCGAAGCCGAGTCCACGCTCGCGCGCCACCGCCGCCAGCGCCTCGGCATAGTGGCTGCGCGACGAGCCTTCGAGGCCGTGGAAGAGCACAAGCAGCGGCGCCATGGCCGGATCGGCCGCGTCCTGGAAGTCCACATCGACGAAGTCGCCGTCCGGCGCGTTCCAGCGCTCGCGCCGGTACACCGGGGCGGCGCCCGTGTAGCGGCGGCCGAAGAGGGCCGGCCAGATGGTCTGCGCATTGCCGCCCGGCAGCCAGCGGGGCGCGACGAAGGCCTGCATCCGAAGGGTCAGTGCAGCAGGCCCGGGACTTCCACCGCGTCGTCGGGCTCGCGCGAGGTGCCAGGGCTGGCATGGTGCGCCACCAGTCGCCAGCCCATCTCGGTCTTGAGGTACACGTTGGTCGCCAGCACGAACGCATGGCGCGGGCCTTCGGCGGTGAGCACCTCGATGCGCTCGAGCACGTTGTGCACGCTGGTGCCCAGGGCTTCGACGCGGCGCACATGCGAAGGCCGCGCATGCACGGCACCGCCGTTGGCGAACATCTGCTCGAAGGCGCTGCGGATGGCGGCCACGCCCACCAGGCGCGGCCCGCCGGGGTGGACGCAGAACACGTCTTCCTCATCCGCCCAGCAGGCCATCAATGCATCGGCGTCGCCGCGCTGCAGCGCGTCATAGAAGGCGGCCTCCAGGTCGTCGGCGGTGCCGCCCAGGGCGGCGGGGTATCGGGTTTTGCTGGGCATGGCAGCCGCGATTCTGCCGCTGCGCACGCACCACGGCCCGGCATGCGGCGCACCACCTTGCCGCGCACTCGCCCAGCGCGGCGAACCGTTTTGGACCATTTGGTCAAAACATGCACCGCCTTTTTCGATCAAGTCCTTGATGTGGAACAGGAAAACGGCATTGGCACAGCGCATGCAAACCCGCCGGCAATCCCATCCTGGAGTCCACGCACATGAAAGTCGGCGTCTTCATCCCCATCGGCAACAACGGCTGGCTGCTGTCGCAGAACGCGCCGCAGTACAAGCCCAGCTTCGAGCTGAACAAGACCATCACCCTCAAGGCCGAGCACTACGGCCTGGACTTCGCGCTGTCCATGATCAAGCTGCGCGGCTTCGGCGGAAAGACGGAGTTCTGGGACCACAACCTGGAGTCCTTCACGCTGATGTCGGGCCTGGCGGCCGTGACGACGAAGATCAAGCTCTTCGCCACCGCCGCCTCGCTGGTGATGCCGCCGGCCATCGTGGCACGCATGGCCTCGACCATCGACAGCATCTCCAATGGCCGCTTCGGCCTGAACCTGGTGACCGGCTGGCAGCGGCCCGAGTACTCGCAGATGGGCATGTGGCCCGGCGACGAGTTCTTCGCCACCCGCTACGAATACCTGTCCGAATACATCCAGGTGCTGCGCGACCTGTGGGGCAAGGGGCAGTCGGACTTCAAGGGCGCCCACTTCAAGATGGACGACTGCCGCCTGAGCCCGCAGCCGCAGGCGCCCATGAAGGTGATCTGCGCCGGCCAGAGCGATGCCGGCATGGCCTTTTCGGCCAAGTACGCCGACTACAACTTCTGCTTCGGCAAGGGCGTGAACACGCCCAAAGCCTTCGCGCCGGCGGCGCAGAAGCTGATCGAGGCCACGGCCAAGACCGGCCGCCACGTGACCACCTACGTGCTCATCATGGTGATCGCCGCCGAGACCGACGAAGCCGCCTTCGCCAAGTGGGAGCACTACAAGGCCGGCGCCGACACCGACGCCATCGCCTGGATGGCGCAGCAAGGCGCAGCCGACACCAAATCGGGCGGCGACACCAACGTGCGCCAGATGACCGATGCCACCTCGCCCTCGGCAGTGAACATCAACATGGGCACGCTGGTGGGCTCCTACGCCAGCGTGGCCCGCATGCTCGACGAGATGGCCGAGGTGCCGGGCACCGAGGGCGTGCTGCTGACCTTCGACGACTTCGTGCAGGGCGTGGAGGACTTTGGCGAGCGCATCCAGCCGCTGATGAAGAGCCGTGTGGACGTCGACACGCCCGTGCCCTCGCAGGTGGGCGCGCCCGAGGCCCTGGCGGCTTGACGGAAGGCGGCACCATGAGCAGCACTAAGACCAATGCCACCCTGCGCTCGACCACGCCGGTCGGGCCGCCCCAGGCGCCGGGCGCACCGGCACCGACGGTGATTCCTTCGCGCCCCGAGCCCCTGGCCCTCGTGCCCACCCAGACTGCGCTGATCGTGGTCGACATGCAGAACGCCTACGCCTCGCTGGGCGGCTACGTGGACTCGGCCGGCTTCGACATCTCGGGCGCGCAGGGCACCATCGCCGGGATCGTGCGCGCCATCGAGGCGGCGCGCACCGCGGGCATGCTCATCGTCTTCCTGCAGAACGGCTGGGACGCGAAGTATGTGGAAGCCGGCGGCCCCGGCTCGCCCAACTGGCACAAGTCCAACGCGCTCAAGACCATGCGCGCCAAGCCCGAACTGCAGGGCCGCTTCCTGGCCAAGGGCGGCTGGGACTACGAACTCATCGACGCGATGAAGCCGCAGCCCGGCGACATCGTGATTCCGAAGACGCGCTACAGCGGCTTCTTCAACAGCACGCTGGACAGCAGCCTGCGCGCCCGCGGCATCCGCAGCCTGGTGTTCACCGGCATCGCCACCAACGTGTGCGTGGAGTCGTCGCTGCGCGACGCCTTCCACCTGGAGTACTTCTCGCTGATGCTGGAAGACGCCACCCACGAGCTGGGCGGCGCCGCGATCCAGCAGGCCACGGTCTACAACGTCGAGACCTTCTTCGGCTGGGTGTCGACGGTGGACGCCTTCTGCCAGGCCCTCGCACCTGCCACCGCTGCCACGCCCGCCGCCGCCGAAGCGACCGCAGCCTGATCCTTCATTCATCCCACTCTGGAGTCCATTTCATGCCCAAGGAAGCCATCATCCCTCCCGGTACCAGCACCCCCATCGCGCCCTTCGTGCCCGGCACGCTGGCCGACGGGGTCGTCTATGTCTCGGGCACCCTGCCCTTCGACAAGGACAACAACGTGGTGCACGTCGGCGATGCCACCGCCCAGACGCGCCATGTGCTGGAGACCATCAAGGGCGTCATCGAGGCCGCTGGCGGCACGATGGACGACGTCACCTTCAACATGATCTTCGTCACCGACTGGGCCAACTATGCCAAGGTCAACGCGGTGTATGCCGAGTACTTCCCGGGCACCAAGCCCGCGCGCTACTGCATTCAGTGCGGGCTGGTGAAGCCCGACGCGCTGGTGGAGATCGCCTCCATCGCCCACGTCGGCAAGAAGGCCTGAGCCGCGCCATGGCGCTGTACCACGAGGTGCACGGCGAAGGCCGCCCCGGCGCGCCCAGCGTGCTGCTGTCCTCGGGCCTGGGTGGCTCGGCCGGTTTCTGGAAGCCGCAGATCCCGGCGCTGGTCGAGGCCGGCTGGCGCGTGGTGGCCTACGACCAGCGCGGCACCGGTCGCACCCCGGCCGACCTGCCCGCCGACTACGCCATCGCCGACATGGCCCGCGACGTGGCCGAGGTGATGGACGCCACCGGCACCGAACGCTGCCATCTCGTGGGCCATGCCCTGGGCGGCCTGGTGGGCCTGCAACTGGCGCTGGATGCGCCGACCCGCGTGGCCAGCCTGGTGCTGATCAACGCCTGGTCGCGGCCCAACCCGCATTCGGCGCGCTGCTTCGACGCCCGCCTTGCGCTGCTGGGCGCGTGCGGGCCGCGCGCCTATGTGGAGGCGCAGCCCATCTTCCTGTACCCCGCCGACTGGGCTGCGGCCCACGCGGCCGACGTGCAGGCCGAGGTGGACCATGCCTTCGCACACTTCCCCGGCGAGGCCAACATGCGCGCCCGCATCGGCGCGCTGCGCGCCTTCGACGTGGATGCACGCCTGTCCGAGATCGCCGTGCCCGCGCTGGTCGCCTGCGCGCAGGACGACGTGCTGGTGCCGTGGACGATGTCCCAGCGCCTGGCCGAGGGCCTGCCTCAGGCCCTGCTCGATCACAGCCCGCACGGCGGCCATGCGCACAGCGTGACCGCTCCTGCCGCGTTCAACGCGGCCCTGCTCGGCTTCCTGTCGCGTCAGCACTGACCCTTCTTCTCTTCCGGCTTCCGATGATGATGTCCACCGCCCCCGCTCCCACCGCTGCCGCGACCCTGCAGGCCCTGGCCGCCACGCCACCCGAACGCGGCGACTACCGCAACGCCATGGCCCGCCTGGGCGCGGCCGTGAACGTCATCACCACCGATGGTCCCGCGGGGCGTGCGGGCTTCACCGCCTCGGCCGTGTGCAGCGTGACCGACGAGCCGCCCACGCTGCTCGTCTGCCTGAACCGCAGCGCCTCGGTGTATCCCATCTTCCAGGCCAACGGCGTGCTGTGTGTGAACGTGCTGGGCGCCGGTCAGCAGCAGCTGTCCAACCTGTTCGGTGGCAAGACGCCCATGGACGAGCGATTCGCCGCGGCCGAGTGGCAGATGAGCCGAAGCGGCGTGCCGGTGCTGGCCGAAGCGGCAGCCGCCTTCGAGTGCCGCGTTGTCAATCGCACCGAGGTGGGCACGCATGACGTGCTGTTCTGCGAAGTGGATGCGGTGCGCCTGGGCAACGCCGCCCATGGCCTGGTGTACTTCGACCGGCGCTACCACGACCTGCTGCCGCAAGCCGCCGCGCACTGAGCAGACTCGGCCTCAAGCGGCCAGCGGCGCCGCCATGGCCTCGGCTGGGGGCGCACTGATTCCATCCAGCACCAGGCGCTGAACGTTCTCTACCGTCTCCTCGAAGAAGGCCGCGTCCTGCAGCGTGCGGCCGGCGATGGCCTGCACCTGCACGGCGAAGTCGGCGTAGTGCTGCGTCAGCGCCCAGAGGCCGAAGATCAGGTGATGCGGCGCCACCGGCCGCAGCCGGCCCGAGCGCACCCATTCGGCGATCACTTCGGACTTGCGTTCCACCAGCGTGCGCAGCTCCAGCGCCAGTTCTTCGTGCAGCAGCGGCGCGCCCTGGATCATCTCCAGGCAGAACAGACGTGAGGCATCGGGCTGGTCGCGCGAGATCACCAGCTTGCGGCGGATGTAGCTGGCAATGGCTTCGCGCGGATCCTGCTCGGCGCTGAAGCCCCGCAGCGGCTCCAGCCACACCTGCAGCAGCTCGCGCAGCACGCTCACATACAGCTCTTCCTTGTTGGCGAAGTAATAGAGCAGGTTGCTTTTGGAGACATCGGCGCGTGCGGCCACCTGGTCGACGCTGGTGCCGTGTAGGCCATAACGCGAGAACAGGCCGAGCGCGGCCGACAGGATCACGCTGCGCTTGTCCTCGGCCTGCCGCGGCCGGCGTGCGGCCCGCTTGCCGGCTGCGGGCGCCGCCTTCGTGCCCACGGGTTCTGCTTTGCGCTTGCGCACCTCGGCCGGCGCCTTCTTCTTCGCCGCGGGTGGTCTGGCCATCGGGCTTCCCTTTCCTTTCATTGTTGTGGGCGTGTGTCGTTGGGGTCGGCAACGGCCCGCCTGTACCGGCCATTGCGAATCGCGTACCAGCCTGCACGCACCAGCAACGGGCTTCGCGCACCGCTCATTTGTCTTGACCTGCACCAAGACACCGCAGCGCGGCCGAATGGCGTGCATACGGCGCATCGTACGCAGCCCGGCCGGCGTTTGTCCATTTGGTCCAACTGGCACGGTCGTTGCAAACGGGCTCTGCAGTACCTCTTCCGTGCATCGAGACGCCCCATGACCCTGATGACCGTTCCCATCATCGACCTCGCGCCCTACTTCTCGGGCACGGCCGCGGAGAAGGCCGCGCTGGCCCGCCAGGTGGACGAGGCCTGCCGCAGCATCGGCTTCCTGGTGATCACGCACCATGGCATCGACCCGGCACTCATCGCCCGCGTCTCGGCCCTCTCGCGGCAGTTCTTCGACATGCCGCTGGCGGAAAAGCGCAAGGTGGACCGCCCGCGCGACGACGCAGTGCGCGGCTACAGCGCGGTGGGCGAAGAAGGCCTGTCGTACAGCCTCGAAGAGGCCTCGCCCGGGGACCTGAAGGAGTCCTTCTCCATCGGCCCGTCGAACGTGCCCGATGACGACTACCACCGGGGCCCCGCCGCCGGCCCGCATTTCGAGCCCAACAGCTGGCCCCCCATCGACGGCTTCCGCGAAGCCTACGAGCAGTACTTCGAGGCCATGAGCGATCTCTCGCGCTCGCTCATGCGCATCTTCGCGCTGGCGCTCGAACTGCCCGAGACCTACTTCGACGACAAGATCGACAAGCACATCAGCATGTTCCGCGTGCTGTCGTACCCGCCCCAGCGCGAGGCGCCGCTGCCCGGCCAGCTGCGCGCCGGCGCGCACAGCGACTACGGCAGCCTGACCATCGTGCTGCCCGACGACAAGGGCCTGCAGGTGCAGAACAAGGCGGGCGAGTGGGTGGACGTGCCGCTGGTCGAAGGCGGCCTGGTGGTCAACATCGCCGACCTGATGATGCAGTGGACCAACGACCAGTGGGTCTCCACCATGCACCGCGTGGTCAACCCGCCCTTCGAGGTGGCGCAGACCAACCGCCGGCAGTCGCTGGTGTTCTTCCACCAGCCCAACTACGACGCCATGGTCGAGTGCCTGCCCACCTGCCTGGCGCCGGGCGAGAAGGCCAAGTACGCGCCGATTTCCTCCGGCGATCACCTCACGTCCAAGTTCGTGAAGCAAACCACCTTCGGTGGCACCAAGTAATGGCACACCTGTCTTACGTCAACGTCTTCGCCAAGGACGTGGTCGCGCTGAGTGGCTTCTACCAGCGCGTGTTCGGCTTCCCGGAGATCGAGGCCATCCGCTCGCCCATCTTCCGCGGGCTGGACACGGGCAAGAGCAGCCTGGGCTTCAACGCCCTCGATGCCTACGAGCTGCTGCATCTGGCCGAGTTCTCGGACACGAAGGGCGTCAAGTTCCTGCTCAACATCGACGTCGACAGCCGCGAGGACGTGGACCGCATGGTGCCCGTCGCGCTGGAGGCCGGCGCCACGCTCGTCAAGCCGCCTTACGTCACCTACTACAACTGGTACCAGGCGGTGCTGCTCGACCCCGAGGGCAACGTCTTCCGCATCAACTTCATGATGTGACGCGCCGGCCGCCCGACCGGCCGATGCCGGGGCGGCACTGTTCGTGCTTTTTCACCTTTCCGCTTCTTTCCTTCCTCTCCCCTCTTCCTTCCTCCTGGAGGTCTCCATGTTGTCCAAGCGCTTTCCCCGCATGAGCGTGGCTCTGGCCGGCGCCGCCGTGCTGCTGTCGGCCGGCACCGCCTATGCCCAGGCCGGCTTCAGCCTGAGCGGCAAGCCCGTCATCGCGATGCTGTACTACGGCCCCAAGAACGACGGCGGCTGGACGCAGGCCTTCGACGAGGCGCGCGTGAAGATTGAGGCCGCCCTCGGCCAGAAGATCCAGTTCGTGGAGAACGTGGGCGAGGACGCCTCGGTCATCAAGCCGGCGGCCGAGCGCTTCATCTCGCGCGGCGCCAACATCGTGATCGGCACCGCCTTCGGCCAGTCCGACGCCATGAAGGACCTGGCGGCCAAGTACCCCAAGGTGGCCTTCCTCAACGGCTCGGGCACCACCAACGGGCCGAACCTCGAATCCTTCTATGGCCGCACCTACGAGAGCCAGTACCTGTGCGGCATGGCCGCCGGCGCGGCCAGCAAGACGGGCAAGCTGGGCTTCGTGGCCGCCAACCCCTTCGGCGTGGTGAACTGGACCATCAACGCCTTCGCGCTGGGTGCGCAGAAGATGAACCCCAACGCCACGGTGAACGTGATCTACACCGGCACCTGGAACGATCCGGTCAAGGAACGCGCCGCCGCCACCGCGCTGATCGACCAGGGCGCCGACGTGATCGGCCAGCACGTCGATTCGCCCACGCCGCAGATCGTCGCGCAGGAGCGCGGCGTGTACGGCACCGGCCACCACCGCGACCTGCGGCAGTTCGCGCCCAAGGCCACGCTGTGCTCGTCGGTGTGGGTGTGGGACCGCTTTCTGGTGCCCGAGCTCAAGAAGATCATCGCGGGCAACTGGAAGCCCGAACCCTATGGCGCCTTCATCCCGATGAGTGGTGGCGGCACTGACATCGCCGGCTTCGGCCCGGCGGTGCCGGCCGACAAAGTCAAGGTCATCCAGGCCGAGCGCGAAGCCATCCTGAAGGGCAAGCAGGTCTACGCCGGCCCGCTGAAGGACCGCGACGGCAAGGAGCGCGTGGCCGCAGGCGCCGTGCTGTCGGATGCGGACCTCTGGAAGATGGACTGGTTCGTCAAGGGCGTGGTCACGCAGAAATGAATCGCCCCCAGGCTGCGCGCTGCGCGCTCCGCCAACCCCCTTCCGGGGGCGCCGCCTGCGGCCTGGCAAAGCCAGTTCCGCGGCGGCTGCCGGCGGTCCCTTTTCTCTTCATACGCTGATGACTGTTGACGCTCTGCGCCTTGTCGGCATTCACAAGTCCTTCGATGGGTTCAAGGCCCTGACGGACGCGTCATTTGCTGCGCGCTGGGGTGAGGTGCATGCGCTGCTGGGGGAGAACGGCGCGGGCAAGTCCTCGCTGATGAACATCGCCGCCGGGCTGTATGCGCCCGAGCAGGGCGAGCTGCTGGTGGACGACAACCCGGTGCGGCTGGCAGGGCCGCGCGCGGCGGCGGCGCTGCACATCGGCATGGTGCACCAGCACTTCAAGCTGGTGCGGCCGTTCACGGTGGCCGAGAACATCCTGCTGGGGCATCCGCTCGCGCACGCCGAGGGCAGCCACCGGCGGCGCATGGTGCAGCTGGAGCAAGAGATCGCCGCACGGGCGGCTGAGCTGGGCTTCGCCATCGACCCGCGCGCGCGCGTGGAGCGCCTTTCCATCGCCGAGCAGCAGCGCGTGGAGATCCTCAAGGTGCTGCTGGCGGGCGCGCGCATCCTGATCCTGGACGAGCCCACGGCCGTGCTCACCGACCAGGAGGCCGAGCGCCTGCTGGCCACGGTGCATGCGCTGTCGCGGCAGGGCGCCGCGGTGGCGCTGGTGACGCACAAGATGGCCGACGTGAAGACCTGGGCCGACCGCGTGACGGTGATGCGCGGCGGCCGTACGGTGGCCACGGTGGACCCCAAGGCCACACCCATCGAAGAGCTGGTGCGTCTGACCGTGGGCCAGTCGGTCGCGGCCCGCGAGGCAGCCACCGAACCCACCATGGGCGGCGCACCGCTGCTGACCGTGCGCGGGCTGCGCCTGCATGCGAACGGCCGCCAGGCGCTGGACGGCGTGGACCTGACGCTGCATGCGGGCCAGATCTACGGCCTGGCCGGCGTCGGTGGCAACGGCCAGGGCGAACTGGCCGAGGCGCTGATGGGCATGGCCGAGGGGCTGGAAGGCACGATTGCGCTGGCAGGCGAAGGCGGGGCCGCGACTGGCCGCCTGCCGCACTTCGCCGCCATCCCGGCGGACCGCTACGGCCTCGCGCTCGCGGGCGGCCTGTCGGTGGTGGAGAACTTCGGCATCGGCCAGGTACAGGCCGGCCGCTACGGCCCGGCCTGGCGGCTGGACCGCGCCCGCATGGCCGCCGACACGCGCGAGGCCGTGCAGGCCTTCGACGTGCAGGGCGTGCGGCACCTCAACCAGAAGGCCGCGTTGCTGTCGGGTGGCAATGCGCAGAAGCTGGTGCTGGCGCGCGAGTTCGGCCGCGCCCCGCGCCTGGTGCTGGCCCACAGCCCCAGCCGCGGCCTGGATGTGCGCGCCGGTGCCGAGGTGCATGCGCGCCTGCGCGCCGCGCGCGACGCTGGCGCGGCCGTGCTGCTCATCAGCGAGGACCTGGACGAGGTGCTCGCGCTGGCCGACCGCGTGGGCGTGATGGCGCGCGGACGCATCGTGGCCGAGTTCGATCAACCCGCCGACCGCCAGGCGGTCGGCCAAGCCATGGTGAACCATGACTGATGCCGCGCTCGACGCTGCCGCCCCGGAAGCACGCGCGCGGCACGTGCCCCTCTTCGCGCGCCGCTACACGCTGGAGCTGCGCCAGCAGATGGGCCTGCCCCGGCAGGCGCTGATCCTCGCGTTGGCGGTGGTCGTCGGGCTGGCCATCTCGGCCGCGATCCTGGTGGCCGCGGGCGTGCCGGCCGACGAGCTGCTCAACGAGTTCATCATGCAGACGCTGGTGGATCGGCAGAGCCTGCTGGCCGTGCTCTTCCAGGCCGCGCCCATGGTCCTGGTGGGCATCGGCGCCGCCATCGCCTTCCGCGCCCGCTTCTGGAACCTGGGGCTGGAAGGCCAGATGATCTTCGGCGCCATCGGCGCGACGGCGGTGTCGATGTTCGACATCGGCCCGGCCGCGCTGCGGCTGCCGCTAATGGGCGCCGTGGCCATGGCGATGGGCATGCTCTGGGCGCTGGCGCCGGCGCTGCTCAAGCTGCGGCTGGCCGTGAACGAGATCATCGCCTCGCTGATGCTCAACTACGTGGCGGGCAACTTCCTGCTGCACCTGGTCTACGGCGCCTGGAAGGATCCGAAGGATTCCTTTCCCTACTCGCCGCAGTTCCGCGCCTTCGAGCGCTTGCCCGAATGGTTCGGCAACGTCAGCACCGCGGCCATCGGCCTGGCCGTGCTGGCCGCGCTGCTGGCCACCTGGTTCACGGGCCTGAGCCGCGCGGGCCTGTACCTGCGCTTCGTCGACGCCAACCCGCGCGTGGCGCGGGCCCTGGGTGTGCCGGTGGCGCGCATGGTGCTCACGGCGGTACTGCTGTCGGGCGCGCTGGCGGGGCTGGCCGGCTTCGTCGTGGTGACGGGGCAGGAAGGCCGGCTCACGCAGGCCTTCTACGTAGGCTACGGTTTCTCGGGCATCCTGATCGCCTTCCTGGCGCGCAACAACCCGCTCGCGGCCAGCGTGGTGGCGGTGCTGATCGCCATGCTCTTCGTGGCGGGCCGCAACCTGCAGGTCTTCTACCAGATCCCCTTCGCGATGGTGCAGCTGATCCAGGCCATCCTGGTCATCTGCGTCGCCTCGTCGGACTTCTTCATCCGCCATCGCCTGCGGCGGATCGCATCCGCAAAAGGCAGCTGACATGGACCTGCTCGCCATCGCCACCAACTGGCTGGGCAATGCGCCCGACTTCGCCGTGCCCTATGCGCTGGCCGCGCTCGGCCTGATCCTGAGCGAGCGCGCGGGCGTGCTGTCGCTGGGCGCCGAGGGGCTGATGCTGGTCGGCGCGCTGGCCGGCATCGGCGCCATGCTGGCCTTTCACGACGCGGCCATCGCGCTGCCGCTGGCCATGCTGGCGGCGGCCGTCGTGTCGCTGCTCTTCGCCTTCATGGTGATCGTGCTGCGCATCCAGCAGGTCATTGCCGGGCTGGCGCTGGTCTTCTTCTGCCAGGGCCTGACCAGCCTGCTGGGCACGGTGTTCGACTGGACCAACAAGCCGGTGAGCAGCTTCGGGGCACTGCCGATCCCGCTGCTGTCCGAGCTGCCGCTGGTGGGCCGCCTCTTCAACCAGAACCTGATCGTGTACCTGGTGCCGCTGCTGTTCTGGGCCGCGGTGCACTGGCTCAATCGCAGCACGCCCGGCCTGCGGCTGCGCGCGGTGGGCGAGAACCCGCAGGCCGCCGATGCGGCCGGCATCTCGGTGCCGCTGTGGCGCTTCGGCGCGGTGGTGGCGGGCTCGGCGCTGGTGGGGCTGGCGGGGGCCTACATCTCGGTGGTGGGCACCAAGCTGTGGATCGCGGGCATGACGGGCGGGCGCGGCTGGATCGCGGTGGCGCTGGTGATCTTCGCGCGCTGGTCGCCCTGGCGGGCGCTGGCGGGCGCGCTGCTCTTCGGATGCATCGAGGCGCTGATCCCCCAGCTGGCCGCGGCGGGCGTGCAGCTGCCGCAGTACTTCGTGCTGATGACGCCCTATGTCGTCACGCTGGGCGTGATGGTGTGGGTAGCCCTGGCGCGCCGCGGCGGCCAGGCCGTGCACGACGAGCCCGGCGCCCTCGGTCAACCCTATCTGCGAGAGGAGCGGCGCTGATGCGTGCCTATGTCTACAACCAGCCGCGCGAGCTGGACCCGGCCCAGTTCGCCGACTACCTGGACCTGTCCCGCACCGCCGTGCTCTCGATCGACATGCACCGCGGCCACCTGGACGATTCGCCCGACTGCCCCTGCCCCGCCCCGCGGGCGCGCGACGTGGTGGCCCCCATCGATGCCTTCCACGACCAAGTGCGCGCGCTGGGCGGGCGCATCGTGCACGTCAAGTCGGTGCTGCGCGAGGGCGGTGCCGACGACATCGACGGCATCCCGGCCGCATGGCGGCGCACCTTTCCCTTGCATGTCGGTCCCATTCCCAATGCCGACGCGCATGCCATCGAGGGCTCGCCCTGGACCGAGTGGGTCACGCGTGTCGAGCCGGGCGACCTGAAGGTGGAGAACAAGCGCCGCCTGTCGTCCTTCTATCCCACCGACCTGGACTTCCTGCTGCGTAACCAGCGCATCGAGACCGTGGTGCTGGACGGCGGCTTCACCGACTGCTGCGTGCTCAACACCGCCTTCGACGCCAACAACCGCAACTACCGCGTGATCGTGCTGCAGGACCTGGTGCGCGGCACCGACGAACCGCTGGAGCAGGCCGCCCTGGCCATGGTGTCGCTGCACCTGGGGCTGGTGATGGATTCGGCCGAGCTGCTGGCCGTGTGGCGTCAGCGCGCCCTCAACCCTTCGAACAAGACCCTGTCATGAAGCACATTCCCATCGTCGACCTGCAGGGCAGCCTCGACGCCGATACCCCCGCTGCGCAGCGCAGCGCACGCGAACTGTTCGAGGCCCTGAGCCGGATCGGCTTCGCCTACATCGCCGGTCACAACGTGGCACCGGCCACGCGCGAGGCCGCCTTCGCCGCGTCGCGCGAGTTCCATGCCTCCACGCTGGCGCAAAAGCAGTCGCTGGCCATCAACGCCTTCCACCGCGGCTACATGGGCATGGCCAGCTCCACCATCGTCACCTCCACCGTGGCCAAGGTGACGCGGCCCAACATGAGCGAGTCGCTGATGCTGATGCACGAGCTGCCGCCCGACGACCCCGGCCTGCTCGCGGGCCTGCCCATGCAGGGCCCCAACCAGTGGCCCGACTGGCTGCCGGGCTTCAAGCCCGCCATGCTGGCCTACGTGCGTGAGGTGGATGCGCTGGGCCGCCACATCGTGCGCCTGATCGCGCTGGCGCTGGGCCTGCCGGCCACGGCACTGGACCACCACTTCGCCCACCCCACCACCTTCCTGCGCGCCCTGCACTATCCGCCGCAGCCGCCCGCCGAGGACGAGCAGATCGGCTCCGCCCCGCACACCGACTACGGAATCATCACGCTGCTGGCGCAGGACAACTCCGGCGGCCTGCAGGTGCGCCCACGCGGCGGCGACTGGATCGAGGCACCGCCCATTCCCGACACCTATGTGCTCAACGTGGGCGACATGCTGGCGCGCTGGACCAACGGCCGCCTGGTCTCCACGCCGCACCGCGTGATCAACCGCTCGGGCGGCGACCGCTACTCGCTGCCCTACTTCCTCGATCCGTCGATGGACACGCTCATCGAATGCCTGCCCACCTGCACCGATGCGGCCCATCCGCCGCAGCACCCGCCGGTGCGCTACGGCGACTACCTGCTCGAACGGCTCAACCGCAACTACGACTACCGCAAGCCCGCCGAGCCTGCCGCCGTGGCCTGAAGGCCGCGCCCTCTTCCCTCAATGTTCCGGAGTGCTGTCATGACCTTTCCGATCAACCGCCGCGACCTGCTGGCCCGTGGCCTGGGCACCGCCGCCGCCCTCGGCCTGCCCGCCTTCCCCTCCCTCGCAGCCGCGCCGCTGGTGATCAACACCTACGGTGGCCGCTGGGAGAAGTTCTGGCGCACCGATCTGATGCCCGCCTTCGAGAAGATCAGCGGCGTCAAGCCGACGCTGGATGTGGGCCTGGGCAAGAACTTCATCGCCAACCTGCGCGCCGCCGGCATCGAGAAGCCGCCCTACAGCGTGCTCATGGTCAACGAGAACATCGCCAGCGTGGTGCGCGGCGAGGGCTACTTCGAGCCCATCCCCGCCGCCAAGGTGCCCAACCTGGCCCATGTCTACCCCAACATGCGCAACCCGGGCGACAACGGCGTGCGCGGCATCGTCTCCACCATCGGCATCGGCTACCGCAAGGACCTGGTCAAGACGCCACCCAAGTCCTGGGCCGATCTCTGGAACAACCCCGAGTTCAAGGGCAAGATCGGCCTCTACCAGATCGGCAACACGGCGGCCATGCTGTTCCTGCTGATGACCGCCAAGATCTACGGCGGCTCGCAGGACGCCATCGACCGCGCCTTCGTCGAGATCAAGAAGCTGCTGCCCTTCCAGCAGGCCGACTGGAGCGGCACGCTGTCGACCATGCTCACGCGCGGCGACGTCACCGTGGCCGTGATCGACTTCCCCGAGATCGTGGCGCTCAAGAAGAAGGGCGTGCCGGTCGAGATGGTGGTGCCCAGCGAAGGCGTGGTGGCCTTCGAGCAGTCCTTCAACATCCTCAAGCACGCGCCCGACAAGGAAGCGGCCTACCAGTACCTCAACTTCATCCTGCGGCCCGAGGTGCAGGAGTCGATGGCCAAGGAGTTCTTCACCTCGCCCACCAACACGCAGGTGAAGCTGGAGCCGGCGCTGGCCGCCGACGTGCCGATCAGCGGCAAGGCCATGTCCTCCATCGTGCAGTTCGACTGGGCGAAGGTGAACCCGCAGCTGCCGGCGATCACGGATCGCTGGAACCGGGAAATCAAGTGAGCGCGGTCCTGTCCGCGCCGCCCGAGGCGGCGATGTCCACCGCGCGCACAGCCGGCCGGCGCACCACGCGGCTGTCCATCGAGGGGCTGCACAAGCGCTATGCCGGCCATGTGGCCATCCATTCGCTGGACCTGGCCACCCGCGAGGGTGAGTTCATCTCCGTGCTGGGCCCGAGCGGCTGCGGCAAGACCACCACGCTGCGCTGCGTGGCCGGCTTCGAGCATCCGGAGGCCGGGCGCATCTGCATCGACGGTGAGGACATCACCGGCCTGCCGCCCGAGAAGCGCGACATCGGCATGGTGTTCCAGAACTACGCGCTCTTTCCGCACCTGACGGTGCGGCGCAACCTGGCCTTCGGCCTGGAGATGCGCGGCGTGCCGCGCGCCGAGATCGCGCGCCGGGTCGAGGCGGTGCTGGGCATGGTGCAGCTGGGGGCGCTGGCCGAGCGTTTTCCGCGCCAGCTCTCCGGCGGTCAGCAGCAGCGCGTGGCGCTGGCACGCGCCCTGGTGATCGAGCCGCGCCTGCTGCTGCTGGACGAGCCGCTGGCCAACCTGGACGCCGTGCTGCGCGAGGACATGCGGGTGTTCATCCGCGACCTGCAGCGCCGCGTGGGCATCACCACGCTCTATGTGACGCACGACCAGGCCGAGGCGATGGTCATGTCCGACCGCGTGGCCGTGATGCTAGGCGGCCAGCTGCAGCAGTTCGACGTGCCGGAGGCCATCTACCTGCGGCCCCTCAGTGTGGAGGTGGCCCGTTTCATCGGCCGCTCCAACCTCATCGAAGGGCGCGTGCGCGCCATCGTGCCCGGGCCCGGTCCGCGGCCGGTGCATGCGGTCGACACCGCCCTGGGCCCGGTCGAGGCCGCCTTCCACGAAGCGCTGGAGCCCGGCCAGACCGTGCAGGTGACGCTGCGGCCCGAGGCCATCCACTTCCGTGCCGACGGCCCCTATGCGGGCCGTGTGGCACGCAGCTACTTCCTGGGCAGCACGGTCGAGCATGTGGTGGAGGCCGCTGGCGGCCAGACCCTGCTGGTGCAGACGCCACCCGGCGGACGCATGCCCGAAGGCGCGCACTGCGGCCTGGCCTTCGAGCCCGGGCATGCCTGGGTCATTCCGGGATGAGCGCGTCAACGCTCGCCGCGCCCACCGCGCTGCCCGCCGCCACGGCGGCGTCCGCGCCGCGCAGCCGCGCCTTCTGGCTGATCGCCCCCGCGCTGGTGCTGCTGGGCGTCTTCCTGCTGCTGCCCTACCTGAACATCGTGCTGATGAGCCTGCGCCCGCCGGCCGTCGGGGCGCCCTACGGCGCGGGCTTCACGCTGGGCAACTACACGCGCGTATTGACCGACGGCTACCTGCTCGGCGTGCTGGGCGACACGCTGCTGCTGGGCCTGACGGTGACGCCCATCTGCCTGCTGCTGGGTTATCCGGTGGCCTTCCACCTGGCGCGCAGCCGCTCGCGCTGGGCGGGGCTGCTGTATGTGCTGGTGCTCTCGCCGTTGCTGGTGGGCGTGGTGGTGCGCAGCTTCGGCTGGCTGATCCTGCTGTCGGGCAACGGCGTGATCAACCGCGCGCTGATCGACCTCGGCTGGATCGACACCGGCCTGCAGCTGATGAACAACCGCCTGGGCGTGACGATCGCGCTCGTCCACGTGTTCCTGCCCTTCATGATCCTGCCGCTGGTGGGCGTGATCCAGGGCATCGACCCGAGCCTGGAGGCCGCCGCGCGCTCGCTGGGTGCCTCGCGGCTGCGCGCCTTCCTGCGCGTGTCGCTGCCGCTGTCGTGGCCCGGCATCCAGGCCGGCACGGTGCTGGTCTTCGTGCTCACGCTCAGCGCCTATGTCACACCGGTCATGCTGGGCGGGGCGCAGGTCAAGACGGTGTCGGTGCTGGTGGTGCAGAGCCTGATCGACAACTTCCAGTGGCCCGCGGGCGCCGCGCAGGCGCTGGTGCTCACGGCCTGCGGCATGCTCGCGGTGGCCGCCTATGCGCGGCTGACGCGCCGGCTTTCGAGGGGACTGGCATGAACGGATCGATGGTGGCCGACCGCGCGATGGACACGCTGCTGCGCGTCTTCATCGGCGCGGTGTATGCCTTCCTGCTGCTGCCGATCGTGGTGATCGTGCTCATGTCGCTCAACGCGGGCGAGTTCCTGACCTTTCCGCCGCAGGGCCTGTCGCTGCGCTGGTTCGGCGCGCTCTTTGCCAACGAGGGCTTCATGCGGGCCATGGGCACCTCGCTCGCGCTGGCGGCGGCTGCCACGGTGGGGGCCACACTGATCGGCACCGGCGCGGCGCTGTACGTGGTGCGCCATGCCACGCGCACGCGCGAGGCGCTGCGGCTGCTGCTCATGATGCCGCTGATGCTGCCGGAGATCCTCACCGCCATCGCGCTGCTGTTCTTCCTGTACGCGACGGGCATCGGCACGCGCACCGTGTTCGGGCTGGTGGTGGGCCATGTGCTGGTGACGCTGCCCTACGTCTTCACCAACGTGGCCTCGGCGCTCTACAACCAGGACGCCTCGCTGGAGCAGGCGGCACGCAGCCTGGGCGCCTCCCCGGTGCGGGCCTTCGCGCGCGTGACGCTGCCGCTCATCAAGCCGGGACTGATCACCGGCGCGCTGTTC
Source organism: Pseudacidovorax sp. (assembly GCF_017991995.1). Lineage (GTDB taxonomy): Bacteria > Pseudomonadota > Gammaproteobacteria > Burkholderiales > Burkholderiaceae_C > Xenophilus. The sequence continues at coordinate 131,980 of NZ_JAGOPN010000004.1, read as the reverse complement.
GCCTTCGTGATCTCCTTCGACCTGTTCAACATGTCGTTGCTGCTCAAGGGCGTCGGCATGACGACGCTGCCGCTGCAGCTCTTCGACTACCTGCGCTGGGACTTCGACCCGACGGCCGCCGCCGTGTCCACGGTGAGCATCGTGCTGACGCTGGCGGCGGTGGTGTGGATCGACCGCAGCGTGGGCTTGCGCACGCTGCGCTTCGGCTGAGGGGCTGGTTCGGCGGCGTCGCCTGACTAAGGCGACTTCCAGGCATCACGGGCGGGCCGCGGCGCGTCGCTGCCATCGGGCGCCTCGCCCAGCAGCCAGCGCGCGGCGACCGTGCGGGCGTCCTGCTGCGAGGCGGCCCACACCACCTCCGGCGCGGCCACATGCATGCCGGGCGGCGCGATGCGCAGCGCCTCGTCCAGCAGCTCGGCCACCTTGACGGCGCGCACCGGCCGGTCGGTGGCCGGCACCATGAAACGCAGGCTCGACAGCATCCAGTGCGCCAGGCCGGGGAGCAGGCCGTGCACCAAGTCCGCCGGCTTGCGCGCGGCGCGAAACAGCAGCAGCCGCTCGAAGCCGAGCCCGGCCAGCGCATGCTCGTCGAGGTTGGCCAGGCCGCGCTTGAGCGCATCGGGCAGACGGCCCGCGTCGTGCGGCTGCACCACGGCCAGCGTGTGTGCACCGCAGGCGCGCAGCCAGATGGCGATGGCCAGGAGTTGCGCGGGGTCGGCCGCCCACAGCGCCCGCTCGCGGCCATGGTGCAGCCGCGGCGGGTCGAAGGCGACGATGCCGATGTCCACCGGCAGGCGAGGCCATTCGGCGGGCGGCCGGTCGTCCGGCACCACCACCGGCTGGATGCCGCGCAGCCCCTCGCGCAAGGGCTGGCCGGCCAGCACGCCCACGCGGGCATAGCCGCCCCCGCCACCGAGGCGATGGACCAGCTCGGCCCCCAGCAGGCCGGTGGCGCCGGCGATCAGCAGTGTCTGGAGGGCAGGCGGACGCGCCATCGGCCGACTGGCGGCCTGCAGGGCTTGGAGGGGGTCGAGGGCCATCGGCCTATGCTACTGTCGCCGCTCCACGGGGGTGCGCGGCGCACGGCGCTTCTTTGCCGTCCGCCCAGCCGCACCGCCGTCCATGCTTTTCAAGGAGGTTCGATGACCCGCTGGCTTTGCGCCCTTCTTCTTGCCGCCACCACCCTGCTCTCGGGCTGCGGCTACAACGACTTCCAGCGCCTGGACGAGGCCAGCAAGGCCGCCTGGAGCGAGGTGCTCAACCAGTACCAGCGCCGCGCCGACCTCGTGCCCAACATCGTGGCCTCGGTCAAGGGCGAGGCCAACTTCGAGCAAGAGACGCTCACGCGCGTGGTCGAGGCCCGGGCCAAGGCCACCTCGATCCAGGTCACGCCCGAGACGCTGAACAACCCCGAGGCCTTCAACAAGTTCCAGCAGGCGCAGGGCGAGCTCTCCAGCGCTCTGTCGCGGCTGATGGTGGTGGCCGAGCGCTATCCGCAGCTGCAGGCCAACCAGGGCTTCCGCGACCTGCGCGTGACGCTCGAGGGCACCGAGAACCGCATCACCGTGGCCCGCAACCGCTACATCCAGACGGTGGAGGAGTACAACGTGCTGGCCCGCAGTTTCCCGACCAACCTGACGGCCAAGGTGTTCAGCTACGAACCCAAGCCCAACTTCAGCGTGCAGAACGAGGCCGAGATCTCCAAGCCGCCTGTGGTGGACTTCAACAAAAAATAGGCCCACCCCCAGTCTTCGCGCACTTCGTGTCGCTCCGCCAACCCCCTTCCAGGGGGCAACACCAGCGGCCCGGCAAAGCCGGTTCCGCGGTGTTCCCCGCCTTCGCTGCGCCCCGGGCGCGCGGCGCAGTCTGGTATGCCTTCTGGGCTGTACTGGCCGCGCTGTGCCTGAACATGGCTTTCATGGCGGCCGTTTGGGCGCAGGGCCTGCTGCCGGTGCCCGCGCTTACGGCACGCGTGATCGACCAGACCGGCACGCTCACGACCACTGAGGCGCAGGCGCTGGATGCCAAGCTGGCCGAGTTCGAACAGCGCAAGGGCTCGCAGATCGTGGTGCTGATGGTGCCGGCCACGGCGCCCGAGGACATCGCGGCCTATGCCAACCGCGTGGCCAATGCCTGGAAGATCGGCCGCCGCGAGGTCGGCGACGGCGTGCTGGTGATCGTGGCCAAGGACGAGCGCCGCATGCGCATCGAGGTGGCCAAGACGCTGGAAGGCGCCGTGCCCGATCTGGCGGCGGCCCGCATCGTCGATCAGCAGATGAAGCCGGCCTTCCGCACCGGCGACTTCGCCGGCGGCCTGGAGGCCGCCGCCGATGCGCTGATCGCGCGCATCGAGAACGAGGCCCTGCCGCTCCCGATGCCCCAGTCGCACACTGTGCAGAGGCAAGGCCTGCTGGACGTCGACTGGGAGGACCTGGCGGTCTTTGTCTTCTTCGGCGTGGTGCTGGGCGGCCCGCTCCTGCGCAGCCTGCTGGGCAACAAGCTGGGGCCGCTGGCCACCGGCGGGCTGGCTGGCGTGGCGGTGTTCATCGTCACCACCAGCCTGGTGGTGGCCGCGCTGGCGACGGTCGCCGCCCTGGTGCTCGCCTTCGTGACGGGCCACCGCGCAGGCTCCGGCCTTGGGGGCCACGGCGGCTCCAGCGGCGGCTGGTCGGGCGGCTGGTCCGGTGGTGGAAGTGGAGGCGGCGGCTGGAGCAGCGGCAGTTCCGGCAGCGGCTTCAGCTCGGGCGGTGGGGGCGATTTCGGTGGCGGCGGCGCCTCGGGAGACTGGTGATGACGACGAACACCGATACCGCCCAGACCCCGCGCCCCGGCCTCATGGCCCGCCTGGCGCGCCTGTGGCGCCACCGCTGGCACGACGAGCACGACGTTCGGCGCCTGCTGCCGCCCGAGGCCGTGAAGCGCCTGGGCCGACGCGTGGCGGCCAGCGAGGCGCGCCACACGGGCCAGGTGCGCATCTGCGTCGAGGCCGGCCTGCCCTGGAGCTACATCCGCCGCGGCGCCAGTGCCCGCGACCGCGCCGTCACGCTGTTCGGCAAGCTGCGGGTGTGGGACACGGCGCAGAACAACGGTGTGCTCATCTACCTGCTGGTGGCCGACCATGCCATCGAGATCCTGGCCGACCGCGGCATCGACGCCCATGTGGACGCCGCCGAATGGGCCGCCATGGCGCAGCGCATGAAGGGCGCCTTCCGCGAGGGCCGCTTCGAGGACGGGCTGACGCAGGCGCTGGAAGAGGTCTCGGCGCTGCTGGTGACGCACTTTCCTGCCGAGGACGACGCCGAGGCGCCGCGGCGCATGAACGAGTTGCCGGATCTGCCGGTGCTGCTCTGAGCTTCGCCGTTACGGGGGCTTGGCGACGTCGGGATCGCCATGTGTATCCGTGGCATCAGCGGCATCAGCGGCATCAGCGGCATCAGCGGCTGGGACGGTAACCCGGCAGAGGACGACGGCATGCGCGCTCCCGGTGCACGCTCGCGCCGACCGGCTTGTCGCGCAAGCGGGGTGCTCGCTCTCCACCGACGCGCCTTGCGCACTGCACGGCGCCGCGAATGGCACCTCCGCACGCACACCGTCATCCTCCGCCTCGACGCTGCGCCCGAGCCCTCCCGTTTTCCGGGCCTTGGCATTCTTTGGGTCCTGGTCCTTTGAGTCCTTTGAGTCCTTTGAGTCCTTTGAGTCCTTTGAGTCCTTTGAGTCCTTTGAGTCCTTTGCGTCCTTCGGCTCCTGAGGTCCTGAGGTCCTGGGGCCCTTGGGGTTGTGGGGTTGTGGGGTTGTGGGGTTGTGGGTCGTGGGTCGTGGGTCGTGGGGTCGTGGGGTCGTGGGCCCTTGGGGTCCTGGGGTCCTGGAGACAATGCCGGCCGGTCAACCCAACCCGTTCGGGCTGAGCCTGTCGAAGCCTCGCCCCTATGGGCAGCACACAGGCGAGTCAAGCAGCGCCGGGCACATGCGCCCCGCGCCCTTCTGCCCTTTGACAAGCTCAGGGCGAACGGAGTTAGGACCCGGGCGGCCGAACCCGGCCGTTCGCGCGCAGCGTCAAGGCGGAGGGTGCCGGTGTGCGTGCGGAGGTGCCATTCGCGGCGCCGTGCAGTGTGCAAGGCGCGTCGGTGGAGAGCGAGCACCCCGCTTGCGCGACAAGCCGGTCAGCGCGAGCGTGCACCGGGAGCGCGCATGCCGGCACCCTCTGCCGGGTTAGCGCCCCGATCGCAGGTGCGTCCGCACAACCCACACATCTGACGAAACCCACGCAACCCACACAGCCAGCGCAGCGACTCAGGGCCAGAGTTCCACGCCCAGCCCCGCCAACCGCTTGCGCATCGCCCGCACGGCCTTGTCCTTGCTCAGCAGCCGCGCCCGGTGCGCCACGGCCAGGTCGATGAACACCTGGTCGTCCGGGTCGGCGCAGGTGAAGGGCGCCTTGGCCGCAGGCGGCTGCAGCTGCGCATGCCGGTCGAAACAGGCCAGCACGTCGTCCACCGACAGGCCGTAGAAGGCCCGCCGCGGCGCGATCTGCGGATAGTCCAGCACGCGGGCCAGCTCGACACGCATCGGGGCCGCCGCCAGCCACCGGTGCTGGCCGGCCTCCAGCGCCGCACGCAGCGGCCTGGCGGCAGCATCGTCGAAGACGAAGAGGTCGAGCACGATGTTGGTGTCGATGACCACGGCGGTCACTTCGGGTTGCGCAGCGGCATCCACCTCGGCACCGCCCGCAGCCGACGAGACCGGCCCGCCCATGTCCGCCGCCATGCGGCTCACCGCGCGCGTCCCTGACGCGGCGTCATGCCGCGGGCGCCGTGCGCGCCGAACCCGCCACCATGTCGAAGCGCAGCAGCCGGCATTCGATGGGCCCGTTCCACATCGGCACGCGGCGCGACTCCTTCAGGCGCATGCGCTGCGGCAGCTTCATGTCGGGCGTGAGCACCCAGGCCGTCCAACCGGCGAAGTTGCGCTTCCAGTGCGTCGCCAGCTGAGGAAAGAAATCATCGCCGCCGTCGGCGCCCGATTCGGTCTGCGCCACCTCGCGCCCGCCCGGCCCGCGCCGCCCCGCGTTGGCGCCGGCGACGCCGCCCACGGCGATGCGCTCGCCATACGGCGGGTTGAGCAGGATCACGCCGCCGCCCTCGACCGGCGGCATGCGCTGCAGCGCATCGCCGCCGCGCAGTTGCAACCGGTCGGTCACGCCGGCGCGCTCGGCGTTGCGCTGCGCGAAGTCGACCATGCGGTGCGACACGTCGCTGCCGAAGACCCGCACCGGCCCTGCCGGTCGCGCGTCGGCCTGCGCCAGCGCCTCTTCGCGCATCGCGCGCCACAGCTCGGCGCGGTGCAGCAGCAGCGCCTCGAAGCCGAAGCGCCGTGAGGCGCCGGCCGGCACGCCGGCCGCCAGCAGCGCCGCCTCGATGGGGATGGTGCCGCTGCCGCAGCAGGGGTCGTACAGCGGCTGCTCGGAGACGGCACCGGTCTCCGGATCCCACCAGCCGCTGGCGGCCAGCATGGCGGCGGCCAGGGTCTCCTTGAGCGGGGCGTCGCCCTTGTCCACGCGCCAGCCGCGCTTGAACAGCGGCTCGCCGCTGGTGTCGATGTAGAGCGTCACGTCCTCCGCCGTCAGGTGGGCGAAGACGCGCACATCGGGAAAGCGCGTCTCCACGCTGGGCCGCACGCCGCCGGCGCGGGCGCGGAAGCGGTCGGCGATGGCGTCCTTGATCTTGAGCGTGGCGAAGTTGAGGCTCTGGAGCGGGCTGCCCTGCGCCGTGAGCTCGACCTTGAAGGTCTGCCGCGGCTGGAACCACATCTCCCAGGCGATGCCCGAGGCGGCTTCGTACAGGTCGGCCTCGCTGCGATAGGGCCGGTGCGCCAGCTGCACCAGCACCCGCTGCGCCAGCCGGCTCTTGAGGTTGAGCGCCTGCACGTCGCGCCAGGCGCCCATCACCCGCACACCGCCGCGCAGCACCCGCAGGTCGTCGCCGCTGCGGCCGGTGATGGCATGCACCTCGGCGGCCAGGAGGTCTTCCACGCCGGCGGCGCAGGGCAGAAAAAGGATCAGTTCGTTCACGGCTTCGTCGTCCGAAAAAATGAGGTGGCCGGCCACCGCGATTCGCCGGCACGCCGATCGGAAGCCCCGGCCCGCGTGCAGGCCAGGAACAAGGCGGCTCCTAGAGCGCCTTGCGCAGATTGGCCGGCGCGATGCGCAGCGCCTCGCGGTACTTGGCCACCGTGCGGCGCGCGCATTCGATGCCCTGCTCCTTGAGCATGTCCGAGATCTGGCTGTCCGACAGCGGCTTCTTGACGTTCTCCGAGCCCACGAACTGCTTGATCAGCGCCCGCACGGCCGTGCTGGACGCATTGCCGCCGGTCTCGGTGCCCAGGGCCGAGCCGAAGAAATACTTCAGCTCCACCGTGCCGAAGGGCGTGGACATGTACTTGGCAGTGGTCACCCGGCTGATGGTCGACTCGTGCAGGCCCAGTTCGTCGGCGATCTCGCGCAGCACCAGCGGGCGCATGGCCAGCTCGCCGTGGATGAAGAAGTTCTTCTGCCGCTCCACGATGGCGTTGGACACGCGCAGGATGGTGTCGAAGCGCTGCTGGATGTTCTTGATGAACCAGCGCGCCTCCTGCAACCGCTGGCTCAGGGCCTGGCTGCCCTCGCCCTTGTGCGACTTGAGCGCGCCGGCATAGATGTCGTGCACGCGCAGCCGCGGCATCACGTCGGGGTTGAGCTGCACGCGGAACTTGATGTTGCTGCCGCGCCCGCTGCGGGTGACGATGACGTCGGGCACGATCACGTGCCGCTCCACATCGACGAAGCGCCGCCCGGGCTTGGGCTCCAGCCGCGCGATCAGTTGCGACGCCTGGCGCACCAGGTCCTCGTTGCTGCGGGTGAGCACGGCCAGGCGCTTGAAGTCGCGCTTGGCCAGAAGGTCCATGGGCTGCTTGCAGATGGCCAGGGCGACCTTGCGGACCTGGTCTTCCTCGTCGCTGTCGTCCGCGTCGGCGCCGGCGCGCAGCTGGATGGCCAGGCACTCGCCCAGGTCGCGCGCGCCCACGCCCAGCGGGTCCAGGCTCTGCAGCAGGCCCAGCGCCACCTGGAAGTGGTGGATCAACTCGTCGAACTCGTCGTTGTCGTCGCCGGCCAGGGCCGAGGCCAGGGCCGGGAGCGAATCCTCCAGGTAGCCGTCGTCGTTGAGCGATTCGATCAGGAAGCGCAGCGCGGCCGAGTCCTCGGGCGTGAGGCGCAGCGACAGCGCCTGGCGGTGCAGGTGGGCCTGCAGCGACTCCTGGCTGCGCGCCAGCTCGGTGGCGTCGGCGCGCTCGTCGTCGTCCTGGCTGCTGCTGTTGTTGCGCGCCGGGGCGTCGCCGCCCCATTCGCTGTCGTCGGGCGAGAACTCCACGGTGCCGTCGCCGTCCCAGTCGGGCTCGGCGTCGACGCTCTCGGTGGCGGGCGCGTCGGCCTCTGCCACGGCGGTGTCGCTGCTGCTCGACGTGCTGCTGGCGCTGGCCGTCGCGGCGTAGTCGGTGCCGTCCTCGCGCTCGTCGCGGGGCACCGGGGCGTCGGCCGCCTCCAGGCCGAACTCCTCGCGCGGCGCCTCCTCGGTCAGACGCTCCAGGAAGGGGTTGTCGTCGAGCATCTGCTCGACCTCCTGGCTCAGCTCCAGCGTCGAGAGCTGCAGCAGCCGGATCGACTGCTGCAGCTGGGGCGTGAGCGCCAGGTGCTGCGAGACGCGCAGCGACAGGCCCTGCTTCATGGCCGGCCTCCCGCAGGGCGCGCAGCCGCTGGCAGGACGGGAAAGGAGCCGGCAGGACGGAACGCGGAAACAGGCACCCTGGCTACATCCGGAAGTGTTCGCCCAGGTACACGCGGCGCACCTCGGCGTTGTCGACGATCTCGGAGGGCGTGCCCTGCGCCAGCACCTGGCCGTCGCTGATGATGAAGGCGTGGTCGCAGATGCCCAGCGTCTCGCGCACGTTGTGGTCGGTAATCAGCACGCCGATGCCGCGCTCCTTGAGGAAGCTGATGATCCGCTGGATCTCGATCACGGCGATGGGGTCGATGCCGGCGAAGGGCTCGTCCAGCAGGATGAAGCGCGGCTGCGTGGCCAGCGCACGGGCGATCTCCACCCGGCGCCGCTCGCCGCCCGACAGGGCCAGGGCGGGTGAGTCGCGCAGGTGGTCGACGCGCAGGTCGGCCAGCAGCTCGGACAGGCGCTGCTCGATGCGATCGCGCGAGAGGGGCGCCATGCGGCCGCGGGCGTCGGGCTCCTCCTGCAGTTCGAGTACGGCGCGCACGTTCTCCTGCACCGTCAGCTTGCGGAAGATCGACGCCTCCTGCGGCAGGTACGACAGGCCCATGCGCGCCCGGCGGTGGATGGGCATGTGCTCCACGGCCTCGCCGTCGATGCTGATCTGGCCAGCATCGGCCCGCACCAGGCCGACGATCATGTAGAAGGACGTGGTCTTGCCGGCGCCGTTGGGGCCCAGCAGGCCGACGACCTCGCCCTTCTGCACGTCGAGCGAGACGTTCTTGACCACCTTGCGGCTGCCGTAGCTCTTCTGCAGGCCACGCGCCTGCAGCCGGCTGCCGCCCGCCGGCACCGCGACGCTCACCGGCTGCCCCCGTTCTGGCCCGACAGCGAGCCGCTCTGGCGCAGCGGCGCGCCGGTGCGCGGGCCGGGGGCCGGCACCTGCGTGGGCTCGGTGCTGCGCGGCGACAGGATGGCCCGCACGCGGCCGCCCGGCTGCTGGGTGCCGCCCGGCGGCGGCGGGGCGCCATTGACGGTGAAGGTGTCGTTGGTCTGGTTGTAGGTGATCAGCGGGCCGGAGGTCTCGTCGGTGACGGTGGTGCCGGTCAGCCGGCGCATGACGGCGCGACGGATGAACTTGACGGTGTCGGCGCGGCCGTCGTACTCGATGACCTCGCCCTCGCCCTCGATCCACTCGTCGTTGCCGCCATCGCGGCGCTGCTTGAAGTAGCCGCGCTGGCCCGGGTCGGCGGTGACCACGCCGTACTGGTAGCCCTCCGGGTCCTGCCGGACCTCGACGCGGGTGCCGCGGATGAGCAGCGTGCCCTTGGTGACCACCACCCGACCCGTGAAGATGCTGGTCTGCTTCAGGTCGTCATAGCGCAGCGAGTCGGCCTCGATGTTCATCGGCTGGTTGCGGTCGGCCTTCTCGGCCTGGGCCGCGGCGGCCAGGCCCAGCGCGGCCACGAGGACCATGGCACGGCCGAGGCGGCGCCAGGGAAGGGAGATCGTGGAGTGCGAGGGATGGGTCATAAAGGCACGGAACTTGCTCTTGATTGTAGGCCCGGCTTTGTCTCAAACCGGCGGCCGCGGTGAATGTCCCGCGCTTGCATTCCGGTAGCGCGCACCGTCGGCAGGGCGCGCGGCACACCCGCAATGAAAAGGCCCGCCGAAGCGGGCCGGGGCGCTGGGGCGGGGCGTCGGCTCAGCCCTTGCGCGATTCGGCCGCCAGGGCCTCCACGATCTGCAGGGCGCGGTCGAGCGAACCGGCCAAGTCGCCGTCCACATAGTAGCGGCCGGCCACCCCGAAGGCGGGCACGCCGGCCACCTGGTAGGCCTCGGTCATCTGGCTGGCACGCTTGGCCTTGCCGGCGACGCCGAAGGACTTGAAGGTTTCCTCGAACTTCTTGGCGTCCAGGCCAGGCTGCTTGCCGGCCCACTCGATCACGGCGGCGTCGCCGAAGATGCGTTGGCGGTCGACGTGGATGGCCTGGAAGATCTTCATCTGGAACTCGTCGACCTTGCCCATGGCCTCGAGCGTGTAGTAGAGCTTCTGCTTGGTCTCGACGTCGTTGCCCACGAAGGGCACCGGGATGCGGCGGAAGGCCACGTAGGGCTGCAGCTTCTTGATCCAGGGTTCGAGCTTGGGCTCGAAGGCAGCGCAGTGTGGGCAGTTGTACGAGAAGAACTCGGCCACCTCGACCTTGCCGGCCGGCGCATCGACCGGGGCCGGCTTGCCCAGCGTCACGTAGTCCTTGCCGGCCTTGAAGGCGGAGGCGGGGGTCTGGGCATGGGCCGCCAGGGGGGCCAGGGGGGCCAGCGTCACGGCCGCGGCGGCCAGCGAAAAGTCACGACGTTTCAAGCGATTTCTCCAACAGGGATGCAGACACAGAGCACGTCGGGCGGCAGCGAGTTCCGGCGATCTGCCGCGCCCGACGGCAACAGGGCAAGGCACTCAGCGCTGGACGCGCACCAGGGCGGCGTCGAAGCCGGCGCCGTCCAGTCGTTCCTTCAGCCGGTCAGCGTCGTCCTTCTTGCTGTACGGACCCGCGCGCACCCGGAAGACGGGACGGCCGGCCTGCTCACGCTCGGTGACGCGCACCTCCACGCCCATCAGCGAGAGCTTGGCGCGCTGGGCCTCGGCGTCGTCGCTGGTGCGGAAGGCACCCGCCTGCACGAAGTACACGAAGGGGTCGGACGCCGCATCGCCGCCGCTGGCGGGCAGGCCGGCGCGCGCGCGGGCCAGGTCGCCCAGCGGATCGGCCGAGGGCGGCGGATTGGCTGCCTGCGGCGCGCGCGGCATGGCCGGCGTGACGGCCGTCGGCGGCGTGGCGGCCTGGGGCGGGGTGCCAGGCTGGGCGGCGATGGCCGGCACCGGCGGGGCGGTGGTCACGGGCGGATTGCCGCCGGCCGGCGCACCCGGCGTGGCCGGCGGCTTGGACGGCTGCTTGCCATACAGCGGCGAATTGGGGTCCCAGTCGCGGTTCTTGCGGGCCTCGGCCTCGTCCTGCTCGGCGGCGCGGGGCTGGGTCTTGGTCATGAACGGGATCGGCACCTTGGTGACGTACACCGCCACGCCGAGCGCCACGCCCAGGCCGAGCACGAGCCCGACGATGAGGCCGATGGCGAAATTGCCCTGTTGTCTGGATCTCATGGATTGCCTTGCTGCTGCAGCGCCACCGGCGCGCCGGGGTGGGATTGTGCGGGCTCTCACATCTTGCGCGGCGCGCTGACGCCCAGCACCGACAGGCCGTTGGCCAGCACCTGCGCGCAGGCGGCGACCAGCGCCAGGCGGGCGCGCTTGGTGGGCACGTCGTCCACCAGGATGCGCTCGGCGTCGTAATAGCTGTGGTACGCCGCGGCCAGTTCGCGCAGGTAGAAGGTGACGTCGTGCGGCGCGAAGTCGCGCGCGGCGGCGGCCAGCATCTCAGGGTATTTGGCCAGCAGCAGCATCAGCGGCTGGGCGGCCTCGGTGGCCAGCGGCGCCAGTTCGGTGCCCTTGAGCGCCGCGGCGTCCACGCCTTCCCTGTCCAGCACCGAGCAGATGCGCGCATGGGCGTACTGCACGTAGAAGACCGGGTTGTCGTTGTTCTGAGCCACGGCCAGGTCGACGTCGAAGGTGTATTCGGTGTCGGGCTTGCGGCTGAGCAGGAAGAAGCGCACGGCGTCGGTGCTGGTCCATTCGATCAGGTCGCGCAGCGTGACGTAGCTGCCGGCGCGCTTGCTGATCTTGACCTCCTGGCCGCCGCGCACCACGCGCACCATGGTGTGCAGCACGTAGTCGGGGTAGCCCTCGGGAATGCCGACACCCGCCGCCTGCAGGCCGGCGCGCACCCGGGCGATGGTGCCGTGGTGGTCGGCGCCCTGGATGTTGACCACCTTGTGGAAGCCGCGCTCCCACTTGGCGATGTGATAGGCGACGTCGGGCACGAAATAGGTGTATGTGCCATCCTTCTTGCGCATGACCCGGTCCTTGTCGTCGCCGTAGTCGGTGGAGCGCAGCCACAGGGCGCCGTCCTGCTCGTAGGTCTTGCCGGCCTCGATCAGCTTGTTCACCGTCGCCTCGACCCGGCCGCTGGTGTACAGGCTGGACTCCAGGTAGTACTGGTCGAAGCGCAGCTTGAAGGCCTGCAGGTCCTTGTCCTGCTCGTTGCGCAGGTAGGCGACGGCGAACTGGCGGATGTTCTCGGTGTCGTTGACGTCGCCGTTGGCGGTGAATTCGCGGTCGTCGGCGCGGACGGTCTTCTTCGCCAGGAAGTCGTCGGCGATGTCCTGGATGTAGTCGCCGTTGTAGAAGGCCTTGCTGGCGGGGTTGTCAGGGTCGGTGGGCCAGCAGTCGTCGCCCGGCTTGAAGCCCTTGGCGCGCAGCTGCGTGCTCTTGGTCAGCGTCTCGATCTGAACGCCCGCGTCGTTGTAATAGAACTCGCGGTGGACGGCCTGGCCCTGCGTCGTCAGCAGGTTGCAGATGGCGTCGCCCAGCGCGGCCTGCCGGCCGTGGCCCACGTGCAGCGGTCCGGTCGGGTTGGCCGAGACGAATTCGACCAGCACCTTCTCGTCCGGGCGCACCGGCTGGCTGCCGAAGGCGGCACCGGCGTCGAGCACCTCGTGCACCACCTGCTGCTTGGCGGCCGGCTTGAGGCGGATGTTGAGGAAGCCGGGGCCGGCGATCTCGATGGCATCGACCCAGCGCGCGTACGCAGGCGTGTCGAGCAGCGCATTGCGCAGCTCTTCGCCGAGCTGGCGAGGGTTCTTCTTGAGGGGTTTGGCCAATTGCATGGCCGCGGTGCAGGCCAGGTCGCCATGGGCGGCGACCTTGGGGGATTCGAAGGCCGCCCGGCTGCCGGCGCCCGGCTCGAATTGCTCGAGCACCTGGGCCAGCGCCGCCAGAAGGTCCTGTTTGACGGTAAGCATCGAAGGATTTTAGGCGGGCGTGCCAGGCCGCCCCGGGCGCAAGCGCTTACGATCCTTTAAGAAAAATTCACTAAAAAGATGCGCCACGACGCCGCGGAGGCCCTCTACATCGGCCGCCAGCCCATCCTGGGACGGGACCAGCAACTGCACGCCTATGAACTGCTGTTCCGCAGTGGCCATGCCGCGGGTGCCCAGGTGCTCGACGGCGCCCAGGCCACGGCCACGGTGATCGTCAACGCCTTCGCCGAACTGGGCATGGCCCATGCCCTGGACGGTCATCCCGCCTATATCAACGTCGACACCCAATTGCTCTTCAGCGACGTGCTGGAGCTGCTGCCCCGCCAGGCGGTGGTGCTGGAGATCCTGGAGTCGGTCCCCGCCACGCCAGCCGTGCTGCAGCGCTGCCTGCACCTGCGCGAGGCGGGCTTCACGCTGGCGCTGGACGACGTGGTGGACTTCGATGCCCGCACGGCCGCCCTGCTGCCGCTGGCGCGCGTGGTCAAGGTCGACCTGCTGCCCCTCGCCGCGGATGCCGTGGCTCCGCTGGTGCGGCGCCTCCGCGCGGCGGCACCGGCGGTCCTGCTGCTGGCCGAGAAGGTGGAGCGGCGCGAGCAGTTCGACGCCTGCCTGGCGCTGGGCTTCTCGCTCTTCCAGGGCTACCACTTCGCGCGGCCGACGATCATCGCCGGCCGCCGCCTGGGTCATTCGCAGCACACGCTGATCCGGCTGATGGGTCAGCTGGGCGCCGATGCCGACAGCGGTGCGCTGGAGGAAACGCTCAAGCCCGAGCCCGGCCTGACCATGAACCTGCTGCGCATGGCCAACGCCGCAGGCGCCGGGGCCACGCGCGCGGTCACCTCGCTGCGCGACGTGATCCAGGTGCTGGGCCGCCGCCACCTGCAGCGCTGGGTGCAACTGCTGCTGTTTGCCGCCGATGCCCGGGGTGGCACGGCCAGCCCCCTGCTGCTGATGGCCGCCACCCGCGGCCGGCTCATGGAATCGGCGGCCCAGTTGCTGCGTCCGCGCGATGCGGGCCTGGCAGATGGTGCCTTCATGGTGGGGATGATGTCGCTCATGCCCGCCGTGGTGGGGCTGGCCATGGAAGACATCCTCGGCCCGCTGCGGCTGGCCCCGGCCATCGACCAGGCCCTGCGCGACGGCGCCGGGCTGCTGGGCGAGTTGCTGGCCCTGGCGCAGGCCAGCGAAAGCGGCAACCTGCAAGGGCTGGCCCAGGCCCTGCAGGCCCACCCCGACCTCTCGCCGGCCCTGTTCAACCAGGCCCAGGCCGAGGCCCTGGAATGGGCGCACGCCATCGGCCGCGGAACGGCACCGGCCGGCGCAGGCGGATCGACCGGCGCGGGCTGACCCGGCGGCACGTCAGGCCGCTCGCCGCGCCGCGCCGCGCTCCGCATCGCCTCGCCTCGCCTCGCGCTGGTGCGATTGCAAACTTTCGTTTCATCGTTCGTCGTCATCGCAACCTTTGTGAACCGCGTTGCATGAAAGCCTGGCGCCGCCGGGCCGGTGCCCGAGGGGCGCCGCTTGAGCCGGAAGGACAACCACCCATGAAAAAGCTCGCTTCCCTGATCGCCCTGGGCGCCGCCCTGTCGTTCAACGCCTTCGCCCAGACGCCCACCCCGGCGGCAGCGGCCGCCGAGAAGGCGCCGACCGCGCAGCAGAGCAAGATGAAGACCTGCAACGCCGACGCCGGCGACAAGAAGGGCGACGAGCGCAAGGCCTTCATGAAGCAGTGCCTGTCGGCCAAGCCGGCCAAGGCCGCCACGCAGCAGGACAAGATGAAGAGCTGCAACGCCGACCCCAAGGCCAAGACCCTCAAGGGCGACGAGCGCAAGGCCTTCATGAAGGAATGCCTGAGCGCCAAGGCCGCCTGAGGCGGGCGCCCGCGTCCACGACCACGAAGCCCGGCCGACGCCGGGCTTTTTTGCCGGGCGCCGTCGCCTACTTGCCGAAGCCGCGCGCCAGGAAGACGGCGAACAGCGGGATCAGCGCGATGAGGTGCGCCTGCACCATCACCAGCCGGCGGGTGCGGCGCACCTCCTCGGCGCCGGGCAGTGCGCCGCCCTGGCGCTGCGCGCGCACCCAGCGGCGGAAGGTCAGCGTCGGGAAGATCGAGATCAGCCCCACGATCACGAACAGCGTCACCTTCACGTGCAGCAGCGGGTTGGTCCAGTACCAGGCGCTGCCCTTGACGCCCAGGAAGGTGCGCACCAAGCCGGTGGCCAGCACGGCGATGGCGGCAATGCCGTAGATCAGGTCGACCTTGGCCAGCCGCTCCACCGCCTTGGCGTTGAGCCATTCGATGCGGCACAGCGCGGCCTCGCTGGAGATGAACACCACCATCGTCAGGATGGCGAGCAGGTGCAGGTAGGCCAGGATGGCTTCGAGCGTCACGGCGGACTCCGGAGATGGAAAGGCGTTCAGCGGGCCAGGTTGGCGCGCATGGTGTCGATCACCGTGCGGTAGTCGGGCGCGTTGAAGATCGCGCTGCCGGCCACGAAGGTGTCGGCGCCGGCGGCGGCCACGCGGGCGATGTTGTCGGCCTTGATGCCACCGTCCACCTCCAGCCGGATGTCGCGGCCGCTGGCGTCGATGCGCTTTCGCACCAGCTCGATCTTGCGCAGCGCCGAGTCGATGAAGCTCTGGCCGCCGAAGCCGGGATTGACGCTCATGATCAGCACCAGGTCGATCTCGTCCAGCGTCCAGTCCAGCACCTCCAGCGAGGCCGCCGGGTTGAACACCAGCCCCGGCTTGCAGCCGGCCGCGCGGATGGCCTGGATGCTGCGGTGCACATGCGGCGAGGCGTCGGGGTGGAAGCTGATGTAGTCGGCACCGGCCTTGGCGAAGGCGGCGGCCAGGGCGTCGACCGGCTGGATCATCAGGTGCACGTCGATGGGCACCGGCCGGCCGTCGGGCGTTTTGGCGTGCGGCTTGAGCGCCTCGCACACCATCGGGCCGAAGGTGAGGTTGGGCACATAGTGGTTGTCCATCACGTCGAAATGGATCCAGTCGGCGCCGGCGGCGATCACGTCGCTCACTTCGGCGCCCAGCCGGGCGAAGTCGGCCGAGAGGATGGACGGGGCGATGCGGTGGGTCGTGGGGCGGCTCGTCGTCATGGACGCGGATTCTCGCCGCAGGCCCGCCCTTGACCCGCGGACCCGGCCGGAAGACCCGCGTTGTTAACATTCCGCGCCATGCCCCAGCACCCGATGCGCGTCGAGGTCGAGCCTCGCTACCTGCCCGAGCAGTCCTCGCCGGAAACCGGGCTCTACGCCTTCGCCTACACGATCACCGTGACCAACGTGGCGCTGTTCCCGATCCAGCTGATCGCCCGCCACTGGGTGATCGAGGACATCTCCGGCCATGTGCAGGAGGTGCGCGGCCTGGGCGTGGTGGGGCGCCAGCCGCTGCTGTCGCCGGGCCAGTCCTTCCGCTACACCAGCGGCTGCCAGCTCAAGGCGGCCAGCGGTACGATGCGCGGCAGCTATTTCGTGGTGAGCGAGGACGCCGAACGCTTCGACGTGCCCATCGCCGCCTTCGTGCTCGACGCCGGAACGGGTTCCGACCCCGGCCCGCGCATCCTGCACTGAGGATCGCCCGGCGCTGCGGCGCCGATGACCCCGGGACCCGACCGCGCGCTGGCGCCGCGGGCCCAGTCAGAAGGAACGGACGACCAGGACGCCGCTGCGCGGTGCCGATGCCGTCCGGCCCTTCGCAGACCTTTGCCAGCTCGATGAATCTTCTTCCTTCCGACCTGCTGGGCTTCCTGTCCAGCTGGATGCGACCGACAGCTGGCCTGCCCACCGTGTGGTGGGCCCTGCTGATCGCCGCAGCAGCCGCCGCCGGCCATCTCGTGCAACGCTACATGGGCCTGCCCAAGGTGGTGGGCTATTCGCTGGTGGGCACCGTGGTGGGCCTGGCCGGCTTCGAGGGTGCCATCTGGCCGCTGCAGGGCACGGCCCTCTACCTGATGGAGCTGGGCGTGGCCATCGTGCTCTTCGAGGCGGGCGGGCGCCTGCCGCTGGGCTGGTTCCGCCGCAACCCGATGGTGCTGGCGCAGAGCCTGGCCGAATCGGGCCTGACCTTCGCCGCCGTCTGGTGGACGCTGCGCGCCTTCGACGTGCCGCCCTCGGTGATCGCCCCACTGGCGCTGATCGCGGTGGCGGCCTCGCCGGCCGTGCTGTCCCGCGTGGTGATCGACATCCGCGCCTCCGGCCCGGTGACCGAGCGGGCACTGGCGCTGTCCACCCTCAACACGCTGTATGCGCTGACACTGGCCTATGTCTTCGCGGGCCGGCTCGAGAACTCGCCGCAAGGCTTCATGGAGAACTTCCATCCCATCCTGACGGTGCTGGGCCTGTCCTTCGTGGTGGGCGCGGTGATGGCGCTGGCCCTGCGCTCGGCGCTGCGGGTGATGAGCCCGACGAGCGAGAACACCTCGATCCTGCTGCTGGCGATCATCGGTGCCGGCGCGGCCGTGGCCAGCGCCTGGGGCGGCGCGGCACCGCTGGCGGCGCTGATCGGCGGCGTGCTGCTCAAGGGGCTGAATCCGCGGCCCTGGGTCTGGCCGCGCCAGCTGGGCACCGCGGCCTCGCTGGTGACCATGCTGATGTTCGTGCTGGTCTCCATCGTCGCGGCGCAGGCGGAATGGAACCTCACCGTGGCCACCGTGGTGCTGGCGCTGATCGGTGCGCGCGCCGTGGCCAAGATCGCCGGCGTGGCGCTGGCCAATCCGGGCAGCGGCACCAGCTGGCGCCAGGCGCTGTGGATCGGCTGCGCGATGGCGCCGCTGTCGTCCATCGCGCTGCTGATTGCGTCGGGCTTCGTCACCGCCTCGCCGCTGCTGGGCCACCTGATCACGCAGGTCGCGTTGCCGGCCATCCTGCTGATGGAGGTGCTGGGCGCGGTGCTGGCCACCGTGGCCCTCTATGGCGCAAAAGAAAGCTCGCGGCCCTGGGCCCCCGAGGCCTTCACCGCCCCCGAGGACACGCAGCGATGAGCGCCCGCCCGGCCGCTTCGACGCCGAAGGAACAGCCATGAGCCCTCTGGACACCCCCCCTTCGCCCTTCTCGCCCCCGACCGCCGAGCCGACGCGCGCCCAGCGCGAGGCCGATGCGCGGGTGGTGCCGCTGGAGCCCTTCCGCAGCTCCAAGGCGCTGTCGCTGGGCGTGGAGTTGGAGCTTCAGCTGGTCAACACCCACGACTACGACCTCGCACCCTATGCCGAGGACATGCTGCGCGGCATGGCCCAGTTCGACCTGCGCGGCAGCGTGGTGCCGGAGATGACCTCGAGCATGATCGAGATCTCCACCGACGTCTGCCATTCGGCCGAGGAGGTGCTGCAGCAGCTGGGGCCGCTTCGTGACGCGCTGGTCAAGGTGGCCGGCAAGCTCAACATCGCGGTGCTGGGCGGCGGCACGCATGCCTTCCAGCAGTGGCACGAGCAGCGCATCTACGACAAGCCGCGCTTCCGCCAGCTGTCGGAGCTGTACGGCTACCTGTCCAAGCAATTCACCATCTTCGGCCAGCACGTGCACGTGGGCTGCCCCGATGCCGATTCGGCGCTGCTGATGCTGCACCGCATGAGCCGCTACATCCCGCACTTCATCGCGCTGTCGGCCTCCAGTCCCTATGTGCAGGGGCAGGACACGCAGTTCGACTCGGCGCGGCTCAATTCCGTCTTCGCCTTCCCGCTGTCGGGCCGCGCGCCCTTCACGCTGTCGTGGAAGGAGTTCGAGGGCTACTTCGCGCGCATGACCCGCACCGGCGTGGTCAAGAGCATGAAGGACTTCTACTGGGACATCCGGCCCAAGCCCGAGTACGGCACCATCGAGATCCGCGTCTTCGACACGCCGCTCACGGTGGAGCGCGCCGCCGCGCTGGCCGGCTACGTGCAGACGCTGGCCGCGTACTTCCTGCAGGAGCAGCCCTTCGTGCCCAGCGAGGACGACTACCTGGTCTACACCTACAACCGCTTCCAGGCCTGCCGCTTCGGCCTGGACGCGGTGTACGTGGACCCGTCCAACGGCGAGCACATGCCGCTGCGCGAGCACATCCTGCGCACCATGACCATGCTGGAGCCGCATGCCGCCGTGCTCGACGCCACCCGCGCCTTCGGCCGGCTGCGCAGCTCGGTCGAAGCCAGCGAGAACGACGCCCGCTGGCTGCGCGAGCGCCAGGGCCGCGAACGGCTGCTGGCCGAGGTGGTGCGCCAGGCGGCCGAGCGCTTCCGCACGCCGGTGGGCTGATCGACATGGGTGAATTCGATCTGATCCGCCAGTTCTTCCAGCGCCCGGCGGTGCCCGATGGCGCAGTGGCGCTGGGCGTGGGCGACGACTGCGCGCTGCTGGACCTGGCACCGGGCATGCAACTGGCCGTCTCCTCCGACATGCTGGTCGAGGGCCGGCACTTCCTCTCCACGGTCGATGCGGCGCGGCTCGGCCACAAGGCACTGGCCGTCAACCTGAGCGACCTGGCCGCCTGCGGCGCGCGACCGCTGGCCTTCACGCTGGCGCTGTCGCTGCCCTCGGTGGACGAAGCATGGCTGGCCGGTCTGGCCCAGGGCCTGTTCGCCCTGGCCGATGCACACGGCTGTCAGTTGATGGGCGGCGACACCACGCGCGGCCCGCTCAACCTGTGCATCACCGTCTTCGGCGAGGTGCCGCGCGGCGCGGCCCTGCTGCGCAGCGGCGCGCGCGTGGGCGATGAGCTCTGGGTCAGCGGCACGCTGGGCGATGCGCGGCTGGCGCTGGAGGTGTTCCGCGGCCGGCTCTCGGTGCCCGAAACGGTATTCGCCGCGGCCCGTACCCGCATGGAGCAGCCGACGCCGCGCGTCGCGCTGGGCCTGGCGCTGCGCGGCATCGCCACCAGCGCCATCGACATCAGCGACGGCCTGGCCGGCGACCTGGGCCATGTGCTGCGCGCCAGCGGCGTGGGCGCCACGCTCGACGCCGACGCCGTGGCCGGCACGCTGGCCGCCCGCGGCGCGGTGGCGCTGGACGCCGCGATGCAGCGCAGCCTGACGCTGGCCGGCGGCGACGACTACGAACTGGCCTTCACAGCACCGGCAGGGCGCGCGGCCGACGTCGAAGCCGCGGCGCGTGCGGCCGGCGTGCCGGTGACGCGCATCGGCCGCATCGAGGCCGAGCCCGGCCTGCGCGTGGTGGATGCGCAAGGCCGGCCGGTGGACCAGCGCTTCGCGTCCTTCGACCACTTCGGCTGACGCTCAGGCCCACTGCGCCCGCAGCATCTCGATGAAGCTGCGGCTGGCCGCCGACAGCGAGCGGCCACGGCGCGTCACCACCGAGATGTCGCGCGAGACCCGCGGTGCCGACAGCGGAATCACGGCCAGGTCCGCATCGCCGCGCGCCCGCGCGAAGGCCGAGGGCATCACCGACGGCCCGAGGCCGCTGGCCGTCATCCACAGCGCGGTGGACAGGAAGCTCACCTCCCCCGCCACCTCCAGCGCCACGCCGGCGCGCGCGGCGGTCACGTCCACCGTCTGGCGCACGCCGTAGCCGCCGCGCGAGGTGATGACGGGATGGCCGGCCAGGTCGGTCCAGCGGATGCTGCGGCGGCCGGCCAGCGGATGGTCGCGCCGGCAGACGAAGGCCAGGTGGTCGCGCAGCAGCGGTTCGGTCTCGATGTCGGCGCCGGGCCGCTCGGGTGTGCCCAGGCCGAAGTCCACATGCTCGCCCAGCACGCGGGCCACGAACTGGTCGGGCGCGCAGTCGTCCACCACCACCCGCACGCCGGGGTGCGACTCGCCGAAACGGCGCACCGCCTCGGGCAACAGAAAGCCCGCCAGCGTGGGCGTGATGGCGACCGCGACACGTCCGCGCTCCAGCGTGGCCAGGTCCCGGAAGCCGCCGGCCAGCGCATCGACGTCGCGCAGGATGCGCTCGGCCGTGGGCAGCATGTCGGTGGCCGCCGCGGTGGGCTGCAGCGAGCGCGTGGTGCGGTCGAACAGGCGCGTGTCCAGCCCCTCCTCCAGTTGCCGCAGCAGCATGCTCACCGCCGACTGGGTGACGAAGAGCCGCTGCGCCGCCGTGCCCAGCCGGCGCGACTGGTAGACGGCGACGAAGGCGCGCAGCTGGCGGATGGTGGGCGTGAAGGAACGATTCATCAGGTGACCTGAAATTTTCATTCGAATTTCTCGATTTACGAATGAATGTTGACGCGCTTCAATGCGGCCTCGACAAAAACAGGAGACAGATCGATGACGACAGAACATGCCGCCGGCCTGACGCGGCGCGCCAGCCTGGCCTCGCTGGCGGCGCTGCTGGCCGCGCCGCTGGCCGCCCGCGCCCAGGGCAACTGGCCCGACAAGCCCATCCGCCTGGTCGTCACCTTCCCGCCCGGCGGCAGCACCGATGCCGTGGTGCGCCTGCTCACGCCCCGCCTCAACGAGAAGCTGGGCCAGCAGATGGTGGTGGACAACCGCCCCGGCGCAGGCGGCAACGTCGGCCTCACGCTGGTGGCCAAGGCGCCGGCCGACGGCTACACGCTGGGCGTGGGCGCGGCCGGCGCGCTGTCGGCCAATTCCAGCCTGTATGCCCAGATGCCCTTCGACCCGCTCAAGGACCTCAAGCCCGTGGGCATGCTGGCGGCCATTCCCTTCGTGCTGGTGGGCCACCCCTCGGTGCCGGCGCGCAACCTGCGCGAGCTGATCGCGCTGGCCCGCAGCAAGCCGGGCGGGCTGTCGGTGGGCCACGGCGGCAACGGCACCGCCATGCACCTGGCCACGGCCCTGTTCGAGCAGATGGCCGAGGCCAGGGTGGTGGGCGTGCCCTACCGCGGCTCGGGCCCGGCGGCCATCGACGCCATCGCGGGCCAGGTGCCGCTGGCCATGGTCGACCTGCCGGCCGCGCTGCAGCAGATCCGTGCCGGCAAGCTGGTCGCCTTCGGCGTCACCAGTCCGCAGCGCCTGCCCTCGCTGCCCGACGTGCCCACGCTGGCCGAAGCCGGCCTACCCGGCTACGACGCCACCGGCTGGTTCGGCGTGGTAGCACCGGCCGCCACGCCGACGGCCATCGTCACGCAGCTCAACGAGGCCTTCAACCTTGCGCTGCGCGATCCACAGAACCAGGCCGCCATGCGCGCCCAGGGCGTGGAGCCGGCGCCCGACACGCCACAGGCCTTCGAGCGCTACATCCAGAGCGAGACGCGCAAGTGGGGCCAGGTCATCAAAACCGCCCAAATCAAGCTGGACTGACAAGACTGCAACGATGACTTCTTCCGCCTCTCCATCCTCCCTCTTCGACGCCGACGTGCTGATCGTCGGCGGCGGCCCTGTCGGCCTGACGCTGGCGACCGACCTGGCGCAGCGCGGCCACCGCGTGGCCGTGGCCGAACTGCGCCGCTATGGCGAGCCGCCCAGCGTCAAGTGCAACCATGTGTCGGCCCGCACCATGGAGCAGCTGCGCCGCCTGGGCGTGGCCGCGCGCCTGCGCGATGCGGGCCTGCCGCCCGACTATCCGAACGACGTGGTGTTCCGCACCCGCGTGACCGGCACCGAACTCACGCGCATCCCCATCCCGGGCCGCAGCACCCGCTACACCGACACCGCCGGCCCCGACGGCTGGTGGCCCACGCCGGAACCACCGCACCGCATCAACCAGATCTACCTGGAGCCGATCCTGCTCGACCACGCGGCAGCGCAGCCCGGCGTGCAGCTCTTCAACCGCACGCAGGTGGCCGAGTTCGTGCAGGACGAGGACGGCGTGACCGCCACGCTGCTCGACCTGGACAGCGGCGGCACGCGCCAGCTCCGGGCCCGCTACCTGGTGGGCTGCGACGGCGGCAGCTCCGGCGTGCGCAAGGCCATGGGCGCCAAGCTCGAAGGCACGCCGGTGATCCAGCGCGTGCAGTCCACCTTCATCCGCGCGCCAGGGCTCAAGGCCCTGCTGACGGACAAGGACGCCTGGTGCTGTTATGCCGTCAACCCCGAGCGCTGCGGCACCGTCTTCGCCATCGACGGGCAGCAGGACTGGCTGGTGCACAACCACCTTCATCCGCACGAGGCCGACTTCGACGCCGTGGACCGGGACTGGTCGATCCGCGCCATCCTGGGCGTGGGCCCCGACTTCGAGTACGAGGTCATCAGCCGCGAGGACTGGGTGGGCCGCCGCCTGGTGGCCGACCGGCTGCGCGCGGGTCGCGTCTTCATCGCCGGCGACGCGGCGCACCTGTGGGTGCCCTATGCCGGCTACGGCATGAACGCGGGCATCGCCGATGCCGTGAACCTGGCCTGGCTGCTGTCGGCCCGGCTGCACGGCTGGGGCGGCGAGGCCATCCTCGACGCCTACCAGGCCGAGCGCCAGCCGATCACCGAGCAGGTGTCGCACTTCGCCATGGACCATGCGCAGAAGATGATCCGCGCCCGCGGCGCCGTGCCGCCCAACATCGAAGCCCAGGGCCCCGAGGCCGACGCCGAGCGCGCGCGCGTGGGCCGCGAGGCCTACGACCTGAACGTGCAGCAGTTCTGCTGCGCGGGCCTGAACTTCGGCTACTTCTACGCCGGCTCGCCGCTGATCGTGGACGACGGCGCCCAGCCGCCCGCCTACTCGATGGGCGACTTCACGCCCTCGACGGTGCCCGGCTGCCGCGCGCCGCACTTCTGGCTGGCAGACGGCCGCTCGCTCTACGACCTCCTGGGCACGGGCTACACGCTGCTGCGGCTGGACCCGGCGGTGGACGTGGCACCGCTGCAGGCCGCGGCCAACGCACTGGGCATGCCACTCACGGTGGTGGACCCGGTGGCCGCCGGCCCGCTGCCCGCCGCCTATGCCCATGCGCTGCTGCTGGTGCGCACCGACCAGCACGTGGCCTGGCGCGGCGACCGGCTGCCGGCCGACCCCGGCGCGCTGCTGGCCCAACTGGCCGGGCGCAGCGCGCAGACGGTCGCCGCAGGCTGAAGGGGCCGCCTCGCGGGCCGTCACACGCGGCCTGCGGATCCAGAGCCCCTCGCCCCTCGCGGGAGAGGGAGCCAGTCCGACCGACGCAGGCGACAGGCTGGGCATCCCGCGAGGCCGGGTCTACCATCGGCGGCTCATGTCCGCTGCTCCGTCTTCTCCCCCCGACGCGCCCGCCTTCTCCGCTGCCCCTGCCGGCGTGTTGCCCCTGCCGCCGGTGCGGCCCACCTGGGCCTTCCTGCGCGCGCATCCGGCCCATGCCATCGCCCTCGGCTTCGGTGCCGGCCTCTCGCGCGTGGCGCCGGGAACGGCCGGCACGCTGTGGGGATGGGCGGTGTTCGTCGTGCTGGCGCATGTGCTGTCGCCCTTCGCGCTCGGCGTGGTGACGCTGGCCGCCTGGCCTGTCGGCTGGTGGGCGTGCACGGTGGCGGCGCGCAATCTGCGCGTGCCCGATCCGGGCGCCGTGGTCTGGGACGAGATCGCGGCCATCTGGCTCGTGCTGTGGCTGGTGCTGCCGGCCGGGCTGCTGGCCCAGATCGTGGCCTTTGCGCTGTTCCGCCTGTTCGACGCCGCCAAGCCCGGCCCGGTGGGCTGGGCCGACCGGCTCATCCCCTACGACCCGACGGCACCGCGCTGGGCCCTGTCGGGCCTGGGCATCCTGCTGGACGACCTGGTGGCCGCCTTCTGCACGCTGCTGGTGATCGCGCTGGCGCGTGCGCTGTGGTGGTGAACGGGCCGTTCCCTTCACACCCGATTCGAGGCCCAAGACCATGATCATCACCCCCGTCCCGCCCGCCGCCGACGAGGCGCCCGACCTGCCCGCGCTGGTGCGCCAACTGGCCGAGTTGCTGGGCATCAGCGGCCGCATGCTGGCCACCGCCGAGAGCTGCACCGGCGGCCTGATCGCCGGCGCCTGCACCGACCTGGCCGGCTCCAGCACCTGGTTCGAGCGCGGCTTCGTCACCTATTCCAACGAGGCCAAGACGCAGATGCTGGGCGTGCCGGCCGATGTCATCGCCGCCCACGGCGCCGTGAGCGAGCCGGTGGCGCGGGCCATGGCCGAAGGCGCCCTCGCGCACTCGCTCGCGCAGGCGGCGGTGGCCGTCACCGGCGTGGCCGGGCCGGGCGGCGGCTCGGCCGAGAAGCCGGTGGGCACCGTGTGGTTCGGCTGGTCGCTGGACGGCCAGTGCTGGACGGAGCGGCGCCTGTTCAGCGGCGACCGCGCCGCCGTGCGCGCGGCGACGGTGCGGCATGCGCTGCAGACGCTGGTGACGCGCCTGCGGCCGGCGGCCTGAACGCTCGCAGGCCCCTCCCGCGCCTGCAGTCCACGCGCTCCGCGGAGCGAGCAGGCAGCGGGCCGGCCCGCGCTCCTCAGCCCAGCAGGCGCTCGCTGGGCGTGGCGAAGTAGAACCACTCGGTGCCCACCCGCGCGACGGGGTTCGGGAACACGATGTGGCCGTCCGCGGCGGCCCGCACCTCGCTGCCATCGTGGCGATGGCCGATGAGCTCGCCCGCCTTCACGGCGTCGAAGGTGGCCCACTCGCGCACGAAGACATCGCCCTCGTGCAGCCGGTCGGTCACATCGCGCAGCCGCAGCAGGCGCGGCCGTGCCGGCGGATGCGCGGCCAGGCCCTCGGGCAGCGGCGCCATGCCCAGCAACGCGAGCGTGCGGCGGATGGCCTGCCACGCCACCTCGGGCGCCATCGGGTCGCGGTGCTGCCCGCATTCCAGCGTCACGCCGTAGCCGCCGCAGTTGCGGATGTACTCGTTGGTGCCGCGGCCGTAGTCGATCTCGTCCTCGGACGGCGCGACGCCGCCCGCGCGGCGCGCGATGGCCGCGGCGTAGACGTCCAGCCAGCCTTCCACGATGGTGGGCGTGCCGATGTGCAGGGCCAGGCGGCCTTCTTCCTCGGCGCGGGCGAAGGGCTCCAGCGGGCCCGGGTTGTCGCGCGGGCCGATCATGGCGAAGGCCTCGCCGGGGCTTTCGAAGGAATGCAGGTCCAGCAGCACCTCGTGCTGCGCGATCAGCGGCGCGAGCAGGTTGGTGAGCCGGTCCTCGTAGTCGCGCGGCTCGGTGCGGGGGCGGAAGGCGCGGTTGAGGTTGCGCTCGCCCTCGCGCTGCATCAGCCGCCGCGCCAGCGGATTGGCCACCGGCACCAGCGTGAGCCGGCCCCGCGCCACGCCGAGTGTGCCGCCGTCGAGCTCGGCCTTCAGGCGCTCGATGCCGGCCGTGCCGCCCGTCTCGTCGCCGTGTACGCCGCCCATCACCAACAGCCGGGGGCCGGGCTCGATGGCCGCGTAGGTGTGGATGCGGAGCAGGTCGTCGGCGTGCAGGATCGGCATCCGGTCGATTATGGAAGGGGCCCGTGGCGCACCGGGCCGATGCGGGCACAAGACCGCGCCGCGGGTGGGCTGTGCCGCCGCGTGCGGACGTGCGGCGTCGGCGTCAGTGCGTCCGGACGCCACCCGCCGCCGGTGCCGCAGCGAGCTGCGAGACACGGTGGGCCAGCCGCGTCCGGCCCCGGGCGCCGAGCTTCTCGGCCGCGTTGTTGAGGTAGTAGCGCACCGTGGTCGGCTGCAGCTGCAGGCTGCGGGCGATCTCCTTGTCGGCACAGCCGCGGAACACCAGCAGCGCCACCTCCGCCTCGCGCGGCGTCAGCGACTGGCGGGCCAGCACGCCCAGCAGCGCTGCGTCGTCCATCACGGTCGCCAGCGGCGCCGTGCGGACCTTGCGCAGCCGCAGCAGCGCCGCCGTGAACGACGGCTCCAGCATCCGCAGGATGGCCAGTTCGCCGTCCTCGAACTCGGGCTGGCGTTCGCTGCGGAAGGCCAGCATGTCGCCGACGAAGGTGTCGCCGTCGCAGGCGTAGAGGTTGAGCCCGCGGTGCATCTCGTAGGGCCGCAGGAAGTCGTTGTAGAACTCGGTGCGCACCAGCTGCGCCCGCGGCAGCGCATGCGCGAAGCCGCCGCAGCGCAGCGGCTGGAGCACGGGCGTGATCGGATCGCAGAACTGGAAATGCGCCTCGTAGCGCTGGGCGTGCGCTTCATCCAGGTTGTGGGCGAAGCTGATGGCGTAGCGGCGGCTGCCGGCGTCGTAGTCGCGCGACACCAGCGACTGCGCCCTGAGCGCCCGCGCCAGCGCGGGGGCCAGCAGGTGCCGCAGCTCGTGCAGGTCGTCCGCGCTCGCAAGCACCCGGTAGCACTCGGACAGTGCCGCCACTTGGTCATTCGAGAGGTACATCGCTGGTGCTGGGCGTGAAAGGGTGCGGGTCGGACGCCGGCCGCTGCCGGTGGCAGCGGATGCAGCAACGGTCGTGCCAGATGCAGCCATCTTCACCACTGCGCGTCCCGTCAATCTCGACGGGTGCCTGGCAAGCGGCTGCTGGGTAGCCTTCCGCTGCATCAACTCCTTCGAGCGTACGCGTGCCGGCCCTCCCGCGGCACCCCCGTGCGCCCACCCTCCGCCTATGGAAAACCCGCAACCGCTCCACCGGCTCGGCATCGCCGCGCTGCAGCAGGGCCTCGCGCAGAAGCACTTCAGCGCCGCTGAGCTGGCGCAGGCCCTCGCCGCCCGCACGCAGCAGTTGGCCCACCTCAACGGCTACGTGGCCTTCGACCCGACGCCCTTCCTCGCCCAGGCCGCGCAAGCCGACGCAGCCCTGGCGCGCGGCGACGCGCCGGCGCTCACGGGCATCCCGCTCGCGCTCAAGGACAACATCGGCACCGCCGACCTGCCCACCGGTGCCGGCACGGGCGCGCTGCACGGCCGCCGCCCGCGCGCCGATGCCGAGGTGGTGCGGCGCCTGCGCGCAGCGGGCGCCGTCGTAGCGGGCAAGGCTGGCATGCACGAGCTGGCCTTCGGCATCTCCAGCGACAACGCCGTCACCGGCCGCATCCGCAACCCCTGGGCGCCGGATCGCATCCCCGGCGGCAGCAGTGGCGGCAGCGCCGTGGTGGTGAGTGCCGGGCTGGTGCCCGCCGCCCTGGGCACCGACACCGGCGCCTCGGTGCGGCTGCCGGCCGCGTTGTGCGGCATCGCCGGCCTGCGGCCCACGGTGGGGCGCATTCCCGGCGGCGGCATCGCGCCCATCTCGGCCACCCGCGACACCGCCGGCCCCATGGCCCGCAGCGTGCACGACCTGGCCCTGCTGGACGCCGTGATGGCGCAGGACGCCACGCCGCTGGCCGACATCCCGCTGCGCGGCCTGCGCCTGGGCCTGCCGACGCAGCGCTTCTGGGATGCCTGCGATGCCTCGGTCACCGCCGTGATGGCGCAGGCCCGGCAGGCGCTGGAGCGCGCCGGCGTGGTGCTGGTCGAGGTGGCCCTGCCCGAGCTGGACGCGCTCAACGACGCCGTCGGCTTCCCGGTGGCGCTCTACGAATTCATGGCGCAGATGCCCGGCTACCTGCGCGAGGCCGGGCACGACGTCGACCTGCCCGCGCTGCTCGCCGGCATCGGCAGCCCCGACGTGGCCGGCCTGCTGCAGCCGCTGCTGAAGGACGGCGTGCCCGAGGCTGCCTACCGCGAGGCCCTGGCCGCCCGCGAGCGGTTGCAGGCGCTCTACCGCGAGGCCTTCGCGCAGGCGCAGGTGGAGGCGCTGGCCTTTCCCACCGCGCCGCTGACCGCGCGACCACTGCTGGCCGGCGGCGGGGTGGAATTCCTGGGCACGCCGCAGCCGGCCTTCCTGACTTACATCCGCAACACCGATCCGGGCAGCAATGCCGGCATTCCCGGGCTGAGCCTGCCTGCCGGCGTGGGGCCCGACGGGCTGCCCGTGGGCCTGGCGCTGGACGGCCCGGCCGGCAGCGACCGCCGCTTGCTCGCCATCGGCGCCGCGATCGAGCGCGTGCTGCCCCCGCCCGCCCTGCCGCCGCTCGACTGAGAAGGTCGTTGCGCGCCATCCCTTTCCCTGGCTTCACGAGGAGGATTCCATGAACCGTCGAGACTTCATCCGCAGCGGCGCAGCCACCGGCGCTGCCCTGGCCCTGCCGCCCGCGCTGGCCGAAACACCGCTCAAGGTGGCCGTGCTCATCCCGCAGAGCGGGCCGGCCGGCCTGTTCGGCCCCTCGGCCAAGGCCTGCGCCCAGCTGGCCGCCGAGACGCTCAATGCCCGTGGCGGCATCCTCGGGCGCAAGCTGGAGCTGCTGTTCGGCGATGCCGGACTGCCACCGGCCGAGGCCGCGCAGACCGCGCTCAAGCTGTGGAAGGGCTCGGGCGCCGCCGCCGTGGTGGGCATGCACGACAGCGCCGTGCGTGGCGCGCTGGTCGGCCTCTTCAAGGGGCAGGTGCCCTACTTCTACACGCCGATCTACGAGGGCGGCGAATGCGCCCGCGCCACCTACGTCAACGGCGAGACGCCGCAGCAGCAGCTGCAGCCCGTCATTCCCTGGCTGGCCGCCGAGCGCAAGCCGACCAAGTGGTACCTGGTGGGCAACGACTACATCTGGGGCCGCAATACCAATGCCACCGCCAAGACCTACATCGCCCAGACCGGCGCGCAGGTGGTGGGCGACGAATACCTGCCCTTCACCGTGGACAACTTCGACGCCACGCTGGCCCGCATCCGCGACAGCGGCGCCGACGCGGTGCTGGTGTCGCTGGTGGGCGGCGCCTCGGTCAACTTCAACAAGGCCTTCGCCAGCTTCGGCCTGGCCGACAAGGCACTGCGACTGGGCACGCTGATCGAGGAGAACACGCTGGCGGGCATCGGCGTGGCCAATGCGCGCAACCTGTACTCCAGCTCCGGCTATTTCGCGCGCATCGACACCGCCGGCGCCAAGGCCTTCGCCCAGGCCTATGCGGCACGCTTCGGCGCGCAGGCGCCCGCGCTCAACGGGCTGGCGGAATCCACCTACGAAGGCTTCCTCATGATGGACGCCATCGTCCGCAAGGCCGGCAGCCTCGATACTGCAAAGATGGACGCCGCCAGCGAAGGCGCGAGCTACACCGGCCCGCGCGGCGCGGTCACCATGCACAACCGCCATGTGGAGCAGGACATCTACCTGGCCGATGTGGACGCGCAGGGCTTCCGCGTGGTCAAGACCTTCCCGCGCGTGGCCTCGGGCCAGAGCTGCAAGGTGTGACGGTGGACGGCAGCCTGGTCCTGCACGGACTGAACATCGTCTACGAGCTGGCCACGCTGACGCTCACCACGCTGGGGCTGGCCATCGTCTTCGGCCTGCTGGGCGTGATGAACATGGCGCACGGCGAGTTCGTGATGCTCGGCGCCTACTGCGTGGTCACGGTGCAGGGCTGGGGCTGGCCGCTGCCCGCCGCCTTTCCGCTGGCCGTGGTGGTGTGCGGCACGCTGGGCTGGGCGGTCGAGCGCTGGCTGATCCGCCCGCTGTATGCCCGCCCCTTCGACACGCTGCTGGCCACCTGGGCGCTGGCCATGCTGATGCGCAAGACGGTGGAGGCGATCTGGGGCAAGGGCTACCAGACGCTCGACACGCCGCTGGCGCAGCCGCTGATGCTGGGCGCCACCGCCTACCCGGCCTACCGGCTGGGCCTGATCCTGCTGGTGGCCCTGCTGCTGGTCGCCATCGGCCTGTGGTGGCGCCGCAGCACCGCCGGCCTGCGCGTGCGGGCCATGACGGGCAACCCGGTGCTGGCGCAGGCGCTGGGCATCGACACGCGCCGACTGGCCTCGCGCACCTTCGTGGTGGGCGTGGTGCTGGCCGGCGCGGCGGGCGTGCTGCTGGCGCCGCTGGTGCGCGTGGAGCCCGGCATCGGCGTGGATTACCTGCTCGACGCCTTCTTCGTGCTGGTGGTGGGCGGGCTGGGCTCGCTGGGCGGGCTGCTGGGGGGCGTCGGCACCATCGGCGGCACGCAGGCGGTGGTCAGCAGCATTGCCGGCCAGACCAGCGGCTACGCCGTGGTGCTGGTGCTTTCGATCCTCTTCCTGTGGCTCAAACCCGATGGACTCCTTGCCCGCCGCTGACCTGGCCCGTCCCGCCGTCGCCCGCAGCGGGCCGGCAGCGCTCGGCCGCCTGGGCGCCTTTGCGCCCGCCGCCGTGCTGGCTGCCGGTCTCGTGGTCCTGCCGCTGGCCGGCAACGACTTCCTGGCCTACCAGGTGGCGCTGTTCCTCATCTACGGCATCGCCACCCAGGGCGTGGCCCTGTGCTGGGGCCGGCTGGGCTTCCTGCCGCTGGGCCATGCGCTGTACTTCGGCCTCGGTGCCTACCTGGCCGGCGGTGCGCTCAAGGCCGGGCTCGCGACGCCGACGGGCGCCGGGGCGCTGGCGGCGGCGCTGCTGCTGCCGGCGCTGCTGGCCTGGGTCGTGGCGCGGCTGCTGTTCGCCCGCAGCCTGCGCAGCGGGCCCTACTTCTCGCTGATCACGCTCGCCATGGCCATGCTGGGCAGCCTGGCGGCGCTGCAGTGGCGCAGCGTCACCGGCGGCTTCAACGGCCTGGGCGACATCCCCGAGCTGCCGGGCCTGGACCGCTTCGGCCACCTCTACTGGCTGGTGGCGGCGGCGGCCGTGGTCTCCACCGGCCTGCTGGGGCTGTGGCTGCGGCGGCCCATCGGCACGCTGTGGTCGGGCATCGCGCAGAGCGAGGACCGGATGCAGCTCTTCGGCTATGCCACCGACCGCATCAAGGCCAAGGCCTATGCGCTGTCGGCGCTGCTGGCGAGCGTGGCCGGCGTGCTGTTCGCGGCGCATCAGGGCATCGTCACGCCGCAGGCGATGGGCTTCGTGCTGTCCACCGAGTTCGTGATCTGGGCTGCGGTGGGCGGCAAGGCCAGCCCGCTGGGCGCCCTGCTCGGCGCGGTGGCGGTGGGCTGGCTGTCGTCGGAGCTGCGCGATGCCTTCGCCTACTGGGAGGTGGCGGTCGGGCTGCTGTTCATCGCCGTGGTGCGCTTCCTGCCCGAGGGGCTGGCCGGCCTGGCCGCGCGCTGGACCGACCGTTGGCTCGCCCCCGCGCCCGCGCGCCCGGTGGCCGCGCCGCCATCCGCGAGCCCGGCCGGCGTGCCGGCGCTGCGCTTCGACGCGGTGCGCTGCAGCCAGTCAGGGGTGCGCATCCTCGACGGCCTCTCGCTGGCGCTGGAGGGCCCCGGCATCCGGGCCGTGATCGGACCCAACGGCGCCGGCAAGACCTCGGCCTTCAACGCCATGACCGGCCGCCTGCCGGTGCGCGGCGGCACGGTGCAGCTCGGCGAGGCCGACATCACCGGCCTGAACGCCTGGCGTGTTGCCCGGCACGGCGTGGGCCGCAAGCTGCAGATCCCGTCGGTCTTCCCGGCACTGAGCGTGGCGCAGAACCTGCAGGTCGCCCTGTGGGCCGGCCGCCTGGCGCCCCTGGCGGCGCTGGGCGCGGCGCCGCTGGGCTGGCACACGCCGCTGCTGCACCGGCTGCTGGCGCGCTTTCCCGAGCTGCAGGCGCAGCAGGCCCTGCCCGCCGGCCAGCTGTCGCAAGGGCAGCGCCAGGCACTGGAGCTGGTCATGACGCTCCTGCCCGAGCCCCGGCTGGTGCTGCTGGACGAGCCCTGCGCCGGCCTCTCGCCGGCGGAGACCCACCGCATGATCGATGTCATCCGCGAGTCCGTGCATGAACTGGGCGCGGCAGCGCTGCTGATCGAGCACGACCTGGCCGCCGTGGCCGCCCTGGGCGGCGACGTGCTGGTGCTGCACCAGGGACGGCTGCTGTCCCACGGGCCGATGGCAGCGATCCAGGCCGACCCGGCGGTGCGCGCCGTCTATGCCGGAGCCCGCAAATGAAGAAACCTCCCGTCCTCCAGTTCGACGATCTGCAGTGCGGCTACGGCGACACGGTGGTGGTGCGCGGCGTGTCCGGCTGCACCGCGCCCGGTCGCGTGCTGGGCATCCTGGGGCGCAACGGCGTCGGCAAGAGCACGCTGCTCAAGGCGCTGGCCGGCTTCCTGCCGGTGGCCGGCGGCACGCTGGCATGGGCCGGACAGGACCTGCGCGCCCTGCCGCCGCATGCGCGGCTGGCGGCCGGCATCGCCTATGCGCCGCAGGAGAACGTGGTGTTCGGCGAGCTCAGCGTCGAGGAGAACCTGTGGCTGCACATCGGCCGCCGCCGCGATGCCCGTTACGACACGCTCTTCGCACGCTTTCCCCGGCTGCGCGAACGGCTGGCGCAACGGGCCGGCGCGCTCAGCGGCGGCGAGCGCAAGCTGCTGTCCTTCGCGCGCACGATGGCACTGGCAGCGCCGCTCACGATGCTGGACGAACCCACCGAAGGCGTGCAGCCCGAGAACATCGACCGCATGGCGCAGTGCATCCACGAGGCCACGGCCGAGGGCCGCAGCTTCATCGTGGTCGAGCAGAACCTGAGCTTCCTGGAGGCCATCGCCAGCGACGTGCTGGTGCTGGACCATGGCCGCTGCGTGCTGCAGGGCGAGATGCGTGCCCTGGGCCGCGAGGCGCTGGAGGCGCACCTGGTGGTGTGACGGACGCGCGGCGGCTTCAGTCGCCCGGCGCGGGCGGCGGGGTCGGCCCCATGCGCGCCGCCAGCGCCCGCCCCAGGTCACCCACCTGCACCTGCTGGCCCTGGTGCGACAGCCGCGACTGCAGGTCGGCCCAGACGGTGCCGCCCAGCTGCTGCCAGCGGCGGCAGAAGGCGTAGTCCTCGCTCAGGTAGCGGCCGCCGCCGGGCTCGGCCATCACGTCGAAGAAGCGGTGGTGCGGCAGGTGCGTGTTGGCATGGTCGCCAGGGTCGGGCGTGTAGCGCAGCTCGGGCATGGCTTCGGCCATGCGCTCGAAGACGCCGCGCTCGATCAGCATGAAGCCGGTGGGCGCGTCCAGCACCGGCACGAAGCCGTCGGCATCGGCCGTGACCGGCGTGTCGCCCACGTTGAGCGGATAGCGCGCGTAGCGGGCGTCGAAGTCGGCCTGCCGGCTGCCCGCGGGCAGCGCCTGGGGCAGGCCCTGCTGCGGCCAGGCCGAGGTGCGGTAGGGATAGATGCCGGCCACCACCGGCCGCCCGGCCAGCAGCAGGCGCAGCGCCGCCTCGGGCTCGAAGCCGATGTCGGCATCGATCCAGAACAGATGCGTCCAGCGTGCGTCGGCCATGAACTCGGCCACCAGCCGGTTGCGGGCGCGGGTGATCAGGCTGTCGCCGTCGAGCAGCCGTGTCTGCATGGCGAAGCCGTGCTGCCAGGCCAGGTTGGCCAGGCCCAGCAGGCTGCGCGCATACAGGCTGCCCACCTGCGCGCCATGGCAGGGCGTGGCGATGAAGGGGCGGATGCCGCTCAGTTCGCTGGGATCGCGCATGCAGTGGGCTCCAAGGGGGATCGAGGCATCATTTCAACGTGGCAAGCAAGGCGCGCAACCGGGCGGGCGCGACGGGCTTGGTCAGCACGGTCGCGCCCGCGGCGCGCAACCGCTGCAGGGCCTGCGGCCCCGTGGCGCCCGAGATGACCACCGCCAGCGCATCGGGTTGCAGCCGGCGCGCGGCGGCCAGCACGTCCAGGCCGTCCTCGCCCTCGGCCAGCTGCAGGTCGCACAGCACCAGGTCGAAGCGCTCGCCCGGCGCGCCGAGGCAGGCGACGGCGTCGCGCGCGCTGGCCAGGCAGACGGCCTCGCAGCCCCACTGGGCCAGCAGCTCGGCCGTGGCGATGCGGATGTGCGCGTCGTCGTCCACCAGCAGGCAGCGCAGGCCGGCAAGCGACGGTTCCCCGGGCGGTACCGAGGCCGCGGGCACGGGCGCGACCTGCGGGGCGGCCTGGGCCTGCGGCAGCGCCAGCGAGAAGGTGCTGCCGCAGCCCAGCGCCGAGTTCAGGCCGATGCGGCTGCCCAGCAGCGTGGCCAGCCGGGCGCAGATGGCCAGCCCCAGGCCGAAGCCCTGGCGCCGGTCGCGCTCCACGTTGGCCACCTGGTAGAACTCCTCGAAGATGCGCTGCTGGTGGATGGGCGCGATGCCCACGCCCCGGTCGCGCACCTCGATGCGCACCCGGTCGCCCCCGCGCCGCCGCGCCGTGACCAGCACGGTGCCGCCCGGCGGTGAATGGCGGATGGCGTTGGCCACCAGGTTGCCGACCACGCGCTGGAGCATGCCGCCGTCGCTGCGCACGGCCAGCCCGCGGGCCCGCCACGCCACGCGCACGCGGGCGGCCGCCGCATGGGCCGCATGCTGCGCGGCCAGCGCATCGAAGAGCGGCGCCAGCGGCAGGTCGACCACCTCGGGCGTGAGCACGCGCGCGTCCAGGCGCGAGATCTCCAGCAGGTCGTCCAGCAGCAGGCTCATGAAGGCCGTGCTCTCCTGCAGCCGCAGCAGGGCGGGCCGCTGCGTCTCGGCCGCGCCGGTGAGCAGGCCGTCGATGAACAGGCCCATGGCATGCAGCGGCTGGCGCAGGTCGTGGCTGGCCGCAGCCAGGAAGCGCGAGCGCGACAGCGCGGCCTGCTCGGCCTCGGTCATGCGCTCCAGGGCCACGGCCGTGGCCTCGCGCACACGCTCGTCGCTGGCCTGCTTGTGGCGCTGCAACTGCTCGGCCATGCGGTTGACGTCGTCGGCCAGGGTGGCGAACTCGTGCATGGGCCGGCCGCGCCGCGGGGTGCGCCCGGCGATGGCACAGCGGGCGTCGAACTGGCCGGCCTGCAGCGCCGCGACCGTCTGCGTCACGCGGCGCAGCGGCCGGGCGATGTCGCGCGCCATGTGCCGCACCGCCAGCCAGGCGCCGCCCAGCGCCAGCAGGCCGATGCCGATGCCGGTCAGCAGCGACTGGATGCGGGCGCGGCGCAGCTGCGTGGTGTCGCGCAGGGCCACCACGCTGCCGATGGCCTGATCGCCGGCCGCGGTGACGCCCGGCGGCGCGAAGGCCATGGTGCGCGAGGCCTCGCGCAGCAGCACGGGTGCGGTGAAGCTGCGCAGGCGGTCCGGGTGGGTGGCATCGGCGCCGGCGGCCACCACATGGATGCCCGCGCCATTGCTGATCTCCACCCGGCTGGCCTGGCCGCCGCGCAGCGCGGCCTGCGCCACGCTCTGCAGCGCGGCCACATCGCCGGCATAGAGGCTGAGGTCCGACATGGCGGCGACCTGCCGCGCGATGGCCCGCCCCTCGGCCGCGAACACGTCGTCGAGCATCGCGAGCCGGCTGTGGGTGAGCCAGCCCGTGAGCAGCAGCGCCACCACCGCGCAGGGCAGCAGCCCCAGCCGCACCAGGTCGCGCTGCAGGCTGCCGCGCACCACGAGCAGCCGGCCGGATGCCGTGTCAGCCGGCCGCGGATCGCCGCCGGCAAGCGAGCCCACGATCATTTCAACGATCCACCGCGCCGGACACCCGCGCACCCTCAATGGTCAGAAGGCCGCGGAGCAGGCCACGCCAGGGCACCCGAGGAACTGGCTTCGCCAGGCCTCTGGGTGCGCCCTCCCTCCAAGCCGAAGGCGCCAGAGAGGGGGGGAGCCGCGCAGCGGCATGGGGGGGTGCTCTCATCTCTGTCCGGCCAAGCGCTCGGTCAGCGACTGCTCGGTGGGCAGCACAAGCCCGAGGCTGCGGGCCACGTTGGGGTTGACCCGCGCCACTGCGGGCGAGGCGCTCTCGACCACGGGCATGGGCGTCACACCGCCCGCCGCGGCGAGCCGCCGGCCCATGGCCTGGGCCTGGCGCGCCAGCAGCGCGGGGGTGGAGACGGCCGCCGCCAGCGCGCCCGATCGCACGATGCCCTCGTTGCTGCCGAAGACGGGCACGCCCGCGCTGGCGCCGGCATGCAGCACCGCCAGCGTGGCGGCCTGGCTGCTGCCGATGGCGTCGGGCAGCACCAGCAGGGCCTCGCAGCGCGGCAGCACGGCGCGCAGGGCGCCGGCCAGAGACAGCGCATCGGGCGCCTGCTCCACCTGCAGCGACCATTCGCCACCGGCCGCAGCGCGCTGCAGTTCGCGCAGCATGGGCTCGGATTCGGCCGTGGCCACCAGCCCCAGGCGGCGGCGCCCGGGCAGCACGGCGTCGATCAGGGCGAGCTGGTCGGCGAAGGAGGGCTCGCGCAGCAGCACGCCGATGCGCCGGCCCGGCATGCGAAGGGCGGGCAAGGGACGCAGGCCCTCGTAGTCCAGCCGGCTGAGCATGGCGAGCAGCAGCGGCTCGCTGCCGCCGCGGTCCAGCGCCGCACGGGCCGCCGCCGCGCCCACGGCGACGGTCAGGCGCTCGGGCATGGCGGCGGGCCGCAGGCTGCGGGTGCGCACGCCGGCATTGGCGGCGGTGCGCTCGTCTTCGGCCTCGGCCGGCTCGGGTACGGCGCCCGCCGGCAGGCGCAGCAGTTCGGCCGAGGGCTGGGCCACGCGCAGCTCGCGGGCGAATTCGGCATGGCCGGGCGCGTCGTCGGCCAGCAGCACCGTCCAGCCGGCCGCATGCGCCGGCCCCAGGCTGGCGAGCAGGGCCAGGCCCAGCAGGGCGGCCCGCAGGCGCTGGCGGAAGGGGGAGCAGACGGGCATGGAGGGGGCAGGAACGGGCGGCCGCCCACTGTACGAAGCGCCCGCGCCGAGGGCGATAAGGCGGAGGGACTAGCGAGGCGGGCTGCCGGCGCCGCAGGCGGCCGGCGCTATATCCGATGGCCTACACCGCTCGCGCAGGCGGGCCGCCGTCCGGCGCGATGCCGCGCGCCACCACCTGGGCCTGGATCGCCTGGCGCAGCAGCCGGGGCGACACCGGCTTGTAGAGCACGGCCACGCCGGCCGAGGCGACCTCGCGCAGGCGCTCGGGCTTGGTCTCGCCGGTGACCAGCAGGCAGGCGGTGTCGTCGCCGATGCCCTTGGGATGCCGGCGCAGCGCCTCCAGCACCGCCAGGCCGTTGTCGCCGGCACGCAGCAGCAGGTCGCTGACCACCACGTCGGGCGGCACTTCCCAGGCGTCGGCCAGGGCCAGGGCCTCTTCGCGGCCCTGCGCGGCCATCACGGTGGCGCCGCTGGCGCCCAGCACCACCTGCAGGCCTTCGAGGATGCCCGCCTCGTCGTCGATGACCAGGATGCGCAGGCCGTCCAGTCGCACGTCGCCGGACGGCGCCGAGAGGGTGAGCGGCTGGGTGATCGTGGCGGCCGGGCGCACCACGGCATGGGCCGGCGGATGCGCCGCCCGCAGCAGCAGCCGCACGCGCGTGCCGCGGCCGGGCACCGAATGCAGCTCGGCCCGGGTGTTGAGCAGCCGCGCCAGCCGCTGCACCGTGGCCAGGCCCAGGCCCATGCCGCGGGTGCCGCGCGACTGCTGCGGATCGACCTGGTAGAACTCCTCGAACACCCGCGACTGATGCTCGGGCGCGATGCCGATGCCGCTGTCCCACACCTCCACCCGCACCGAGCGGCCGCGCCCCCGCGCCGCCACCAGCACGCCGCCGCCGGGCGTGTGACGCAGCGAGTTGGAGACCAGGTTCGACAGCACGCGCGTGAGCATCACCTGGTCGCAGCGCACCCACAGGTCGGTCTTGCGCACCACCAGGCGCAGCTCCTGCTGCTCGGCCACGGGGCGGAAGTTGCGGCTGATCTCGTCGAACACCGCATCCAGCGGAAAGTCGGCCCACTGGGGCTGCAGCACGCCGGCGTCCAGCTGCGACAGGTTCAGCAGCTCCAGGAAGAGCCGGTCCAGCGAGTCCACGCACTCGCGGATGTGGGCGATGCGCTGCAGCTTGCCCGCATCGGTCTCGCCATTGGCCAGGCCGTCGGCGAAGAGCGTGAGCGCATGCAGCGGCTGGCGCAGGTCGTGGCTGGCGGCGGCCAGCAGCCGGGTCTTGGCCTGGCTGGCCACTTCGAGCTGGGCGTTCTTGCGGGCCAGCTCGGCCGTGGCCGTCTCGATGCGGCTTTGCAGCAGCCGGCGGCCCTCGGCCAGGGCATGGGCGGTGGCGTTGAAGCCGTGCTGCAGCCGGCGCACCTCGGCCGCGCCCTCGATGGCGACATGGGCCTCCTCGCCCGCGCCCAGCCGGTCGACGGCGCGCGCCAGGCGGCGGATGGGCGCACTGATGCGCCGCGCCGCCCAGCCGGCCGCCAGGGCCACGCCCGCCAGGCTGGCGCCCAGGGCCAGCAGCACGTTGAGCCAGACGGCCCGACGGGCGCTGCCGACGGCATCCAGGCTCATCTCCACCATGACCTGCCCGCCAGAATCGCGACCGTCCAGCGCAGGCACCGGCACCACGGCGCGCAGGCCGGCGCCGCGCGCGCGGTCCTGCGTCTCGGCATTGGCCAGGATCTCGCCGTCGTCCGACCACACCTGCACCTGCTGCACATGCGGCTGGGCGATGCCGGACTGCGCCAGCCGCAGCAGGGCGCGGCGGTCCAGTTGCGCCAGCGGCGCCTGCGCGGCGGTGGCCAGCTGCAGGCCCACGGTCTGGGCATTCGCCCGCACCAGCTCGGTCATGCCGTCCAGGTACTGGCGCATCAGCACGCCGATGGCACCCATCATGGCCAGGGTGGCCGGCAACACGGCCAGCAGCACCATCTGCTGGCCCAGCGACAGCCGCGCCAGCGAGAAACGCGCCCCGCGCCCCTGCCGCGGCGGCGGTGGCGCGCTGGTGGCGGGGCCGGTGTGCGCCGCCGGCACGGGCCGCGCCGCGGCGGCCCGGGGCGGACCGTCGGCGGCTTCGGCGGCCGTGCGCATTGGCTGGGAACGGCCCGGCAGGGCGCTCATGTGAGAAACGTCACAGAAAAAACGTTGAATGTTTTCTAATTGTGAATTGTCCGCAGCCGCACCACGACTGCGCATTCGCTCTAACCCGTTCAGTCAGCCATGCCCGCGCCCCTCGCCGCCGCCCGTCCCGACTGCCAGCCTCAGAGGCGCCTCCGGCGCCCTTGCCTTGTCGCCGGCGTCGCCCTGAGGCGGGCTGCGCAGGCCCTGGCCGCGCTGTGGATCGGCCTGGCCGCCAGCCTGTCGGCTGCGCAGCAGGTGCTGCCGCCGACTGCGCCGGCGCCGGCGGCCGCGCCGGTGCGCTTCGGCATCCTGCCGCTGGGCGGCGCCTTCGAGTCGCGCAACGACTGGGAGCCGCTGCTGGCGGACATGGGGCGGGCCATCGGACGGCCGGTGACGGTGCTGTCGGTCACCTCGTACGAGGCGCTGGACCAGGCCATCCAGCGCGGCGAGGTGGACATCGCCTTCCTCTCGGGCCGCATGGCGCTGGACGCCGTGACGCTGCGCCAGATGCGCGTGCTGGCGCAGGTGACGCGCCACGACGGCCTGCCCGGCTACCGCGCGCTGCTGCTGGTGCGCGAGGGCGGGCCCCTGCCCTCGCTGGAGGCGTTGCTGGCCGAGCCGGAGCGCTGGCGCTTGGCTCGCGGCGAGCCGCGCTCGGTGTCGGGCTACATCGTGCCGCAGCTGCAGCTCTTCCTGCCCAACCGCATCGCCATGGAGCGCTTCCGCAGCGAGACCGTGGGCACCCACCAGGCCACCGCCCTGGCCGTGGCCAATGGGGATGCCGACGTGGCCACCAACAACACCGCGGATTTCGAGCGCTTCCGCCTGCAGTTCCCGGCCGAGGCGCGGCGGCTGCGGGTGATCTGGGAATCCGACCTGATCCCGCATGCGCAGATCGTCATGCGCAACGGCTACCCGCCCGCGCTGCGGGGCCAGGTGCAGGCCTTCCTGGTGGCCTACGGCAAGGCGCCGGGCGCGCGCGGCGAGGCGCAGCGGGCGGTGCTCAAGTCCCTGCACGACCTGGCGGGCTTCCTGCCGGCGGACAACAGCTCGCTGGTGCCGGCGGCCCGCCTGGCCTACCAGCTGGCGCGCCAGAACGCCATGACCGCGCAATGGGTGAACGAGGAAGCCCGCCAGGCACGGCTGCAGCGGCTGGACGCGGCCTTCGCCGAACAGATGGCCGCCCTGCGCGATGACGGGCGCTGAAGGCCGCCGCCGGCTGCTGGTCGGTGCCCTCGCCCTGGGCGCCGGCGCGGTACTGGCGCCGGCACTCGCGGCCGGTGCGCGGCCCGGCGGCGAGCGCGCCGGTGCGCCCGCCGCCCTGGTGTTCGGCCTGCTGCCGATGGGCGACGCGGTCGAGAGCCGCCGCCGCTGGGAGCCGCTGCTGCTGGCCATCGCCTCGACGCTGCGGCGGCCGGTGACGGTGTTCAGCGCCTTCCAGTACGACACGCTGGACCGCGCCCTGCAGCACGGCCGCGTCGACTTCGCGCTGCTGTCCGGCAAGATGGCGCTGGACGCCGTGACGAGCGGCCCGATGCAGGTGCTGGCGCAGGTGCGCCGACGGCGCGACCCGCGGCAGGTGGAGCACCGGGCGCTGCTGCTGGGGCGCCTGAACGGCGGCCCGGCCTCGCTGGACGCCGTGCTGCAGAACCCCCAACGCTGGCACATCGCGCGCGGCGACCGCCGCTCGGTGTCGGGCTTCATCGTGCCGCAGTCGGAGCTCTTCCTGCCGCATGGCGTCGACATCGAGACCAGCTTCAAGGCCGAGACGGTGGGCAACCACCAGGACAACGCCCTGGCCGTGGCCAATGGCGATGCCGACGTGGCCACCACCAACAGCACGGATTTCGAGCGCTTCCAGGCCCTGTTTCCCGCCGAGGCGGGGCGACTGCAGGTGCTGTGGACCTCGCTGCCCACCCCGCCCGCGCAGATCGTCGTACGGCGCGACCTGCCGGCCGAGCAGCAGGCCGGGCTGCGCAACCTGCTGCTGGACTACGGCCGCGCGCCCGGCGCGGACGCGGAGCGGGCGGTGCTGCGCTCGCTGCAGGCCGACCTGGGCTACGAGCCCGCCGACGACAGCGCGCTGCTGGAGGCCGCGCGCATGCAGCGCGACCTGGCGCTGCGCCATGCGCGCCTGGCGCAGTGGGTGAGCGAGGACGCGCGGCAAGGCCGCATCGCGCGCGTGGAGCGGGAGTACCAGGCGCAGGTCCGGCGCCTGGGCAACGCCGCCCGCGACTGAGCCGGCCTACAGCGGCTGGCCGGGGCGTCCTACCGCGGCGGCGGGCCGCTGCGCCACCATCGGGCCGAAGAGCGGCGCGACCGCGCCCGCCAAAGCAAGAGACCGCCCCCATGAGCAACGCTCCCACCGAAAAGCCCGATCCCGCTGGCGAAGGCCAGACCCGCACCAAGCAGAGCCACGGCCACGCGCCGCGCATGCCGCACGAGCGCGACCAGTCCGCCGACAGCCAGGAGGCGCGCGACGGCCAGCCCACCGAGCGCGGCAAGCGCGCCCTGGACGACCTGGAAAGCGGCCGCAAGGACACCGACCGCGGCCAGGCGGCGCACGAGGCCTATCAGAAGCAGAAATAGGCGGTCGCCCGCGCATTCGCCGGGCATCCACTCCCCTCTCCCCAAGGGGAGATGCAGCCAACGCAGATCACCTCAGCCCACGCGCCCCCAGTAGTCGGCCCGGCCGTACTGGGCCTTGAGGAAGTCCAGCCACAGCCGCACCCGCAGCGGCAGATGCCGGCGCTCGGGGAACACGGCGTAGATGCCGTTCGGTGGCGCCGCGAATTCGTCGAGCACCGGCGCCAGCAGGCCAGCGTCGATCTCCGCCTCCACCTCCCAGGTGCTGCGCCATGCGATGCCCAGGCCCGCCAGGCACCAGTCGTGCAGCACCTGCCCGTCGGTGCAGTCCAGCGGGCCCGAGGGCTTCAGGTGCACCACCTCCACGCCCTCGCCATCCTGCCGCGGCACCTGGAAGGCCCAGCCGCGCGTCTGCGAGGCGTCACTGCTGAGCGTGAGGCAATCGAAGCGCGCCAGGTCCGAGGGATGTCGCGGCACGCCGTTCCGACGCAGATAGGCCGGCGTGGCCACGCAGCGGCGGCGGTTGTCGCCCAGGCGCATGCTCACCAGCGAGGAATCGGGCAGGTCGCCCACGCGCACCGCGCAGTCGAAATGCTCGCCAGCCAGGTCGATGACCCGGTCGCTGAGGTTGAGCGACACGGTCACCTCCGGATGCAGTTCGCGGAAGCGCGGCACCAGCGGCGCCACATGGCGGCGGCCGAAGCCGGCCGGCGCCGTCACCCGCAGATGGCCGCTGGCC
The DNA here is from genome assembly GCF_017991995.1 of Pseudacidovorax sp. Lineage (GTDB taxonomy): Bacteria > Pseudomonadota > Gammaproteobacteria > Burkholderiales > Burkholderiaceae_C > Xenophilus. The sequence goes on along the minus strand of NZ_JAGOPN010000004.1, from coordinate 89,493 downwards.
TTGACGCCGCCCGCGCTCACGCTGGCCTCGGCATTGGCCACTTCGGCCAGCAGGCGCTGGCAGTCCTCCAGGAAGGCGCTGCCCTCGTGCGTGAGCGTGAGGCGCCGCGTGGTGCGCAGCAGCAGCTTGACGCCCAGGCGCTCCTCCAGCGCATCGAGCCGCCGGCCGATGATGGCGGCGGCCACGCCCTCGGCCTTGGCTGCGGCCGTGAGGCTGCCGCGCGTGGCGACGGCCACGAAGGTCTCCATCTGCTTGAGGCGGTCCATGTCGCGCCCCCTTGCCAACCGGTCGGTCAGCCGGCCGTGGCGGCGGCCGCGCCGGCTGCCACCATGGCCTCGATCTGCGCCTCGGCATAGCCGGCGGCGCGCAGCAGCTCGCGCGTGTGCTCGCCGATGGCCGGCGGCTGCAGGCGCAGGGGCGGGCGCACGCCGTCGATCGTCAAGGGCAGCAGCGGCACCTGGGCCATGTGGCCGTCGTTCATGCGCACCGGCGCCAGGCCGCCGCTGGCCACCAGATGCGGATCCTCGAAGAGTTCGTGCGGCCGGGCGATGGGCGCGAAGGGCAGTGCATGCTGCTCGAACAGCGCGGTCAGTTCGGCCGCACTGCGGGCAGCCAGCCGCTCGCGCAGGATCGGCATCATCCAGGAGCGGGCGCGGACGCGGTCGTTGTTGGTGGCCAGGCGCGTGTCGGCCAGCAGGTCCTCCAGGCCGCAGGCGCGGCAGAAGATGGGCCACTGCTTGTCGCTCACCACGGCCAGGAAGATCTGCTGGCCGTCCTTCACCGTGAAGACGTCGTAGATGCCCCAGGAGGAGATGCGCGCCGGCATCGGATCGGCCGCGACGCCCGTGGCGGCGAACTGCAGCATGTGCTGGGCGACCAGGAAGATGTTGTTCTCGAACAGGGCCGACTGCACCTCGCCGCCCTCGCCCGTCTGCTCGCGCCGGCGCAGTGCAGCCATCGCGCCGATGGCGCCGAAGAGGCCACCCATGATGTCGTTGACGCTGCTGCCCGCGCGCAGCGGATCGCCGGGACGGCCGGTCATGTAGGCCAGGCCGCCCATCATCTGCACCGTCTCGTCGAGCGCGGTGCGGTTCTCGTAGGGGCCGGGCAGGAAGCCCTTGTGGCTCACGTAGATGAGGCGCGGGTTGTCGCGGCGCAGCGTCTCGTAGTCCAGGCCCAGCTTCTTCATGGTGCCGGGGCGGAAGTTCTCGCTCACGATGTCGGCCGTGGCCACCAGCCGCCGTGCGGCCTCCAGGCCCTCGGGCGTCTTCAGGTCGAGCGCCACGCTCTTCTTGTTGCGGTTGAAGGCCGGGTAGAAGCCGGCGCCGGCGCCCAGCAGCCGGCGGGTGTCGTCGCCGGCCACCGGCTCCACCTTGATGACCTCGGCGCCCAGGTCGCCCAGCAGCAGGCCGCAGGTGGGGCCCATGACCATGTGGGTGAACTCGACGACCCGGATCCCGGTGTAGGGCAAGGGCTGTGGGGCGGTGTCGGTCATGCGGTCGTTCCTGGTCCAACACGGCGCAGCGCGTCGGCGGCAGCGGAGCGGGCGGCCTTGGCCCGTGGCACGCCATCGCCTGTGTCGATGGGGTCGATGGGCACCTGGCCGGGGTTCATGCGCGCTCCGAAAAACCGCCGATGTTATCGGCGCTCAGTGGCCGGGAGCGGCGCTGGCAGGGCTGCGCCGGGCGTGCGCCTCCTGCTGCGGCCCGGGGTCAGGCCCGCTCGTGCGTCGTCTTCCATGCCAGCAACGCCAGCGTCACCAGCACGAGGCCGTAGCCCAGCGTGGTGGCATGCAGGCCGAAGGTGCCCACGGCCAGGCCCGCCAGGATGGCCGGCACGCTGAAGGCCAGGTAGCTCAGCACGAAGAAGCTGGACATGAGACCGGCCCGCTCGTGAGGCGTGGCCACCGGCACCAGGCTGCGCACGGCCGCATTGAAGCTGGCGCCGAAGCCCATGCCCGCCACCACCGTGCCACCGAAGAAGGGCAGGGCCTGCTGCGCATGCACGCCGAACAGGGTGACGACGAGGCCCACGGCCAGCAGTGCGGCGCTGGCACGCAGCACGCGGCGCGCGGGCCGCTGGCGGACCACGTACATCGCGGCGGCTCCCGTCAGCACCAACGTGGCAATGAGCACGCCGCCGGCCAGCGGCGTGGCCCGGCCTGTCACGAGCCGTGCCAGGGTCGGCCCCAGCGACAGGTAGAAGCCGCCCAGCGCCCACCCGGCGGTATTGAGCGGCATGAGCCGCAGGACCAGCGCGCGGGCAGGCGGCGGCACGTGCGCGCGCGGCACCATCGAGGCCCAGGCACCCGGCCGCGGCGTGACGGTTTCCGGCAGGCGCAGCGCCAGCAGCGCCTGGAGCACCAGCGCGACCAGAAGCACCTCGTAGACCAGGTGCATGGGCTCGGGCGCGAACTGGACCAGCGCACTGGCGCCCAGCGCGCCCACCGCCATGCCGATCATGGGCGAGAGACTGTTGAACAGCGCGCCACGGACCGGGTTCAGGTCGAGCAACATCGCACTCATCACGCTCGTGGCCATGCCGGTGGCGATGCCCTGCAACACGCGGGCGGCGATCAGCCAGCCCACCGACCCGGCCTGCCAGAAGAGCACGACGGCCCCGATCTCCAGCACCAGCGCGGCCAGGATCACGGTACGCCGACCCAGGTGGTCGGACAGCGCGCCGAAGACGAGCAGGGCCGCGAGCAGCGCGAATGCGTAGCTGGAGAACACCACGGTGAGCACCAGCGCCGAGAAGCCCCAGGCCTCCCGATACAGCGCATACAGCGGCGAGGGCGCGCTCGACGCGGCCAGGAAGGTGATCACCAGTGCCACGACCAGTGCGAAGGCAGCGCGCGACGGAAGGCGGCGAACAGCGGCCGGCGCCGACGGGGCAAGAGCGGGGGCAGGCATCGAAAAGCTCCTTTAACGCAAAATCTTTGCGTTTGCGGATTGTGCGCGCCACGGATCATTAACGCAAATTCTTTGCGTTAATATTGGAAGCATGGCTTCATCGATCCCTGGAAACCGCACCGCGCCCCGCCCCGGCGGCCGCAGCGCGCGCGTGCAGGAGGCGGTGCACCGGGCCACACGCGAGCTGACCGCGGAACATGGTCGCGAGGCGCTCACCGTTCCGATGGTGGCCGCACGCGCGGGGGTCACGCCATCGACCATCTATCGCCGCTGGGGCGACCTCGCCCAACTGCTGGCCGATGTGTCGGTCGAGCGCATGCGGCCCGAGGGCGAACCGGCCGACACCGGCTCGCTGCGGGGCGACCTGCTGGCCTGGGCCGAGCAGTACAACGAGGAGATGTCCTCGCAGCCCGGCCGCGGCATGCTGCGCGATGTGCTGTCCGCGCAGTCGCCGGAGGAGCCCCCGTCCTGCCGGTGCGCGAGCTTCCTGGCGATGCAGATCGGGGTGCTCCTGGCCCGTGCCCAGGCGCGCGGCGTGGCCGCGCCACCCGTCGAGCGTGTGATGGACAGGCTGGTGGCGCCGCTTCTCTTTCGGCTCCTCTTCACGGCCGAGCCTGCCGGCGCCCAAGACATCGAAGGCTGGATCGACGCCAGTCTGGCCCCTCCTTCAGCCTGAAAGTCGCGGCGCGCGGGTCCGGCGGTGTGAGCCTGCACCGGTCCAATGCCGCGCGCCCGCGCGGCAATTACCCTCATTCTTGTCACGAATCAACGCCTCATCCGGCGATTAATCTGCGGCCCCGTCTCTAATACAGTGGAGCTCCAGCGTCGGCCGCATGCTCGTGCGTTGACGCCGACCGCCCGCCCCCCGTGCAACCCTTTCGCGGCCCCGCCGCACCCCGAGAACACGCATGACCGAACGCACCACCGTCCACCGACTGCAAGTCGCCACCGAACTGCACCGCTTCATCGAGTCGCAGGTGCTGCCCGCCGCCGGCCTGCAGCCCGCCGCCTTCTGGCAGGGCTTCGACGCCATCGTGGCCGACCTGGCGCCCAAGAACGCCGCCCTGCTGGCCGAGCGCGACCGCCTCCAGAGCGAGATGGACGCCTGGCACAAGGCCCACCCCGGCCCCATCGCCGACATGCCGGCCTACCGCGCCCATCTGGAGAAGATCGGCTATCTGCTGCCCCAGCCCAAGGGCGTCAAGGCCACCACCGCCAACGTCGATGCCGAGCTGGCCCTGCAGGCCGGCCCGCAGCTGGTGGTGCCCATCCTCAACGCCCGCTACGCGCTCAATGCCGCCAACGCGCGCTGGGGCTCGCTGTACGACGCGCTGTACGGCACCGATGCGATCCCCGAGACCGATGGCGCGGAGAAGGGCAAGGGTTACAACCCCGTGCGCGGTGCCAAGGTCATCGCCTTCGCCCGCGAGGTGCTCGATCAGGCCGCACCGCTGGTGAACGGTTCGCACAAGGACGCCACCGGCTACAGCGTGAAGGACGGCCAGCTGGTCATCGCCCTGCACAGCAGCAGCACGCACCTGAAGGACCCGTCGGCCTTCGTCGGCTACCAGGGCGACGCGGCGAACCCCTCGTCGGTGCTGCTCAGGCACAACGGCATCCACCTCGACATCCAGATCGACCGCAGCACGCCCATTGGCCAAACCGACCCGGCCGGCGTGGCCGACGTGGTGCTGGAATCGGCACTGTCCACCATCCTCGACCTGGAGGACTCGGTGGCCGTGGTCGATGCCGAGGACAAGGTGCTGGCGTACAGCAACTGGCTCGGCATCCAGCAGGGCACGCTGACCGAGGAAGTGGCCAAGGGTGGCAAGACCTTCGTGCGCCGCCTGAACCCCGACCGCGTCTACACCGCGCCCGACGGCCAGGGCCAGGTCACGCTGCACGGCCGCTCGCTCATGTTCGTGCGCAACGTGGGCCACCTGATGACCAACCCGGCGATCCTGTGGGGCTCTTCCGACGGTCTCAAGGAGATCCCCGAAGGCATCATGGACGCGGTCGTCACCACCGCCATCGCCATGGTCGACCTGCAGGGCAAGGGCCAGAACGGCATCCGCAACTCGCGCACCGGCAGCATCTACATCGTCAAGCCCAAGATGCACGGCCCGGCCGAAGTGGCCTTCGCCAACGAGCTCTTCGGCCGCGTCGAGCAGCTGCTGGGCCTGCCGGCCAACACCGTCAAGCTGGGCATCATGGACGAGGAGCGCCGCACCAGCGTCAACCTGCAGGCCTGCATCGCCGCCGCACCGGCGCGCGTGGCCTTCATCAACACCGGCTTCCTGGACCGCACCGGCGACGAGATGCACACCGCCATGCAGGGCGGCCCGATGCTGCGCAAGGGCGACATCAAGGGCACGAAGTGGATCGCCGCCTACGAGCGCAACAACGTGCTCACCGGCCTGAACTGCGGCCTGCGCGGCAAGGCGCAGATCGGCAAGGGCATGTGGGCCATGCCCGACCTGATGGCGGACATGCTCAAGCAGAAGATCGGCCACCCGAAGGCCGGCGCCAACACCGCCTGGGTGCCCTCGCCCACCGCCGCCACGCTGCATGCGCTGCACTACCACCAGGTCAGCGTGGCCGACGTGCAGAAGGAGCTGGAGAAGATCGACGCCGAGGCCGAGCGCGACGCGATCCTGAACGACCTGCTGCAGGTGCCGATCACCGCCACGCCCAACTGGAGCGACGCCGAGAAGCAGCAGGAGCTGGACAACAACGTGCAGGGCATCCTGGGCTACGTGGTGCGCTGGATCGACCAGGGCGTGGGCTGCTCCAAGGTGCCCGACATCCACGACGTCGGCCTGATGGAAGACCGCGCCACGCTGCGCATCAGCAGCCAGCACATCGCCAACTGGCTGCTGCACGGCGTGGTCACGAAGGACCAGGTCAACGCCACCTTCGAGCGCATGGCCGCCGTGGTGGACCAGCAGAACGCCGGCGACCCGCTCTACAAGCCCATGGCGGGCCACTTCGACACCTCCTTAGCCTACAAGGCGGCGCAGGACCTGGTGTTCAAGGGCGTCGAGCAGCCCAGCGGCTACACCGAGCCGCTGCTGCATGCGTGGCGCTTGAAGGTGAAGGCCGCCGGATAAGCCGGACCGCCATCACGTCTTGTGCTGACAGCGCCCACGGGGCGCTGTTTTTTTTCGTGCGCCAGAGGGGCGCCTTGGCCTACGCCCAGGTCGGCCTGGCCCCACCCGGCGCAGGAACAAGCCGGCTCACGGTGGAGTTGTTCCTGGGCCAGGACCGGCATGTCGCTGGAGGGTCCGGAGCCGGTACCGCATCGCTGCGGCGCCATCCCCCCCAAGGAGACTCTCATGCAAGACACACGCATTTCATTCCGCCCCCTTCGTCCGATGCTGATCGCCGCCGCCCTGTGCAGTGCGGGTCTGGCCTTTGCGCAGACGTCCTCGTCAGGGGGCATGGGCAGCAGCGGCGGTTCGTCCGGCGGTAGCACGATGCAGCAGTCCGGCAGCGGCGCGAGCGGCAGTTCCAGCACCGGGCGCATGGGCAACCGCGACGATGACCGGCGCAAGGGCAGCAGCAGTGGCAGCGGTGCTTCGGGCGCCCATGCCGGCACCACCGGCGGATCGGGCAACAGCAGCGGCGACATGGGGAACCGCGGGGGCAAGGGGCCGACCGGCACGGGCACAGGCGGCCCCGGCGGTCTGGGCAGCGGCTCGGGGTCGGGCAGCGCAGGTACCGGCGCGGGCACGAGTGGCATGGGCTCCGGAAGCTCCGGCACCTCTGGCTCGGGCAGCATGGGCGCCGGCTCGGGTTCGGGCGGCGCCTCGGGAAGCGGCGGAACCTCGGGCGGCAGCAGCCGCTGATGGGGTGGGCGGGGCGCGAGGCTCAGCTGCGGAAGCGGCGACGCGTGAGCCCCAGCGCCAGCCAGAAGGCCGCGATGCCATAGGCGGCCAACACGCCCAGGTGCAATAGCGGCTGCGCGGGCCACTGGTCCATGAAGAGCGGCCGCACCAGCGCCACCACATTGGCCAGCGGCAGCCAGGCCGCCACCGCCCGCACCACCTCGGGCAACTGCTCCAGCGGAAAAAACACGCCCGAGAGGAACATCATGGGCGTCATGAACAGCGTGAAGTAGTAGGTGAAGAAGTCGTAGCCCTTCGCGAGCGCGTTGAAGATCAGTGCGATGGACGAGAACACGATGCCCGCCCCGGCGAGGATCGCCCAGGCCACCAGCAGCTTGGGGCTGTGGCTGATGCCCAGGCCCAGCATCACCAGCAGGATGGCCGTGACGGTGAACAGCGACTTGAAGCCGGCCCACAGCAGCTCGGCGAAGACCACGTCGTCCAGACCCACCGGCGCATTCATGATGCCGTCCCAGGTCTTCTGCACATGCATGCGCGAGAAGGACGAATACAGCGCCTCGAAGCTGGCCGCATTCATCGCGCTCATGCAGATCGAGCCGCTGGCCAGGAACAGGATGTAGGGCACCGACTCGCTCCCTACCTTCACCTGCCCCACCAGCGCGCCCATGCCGTAGCCGAAGGCCACGAGCCAGATCAGCGGCTCGGCGATGTTGCCGATCAGGCTGGGCACGGCCAGCTTGCGCCACACCAGCAGATTGCGCAGGAAGACGGGCCACCAGCGGCGCGTGACGGCCGGCAGCGACCAGACAGAGGGCATGTTTGTGTTCTCGTTCATGGATTCAGCCGCCTTCCCGGATCTGCCGGCCCGTGAGCTTGAGGAACAGGTCCTCCAGGTTGGCCGGCCGGTGGAAGGTGCGCAGGCCCTCGTGCGTACCCAGGGCCTCCAGCAGCGGACGCGCCTCGCGCGTGTAGAAGAAGACGGTCTCGCCGCTCAGCTCGGTGCGCTGCGCCAGTGCACGCAAGGCGGGCGATTCGGCGAGCGCCTGGGCCGACCCGGCGCTGCCCTGGCCGTAGACCTCGACCACATGCGGCTCCAGGTGCTCGGCGATCAGCTCGCGCGGGCGGCCCTCGGCGATCTTGCGCCCATGGTCCACCACCAGCAGGCGGTGGCACAGGCGCTCGGCCTCGTCCATGAAGTGGGTGGTCAGCAGGATGGACTTGCCCTGCTGAAGCAAGGTCTGCAGCCGCTCCCACATCAGGTGACGGGCCTGCGGGTCGAGGCCGGTCGTGGGCTCGTCCAGGATCAGCAGCTTCGGGTCGTTGACCAGTGCGCGCGCCAGCGACAGCCGCCGGCGCATGCCGCCCGAAAGCTCGCCCGGCTTGGCGTCGGCCTTGTGCGACAGGGCCGCGAAGTCAAGCAGCGCAGGCACCTTGGCGGCGAAGTCGCGGCGCGAGAAGCCGAAGTAGCGCGCATAGACCACCAGGTTCTCGGCACAGCTGAAGTCCGGGTCCAGCGAGTCGTACTGCGCCACCACGCCCAACTGCGCCTTGATGGCGCGCGCATCGCGCGGCATGTGCAGGCCGCCCAGCGCCTCGATCTCGCCGGCATCGGGCGCGGTGAGGCCCAGGCACATGCGGATGGTGGTGGTCTTGCCGGCGCCGTTGGGCCCGATGACGCCCAGGCATTCGCCGGGCGCGATCTCGAAGCTCAGGTCGTCGACGACGGTGGCCTCGCCATAGCGCTTGCGCAGGTGGCGGGCCTGCAGCAGCGGCGCGGTCGAGGCGGCGGTGGAGGGGGTCGGATCGGCAGGCACGCGGCATTGTGGCAAAGGCCCGTGCCGTCATCGCGCATACGGCGCCTTGACCGACACGCCCGCAGGCCGGGCCTGAAGGCGGACAATCCGCAGCCCTTCCTCGGCGCTCTTCCGGCCCTTCCTCGCATCGTGTCTTCCTCCCCCACCTACGCCGACCTGGGCCTGCGCCCCGAACTCCTGCAGGCCGTGGCCGAACAGGGCTATGCCGCCCCCACGCCCATCCAGGCCCTGGCCATCCCCGTGGTGCTGCAGGGCCGCGACCTGCGCGCCATGGCCCACACCGGCTCGGGCAAGACGGCCGCCTTCGTGCTGCCCCTGCTGCAGCGCTGGCACGAGGCGCCGCGCCACCGCTCGCGCCGCGCGCTGCACACCCTGGTGCTGGTGCCCACGCGCGAGCTGGCGGCGCAGGTGGCCGACACCGTGGCCGCACTGGCGGCGACGCTGCCCGAGCGGCCGAAGGTGGTCCGCGCCATCGGCGGCGTCTCGATCAACCCGCAGCTGATGGCCCTGCGCGGCGGCGCGGACCTGGTGATCGGCACCCCCGGCCGCGTGCTCGACCTGGCGCGCCACAACGCGCTGCGCCTTTCGGACTGCGCCGTGCTGGTGCTGGACGAGGCCGACCGCCTGCTGGACCTGGGCTTCGCCGACGAGCTGCAGGCCATCCTCGACGCGCTGCCGGCGCAGCGACAGAACCTGCTGTTCTCGGCCACCTTCGCGCCGCGCACCGTGCAGTTGGCCGATGCGCTGCTGCACGACCCCGTGGCCGTGACGGCGCCCGCGCCGGTGGCCGAGCTGCCGCAGATCGCCCAGCGCGCCATCGCGGTGGATGAAGGCTGCCGCACCGCGCTGCTGCGTCACCTGATCGCCACCGAAGACTGGCCGCAGGTGCTGGTGTTCGTGGCCACCAAGCATGCCTGCGAAACCGTGGCCGACAAGCTGCGCAAGGGCGGCCTCGCGGCCGAGCCGCTGCACGGCATGCTGGGCCAGGGCAAGCGCACGCAGGTGCTGGCCGATTTCAAGGCCGGCCGGCTGCAGGTGCTGGTGGCCACCGACCTGGCGGCGCGCGGCATCGACATCGCGCAGCTGCCGGCGGTGGTCAACCACGACCTGGCCCGCTCGCCCACCGACCATGTGCACCGCATCGGCCGCACCGGCCGCGCGGGTGCCAGCGGCGTGGCCGTGAGCTTCGTGCCGGCCGCGGCCGAGGCGCACTTCCGCCTGATCGAGAAGCGCCAGGGCCTGCGCGTGCCGCGCGAGCAGATCGCGGGCTTCGAGCCGCAGGAGACGGCGCCGGCCGATGCGCCGGCGGCCGGCGGCGGCATCAAGGGCAGGCGGCCGAACAAGAAGGACAAGCTGCGCGCCGCGGCAGCCAAGTCGGCCGGCGGCTCTCCCGCGGCTGCAGCGGCAGCCACCGCTGCGCCCTCGGCGCCCTCTGCGTCCGAGGACCCGCAGCCATGACGCTGGACTACCTGCTCTTCGACCACAGCGACGGCGGCGACGACAGCAGCCTGTTCGAAGCCCTGGCCACCGTCGGCCCCGAGCGCGAGGCCGCCGTGCGCGCCGAGATCGAGACGGTGATGGGCTGGGCCGCACGCCGCTTCCGCGGCCGGCGCGGCCCCGTGGAGGAAGGCGGCGACTGGGACGCCGACCTGGCCGAGCGCCAGGAAGGGCCGGCGCTGCGCAGCTTCCATCTGTCGATCACGGGCAGCGCGGCCTTTGCAGAAGCCTTCATCGCCGAATTCGGCGACGCCGTGAACTGAGAAGGCGGCCGCCTGGCGGCGATGGCGCCTGCGCGGCGCTCACAGCCGGAGCCCTTCGAACGCCTTCTTCATCCATGCGACGAACGCACGGGTACGCGCCGGAAGGTGGCGCGCATGCGGGTAGATCACGTTCACGGGCCGCGGCGCAGGCTCGAAGTCTTCGAGCACCAGTTGCAGGCGCCCCTCCCGCACATGGCCCAGGACCTGGTAGGAGAAGAAGCGGCCGAAGCCCATGCCCGCGGCGCAGGCCTCCACGGCCGGTGCGATGTGGTTGAAGGCCAGCCGCACGTCGAGCGGGACCTGCATCGGCACGCGCCGGTCCGGCACGTCGAAGGACCAGTGGGGCGCACCGTCGAGCTGGCCGAGCACCGCCGGCGCGTTCGCCAGATCGCGCGGGTGCAGCGGCAGGCCGCGCTCGCGCAGCAACGCCGGGCTGGCGGCCACCACGCGCCGGATGCTGCCAAGCTGCTGTGCGACCAGTGACGAATCCTCCAGCCGGCTGATGCGGATGCCGACGTCGATGCCCTCTTCCACCAGGTTCACCGGCCGGTCGTGCAGCAGCACCCGACAGCGCACCTGCGGATGCGCGCGCATGAAGCCCACGATCGCGGGCGCGACGTACATGTGGCCGAACAGCACCGGCGCCGTGACCATGAGCTGGCCGGCTGCTTCGCCCGCCTCCTGCGTCAGTGCGCGGTCGGCGGCGTCGGCGACGGCCAGTACCTCGCGCGCGCTGTCGAGGTAACGGCGGCCGTCCTCGGTCAGCGCGACACGCCGCGTGCTGCGCTGGAAGAGCCGCACGCCCAGGTGCGCCTCCAGCGCGGCCAGCGTGCGCACCACCGCGGGCAGGGAGCTGCCCAGCACATCCGCCGCCCGCGTCAGGCTGCCCTGCTCCGCGATGCGCACGAACACCTGCATGGCCTTGAGTCGATCCATGCGGCGATTACACCGGAATGCGGAGCAATGTCCTCCATGGATTCGCATTGATCCGTCGGCCGTATCAAAAAACAATGGGCGCATGCCTGAACACACCCCCGCCTCCGAGCCGGCCTCGGCCGCCCCTGCCCTCGTGCTCCACGATGCCCCGCTCTCGGGCCATGCGCATCGCGTGCGCCTGTTCCTGTCGCTGCTGGGCCTGCCCTGGCGCAGCCAGGTCGTGGACCTGAAGGCCGGCGAGCACAAGCGTCCGGCCTTCCTGGCGATGAACCGCTTCGGCCAGGTGCCCGTGCTGCAGGACGGCGACGTGGTGCTGGCGGACTCCAACGCCATCCTCGTGTACCTCAACGCCCGGTATGCGCCCGATCCGACCCTGTGGCTGCCGGCCGACCCGGTTGGCACCGCCCGGGTGCAACGCTGGCTGTCGCTGGCAGCGGGGCCCCTGGCGTTCGGCCCGGCCGCCGCGCGCATCGCCCTGCTGATGGGCCGTCCCACGGACGAGGCCGCGGTGGCCCGGGCGCATGCCCTGCTGCAGGTGATGGACGCCCACCTGGCCACGCAGGACTTCCTGGCCGCCGCCCGCCCCACCCTGGCGGACATTGCCCACTACGCCTATGGGCCCTCGCGCCGGAAGGCCATGTGGCGCTGGACGCCTATCCGCAGGTGCGGGCCTGGCTGGCCCGCATCGAGGCCCTGCCGGGCTTCCTGCCCATGCCGCGCTCGCGGATCGGCCTGCTGGCCTGAGCGCCGGAGGGACGCACCATGACCTTCCACGATGGCGAGATCGCCCTGCAACGCCAGGAGGGCGTGGATGCCCAGCTCGCCGCCCTGGGGCCGCGCGTGATCCGCGACCACATGCCGCAGCAGCACCGCGACTTCTTCGCGCAATTGCCGTTCGTGGTGGTGGGTAGCCTGGACGAACGTCAGCGCCCTTGGGCCAGCCTGCTGACCGGCGCGCCGGGCTTCATGCAGTCACCCGATCCGCGCCGACTGCGCATCGACGCCCTGCCCGATGGCGCCGACCCGATGGCGACGGCACTGCGGCCGGACGCGCCACTGGGCCTGCTCGGCATCGAGCCGCACACGCGGCGGCGCAACCGGCTCAACGGCCAGGTGACTGCCGTCGACGCCGCGGGCTTCGAGCTGGCCGTGGGCCAGAGCTTCGGCAACTGCCCGCGCTACATCCAGGCCCGTGAAGCATCGCCGCACACCGTTGCGCACACGCCGCCCGCGGCTGAGGCGCTGACCGGCCTCGATGCGTCCGCCCGCGCGCTGATCGCCCAGGCCGACACCCTGTTCATCGCCAGCGCGCATCCGCATGCCACCGACCCGACCCGGCCAGCCGAGGGCGTGGACGTATCCCACCGCGGCGGCCGGCCGGGCTTCGTGCAAGTGGCGGCGGACGGCAACCTGGCGGTGCCGGACTTCGACGGCAACCGCTTCTTCAACACCCTGGGCAACCTGCTGCTGCACCCGTGGGCAGGACTGCTCTTCGTGGACTTCGAGCGGGGCGACCTGCTGCAGCTGTCCGCGCGCGCAGAGGTACTGACGGGCACGCCCGAGGCACTGGGCTTCGAGGGCGTCGACCGCGTGCTGCGCCTGCTGATCGTCAGCGGCTGGCGCCGACGCGGGGCGCTGCCGCTGCGCTGGAGCAGCGCCCGGCCTTCGCCGTACCTGGAAGGCACGGGCCACTGGCTCACGCCAGCGGCCTGAACCGGCGGGCTGCTACTGGAACGCCACCTCCGCAAAGCTGCGCAGCTTGCGGCTGTGCAGGCGCGTGGTGCCTTCCACTCGCAGGATGTCGATGGCCTTCATGCCGATGCGCAGATGCTGCTCCACCCGCTCGCGGTAGAAGTGGTTGGCCATGCCGGGCAGCTTGATCTCGCCGTGCAGCGGCTTGTCGCTGACGCACAGGAGGGTGCCGTAGGGCACGCGGAAGCGGAAGCCGTTGGCGGCGATGGTGGCGCTTTCCATGTCCAGCGCCACGGCGCGGCTCTGGCTGAAGCGGCGCTGGGGCTCGTTGCCCGGCAGCAGCTCCCAGTTGCGGTTGTCGGTGGTGGCCACGGTGCCGGTGCGCATGATGGCCTTGAGCTCGGCACCGCTGCAGCCGGTGACCTCGGCCACGGCCTGCTCCAGCGCGAGCTGGATCTCCGACAGCGCGGGAATGGGCACCCACAGCGGCAGTTCCTCGTCCAGCACATGGTCCTCGCGCACGTAAGCATGTGCCAGCACGTAGTCGCCGAGCTGCTGCGTGTTGCGCAGGCCGGCGCAGTGGCCCAGCATCATCCAGGCGTGCGGACGCAGCACGGCAATGTGGTCGGTGATGTTCTTGGCATTGGCCGGACCCACGCCGATGTTGACCATGGTGATGCCGCTGCGGTCGGCGCGCACCAGGTGGTAGGCCGGCATCTGCGGCAGCCGCCCGGGCGGCGTGCCCTGCATGGCGCCGATGCGCTCGGCGAGGTCGCCCGACTGCTCGGCCGTGAGGCCGCGGCGGCGGGTGACCACGTTGCCCGGCTCGACGAAGGCGATGTATTCGCTCGCCTCGTCGTCCATCGCCTCATGGCCCAGGCGCACGAACTCGTCGATGTAGAACTGGTAGTTGGTGAAGAGCACGAAGTTCTGGAACCACTCCGGCGCCGTGCCCGTGTAGTGGCGCAGGCGCTGCAGCGAATAGTCGACCCGCGCGGCGGTGAAGAGCGACAGCGGCTCTGCCTCGCCGGGACGCGTCATGTGCGTGCCGTTGGCGATGCCGTCGTCCATGGCGCCCAGGTCCGGCAGGTCGAAGACATCGCGCATCAGGGCGCGGCGCTCGGCGCTCAGGTTGCCCTCGATGTGCTCGTTCTCGGCGAAGGAGAAGTGGATCGGGATCGGTTCGCTGCCGGTGCCGATCTCGAGTTCGATCTGGTGGTTGGCGAGGATCAGCCGGAACTGCTCGCGGTAGTAGCGGGCGAACAGGTCGGGGCGGCTCAGCGTGGTCTCGTAGCGCCCCGGACCGGCCACGAAGCCGTAGCTCAGGCCCGAGGTGGCAGGCGTGGCATAGCGCGTGTTGGTGTGGGTGTGCACCCGCACGAAGGGGTAGCAGGCCCGCACCCGGCCGGGCAGGGTCTCGCCGGCCACGAAGCGCTGCATCGACTCGCGCAGGTGCGCCAGGCCCTCCTGGTAGATGCGCTGCACCTGGGCCAGCGCCGCGTCGGGGTCGGTGAAGCGGGTGGGGGCGATGAATGGCGGCATGTAGGGCATGCGGGCATTTTGCAATGCACATGCCAGCGCCTCATGACGCTTCCGTGGCCTGCGGTCGCCGACGTCCGGCGCGCGGCCCGGCGCACCCTCAGCCGACCGTGGGCTCGCGCATCGTCACGAACTCTTCTGCCGCCGTCGGATGGATGCCGATGGTGCGGTCGAAGTCGGCCTTGGTGGCACCGGCGCGCATGGCCACCGCGAAGCCCTGCACGATCTCGCCCGCGTCCGCGCCCACCATGTGCAGCCCGACCACACGGTCGCTCTTCGCATCCACCACCAGCTTCATGAAGCAGCGCTCGCCGCGGCCGGAGAGCGTGTGGCGCAGCGGCTTGAACTCGCTGTTGAAGATGCGCACCTCGCCGAACCGGCTGCGCGCCTCCATCTCGGTGTGGCCGCAGGTGCCCACGCTGGGGTGGGTGAAGACGGCGGTCGGGATGTACTCGTAGTCCATCGTGCGGCGGCCTTCGCCGAACAGGCGATCCACCACCACCATGGCCTCGGCCAGCGCCACCGGCGTGAGCTGCAGACGCGTGGAGACGTCGCCGATGGCCAGCACCGAAGGCACGCTGCTGCGGTATTCGGCATCGACCACCACGGCGCCGCGTTCGTCGAGCTTGACGCCCGCTTCCTCCAGGCCCATGCCAGCCGTGAGCGGCCGGCGGCCCGTGGCCACCAGTACCACATCGGCCGCCACCCGCTGGCCGCGCGCCAGCGTGGCGACGATCTCGCCGCCCTCGCCCCTCGTGAAGGACGCGGCCTCCTGGTTCATGCGCAGGTCGATGCCGGCGCGGCCCATCTCGCGGGCCAGGAACTCGCGCACGTCATGGTCGAAGCCGTTGAGGATGTGGGCGCCGCGGTGCAGCAGCGTCACCTCCGCGCCCAGGCCGCGGAAGATGGAGGCGAACTCGCAGCCGATGTAGCCGCCGCCGATCACCATCAGCCGGCGTGGAAAGGCCGGCAGGTCGAACATGGCGTCGGAGATCTTCACCAGTTCCTTGCCAGGCACGTCGGGCAGGAAGGGCGCGCCGCCGGTGGCGATCAGCACATGGCGCGCGGTGTGGCGCTGACCCTCGATCTGCACCGTGTGGCCGTCCACCAGCTGCGCCCAGCCGCGCAGCAGCGTGACCCGGGCGCCGTCGAGCAGGCCCTGGTAGACGCCGTTGAGCCGGTGGATCTCCTTGGCACGCGCGGTCTTGAGCCGGCCCCAGTCGAAGCGCGGCGCGCTGTCGATGTGCCAGCCATAGCCCGGCGCCTCCTCGAAGGCCTCGGCATAGCCGGCCGCGTAGCTGTAGAGCTTCTTGGGAATGCAGCCGACGTTGACGCAGGTGCCGCCCAGCTCGGCACATTCGGCCAGGGCCACACGGGCGCCCCGCTGGCCGGCCATGCGGGCTGCGCGCACGCCGGCGCTGCCGCCGCCGATGACGAAGAGGTCGAAGTCGAAGGAAGGGGTGGACGAGGCCATGCGGCGCGTCTCCAGGGTTGCAGGAGGCGCCACTGTAGCCAAGGCGGGCGTTGGCTATTGCTGCAGCGGCCCGCCGTACCAGATCTGCGGCGTGTCCTGCCGGCTGGCGGGGCGCTGCGGTGCAGCCTCGGGCGCATTGCCCCAGGGGGCGTAGCGGCTGTCCTCGTAGATCACCACGGGCGGCCGGTGCGGGTGCCAGCGCGGCGGCGGAGACGGCACCACCGGCGGTGGCGGCTGCTGGGTGTTGAAGTCCGCCCCCTGCTGGATCGCCCGCATCGACGGCGTGTTGGCGTAACGCTGCTGCTGGGCGCGCTCGAAGGGTCCGGGCTTGCGGGTGTCGGTGCTCTGCGCCGTGGCGAGCGTGGCGCCTCCGGCCATGAAGACGGCCAGCAGCGCAGGCATGAGAGGTCGGCAGGGGCGGTTCGGCATGGTGGGCTTTCAACGCGCGGCAGGCGCAAGGCGTTGGCGGGAAAGGACCGCGGCGGCGCGGTCCGCGGGCTTGGAGGAACAATAGCAGCCGCCCTTTTTCCGGACTGCCGACCATGACCCAAGCCCCTGCCTCCCACGATGACAACCAGCCCCGCCCCGCCGAGGGCTATGCGGGCGACGTGACGCCCGAACTCGCCGCCCGCTGGATGACCACCGGCCAGGCCGTGCTGGTGGACGTGCGCACCGACGCCGAGCGCGAATGGGTGGGCTTCGTCCCCGGCGCCGTGGCTGTAGCCTGGAAGCAGTGGCCCGGCATGGCGATGAACGCCGGCTTCGACGAGGCCCTGCGCGCGGCCGTGCCGCCGGGCGGCAAGGTGGTGCTGCTGTGCCGCAGCGGCGTGCGCTCCGTGGCCGCGGCCCGGCGCGCCACCGAGCTGGGCATCGAAGCCTACAACATCCTCGAAGGCTTCGAGGGCGACCCGGACGCCGACGGCCACAGGGGCAACAAGGGCGGCTGGCGCAAGCGCGGCCTGCCCTGGAAACAAGGTTGAGCTCACCCCCAGGCTGCGCGCTTCGCGCTCCGCCTCCTCCCTTCGAGGGGGCACAACCTGCGGCCCGGCGGAGCCGGTTCCGCGGATGTTCGCGCATGGCCTGCTCCGCGGCCGTTCGATCACAGGACATGGGCAGGTCGCGGCGGGCACGGGGCGTGCTCGCGCTACAGTCCCGGCCGCTTTTCCGTCCGCAACACGACAAACGCCATGAACGCTCCCGCCCGCGACATCTACACCGAACCCCGCGACGTCGACCTGCACACCCTGGCCAACCTGGGCCCGCTCGGGCCCATGGCCGGCGTGTGGGAGGGCACCCGCGGGCTCGACGTCAAGCCCAAGGCCGAAGGGCCGAAGAAGCAGGCCTTCGTCGAGCGCATCAGCCTGCAGCCCATCGACCCGGTGACCAACGGGCCCCAGCTGCTCTATGGCCTGCGCTACCACACGCACATCACCAAGCCCGACCAGGTCAAGACCTACCACGAGCAGGTGGGCTACTGGCTGTGGGAGCCCGCCACCGGCTGCGTGATGCACACCCTGACCATCCCGCGCGGCCAGGTGGCGATGGCGGCCGGCACCGTGGCCGCCGATGCGCGCAGCTTCGAGCTGGTCGCGACGCAGGGGCTGGAGACCTGGGGCATCTGCTCCGCGCCCTTCCTGCAGGAGGCCTTCCGCACCACCGAATTCCGCATCAAGGTGACGATCAACGACGACGGCACCTGGGGTTACGAAGAGGACACGGTGCTGCAGATCGCGGGCCAGGCCGAGCCGTTCCACCACACCGACCGCAACCTGCTGCGCCGGGTGGAGGCGCCCACGCCCAATCCGCTGGTGCGCTGAGGGCGCCGCGGCCGCAGCCGGGTCAGGAGTACGCGACGAAGCGTTCGCGCACGTAGCGGCCCTGCTCCAGCACGTCAACGATGGCCGCAGCCAGGTCGGCCGAAGTGATACCGGCCAGTTGGCCGTCCTTCATCGGCACGGCGTCGCCGCCGAACTGGTAGCGGCCCGTGCGCTCGCCGGGCGCCAGCATCGGCGCGGGCGAGACGAAGGTCCAGTCGAGCGCGCCCTCTTCCTTCTGCAGCCGCGTGAGTTCGTCGCGCGCGGCCTGGGCGCCCGGCACCACGTTGGCCGGCACATGGTTCTTGAACTCGGGTGTGTCAACCAGTTGCACGCCGGGCGCCACGAACAGGCTGCCCGCGCCGCCGACGGCGATCAGGCGCTTCACGCCGGCCTGCTTCGCACCCTCGGCGATGGCCTTGCTGCCGGCGAGGAACTGGTTGTACAGGTCGGGGTGCTCCCAGCCCGGGTTGAAGGCGCTGACGACGGCGTCGCTGCCAGCCACGGCCTTGGCGACCTGGGCGGCATCCAGCACATCGGCCTGGACGACCGTCAGGCCAGCACGCGCGGCCAGCTTGGACGGCGTGCGCGCCAGCGCGCGGACCTGATGTCCGCGGGCGAGCAGTTCTTCGAGCAGGGCGGCACCGACGAAGCCGGTGGCGCCGATCAGGGCGACGTTCATGGTTCTTTCCTTTCATGGCGCGCGAGAGGCACCGTGTGGATGACGATGTCCTGAAGCTTATGGACTTCACGATCCAGCCAGAAGTCTGAGAATCCAGACAACTTCATTCAGCCCAGCTTCACAATGGACGACCTCAAGCGGCTCGCGCTCTTCGCCGAGGTGGTGCGCAGCGGCTCCTTCAGCGCCGCCGCCCGCCGCCTGGGCGTGAGCACCTCGGCCGTGAGCCAGCAGCTGCGCGCGCTGGAGCAGGCCCACGGCGTCACCCTGCTCCACCGCACCACGCGCAAGCTGACACTCACCGATGCCGGCGCGCGCTTTGCCACCCACTGCCAGCGCATGGTCGAGGCGGCCGAACTGGCCCGCGCCCAGCTCGCGCTGGCGCGCGAGGCGCCGGAAGGCGAACTGCGCGTCTCGGCGCCCGTGGGCTTTGCCCGGCATCTGGCGCCCGCGCTGGCGCCCCTCCTGGCGGCCCATGCCGCGCTGCAGCTGCGGCTGCAGGTCGACGACGCCATGATCGACCTGGTGGACGCGCGCATCGACCTGGCCCTGCGCGCCGGCCGGCTGCCCGATTCGGGCTGGGCGGCACGGCGGCTGTGCGACTTCCAGAGCCTGATCTGCGCCGCGCCGGGCTACCTGGCCGCGGCCGGCGTGCCGCACACGCCGGCGGACCTGCCCGCTCATCAATGGGTGGGCGCCCCGCGCGACGGCCGCACGCTGGCGCTTTCGCTCACCGGCCCGGCCGGGGCTCTGGCCGAGCACACCCTGCCCGTGCGCGTGACCAGCAACAACCAGCTCAGCCTGCACCAGATGGCCACCAGCGGTCTGGGTCTGGTGCTGGCGGTTCGGGCGGACGTGGAAGACGACCTGCAGGCCGGCCGCCTGGTGCCCGTGCTGCCGCAGTGGCAGCCGCCCGCCCTGCCCGTGTGGGCCGTGACGCCGCAGCGCGACGGCCAGCCGGCCAAGGTGCGCCATGCCATCGAGGCCATCGCCACCCACCTGCGCGCCCTGCCAGGCGTGCGCGACGCCGGTGCGGCGACAGCGGTCGCGCCGCTCAGCGCGGCATGACGAGGTCGTCCAGTTCGCGGTAGTCGGGCAGCGTGGTGTCGATGGCACGGCCCGCGCGGATGACGGCGCGGTCGAAGGGCGCGCGGGCCAGCAGCTCCGAATAGCTGCGCGCACGCAGCACCGTCAGGTCGGCCGGGTTGCCCACGCGCAGCATTCCGAAGCCGTCGAGGCCCATGATCTGCGCCGGCGTGGCGCTGGCGGCGCGGATCCAGTCCGCGAAGGGATGGTCCAGGTGCAGGATCTTCACCGCCTGGGTGTAGGTGTCCAGCATGTCGTGGTCGCCGTAGGCGTAGAACGGGTCGCGGCAGTTGTCGCCGGCCACGGCTACCGGCACGCCGGCCGCCTTGAGCTCGTGCATGACCGTCACACCCCGCCAGCGCGGCGTGCGCGTGGCCTCCACGCTGCGGTCCTGCAGGTACATGTTGACCGTCGGCAGGCTCACGATGGCGATGCCGGCCTCGCGGCACGCGGCGATGGTCTCGGCGATGAACGCGTCCGTCTGCAGCGCCAGCGCGGTGCAGTGCCCGCACAGGATGCGGCCCTTGAAGCCCTGCGCGATGGCCACCCTGGCGATGCGGATCAGCGAGCGGGCGCGCGGGTCAGTGGATTCGTCCACGTGCAGGTCCACGTCCAGGCCGCGCTCGGTGGCCAGCGTCAGAAGGCGCGCGATGCCCTCGTCGATCTCGGGCGGCGTGGCCTCGGCCGGGTGGCGCTGCGACTTGGTCACGCAACCGAGGTTGCCGCCGCTTTCGGCAACGATGTTGGCCAGGTGGACGCCTTCGTCGCCCAGGAAGATGTCCACCGGCGCGATGGACGACACCTGCAGCGCGATGCGGCCCGCCCAGCGCTCGCGCATCTCGCGGAACACCGGGAAGGAGATGTCTGCCTGCGGCGCCAGCGAATCGAGGTGCGTGCGGATGGCCGACACGCCCTTGGCATAGGCCGTGCGCAGCGCGAAGTCCATGCGCCGGCGCACATCCTCGGCATGCCAGTTCTTCGTGCGGTCCTCCATCGTCGCGCGTGAGGCGCCCGCGCCGTCGCCGGTCGGGTTGGCCTTGCGCGGCCAGATGTGGCCCTTGTCCAGGTGGGTGTGCAGGTCGACGAAGCAGGGCAGCGCCAGCGAGTCGTCCAGGTGCGGCCCGCGTTCGGGCGCCAGGCTGCCGGCGGGCGCGATGGCGGCGATGCGGCCGGCCTCGATGGCCAGGTCCAGCGCGACGAGATCGCCATCGCCGGCCGGCGCAAGGCGGTCGGCTGACGGGTCGTCGATCAGGCAACGCGGGGCGCGCACGTGGCGCAGGGCGTAGGTGCCGCCCTCGGGCGGCGTGAAGAAGGCGTGGGTCATGTCGATCGAGTCTCCGTTGCTGTCAGCATGGCCGCAAGGATCGAAGGGCCGCGGAGCAGGCCATGCCCGTGCACCCGCGGAACTGGCTATGCCAGGCCGCGGGGTGCGCCCCCTCCAAGCCGAAGGCGCAAGAGAGGGGGAGCCGCGAAGCGGCATGGGGGTGTTTCACGCCCGCTTGCCGCTCACGAACTGCATCGTGTAGGCGGTCTTGACGTCCAGCCCCGGCGCCAGCGCGCCGGCGGCGACCATCGCATCGTAGAAGCGTTGCCAGCGCGCCGCATTCATGGCGCCGATGCCCCCGCCGGCCTGCGCCTCGGCCGTCTCGACGATGCCGTACTGGCGCATGGCGCCGATGGCATAGGCGATGACGTCGTCGCCCATCTGCGGGTTGTGCTTCTTGATCAGGGCGTTGCCCGGCGCCGGGTCGCCATTGAGGTAACTCTTCCAGCCCTTGGCCGTGGCATCGACGAAGCGCTGCACCAACTCCGGCTGCTCCTTGACCATCTTGGGCGTGGCCATCGCCACGCTGGCGTAGTTGTCGAAGCCCTGGTCGGCCAGCAGGTGCACCACGGGCTCCACGCCGGACTTGCGGGCGTTGAAGGGCTCGCTGGTCAGGTAGCCCTGCACGGTCGATTGCTTGTCGACCAGCCAGGGCGCGAGGCTGAAGGCATAGGGCTTGAGCTGGTCGTCGGTCAGGCCGTATTTGGCCTTGAGCCACAGCCAGTAGGTCTGGCGGCCGGTGGTGGCGACGAACAGCGGCTTGCCCTTCAGGCTGGCCAGCGTGTCGCTGCCGGTGCCCGGGTGCGACATCAGCACCCGCGGGTCCTTCTGGAAGAAGGCGGCGATGGCCACGGCCGGCAGCTTGTCCTTGGCATAGGCGAAGGCGCGGAAACCGTCGGCCTCGGCGAAGTCGGAGCTGCCGGCCATGAACAGCTGCACCGTGTTGACCTGCGGACCGCCGGGGCGGATCTCCACCTCCAGGCCATGCTCCTTGTAGATGCCGGTGGCGGCGGCCTGGTACATGCCGCCGTGCTCGGCCTGGGCCAGCCAGCCGGTCTGGAAGCTCACCTTGGTCAGGCCCTGCGCATTGGCGCGCGGCAGGAAGGCGGGCATGCCGGAGACGAGCGCCGCGCCGCCGAGGGCGGCCAGAGTCTTGCGGCGGGTGAGGGTGTGGGGGGCGTTCATGGCAGAAGTCCTCGGACGGGGATGATGGATGGGAGGGGCGCGCGCATCAGGCGTCGGCGGGCTCGGCGGCCTGGGCGCCACGGAAACGCCAGCCGGCGCTGGGCAGATCGCCTCCGGTGCTCTCGCGCGCGGCGGCCTCGTCGAAGCGCAGCTTGCCGGGGTTCATCAGCCCGTGCGGGTCCATGGCCTGCTTGAAGGCGCGGTCCTCGGCGTCGACCGACTTCATGCCGCCTTCCTTGACCAGGAAGGTGTGGTTGTTGGCCACCATGGCGCCGTCCTCGGCCATGCCGCGCATGACCTCGGCCAGGTGTTCGTCGCCCTCGTAGCGGAAGAAAGGCGAGCCCTGGAAGCTCAGCTTGCCGTCGAAGCGCTTGGCTTCGAAATGCATGCCCAGCAGATGGCCGAAGCGGCGGTGGCTGCGGCGGATGGCGCCCACCAGGTCCGGGTCGAGGTACAGGCCCACGTTGCTCACCACCTCGGGATGGTCGCGATTCACATGCAGGCGGGTGTGGCCCCAGGCCAGCTCGTAGATGGGCACGCGGTACGGCCCCTGGCCCTCGGCCGCCACGCTGGCGAGCTGGCCGCCGAATTCGGCCACCAACGCCTCGAAGGCTTCCATGAAGGGCTCGGCCACCATGGCCAGCACCATGCCGTCGTTGTCCGCGCCGCCCAGGTCCTTGAGCATGCGCATCATGCGCCAGATGGGGCCGCCCAGAACGCTGACCAGCTTCTTGACGATGCCGTCGGAGGTGGAGAGCGCATGCGCGAACTCCACCGCCGTCATGAATTCGGGGAACACCACCACCGCCTCGCGCCAGGCCCAGGCGGGCGCCAGCGGCATCTCGATGGCGGTGATGATGCCGTTGCTGCCGTAGGCATGGTGCACGCGGTTGACCGCATCGCCGCGCAGCTGCACGGTGCGCGGCTCGTCCTCCACGCTCACCACTTCGAGACCGAGGATGTTGCCGCAGTCGCGCAGGATGCCCCAGGCGCAGCTGCCCACGCCGGCATGACCGCCGCCGACGAAGCCGCCCAGCGTGGCCACGCGCTTGGTGGAAGGATGGATGCGCAGCTCCCAGCCGCCGGGCCGCGTGGCCTCGTCGATGGCCGCCATGCGCGCGCCGGGCTCGGCCCGCACGCGCGGACCGTCGGTGCCCAGCACGCGGTCGAGCGCCGTCATGTCGACCATGGCGCCACCGGCGAGCGGAATGCCCTGGCCGAAGTTGCAGGTGCCGGCCCCGCGCATCACCAGCGGCATGCGGGTGCGCGCCGCGGCCGAGGCCACGCGCAGCACGTCCGCGCGGTCGCGCGGCTGCACCAGCACGTCGGCGACGTGGCGCAGGGCGTCGTCCTTCATCACGGGGCTGAAGTTGGCCGTCATGTCGCGGCTCTTGCGCCGGACGACGTCGGGATCGGAAATGGCGGGCACATCGCCCAGCGCGGCCAGGAAGGCGGCGGTGTCATGCATGCGTGGCTTCTCCACAAACAGTCGGTTGAGGTTGTGGCGCCGTCGCTGCGGGGCGGTTCAAGTCGCCGGGCGCCATCTGCGTGCGGATGCACGGATCTGGCGCACGGACCCTGGGCTGGACACGTCGTCAGGTCAAATCGAGCAAAGAGCGTGCCACTGCGTGCATATGCACACAAAGAGGATGGCGGGCGCCACCGTCGCGGCTACATTGGCGGGGCCGCGACCGGAGGCACGGCCCCATGGAACTCGAAGACCACATCTTCTTTCTCTGCACCCAGGTGGTGTACCGGCGAGACCGCGCCCTGCAGGATGTGCTGCGCCCCTACGGCCTGCTGACCACCGAATGGCGCACGCTGGGCACGCTGCACAGCCGCGGGCCCATGGCCATGCAGGAACTGGCCCAGTGGACAGCCTACGAGCGCACCCGGCTGACGCGCATGCTGCACGGGCTGGAGGAGCGCAGCCTGGTGACGCGGGGAGGTGCCGAGCACGACGGCCGGGCGGTGATGGTGGCCATCTCAGCCAAGGGAAGGCGCCTCTACGCACGGGCGGAAAAGGCGGTGAGCGCCCTCACCGACGAGATCCTCTCGGTCTGCGCGCCAGCCGAGGTGGATCGGATGCGCGCGGCGCTGCAGGCCATGCGCGAGCGGCTGATCGAGATGCGTTACTGATCTGCGGGCCCCCACGCCCGTCGACCTGTCCGACATGGGTTGCGGCCTCCGGCCGATGGGGCTCGGCGCGCAGGCACCTAGGGTGAACCCTTCGTACTCCCACCCACACACGAAAGGAACACCCCATGACCGATTCCCTCAAGGACCTCAAGGTCGCCATCCTCGTCGCTGATGGCTTCGAACAGGTCGAGATGACCGAGCCTCGCAAGGCGCTGGACCAGGCGGGCGCGAAGACGCAGATCGTCTCGCCGATGAAGGGCCAAGTGCAGGGATGGAATCACCACGACAAGGCCGACAAGTTCCCGGTCGATGTGGCGCTCGATGGCGCCAAGGCCGATGACTTCGACGCGCTGCTGCTGCCCGGCGGCGTGGTGAATCCCGACGCCCTGCGGCTGGAGCCGAAGGCCATCGCGCTGATCAAGGCCTTCGCCGACGCCGGCAAGCCCATCGCCGCCATCTGCCACGGCCCCTGGACGCTGATCGATGCCGGCGCCGTCAAGGGCAAGCAGATGACGTCCTGGCCGTCGCTGAAGAACGATCTGTCCAACGCCGGCGCGCGCTGGGTCGACCAGGAGGCCGTCGTCGACGGCCAGCTGCTCACGAGCCGCAATCCCAAGGACATTCCAGCCTTCAACCGGGAGATGGTGAAGCTGTTCGCCGCCGCCTTGGCAGACGCCTGACGCCCGCGCGTAGAAAGACGGGTTCCTGCTCGACGGCACATCCACCCTCAGCAAGGCCGCCTGGCAAACACCAGGCGGCCTTTGTGCGTTCATTCGTAGTTGCGCGCGTCCTCGATGACCTTGCCGTCGTTGGGCAGGCTGCCGGGCGGTTGGAGGAGCACATCGCCACGCAGCTTGGTCACGTCGCGGATGGCAGCGGCCACCCGCTCCTGCAACCCTTCGGGTGCATGGCTGCATTCGACCTTGAGCGTCATGCGGTCGTCGCCCGTGGCGCCCTCGACCACCAGCCGTGCGCGTCCGATCTCAGGAAAGCGCCGCGCGATGTCGGCCACCTGCCCCGGGTGCACGAACATGCCACGGATCTTGGTGGTCTGGTCGGCGCGGCCCATCCAGCCCTTGATGCGTTGGTTGGTACGACCCGTCGGGCAGGGTCCGGCCATGACCGCCGACAGATCGCCAGTGCCAAAGCGCACCAACGGATAGTCGGCATTGAAGGTGGTCACGACCACCTCACCCACCTCGCCGTCGGGCACCGGGTCGCCGGTACCCGGCCGCACGATCTCGACCAGAACGCCCTCGTCCACCACGAGCCCTTCGCGGGCCTGCGTCTCGTAGGCGATCAGGCCCAGGTCGGCCGTGGCGTAGCACTGCAGGCCCTGCACCCCCAGGCCTGCGAGATGTGCGCGCAGACTCGGTGGAAAGGCCTCGCCCGACACGAGTGCCTTGGTCAGCGATGGCAGCCGCAGGCCCTTTTCGGCCGCCTTCTCCAGCAGGATCTTGAGGAAGCTGGGCGTGCCCGCATAGCCATCGGGGCGCAGGTCGGCCATCGCCTCCAGCTGCTGCTCGGTCTGGCCGGTGCCACCGGGGAAGACGCTGCAACCCAGCGCTTGGGCGCCGCTCTCCATCATGGCGCCTGCCGGGGTCATGTGGTAGCTGAAGCTGTTGTGCACCAGCTCGCCCGAACGGAAGCCGGCCGCGAAGAGTGCCCGCCCCACGCGCCAATGGTCGCCATGGGCCCCCTGCGGTTCGTAGATGGGCCCGGGGCTGGCAAAGACGCGCGGCATGGCCGGGCCACGCGCCACGGCGGAAAAGCCGCCGAAGGCGTCTTCCGCCCGCCCTGCCTGCTGCAGCGCGAGCAGCTCACTCTTGCGCGTCACGGGCAAGCGGGCCAGGGCGGCGCGGCTGTCGACCGCGGCCGCATCCACCGCTTGCAGGATGCGGCCGAAGGCGGGCGCCTTCTGCTGCGCGTGGCGGATCTGTGCCGGCAACGCGGCCAGCAGGGCGGCTTCGCGCACTTCAGGCGCACGGGTTTCGAGGTCGTCGTAGAAGTCGGTCATGACAGGCTGGCGGCAAGGTCGGGGGTGGCGTCGGGTCTCAGAAGGTGTGAATGGATCCGGCATGGCCGAGCGGGCATGACGGGTCCGTTCACACCTTCTCAGGCCAGCCAGCGCTTGCGGCGCTTGTAGCTCTTGACGTCGCGGAAGCTCTTGCGGTCGGCGCCGCCCATGCCGAGGTAAAACTCCTTCACGTCCTCGTTCTCGCGCAAGCTGTCGGCGGGGCCATCCATCACGATGCGGCCGCTTTCCATGATGTAGCCGTAGTTGGCGAAGCGCAGCGCCATGCGCGTGTTCTGCTCCGCCAGCAGGAAGGTGACGCGCTCCTTCTCGTTGAGGTCCTTCACGATGGCGAAGACCTCTTCGACGATCTGCGGCGCCAGGCCCATCGAGGGTTCGTCCAGCAGCACCATGCTGGGGTTGGCCATCAGCGCGCGACCGATGGCGCACATCTGCTGCTCGCCGCCCGAGGTGTAGGCCGCCTGGCTGGTGCGGCGCGTCTTGAGCCGCGGGAAGTAGGCATAGACCTTCTCCAGCGTCTCGGCCACCGCGGCCTTGCCGTCGGTGCGGGTGTAGGCGCCGGTCATCAGGTTGTCCTCGATGCTCAGGTGCGCGAAGCAGTGGCGCCCTTCCATCACCTGCACCAGCCCGCGCTTGACCAGCGCCGCCGGCGACAGCGCCTCGATGCGCTCGCCGCGCAGCGTGATGCTGCCCTTGGTCACCGCCCCGCGCTCGCCGGCCAGCAGGTTGGAGACGGCGCGCAGCGTGGTCGTCTTGCCGGCGCCGTTGCCGCCCAGCAGCGCCACGATCCCGCCCTCGGGCACCTGCAGCGAGACGCCCTTGAGCACCAGGATCACGTGGTTGTAGATGACCTCGATGCCGTTGACGTCGAGGAGAGGATTGCCTTGGCTCATGAAGTTCCTTCGGGCATCAGGGATGCGGACGGCGACCAAAAGCGCCCGCGTCGTCTAGCCGGTTGGCAGGCCACCCCTCCCGCCCGGCGGGAGGGGCAGGGGAGGGTGCCTCAGTGCCGGCGCGTGCGCCGAGCACCGCAGTTTGTGGCGCCGTTCAGGCGCCACAATCAGCGGCGTCCCGCCGCGTCAGCTTCTTCTCCGCCGCGTACTTGTCCGCCGTCGTCTTGACCAGAGGCTTCAGGATGGCCTCGTCCGCCTGGTACCAGTCGGACATGCCGCCCCACTTGGCGCCGTCCCAGGTGTGCACGCGGGCCCAGCTGGAGCCCATGTGGTCCTGGCAGCTGGTGCTGATGGGTCGCATCACGCCCGCAAAGCCCAGCGCGTCCAGCTTCTTCTGGTCGAGCGCCAGGTTCTCCAGGCCCCAGCGCACCTGCTCGCCGGTCATGACCTTGCCCTTGCCGAAGCGCTCCTGCGCGCGCTTGACGGCCTCGACGGTCAGCATCTGGATGATCACGCCGCGGGTGTAGAGCACCGAGCCCACCTCGTCGCGCGGGCCGGTGCCCTGGCCCTTGTCGTGCACGGTCTTGAGGATGTCCTGGATCACCTTGGGCTCGGTGCCCGAGGTGTTGAGCGCCAGCGCGTTGTAGCCCTTGGCGTTGGCACCCACGTCGCGCACATCGGGCTCGGCGCCGGCCCACCACACGCCGTACATCTTCTCGCGCGGGTAGCCGGTGGCCACGGCCTCCTTCAGGGCGGTGGAGTTCATCACGCCCCAGCCCCACAGCAGCACGAAGTCGGGCCGCTGCTGGCGCACCTGCAGCCAGGCCGACTTCTGCTCCACGCCCGGTGCCGTCACCGGGATCAGCGACAGGTCGAAGCCATGCAGCCTGGCGCGCTCCTGCAGCAACGGGATCGGCTCCTTGCCGAAAGGCGAGTCGTGGTAGACCAGCGCGATCTTCTTGCCCTTGAGCTTGTCGAGCCCGCCTTCCTTCTTGCCCAGGTGCTGGATCAGGATGTCGGCCGCGGTCCAGTAGCTGCCCATGAGCGGGAAGTTCCACTTGAAGACATTGCCGTCCTGCGACGCGCCCAGGCCGTAGCCCAGCGTGATGAGCGGGATCTTGTCCTGCGGCACCTTGTCGGTCAGCGCGAAGGTGATGCCGGTGGCCTGCGGATCGAACACCGCCACACCCGGACGGCCCTTGAGGCGCTCATAGCATTCCACGCCCTTGTCGGTGGCGTAACCCGTCTCGCACTCTTCGTACGCGATCTTCACGCCGTTGATGCCGCCCTGGGCATTGACCAGCTTGATGTAGTCCTGCTTGCCATTGGCCCACGGCGTGCCGTTGGGCGCGTAGGGCCCCGTGCGATAGACCAGCAGCGGAAAGAACTGCTCCTTGGCCTGCGCCAGGGCCTGGCCGGCCGTGCCCGCCAGGGCAGCGAAGGCCGCTGCGGCCAGGACGAGGGATTTCAGCTTCATGGTTGTCTCCTTCTGGTTGGGCATGAACGACGGGAACTCAATGCGGGAAGGGCCACAGGCGCAATTTCTCTTTGAACGTGGACCACAGCCGAGCCAGGCCATGCGGCTCCACGATCAGGAAGAACACGATCAGCGCGCCGAAGATCATGAATTCGAGGTGCGAGGCGAGCGCCGTCGACATCGACAGGCCGAACCACCCCGGCAACTGGTTCAGGAAGATGGGCAGCAGCACGATGAAGGCCGCGCCGAAGAAGCTGCCCATGATCGAGCCCAGGCCGCCGATGATCACCATGAACAGCAGCTGGAAAGAGCGGTCGATGCTGAAGGCCGCCGGCTCCCACGCGCCCAGGTGCACGAAGCCCCACAGCGCGCCCGCCACACCCACGATGAAGCTGCTGACCGCGAAGGCGGTGAGCTTGGCGTAGACCGGCCGGATGCCGATGACGGCGGCGGCCACGTCCATGTCGCGCATGGCCATCCACTCGCGGCCGATGCTGCTGCGCGTGAGGTTCTTGGCCAGCAGCGCGAACACGCTGACGAAGGCCAGGCACAGCAGGTACTTCTGGGCCGGCGTCTCCACCGGCAGGCCGAACACGTTGAGTCCTGCCACGCTCACCGAGCCCGAGGCCGAGTTGTTGGTGAACCACTGGATGCGCAGGAAGGCCCAGTCGGTGAAGAACTGCGCGGCCAGCGTAGCCACCGCGAGGTACAGGCCCTTGATGCGCAAGCTGGGTATGCCGAAGAGCACGCCCACGCCGGTGGCGCACAGCCCGCCCAGCAGCAGCGAGGCGATCAGCGGCATGCCTTCGATGCGCACATGAAAGTTGTAGGCCGCATAGGCGCCGACCGCCATGAAGGCCCCGGTGCCCAGCGAGATCTGCCCGCAGTAGCCCACCAGGATGTTCAGCCCCAGCGCGGCCAGCGAGAGGATGAGGAAGGGCGTGAGGATGGCGCGCAGCCAGTATTCTGACGCCAGCGCCGGCACCGCGGCGAAGGCCACCACCAGCAGCGCGAGGATGGCGACGCGGTCCTGCAGGATCGGAAAGATCTGCTGGTCGGCCCTATAGCTTGACTTGAACTGTCCGTTCTCTCTGTACAGCATGACGGTCCTTCAGACGCGATCAATGATCTTTTCGCCGAACAGGCCCTGGGGCCGCACGAGCAGGAAGACAAGCGCGAGCACATACGCGAACCAGATCTCGATGCCGCCGCCCAGCATCGGGCCGAGGTAGATCTCGGACAGCTTCTCGCCCACGCCGATCAGCAGCCCGCCGATGATGGCGCCAGGCACCGAGGTGAGGCCACCCAGGATCACCACCGGCAGCGCCTTGAGCGCCACCAGCGACAGCGAGAACTGCACGCCCAGCTTGGAGCCCCAGATGATCCCGGCCACCAGCGCCGCGAAGCCGGCCACCGACCACACGATCACCCAGATGCGGTTGAGCGGAATACCGATGGACTGCGCGGCTTGGTGGTCGTCGGCCACGGCGCGCAACGCGCGGCCGGTGGAGGTCTTCTGGAAGAACAGGCTCAGCGCGAGCACCAGCGCGGCGGCCACCCCCGCGGCGATGAGGTCTTCCTTGCTGACCAGCAGGCCACCTTCGAAGGTGCCTTCGAACAGCATCATCGGGTCCTTGGGCATGCCGACGTCGATCTTGTAGATGTCGTTGCCGAACAGCGTCTGGCCCAGGCCGTCGAGGAAGTAAGTGATGCCCAGCGTGGCCATGAGCAGCGTGATGTGCTCCTGGTTGACCAGCTTCGACAGCGCCAGCCGCTCGATCAGCCAGGCCACGATCACCATCACGCCCATGGCCGCGACGAAGGCCAGCAGGTTGGCCAGCAGCAGGCTGTCGAAGCCCAGCAGCTTGGGAAACCACTCCGCGAAGCGCGCCATGGCCAGCGCCGCGAACAGCACCATGGCGCCCTGCGCGAAGTTGAAGACGCCGCTGGCCTTGTAGATGAGCACGAAGCCCAGGGCGATCAGCGAATACAGCATGCCCACCATCAGGCCGCCGAAAAGAGTCTCTAGGAAGAACCCCATCTCAATGCTCCGCTCCGAGGTAGGCCCGAATCACTTCGGGGTTGTTGCGCACCTCGTCGGGCGTGCCGTCCCCGATCTTCTTGCCGTAGTCCAGCACCACGACGCGGTCGCTGATGTCCATCACCACGCCCATGTCGTGCTCGATCAGCACGATGGTGGTGCCGAACTCGTCGTTCACGTCCAGGATGAAGCGGCTCATGTCCTGCTTCTCCTCGACGTTCATGCCGGCCATGGGCTCGTCCAGCAGCAGCACCTGCGGCTCCATGGCCAGGGCGCGCCCCAGATCCACGCGCTTCTGCAGACCGTAGGGCAGGCGGCCCACCGGCGTCTTGCGCCAGGCCTGGATCTCCAGGAAGTCGATGATGCGTTCGACGAACTCGCGGTGGCGGATCTCCTCGCGCTCGGCCGGGCCCAGGCGGAAGGCCTGGGCGAGCAGGCCGCACTTCATCTTGAGGTTGCGGCCGGTCATGATGTTGTCCAGCACGCTCATGCCCTTGAACAGGGCCAGGTTCTGGAAGGTCCGGGCCACGCCCATCTCGGCCACCTGGCGCGAGTTCATGTGGCGGAAGGTCTGGCCGCGGAAGGTGATCTGCCCCTCCTGCGGCTGGTAGACGCCGTTGATGCAGTTGAGCATCGAGCTCTTGCCGGCACCGTTGGGCCCGATGATGGAGCGCACCTCGTGCTCGCGCACATCGAAGCTGATGTCCGTGAGCGCCTTGACGCCGCCGAAGCGCAGGGTGATGTTCTGCACGTCGAGGATCACGTCCCCGATGCGGCGTCCCTGGGCGGGTGCGCTGGCGGCCATGGCCAGCTCCTGGGCGGTCGTCGCGTTCATGCAGCAGCCTTCATGGAGGGGAAGCAGCGCGCTTCCACGATCTTGAGCGTGGCGCTCACGCTGCCGGTGCGACCGTCCTCGAACTTGACCTGGGTCTCGATGAACTGCTCGGTCTTGCCGGCATAGAGCGCCTCGACCAGCACGGCGTACTTGTCGGCGATGAAGCCGCGGCGGACTTTGCGGGTGCGGGTGAGCTCGTCGTCGTCCGGGTCCAGCTCCTTGTGCAGCACCAGGAAGCGCGCGATCTGCGTGGCTTCCATGCCCTCCTCCGCGGCCAGATCGGCATTGACCTGCTCGATACATTCGCGCACCAGCTGCAGCACCTCGGCCTTGCCCGCCAGGTCCACATAGCCCCCGTAGGGCAGCGCGCGACGCTCGGCCCAGTTGCCCACGGCCTCGTAGTCGATGTTGATGAAGGCGCAGACCTCCTCGCGCGCATGGCCGAAGCACACGGCCTCCTTGATCTGCGGGAAGAACTTGAGCTTGTTCTCGATGTAGTTCGGCGCAAACATCGCGCCGCCCGCCAGGCGGCCCACGTCCTTGGCGCGGTCGATGATGCGCAGGTGGCCCTCGTGGTCGATCACGCCGGCATCGCCGGTGTGGAAGTAACCCTCGGCATCGAGCACCTCGGCCGTGGCATCGGGGCGCTTGTAGTACTCCTTGAGCACGGAGACGCCACGCACCAGCACCTCGCCGCTGTCGGCGATCTTGAGCTCCATGCCCGGCGCGGCCGTGCCCACGCTGGTGAGCTTGACGTCGCCGTCGCGCTGCAGGCACACATAGGCACAGGTCTCGGTCTGGCCGTAGAACTGCTTGAGGTTGACGCCGATGGAGCGGTAGAAGCGAAACAGGTCGGGCCCGATGGCCGCGCCGGCGGTGTAGGCCACGCGGATGCGGCTCATGCCCAGCACGTTGCGCAACGGGCCGTAGACCATCAGGTTGCCCAGCCCATACATCAGCCGGTCGGCCAAGCCCACCGGCCGGCCGGCCAGGATGTCGGCGCCCACGCGGCGGGCCAGGGCCATGAACTTCGCATACATCCAGCGCTTGGGCGCGGCGGCATCTTCCATGCGGATCGACACGGCCGTGAGCAGGCCCTCGAAGGTGCGTGGCGGGCCGAAGTAGTAGCTGGGCCCGATCTCGCGCATGTCGTTCATCACGGTGGCGGCGGACTCGGGGCAGTTGAGCGTGAAGCCGCCCACCAGCCATTGCGCCACCGAGAACAGGTGGTCGCCCACCCAGGCCATGGGCAGGTAGCTCATGATGTCGTCGCCGGGGCCCAGGCGGTCGGTCTCGACGCCGCCGCGGCCCGCGGACATGAAGCTGGCATGCGTCTGGCACACGCCCTTGGGCCGGCCGGTGGTGCCCGAGGTGTAGAGGATCACGGCCACGTCGTCGGGCTGGCCGGCCGCCACCGCGCGGTCGAAGAAACCGGGCGTGGCGGCATCGAAGGCCCGGCCCAGCGCACGCAGCTGCTCGTAGCTCATCAGGCCGGGCTGGTCGTAGTGGCGCAGGCCGCGCGGATCGTCGTAGACGATGGTGCGCAGGCCGGCGCTGCCCGGCTTGGCGGCCTGCTGCAGCTCGCGGCATTCGAGCAGCTTGTCCACCTGCTCCTGGTCCTCGGCGAAGACGAACTCGATGCCGGCGTCGTCGAGCATGAACACCATCTCTGCGGCGGCCGCGTCCTGGTAGAGCGGCACCGGCACGCCGCCCACGCTCTGGGCCGCCACCACCGCGAAGTACAGGTGCGGCCGGTTGGCGCCCACGATGGCCAGGTTGGCGCCGGCCGCAAAGCCCAGGCTGGCCAGGCCGCAGGCCAGCTCGCGCACTTCGGTCGCGGCCTGCGACCAGTTCCAGGTCTGCCAGATGCCCAGGTCCTTCTCGCGCACGGCGGGCGCATCCGGACGCTGGCGCGCATGCGCCATCAAGAGGCGAGGGAAGGTGTTGGCTTGAGGTTCCACGCCGCGCAATTTAGGCGCCACTTTGACGTCGTGGTGTCGTTGTGACGACAATCCTAGGGACTCCACTCTCGGGACTTTCCCCATGGGCGAACGAAGCCAACGCAGCGTCAAGGCCACTGTCCGTGGGATCCGCGACCGGGTGCGCCCTGCCACCGAGGCCGAACTGCAGGCGATTCCCTGGCTCGATGCGCTGGCGCCCGCGGAACGCCGCCGGGCCGAGTCCGCACTGGTGGTGGGCGAGGCCGAGGTGGGCGAGCAGGTCTGCCGCGTGGGTCGCGCGCCCACCTACTGGTTCGGGGTGATCGAGGGCCTGCTCAAGATGAGCAACGACCGCGCCGATGGCAGCCAGGTCACCTACAGCGGCCTGTCGCCGGGCGGCTGGTTCGGCGAGGGCACGGCCATCAAGCGCGAACCCTACCGCTACAACGTGAGCGCGCTGCGGCGCAGCGTGGTGGCCGGCCTGCCGCTGGACAGCTTCCACTGGCTGCTCGACCATTCCATCGGCTTCAACCGCTTCGTCATGAACCAGCTCAACGAGCGGCTGGGCCAGTTCATCGCGGCAGTGGAGATCGACCGCCTCAACAACACCGACGCCCGCGTGGCGCGCAACCTGGCGGCCCTGTTCAACCCGGTGCTGTTCCCGCGCGTGGGCGAGATGCTGCGCATCACCCAGCAGGAACTCGCCTATCTCGTGGGTTTGTCACGCCAGCGGGTCAACGAGTCGCTGATGGCGCTCTCCTCACAAGGTGTCATACACGTAGAGTACGGTGGACTGCGGGTGCTCGACCTGCCCGCGCTGCGGCAGGGAGGACGCGCCCCACAGGGACGGCGCGCGGCGCGCCGCCAGAACACCGAACCATGACACCTCAGCAACCCGGCAAGCTTCTCATGCTCAGCGTCAGCGCAGGCAACGGCCATGTCCGTGCCGCGCAGGCCCTCGCGGCCACGGCGCAGCTGCACTGGCCCGGCTGGCAATGCGTGCACATCGACGCGATGGCGCATGTGGCCGCGGGCTTCCGCAAGGTCTACACCGACTGGTACATCAGGCTCGTCAACCGCGCGCCCGACGTGTGGTCGTACCTGCACGGCAAGGCCGACGCCACGCCGCACAGCGCCGCCTCGCAGCGCCTGCGCCGCGGCATCGAGCGGCTGAGCGCCCGCGACCTGCTGCGCCAGATCGCCCGAGAGCGGCCCGATGCCATCGTCTGCACCCACTTCCTGCCGGCGGAGCTGCTGGCGCGCGAGCAGCAGCGTGCGCGACTTTCCGCCTCGCTGTGGCTGCAGGTGACCGACTACGACTTGCACAACATGTGGATCGTGCCGGGCTTGGCCGGCTACTTCGCGGCCAATGAAGAGGTGGCTTTCCGCATGCGCGCCCGCGGCCTTCCGGCGGCACGCATCCATGTCACGGGCATCCCGGTGATGCCGGCCTTCGACGTGGCCACCGCCGAGCGCGAGGCCGCCGTGCGCAGCCTGGGCCTGGACGCCGCGCGCGGCGTGGTGCTGATGGTCTCGGGCGGCGCCGGCGTGGGGGACCTGCCCAGCATGGCGCGGCGCGTGCTCGCACTGCCGGGACAGGACTTCCAGCTCGTCGCCGTGGCCGGCCGCAATGCCGAGGCCCACGCGCAACTGCAGGCACTGGCCGCGCAGCACGCCGGCCGGTTGCTGCCCATCGGCTTCACCACCGAGATGGACCGGCTGATGACCGCCGCCGACCTGGTGGTCACCAAGCCCGGCGGGCTCACCATCTCCGAATGCATGGCGCTGGGCCGGCCCATGCTGCTGACCTCGCCCATCCCGGGGCAGGAGGAGCACAACGCCATCCACCTGCTGGAGGAAGGCGCCGCCTGGCTCACCGACGACGCCATCGGCCTGGACTACAAGATCGCCCGCCTGATGGCCGACGTGCCGCGACTGCGGGCCATGGCCGAGCGCAGCCGCGCGCTGGGCAAGCCGGGCGCCGCGCGCGCCGTGTTGACGCAGGTGATCGAAGGAGCCGGCCGATGAGCGCCATCCGACCGCCGCGCAGTGCGCGCACCGAGGGCCGTGCCTCCACCGCGCCCCTCACCTGGACCATCGCCACACCCCTGGCCGAAGGGCATGCCAGCAGCCTGCGCCGCGTGCTCGGCTACTACGCCTGGGCGCTGCTAATGGGCTTCTTCTTCGCCAATGCCGAGATCCAGATCGAAGGCGGCGCGGGCTGGGCCACCTCGCTGCCCACCTGGCGCATCGAGCACCACTGGCTGCTCGACATCTTCTGGGGCGGACGTGCCATGACGGGCTACCACGCCTGGGTGTTCAGCTTCATGCTGCTGGTCTTCTTCATGCCGCTGGCCTTCAACGGCCGCTGGCGCTGGAGCGACTTCGTGCTGGCCCTGGGCGGCCTGGCCACCTTCTGGGTCAGCGAGGACTGCCTGTGGTTCGTGGTCAACCCGGCGTATGGCTGGGCCCGGCTCGACCCGGTGCATGCGCACTGGCATCCGCACTGGCTGCTGGGCTTGCCGGTGGACTACTGGTGGGGCGCGGGGCTGGCGGTGGGCATGGGGGTGCTGCACCTGAAGCTGGCCAGGCGCGGACGTTGAGACGCCACGCCCCGCCCGCCCCTGGCCGGGCTTGACGCGTCCGGCTGGCGGGGCGCTCAGGCCCGTGCAGCCACTTCGGCCTGCAGATCCTTCTTCGACAGCTTGCCCACCGCCGTCTTGGGCAGCTCGTCACGGGCTTCCATGGCCTGCAGCATCTCGTGCTTGCCGAGGTAGTCGGCCAGGAAGGTCTTCAGGGCTTCGAGCGTGGGCCGCGGCGCGCCCGGCCTGAACTTGATGAAGGCCTTGGGCGACTGGCCGCGGTAGGCATCGGGGACGCCGATCACGATCACCTCCTCGACAGAGGGATGCCGGTAGATCGCCTCCTCGATGTTGCGCGGGTAGACGTTGAAGCCACCGCAGATCAGCATGTCCTTGGTGCGGTCCACGATGTAGACGAAGCCGTCGGGCGTCATGTAGCCGATGTCGCCCGTGCGCAGATAGCCGTCGGGCGTGAAGGCCTCGGCGGTGGCGTCCGGCCGGTTCCAGTAGCCCGCCATCACGTTGGGGCCGCGGATGCACAACTCGCCATGCTCGCCCTTGGGCAGGTCGTGCTGATCCTGCAGGTCGATCACCTTGACGTCCACCCCGGGCACGGGAATGCCGCACGAGCCGGGCCGGTAGTGGCTGAAGCCGGGCGAGGCGGTGGCCATGGTGCAGGTCTCGGTCATGCCCCAGCCCTCCTGCAGCCGGCACTGGGCCATGCGCACGAAGGCCTGGTAGACCTCGGCCGCAATCGGCGCGCCCCCCGAGTTGCAGAACTTGAGCGAGGACAGGTCGAGCCGGCCGATGTCGGGATGGCCCACGAAGGCCACATACATGGTCGGCACGCCGAGGAAGACCGTGGTCTTGCGCTCGACGAACTCGCGCAGCGTCGCCTCCAGGTCGAAGCGCTGGTGCAGCGACAGCTCGGCACCGATGGACAGCCCGAACAGCAGGTTGACCACCAGCGCGTAGATGTGGAACAGCGGCAGCACGGCCAGAAAGCGCTCCTCGCCCTCCGCCAGCGTGCCGGAGCCCACGAGCGTGTGCCACACCTGCGACACCGCGGCGCTCAGGTTGGCGTGGCTCAGCATGGCGCCCTTGGGCTGCCCCGTGGTGCCGCCGGTGTACTGCAGCACGGCGATGGCCTGCGCAAGGTCCGCCGGCACATGGGGCGCGGCCAGGGCCTCGGCGGCCAGCAAGGCCGCGAAGGCGACGCGCGGGCCGGGTTGCAATGGCGTCGGCGCTGCGGCGTGCGCGAAGTCGTCCGCGCGCGCCACGACCAGCGTCTGCAGCAGCCCGTCTTGAGCGACGGGCGCCATCTTCTGCAGCAGCTCCGGCGCGTCGAAGGTGATCATCAGCTGGGTGCGGCTGTCCTCCACCTTGTGCCGCAGCGTCTGGCCGGCATCGAGCGGCGAGTAGTTCACCACCGTGCCGCCGGCCTGCAGCACCGCGAAGAAGGCCACGATGTACTGCGGCACGTTGGGCAGGTACAGGCCGACATGCACGCCTGGCCGCACGCCGAGTTCGCGCAGCCCGCCGGCCACGCGCCGCACATGCTGCGCCAGCGCGGCGTAGTCGAGCGCCGTGTCGCCTTGGCGCACGGCGACACGCTGCGGCCAGCGGCGCTCCGCGTCGCCCAGCAGCGCCGTGAGCGCCGTCAGACGCAGGGGTGCGCTCCAGCTCGCGCCTTCGGGATAGCTTCCCAGCCAGGGTCTGGACGTCATGGCGTCAGAGCCCCGCCGGTCGCTTCATGTCGCACTGGTTGGGCACGGCAAGCGCGCTCACCGGCGTGAGCGATTCAGCGACGAAGCCCTGCTTCGTCCCGTCGAAACCCTTCTTCACCGTCTTGCCATCGACGGGGTGATTGGCATAGACGTACTGCGGCGCCATGAACTGATGGTCTTCCTTGCGCACGCTGACGTCGCCGAGGATGGACTTGTAAGAGATGCCTTCGAGCGCCGACGCGATCTGCTTCGGATCGGTGGAACGGGCCTTGCGCACGCCCTGGGCCAGCAGTTCGGTCGCGGTGGACAGGCGCACCAGATAGAAGGCCTCTTTGTACTTGGCCTCGAACGCGCTCTCGAGCTTGGCGGCCGTTGGGTTGTCGGCGCCGGGGAACCACTCGCCGATCATGTTGAGCCGCACCGTCGGTGCCGCGTCCAGCGCGATCATGGTCGACTTGTTGGCGCTGCTGTGCGTCAGGATGCGCAGCTTGTAGCCCGAGTCGCCGGCGGCGCGGATCATCAGCGCCATGTCGTTGCCCCAGTTGCCCGACACCACGGTGTCGGCGCCTGCGGCACGCATCTTGGCGATGTAGGGCGCGAAGTCCTTCACCGTGCCCGTGGGGAAGAAGTCCTCGCCCACGATCTGGATGTCGGGCCGTGCCTCGGCCAGCAGGGTCTTGCCGAAGGCCGTCCACTGCCGGCCGAAGCTGTAGTCGGGGTTGAGGAAGTAGACCTTCTTGATCTCCGGCGTCTTCTTGACGAAGTCGGCATAGGCCTTCATCCGCATCGTCACCTGCGCCTCGGTCATGAAGTGCCAGAAGGAGCAGTTCTTGCCGACCAGGTCAGGATCGATGCCGCCGAAGTTGAACACCAGCACCGACTTGTCCGGGTTGCGCTCGTTGTTGCGGTTGGCGGCCGTGATGACGGCAGAGACGGTGGCCGAGCCGCCCCCGATGAACACGGCCTTGACCCCCGCGCCCACCGCGGCCTGCAGCGCGGCCTGGCTTTCCTGCGTGGACAGCTTGTTGTCGAAGGCCAGCACCTCCAGCTTGACGCCATCGATGCCGCCGGCGGCGTTGATGGTGTCGGCCGCGAAGCGCAGATGGTTCTCGAAGATCTTGCCGACGTCGGCCATCGGGCCGCTCAGCGGGTCGATGAGGGCGATCTTGAGGGTCTGCTGCTGCGCGTGGGCGCCGAGGGCGCAGGCGAGCGCGAGGCCCGCTGCCGTGGTCTTGAACATGCACTTGTCTCCTTGGATTTCGGCCCGGCGAGACCGGACCGCACGCAGTGTCGGAGCAGGCCGCGCCGCGCCTCAGTCAATTGAGCGACTGACCGGCAGCAGGCAGGTCGCCTGGGCGACTGAACTGAGTTGCCGCTGACCCCGCGCCCCGGGCGCCGCAGGCCCGCCCGCATAATCCGCCGCCATGCCAGTGCCGCCCTCCGTGGCCGATGCCGACGCCGCCCCGCACCAGGCGCCCGCACGACCCGAATCCCTCGCCGACCTCTTCCTCTCCTTCACCATCCTCGCGCTGCAGGGCTTCGGCGGCGTGCTGGCCGTGGTGCAGCGCGAACTGGTGGAGCGCAAGCGCTGGCTCACCAAGGAGCAGTTCATCGAGGACTGGGCCGTCGCCCAGGTGCTGCCCGGTCCCAATGTGATCAACCTGGCGCTGATGCTGGGCGACCGGCACTTCGGCCTGCGCGGCGCACTGGCCGGGCTGGCCGGCATGCTGGTGCTGCCGCTGGCGGTAATCCTCGTGCTGGCCGTTCTGCATGCCCACTATGCCAACGACCCGCGCGTGGCCGGTGCGCTGCGCGGCATGAGCAGCGTGGCCGGGGGCGTCATCGCCGCCACGGGCGTCAAGCTGATTCCTTCGCTGCGTGCGCATCCGCTGGGCTTCGCGGCCGGCGCGGGCATCGCGGCGCTGGTGTTCGTGCTGATCGCGCTGGCGCGCGTGCCGCTGGGCTGGGTGCTGCTGCTCGTCGGCGGGGCCGCCTGCGTCTGGACCTTCACGCGGCTCAAGCCCTGAAAGGCAGCGGCGCATGAGCATCACCCTGCACTGGCACGACTGGCTGAACCTGCTCGGCCAGTACATGCTGCTGTCGATGATGGCCGTGAGCGGCGCCATCACCACCCTGCCCGACATGCAGCGCTACCTGGTGGCGCAGAAGGGCTGGCTGGACCCGATGCAGTTCAACGCCTCGGTGGCCATCGCCCAGGCCGCCCCGGGGCCCAACATCCTGTTCGTGGCGCTGATGGGCTGGAACGTGGGCCTGAACGCCGGCGGCGGCATCGGGGCCGGCCTGCATGCCTGGCTGCTCGGCCTGCTGGGCGTGGCCACCACCATGACGGGCATCCTGCTGCCCAGCAGCGTGCTGACCCTGCTGGCGACGCGCTGGGCGCACCGCAATCGCACGCACCGTGGCGTGCGGGCCTTCAAGCAAGGCCTGGCGCCGGTGGCCGTCGGGCTGCTGGTGGCCACCGGCTGGGTGCTGGCGCGCAGCAACGAGGTCGCGGGCCATGCGCGCTGGCCCGTCTGGCTGCTGGCCGCCGTGGCCGGGCTGATCGTGTGGCGCACGCGGGTGCACCTGCTGTGGCTGCTGGGCGTCGGCGCCGTGCTGGGGGTGCTGGGCTTCGTGTGAGGGGAGAATGGCGGCCCGCCCGCCATCCCTGCCCTCGTCCGCCCTCCCGATGACCGACACGCCCGACCCGATCCGACTCAACAAGCGCATGGCCGACCTGGGCCTGTGCTCGCGGCGCGAGGCCGATGCGTGGATCGAGCGCGGCTGGGTCAAGGTCAACGGCCAGGTCGCCGCCATGGGCGTCAAGGTGGGGCCGGCCGACCGCATCGAGGTCGACAAGCGCGCCCAGGGCCAGCAGGAGCAGCGCGTCACCATCCTGCTGCACAAGCCGGTCGGTTACGTGAGCGGCCAGGCCGAGGACGGCCACCAGCCCGCCGTCACGCTGGTGCAGCCACGCAACCACTGGCGCGGCGACGGCAGCCGCCAGCGCTTTGCGCCCGACCAGTTGCGCGGCCTGGCGCCCGCCGGCCGGCTCGACATCGACTCCGTCGGCCTGCTGGTGCTGACGCAGGACGGCCGCGTGGCCCGCCAGCTGATCGGCGAGGACTCGGACATCGAGAAGGAATACCTCGTACGCGTGAGCTGGCCCATGGGCGGCCAGGAGCGCACGATCGACGTGCAGTCCGTCTTTCCGCGCGAGCAGATCACGCGCCTGCGCCACGGCCTGTCGCTCGATGGCCAGCCGCTCAGGCCGGCGCGCGTGGACTGGCAGAACCCCGAACAGCTGCGCTTCGTGCTCAAGGAAGGCAAGAAGCGCCAGATCCGCCGCATGTGCGAGGCCGTGGGCCTGCGCGTGGTGGGCCTCAAGCGCATCCGCATCGGCAACGTGGTGCTGGGGCAGCTGCCGCAGGGGCAGTGGCGCTACCTGGGGGCGGACGAGCGGTTCTGAGCGGCGAGCAGAACCCAGCCCGCAGTGCGCCGCGCCACGCACGCCGCAACCGTCGTGTGTGCGGCGGCTGTGGCTAGCCCAGCCGCCGCAGGTTGTCGTCGATGCGGCGCTGGATCAGCGCCAGTGTGTCCGGCGCGATCAGGCCCGTGAACCGCTGCCGCGCCGACTGGGCGAAGCCGCTGGCCACAGCAGCGATGCGCTCGATCGTTTCGCTGGCCTGCGTGCGCGACAGCTCTGCCTCCTGCTCGCCCAGCCGCAACAGCGCCGCACGGGCGACGTCCAGCGCCTCGCCCATCACGTCCATCTGGTGGTAGCCGCCTGGGCCCTCGCAGAAGGTGACGTCGAAGGCCGGCGCCAGTTGCCAGTGCCCGCGCGCCGACAGGCGGTAGGCGAAGTTCTTCGGATGGTCGTCCCGGTTGTGGAAGGCGACGTTGAAGACCACGCGCTCGTAGGCCCGCATGCGCTCGCGGACGTCGTTGGTGCACAGCAGCGTGGCGCGCAGGAAGGTCGCGGCATCGAGCGCGCCGGGCGTGCGGAAGTCGGCACCGGTGAAGGCGGCCAGGCTCTGGATGGGCACACGCTGGCCGGCCTCGCGGTCGAAGCGCCGGCTTCCGAAGGCGGCCTGGCCGTCCGGCAGTGCGAAGTGCTCGGTGGCTGGCGTGTCGATACCGCAGTCGCGCAGGGCCTGGGCATAGGCCGCCTCGACGGCGCAGACCTCGGCCGGCTCGTGCTGCGCGGGAAACTTGATGAGCCAGGGCTCCAGTCCTGGCCCGTCGGCCGTGCTGA
Organism: Pseudacidovorax sp.; assembly: GCF_017991995.1. Lineage (GTDB taxonomy): Bacteria > Pseudomonadota > Gammaproteobacteria > Burkholderiales > Burkholderiaceae_C > Xenophilus. The sequence goes on along the minus strand of NZ_JAGOPN010000004.1, from coordinate 47,506 downwards.
AGATGCCTGTGGCGGGCTCGCGGTAGAGCAGCACCTTGGGTCGCGCGCCCTGCGGCGAGCCGCCCATCTGCAGCAGGCGCTGCAGGAAGGCGCCGCCCTCGCCACGCTGCACCTCCTGCACCTCGGCCGCGAGTTGGGCGAGCATGACCTTCCCCGGCGGGGCCTCGCCCTCTGCCGCGGGCGGCTCGAAGGAAAGCGCACCCATGGCGCTGCGGCCGACGTACGCCAACCGCTCCAGCGGGCCGATGCGCGCCGGGTTGAGGCCGCGGCGCTTGAACAGCCGGTCCATCAGCAGCAGACCCCAGCCATCGGGCAAAGCGTCGTACACCGGGCCGGGCAGACCCATCTGATGCGCCGGAAAGCCGTGGCGCAGCCGCGGCCCCTTGAGAGGCAGCGTGTGGGCCGACAGCTCCAGCCCGCGGCGCAGCGCCTCGTCGCTGTACTCGAAGGCGATCAGCGGCCGACCCGTGATGGCCGTGGACGACACCAGCGAGCCCCAGTGCCAGCGCTCGCCCCAGCCCTCGTACCAGACGTCGATCCGCTCAGGCATCGCCTGCCTTCCTGCGCGCGCGCTGCCGCTTCGCGCTGCCCTCGTAGCGGGCGATGTCGTGCAGGCTCTCCAGCCGCGGCTGGAAGAGTGCGACCAGCTCGTCGCGTCGGCCCAACACCACCGCGACCCGCACCACGTTCTCGAAGGCGGTACTCCGCCCCGCCTCCAGGTTGGAGACGGTGTTGACCGCCACCCCGGCGCGTGCCGCGACCTCGGCCTGGGTCATACCCTGGGCCAGCCGTTCGGTGCGCAACCGCGCGCACAGGGTGCTCGCAATCTCGGCGGAGGAGCTCAGCGCTAATTCCATTTAATTGGTTGCTAAGTGGTGATTTCTGGTTTAAGCCACATTCTGCAGTATTTATCTCCATGCCCCGATCGGCAGGCCGCCAGGCAGGGCACCCGCTGATCAGCCTGCCTTAAGTCGCCCCACCCAGCATCCGCGCCCGACGACAACGGCGGAGACACCCCATGCGCGCCCTGCTGGTGGAAGACGACGAGATGATCGCGGCCAGCCTGCGCCAGGGCCTGGCGCGCGAGGGCTGGTCGCTGGACTGGGCGGCCGACGGGCTCAGCGGCGAGCGTGCCCTGGCCGATGGCGCCTATGCCTGCGTGCTGCTCGACCTGGGCCTGCCCGGGCAGGAAGGCACCGCCCTGCTGCGCCGTGCCCGCGCTCGCGGCGACCGCACGCCGGTGGTGGTGCTCACCGCCCGCGACGGCCTGGACGACCGCGTGGCCGGCCTGGACCTCGGCGCCGACGACTACCTGCCCAAGCCCTTCGCCCTGCGCGAGCTGCTCGCCCGCATGCGCGCCGTGGTCCGACGCCACGGCGGCGCCGCGCAGCCCCGCATCGGCACGCCGCAACTGCAGCTTGACCTGGCCACGCGCGAGCTGCATCTGCCGGACGGCCGGCACGAACCCTTGAGCGCGCGCGAGTTCGCGCTGATGCACGCCCTGCTGGAGCGCCCCGGCGCGGTGCTCTCGCGGGCCCAGCTGGAGCAGCGCCTCTACGGCTGGGACGACGAGGTGAACAGCAACGCGCTGGACGTGCTCATCTACGGCCTGCGCCGCCGCCTGGGCGCGGACGTGATCCGCAACATGCGCGGCCTGGGCTGGCGCGTGAGCGCCGCGGCGGCAGCAGCACCGGGCGCCGGCCCGGCCGATGCCGCGCCCCCGTCCCCTGGCCATGGTCGCGACTGAAAGCGCGACGCGCGCCCGGCCCGCGTCCTCGCTCGGCCGGCGGCTGCTGGGCTGGCTGGTGATGCTGCACCTGGTGGCCGGCCTGCTGACGACCTGGGGCGCCTACGCGGTCTACGGCCGCATCATCGAAGGCCTGCGCGACGACCAGATGCGCTCGCTGGCCGAGTCCTACGCCGGCCGCCGGCATGTGCGCGAGCTGCCCACTGTCGACGCCGAGGCCATTGCGCGCCGCGGCGCCCTCGTCGTGCAGCTGTGGACGCCCGATGGCCGGCAGCAGGAAGCCGCCTCCGCCGAACTGGCCGTGCCGCTGCAGGCCCAGCCGGGCTTCGTGGAGCTGCGCACCGGCCCGCTGCCCGAGCAGCGATGGCGCGTCTACACCGCACCGGCCGACGGTGTCGACCGGCTGCGGGTGCAGGTGCTGCAAAGCCGCGCCTTCCGCCAGCAACGCTCGCTCAAGCGGGCGCTGGCCGAAGGCCTGCCGATCCTGGCGCTGCTGCCCGCCACGCTGCTGCTGCAATGGCTGGTGGTGTGGCGCGGCTCGCGGGCACTGCGGGCCGTGGCGCGCGAGGTGGCCGCGCAGGACGAGCGCAGCCCGCGCGGCATGCCGCCCGAGCGGGTGCCGGCCGAGATCCGGCCGCTGGTGCAGGCCTTCAACGCCGTGCTCGGCCGGCTGCGGGCGGCGCTGCAGGCGCAGCAGCGATTCGTGGCCGATGCGGCGCACGAGCTGCGCACGCCCTTCACCGCCATCGGCCTGCAGCTGGACAACCTGCGGCCGCACATTCCCGACGGCCCGGCCCGGCAGAGCTTTGCGCAGCTGGAGGCCGGCGTCTCCCGCGCCCAGCGGCTGCAGGCCCAGCTGCTGCGCCTGTCGCGGCAGGAGGCGGCCGAGCCGCTGCAACCCGAGGCCGTGCCCCTGGCGCCGCTGCTGCGCGACGCCGTCGCCCAGTTCGCCGAGATGGCCGAGCAGCGCCATGTGGACCTGGGCTTTCGCACCGCGCCCGAGCTGCAGTCGCTGCAGCGGCCAGGCTCGCCGGTGGAGCTGCGCAGCCTGTTCGACAACCTGCTCGACAATGCCGTGCGCCACAGCCTGCCGGGCGGCTGCGTGGACCTCGTGCTGCATGCCCTGCCCACCGGCGAGCCGGTCGTCGACGTGGTGGACGAAGGCCCGGGCATCGCCGAGGACGTGCTGCCCCGCGTGTTCGACCGCTTCTACCGCGCGCCGGGCGCTGCCGTCGGCGGCAGCGGGCTGGGTCTGGCCATCGCGGCCAGCGTGGCGCGCCGCCACGGCCTGCGCATCGCACTGATCAACCGCCGCGGCCCGGAGCACCGCAGCGGCCTGCGCGCCCGCGTGCACCTGGGCGACATGCCGTTGCCGTCTCATTTCCAACTCAGAAACGCCACCTAGAGTGGCCCCAGGCGGGTCCGCCGGCCAGCATGGCGCAGCCGGCGCGCGACCCACCCTGTTGTTGTGAACGAGGAGATCGACATGCGCGCACCTGCAACCTTCCGCCTGGCCGCCGGCCTGGCACTGGGCACTGTTCTGGCCACCGGCACCGTGGGCGCCTGGGCCCAATCCGCCTGGAACGGCGGCGGCAGCGAGGCCATTGGCCAGTCCACCGGCATGGCCCCGCTCAACTCGACGATGTCGCGCGACGAAGTCAACACCGGTGCCATGGCCGCCGCCCATCCCGTGGGCACCGAGGCCGTCGGCCAATCGACCGTGATGCCCGCCCTGCTGCAACCGGGCGACGGCAGCCGCGCCCAGGCCGACGCCATCGCCGCCGCGCACCCGGCCGGCACCGAGGCCATCGGCCAGTCGACCTCGCTGCCGCTCAACTGAGCGCCGCTGCGCGCTCCGCCGGTGCCCTGGCGCCGGTCGGACCGCCTGCCCCGTCCGGCCGATTCGGGCCGCGACAGGGGGGTTGATAATCCGCCCACCGCCCCCAAGCTTTGGGGGCGTTTCCGTTTTTGGGCGGCATTTCAACCACTTAGCAGCACGACATGAGCAAGAACACCCATTCCTTCCAGGCCGAAGTGGCCCAGCTCCTGCACCTGGTCACCCACTCGCTCTACTCCAACAAGGAGATCTTCCTTCGCGAGCTGATCTCCAACGCCTCCGACGCCTGCGACAAGCTGCGCTTCGAGGCCCTGGACAACGCGGCCCTTTATGAAGACGCGCCCAACCTCGAAGTGCGCGTCGCCTTCGACAAGAAGGCCCGCACCCTGAGCATCACCGACAACGGCATCGGCCTGTCGCAGCAGGAGGCCATCGACCACCTCGGCACCATCGCCAAGAGCGGCACGCGCGAGTTCATGAGCCGCCTGTCGGGCGACCAGAAGGCCGACGCGCAGCTCATCGGCCAGTTCGGCGTGGGCTTCTACTCGGGCTTCATCGTGGCCGACCGCATCGTGGTCGAGTCGCGCCGCGCCGGGCTGCCGGCCGACCAGGGCGTGCGCTGGAGCAGCACCGGCACCGGCGACTTCGAGGTCGAGACCATCGCCCGCGAGAAGCGCGGCACCAGCGTGATCCTGCACCTGCGCGAGGACGCCGACGAATTCCTCAACGGCTGGAAGCTCAAGCAGGTCATCGGCAAGTATTCGGACCACATCTCCCTGCCCATCCTGATGGAGAAGGAAGAGTGGAAGGAAGGCGAGGACGACAAGGGCGGCGAGATGGTCGCCACCGGCGAGTGGGAGCCCGTCAACAAGGCCAGCGCCCTGTGGACCCGCGCCAAGAAGGACGTGAGCGAAGAGCAGTACGTCGAGTTCTACAAGAGCATCAGCCACGACTACGAAGCGCCGCTGGCCTGGAGCCACAACCGCGTGGAAGGCAGCACCGAGTACACGCAGCTGCTGTACATCCCGGCCAAGGCGCCCATGGACCTGTGGAACCGCGACCACAAGGGCGGCCTCAAGCTGTACGTCAAGCGCGTGTTCATCATGGACGAGGCTGAGGCGCTGCTGCCCTCGTACCTGCGCTTCGTGAAGGGCGTGATCGATTCGGCCGACCTGCCGCTGAACGTCAGCCGAGAACTGCTGCAGGAAAGCCGCGACGTGAAGGCGATCCGCGACGGCAGCACCAAGCGCGTGCTGTCGATGCTGGAAGACCTGGCCAAGAAGGCCGCTGCCGCTGCGGCGCCCGCTGAAACGCCGGCCGCCGACGGCGTGACCGACGTGGTCGACAAGAAGGAAGGCGAGCAGGCCGACGCTGACGCCGCCAAGGCCAGCGAGGACGCCGGCAAGTACGCCAAGTTCTATGCCGAGTTCGGCTCGGTGCTCAAGGAAGGCCTGGGCGAGGACTTTGCCAACCGCGACCGCATCGCCAAGCTGCTGCGCTTTGCCTCCACTACCAGCGACGCGGCCACCGTCTCGCTGGCCGACTACAAGGCGCGCATGAAGGACGGCCAGGAGGCCATCTACTACATCACCGCCGACACCCTGGCCGCCGCCAAGAACAGCCCGCAGCTCGAGGTCTTCAAGAAGAAGGGCATCGAGGTGCTGCTGATGACCGACCGCGTGGACGAATGGGCGCTGTCGTACCTGACCGAGTTCGACGGCACGCCGCTGCAGAGCGTGGCGAAGGGCGCGGTGGACCTGGGCAAGCTGCAGGACGAGACCGAGAAGAAGGCCGCCGAAGAGGCCGCCGAAGCCTTCAAGCCGGTGCTGGAAAAGCTGAAGGCCTCGCTCAAGGACAAGGCCGAAGACGTGCGCGTGACCACCCGTCTGGTCGACTCGCCCGCCTGCCTGGTGGTGCAGGAGCACGGCATGAGCACGCAACTGGCCCGCATGCTCAAGCAGGCCGGCCAGAAGGCCCCCGAGGTCAAGCCCGTGCTGGAAGTGAACGCCGAGCACCCGCTGGTCAAGAAGCTGGAGCGCGACGAGGCGCACTTCGATGACCTGGCGAACATCCTGTTCGATCAGGCGCTGCTGGCCGAAGGGGGGCTGCCGGAGGATCCGGCGGCTTATGTGCGAAGGGTGAATGCGTTGTTGGTTTAATCCAAGTCAATCCAAGAAAAGGGGCGCCATTGCGCCCTTTTTTATCGCCTCAATTTTAATATCAATTATCGATCCCAAGTTTATAAAAAAATACCTTGTTTCTTATAACGGCGTCTCTTAGGACCTTGTCCCAGCTTAATACCTCGATGTAAATTTTTGGCCCTGCAAGATAGGAAAACCACCCTTTTCTGTCCGGCATGGGAGTAAAGCTCTTCTCTCGCTCCAACCACTCTTCCACTTTAGGCGTGAAATCACACACGACATAGCCGTAAAAAGGGGTAGTAGAAGTTACCTCCATTGGGCGTCCAGGCGGGGTTCTGAATTTTTTATCCCTTATTTTGTTGGCGTACCTGACGATTTGTGCAATTGGATCCTCATCAGAAGATGGGTCCGCAAAATCGTCTCGGCCGGGCCGCTTGAATTCAAATATCGTAATAGGATTCGTGGATATATTTTCTCCACGCATTGCGATGCGATTTCCATAGACGATAACATCCCCTCTATCAGATCTAATTCCATCCAACGGAATATCTGATGAAACATAGTTCGTGAAGCTTAATCTTTCGTCCAATATCCAGAGGTTATGCTCGTCGTACGAAATAGTATCTGTATCTTTTTTTCTTGGGAAAATTATGTCGTGTACTGCACCCTCGGTGTAGTGGCGATTATCATCCTTATATTCCAATCTTCTTTCTAAAAGATCGAGCAAATATTTGCGTAAAACAACATAGTGTATTAATTCACTCTTGCTCTTTTCTGTAATATTTTTTGCGATTGAGCTGGCGCTTTCCTCATTTAAATTGCTAGGCTGATCCTCCTTCAGGATATTTTTAATCCGAGCGCGGAGCAGAGTCTCCGCTTTGAATTGCTGCTTGTGGAGAACTGCCTCAATTTCTTCAGGCTTGGGATGCATACTAAACTCATTGAGATCGACCTGATTAAGAGCTTCGCGATGCCAGGGTGCATTGTTGTCGACATAATCTGAAATTATTATTTTCTTGCGCTCGGAACGGGAGCTTAGTTCTCCCTGAAATGCTATGGCAGTTAATCTAGCGGCCTCTTTTTCGATATCCGTCTGGCAAACTTCTTCATAGAGCGCTGGATCCTCCAAGCGCTCTTTACGGAACCTAAATCCACCCCTCTCTAATGAAACATTTTCATCGAGATATCGGCCAAATACGTAAGTCTTTAGAATGAAATTTCGAGCAACGAGTGAATTGTCAGCTGGAGCAGGATCGAAAAATTCGTCTTCGAATTCCGGGATGTAGCGGCTGAGAAAAGCAGTCTCCACTTCTCTCTTATCCGCAACCAAGCTGACCTTACTTACCTTGGAGCCAGGCGAATAAATTTTAAATGTTCTGATTTTAAAATTGTGAGTCTCTGCTCCCGCAGCTATTCTGAAATCACTTTGTGGAAGAAAAACCTCCTGGATAACCGCTTGCTCGCTGGACAAATATTCATTAAGCGTGATTAGTTCCGATCCATCCTCTTCCATTAGCACAATCTTAGGGCACTCATACTCGTCAGTAATGAAATAAGGAAGTAAGAGTTCAACTAAATTCCTGGCAATCTGTTTGGCGGACTGATTGATCGCTGACTTCTTTTTCAGTCCACTAAGGCGAACAGTCGTCCTCGCCCTACTAGAGTTGGAAGCAGTAAGATTTCTTTCGACTATGAAGTGCTTTTCATCTCCCATCTTAAAACTTAAATCCCAGTAGGAAGAGTCACTTGCTTTATAGGTCGACTCTACCCAGACATGATCAAAGTATTTTAAATAAGTGAGGCGCCCAAAACCCTTGCCACCATCCGCAATTTTTAGTTCGCTATAAAGTGTGTCGAAAGACTCTTGATTTTCATTGTTAAATCCAACGCCGTTATCCTCAATTCTTATCTCTTCAATTCCTCGGCTGCTTTGAGTTCCATCCAAATCGAGCTGCCGATTCCTCTTCAAAGTTATTTGAATTAATCCGTTCTTTTCAGTGCCTGCCTGGATGGCCTGGATCGAATTTACAACGGCTTCGACAATCGGAGTGAAAATCGATGTTTTCTCAGTTATATTACTTACCGCTCGTTTAATGACAATATTGCTCATCAGTTACCCCAAATAAGGTTAGACAAGGCATTGAATGAAGCGCGATATCTCATGAGAATTTAATTCTACGTCTTTTCCTACGCGCACGCTCAAATGTGATTTAGTTCAAATAAATGAATTGAAGAAATTCTTGTTGTCTTGACTTGGATAATAGAGATGTTCTAGCTTACCAAGCAAATCAAGTCATGACGTCGCCTATATGGCTAGGTTCGCTAGACATACTGGCTTCGCGCTGCCGACCTCCCAACAACCGTTTTCGCTGCCCTTCACAGCAGGTGCCGGTCAGGTGAGAAGACACCTACTTTGCATGCGTGGTGGCAGTAACGATGCGGCTGCCGGCACCAGCATAGAACGGCCTTGTGGCGGGGGTCTGTGTAGACGGCTGAGGAGCCCGCCATGCGGCGACCATACCGTCCATCTCTTACGAGGCACTCACAAACAGCGTTGATCATGTCAGCTGCAGCTGCCATATTGCGCATAAACAGCTTACGATGCCAGTTATGACTGACAAAATCAGGCTCCCGGACGAGCTCGGCCGCCAGCTACGCGAGCAACGCGAAGCGCTGGGCATGAACAAGTCCGAACTCGCCGAGAAGGCGGGAAAGGTCCGCGAAGTCATCTACCGGCTCGAAGCGGGCGAAGACTCCACGGTGTCCTCCCTTCTGGCCGTGTTGGGCGCACTCGGTCTGGCACTGCGGCTGGAACGGTCCGGGCTGCCCTCTGCCGGCGAAGTCGCAGCGCGGTTCCAGGACGACGACGATGCTCCCTGAGAAGATTCGCCTGCTGGACGTCTCCATCGGAGAAGCTGTCTACGCAGGGCAGTTGCTGCGGACGTCGACGTACGAGTTTCGCTACCTGTCGCCGGAGCCGGAGCAGCCCACCGTGGCCCTGCTGATGCCGCCCAGCGAGCGCCTGAGCTGGCAGGACGGCGACCTGTTTCCGCCCATGGACCAGAACCTTCCCGAAGGCGACCTGTTCATGAGGATCCGCGAGCTGTTTCCCAAGCAGCCAATGACGCCCATGCACATGCTGGCGCTGGTCGGGCGCAACGGAATTGGGCGGCTCGGGTACAGCCTGCCGGATCAGGCTCAGCCCGCTTTGCCACGCACGCTGAGCAAGCAAGAACTGCTGCGCACCCAGTACACGCCAGAGGTGTTCAGCGAGCTGGTGGCAGCCTACCTGAGCACGGGGGCGGGCATTGCAGGCATGCAGCCCAAGATCATGGTGCCGGACCGGCCGACCGTGCCCATCCCATCGCTCATCGTCAAGGCGGCGAGTCCTGCCTACCCCGGACTGGCGGCCAATGAATATCTGTGCCTGACCGCCGCGCGGCGCGCCGGCATCGACGTGCCGACGTTTGCTTTGTCCGACGACGGGCAGATGCTGGTTCTGGACCGCTTCGACCTGGTCGTCCACGCGGAGGGCCCCGTGGAGCGGCTTGGCTTCGAGGACATTGCGGCGCTGGCGGGGCTGCGCGTGCGCGACGTTCTGTCGGACCGCAAGTACCAGGGCAGCTACCAGCGGGTCGCCGAGTTGCTGCGTCAGTTCCAGCTTCACAGCAGCAACCTGCATCGCTTCTTCGAGCAGGTGGCCTTTTCCGTCATGGTCCACAACGGCGATGCGCACCTCAAGAACTTCGGATTGCTCTATCGCTCCCGCGAAGAGATGTGGCTGGCGCCCATGTTCGATGTCGTCACGACCTCCATCTACAGGTACGCCCGCTCGCCGGGCGGACCTGAGTTGGAGGACCGCACCCTTGCGCTGAAGCTGTTCGCGGGCAAGCACCAGACCAAGGCGTATCCGACGACCGATGAGTTGGTGGACTTTGGCCGCCGGGTATGCGGTGTTGCGCAGCCCGCCGAAGTGTTGGTCCGGATCGCAGAGGCCATGCGCGCGACGCTGGAAGAGGCCAAAGGCGACACGCGCGTGACGGCGGCGCTGCGCGAGCAACTGGCGCAGGCTTGGGAAGAAGGGCTCGCCTACGCCCGATAAACGCGGCGCGCCTTCGCCTGTGCCGTCGCGCTGGACCGGCCCTCGGCGCGCGCTGCCAGGAGTCGGCGCAGCCGCTCGGCGCCTTCGCGCCCCTACAGCACCGAATTCGAAAGCATCACTCCAGTTTTTTCCGGAAATGTTTAGCGTACAAACTCGTTAGCGTTTGTGGCATCCCCTTTCTGATGAAAAGCAATGCAGAAAATAGGCCCCAGCATGCCTATCAACTGCAAATTCAAATTGGACCAACGTGAACTGTCTTCGCTGCGATGCGAAGGCGTCGGCGAGTTCGCCGCATTTTCGGGCAGGGACGGAAGCTCCAAAAACAACGCCGACTATTCTGACAAGCCGGGCGTGGGGCCTCTCCCTGTGGGAAGGTATTACATCGTCGACAGAGGCAGCGGGGGATTCTTCTCCAGGCTTTACACATCCGCCGTCGACTGGGTCAACGACAACGATCATTCCACATGGTTCGCCCTGTACCGAGACGATGGAACGGTCGACGACGAAACTTTTGTGAATGGCGTCCGCAGGGGAAACTTCAGGCTGCATCCGCATGGCCGTCTGAATATCAGCGAGGGGTGCATCACACTTTCCGACAAAGCCGCCTTCAGCAGGCTGCGCAAGAGGCTGCTTGGGACCGTCCGCATGCCGATACCCGACGGAACGGGCTTGGCATACGGCGTCGTCGAGGTGACCGAATGAAGGTCTTGACCTCGAGGGCAGTACGCGCGTCGTTGGCCACTCTGCTTTTTATTTGCGTATGGCCAGCGGGCGTCCTCGCCAGCGCATGGCTGATTTATAGCTCAGACAGCACCTTCTATGGTTGGCTGCGAATCGTAGGATGGCTGGACATTTTCGGACTGATGAACTATATCGGCGTGGAAGAGATGGAATTCACGGCGATCAATTCGTTGGTCATTCTTTGGTTTCCTATTGCCGTGTACCTCGCATTCCGGTTTTACGGCTGGCTCAAAATAATTCGCTAAACTCAAGGGAAATCAATGGCCTCGGATATCTTTCTAAAAATAGACGGCATCACCGGTGAATCGCAGGACTCCAAGCATCTCGGAGAAATAGACATCACGTCGTGGAGCTGGGCGGTTCATCAGGAGGGACGAATGATGAGCGGCTCGGGCGGCGGCGCTCCGAAAGCGACGGCCCATGACATGGAGCTGATCCACAACATTGATCGAGCGTCCCCTGGGCTGATGACGGCCTGCTTTGCTGGCAGGCGCTTCGCCCAGGCTGTCTTGACGTTGAGAAAGGCAGGGGGCCTTCCGCTCGACTTCATGAAAATCACGCTTTCCGACGTGCTGATCACGAAGGTGAGCCCATGCGGCGGCGGTGGCGGTCATTTCGAAGAAATCCACCTGTCCTTTGCCAAGATCAAGCAGGAATACCTGATGCAAAACGCATCCGGAGGCAGCGCAGGGACCGTCGTCGGCAGCTTTGACATCAAAAACAACGCGGTCGCGTAACGCCACGGCATTCGCAACCCCTGCTCGGCCGCCGCACTACGCCCCCTTCCCCGGCCTCCCCGGAATCATCCCCAGCATGTGCTCCGCCACGCCCCCATCCACCGTCAGCGCCTGCCCGGTCACATACGCAGCGCCGGGGCTGGTGAGGAAGGCCACCACCTCGCCCACGTCGTCGGCGGTGCCGATGCGGCCCAGGGGCACCAGGACGCGGCGGGCCTGGTGGGTGGCGTCGTCCTGGTAGACGGCCTCGGTGAGCGGGGTGCGGATCATGCCGGGGCAGACGGCGTTGACGCGGATGCCGTCGGCCGCCCATTCCTGCGCCAGTTGGCGGCACAGCATGACGAGGGCGGCCTTGGCCGGTGAATAGGCGCCATAGCCCGGGTGCGGCATCAGCCCCGACATGGAGGCGATGGCGGTGATGCTGCCGCGGGTGCGCGCCAGTTGCGGCCGGGCAGCCTGCGCCAGCAGCCAGGCGCTGCGGGTGTTGAGGTGGAAGGTGTGGTCCCACTGCTCGACCGTGAGGTCGGCGAGGCGGCCCGGGCCCGAGGCACCGGCGTTGCACACCAGCGCACCCAGGTCGCCGGCCGCGTCCTGCGCCTGGGCCACGAGGGCGCGGCAGGCGTCGGGCTGGGTCAGGTCGCCGGTGACGCCGCCGGCCGTGACGCCCTCGGCGCGCAGTTCATCCAGCAGCCGCTCCAGCTTGTCGCCGGGCTGGCTGGCCGCCGCGCTGATGTGCAGCGCGCTGCCGGCGCGCCGGGCCTGCCGGGCCAGCGCCAGGCAGATGCCGCGGCCGATGCCGCCGGCCGCGCCGGTGACGAGTACATGCGTGGGCAGGCGGGGGGCGTCGTCGGCCGTGGCGGAAGGCATGGCAGCGCTGCTCACATCTTGCAGGCGGGCGACGGTGCGGGAACGATCGACGGCGGGAAGACGTGCTCGATCACCGGCACGATGGCGCCGTCCACCGTCTTGGCGCGGGCCACGTAGTTGGGCAGCAGCAGCTGGTTGTCCGCGGCGCGCATGGTCACGCTGCCGTAGATGGTGTCGAGCTGCGCGCCGCGCAGCGCCTTCGACACGTCCGCGGGCTTGACGCTGCCGGCCTTCTTCACGCCGTCGAACATCACCTGCATGCCGTTGTAGGCCTGGCCTTCGTTGTCGGTGGGCACGCGGTTGAACTTGGCCTTCCACGCGGTCACGAAGGCCTTGTTGCGCGGGTTGTCGATGGTGGCGGTGTAGGCAGTGTTGCCGGGCGTGCCTTCCAGCGCCTTGCCGGTGGCGTTGATCATGAAGTTCTGGATCAGCGCATGGCCGATGAGCTTGGTCTTGGGGATGAGCCCGAACTCCTCGGCCTGCTTGACGAAGGCGATGGCATCGCGGCCGGTCTCGGCCACCCAGATGGCCTCGACGCCGCTGCTCTTGAGCTGCGCGATGTAGGGCGAGAAGTCCTTGGTGCCCAGCGGCACATACAGCGAGAGCGGCACCTTCTTGCCGTTGGCCTCGACGGCCTTCTTGAACGATTCGCCCGAGTCGCGGCCCCACACGTAGTCGGCGGCCAGCACGGCGAAGGTGCTTTCCTTCAGGTCCTTGGCCCACTCGTTGATCATGGCGATGTCCATCGCGTCCGAGTGGTTGGTGCGGAAGCTGCGCGGCTTGCAGGTGTCGCCGGTGAGCTTGTCGGACTTGCTGGCCACCACGAAGTAGGCGGCGTCCCAGCGGTCCAGGTTCTGCGCGATGGCCAGCGAGATGGACGAAGGGATCGAGCCGATGAGCAGGTTGTTGCCCTCGCGCGCCAGCTTCTCGGCCACGCGGCGGCCGGCGTCGGGCGTGCCCTCGTCGTCGGCCTCGGCCACCTCGACCTTGCGGCCGTCCACACCGCCTTTGGCATTGGCCTCGTCGGCCGCGAACTTGACGGCGCGCATCACCTCCTCGCCCTGCTGCGCGAACACGCCGGACTTGGAGGACACCAGGCCGACCTTGACCGGCTCCTTGCCCTGGGCCCAGGCGGCCAGGGGCATGGCGGCGCCGGTGGCGACGAGGGCCGCGGCCACGGCGGTGGCGGCGCGGCGCGAGATGGATGGGGTGGTGCTGTGCATGGTTGTGTCTCCTCGGGTGGATGAAGATGTGCGCCGGAAGGCGGTCCGGCAGCCGTGCTTGCGGGGTTGCTGCGTGCGGCCTGCGCGTGCGGGCGATGCGCGCGCGGCGTGTGCGTGGCGTATGAGCGGCGTTCTCAGGGGCAGTCAATGGCGCTAGACCATGACGTGCGCCTCCAGATCCTGCAGGCTTTCGCGGCTGTCGTGCACCGCGCCCTGCGCGATGACGGCGCCCTTGGCCATGGCGTAGTAGCGCTCGGCCACGCGCACCACCAGGCTCATGTTCTGCTCGATGAGCAGCAGCGCCGTACCCTGCGCCGCCACCTGGTTGAAGATGACCGCGAGCTGGTCGACGATGACGGGCGCCAGCCCTTCGGTGGGCTCGTCCAGCAGGATGAGCGAGGGGTTGGCCATGAGGGCGCGGCCCACGGCCAGCATCTGCTGCTGGCCGCCCGAGAGCGCGGTGCCCGGCGTGTGGGCGCGCTCCTGCAGGATGGGAAAGAGCTCGTAGATGCGCGGCACCGTCCAGTGGCCGGGGCGGCCGGTGGCGGCGCCCAGCAGCAGGTTCTCTTCGACCGTGAGGTTGGCCACGATGCGCCGGCCCTGCGGCACCACCACCACGCCGTTCTGCGCCGCGTTGTAGGGCCGCGGGCGCAGCAGGATCTGGCTGCCCACGCGCACCTGGCCGCCGCGCAGGCTGGCCAGGCCCAGGATGGTGTTGACCACCGTGGTCTTGCCCACGCCGTTGCGTCCCACCAGGGCCACGCGCTCGCCCGCGCGCACCTGCAGCGACAGGCCGTGCAGGATGTGCGCCGCGCCATAGAAGGCATCGACGCGGTCGAGTTCGAGCAGGATGCCGTCGTTCATGGCGTTGCGTGGATTCATCGGGCTCATGCGGCGCTCCCCAGGTAGGCCTCGCGCACGCGCGGATTGGCGCGCACCTCGGCAGGCTCGCCGCTGGCGATCACGCGGCCGAGTTCGAAGACGGTGACGGCGTCGCTGATGCCGAACACCACGTCCATGTCGTGCTCCACCAGCAGCACCGACACGTTCCAGCGCGAGGTCAGCGCCTTGAGGTGGCGCGCCAGGTCGTGCGATTCCTGCACCGACAGGCCGGCCATGGGCTCGTCCAGCAGCAGCACTGTGGGCCGGCCGACGAGGGCCAGGGCCAGGTCGAGACGGCGCTGCTCGCCGTAGCCCAGGTCTTCGGCGACGTCGTCGGCGCGGTGGGCCAGGTTGAGCTCTTCGAGCACGGCCTGCGCGTCGGCCTCGCTGTCCTTCGGGTTCATGCAGTGCGAGGCCAGCGCCACCTGCCGGCGCACGCGCATCTGGCCGAAGACGCTGGTGCGCTGGAAGCTGCGCGACAGTCCCCGCTGGCGCCGCTGCACGGGGCCGAGGGCGCTCACGTCCTCGCCGCGCAGGAAGACCTGCCCGCGGGTGAGCCGGCGGCGGCCAGTGATGGCGTCGATGACGGTGGACTTGCCGGCACCGTTGGGGCCGATCAGGCCGCGGATCTGGCCGCGTTCCAGCGTCAGCTCCACGCCGTCCACCGCCTTCACGCCGCCGTAGTGGATGGCCACGTCGCGGGCCTGCAGCACGTAGTCGCTCATGCCTGTTGTCTCCTGGTTGCGATGCGGCTCAGCGGGCCGAGGTGGCGGGGCGCACCACGGGCGTGGCGGGTGCGGCCGTGTGGCCGGCACTCGCGGTGGCGGGCGCTGCCGCGGCGCGCCGCCTGGGGTTCCACAGCTTCTGCAGCGCTCCGGCGATGCCGGTGGGCGAGAACACGATGACGGTGATCAGCGCCACGCCGAAGATGGCCATCCAGTGCGTGGCCCAGTCGCCCAGCACGTCCTTGAACATGAAGTACACGATGGCGCCGAGCGGCGGGCCCCACAGGGCCTTGTAGCCACCGACCACGACCATCATCAGCGCCACGCCGGAGACACTCCAGTGCAGCGCCTCGGGCGAGACGAAGCCGGTGTTCAGTGCCGACAGCAGACCGGCCACGGCCACCACGCCGGCCGACAGCGCATAGATGGCGGCGCGCGGCAGCAGCGTGCGCAGGCCGATGAAGCGGGCGCGCTCCTCGTTGTCGCGCACCGCCTCGGTCACGCTGCCGAAGCGTCCGCGCAGCAGCAGCGCCAGGACCAGCAGCGTGAGCACCAGCACCGTCCAGCACACCATGAAGAGCACGGCCGGCTGCAGCAGCTGCGACTGCGGCACGCCGAAGAGCGTGGAAGGCCAGTTGATGTTCATGCCGTCGGCGCCGCCGGTGAGCCCGCGCGAGCGCGAGGCGGTGAGGAAGAACATCTGACCGATGGCCAGCGTCATCATGCTGAAGGCCACGCCGGGTACGCGCACGATCACCAGGCCCACCAGCAGCGCGAAGAGCATCAGCGCCGCCAGCGTGGCCACGATGGCCAGCTCGGCCGGCATCCAGCCCAGCTCCATCACGATGCCGACGGTGTAGCCCGAGAGCCCGAAGAACACCGCATGGCCGAAGCTGACCATGCCGTTCTGCCGCAGCAGCAGGCCCACGCCCGAGGCGAAGACACCATAGATCACCGCCTGCGTGAACAGCGACAGCAGCGTGCCCGAGCCCACGCCCAGCGCCACCGCGCCTCCCACCGCCAGCGCCGCGGCGCCGGCCAGGCCGATACGAACATTGCTTGTCATGAATGCGCTCCTCTGGTTCCCTGATGTCTTGCGCACGACGCTCACGTGCGGCTACCTGCGAAGCCCGCCGGGCGCCAGATCAGCACCGCGACCATGATCACGAAGGGCAGGATGGCCGAGAGGTCGGGCAGGTACACCGCGCCCAGCGACTGAACCATGCCCAGCACCATGGCGGCGACGAAGGCACCGGCCAGCGAGCCCAGGCCGCCCACGACCACCACCACGAAGGAATCGATGATCACGTCGCTGCTCATCGATGGCGACAGCGACAGGAAGGGCGCCGCCACCACGCCGGCCAGGCCCGCGAGGGCGGTGCCCAGGCCCACCACGCCGGCCGACAGCGCATCGGTGTTGACGCCCTGCATGGCGGTGGTGGTGGGGTCGGTGCTGGCGGCCCGCACGAACAGGCCCGCCTTCGAGAAGCGCAGCCAGCCCGTGAGGCCCAGCGCCACCAGCGCGCCGACGCCGATCACCGCCACACGGTAGGCCGGCAGCGGCGTGCCGAAGAAGTCGATGGAGGTGGCCAGCACGGCAGGTGCCTCCACCGACAGGTTGCTCTTGCCCCAGGTGGTCTGCACGAAGTCCTCGATCACCAGCAGCAGGCCGAAGGTGACCAGCACCACGGTGAGCGGATCGCGGTCCTGCAGCAGGCGGAAGCCGTAGCGGTCGAGCAGCACGCCCAGCAGCGCCATGATGGCCGGCGCCGCCACCAGCGCGGCCCAGAAGTTGTAGCGCAGCGCCACCGAGTAGCCGATGTACGCGCCCAGCATGTACAGCGAGCCGTGCGCGAAGTTCACCACCCGGCGCAGGCCGTAGATGAGCGCCAGGCCCGAGCACATGATGATCAGCAGGGCGCCGTAGACCAGCCCGTTGAAGAGGTTGATGGTCAGCATGAAGGTCGTCTCCGTGATGCGTGTGCGGTGGGAAAGGTGGCGGCCGGGTGCGGCCCGCTCACAGCGGCGCCAGGGCCTGGGCGGGCGCGCCCAGCACGCTCCAGCCGCCGTCGGCGCTGAGCGTGGCGCCGGTCACATAGCTGGCGGCAGGCGAGGCCAGGAAGGCGATGGCTTCGGCGATCTCTTCGGGCTCGGCCATGCGGCCCAGCGGCGTGCGCTCGGCGACGGCGCGGGCATCCACATCGCCGCGCTCGGCCAGGGCCGCCACCAGCGTGGTGCGCACATAGCCGGGCGCCACCGCATTCACGCGGATGCCCTCGCGGGCCCACTCGCAGGCCAGTGCGCGCGTCATGCCCAGCACGCCGGCCTTGGCGGCGCTGTAGGCGTTGCGGCCCGGAATGCCGCCGAAGCTGGCGATGGAGCCGATGTTGACGATGGCGCCGCGGTTGCCCCGCGCATCGCGCGGCTGCTCGCGCATGAAGCCCAGCACGGCCTGCGTCATGAGGAAGCTGCCGCGCAGGTGCACGGCCAGCACGCGGTCGAAGCCCTCGGCCGTCTGCGCCAGCGTGGGTGCGGCCTGCTCGCCGATGCCGGCGTTGTTGACCAGGGCGTCGATGCGGCCGAGCGCGGCCTGCGCGGCGGCCACCGCCACCTGGACGGAACCGGCATCGCTCACGTCGCAGCCCAGGCCCAGGTGCTGCGGGCCCAGCTCGGCGGCGCGGGCCTGCGCGGCCTCGGCGCGCAGGTCCAGCAGGGCCACGCGCCAGCCCCGCTGCGCCAGGCACTGCGCGGTGGCCCAGCCGATGCCGTCCGCGGCGCCGGTGATCAGCGCCGTGGCGGCTGTTGAATGGGGTTGGCCGAGGGTCGGCATGTGTGTCTCCTGTCGTCGTTGCTCTGGTGGCAAGGCTGCGGGCGGGCCCGCGCCAACCGGACTTTCGAGGCCGCCGGTCATGGCTGCGTGTGGGGGTGGATTCTTCGATCCCTGCCCTGGGGCTGCTTCGACATTTCCGGCCATTCGCCGGACTTTTCGTGCATGAGGGACTGGGGTTTGCCCGGTCTGTCATGCACGTGTGGCGCGTGGCGGCTAGGGGGTGACGGCCTCGCGCAGGCGCGAGCCCGCATGCCGCGCCGCCAGGTGCGCGAAGACGAGGCCCGGGCCGAGGGTGATGCCCGGCGCCGTGTAGACGCCGCCCATGATCGAGTGCATGTCGTTGCCCACCGCATAGAGGCCCGCGATGGGCTGGCCCTGCGCGTCGAGCACGCGCGCGTCGGCGTCGGTGGCAAAGCCTTGGGCCGCGCCGATGTCGCCCGGATAGAGGCGCACGGCATAGAAGGGCCCTTCTTCCAGCGGACCGAGGCAGGGGTTGGGTCCGGGCCATGCCGGGTCGCCCAGGTTGCGCTGGTAGGCGGTCTCGCCGCGGTGGAAGTCGCTGTCCACGCCGCTGCGCGCCAGGGTGTTGAAGCGCTCGACCGTGGCCTGCAGACGCTGCGCATCGATGCCCAGGGCCTGGGCCAGGCCGGCCAGCGTGTCGGCCTGCGTGAGGTAGCCGTCGGCCAGGAAGGGCGCGAGGCCCTTGCCACCCGGGCGCACCATGCCCAGGCCGTACTTGCGCAGGGCCGCGGCATCGCAGATGAGGAAGGCGGGGATGGAGGGCTGCCCGTCGGCACCGGGCTGCTGCATGGCCAGGCCGAAGAGGTGGTACGAGGTGCTTTCGTTGACGAAGCGCTCCCCCGCGGCATTGACCGTGAGCACGCCCGGCTTGGCGCGGTCCATGACGAAATGCGGGAACAGGGCGGTGCTGCCATCGCTGCGCATGCGGCGCGAGACCGGGGCCCAGAAGGCCGCGCTCATCGCACCGCTGCCGTAGCGCGCGCCCACGGCCTCGGCCAGCGTGTGGGCCTCGCCGGTGTGGCCGGGCGCGCCGGGGCACCAGCCGATGTCGGCACCGGGCAGCAGGGCCTGCCGTCGCTCGGGGTGGCGGTTGAAGCCGCCGCTGGCCAGCACCACGCCCGCGCGTGCGGCCACGCTGCGGCGCTGGCCGCGCTGGGCCAGCACCACGCCGTCGACGCCGGTGTCGCTGCGCTGCAGCCGCATCAGCTCGGTCTCCATGGCGAGCGTGACGTTGGGCAGGCGCGAGAGCGAATACAGCAGCCGCCCCACCAGCGCATTGCCCATCACCAGCCGCGTGCCGCGCGCATGGCGCAGGCGGTCGCGGCCATGGCGCGCCAGGAGGCGCACCGAATGCCGCAGCGAGGCCAGCGACTTCGTCATGCCCAGCAGGTGGTTGATGTCGGTGCGGTCGACCATCATGCCGCCCAGCACCGTGAACTCGGGGATGGGCGGGCGCAGCAGCGCGAACCACTCACCCAGCAGCCGGCCGTCGAAGGGCAGCGGCTCCAGCGCACGGCCGGCGACGGTCGAGCCTTCGAGGTCGGAGATGTAGTCGGGGTGCCGGGGGTAGGCGCGCAGCTTGACCTCGGTGCGTGCCGCCAGTTGGGCGATGGCTTCGGCGCCGTGGTCCAGGAAGGCCTGGCGCAAGGCGCGCGGCGAGTGCTCGCCGATGGCGTTGTCGAGATAGCGCGCGGCCTCGGCCAGCGTGTCGGCCGGGTTGACCGCGGCGCCTTCGCGCGTGCCGGGCACCCAGCAGGTGCCGGCCGACAGCGCGGTGGTGCCGCCCACATGCGCGGTGCGCTCCACCAGCAGCACCTGCTGGCCATCCAGGGCCGCGAACAGGGCCGCGGCCATGCCGGCGCCGCCCGCGCCGATGACCACCAGGTCGAAGGCCGCGCCTTCGGGCAGATCGGCCAGCGTCTGCAGGCGCTTCACGACCGGGGCTCCGCCAGGAAGTCGACCATCAGGTCACGCACGCGGGCAAACATGTCGGTGCCGGTGGCGGTGCCCAGCCCACGCGCACGGGCGGCGGCGATCAGGGGCGTGACGGCCGGCTGCGTGATCACGCAACCCACGAAGGCATCGGGCGCCAGACGCTCCACGTCCACGGGCAGCGGGTCGTCGTCGCGCATGCCGGCGGGCGAGGCGTTGACCACCAGCTGGTAGCCGGCCGGATCGGCCGAGCCGACGCCGACGGGGCAGCGGCCCAACCCCGCCAGCCGTGCCACCAGCGCATCACGGCGGGCGACGTCGCCGTCGTGGATGTCCAGCGACACAACGCCGGCCATCACCAGCGCATGGGCGATGGCCGAGCCGGCGCCGCCCGCGCCCACCAGCAGCGCGCGACGGCCCTCGGGCTCGCCGCCGCGGTCGCGCAGGGCGGCCACCATGGCCAGGCCGTCGAACATGTCGCCATGCCAGCGGCCGTCGGCAGTGCGGCGCATCGTGTTGGTGGCGCCCAGGAAGGCCGCGCGTTCCGACAGCGTGGTGCACAACGCGGCGCAGGCGAACTTGTGGGGCACGGTGACGATGACGCCGTCCACGTTCCTGGCCGCCGACACGCCGGCCAGCCAGGTGGCCAGATCGGTCGGCGCCACATGCGCGGGCATGACCATGGCGTCCATGCCGCGCTCGGCAAAGGCCTGCGTGACGCCCGCGGGCGATTTCACCTGCGCGATGGGATCTCCCACGATGAAGTGGACGCGCGTGGCGCCGCTGAGCTGGGGCTCGGACATTGGCTGTCTCCTGGATGTTCGGGTCTGCCGGCGAAGGTGGCGGCAGCGTTGGCGGCGATCCTATCGATAAATGGAATCATGTTCAACTATTGAACTTCATTTCAAATCCACCTACAGTCGCGGCCAAGGAGACATCCCGCCCATGCCCCAGAAGGCCCCCATCGCGCTCATCGGCGCCGGCGTCATCGGCCGCACGCACATCGACCGCCTGCAGCAAAGCAGCCGGGCGCGGATGTGCGCCATTGCCGATCCGACCGCGGCCGGACAGGCGCTGGCCGAGGCCGCGGGCGTGCCCTGCTATGCGAGCCATGCCGAGCTGCTGGCCGCCCACCGGCCCGCGGGCGCCATCGTGGCCACGCCCAACGCCACGCACGTGCCGGTGGCGCTGGACTTCCTGGCCGCGGGCGTGCCGGTGCTGGTCGAGAAGCCGGTGGCCGGCACGGTGGAAGACGCCCGCCACCTGGCCGAGGCCCAGGCCGCGCGCGGCGTGCCGGTGCTGGTGGGCCACCACCGGCGGCACAACCCCATCCTGCAACGTGCCCGCCAGCTGATGCAGGAGGGCCGGCTGGGCCGCGTGGTGGCCGCGCAGGCCATGGCCACCTTCCTCAAGCCCGACGCGTACTTCGAAGCGGCCTGGCGGCGCCAGGCCGGCGGCGGCCCGGTGCTGATCAACCTGATCCACGACATCGACATGCTGTGCTTCCTGCTCGGCGAGGTGCGCGCCGTGCAGGCCTTCGCCAGCAATGCCACGCGCGGCTTCGAGGTGGAGGACACGGCCGTGGCCAGCCTGCAGTTCGCCAGCGGCGCGCTGGGCACGGTGATGGTGTCGGACACCGCCACCGCGCCCTGGTGCTGGGACTTCTGCGCCGGCGAGCAGCCGCAGTACCCGCGACAGGCCGTCAACTCGCACTTCATCGCCGGCACGCACGGCTCGCTGTCGCTGCCTGATCTGTCGCTGTGGCATTACGCGGGTGATCGCAGCTGGCATGCCGAGATGACGCGCAGCCAGACCGCCGTGCATGCCGCCGACCCCTACACCCGCCAGCTCGAGCATTTCGTCGACCTGGTCGAAGGCCGCGCCACGGTGCCGCTGTGCAGCGCCGCCGACGGCCTGCGCACCCTGGCGGCCACGCTGGCCATCTCCGATGCCGCCGAGCGCGGCTGCACCGTCGCGCTGGGCTGAGCCCGCCGTGCGCATCCTCATCCTGTACGCTGCCCGCCTCATTCCAAGACCACGAGAAGGACATCCCCGATGAGCGGCGTACTCGATCGAACCCTGGGCATCCTCGAACTGCTGGCGCGCCATGGCGAGGGGCTGGAGCTGGCCGCCATCGCCGACACGCTGAACATGCCGCGCAGCGCCGCCCACCGGCTGCTGGCCGACCTGACGCGTACCGGCTACGTGCGCCAGACGCGCGAGCTCGGCTCGTACATGCTGACCACCAAGCTGTCGTCGCTGGGCCTCTCTTTCCTCAGCCACAGCGGCATCGTCGATTTCTCTCAGCCGCTGCTGGACCGGCTGGCGCAGCTGTCGGGCGAGCTGGCGCGGCTGTCGGTGATCGACGGCGAGCGCCTGACCTGGGTGGCCCGGGCCCAGGGTGCCCGGCAGGGCCTGCGCTACGACCCCGACATGGGCAGCGATGCGCGGCTGTCGTGCTCGTCCTCCGGCCTGGCCTGGATGGCGGCCCTGAGCGACGACGAGGCCATCGCCCTGGCCACCCGGCAGGGCCTGGGCCAGCCCGAAGAGTACGGCCCCAATGCGCCGCGCACGGTGCAGGAAATGATGGCCATGGTGCACGCCACGCGCGAGCGCGGCTATGCCCTCACCATCGACACCTACACGCCGGGCCTGAGCACCATCGGCGCCGTGGTGCAGCCCGCCGGCCGCCCGCCCATCGGCGCCATCACCGTCGCCGGGCCCACCGTGCGCTTCACCGAGGAGCGCATGCGCGCCCTTGCCCCCGAACTGCTGGAGACGGCCGCGCAGATGGCGGCGGCCAGCGGCACCTCGCCCTTCTTCCAGAAGACGGCACCGGCAGCGCCTCCCGGACGCGTGCCCATCTACGCCGCCTGACGGCGCCCTTCTTCATGCCTGCCCGCCCGACCGACGCCCCCGCCGCCACCTCTCCACGCACGCTGCCCTGCGACCTGCTGGTCATCGGCTCGGGCGCGGGCGGCCTGGCCACCGCGGTGACGGCGGCGCAGCTGGGGCTGAAGGTGGTGGTGGTCGAGAAGGAGCCGCAGTTCGGCGGCACCACGGCCTGGAGCGGCGGCTGGATGTGGGTGCCGCGCAATCCGCTGGCGCGTGCGGCGGGCATCGACGAGCCGCTGGAGGAACCACTGGCCTACCTGCGCCACGAGCTGGGTGCGCAGTTCGACGAGGCCCGCGCCCGCACCTTCCTCACGCAGGCGCCGCGCATGGTGGAGTTCTTCCGCCGCCGCACCACCCTGCAGTTCATCGACGGCAATGCGATTCCCGACTTCCATGGCCACAGCCCGCATGCGGGCACGGGCGGCCGATCGGTCTGCGCCGCGCCCTTCGACGGCCGGCGCCTGGGCGCGCGGCTGCGCGACCTGAAGCCGCCGCTGCTCGAGACCACGCTGTGGGGCATGGGCATCGCCTCGGGCCGGGAGCTGCGGCACTTTCTGGACGCGACGACCTCGCCCGCGTCCTTCCTGTACGTGACGCGGCGCGTATTGGCCCATGCGCGCGACCGGCTGCTGCATGGCCGTGGGCGGTGCCTGGTCAACGGCAATGCGCTGGTTGCGGCGCTGGCCGCCTCGGCGTTGGAGGCTGGCGTGCAGATCCTCACCGCCCATCCCGCGCGCCGGCTGCTGGACAAGGACGGCCGTGTGGCCGGGGCCGAGGTGATGTCGCCCCGGGGCCCGCTCGCCATCGAGGCCGCACGCGGCGTGGTGCTGGCCTGCGGTGGATTCCCGCACGACGCGGCGCGCAAGGCCCGCCTGCTGCCGCATGCCGGCCCCGAGGGCCTCGACCATCACTCCGCCGCCAGCCCGGGCAATACGGGCGATGGACTGCGGCTGGGCGAAACCGCGGGCGGCCGCATGGCCACCGGGCTGGTGCAGGCCGCGGCGCTGGCGCCCGTCTCGCTGGTGCCGCGCGCCGACGGCAGCACCGGCCACTTCCCGCACCTGATCGAACGTGCCAAGCCCGGCCTGATCGCCGTGCGCGCCGACGGCCGGCGCTTCGTCAACGAGGCCGACTCGTACCACGACTTCATGCACGGCCTGCTGGCAGCCACGCCGCCCGGCGATCCGGTGCAGGCCTGGCTGGTGTGCGACCGCGACTTCTTCCGCCGCTTCGGCCTGGGCGCGGCCAAGCCCTGGCCGATGCCCACGCGCGGCTGGCGCAAGCGCGGCTATCTGCGCTGCGGCCGCACGCTGGCCGAGCTGGCCGCGGCCTGCGGCATCGACGTGGCCGGCCTCGCCGCCACCGTCGCGCGCTACAACGCCATGGCGGCCGACGGCCATGACCTGGACTTCGGCAAGGGCGAGACGCCCTACAACCGCGTGCAGGGCGAGGCCCGCCCCGGCCAGCCCAATGCCTGCATGGCCCCGCTGCAGCGCGGCCCCTTCTACGCCGTGCGCGTGGTCGCTGGCAGCCTGGGTACCTTTGCCGGCCTGCGTGTGGACACGCAGGCCCGCGTGCTCGATGACCACGACCGGCCCGTGCCCGGCCTCTATGCCGCCGGCAACGACATGGCCAGCCTGATGGGCGGCCACTACCCCAGCGGCGGCATCACGCTGGGTCCGGCCATGACCTTCGGCTTCATCGCCGGCCACCACGCGGCCGGCGTGCCGCTGGAGCCACCGTCGGCGCCTGCGCGTTCGGCCGCCACGGCGCCCCACTCCCTTCACGAGGAATCCATCGCATGCACTACTACGAACTCGCCACGCTGACCCTGCCCATGGGCACCGCCGGCACGGCCGCCACCGCCGTCCAGGCCTTCGCCACCGCGCCGGAAGCGCAGGGCCAGCTGCTGGGATGCTGGTTCACCGACATCGGCGTTCTCAACCAGATGCTGGTGCTGCGCGGCTTCGACAGCCTGGAGGTACTGCAGGCCGAGCGCGCCCGCACGCAGCTCAGCGCCAGCCCCTTCGGCTGCGGCGAGATCTACCAGCGGCTGGAGCAGCACAGCTACCGCGGCTTCGACTGGATGAAGCCCGCGAGGCCCAGTGCCGAGTCGGGCATCCAGGGGCCGGTCTACGAGATCCGCACCTACGGCATCAAGCCGGGCGGCACGCAGCCGACCATCGACCTGTGGCAGGAATACCTGCCGCCGCGCGAGAAGCTCTCGCCCTGCGTGGTGGCCATGGTGGCGCTGGACGGCGCCGCGCGCTTCACCAACATCTGGGCCTACCCGACGCTGGACGCGCGCAGCCGCGCCCGCGCCGATGCCGTGGCCCAGGGCATCTGGCCGCCCAAGGGCGGGCCGGCCCACCTGACGACCGAGATGGTCTCGACCATCGCGATGCCCACGGCCGTCTCGCCGATGAAGTGACACAGCGACCATGGCCCGTCCGCTTTCCCTCGCCTACCTGAGCAGCCACCGCTGCCCCCCCGCCGAGGCGGTGCGCCTGGCGGCGCAGACCGGCTACGGCTTCGTCGGCCTGCGCCTCTGGCCCAACGCCCCGGGCGCGCCGCAGCAGCAGCTGATCGGCCAGCCGGCTGCACTGCGCGAGACGCAGGCCGCCCTGCGCGACACCGGCGTGGGCGTGTTCGACCTGGAGATCATCCGCATCGACGCCGACTTCGACCCGCACCGCTGGGACGCGCTCTACGACATCGGCGCCGCGCTGGGCGCACGTGCCATCCTGGTGGCCGGCGACGACGGCGACGAGGCCCGGCTGACGCAGAACTACGCCCGTCTGTGCGAAGTGATGAAGCCCTTCGGCATGACGGCCGACCTGGAGTTCATGCCCTGGACCGGCGTGCGCGATGCGGCCGCCGCGCTGCGCGTGGTGCGCAACGCCGGATCGCCGGGCAATGCGGGCATCCTGGTCGACGCCCTGCACTTCGGCCGCAGCAGCAGCACGCTGGTGGACATCCGCGCCATTCCGCGCGAGCTGCTGCACTACGCGCAGATCTGCGATGCCGAGGCCGGCACGCACTTCAGCAACGACGAATTGATCCACACCGCGCGCTGCGCCCGGCTGCTGCCCGGCGATGGGAGCATCGACCTGCAGGGCCTGTTCGCCGCCCTGCCGGCCGACCTGCCCGTGAGCGTGGAGGTGACGAACCATGCGCGCGAGGCGCAGGAGCCGCCGGCCGAGTGGGCGGCGCAGTGCCTGCGGGCGTCGATGCCGTTCGTGGGTTGACCGCAGCGCTGCACATCTCGCCATGCTGATCCCCGCCAACCGCATTTCGCGCCTGCCCTTCTTCTTCGGCGCCCGCTGGTTCAGCAGTGCCTAGCCTTGAGCGTGGCCTGGCTCCCTCTCCCTTTGGGAGAGGGTTGGGGTGAGGGCCGCGGCCTTTATCTGCCCCGCAGCCCATCCACCGCCCAAGCCCCTCACCCCACCTCTCCCCAGAGGGGAGAGGCGCAAACCCGACACATCGCGCATGGCCTCCTTCAGCGGCCATTGCCCTTCCTTTGCCCATTCATTCATCGCCAGACACCATGGACTTCGCCCTCAACGACGAACAGAAGATGATGATCGACACCGTCCGTCGATTCATCGCCGAGGAACTGCATCCGCTGGAGCAGACGCTCGAAGAGCACGGCGCCCTGCCCCGCGCGCAGGCCCAGGCCATTCACGACAAGGCCCGCGCGCTGGGCCTCTATGCCCTCAACATGCCGGCCGAGCTGGGCGGCGGCGGGCTCTCCAACCTGGACCGCGTGCTCTGCGAGGAGCAGTTCGGCCACACCAGCGACCAGCTGATCCGCCGCGCTTTCGGCAACGTCTACGAGCCGCTGCTGCATTGCCGCGGCGACCAGGTCGAACGTTGGCTCAAGCCTTCGGTGGAAGGCACTCGCACTTGTGCCATCGCCATCACCGAGCCGGGCGCCGGCTCCGACGCCGCAGGCATCAAGACCCATGCGAAGAAGACCGACAGCGGCTGGGTGCTCAACGGCGGCAAGCACTTCATCAGCGACGGCGAATGGAGCGACTTCTTCCTCGTCTCGGCCCGCACCGGCGAGAAGGAGATCAGCATGTTCATGGTCGACAAGGGCCTGCCCGGCTTCACCGTCGGCAAGGACCAGCAGATGATGGGCCTGCGCGGCACGCCGCATGTGGAGCTGTTCTTCGACAACGTGGCGCTGGAGGACGCCGCCCTGCTGGGCGAGCGCGGCCAGGGCTTCAAGCTGGCGATGGGCGCGCTCAATGTGGTGCGCTTGGCCCAGGTGGGCGCGCGCGCCGTGGGCAAGGCCAGCCATGTGTGCGAGCTGATGCTGCAGTACGCCGGCGAGCGCCGGCAGTTCGACACCCGCATCGGCGACTTCCAGATGGTGCAGCAGATGCTGGCCGACAGCGTCATCGAGATCAATGCCGCGCGCTGGATGGTCTACCAGGCGGCCTGGATGCTGGACCAGGGCTTCGATGCGCGCGAGCAGATCGCCATGGTCAAGGTGCATGCGGCCGAGACGCTGGGCCGCGTGGTGGACCGCGCGGTGCAGGTCTTCGGCGGCATGGGCTTCTGCAAGGAGCTGCCCATCGAGCGCTACTACCGCGATGCGCGCATCTACCGCATCTTCGACGGCACCAGCGAGATCCACCGTGGCGTGATCGCCAAGTCGGCATTGCGCAAGGGCGCGGCCCTGTTCGACATCCACCGTTGAGGCCCGCGATGGCAGACGGCAAATTCATGACGGCCGCCGAGGCGGTGGCCCTGATCCGCGATGGCGACACCGTGGGCCTGATGGGTGGCGGCGGCGGGCTGATGGAGGCCACGCACCTGTTCGAGGCCGTGCAGGCC
Source organism: Pseudacidovorax sp. (assembly GCF_017991995.1). Classification (GTDB taxonomy): domain Bacteria; phylum Pseudomonadota; class Gammaproteobacteria; order Burkholderiales; family Burkholderiaceae_C; genus Xenophilus. The sequence continues at coordinate 19,981 of NZ_JAGOPN010000004.1, read as the reverse complement.
CGCTTCCTGGCCACGCAGGCGCCGCGCAACCTGACAGTGGTGCATGCACTGGGCATCGGCGACAAGAAGACCAAGGGCATGAACTGCTTCGCGCACGAAGGACTGGTGCGGCGCGTGATCGGCGGCCACTGGGTGTGGTCGCCGGCCATGCAGCAGCTGGCGCTGGAGAACCGCATCGAGGCCTACATCCTGCCCGGCGGCGTGAGCAGCCAGTTGATGCGTGAGATCGGCGCCGGCCGCCCTGGCCTGATCAGCCACGTGGGCCTGGGCACCGTCTGCGACCCGCGCCACGGCGGCGGTCGCATGAACGAGGCGGCCCAGGACGACCTGGCCGAGGTGCTGACCCTCGATGGCCGCGAATGGCTGCGCTACAAGCCCTTCCCCATCCATGTGGCCCTGGTGCGCGCCAGCGCGGCCGACGAGGACGGCAACATCAGCTTCGAGCACGAGGCCGCCAACCTGGATGCACCCTCGCTGGCGCTGGCTGCGCGCAACAGCGGCGGCCGGGTGATCGTGCAGGTGGCCGAGCGGCTGCCACGCGGCGCCCTCAAGGCGCGCGAGGTGCGCATTCCCTCGGCCTGGGTCGATGCCATCGTGGTCGACCCGGCGCAGCGCACCAGCTACGACATCCCCTTCGACCCGGCCTTCAGCGGCGAGCTGACCGGCGCCGCCCGCGCCGAGAGCGAGGCCGCCGACCATGCGCGGGAGCTGGCCGCGGCGCAGGAGGCCTTCGGCGAGCGCCAGGCGGTGGCGCGCCGCGCCGCCGTGGAGCTGTTCAACACCGGCAAGGCACGGCCCGTCATCAACTACGGCGTGGGCGTGCCCGACGCCGTGGCCAAGCTGATCGCGGCGCGCAACGAGCAGCACCGCATCTACCAGACCATCGAGCACGGCACCTACGGCGGCACGTTGATGGATGGCGTGCTCTTCGGCTATGCACGCAATGCCACCGCCATGCTGGACGCGGCCACGCAGTTCGACTTCTATGGCGGCGGCGGACTGGACGTGGCCTTCCTGGGCTTCGGCGAGTTCGACGAGGAAGGCAGCGTGAACGTGTCGCGCCTGGGCGGCGTGACCGTGGGGCCGGGCGGCTTCATCGACATCGCGCAGAACGCACGCAAGGTGGTGTTCTGCGGCACGCTGGCGGCCAAGGGCGTGAAGCTGGCCACCGGTGACGGCCGGCTGCGGGTGCTGCAGCAGGGCGCGGTGAGGAAGCTGGTCAAGCGCGTGGACCAGATCACCTTCAGCGGTCCGCAGGGCCTCGTGCGTGGTCAGCAGGTGCTCTACCTCACTGAGCGCGCCAGCTTCCGCCTGACGCCCGAGGGCGTGGAGCTGTTCGAGATCGCACCTGGCGTAGACCTGCAGCGCGATGTGCTGGACCAGATGGAATTCATGCCCCGGCTCGCGGCGGAGATCGGGGTGATGGATGGGGGTCACTTCACGGCGCCCACCGGCCATTTATCGCATCTACAATAATTCGATGGGGAGGCGACTGATCTGGGACGAAGCCAAGCGTGCAGCCAATCTGCGCAAGCACGGGTTGGACTTCGCCGACGCCCATCGGGTGCTCGACTCGCGCTACCGGCTCGACGTCGACGTCCAACGCGGCGGCGAGTTGCGGGTCATGTCTTTCTCGTATGTGCTAGAGGTCCTGGCGGTACTGACCGTCGTTCACACCGACCGCGACGGCGCGGCCAGGATCATCAGCTTCCGCCCCGCCAGCCGCGAAGAATGCGAGGTCTACGATGAGTGGCTCGAAAGTGAATGAGATGTCCCGCGCGCAAGTCGCTGCCGCTGTGCGGGCCTTGCCGAAGGACCGGCACCTCGTCTGGGACGGCGAGGATGAAGTAGACCGCCCGCTCTCGCGCGAGGAGATGAAGGCGGGCATGCAGGCAGCAGCGCGCCGGCGCGGGCGTCCGGCCGGCTCCGCCACCAAGGAGCAGGTGGCCATCCGCATCGACCATGAGGTGCTCGCAGCCTTCCGTGCGAGTGGCCCCGGTTGGCAGACCCGGATGAACGACGCGCTGAAGGAGTGGCTCGAAACGCACCGGGCCGGATGAGGCCCTACGCCCCGGCCACCCACCCCGGCATCGCCACCGCCCGGATCAGCCGCGTCTCCTGCGCCGTGATCAGGTGGCCCGAGGCGGCAAGGTAGCGCGCGAAGTCGGGATGCGCGTCCCGTGCGGCGCTGCGGCGTTCGTAGTCGGCCAGGTCGTCGTAGGCCCAGAGATGCACGAACTGGTTCTGCGGGCCCACCAGGCTGGTCCAGAAGCCCAGAGGATGGCCGAGGGTCTGCATCAGCACCGGCATGGCCAGCTGGTTGAAGACCTGCAGGAATTCGGGCATCTTGCGCAGCGCGATGATGTAGATGCGGTGGTCCACCAGCGGCTTGCCGGGCGGCGCCACGATCGCCAGTGGGCCGGGCGTGGAGCCCGCTGCCGCCGCCTTTCGCGCAGCGCGCGTGCCCTTCGACGCGGTCGGCGGGGCACTCATGCCACCACCTCTTCTTGCGCTTGCACGCGCACGGCCGGCGCCGCATGCGACGCCTCGGCCCGGTCGGCGATGTGGTGCGCGGTGAGGTACGCGAAGACCATGTTGGGCCCGTGCGTGATGCCGGCCCCCGGGTAGGCGCCGCCCATCATGCTGGCACGGTCGTTGCCGACTGCGTACAGGCCCGGGATCGGCTGGCCGTCGCGGCGCAGCACCTCGCCCGCCAGGCTGGTCTGCAGGCCATCGAAGGTGCCCAGATCGCCCATGACCACGCGCACGGCATAGAAGGGGCCCTGGGCCACCGGCGCGACGCAGGGGTTGGGCCGGTGTTCCGGGTCGGCCAGGTAGCGGTTGAAGGCGGTCTTGCCGCGGCCGAAGGCCGGATCCTCGCCGCGCTCGGCCGGCGGGTTGTAGGTGCGCACCGTGGCCTCCAGGCCCTGCGGGTCGATGCCGGCCTGGGCGGCCAGTTCGGCCAGCGTGCGGCCCTGCAGCAGGTAGCCGCTGCGCAGGTGCGGGCCGATGGGCATGGGTGCAGGCTTGACGTAGCCCAGGCCGTACTTGGCCAGGCAGGCCTTGTCGCAGACCAGCCACATGACCGTTTCCTTCTGGCCTTCGCAGGCCCGGGTGAGCGCCGCGCCGACGTCGTGGTACGACTCCGATTCATTGCAGAAGCGCCGGCCGTTCTTCAGCACGGCGATCACGCCGGGCTTGTAGCGGTCGAGCAGGTGCGGGAAGACACCGAAGCGGCCACCGCCCAGCGGCACGCGCGAGACGGGCATCCACGCCGCGCTGTCGGCATAGCGGATGTCGGCCACACCGCCAGCGGCCTCGGCCAGGTTGACGCCATCGCCCGTGTTGCTTTCGGGCGTGGGCGACAGGTGTTCGCCACCGCGACGCACATGCGGATAGGCCTGGGCGATGCGCCTGGCGTCATGCGGAAAGCCGCCGCAGGCCAGCACCACGCCATGGCGCGCGCGCAGTTCTCGCGGGCCGCCCTCGCCTTCCACGCGAACGCCGGTGATGCGACCGCCCTCTTCGAGCAGGCCGCGCACCGGGGTGCTGGTGAGGATGGGAATGCCCAGATCCAATGCCGAGCGCGCCAGCCGTGCGGCCAGCGCGTTGCCGCTGGTGACCTGCACGCCGCGGCGGTACAGCGCCAGCTCCTTGAGGTGCGTGGCCAGGCGGCGCGCGACGTACAGGGCCGAGGTGAGCGACTTCGTCGCGCGGAAGAAGTGCTTCAGGTCCGCGTTGGAGGAGTTGAACATCATGCCGATGAAGGTGATGGTCTCCAGCGGCGGCTTGAGCCGCGCCATGTCCTCGCCCAGGCCGCGGATGTCGTAGGGCGCGGCCAGGATCGAGCGCCCGACCTGCGCGCCGCCGGGGGCGTCGCAGTGGTAGTCGGGGTACAGCGTGGGCACGAACTGCATCTGCGTCTCGCGCTGCAGGAAGTCGACCATGGCCGGCCCGTGCTCGATGAAGGCCTGGGCGGTGGCCTCGTCGTAGAAGCGCCCGCTCTCCTGCATGAGGTAGGTGCGCACGGCCTCGCGCGTGTCGGCCGGGTTCTGTTGCCGGCCGTGCGGGCCCAGCGGGATCCACAGCACGCCGCCCGACAGCGCCGTGGTGCCGCCGAAGACGGGCTCCTTCTCCAGCACCGCGACGGTGAGGCCGCGCTTCTTCGCGGTTATGGCGCAGGTCAGCCCGGCAGCGCCGGAGCCGACGACCAGCAGGTCGAAATCCTTGCTCATGGAATGTCTCCTTATTGCTTGTTGAAACCAGGGCGAGGGACCATGTCCATCAGCATGTTGGCCATGCCGCCGTCGACGAGGATCTCCGCGCCGTTGACATAGGCCGAGCGCGGGCTGGCCAGGAAGAGCGCGACATCGGCGATGTCCTCGGGCTCGCCGATGCGGCGGCTGGCCGTCATGGCGGCGCGTCGGGCCTCGAAGCCGGGCTCTTCGTAGAACTTCGCGGACAGGGCCGTGCGGATCATGCCGGGCAGTACCGCATTGCTGCGCACCCCGTGCGGACCCCACTCCACGGCCAGTTGGCGCGACATCAGCAGCACGCCAGCCTTGCTGGCGCTGTAGGCCCCGCTGCCGCTCTGCGGAAAGCGGCCCGAGATGGAGGCCACGTTCACGATGCTGCCGCGGCCGGCCGCGCGCATGTCCGCGCCGAAGGCCCGCGCGCACAGCAGGTAGCCGCCCAGGTTGATGCCCAGCACCTCGTTCCATTGCGCCAGGCCCACGTCGGCCAGGCCGCCGGCACGCAGCAGGCCGGCGTTGTTGACGAGCACATTGCAGGGGCCGAGCACCGCGCGCACCTGTGCCGCCGCGGCACCGACGGCCGCTTCGTCGGCGATGTCGCAGGCGATGGCCAGGGCCTGCGCATCGAAGTCCTGCTGCAGCCGGTGCGCCATGGCGGCGCAGCCCTCGGCATCGCGGTCCAGCAGGGCCACGCGCGCGCCGGCCTGGGCCAGGGCTCGGGCGATGGCGGCGCCGATGCCGCTGGCCGCGCCGCTGACCACGCAGACCTGCTGCGCGAGCCCCAGCCAGTGGGCGGATGCGCCGGCCGCAGCGGGCGAGGCGGTGGACGGATGGGCCGTGGAAAGGGCCGTCATGGCGATGTCTCCTGTTGTCGTGATGCCGAGGGAATTCTGGGCGTCGCCACCGGCCATCGCTTTGACGATTCCAGCCAAGACCCGGACAATTCCGGCGCATGGCGCGCGCGATTCCCAACTACTCGCTCTATGGCGACCAGGCCAGTCCCGGCTGGCTCGCGAGCTTCGACTTCGAGTGGATCCCGCAACGCTCGAAGCCCTACAACTGGGACATCCAGCCCCATACCCACGATGCCTTCCTTCAGCTGCTGGTGCTGCAGCAGGGCCGCGTGCGGGTGCTGGTGGACCACGAGCGGCTGGAGGCCGAGGCGCCCTGCCTGGTCCTCGTTCCCGCACAAACCGTGCACAGCTTCCGCTTCTCCGACGACACCGACGGCCCGGTGGTGACGGCCGCGCAGCGGCCCCTGGAATCGCTGGCCGACCTGGTGATGCCGGCCCTGCGCGAGACGCTGCGCACGCCGCAGCTGATGCCGCTGACGGCCGACGAGCTGGCGCGGCTGATGCCGCTCTTCCACGCCATCGAGGCCGAGCACCGGCTGGCCGACACGGGCCACACCGCGGCCGGCATGTCGCTGCTCACGGCCCTGCTGGTGCAGGTGGCGCGGCTGCACCGGTTGAAGAAGGAGCATTTGGCGCGGCCGCGCTCGCGCCGCGCCGAGCAGATCGAGACCTTCCGCCGCCTGGTCGACGCGCGCTACCGCGAGCACCTGCCGGTGCCCGCCTATGCCGAGCTGCTGGGCATCACGGCCGGACAGCTCACGCGGCTGTGCCGAGAGGTGCTGGGGCTGTCGAGCCTGGACGTGATCAACGCTCGCCTGCTGCACGAGGCGCAACGCGAGCTGATCTACACGCCCAACAGCATCAAGCAGATCGCCGTGAGCCTGGGCTTCGGCGACGAGGCCTACTTCGGCCGCTTCTTCCGCAAGCACAAGGGGCTGACGCCGCGCGAGTACCGGGCCCAGGCGCTGGCGGAATGGTCCGAGGACGCAGCCGGCTGAGGTCGAGCGCCGCCGCAACGTGGCTTTCCCGCGCGGCCATCCCACGTGGCTGGGCTTGCAGAGGCCGGCATACTCGCCGGCTGCCCTGTTCATTCATCGCACCGCTGCTTCCATGACTGCCATCACCGACCTCGGCCAGCAACTGGCCACCGCCTTCACCGCTGCCCGCCGCATTGCACCCACGGGCTGGCTACCAACCGATGCCGCCGAGGCCTACGCGGTGCAGGACGCCATCCTCGCCCACCTGGGCAGCGGCATCGGTGGCTGGAAGGTCGGCGCGCCCAATGCCGAGGCCGAACCCAACTGCGCACCGCTGCCTGCGTCCGGCATGCACGCCTCCGGCGCCGTGCTGCCGGCCGCGCGTTTCGCGGCCCGCTGGGTCGAGCTGGAGGCCGCCCTGCGCGTGGGCAAGCTGCTGGAAGTGCGGCAGGACATGCCCACGCCCAGCGAACTCGCCAGCTTCTTCGACGCCGTGGTGCCCACGATCGAATGCGTGGAAAGCCGCCTGGCCGCCGGCCGCGAGGCGCCCGCGCCGCTGCGGCTGGCCGACCTTCAGAGCCACGGCGCGCTGGTCGTCGGCGAGGCGGCCCCGCTCGCCCCATCGGCCCTGGACCTGCGCACCCTGCAGGCCACGCTCAAGTTCGGCGATGCCGAGGCGGCGCGCACCACGGGCGGCAATCCGGCGCAGGACGTGTGGCGGCTGGTGGGCTGGCTGGCCCGGCATTGCACCGAGCGTGGCGTGCCGCTGTCGCCCGGGCAGATCGTCACGACGGGCTCGTGCACGGGGCTGCTGGCAGCGCCCGTGGACACCAACGTGGTCGGTGCCATCGAAGGGCTGGGCGAGGTGCGGCTGCGCTATTCGGCCTGAGGCGCGCCGAGCGTCAGCGCCAGGACGGGCGCAGCCCCTGCGCCATCGTCACGACCTGGCGATGAACCGGCCAGCCACGCGGCCCGTTCGGTGCGGCGAGAAGGATCAGTCCGCCACCCGCGGCTTGACCTTCCCCGCCGCCTCCTTGGCCCGCGCGCGGGCCGTGTCCACATCCTCCGCATGGGCCAGCGCCACGCCCATGCGGCGCTTGACGAAGCTCTCCGGCTTGCCGAAGAGGCGCAGGTCGGTGCCGGGCACGGCCAGGGCCTCGGCCACGCCGTCGAAGACGATGCCGGTGGCATCCACGCCGCCGTAGATGACGGCGCTGGCGCCGGGGCTCTTGAGCGTGGTGTCCACCGGCAGGCCCAGGATGGCGCGGGCGTGCAGCTCGAATTCGCTCTGCCATTGCGTGGCCAGCGTGACCAGGCCGGTGTCGTGCGGGCGCGGGCTCACTTCGCTGAACCACACCTCCTCGCCCTTGACGAACAGTTCCACGCCGAACAGGCCCTGGCCGCCCAGGTCGGCCGTCACGCGCTCGGCGATGTCCTGCGCCTTGCGCAGCGCCTCGGGGTGCATGGGGTGGGGCTGCCAGCTTTCGACATAGTCGCCGCTGACCTGCAGGTGGCCGATGGGTGCGCAGAACTGCGTCTGCACCTGGCCATCGGCGCCCAGGGCGCGCACCGTGAGCAGCGTGATCTCGTAGTCGAAGTCGATGAAGCCCTCGACGATGACGCGGCCCTTGCTCACGCGGCCGCCGGCCATGGCGTAGTCCCAGGCCTTCTGCACGTCGGCGGGGCCGTCGATCTTGCTCTGGCCCTTGCCGGAGCTGCTCATCACCGGCTTGACGATGCAGGGGTAGCCGATGCCCTTGCCGTCCTTCCCATCGATGGCGGCCTGCAGCTCGGCCAGCGAGTCGCAGAACTTGTAGGGGCTGGTGGGCAGGCCCAGCGTCTCGGCGGCCAGGCGGCGGATGCCTTCGCGGTCCATGGTCAGGCGCGCGGCGCGGGCGGTGGGGATCACGCGCACCAGGCCGGCTTCTTCCAGCTCTTCGAGCTTGGCGGTGGCGATGGCCTCGATCTCGGGCACCACCAGATGCGGCCGCTCGGCCGACAGCAGCGCCTCGAGCTGGTCGGGGTCGCTCATGGTGATGGTGCGGGCGCGGTGGGCCACCTGCTGGCCGGGGGCGTTGTCGTAGCGGTCGACGGCGATGGTCTCCACGCCCAGACGCTGCAGCGCGATCAGCACTTCCTTGCCAAGCTCGCCGGAGCCCAGGAGCATCACACGGGTGGAGGAGGGGGACAGAGGAGTGCCGAGGCGGGTCATGGGCGTGCTTTCGGGGGCGGAAACGCAGAAGGCCGCAATGGTAGCCACGGCCCCGTCGGCGCGGCCCGGGCAGCCACTTGGCACAAGCCTCCCGGGCGGCCCGCTTCTAGAGTGGTATGCCCGCCGCGCACCACCGTGCGCGCGCCAGAAGGCCGACAGGAGACACCCGCGCCATGCAGTACACGCACGAGCACCAGGAGATCCGCAAGACCCTGCGCCGCTACATCGACGAATCCATCAATCCGCAGGTCGATGCCTGGGAAGAGGCCGAGATCGCCCCGTTGCACGAGATCTTCAAGGGCCTGGGCGCCCTGGGCCTGCTGGGCCTTAACAAGCCGGAGGAATACGGCGGCGGCGGGCTCGACTACAGCTATGCCATGGCCATGGCCGAAGAGCTGGGCCATGTGCGCTGCGGCGGCATTCCCATGGCCATCGGCGTGCAGACCGACATGTGCACACCGGCCCTGGCGCGCTTCGGCAGCGAGGAACTCAAGCGCGAGTTCCTGGCGCCGGCCATCACGGGCGAGCAGGTGGGCTGCATCGGCGTGAGCGAGCCGGGCGCGGGCAGCGATGTGGCGGCCATCCGCAGCACGGCGCGCAAGGACGGCGACGACTACGTCATCTCCGGCCAGAAGATGTGGATCACCAACAGCCTGCAGGCCGACTGGATGTGCATGCTGGTCAACACCAGCGACGGCCCCGTGCACCGCAACAAGTCGCTGGTGATGGTGCCGATGGACCGGCCGGGCATCGAGAAGGCACTCAAGATCCGCAAGATCGGCATGCACAGCAGCGACACGGGCCTGATCTACTTCGACGAGGTGCGGGTGCCGCAACGCTTTCGCATCGGCGAGGAGGGGCAGGGCTTCATCTACCAGATGCAGCAGTTCCAGGAGGAGCGGCTGTGGGGCGCCGCCAGTTCGCTGCTGCCGATGGAAGAGTGCATCGCCGAGACGGTGCAGTGGGCGCAGGAACGGCGCATGTTCGGCGCCACGCTGGCCGACCAGCAGTGGGTGCAGTTCAAGCTGGCCGAGCTGCAGACCGAGGTGGAGGCCCTGCGCGCCCTCACCTACCGCGCCTGCGACCTGCATGTGCAGGGCGAGGACGTGCTCACGCTGGCCTCGATGGCCAAGCTCAAGGCGGGCCGGCTGACGCGGCAGGTGGCCGACACCTGCCTGCAGTTCTGGGGCGGCATGGGCTTCACGCTGGAGAACCGCGTGTCGCGCCTGTACCGCGACGGGCGACTGGCGTCCATAGGCGGCGGTGCGGACGAGGTGATGCTGGGCATCCTGGCGAAGACGCTGGGGATCGCGAAGCGGGCGGCGCGCTGAACGTGGTTGGGAACTGAGCGGGACGATGGCGCCCCGCGGCCGATCTCCCGCGACCGTTCACGCTGAGCCTGTCGAAGCGCCGCGCCCGGCTTCGACAAGCTCAGCCCGAACGGTTCTGGGTCGATCCGTTGTGGGTCGAACGGTGGTGGGTCGAGCGGTCGGCGCTCCGACCGCACAATGGCCGGATGCCTTTCTCCATTCGCCCGGCTCTCGCGGCACTGATGGCGGCCAGCCTGGCCATGGGGTGCAAGGAACCGCCGCCCCAGCCTACCGAAGCCGCGCTCGCGCTGCAGGCTGCGGGGCCCGACGACATATTCGAGGGCGTGCTGAACGGCCAGCCCGTCCACCTCGTGATCCACGACTGCGCCGTCTATCGCATCGTGTCGATGCAAGGTGCCCAGGTGGCATGGGAGCAGGTGCTGGCGCCGAAGCCCTACTACCCCGGCAACATCCTCACCAGCTGCCAGCGTCATTCGTTGACGGCCGATGCGCAGGGCGTGACGGCCGAACTGGGCCGCATGGCCTTCGGCGCAGGCGGCTGCTGCGCCACGGGCGGCACCTACCGCTCCAGAGATGGCCTGAACTGGACCCAGACCCGATGAAACCCGAAGACCTCGAACGCCTGGCCACACTGCCCATGCCCTTCGGCAAGCACAAGGGCACCCTCATCGCCGACCTGCCCGGCAATTACCTGGCGTGGTTCGCGCGCGAAGGCTTCCCCAAGGGCGAGATCGGCCGGCTGCTCGCGCTGATGCTGGAGATCGACCACAACGGCCTGCGGCCGCTGCTGGCGCCGCTCAAGCGGGTGCCCGGCCGGCGCACGCCAGGCGGTTGACCCGCGCCAGCTCAACCGGCAGGACGGGCCTCCAGCCGCACGCCCAGCGCCCTGACCACACGCAGCACGGTGTCGAAGCGGGGCTTGGCCCCGGGCGCAAGCGCCTTGTAGAGCGACTCGCGGCCCAGGCCGGCGTCGCGCGCGATCTGCGCCATGCCGCGGGCGCGTGCGATGTGACCGAGCGCTGCCACCAGCTCATCGGCATCGCCGTCCGCCATCACCTGCGACAGGTACTCGGCAATGGCCTCGTCGCTGTCGAGCATCTCGGACATGTCGAAAGCGTGAAGGGTGTCGGGCATCTCAATACTCCTTGGCCATGGTCTGTGCGCGCTGGATGTCGCGCTGCTGCGATGACTTGTCGCCGCCCGCGAGCACGATCACGATCGCTGCCCGCGCCGCGTGTAGTACACGCGATAGCCGGGCCCGACGTCGACGCGCATCTCTGTCACACCCTCGCCGACGGACTTGCTGTCGCCCGCGTTGCCCGCGGCCAAGCGCTCCAGCCGGCGCGCAATGGCAATGCGGGCGCGCAGGTCGGTGAGGCCGCCAAGCCAGCGTTGAAAGGTGGTGGTGAGCTGGATGTCCAGCTTCGCGGAATTGTATCCAATCGAATACGATCGACCAAAGAGAGCCTGGCGCCCTCACACCTCGTCCGGCACCGTCTTCAGCTCGTCCAGCCACACCCGCGATTCCGAGTCGCTGGGTGCGCGCCAGTCGCCCCGGGGCGAGAGCGATCCGCCAGAGCCCACCTTGGGCGCATTCGGCACGCAGCTGCGCTTGAACTGGCTGATCTGGAAGAAGCGGAACAGGAAGGTGCCCAGGTGCTTCTTGATCTCGGCCAGGGTGTACTGGTTGCGCTCGCCGTGCAGCGTGTCGGGCCACGGCCCCTTCTCGCGGTCGTGCCAGGCGCACCAGGCCAGGTAGGCCACCTTGGACGGGCGCATGCCGTGACGCACCGTGTGGTACAGGTGGAAGTCCTGCAGCTCGTAGGGGCCGACCACGCTCTCGGTGCTCTGCGCCGGCTCGGCGCCCTGGCTTTCGGCATCCGCCGGCACCAGCTCGGGGCTGATCTCGGTCGAGAGGATGGCCTGCAATACCTGGCTGCCCTCTGCGCCCAGCAGGCCCTTGCCCGCCACCCAGTTGACCAGGTGCTTGATCAGCGTCTTGGGCACGCTGGCGTTGACGTTGTAGTGCGACATGTGGTCGCCCACGCCATAGGTGCACCAGCCCAGCGCCAGCTCGCTCAGGTCGCCCGTGCCGGCCACGATGCCACCATGGTGGTTGGCCAGGCGGAACAGGTGGCTGGTGCGCTCGCCGGCCTGCACGTTCTCGAAGGTGACGTCGTACACCGGCTCGCCGCGGCCGAAGGGATGGCCCAGGTCGGCCAGCATCTGCCGGCAGCTGGGGCGGATGTCGATTTCCTGCGCGGTGCAGCCCACCACGCGCATCAGTGCATGGGCCTGCTGCAGCGTGCGGCTGCTGGTGGCGAAACCGGGCATGGTGTAGGCCAGGATGTCGCTGCGCGGGCGGCCCAGCCGGTCCATGGCCTGCGCCACCACCAGCAGCGCATGGGTGGAGTCGAGTCCGCCCGAGATGCCGATCACCACCTTGCCGATGCGCGCGGCCTCCAGCCGCTGCACCAGCGACTGCACCTGGATGTTGAAGACCTCATAGCAGCGCTCGTCCAGGGAGCGCGCATCGGCCGGCACGTATGGAAAGCGCTCCACGGTGCGCATCAGGCCGCCGGGCACCTGCGCGGGCGGGGCCAGGTCGAACTCCACCGTGCGCCAGGTCGCGAGCTCGGCCTTGTGGCGGCGGGCGGTCTCGCCGAAGCTGGTCAGGCGCATGCGCTCGTGGGCCAGGCGCTCCAGGTCCACGTCGGCCATCACGATCTGCGCCTGGTTGGCGAAGCGCGCGCCTTCGGCCACCAGATCGCCGCATTCGTAGATCAGCGACTGGCCATCCCAGGCCAGGTCGGTGGTCGATTCGCCGATGCCGGCCGAGGTGTAGAGGTAGGCCGCGATGCAGCGTGCCGACTGCTGGCCCACCAGTTGGTGCCGGAAAGCCGCCTTGCCGATGATGATGTTGGAGGCCGACAGGTTGACCAGCACCGTCGCGCCTGCCAGCGCCGCGAAGCTCGACGGCGGAATGGGCGTCCACAGGTCCTCGCAGATCTCCACGTGCAGCGCCAGCAGCGGCAGCTCGCGCGCGCGCACGACGATGTCGGTGCCGAAGGGCACGCGGTGGCCGAAGAGCTGCACATGGTCGGTCACGGCGCTGCCGGCGGCATTGAACTGCCGCGCTTCGTAGAACTCGCCGTAGTTGGGCAGGTAGGTCTTGGGCAGCACGGCCAGCACCTTGCCCCGGGCCACCACCGCGGCACAGTTGAAGAGCCGATGCTCCACCCGCAGCGGCAGGCCGACCACGGCCACGGCATTCAGGTCGCGCGAGGCCTCGACCACCTGGGCCAGCGCCGCTTCGCAGCCATCGAGCAGTGCAGACTGATGGAACAGGTCGTCGCAGGTGTAGGCCGACAGGCCCAGCTCCGGAAAGGCGACCACCGCCGCGCCCTGGGCCTCGGCCTCCCGGTAGAGGCGGATGGTCTCGGCAGCGTTGGAGAGCGGGTCGGCCACGCGGTTGCGCGGCATGGCCACGGCCACGCGGGCGAAGCCGTGGCGGTAGGGGTTGAGGAAGGGCAGGTCGTGCTTCATGGTCGGGACGGCAGGGCGGGCGGTCGGCATGCGCGGCGGGGCGCACAGCCATGCGGTGGGCGGCGCAGGGGCCGCATCGCCAAGCACTCTACGACAACGGCTGCGGCCGGTCGTGGCGGCGGTCGCGCCGCCCTTGTCGGACAAAGGCGGGAGCGCGGCGGCGCGTCATCCACGATTCCTCCCAAGTGGCCGCCCATGATCCGCGCCAAGCCACTCTGGCGACCTGCGCTCCCGGCGCCGGCGCCCCGACCCGATCCATGCGCTTCCTGTTCCGCGGCCGACCGCTGCACGCCGCCCTCGGCGCCTTCGCCCTCTTCGCCGGCAGCCATGCCGCGTGGGCTGCCGAGCCCTTCACCATCCGCGACCTGCGGGTGGAAGGCCTGCAGCGGGTGGAACCCGGCACCATCTTCCATGCCCTGCCCCTGCATGTGGGCGACACCTACACCGACGACCTTGGCTCGGCGGCCATCCGGGCGCTGTACGAGCTGGGCATGTTCAAGGACGTGCGGCTCGACATCTCCGGCAACGTGCTGGTGGTGATCGTGGAGGAGCGCCCGACCATCGCGGGCGTGGACTTCGAGGGCGCCAAGGAATTCGACAAGCAGGCCATGACCAAGGCGCTGCGCGAGGTGGGCCTCGCCGAGGGCCGGCCCTACGACAAGGCGCTGGCCGACCGCGCCGAGCAGGAGCTCAAGCGCCAGTACATCGGCAAGGGCTACTACAGCGCCAGCGTGCAGACCACCGCCACGCCGCTGGAGCACAACCGCGTCAACATCAGCTTCACGGTGACCGAGGGCGAATCCGCCCGCATCACCGAGGTGCGGGTGGTGGGCGCCAAGGCCTTCAGCGAGAAGACGCTGCTGGGCCTGTTCGACCTGGATGCCGGCAACTGGATGAGCTGGTACACCAAGTCCAACCAGTATTCGCGCGCCAAGCTCGACGCCGACCTGGAGACGCTGCGCCAGTACTACCTGACGCGCGGCTACATGGACTTCCGCATCGACTCCACGCAGGTGGGGCTGTCGGCGGACCGCCAGTCGGTGACGGTGACGGTCAACATCACCGAGGGCGAGCGATTCGTGGTGGCCGGCGTCCGGCTGGAGGGCGACTACCTCGGCCGCGAGGACGACTTCAAGTCGCTGGTGACGGTGCGGCCGGGCGACTACTACAACGGCGACGACGTCACCGCGACCACGCGGGCCTTCACCGAACATTACGCGCGCTTCGGCTTCGCCTTCGCCAAGGTGGAGGCCGTGCCGGACGCCGACCGCACCACCGGCCGCGTGACGATGGTGTTCAAGGGCCTGCCGCGCCAGCGTGTGTTCGTGCGTCGCATCCTGGTGGGCGGCAACGCGCGCACCCGCGACGAGGTGATCCGGCGCGAGATGCGGCAGTACGAATCGGCCTGGTACGAGGGCGACAAGATCAAGCTCTCGCGCGACCGGCTGGACCGGCTGGGCTACTTCAGCGACGTGGACATCCAGACGCAGGAGGTGCCCGGCTCGCCCGACACGGTGGACCTGATGGTGGACGTGAAGGAAAAGCCCACCGGCTCGCTGAACCTGGGCGCAGGCTACTCCAGCACCGACAAGGTGACGCTGACCTTCGGCATCACGCAGGAGAACGTCTTCGGCTCGGGCAACTACCTGGGGCTGAACGCCAGCATCGGCTCGTACAGCACCTCGGTGTCGGTCTCGGCCATCGACCCTTACTTCACCGCCGACGGCATCTCGCGCATCATCAGCGTCTACCAGAACACTACGCGCCCGTCGTACGCTGCGGACGGCAACTACAAGCTCACCACGCAGGGCGTGTCGCTGAAGTTCGGTGTGCCCTTCGACGAACTCAACCGGGTGTACTTCGGCCTGGGCCTGGAGCGCTACTCCTTCAAGCCCGGCACCAACGGCGCCTATACGCTGGTCGACGGCAGTTACGTCTACACGGCGACGCCGCAGGCCTACCTGGACTACTTCGAATGCTCAGGCACCGCGCCCAGCGTGGTGTGCGCGCGCGACGCCATCACCGGCGTGCCGCTGACCATCGGCTGGTCGCGCGACACGCGCGACAGCGCCCTGGTGCCCACGCGCGGCACCCTGCAGAACGCCAACGCCGAATGGGGCCTGGCCTCGGGCGCCCGCTACCTCAAGACCAGCTACCAGTACCAGCGCTACTTCCCCATCAGCAAGCAGTACACCTTCGCCCTCAACGGCGAGCTGGGCTGGGCGCGCGCGCTGGGTGGCGACACCTACCCGGTGTTCAAGAACTTCTATGCCGGCGGCCTGGGCTCGGTGCGCGGCTTCGAGAGCAACTCGCTCGGCCCGCGCGACAGCGTGACGGCGGGCGCGCTGGGTGGCCTGCGCAAGGCCATCGTCAATGCGGAGCTGAGCACGCCCTTCCCGGGTGCGGGCAACGACCGCACGCTGCGGCTGTTCGGCTTCTTCGACGCGGGCAACGTGTTCGCCGACCGCACCTCGTCGCTGACGGATGCGCAGTGGAAGGCGCAGCAGAAGCTGCGCGCCTCGGTCGGCCTGGGCGTGAGCTGGCTCTCGCCGCTGGGGCCGCTGAGCCTGGCCTATGCGGTGCCCGTGCTCTACCAGAAGGAAGACACCGCCGCAGGCATCACGGCCGATCGCACCCAGCGCTTCCAGTTCCAGATCGGCACCTCGTTCTGAAAGGAGCAATCCGATGACCCGTTCACGACTTCTTGCTTTGCGGCGCCTGGCCGCAGGCGCCACCCTGGCCGCGCTCATGGCGGCAAGCACCCAGGCGCAAGCGCAAGCCCTGCCGCCACAGGCACAGGTGACTGCCTGCGTGGCCCTGGCCGAAGGCGGCTACAGCGTGAGCTACCGCCTGGCCGGCCACGACTACAGCACCTGGATGGCCCGGCCGCCGACCGGCGTGCCGGTGACGGCGGCGCCTGCCGCCACGGCCAGCACCGTCCCGGCCACGGTGCCGGTGGAGCCGGGCATGGTGGTGAGCAGTGCCCCGGTGCTGGTCGCCGCGCCGGCGCCGGTGCTGGTGACCAGCGGCTATGCGGTCGACCCCTGGTGGGTGGGCCTGACCGCCCTGAGCGTCGGGCTGGTGCTCGGCGGCGGCTGGCACGGCCCCCATCCCGGCCCGCGCGGCCCCTTCTTCATGCACGGCCCCGGCCGCTGAAGGCCGAGCCCTTCGCCGGCCCGGCCGACGAAAGAGAAGGGGCCGCACGAGTGCGGCCCCTTCTGCTTCTGCCTGGCCGACTGGCGGCCGGAGCGCGGGCGTCCGTCCCGGCCCGCCGGGCTTACTCGATGCGCGCGCCCGAGGCCTGGACGATGCCCTTCCACTTGGCCACGTCGTCCTTCACCAGCGTGGCGAACTCGGTGGTGGACATGGCCTGGTACTCGGCGCCCTGCTCGTGGATGGCAGCCTGCACATCGGGGCGGGCCAGCAGCTTGTTGACCTCGGCATTGACCTTGTCGACCACCGGCCTGGGCGTGCCGGCCGGCGCAAAGATGCCATACCAGGTGCTGACGTCGAAGTCCTTGCCATAGCCGAGTTCGGCCACGGTCGGGATGTCGGGCAGCGAGGTGCTGCGCTTGGCCGAGGTCACGGCCAGCGGGCGCAGCTTGCCGGCCTTGATCTGCGCGATGGCCGAAGGCAGCGACGAGACCAGCAGGTCCACGTTGCCGGCCAGCACGTCCATCATGGCGGCGTTGCTGCCCTTGTAGGGCACGTGGCGGATCTGGATCTTGGCGGCGGTCTTGAAGATCTCGCCGGCCAGGTGGATGGTGGTGCCATTGCCGGGCGAGCCGAAGGTGACGGCATCGGGCTGGGCGCGGGCGGCCTCGACCACATCCTTGAGCGTCTTGAAGCGCGATTCGCTGCGCACCACGATCACCACCGGCGTGTAGGCCACATGGGCCACGGCCGTGAGGTCCTTCACCGGGTCGTAGCTCAGGTTCTTGTAGAGCCAGGGCGCGACGACCATGTTGTCCTTCTGCCCCATCACCAGGTCGTAGCCCGTGGGCTGGGCCCGCGCCGCCTCGGCGATGCCGATGGTGCCGCCCGCGCCGCCGCGGTTGTCGGGCACCACCGTCCACTTGCTGACCTCGGTGAGCTTGTTGGCGACGAGGCGCGACAGGATGTCGGTGCCGCCGCCGGGCGGGAAGGGCACGATCAGCCGGATCGGCTTGGCCGGCCAGTCGGACTGGGCGAAGGCCGGGGCGCCGGCCAGCGCAAAGCCGGCTGCGGCAAGGGAGGAAGCGACGAAGTCGCGGCGGGTGGCAGTCATCTCAGTCTGTCTCCAGTCAGGAAAAAAGCGCCGACCTGACGGCTCGGCGCACGAAAAAACGCTACGACTTTCATAGCGAAAGAATCATTCTCAACAATGCCTCGTCTTCCGTTCGATTCCCCTCGATGTGGAGACTGCTTACGCGCTTATCCCTACACATCAAGTCAGCCCATGGTCAGCCTCGGGCGACGACCCTCGCCCCCGTTTCAACACAAGGTCTCGAGGAGAAGCAACGAAATGGCCATCAAAAGCCAGGCAGACTTTTTTTCCGGTGTGATGTTCATGGCCGTGGGCGCAACGTTCGCGGTCGGCTCCACCAACTACACCATCGGTGACGGGGCCCGCATGGGCCCGGGTTATTTTCCGCTCATGCTGGGGGTGCTGCTCGCGCTCATCGGTGCGGTGATCTCGCTGCAGGCCATGGTGGTCGAGACCACCGATGGCGGCAAGATCGGCCGCTGGGCCTGGAAGCCACTGGCTTTCGTGCTCGGCGCCAACCTCGCCTTCGGCGTGCTGCTGGGCGGCCTGCCCAGCATCGGGCTGCCGGCCATGGGGCTGATCATCGCCATCTTCGCGCTCACCATCATCGCCAGCATGGCGGGCAACCAGTTCAATCTGCGCGACTCGCTGATCCTGGCGGTGGTGCTGGCCGTGGGCAGCTACCTGGCCTTCATCGTGGCCCTCAAACTGCAGATCCAGGTGTGGCCCACCTTCATTTCGGGCTGATCGGGAAAGAACGACAACCATGGACTTCAACCTGATCTCCAACCTGGCCACGGGCTTCGGCGTCGCCGTCACCTGGACCAACCTTCTGTACTGCCTGATCGGCTGCATCCTGGGCACGCTGATCGGCGTGCTGCCGGGCATCGGCCCGGTCGCGACCATCGCCATGCTGCTGCCGGCCACCTATGCGCTGCCACCGGTGTCGGCGCTGATCATGCTGGCGGGCATCTACTACGGGGCGCAGTACGGCGGCTCGACGACGGCCATCCTGGTGAACCTGCCGGGCGAATCGTCCTCGGTGGTGACCTGTATCGACGGCTACCAGATGGCGCGGCAGGGCCGGGCGGGCCCTGCACTCGCGGCGGCCGGCCTGGGCTCCTTCTTCGCCGGCTGCGTGGGCACCATCATCCTGGCCGCCTTCGCGCCGCCGCTGACCGAGCTGGCCTTCAAGTTCGGCCCGGCCGAGTACTTCAGCCTGATGGTGCTGGGCCTGATCGGTGCCGTGGTGCTGGCCTCGGGCTCGCTGCTCAAGGCCATCGCCATGGTGGTGCTGGGCCTGCTGCTGGGCCTGGTGGGCACGGACGTGAACTCCGGCGTGGCGCGCTTCAGCTTCGACATTCCCGAGCTGACGGACGGCATCGGCTTCATCGTGGTGTCGATGGGCGTGTTCGGCTACGGCGAGATCATCGGCAACCTGTCGCAGGGCGAAGAGGAGCGCGAGGTCTTCACCAGCAAGGTGACCGGCCTGTGGCCCACCGGCGACGACTTCAAACGCATGGCCCCGGCCGTGCTGCGCGGCACGACGCTGGGCTCGGCCCTGGGCATCCTGCCGGGCGGCGGCGCGCTGCTGGCCTCCTTCGCCTCCTATGCGCTGGAGAAGAAGCTGAAGATGGCTCCCGGCGAAGTGGCCTTCGGCCGCGGCAACATCCGCGGCGTGGCCGGCCCCGAGTCGGCCAACAACGCCGGTGCACAGACCTCCTTCATCCCGCTGCTGACGCTGGGCATTCCGCCCAACCCGGTGATGGCGCTGATGGTGGGCGCGATGACCATCCACAACATCCAGCCCGGCCCGCAGGTGATGACCAGCAACCCCGAGCTGTTCTGGGGCCTGATCGCCTCGATGTGGCTGGGCAACCTGATGCTGATCATCCTGAACCTGCCGCTGATCGGCATGTGGATCAAGCTGCTGAAGGTGCCGTACCGCCTGCTGTTCCCGGCCATCGTGCTGTTCTGCGCCATCGGCGTGTACTCGACCAACAACAACACCTTCGACGTGTGGATGGTGGCGATCTTCGGCTTCATCGGCTATGTGTTCATCAAGCTGCGGGTGGAACCGGCGCCGCTGCTGCTGGGCTTCATCCTGGGGCCGATGATGGAAGAGAACCTGCGCCGTGCGCTGCTGCTGTCGCGCGGCAGCTGGAGCGTGCTGGTGACGCGTCCGATCTCGGCCGGCCTGCTGGTCGCCGCCCTGGCACTGCTGACCATCGTGCTGCTGCCAGCGGTGAAGTCCAAGCGCGAAGAGGCCTTCGTGGAGGAGTGACGCGCTGCTTCTTTGGAGCGGGCATGGGTCGCCATGCCAGCTTCCTTCCGGGGCCCTTGATGGGCCCCTTTTCGTTTTCGGCCCTTGGGCTGGTTGGGCTGGTTGGGCTGGTTGGGCTGGTTGGGCTGGTTGGGCTGGTTGGGCTGGTTGGGCGATGGTCCGGCCCTGGTGCCGGTGAGGGCGTGGCGGCGCTTCAAGTGGGGCGGTCGGCGCTGCGCGCCGACTTCCCTCCGGTGCTCGGACAGACGGGCCGCGGCAGAACTCGCTACGCGCTTCGC
>NZ_JAGOPN010000024.1 GCF_017991995.1 Pseudacidovorax sp. | reverse complement strand
CAACTTGAACTCCAGCGAATGCTGGCGGTATGTCGATCTTGCGGTCATGAACCTTCTCCTGGTGAAGGCCCAGCCAGCGTATCAGTCTCTGCAACTATCGGTGGTCCAGCCCCAGGGGTTCACTCCACGCAGCGCGAAGCGCGTAGCGAGTTCTGCCGCGGCCCGTCTGTCCGAGCACCGCAGGGAAGTCGGCGCGCGGCGCCGACCGCCCCACTTGAAGCGCCGACACGCCCTCACCGGCACCAGGGCCGGACCACGGACCACACAACACCAAGCACCCACACCGACCACTGCAAAGCAAAAAGGGCCAACGCGACCACAGCCGCATTGACCCTTGCGTGAAGACCGGCGAAGAGCAGATTCAGGCCGGCACAGCCTCCACCCCCGCACGGTCCCAGTGCCGGTGCTTGGCAATGGCAGCGACGAAGGTCTGCGCAATGCCCTGCGCCTCTTCGTTCTCGCCCAACTGCTGCGCAGGGGTCGCGGCCACCACCACGCCGGCTGGCGCGTCGGTCTTGCCCTCTTCCACACCGACCGAGGCCAGCAGTTGCGCCCCCTCACCCACCACGCAGATGGACTTGAGGTGCTTGAAGGCCTCCAGCACGAAATGCTGCGCCTCGCCATTGGCCATCAGCGTCTTGGCGTTCTCGGTGCCCGCCGGCACCAGCACCGCATCGAACATCACCGACGGCATGTTGGTGAAGGTGGCATCCACCTCGACCTGACGCTTCGATGCGCTCGTGACGCTGCCCAGACGCGGGCCCACGACCTTGCACATCGCCCCCGCCGACTCCAGCGCCTCGCGGATCGGCTTGAGCGAGGCCGAGTCGACGCCGTCGCTCACCAGGATCGCGATCTTGCGCGTCTTGATGCTGCCGTCGCCGGTGCCGATCATGCTCAGCGCGGGCGATTCCTCGATGGGGAGGTTGATCCGCGCCTCACGGTAGCCGGCCTGGCCTGCAGCAGCCTTGGCGTCGGGCGCCTCGATGCCCAGCGGCTCGGCCACACGGCGGGCCAGCTTTTCGTCCACATGCGCCAGGTTGTCCACCATGCGCTGGCGCACCGCGGGCACCTCCACCTTCGACAGCTCGAAGCGGAAGGCCGCAATGATGTGCTCCTTCTCCACGGCCGTCTGGCTGTTGAAGAACAGGCGCGCCTGCGTGAAGTGGTCGTCGAAGCTCTCGCTGCGGCGGCGCACCTTGGGCGACTCGACCGTCTCGGGGTAGGTCTGGAAGCCCTCGCTGTCGCCATCGACCCGGAACTCCGAGCCATTGCCCAGCGAGTTCGGCTCGTACGCCACCTGCCCGCGCGAGATGGTCTGGCGGTGCATGCCGTCGCGCTGGAAGTTGTGGAAGGGACAGACGCCGCGGTTGATCGGCAGCTCGTGGAAGTTGGGGCCGCCCAGGCGCGACAGCTGCGTGTCGGTGTAGCTGAACAGCCGGCCCTGCAGCAGCGGGTCGTTGCTGAAGTCGATACCCGGCACCACGTGGCCGGGGTGGAAAGCGACCTGCTCGGTCTCGGCGAAGAAGTTGTCGGGGTTGCGGTTGAGCACCAGCTTGCCCACGGGCGTGACCGGCACCATCTCTTCGGGGATCAGCTTGGTCGGGTCCAGCAGGTCGAAGCCCAGCGAATGCTCCTTGTCCTGCGGGATCAGCTGCATGCCCAGTTCCCATTCCGGGAAGTCGCCGTTCTCGATGGCTTCCCACAGGTCGCGGCGGTGGAAGTCCGGGTCCTTGCCGGCAATCTTCTGCGCCTCGTCCCAGACCAGGGCATGGCTGCCCAGCTTGGGCTTCCAGTGGAACTTGACGAAGTGGGCATCGCCCCGGCTGTTGATCAGGCGGAAGGTGTGCACGCCGAAGCCCTGCATCATGCGCAGGCTGCGCGGGATGGCGCGGTCGCTCATGGCCCACATCAGCATGTGGGTGGTCTCGGGCATCAGCGAAGCGAAGTCCCAGAAGGTGTCGTGCGCGCTGGCCGCCTGCGGCATGCCGTGGTGCGGCTCCTGCTTGACGGCATGGACCAGGTCGGGGAACTTCATCGCGTCCTGGATGAAGAACACCGGGATGTTGTTGCCTACCAGGTCCCAGATGCCTTCCTGCGTGTAGAACTTGACCGAGAAGCCGCGCACATCGCGCACCGTGTCGGCCGAGCTGGAGCCGCCCGCCACGGTGGAGAAGCGCACGAACACCGGCGTCTTCAGCGACGGGTCGTTCAGCAGGCCGGCGCGCGTGAACTGCGACATCGACTTGTAGACCTGGAAGTAGCCGTGCGCCGCACTGCCACGCGCATGCACCACGCGCTCGGGAATGCGCTCGTGGTCGAAGTGCGTGATCTTCTCGCGCAGGATGAAGTCTTCGAGCAGCGTCGGGCCGCGCACGCCCGCCTTGAGCGAGTTGTGGTTGTCCGCGATGCGCGTCCCCTGGTTGGTGCTCAGGTGCGGCAGCGGCAGCTCGGCGGTGGAGGCAGCCAGCTGCTCGATCTTGGCGTTCGTTGTGTCGGCCGTGCGGCCGCGGCGCGGGGCGGGGGACTTGCTCTTGGTGGGCATCGGGTGCTTAGAGAAGGAGGTGGGGCCGGTCAGCCGGCTTCGCTGTCGAGAAACACGTCGACGGCGTTGACCAGAGCGACCAGAGCGATCACGGCGGTCATGCCGGCGACGCCCCAGACCAGGAATTCGTCCAGCCAGGCGCTGTTGAGTGCGCTGACAAGGGCAGAGGTCAGTTCCATGGGAATCCTGCTTCGAGAAGGAAGTTGGGGGGGAACGCAGGCCGCTTCGTGCGAGGCATGCCCCTGACAGGTGGGCCGCGAATGTGACAAAGCGTAGGCCCGTGGTTTCGCCGGACGCGTAGTGACGCCACGCCGGCAGATGTGGGAGCGCCGAGCCCGACAAGGTAGGACATGGCCGACGCGCGGCGCACGCCTACACGGCGGGGCGCGAAGGCCTGTGGCACGAACGGTGCAAGGCCGTCTAGGCTCACGCACCCGCGCCGCGACAGTCCACCCCGGACGAAGGCCCGCCCTCCTCCCATGCTCATCCGCATCGGCTACGACATCGAACTGGCCCTGGCCGGACCCACCGCCGTGGTCTACCTGCTGCAGGTGCACCCCGACCGCGCGCACGATCTCGTCGCGCCGGAGCATCCGGTGGCCGATCCCCCCTTCTGGACCGACCACTATGTGGACGGCTTCGGCAACCGTTGCGCCCGCGTACGCGTGCCGGCCGGTCAGCACCGGCTGCGGCTGCACGGACAGGCCACCATCCACGATCCGGGTTGGCCCGACCAGCAGGACTGGGGCGCGCTGCAACATCCGGTGGACGAGCTGCCGCCCCAGACGCTGGCCTTCCTGCTGCCCAGCCGCTATTGCGAGGTGGACAGCGAACTGCTGGCCTTCGCCTGGGCCCAATTCGGCCAGACGCCGCTGGGCTGGGCCCGGGTGCAGGCCATCTGCGACTGGGTGCACCACCACATCCGCTTCGACTACGGCTGCGCCGATGCCGGCCGCACGGCGCTGGGCGGCTGGCGCCAGGGCGTGGGCGTGTGCCGCGACTATGCGCACCTGGCGGTGGCGCTGTGTCGCTGCATGAACATTCCGGCCCGCTACGTCACGGGCTACCTGGGCGACATCGGCGTGCCGCCGGTGCCCTACCCCATGGACTTCAGCGCCTGGTTCGAGGTCTACCTGGGCGGCCGCTGGCACACCTTCGATGCCCGCCACAACGTTCCGCGCATCGGCCGCGTGGTCATCGCCCGCGGTCGCGATGCCGCCGATGTGCCGATCACCATGGTGTTCGGCCAGCACCAGCTCAACCGTTTCGACGTGATCACCGAGGAAGTCAGGGGCTGAAGCCGAGCACCTGCATCGCGCGGGTCAGGCCCTGGCTGGGCACATCGGCCTCGTCCCAAGGGGCATTGCCCGTCGCCAGCCGCTCGCCGACGCTGGCCAACGTCCAGTGCGCACCGCTGGTGAGGTTGGGCAGCTCGTCCCACGCCACGGGCACCGACACGCCCAGCCCCGGCCGCGACCGCACCGACCAGGCGCTCACCGTCGTGGCGCCGAAGCCGTTGCGCAGGTAGTCGACAAAGATGCGGCCCACGCGGTTCTTCGGGCCGCTCTTGGCCACGAAGCGCTCGGGCAGCGTGCGGGCCAGGTGCTGCACCACGGCGCGCGAGAAGTCCTTCACCGTGTCCCAGCCATGCTGGCGCCGGATCGGCACCACCACATGCAGGCCCTTGCCGCCGCTGGTCTTGAGCAGGCCGTCCAGGCGCAGCTCCTGCAGCAGCGTGCGCATCAGCAGGGCGCCTTCCTGCACATGGGCCCAGGGCACGCCTTCGCCCGGGTCGAGGTCGAAGGTCATGCGGTCGGGCTTGTCCAGCCCGCGCGAATGGCCGTTCCAGGTGTGGAATTCGAGCGTGTTCATCTGGGCAGCCGAGAGCAGGCCCTTGGCGCTGTCGATCTGCAGCAGCGGCTCATGGCCCGGGTCCAGCGCGGGGTCGAGCAGGCGCACGCCGGGCAGCGGTGCGTTCTGCACATGCTTCTGGAAGAACAGCTCGCCACCCACGCCGTCGGGCGCGCGCACCAGCGAGACCGGCCGGCCACGCAGGTGCGGCAGCATGAGCGGCGCGACCTGGGCGTAATAGGCGATGACCTCGCCCTTGGTGGCACCGCTGGCGCGGTCGATCACGCGGTCGGCGTGGGTGATGCGCAGGTCGGCCGGCAGGTCGCTTTCGCTGCTCTCGCCGGCAACGACGGCCGGCTTGCGACGGCCCTTGGCGGATGCGGGCTTCGCCGCAGCCGCGCGCGCTGTCGGCCTGGGGGACGCGGCCTCTTTCGGCGTCGAATGTGCGTCCGCCTTCCCCGCGGCCCGCGGGGCCTTCCCGTCGGCAGTCGATGAATCCATGGCGTGCTCCCGAACGATCTGCCGCGCGGGCTTGTCGCTACGCAGGCCCTGGAACACGGCCTGCCGCACCTTGCCTTCGCGCGTCCACTGGCCGAAGGCCACTTCCGCGACCAGCTCGGGCCGCACCCATTGCGCCTTCTCGCCCGCCGGCCGCGGCGTGAAGGGGCATTCGTCCTGATCGAGTGCCTGCAACTGCGCATGCATCTCGGCCAGGCGGCGCTGGTCGAAGCCGGTGCCGACATTGCCCGCATGCTTCAACTCGCCTCGCTCGTCGTACACGCCGAGCAACAGCGCGCCGAAGCCGATGCGGCTGCCGCGCGGCGCGGTATAGCCGCCGATGACGAACTCCTGCCGCAACTGGTGCTTGAGCTTGATCCACCCCAGCGAACGGCCGCTGATGTAGGGGCTGTCCAGCCGCTTGCCCACGATGCCCTCGAATCCGATGCCGGCCGCAGAGGCCAGCAGGTCGCGCGGCGTGGCGTCGAAGGCCTCGCTGAAGCGCAGCGAGGGCGGCAGCTCGCCAGCGTCGAAGATGGCGCGCAAGGCTTCGCGCCGCAGCGTCAGCGGCTCGTCACGCAGATCGCGCCCGCCCACGAAGGGCGCGTCAAACAGCCAGTAGACGATGGGCGCCGTGGCCTGCAGGTCGAAGGCGTTCTGCAGGGCCTGGAAGTCGGGCGCGTCGTTCGCGCCCAGCACGCCGATCTCGCCATCGAGCCAGGCATTGCGCACCGGCAATTGCGTCAGGGCGCGGGCCAGTTCGGGCAGGCGGTCGGTCCAGTCGTGGCCATTGCGGGTGAAGCAGCGCACACGTCCGCGGCCGTCGATGTGGGTGAGCAGGCGGTAGCCGTCGAACTTGAGTTCCCACGCCCATTGCGCAGGCTCAGCCGGCGGGCCGTCGGCCAGCACGGCGAGCTGGGGGGCGAGGGTGTCGGGCAGCGCGGCGGCCACGCCCGGGAGGGGCGTCTCTTCGGCGTCCTTCGGCCTTCCCTTCCTGGCCGTGGCGTCGGCGCGTTGGGTGGCGGCTTTGCTCCGGCCGCGGATTGCAGGCTTGCTGGCGACCGGGGGATCGGGTTCTGCCGGCTCGGCGGCGGGGGCGGCATCGGGTTGGCCGATGTGCCGCACGCTGTCCGGCTCGGCCTCGGTCACGTCGTAGTCGGCCAGCGGCCGCGCGGCGGCATCCTCGTCCTTGATGAGCAGCCAGCTGGGTTTCTTCTCATCCTTGCCGTGCATGCGCACCAGCGTCCAGCGGCCATGGAGCTTGTGGCCCTGCAGCGTGAAGCTGAGCTTGCCGGCGCGCAGGCCAGCGCGGGCATCGCCTTCGGGCACCCAGGTACCGCGGTCCCAGACGATCACCGTGCCGGCGCCGTACTGGCCCTCGGGGATGCGGCCCTCGAAGTCGCCGTAGGCAATGGGGTGGTCCTCCACCTCCACCGCCATGCGCTTGACCGTGGGGTCCAGGCACGGCCCCTTGGGTACCGCCCAGCTCTTGAGCGTGCCGTCCAGCTCCAGCCGGAAGTCGTAGTGCAGGCGCGTGGCGTCGTGCTTCTGCACCACGAAGGCCAGGGCCTCCACGCCCGGCGCGCCGCCATGGCGGGGCTCGGGGGTGCGCTGGAAGTCGCGCTTGCGGTGGTAGGCGGCCAGGGCCTGGGCGGCGTCGGCCGCGGGCTTCGAGATGGCGGTGTCGCGCGGGCCGGCGGTATTGCGCGTCGCCTTGCTGCTCGCCTTGCCGGTCGTGGCGCTGCGTGCCTGGCGGGCCGTCTTGCGGGTGGCCGGCGCCGCTCGGCGGGCAGGGGTCTTGTGGGTGGCGGTGGCCATGTGAATCAGTGGCAATCGGGCGGAGGCGAGCGTGGCGCTGTGGCGCAGCCTTCAGCCCATGCGCCTGCTCATGCCGCCTTGCGGCGCGGTGCCGTCTTGCGGGCGGGCGCGGACTTGGCGGTGGCCCGCTTGGCGGGTGCCTTGGCCGCAGCGCGCTTGCCTGCAGCGGCCTTGGTGCGCGTACTGCCGTCGTCCTCGCCCTCGTCCGCCTCGTCGTCCTTGGCCGCCGCTCGGCCCTTCCCACCGCGCAGGCTGCGCTGCAGCAGCTCGGTCAGGTCCAGGATCTTGGCGCCCGAGCTGGCCTGCTCCTGAGGCTCCAGCTTGGCGACGTCCTGCGCCTGGCCCGCCTCGGCCTTGCGCTCGACCAGCGCCATGATGCGGTCACGGAAGCGATCCTCGTACTCCTCGGGCTTCCATTCGCCCGACATGTCGTCGATGAGTTGCTCGGCCATCTTCAGTTCGCGGTCGTTCACGCCGGCCTTGCGGGCATCGGCGTCGGGCAGCGGCAGGCCTTCCCAGGAGCGGATGTCGGCGCCCCAGCGCAGCAAGTTGAGCACCAGGCCCGGCCCCGCGGGCACCAGCGCCGCCAGGTGCTCCTTGGTCTGGATCACCACCCGCGCCACGCCGATGCGCCCGGTGCGCACCAGCGCCTCGCGCAGCAGGGCGTACACCTTGGCGCCGCGCTGGATGGGCGCCGTGTAATAGGGCCGGTCGAGGTGGATGAAGGGAATGCCATCGGCCGGCACGAAGCGCTCGATCTCGATGGTCTGCAGCGTGCGCGGATAGGCGTCGGCGATCTCCTTGTCGGTCAGCACCACGTACTGGCCGTCCTCCCATTCGACGCCGCGCACGATGTTCTCGCGGGCGATCTCCTTGCCCGTCTTCTTGTTGATGCGCTTGTAGCCCACGGGGTCCATGGAGCGCTTGTCCAGCCAGTCGAAGTCGATGCTGCCGTCCTGCGTGGCCGAGTACAGCGCCACCGGAATGTGGACGAGTCCGAAGCTGATGGCGCCCTTCCACAGGACGCGCGGGCTGGATGCGGGCATGGCAAGGCTCTCCGTGCGGGGGACAGCCAATCTAGGCCAGCGCGCGTGGCACGGCCTGTAGGAGGAAGAAGCCGCCGCCCGCCGTGCGGCGCCTACACCACGATGGGCGTGACCGCGCCATCCATCGCCAGCACCGCACCGGTGACGTAGCTCGCCCGCGCCGAGGCGAGGAAGAGCACCGCATCGGCCACCTCGCGCGCCTCGGCGATGCGGCCGAGCGGCAGCTTCGCCGTGGACTGCGCCAGAGCCTCCTCGGGCGAGACACCTTGCTGGGCGGCCTGGGCCTTCAGGCCCTCTTGCAGTCGCTCGGTGGCGGTGAGGCCCGGGTTGACCACGTTCACCCGCACGCCCTTGGCCGCATAGGCATTGGCCAAACCCACGCTGGCGAGCATCAGGGCCGCGTTGGCCGAGCCGCCCGGCAGGTGGATCGGGCTGGCCACCTTGCCGCCCGCGCCCACCACGTTGACGATGGCCCCGTGCCCGCGCGCGGCCATGCGCTTGATGAGCGGGTCCATCATGTGGATGTAGGTGAAGTACTTGGCCTGCATGGCGGCCTGCCAATGGGCCGCCTCGAGCTCTTCGGCGGGCGTCCTTCGGGCGGCGCCGGCCGAGTTGATCAGCACGTCGACCGGGCCGTGGGATTTCTCGATGCGGTCCAGCACCGCGATGGCGGCCTGCGGGTCGCTCAGGTCGGCCGCGAATGTGGCGACCATGCGGGCCGCGTCGGCCCGGGCGTCGGCCAGCGCCAGCGCCGCGTCGACCAGCCCCGCCTCATGGCGGGCCACCAGGCTGACGCGGGCGCCCTCCTGCAGAAATCCCCGTGCGCAGGCCAGGCCGATGCCCTTGCTGCCACCCGTGATCAAGACATGTTTGCCGGCAAGTTCGAGGTCCATGGCTGCATCCTGCGCGTCGGGCGCGAACTGTCAAACGACCGCCGCCAATGTCCCTGCCCGTTGCTGCGGTGTCACGCGGCTGTCAGGCCTTCGTCCTTCGGGCTCAGGCCCCGTGGCACTTCTTGTATTTCTTGCCGCTGCCGCAGGGGCAGGGGTCGTTGCGGCCGGGCTCGTCGGCGCGGCGCACGGCCTGCACGCGCGGGCCCAGGCTGCGCCACAGCTGGCGCAGGTCGTACACGGCCCAGATGGCCTCACCGAAGTCGTCCAGCCGCTGCTGGCTGACGGTGGGAGGGCCGTCTTCGGCGTACATCGACAGCGCGGGCGGGTGGGTGTCGTCCTCCGCCAGCGTGGCGATGCAGTCCAGGCCGTCGGCCAGCATCTCGGCGACTTCCTTGTCGCGCGGCGGTGCCCAGTCCTCGGACCAGTGCTCGACCGCGGCCAGAAAGCCCAGGGCCCACACCTGCGCGAAGGAAGGCAGCTCGCCCTCGGGCGCTTCGGCGCGCTCCTCGGGCGGCAGGGCGGCGATGGCGCCGCGCAGATCCAGGCACTCGGGCTGGAAGCAGCGATCGTCGTCCAGCGACTGCACGTCGGCTGCGTCGAGGGCCGTCTGCATCTCGTGCCAGCGGCGCTTCCAGCGCCAGACGAACTCCATGTGCTGGGCGGGGGAGAAGCCGGGGCCGAAGAGCGCAGGCCAGTATTCGCTGGGCTCGACCACGCGGCGGGTGCAGACCAGCGCGGCCATGAAGCCGTCGCAGAACTCCCACTGGGGGATGTCCTCGTCGCGCTCGCGCATCGCGTCGAGCGCGTCGTCCAGGGCGTCGAAGTCCTCGGGCGTCAGGGCAGGCAGGGCGGCGGCGGTGCCGACTTCGGCCGGCTGGGGGGTGTCGGAAGTCATGGAAAAAGGGTGTCGGGGAATGCCCCCTATGATGCAGCACACCAAGCCGCCCGCCGGCGAGCGCCCCTGGCGGCCCTGCGGCCGGCCCGGCCGATTTCCGTTTTCATGGCAGCGCTCCGCCCCTCCTTCCGACGTTCCTCGTCCTCCTCCCCCCGCCGCGACGACACCGCCGGCGGCGAGGCCCCGCCCCGGCGCGACCCGCATGCATTCCTGCGCGAGATGCTCCCAAAGCAGGCGCGCAGCGTGGCCGACCACCGGCTGGACGACCGGCGCGTCTGGCTCAAGAAGGCCGGCCCGCGCCATGGCCCGCTGCGCTACCGGTTGCTGTCGCTCATCGCCCGCACGCTGCGGCTGGAGGTGCTGACACCCGTGCCCAACCCCGGCGGCGCGGCGGCCATCGCCATCGAAGCCGCGCGCCTGCGCAGCCTGGCCGCCAGCGGCCTGCGCGTGCCGCAGGTGCTGGCCGAGCAGCCCGAGGGTCTGTTGATCAGCGACCTGGCCGGCAGCGGCCGCAGCGCCGCCATGCTGATGGAGCGTCTGGAGCAGGCCGCCACCCAGGGCCCGGCCGTGCTGCTGGCGGCCTGGGCGCAGGGGCTGCAGGCCATCGCCCGGGTGCATGCCCGCGGCCAGTACCTGAGCCAGGCCTTCGCCCGCAACATGGTGCTGTGCCCCGATGGCGAGATCGGCTTCATCGACTTCGAGGATGACCCCGGCGCCACGCTGCCCACCGACCAGTGCCAGGCCCGCGACTGGCTGAGCTACCTGCATTCGACCGGCGCGCTCATCCTGGCGGCCGGCCCGCAGGCTGCCGCGGCGCACTGGCAGGCGGCCATGGACGCGGCCGAGCCCGGCGTGCGCGAGCGCGTGGCCGAGGCGGCGCGCCGCATGCGCTGGCTGCGGCACCTGCCCCAAGGCCGTCGGTGGGGCCGCGACACGCAGCGCGTGCGCGCCGCGGCGGTGCTGCTGGGGCGCTGGCACGCCGCATGACGGTGCAGCCCGGGCCGGACAGGGCACTGGAAGCGCGCTTCCTTGCCGACGTGCTGCGCAACCCGCACAACGCCTGCATCCTGGCGCGCTGGGACGCGCTGGCCCTTCCAGACGGCTGGCTGGTGGCCGGCTGCCTGTTCCAGACCGTCTGGAACCAGCGGTCGGGGCGGCCGCCGGCGGCGGACATCAAGGATTACGACCTCTTCTACTTCGACCCCGACGACCTTTCCGAGGCTGGAGAGCGGGCCGTGCAGCGGCGCGTGGATGCCCTGTTCGCCGACCAGGGCATCACGCTGGAGGCCTGCAACCAGGCCCGCGTGCACCTCTGGTACGAAGCGCATTTCGGCCAGCCCTACCCGCGCCTGCACAGCAGCCGCGACGGCATCGACCGCTTCCTGATCCCTGCGACCTGCGTCGGCATCGCGCCCGGCCGGCTGTATGCGCCCTACGGGCTGGACGGCCTGTATGCGGGCACGCTGGCGATGAACCCGCTGGTGCCGCATGCGGCGCTGTACGAACGCAAGGCGGCCTCGTACCGGGCACGGTGGCCGTGGCTGCAGGTCGCGCCTGCGTCATTGCCGTGAGCGGGGAGCAGCCGGCAGCGCCACCATCGCGCAGGGCCGCAGCGACGCCATCGCGCGCACCCAGGCGGGCCGCCGGCCTGCGCGAGAATCCGCCTCTTTCCCGTCCCCCGACACCGCCCGGCGCCGTGCCTGCCAAGAACACCAACCCGCCTGCCAAGAAGACGCGCCGGACCTCCGCTGCCGCCGCGCCGGCCGATGCGACGGCTGCGCCGCAACCCGCGGCGCAGCTGGCCGCCCCGGCCCCTGGCGGCCCCACGCGACGCATGCGCCCGCGCGAGCCCGAAGAGCAGATCGAGCACCGCATCCTGGCCGCCGCCGTCGCCGAGTTCGCGGAGCACGGCTTTGCCGGCGCGCGCATCGAGCGCATCAGCAAGCAGGCCGGCACGGTGGACCGGATGCTGTACTACTACTACGGCAACAAGGAGCGGCTCTACCAGGCGGTGCTGGAGAAGCTCTATGCCGAGATGATCGGTGCGCAGCGCGACTTCGTGCTGCCGCCCGACCCGGTGGCCGGCATGCGCCAGCTGATCGAGCATGCCTGGGACCACTACGCGGCCAACCCCGATCTGGTGCGCGTGATCATGAACGAGAACCTGCTGCGCGGCCGGCACATCCGCCAGTCGCAGCAGGTGGGGCGCACGTCCTTCCCCCTGGTGGAGACGGTGGCCGAGATCCTGTCGGCCGGCCAGGCGCAGGGCGTGTTCCGCCGCGACGTGAAGGCCGAGCATGTGCTCATGAGCATCATGTCGCTCGGCTTCTTCTACATCTCCAACCAGTACACCTGCTCGGCCTGGATGGGCGTGGACCTGATGAGCCGCCCGCGCCGCGCCGGCTGGCGCGCGCACATCTGCGAGGTGGTGCTCCGAAGCATCGAGGCAGAGCCACGCGTCGCCTGAAGGCGCGCCGCGCTCAGCCGGGGTTGCGCAGTTTCTTCACCACGTCATCCGGCGGCGCCAGCTTGCTGCCGTCGATGTAGGTGCCTGCCGGCATCACGCCCTTGCCGTCCTTGACCGCCGTGCGGCCCACGTAGATGCCCATCGTGGACTGGTTGTCCTGCGGCCGGAAGGTGGCGGGGCCGAAGGGGGTTGAGAAGTTCAGGCCCTTGAAGGCGGCGATCAGCTTCTCGGTGTCGGTGCCGCCGGCCTTCTGGATGCCGGCCGCCAGGGCTTTCACCGTGGCATAGCCCACCACGGCGTTCAGGCGCGGATAGTCGCCGTACTTCTTCTGGTAGGCCGCATAGAAGGCGCGGTGCTCGGGGGTGTCGATGTTGGCGTAGGGATAGCCGGTGACGATCCAGCCCTCGGGCGCATCGTCCTTGAGCGGGTCCAGGTACTCGGGCTCGCCGGTCAGCAGGCTCACCACCTCGCGGCCCTGGAACAGGCCACGCGTCTTGCCCTCGCGCGCCAGCTTGGTCAGGTCGCTGCCGAACATCACGTTGAAGATGGCGTCGGGCTTGGCATCGGCGATGGCCTGCACCACCGCACCGGCGTCGATCTTGCCCAGCGGCGGCGCCTGCTCGGCCACGAACTCCACGTCGGGCTGCAGCTTCCTGAGCTGCTCCTTGAAGGCGGCGGTGGCCGCCTGGCCGTACTCGTAGTTGGGATAGATGAGCGCCCAGCGCTTCTTGCCGAGCTTGGCGGCTTCGGCCACCACCGACGTGGCCAGGGCATAGGTGCCGGAGCGCAGCCGGTAGGTGTAGCGGTTGCCGTTCTCCCACACCACCTTGTCGCTCAAGGGACCGGAGGCGAGGAAGAACATCTTCTTCTGCCGCGCGAAGTCGGCCAGCGCCACGCCCACGTGCGACAGCGTGACGCCGGAGAGGATGTCGATCTTCTCGCGCGCGATCAACTCCTCGGCCATGCGCACGGCATCGCCAGGGTTGGCGTTGTCGTCGCGGAACAGCGTCTCCAGCTTGCGGCCGCCGAGCACGCCGCCGGCGGCGTTGATCTCTTCCTGCGCCAGCAGCCAGCCGTTGCGGTAGGGCACCAGGTTCTGCGGCAGGGCCTTGTAGCTGTTGATCTCGCCGATGCGGATGGGCTCCTGCGCGGCGGCGGGCAGGACGGCGGCGGCAGCGGCCAGAAGGCCGACGGTGAGGGCTTGGCGCCAGGGGGTGGGGATCATCGCGGGTCCTCGTGGGTGGGTGTTGGACGGAGACGGGGGAGACCGAAAGGGGGAGGGGCACGCCGCTGGTGCGGGCGCGTAGGCGGACGCTCAGGCCGATTCGGCCTCGACCATTTCCTGCACGATGCGGCGCATCTTGATGGCCGAGGCGTCCAGGCCGAGCTGCACGCGCTGCCAGTCGCGCGGCTTGTCCTCGTTGCGCTGGATGGCTTCGAGCACCGCCTTGTCCTCGTTGAAGGCCACGCGCAGGCCGGCGCGCAGGCGCTCGTCGGTGGCGGCGTCGGCGGGCGAGTTCTTCAGCAGCAGCCAGTGCTGCACGCAACTGCGCGCGTCCACCGGCGTGATGAAGTGGCAGGCGAACATCTGGATGCAGTCGCCGCGTGCGCCCTCGGGCGCCCCGGTTCCGGTGGCGGCGGAGCCGAAGTCGATCACGGCGATGCTGGGCGCGTGGTAGTGGTAGTAGTGCCAGCGGTCCACGTTTCCGCCGAAGTCCTTCAGGCCCTGGAAGATGGGAATCAGCGGCCCGTCGATCACCCAGCGCCAGGTGACCACCTTGCGGCCTTCGCGCTGGTGCTGCACGCGCGTCTCCTCACGGCCGGTGCTGCCCAGCGTGGTGGGATGCACATAGACCACATGCGTGGGATCGCACAGGTTGTCGGCCAGGCTCAGGTAGTTGGCGGCCACGGGCAGCGCGTCGCCCTCGATCACGCTGTAGGCCGGGTCGTCGTACTCGGGCAGATGGAAGACCTGCGTGGCATCGGCCAGGGCCGCGTCGCCCATCCACACCCAGACCATGCCCATGCTCGTCGCCGTGGGATAGCTGCGCACCTGCGCATTGGCGGGCGCGCGCTGCATGCCCGGCGCCTGCGTGCAGTGGCCGCGGCAGTCGAAGGCCAGGCCGTGGTAGCCGCATTCCACCGAATCGCCGCGCAGCCGGCCCAGCGACAGCGGCGCGAGGCGGTGCGGGCAGGCGTCGTCCAGTGCGGCCACCTCGCCGGTGCTGGTGCGGAAGACCACCAGGTCTTCGCCCAGGACGCGCCGCTTGGCCAGCGACTGGCCGATATCGCGGGCCCAGCCGAGCGGGTACCAGGCGTTGCGGGGATAGGGCGTGCTGCTCATCGTGCGTCGACTCCGTGGGATGTTTGATCCACATCAGCATACGGCGTGCCAGCCCTGGAGTAAGTGTTTTCTTCACTTAATGGAGTATTCACTCCATTTTCGAGTGCACCATGGTCGGCAACGGTGCGTGGGGTGCACTGCTGCAGGGCATGGCGAGAAGCGCGGGGGCCGTGCGCGATGAAAGTCAGTCAGCCCGTTTGCCCCGGCGTGGAGCGGCGGGCTTCGACAGGCTCAGCCTGCAAAGCCAAGCCGCCCGGCCTTGCGCCGCGCCGGCGAGGCCACTGCCCTGGCCAAGCCCGCCTTCGCGCCAAGCCAAGCCAGCCCACGCCACGCGCGGGCCCGCAGGAAGCCTCAGCCGCCCTTGCGCGCCTGCGCCGCCAGCAGGCGCTTGTTCACGGCGTGCACCGCGCCCAGCTCGGCCTGCATGGCGCGGCTGATCTGCGACAGGGTGCGCAGGCGGCGGTTGCTCTCGCGCAGGCGCTCGGCCAGCGCGCGCGAGATGGAGAGCATCAGCCGCGCGGCCACGGCCGGCTGCACTTCCACCAGGCCGCGCAGGGCCTTGCGGGTGAGCACCGCCAGCTTGAGGTCGGTGAGGGCCGTGCAGGTGGCCGAGCGCGGCGAGCCGTCGATCAGGCCCATCTCGCCGAAGAGCTGACCGGCGTCGATGACCGAGATCACCACCTCGTCGCCGTCGCCCACGCCCGTGCCCTCGGCCCGTACCTGGCCTTCGAGCACCAACGCCATGTAGTCGACGTCGTCGGTCTGGCCCTCGGTCATGATGATCGTGCCGGCCTTGACGGCCATGGGGCGCATGGCATCGACGATGACGCGCGCGTCGTGGATGTCCAACTCGGCCACGATGGACGAGCGGGTGAGCATCAGCGCGGCTTCCTCGCGCAGGTTCACCGAGGCCATGGTGCTCCTTCTTCGCCATCGCCGGACGCGGGCGGCAGCAGCCACACGCGCCCGCCGCCCACCGCATGCAGCCGGCGCTGCGGCATCCGCGGCAGCAGCAGGCCGCCGGTGAATTCGCCGAAGGCCGGCAGGATGGCCAGGCCCGGCTCGCTGACGAAGCAGGGCAGGCGCAGGCTGTCACGACCCGGGCCCTGCAGCGCGCAGGCCGGATGCAGGTGGCCCGCCAGCACGAAGCGACCCGGCTGGGTCTGCGGATGGTGGCAGCAGGCGAAGGGACCGAGCGCAAAGGGCTCGTCGGCCAGCGCGATGCGCAGCTCGGCCGGCGGGTCGCCGGCCCGGTCATCGTGGTTGCCGCGCACCAGCGTCATGCCGACCTGCGGATGACGCGCGCGCCAGGCGGCCAGCGCCTGCAGCACCTGCGGCGTGCGGGCCTGCGGCGCGTGCAGGAAGTCGCCCAGGAAGACCACCTCGCGCGCACTCTGCCGATGGATCAGCGCGTCGAGCCGCGCCAGGTTCTCCTGCGTGGTGCCGCCGGGCACCGGCTGGCCCAACGCCCGGAAGGTGGCGGCCTTGCCGATGTGCAGGTCGGCGATGAACAGGGTCCGGGCCGCCGGCCACCACAGGGCGCGCTCGGGCAGCAGGTGGAGGCGCTCGCCGGCCCAGAGCACTTCATGGGCGGCAGGGGCGTCGGAGACGGGCAGGAAGGACATGGGGGAGGCGGGAGGAGGCAGGAGTTTACGTTTGGCAACCATCCAGAAAGCTGAACGGTCACGAAGTCCCGAACGACTGGCCGGCTTGATGCCCTGGGCATTGCGTGCGAGCCACGTGCCTGGCCTGCTCGCCACCGGCGTGGCCGCGCCGCCCTGCCCGGCCCCGCGGCGCGCACAACGCTAGAGCGGCGGCAGCGGCTTCGACGGTTTGCGCGGACGCCGGGCGCGGCGCGGGGCGGGCGCGGCGTCTTCGCTGCCCTTGACCGGCTTGTCCGGCGGCTGTTCCTGACCGAAGGCCAGGGTGCGGCGCACGTCCTGTGCGTCGCCCACGGGAATGTCGCCGCCCGCAGCCTCCTCCAGCTGCGCCACCATGCGGGCGATGCGGTCGGCCACGCTCTCGTTGCTGAGCTTTTCGCGGAAGCGCTCGACCATCAGCGGAAAGGCGAAGGGCGTGGGTCGCTTCGGCTGCACCAGCTCCAGCCGCTGGCCGGCCATGCGCACCAGGCTTTCGCGCAGGCGGGCGATGTCCAGCTCCTGCGCCAGCAGCTCGGTCTCGGCCTGGGCCAGCAGGCGGTTGGCCGGGTCGTACTTGCGCAGCACCTCCCAGAACAGGGAGGACGAGGCCTGCAGTTGCCGGCTGCTGCGCTTCTCGCCCGGGTAGCCCTGGAAGATCAGGCCCGACACCCGCGCGATCTCGCGGAAGCGCCGCTGCGCCAGCTCGCTGGCATTGAGGCTGGCCAGCACCTCGTGCAGCAGCGCGCCGTCGTCGTCGTGCGCGGCCAGCGCCTCCTGCGCTGGCGCGTCGTGGCCGGCGCGCAGCACCTGGGGCAGCAGCTGCGGCCAGTCGACCCCGGTGGCGCACAGCAGCTCGAAGCCGTAGTCGTTGACCGCGATGGAAAAGGTGCGCGGCGCATGCTGCGCCACCCGCCAGGCCAGCAGGCTGGCCAGCCCCAGGTGCACGTGCCGGCCGGCGAAGGGGTAGAGGAACAGGTGCCAGCCCTCGCGCGTGCGCAGCGCCTCGGCCACCAGCGTGTCGGGCGTGGGCAGGCGCGACCAGGCCTGCTGGATCTCCAGCAGCGGCCGCACGGCCTGCAGCTCGGGCGAGTCGTAGCGGCCCTCGGCGGCCCGCGCCAGCTGCTGCACCGTGGCGTCGGCCAGCGTGGTCGACAGCGGCATGCGCCCGCCGTTCCAGCGCGGCACGGCCGGGCGCTGGCCGCTGGCGCGGCGCACCCAGGCGGTCATCTCGCGGATGCGCACCAGCTCCAGCATGCGGCCACCGAAGAGGAAGCAGTCGCCGGGCTTCATGCGGGCGACGAAGCTTTCTTCCACCGTGCCGATGCGCGCACCGCCGACGAACTGCACGCTCATGCTCGCGTCGCTGACGATGGTGCCGATGTTGCTGCGGTGCCGCCGCGCCAGCCGCGCGTCGGGCACGCGCCACACGCCTTCGGCATCGGGCACCACGCGGTGGTAGTCGGGGTAGGCGGCCAGCGACGGGCCGCCCTGGCGCACGAAGTCCAGGCACCACTGCCAGCTGGCTGGCGACAGGTGGGCATAGGCGGCCGTGCGCCGCACCTCGTCGTAGAGCGCCTCGGGCGTGAAGCCGCCACCCAGTGCCACCGTCACCAGGTGCTGCACCAGCACGTCCAGCGGCTCGCGCGGCGTGTGGCGCGACTCGATGTGGCCGGCCGCGATGGCGTCGCGCGCGGCGGCGCCTTCGACCAGCTCCAGGCTGTGGGTGGGCACGATGCTCACGCGCGAGGGCCGGCCCGGCGCGTGACCCGAGCGGCCGGCGCGCTGCAGCAGCCGCGCCACGCCCTTGGGCGAGCCAATTTGCAGCACGCGCTCCACCGGCAGGAAGTCCACGCCCAGGTCCAGGCTCGACGTGCAGACCACCGCCTTCAGCTGCCCGCCTTTTAGGCCCAGCTCCACCCATTCGCGCACCGCGCGGTCGAGCGAGCCGTGGTGCAGCGCGATCAGACCCGCCCAGTCGGGCCGGGCTTCGAGCAAGGCCTGATACCAGATCTCGGACTGCGAGCGGGTATTGGTGAAGACCAGCGTGCTGGGACTGGCATCGATCTCGGCCACCACCTGCGGCAGCATCGCCAGGCCCAGATGGCCACCCCAGGGAAAGCGGTCCGTGCGTCCGGGCAGCAGGGTGTCGACCACCAGCGTCTTGGGCACCTGGCCCTGCACCAGCACGCCGGCCTCGCCCGGGCCCAGCAGCGCACCCATGGCCTCGTGCAGATTGCCCAGCGTGGCGGACATGGCCCAGGCCATCAGGCCCGCATTCCAGCCGCGCAGGCGCGCCAGCGCCAGTTGCACCTGCACGCCGCGCTTGTTGCCCAGCAGCTCGTGCCATTCGTCCACCACCACCAGCCGCAGATGGCGCAGACGCTCCTGCGCAT
This sequence comes from Pseudacidovorax sp., assembly GCF_017991995.1. GTDB lineage: Bacteria > Pseudomonadota > Gammaproteobacteria > Burkholderiales > Burkholderiaceae_C > Xenophilus. Next base: position 80,343 of record NZ_JAGOPN010000024.1, on the reverse strand, counting down.
CGGCGCGGGCCAGCATCAGCGACAGGCTCTCGGGCGTGGTGACCAGCACCGTGGGCAGGCGCTGGTTCTGCGCGCTGCGCTCGGAGGACGAGGTGTCGCCGCTGCGCGAGCCGGCCACCCAGTGCGGTGCGACGAGCGGCAGCGGCTCGGACAGGGCCCGCAGCGAATCGGCGGCCAGCGCGCGCATCGGTGTGATCCACAGCACCGTGAGCGGGGGTGGCGCGGGTGGCTTGCCGCCGCTTTCCGCGGCGGGCGGCTCGCCGGCCAGCGCCTGCAGCGCGCCCAGCCACACCGCATAGGTCTTGCCCGCGCCGGTGGTCGCATGCAGCAGACCCGAGCGGCCGGCCGCGATGGCGGCCCACACCTCGCGCTGGAAGGCGAAAGGCCGCCAGCCGCGGGCGTCGAACCAGTGCTGGACGGCCAGCCCGGCAGGTCCGCCCGCGGGCGCAGGCCCGGGCGCGCCGGACGGCTGGGCAAGAGGCGATGAAGCGGGCCGGCGAGGCATGGCGCGATTACAGCAAAGGCCATGGGGGCCGTTTGCAGGTCGAAAGGCCGTCGTGCCTCGGAGGATGTGCGGGCCCGCCCCGCTCCGCGCGCCGTCCTGCCCGCGCCATGCCCAGCCACGGCGTCTTCAGGCGCCGCGGACTGCCTTCCTTGCGCAAGTGGCTCCATCGATAGGACCAGTTGGTCCCATTGAACGCTTCTGCCCCGCTGCCTAGCATGCCCCTCAATCACAAGGAGACAGCCCCGATGACCTTCCCGCGCACACGCCGCGCCGCGCTGGCCGCGCTGCTGGCGGCCACCGCCTTCCTGCCCGGCCTTGCGCTCGCGCAGGAGGGCAAGCCCATCACCGTCGTGGTCGGCAGCCCGGCCGGCGGCACCACCGACACCCTGGCCCGCATCATCGGCCGCATGATGGGCGAGAGCCTGGGCCGGCCGGTGGTGGTCGAGAACCGCGCGGGTGCCGGCGGCAACATCGCCGCCGCCTACGTGGCCAAGGCCCCGCCCGACGGCAGCACGCTGCTGATGAGCTTCACCGGCCACACCATCAACGCCACGCTCTACAAGAACCTGGGCTTCGACCCGGTGAAGGACTTCACGCCGATCACCATGGTGGCGCGCGTGCCCAGCGTGCTGATCGCCCGCAAGGGCCTGCCCTTCAACGACATGGCGGGGCTCATCGCGTATGCGAAGAAAAACCCGGGCAAGCTCAACTTCGCCATCGGCGCGCAGGGCTCCTCGCTGCACCTGGCCAGCGAGCAATTCAAGATGATGACGGGCACCGACATCGTCAACGTGCCCTACAAGGGGACCAACCCCGCACTGGCCGACGTGCTGGCCGGCACGGTGGACCTGATGTTCGCCAGCGCTGTGAATGTGCTGCCGCATGCGAAGAGCGGCGCCATCCAGCTGCTGGGCGTGAGCACGCGCGAGCCGCTGGCGCAGTTCCCGGGCGTGCCGCCCATCGGCCGCACCGTCAAGGGCTTCGAGTCGCAGGCCTGGTTCGGCCTGTTCGGGCCGGCGCGCATGCCGCAGGACGTGACCGACAAGCTCTATGCCGCGGTCAAGGCCGCCATCGACTCGCCGGCCTACCAGGAGCGCATGCAGACCGAGGCAGCCACCGCCGTCCACATGACGCCGCCGCAGTTCGGCCAGTTCGTGGCGCAGGACGTGCAGGACTGGGCGAAGATCATCAAGGCCTCGGGCGCGACCGTCGATTGAGCCGTCCGCGCACCGGCGACCGGCGGTGCACCGCGGACTAGGACGACCGACGCCGGGATCCGCCTTGCCCGGCACCAACGGCCCTCCTACATTCGGTCGCATGCCTGCCGCTGCCGAACCCTCCCTCCTGCCGCGCTTCCAGCAGGTGCGGCTGCTGCTGCGCGAGCGCCTGAAATCCGGCCACTACGAACGGGGCCTGCCGCTGCCGGGCGAGCGCCAGCTGGCCCGGGAATTCGGCGTCGCCCGCGTGACCGTGCGCACGGCGCTGGCCCGTCTGCAGGAAGAAGGGCTGGTGATGCGCATGCGCGGCAAGGGCACCCTTCCCACCGGCACGGGCGAGCCGCCGCGCCACCTGCCCCTGCGCGCCGGCCTGCTCGACAGCATCGTCAGCCTGGGCGAGCGCACGCGGGTGCAGGTCCTGGACCATGGCCTGGTGGAAGCGCCTTCGCATGCGGCCGAGGCGCTGGGCCTTGCGGCCGGCGAAGCGGTGCTGCGGGTGGTGCGCATCCGCAAGTTCAAGACGCAACCCTTCCTGTACTCCGAAGTCTTCCTGCCGGCCGACCTGGCCACGGCGGTGCAGCGGCACACGCTGCAGGACATGCCCATGCTGGTGGCGCTGGAGCAGCATGGCGTGCAGGTCGATTCGGCCGAGCAGACCATGGGCGCCGCCCTGGCCGACCTGCAGGTGGCGCAGGCGCTGCGCATGCAGGCCGGCGAGCCGCTGCTGCGCATCGCGCGCGTGGTGTGCGATGCCGCGGGCCGGCCGGTGCAGTACCTCACGGGGCTGTACCACCCGGGCCGCTACGAGTACCACATGCGCCTGTCGCGCGTGGGCGGGCCGACGCGGGTGTGGATCGAGAACAACCGCCCGCAGAACGGGCTGGCTTGAAGGAGCGCGCGTTCAGTGATGAGCGCTCAAGGCCAGGGCGTTGCGCAACAGGCTGTTCACCCGCGTCTGCCAGCCCGGTCCGCTGCGCTTGAGGGCTTCGAGCACGTCGGCGTCCACCCGCATGGTGAGGGCCACCTTGGGCTGGGCCAGCCTGGGGCGTCCGCGCGCGGGCCGCAGTGCCGCCAGTTGCGCATCATCCAGCGGCAGGTTGTCCGGATCGGCCAGGGCCGCCGCAGTGAGGGCGTCGTCCTCGACGGCCGTCGGGGCTGTGAGTTCAGGGCGCTTCTTGTTCATAACGTCGGAATTCCCGCAGGTTGGCCTTGCGAAGGCTGATCACCCGGCGCACGTCCGCCCGGTCGGTGAACACCACCACCCAGAGCCGGCCGGCCATCGGCGCCAGCGCCACCTGACGCGGCTCGCCATAGTCGCGCCGCAGGTCGGGCGCCACGAGCGCATGGTCCCAGTCGAGTTCCCGCGCCTTGGCAAGCGATACGCCGTGCTTGGCCTGGTTGAGGGCATCCTTGCCCGTGTCGAAAATCCATTCCACCCTGATTTTTTGTGTTGGCGAAAAATATCGCCTCCAGGGAGGTTATCAGACGATCATGCCGGCAACAAAGCCTGCAGCGTCTGCAGCGTATCCGCCTCTTCCACCGGCTTGTCCTGCCGCCAGCGCAGCATGCGCGGGAAGCGGGTGGCGATGCCGCTCTTGTGGCGCGGGCTGCGGGCGATGCCCTCGAAGCCGAGTTCGAAGACCAGCGTGGGCCGCACGCTGCGCACGGGGCCGAAGCTCTCGATGGTGGTCTTGCGGATCACGGCGTCGACCTTCGCCATCTCGGCGTCGGTGAGGCCCGAGTAGGCCTTGGCGAAGGGCACCAGCTGGCGGCCCTCCTTCCCCGGCGGGCCGTCCCACACGGCGAAGGTGTAGTCGCTGTAGAGGCTGGCGCGGCGGCCGTGGCCGCGCTGGGCGTAGATGAGCACGGCATCGACCGTGAGCGGGTCGATCTTCCACTTCCACCACAGGCCGACGTCCTTGGTGCGGCCCACTCCGTACTGCGCGTCGCGGCGCTTGAGCATGAAGCCCTCCACGCCCAGGCTGCGCGAGGCCTCGCGCTGGCGCGCCAGGTCGGCCCAGCTGTCGCCCGTGAGTACGGGGCTGGGGCGCAGCACGGGGTGGTTCACCTCGGCCAGCAGGGCGTCGAGGCGCGCGCGGCGCGCGTGCTGCGGTAGCGGGCGCAGGTCCTGACCGGTCTCTTCGAGCAGGTCGTAGGCCAGCAACACCACGGGCAGCTCGCGCAGCAGCTTGGGGCCGAGGGTCTTGCGGCCGATGCGCTTCTGCAGTTCGGCGAAGGGCTGCACGCGGCCGGCCGTGCGGGCCGGCATCGGGGCGACGCCGGCAGCGGCCGCCTGGGCGGCGCGAGCGCCCGGTGCTGCGCCGGCCGTGGGCGCCTCGGCGTCCGCGTCGTCATTGCCGGCGCGGGTTTCAGCCTCGGCCGGTGCGTCCCGCCACACCACGATTTCGCCATCCAGCACCGTGCCCTCGGGCAGCACGTCGCCCAGCGCGGCCAGCTCGGGAAAGCGCTCGCTGACCAGTTCCTCGCCACGCGACCACACCCAGGCCTGGCCCTCGCGGCAGACGATCTGCGCGCGGATGCCGTCCCACTTCCACTCGACCTGCCAGCCGGAGGGCGGGCCCAGCAGCTCGTCGAAACGTTCGAGCGGCTCGTTGAAGGGATGCGCCAGAAAGAAGGGATAGGGCTGGCCACCGCTGATGGCAGGGCCCTCGCCATCCGTGCCTTCGGGCGCGATCAGCGCGTCATAGTCCGCCTCGCCGGGCCGCGCGCCGATGTGGGTGTAGCCCATCAGCCGCTGGGCCACGCGCTTGGGGTCCAGCCCGCCCACGGCCGCGAGCGCCTGCGTGACCTGCAGCTTGGAGACGCCGACGCGAAAGGCCCCGGTGATGAGCTTGAAGTAGACGAGCCGCTCCTCCGGCGCCAGCAATCGCCATTGGCCGCGCAGCGTGTCGGGCAGGCCCTCGGCCGGCGCGCCGCGCAGGGGCAGCAGGTGCTGCTCCACCCAGTCGGCCAGGCCCAGCTCGTGGGTGCCGTCGGAAGGCGGCAGCAGCAGCGCGATGGTCTCGGCCAGGTCGCCCACGGCCTCGTAGCTTTCGACGAACAGCCATTCGGGCAGGCCCGCCGCCTCCTGCGCCAGCAGGCGCAGCAGCTTGACGGGCACCAGCTGGCGTGGCTTGCCGCCCGCCAGGAAGTACACCGCCCAGGCCGCATCGCGCGGCGACGCGGCGCGCAGGTAGCGCTGCAGGGCGGCCTGCTTGACCAGGTTGGACGTGCTGGCGTCCAGCTCGCGGTAGAGGGCGGCGAAGGCTTTCATGACGCTGCGGCCTCCGGCGCATCGGCGATGTCCTCGTCGCCGTACTCGGTGGCGAAGGCCTGGGCGTCAAGGCCGTTCTCGCGCAGCCAGCGCACCATCACCGCGACGCTGCCGTGCGTGACCATCACCCGCTCGGCACCCGTGGCGGCGATGGCGTTGTGCAGGCCGGGCCAGTCGGCGTGGTCGCTCATGACGAAGCCGCGGTCCACGCCGCGGCGCCGGCGCGTGCCGCGCAGCAGCATCCAGCCGCTGGCGAAGGCGTCGGACGCATTGGCGCCGAAGCGGCGCATCCACGGCGTGCCCTGGGCCGAGGGCGGCGCCACCACCAGGGCGCGGCGCAGCATCGCGGCATCGACGCCGGGGTCGGTCACGCGCAGCGTGGGCGGCAGCGCCACGCCCGCCGCGCGGTAGACCGCATTGAGGGGCTCCACCGCGCCGTGCACCACGATCGGCCCGATGGAGGCGTCCACGCCATGCAGCATGCGCTGCGCCTTGCCGAAGGCATAGCCCAGCAGCACGCTGGCGCGGCCTTCCTCGGCGTTGCGACGCCACCAGTCGTCGATCTGCGCGAACAGCTCCGGCTGCGTGGGCCAGCGGTAGATGGGCAGGCCGAAGGTGGATTCGGTGATGAAGCAGTCGCAGCGCACCGGCTCGAAGGGCGTGCAGGTGCCGTCGGGCTCGGTCTTGTAGTCGCCGGACGCCACCCAGACCTGGCCGCCATGCTCCAGCCGCACCTGGGCCGAGCCCAGCACATGGCCGGCCGGATGCAGCGAGATGCGCACGCCCTGGTGCTCGATGGCCTGGCCATAGGGCAGGGTCTGCAGCGTGATGTCGACGCCCAGCCGGGCGCGCAGGATGCCCTCGCCCTGCTCGTGCGCCAGGTAGTGGTTGTGGCCCCAGCGCGCATGGTCGGAATGGCCATGGGTGATGACGGCCCGGTCCACCGGGCGCCAGGGATCGATGTAGAAGTCGCCGGGCGGGCAGTAGAGGCCTTCGGGGCGGGCGACGACCAGATCGCCTGGGCGCGACGCGGCGCGCGGCGGCGGGAGCGATTCGGTCTCGGGCGGTGTCTCCATGGGCATGGCTCGCCGATGTTAGGCAGCGGGGCGCGCGGGCGCATGCCCCGGCGGGCGCTTCGCCCTGTGGGCGGGTGCCTACGCCTGCGCCGGGCCTGGGCGTCGCAGCGCCCCGGCATGCGGCTCGGCAGGGCCCGCTGCGACAGCCCCTGCACAATGCCCTCGCCATGCTCCACCCGCCGCGCTCCTTCGTCTACCTGGATGCCGTCGCCCGCGCCGGCTCGATCCGCAAGGCGGCCGAAAAGCTGCACGTGGCCTCGACCGCGCTCAACCGCAAGATCCTGGAGATCGAGGCGGAGATCGGCACGCCCCTGTTCGAGCGCCTGCCCCGCGGCGTGCGGCTGACGGCGGCCGGCGAGGTGCTGCTGACGGCGGTGCGACGCACGCTGGGCGACCTGCGCTCGGCCGCCTCGCAGATCGAGCAGTTGCGCGGCCTGGTGCGCGGCACGGTGCGCATCGGCTGCGCGGAGTCGGTGGCCAGCGACCTGATGCCCCGCACCATCGCGCACTACCAGCAGGCGCATCCGGGCGTGCAGTTCCAGGTGGTGTCGGGCGTGACGGCCCAGTTGGTGCAGCAGCTGATGACCGACGACGTGGAAATGGTGCTGGTGCACGACCCGCAGCCGGCCGAGTCCCTGCGGGTGATCAGCGCGCTGGACCAGCCGCTGTGCGCCATGCTGCGCCCCGACCATCCGCTGGCGGGCCGCGAGAGCCTGCGCTTGGCCGACTGCCAGGAGTACACCGTGGCGCTGGGCGACCGCTCCTTCGGCAGCCGGCGGCTGCTCGATGCGGTGATGGCCCGCTCGCGGCTGCAGCTGAAGGTGGCGCTGGAAGCGAGCGCCGTGCAGACGCTCAAGGAGTTCACGCGCCAGACCGGGGCGATCAGCTTCCAGTTCCAGATCGGCACGCTGCGCGAGGTGCGCACCGGGGAGCTGGTGTCGATCCCGCTGACGGACCGGTCGCTCACCAGCAGCCAGCTGGTGCTGGCCACGCGCGAAGGAAGGATGCTGCCGATCGCGGCGCTGTCGTTCCAGGAGGCGCTGGTCAACGCGCTGGCGGCGCTGCCGCACTGAACGCCCGATACGGCGGCAGGGGTCCGGCCCGCACCTGCGGCCTGGCATGAAAGCCGCTAGCAATCTGAATTGTGCACAATCAAATCATTGAAGTGCACAATCCAGGTGCAGGCACTTCCCACGGCGAAGCGCGGCACCCGCCCAACCTTCAGCTGGAGCTGCCATGAACCGCCCTGTTCTCTCTTCCTCCGCCGTGCGACTGCCGGCCCGATCCACCCGCCGCACCTTGTCCGCCGCCCTGCTCGGCGGGCTGCTCGCCGCGGCCTTGCTGGGCACGACCCTGTCCGCCACTGCCGCCGAGCCCGCTGCCTGGCCCGACCGCCCCGTGAAGATCGTCGTGCCCTTCCCGCCCGGCGGCGCAGCCGACGTGTACGCCCGCCTGGTGGGCCAGAAGCTGGCCGAGGCCACGGGCAACCGCCAGCCCATCGTCATCGACAACAAGCCCGGCGCGGGCGGCATCATCGGCACCGACGTGACGGCCAAGTCGCCGGCCGATGGCAGCACCTTCCTGATGGTGACCATCGGCCATGCGGTCAACCCCTTCATGTACAGCAAGCTGCCCTACGACACGCGCGCCGACTTCGTGCCCGTCGGCGTGGTGGCCGAGGTGCCCAGCGTCATCGTGACCGGCCCGGCGCTCAAGGACAAATCGCTCAAGGACCTGCTGGCCATGGCCCGCGCCAAGCCCGAGGAGGTGCAGTACGGCTCGTCCGGCGTGGGCTCCACCAGCCACGTGGGCGCGGCGCTCATCGAGTCGATGGCCGGCGTGCGCATGACCCACGTGCCCTACAAGGGCGCCGCCCCCGCGCTGCAGGACGTGATGGCCGACCGCGTGCCGCTGTCGGTGGACATCATCACGTCCTCGCTGCCGATGGTTATGAGCGGCAAGCTCAATGCCGTGGCCGTGACCGGCGCCAAGCGCGCGCCCAAGCTGCCCAACGTGCCGACGGTGGCCGAGGCCGGCATCCCGGGTTACGAATTCGTGTCCTGGTACATGCTGCTGGCGCCGGCCAAGACGCCCAGGCCGGTGCTGGAGCAGGTCAATGCCGAGCTGCGCAAGCTGGCTGCCCTGCCCGAGTTCCGCACGCGCATCGAGGACACCGGCGGCCAGGTCATCACGACCACACTGCCCCAGGCCAACGACTACCTCAATGCCGAGTTCACGCGCTGGGCCAAAGTCGTCAAAGACCGCAACATCAAAGCAGATTAAGAGCCCACCCCGTTGCTTGCTCACTTCGTGTAGCCGCCTCCCCCTCAAGGGGCGCACCCGGCGGCCCGGCAAAGCCGGTTCCGCGGCTGCACTGGCGTGGCCTGCTCCGCGGCCTTTCGATTCTTCTTAAGCGCTCCCCCCGCTTCAATGACTTCAACTCCGCCCTCTCACAACTCCCGCGACTTCATCGGCTACGCCAACCGCCCACCCGCCGTGGCCTGGCCGGGCGGGGCGCGGGTGGCGGTCTCCTTCGTGCTGAACTTTGAGGAGGGCGCCGAGTTCTCGGTGGCCGATGGCGATGCGCGCAACGAGTCGGTGTACGAGGTGATCGACCCGCGCACCGGCTGGGATCCGTGCATCGACAGCCACTTCGAATACGGCACCCGCGCTGCCTGGTGGCGGATCGCCGAGCTCTTCGAACGCCATCGCGCGCCGATGACCGTCAGCGCCTGCGGCCGCGCGGTGGCGCGCAGCCCCTGGCTGGCGCAGGACGCGGTGGCCCGCGGGCACGAAGTCTCGGCCCACGGCTGGCGCTGGGAAAGCCATGCCGGCATGGCACCCGCGCAGGAGGCCGCCGCCATGGACGCCTGCCTCGCGGCCATCGAGGCCGCCTGCGGCCGGCGGCCGGTGGGCTGGCACACGCGCTCGGCCTGCACGCCGAACACCCGGGCGCTGCTGGCCGAGCGCGGCTTCCTCTACGACAGTGACGCCTACAACGACGATGTGCCCTTCTTCGTGCCGGTGGCCGGCCGGTCGCACCTGGTGCTGCCCTATGCCTTCGACACCAACGACATGCAGTTCCAGCACACGCAGCGCTTCGCCACCGCCGCGCAGTTCGCCGAGTACGTGTGCGATGCCTTCGACTGGCTGCACGACGAGGGCGCGCAGCGCCCGCGCATGATGTCGGTGGGCCTGCACCTGCGCATGATCGGCCGGCCGGCGCGCATGAAGGCGCTGGCGCTGATCCTCGAACACCTGCGCCGCCGCGGTGGCGCCTGGATCGCCACGCGCGAGCAGATCGCCCGCCACTGGCTGGCCCACGCACCGCGCCCCGACGCCGCGGCCACCGCCGCCGGATGACGGCGTCCGCCGACAGGGATCGCGCGGATGGGCGCCCCGAGGGCCTGCGCTAAAGTCATCCGGATGCATCCGACGGAAGAGGCCATCCACCGCACCCTGGCGCAGACCCTGCTGGCCGGGCGGCTCGCGCCCGGCACCCAGCTGGTGGAAACGCGGCTCGCGCAGATCTTCGGCGTCTCGCGCGAGCGGGTGCGCAAGGTGCTGCACCGGCTGGGCCACGAGCGCCTGCTGGACCTGATGCCCAACCGCGGTTGCTTCGTCAGCAACCCCACACTGGCACAGGCGCGCGAGATCTACGACGCCCGCCGCATCATCGAAGGCGGCATCGTCGGCAGCCTGGCCGGCACGCTCAGCCCTTCGCAGCTGGAGGCGCTGGCCGAACACGAGCGGCGCGAGCATGCCGCGCTGCATGCGGGCGACCGCGCGGCCTCGATCCGGCTGTCGGGCGAATACCACCTGCTGCTGGCCGAATTCACCGGCAGCCCCTTCGTGGTGCGCCAGTTGCAGGAGCTGGTCAGCCGCACCGCCATGCTGGTCGCCTTCTTCGAGCCGGCCAGCGCCTCGGGCTGCGGCTGCGAGGAGCACGAGGCCATCGCCCTGGCCCTGCGGCGCGGCGATGCGGCCGGCGCCATGAAGGCCATGCAGGTGCACCTGTCGCTGATCGAGACGCGGCTCAAGCCCCGCGCCGCGCCCGAAGCCGAAGTGGACGCCGAGCAGGCCATCGCCGAGGCCTGGGCCGACGCCCAGGCCGGACTGGCCCAGCCGGCCGCCTGACCCCGCGGGCACGGGCGCTGCTTTCACCGACCGGCACCGCTGTCACCTTCACCGGGCCCTGCCATGACCCAGACCGCTCCCGCCCTGCCGCCCCGCCCCCGGCTGCTGGTGCTCAACCCCAACCGCACGGCCGCCATGACGGACGCCGTGCTGCACGAGCTGCGCCGGCTGACGGCCGGCCAGGTGGAGCTGCGCGGCTTCACCTGCGACGACGGACCGCCGGTGATCGCCACCCGCGAGAGCTTTGCCGCCGGCGCCCAGGCCGCCGCCCGCGCCTGGCCGGCGGTGGACGACGGCTGGGCCGACGCGGTGCTGCTGTCCTGCTACGGCGACCCGGGCCTGGCGGCGCTGCGGGCCGCCAGCCGAGTCCCCGTGTTGGGCATGGCCGAGTCGAGCATGCTGCAGGCGCTGGCCCGCGGCCGCCCCTTCCACATCGTCACCGCCGGCAAGGCCTGGGGGCCGATGCTGCATGAGCTGGCCGCGCGGCACTCCAGCGCCTGGCCGCTGCTGCACGGCATCACCACACTCGACACCACCGGGCTGGCCGGCAGCCAGAACCCGGCGGCCTTCTCGGCGCTGGTTCAGCGGGCGCTGGACGATCTGGCCGGCGCGCATCCGGGCGGCACGGCGCCCGACTGCATGCTCGGCGGCGCCGGCTTTGCCGGCATGCGGCCCACCCTGCGCTATGGCGGGCTGCTGGAGGACGGGCTGCAGGCCGCGCTGGCGCAGTGGCGCGCGCTTCCGATCGCACCGGGCGCCTGACCCGCCCCAGCACGCTGCGCAGAACGACGGAGGGGCGACCGAACCGACTGCACACAATTTGCGCTCGCTCCGAGCGAAACAATGCGCTGGAGGTTGGCGCAGCCGCTGCCCATACTGCGGTCATCTTGTGCAGCGCATCATGACTTCCGCCCTCCTTTCAACTCCCGCCGACCTCCGCCCGCAGCTGGCCGTGCACCGCCTGGCCATGGCCCATCCCGGCGATCTGTCGGCCCTGGCCGCGTTGTTCGACGCCGGCACCGTGGCCGCCGAAGAGGTGGTGGCGGTCATCGGCAAGACCGAGGGCAATGGCGGCGTGAACGACTTCACCCGCGGCTACTTCACCCAGTCGCTGATGCAGCTGCTGGCCGAGCGCACCGGGCGGCCGGCCGAGGCGATCTGGCGCGCGCTGCCCTGCGTGCTCTCGGGCGGCACTGAAGGCGTGCTGAGCCCGCATTACGTGGTCTTCTCGCGCCGTCTGGTGCCGGCGCATGCGGCGCGCGGCGCCAGCACCGACGCCCCGGTCGACGCCCCCGCCGACGCCCGGACGATCGATGCGGCCTCCGCCGCCCTTGCCATCGGCACCGCCTTCAGCCCCCCGACGCCGGCGCAGGACATCGGCCGCTGGACCCATGTGCGCGCGGTCGCCCAGGCCGTGCGCGCCGCCATGGACCAGGCCGGCATCGACCGGCCCGAGGACGTGGCCTTTGTCCAGCTCAAGTCCCCGTGCGTGACCTCGGCCCGCGCCCAGGCGGCTGCGGCCGCCGGCCACGCCGTGCTGACCGCGGACCCCGGCCGCTCCATGGCCTTCGCCCGGGCGGCGGGCGCTTTCGGCGCCGCCATCGCGCTGGGCGAACTGCCCGACGACCCGGTGCTGGAAGGTGCGCTGCTGCAGGACTTCGACCGCTTCTCGGCCCGCGCCAGCGTTTCCTCCGGCGTGGAGGTGGAGGCCAACGAGGTGATCGTGCTCGGCCACAGCACCCGCTGGCAGGGCCCGCTGCGCATGGGCTGCGCGCCGATGCGCGACGCGCTGGACATCGCGGCCGTCGGCGAGGCGCTGCGCCCGCTGGGCCTCGCGGCCACGCCTCAACTGCCGGCCGAGCAGGCCGCGCGCGTGGCCGCCGTCTTCGTCAAGTGCGAACCCGACCGCCGCGGCCAGGTGCGCGGCGCCCGCCACACCATGCTGGACGACACCGACATCAATGCCCAGCGCCACATCCGCGGCGCGGTGGGCGGGCTGGTGGCCGGCGTGCTGGGCGATGGGCGCCTCTTCGTCTCGGGCGGCGCGGAGCACCAGGGCCCGGATGGCGGCGGCCTGGTGGCCGTGATCGCGGCGGTCGCCTGACACGCATGACCGCCATGCACGCCTGGCAGATGAGCGCCGAGGCCCTGTCGCAGGCCTATGCGCGGCGCACGCTGTCGCCGGTGGAGGCGCTGCTTTCCGTGCTGAGCCGGGCCGACGCGGTGCACCCCGTGCTCAACGCCCTGGTGGTGCGTGATGACGCCGCAGCACTGGCGGCGGCCCAGGCGAGCGAGGCCCGCTGGCGAAGGGGCGCGCCGCTGTCGCCGCTCGATGGCGTGCCGCTCACCGTCAAGGACAACCTTCCCGTGGCCGGCCTGCCGTGCCGCTGGGGCAGCCGGCTCTTCGCCGACCATTGGCCGGCGCGCGACGAAAGCCCGGTCGCACGGCTGCGCGCAGGCGGCATGGTGATCCTGGGCAAGACCAACGTGCCCGAGTTCACGCTGCAGGGCTACACCGACAACCCGCTCTTCGGCCCCACCGGCAACCCCTGGGCCCCGGCACTCACGCCCGGCGGCAGCAGCGGCGGTGCCGTGGCGGCGGTGGCGGCCGGCATCGGCCCGCTGGCCCTGGGCACCGACGGCGGCGGCTCGATCCGCCGGCCCTGCGGCTTCACCGGGCTCTATGGCTTCAAGCCGGGTCGCGGCATGGTGCCGCGTGCCGATGGCCTGCCCGTGCTCCTGCCGGGGCTGGAAGAAGCCGGGCCCATCGCCCGCAGCATGGGCGATCTTCGGCGGGCCCTGCGCCTGCTCGCGCCCCGGTTGACGCCGCTGTGCGACGCCCCCGGTCCGCTGCGCATCGCCTACTGGCGTGCCATCGGCGACAGCCCGGTCGATGCGGCCGTCCTGGCGCGCAGCGATGCCGCGGCCGAGCGGCTGCAGGCGATGGGACACACCATGGTCGTGCAGCCCTCGCTGCCCGACGTCGAGACCTTCAACCGCCAGGCCTGGCCGGTCATCGCCAGCACCGGCCTGGCGGCCGTGCTGCACGACCGTATCGACGGCTACGAGGACGCGCTTACGCCCGCCATGGCCGCGCTGCTCGCGCAGGGTCGCAGCCACAGCGCGGTCGACCTGTTCCAGGCCCAGGCGCTGCAGCGCGCGCTGGCGCAGGCCTTGCAGGGCCTGTTCGCGCAGCACGACCTGCTGCTCACCCCGGCCAGCGCGGCCCTGCCCTGGCCGGCCGACCAATCCCATCCCGCCACCATCGCCGGCCAGCCGGTGGACGGCCGCGGCCATGCCGTGTTCACCGCCTTCGTCAACGGCGCCGGCCTGCCTGCGCTGGCCGTGCCCGCTGGCCCGACGGAAGACGGCCTGCCGGTGGGCCTGCAGCTGGTGGCCCCCCGCGGCGGCGACGCACTGCTGTGCGCCGTCGGCGCGATGTGGGAACGCGACGCCGCGCCGGCCTGGTGCTGGCCGCCCGCCCTCGACAAGGAAGAGATGCCCTCATGAAGATCGTGATCGTGGGCGCCGGCGTGGCCGGTGCCATCCTCGCCCGCCGCCTGGCCCGCCTGCCCGGCGTGGAACTGCACTGCCTCGAACGCGTCGGCCCGGACGACCATGCCGAAGCCGGCACCGGCCTGAACGTCGGGCCCAACGCCATCAAGGCGCTGCGCCGGCTCGACGCCGCGCTCGCGGCCGAGGTGGAGGCCGCCAGCCTGCCCTGGACCCGCTGGGACATCGCCCTGACCGACGGCACGCCGCTGATGGCGCTGCCGCTTGCGCAGGTGGCCGACAACCCGGGCATCCGCATCCGCTGGTCCGAGCTGTACCGCGTGCTGCGCCAGGGCGCAGGCGCGGCCATCCGCTACGGCTGCACGCTCGAATCGGTGGGCGCCAGCGAGACGGCGCCGGGCAAGACCCGCGTGCGCTTCACGCAGCACGGCGCCACGCACGAGATCGACGGCATCGACCTGCTGGTGGGCACCGACGGCCGCTACTCCCGCGTGCGCGAGACCTTCTCCGGTGCGCCCGAGCCGCGGCACATCGGCGTCGCCATCCTGCGCGTGCTGGTGCCCGACACCAGCGCCGGCCTGGTGGACGACTACGGCCAGTGGTTCAGCGGCTGCCACCGCCTGCTGGCCTTCCGCGTGCCGCCGGACCATGTCTACATCGCCGCCACCTACCCGGTGGCCCCCGGCGCCCCGGTGCAGGACGCCTGGAAGACCGAGGCCGTGATGCGCGCCACCTATCAGCCAGCGCAGGGCGAGGCCAGCCCCGCCGTGCGCTGGCTGCTGGACGCCATGTGCGCGCAGTTGCACGACGCGCACTGGGCCCGCATGCAGGAAGCCGACGTGCGCTTCGCCGAGCCCGAGGTGGACGTGCTGTACCTGGGCGACAGTGCCCACGGCATGGCGCCCACGCTGGGCCAGGGCGCGACGCAGGCCATGGAAGACGCCTGCGCCGCCGCGCTGATCGTGGAGGATGCCTGGGCCCGCGGCCAGCGCACGCCGCGCGTCTGGCTGGACCGAATCGTGGCCGCTCGCACCGAGCGCCTGCGCTTCGTGATGGACCTGTCGGTGCGCGCCACCGACACCATGCTCGAAGGCGCCGACCCGGTGGCCGGCACACGCTGGAAGACCGAGGCGCCCTTCCAGGCCGAGCTGGCGGCGCTGTTCCGCGACGTGGCGCTGGGCGTGCCGGATGACGCCTCTGCCCAGGCCGGCGCCGCAACGACCAGCGCCGCCGCGATGCCGGCGGCCTGATTCCTGCTCGTCCTCCTGCGCCCCACGCCCCATGGACAACGCACTCACCCACGGCCTCTTCCACCTGGCCATCAAGACCGCCGACCTGACCGCCACGCGCGCCTTCTGGATCGGCGTGATCGGCCTGCGCGAGGTGCCCCGGCCCGACTTCGGCTATCCCGGCGCCTGGCTCGCCTGCGGCCAGCCGGGCGGGCAGGCCATCATCCACGTCTATGCCGGCGGCCCGGCGCTGGGCGGCGAGGCCCGCGTGCCGCAGGGCACGGCCGCCATCGACCACGTGTCGCTGGCCTGCAGCGGCTACCACGCCTACATCGCCCGCTTCCGCGCCGCGGGGCTGGCGTGGCGCGAGTTCCTGGTGCCCGGCACCACGCTGTGGCAGCTCTTCGTCTACGACCCCAGCGGCGTGCAGCTGGAACTGACCTTCGAGGGCGCGGTGGAAGCCGGCGCCCCACCCGACATGTCGCCCGGCCGCGTCTACCGCGCGGGCGAGTCCTTCTTTGCCACCGAACCCTATCCCGTCCTTTCCCTGAAGAACCCTCCCGGAGAACCCGCCCATGCTTCGCACTGACTTCCTGCGGCTTGCCGCACGCGCCACCGCCGCATTGGCACTGGCCCTGCCCTTCGCGGGCGTCGCCCATGCGGCCGACAAGATCAAGTTCGGCGTCTTCCCGTCCAGCGCCGCCCTGCCCTTCTACATCGCCCAGAACCGCGGCTGGTTCAAGGAGGCCGGCCTGGAGGTGGAAGAGGTGCCGATGACCAGCCACCCGCTGACGGTGCAGGCCCTGGTCTCGGCCAGCATCGACGGCGCCGCCAACCTGGTGACGCTGGAAGGCGCCAACATGGAGTCGCGCCGGCCCGGCACGCTCAAGTACATCTCGCTCAATGGCCAGAACAGCCAGCATGTGATCGAGCAGTTCGTGGTCAAGGCCTCCAGCCCGGCCAAGTCGCTCAAGGATTTCAAGAACGGGTTCAAGCTCTTCTCGGCGCCGGGCCCGGCCAACATCGGCGCGGCGCGCGCGGTGCTCAAGAAGGTGGGCCTGGTGGAAGGCAAGGACTTCACCATCCAGGAGCAGCAGATCGGCGTGCACGTGGGCGCGCTGCAGTCGGGCAACTTCGACGGCGGCTACACGCTGGAACCCTCGGCCACCATCATGGTGGCGCAGGGCGTGGGCCGGCGCGTGGAGACGGGCGTGATCGCCACCTACCTGCTGGGCCGCAAGGACGCCTCGGCCTTCGCTGCCGGGGCCGTGCTGTCCGACAAGTTCATCGCCGAGCGGCCCGAGGTCGCCAAGCGATTCGCCGCCGTGTGGGCGCGGGGGGTGAAGGCCGCCCAGACCGACACCAGCACGCGCGGCTACCTGATCCAGGGCATGAAGGTGCCGCCGGAGCTGGCCGCCACCGTGCCGCTGCCGCGCATCGTGATGACGGGCGACCTGTCGCCGGCCGACGTGGCCGACTTCCAGAAATTCCTGGACATCGGCACCGAGCTGGGCGTGATCAAGGACAAGATCGACGGCAAGGCCGTGGTCAAGGCGCTGTGATGCGGGCCATGGACGTCTCCCCGCCGCGCACTGCGCCCGCCCATGCCACCGCTGCCGAGGTGGCGGCCGGCCACCGCTGGTTCGCGCCCGGCACGCACATCACCATCCGCGGGCTGACCAAGCGCTTCGGCGATGCGGCGGTGTACGAGAACTTCGACCTCGACATCCCGCACGGCAGGATCACCTCGGTCTTCGGCCCCAACGGCTGCGGCAAGAGCACGCTGATCAACATGATCGCGGGCATCCTGCCGCACGACGGCGGCCAGATCCTGTTCGAAGGCAAGACGGCGCGCGAGACGCGCATCGGCTACGTCTTCCAGAACTACCGCGAGGCGGTGTTCCCGTGGATGCGGGCCATCGACAACATCCGCTATCCGCTGCAGTACCTGGGCCTGTCCAAAGGCGAGCGCGAGGCGCACATGGACCGGCTGATGGCCGACTTCGACGTCAAGCTCGACCTCTCGCGCTACCCCTACCAGATGTCGGGCGGCCAGCAGCAGCTGGTGTCGATCATGCGGGCGCTGGTGGTGGAGCCGGAGGTGCTGTTCCTGGACGAGCCCTTCTCGGCGCTCGACTACGAGATGGTCATGTTCCTGCGCGAGCGGCTGCAGAAGGTGCTGGTGGGGCGCAAGGTGACGACGCTGCTCGTCTCGCACGACCTGGACGAGGCCGTGCTGCTGGCCGACCATGTGCTGCTGCTGACCAAGCGACCCACGCAGGTGGCCGACAACCTGCCCTTCGATGCGCCGCGTCCGCGCACCGCGGCCACCACCGTTACGCCCGAGTTCATCGATGTGAAGACGCGGGCGCTGGAGATCTTCCAACGCGAGGTGCGCAAATGAAGACGCCGCTCTCTGCGCGCCTGCGCCCGCTGTGGGGCATGGCGCTGATCGTCGCCCTGTGGGCCTTCGCCCATGCCACCAAGGCGGTGGACCCGGTGCTGCTGCCCTCGCCCGGCGAGGCGCTGCAAGCCTTCTGGAAAGGGCTCTCGGGCGGCACGCTGTGGGGCGACTTCGAGAAGACCATCGTGCGCACGCTGGTCTCCTTCGTCATCGCGCTGGCGGTGGCCGTGCCGCTGGGCGTGATCCTGGGCGCCAACGAGAAGATCTACGAGGGCATCGAGTTCGCCATCGACTTCTTCCGCTCGACGCCGGCCTCGGCCATGTTCCCGCTCTTCCTGGTGCTGTTCGGCGTGGGCGAGAAGACCAAGATCGCCGTGGCCGCCTTCGGCGCGGCGCTGGCCATTTTGTTCAACGTGGCCTATGGCGTGATGAGCGCGCGCAAGCAGCGGCAGCTGGCGGCCCGCGTGATGGGCGCGCCGCGCTGGCGCGTGCTGACCGACGTGACGCTGCTCGAATCCATGCCGCAGGTCTTCGTGGGCATGCGCTCGGGCGTGTCCATCGCGCTGGTGATCGTGATCGTGGCCGAGATGTTCATCGGTTCCACCGACGGCCTGGGCCAGCGCATCATGAATGCCCAGACCATCTTCGACATGCCCGACATGTACGCTTCGATCTTCGCGGCGGGCCTGCTGGGCTACGTGATGAACCTGATCTTCCTGGTGGCGGAGCGGCGCTTCGTGCACTGGGGCGGAAAGTAAGAGACGACCCCATGACTGTGTCCATGAGCGAGATCAACCTGCCGGACGTGCTGGCCGAGGTGAACGCGGTGTTCGACGAGTACGAGCGCGCCCTGACGACCAACGACGTGCCGGTGCTCGACCAGCTGTTCTGGGACTCCGAGCACACGCTGCGCTACGGCGCCACCGAGAACCTCTACGGCTTTGCCGCCATCCAGGCATTCCGACAGGGCCGCCCCGCCAACAACCTGGAGCGCGAGATCACGGCCCGCTCGGTCACCACCTTCGGCCGCGATTTCGCCGTGGCCAACGTGGAGTTCCGCCGCACCGGCAGCACCCGCATCGGCCGCCAGAGCCAGACCTGGGTGCGCCTGCCCGAGGGCTGGAAGGTGGTGTCGGCGCATGTGAGCCTGATGGGTTGAGCTACTTGCCGGCCCCGGCCGGCATCGCCTTCTGCATCTCCGCCGCCATGCGGCGCATGTCCTCGGACGACATGGACTGCTGCATCTGGCCCATCATGCGCTGGATCTCGGCCTGGCTGGGCGCACGGCCCGCGGCCGCGGCGGCGCCCATCGGCGCGGTCATGCGCTGCATGTCGACGACATTCATCTTCATGCCGCCGGGCAGCACCATGTCGCCGGGCCGCATGCCGGCAGGGCAGGCGCCCTTCCATTGCGCCTCCATCGTCATGTCGCTCTCGTCCTGTTTGGCGCGCGGCGGTGCGTAGGTGGTGTGCGAGCTCACGCGGTAGCTGCTGTTCATGTCGCCGGTGACGACGGTCAGCCGCGTCATCGTGGTATCGGGCAGCTTGCAGACCTCCTTGTGCGTCAGCACGCGGCCGACTTCGCTGCGCATGTCCTCCTGGCAGTTGGTGGGCTTGCGCGCCTCGGCCTGGCGGCTCGCGCCCTGCTCCTGCAGCAGGCGGTCGGTCGCGGCATCGGCGCACTGCTGCAGGGTCATCGGCTGGCCCTTGGCGGAGGTCTCGACGCGCATCTCCCACAGGCCGTCCTTGCGGCGTGGGAATGCCGGGCCGGCGAGCGCGGCGGCCGCCTCGGTGAGCAGTGCGACGGCGATGGTGAAGCGAACGGTGCGGAACGGGTGATAGGCGGACATGGCAGCTCCTTGGCGGATGCGCGCTCCGCCTGCCGCCGTTGTAGTGGCCCGCGCCGCCGCTGCGAATACCGCGCGCGTACTAGGTCGAAGGTCGAAGCGACGCCGACTGGGCGATCACAAGGCCGCCTTTGTGCACGCGCTTGAGCCCCTCTATCACAAGGGGAGAGGGAGCGAAGTCGTCAGAAGCAGGGCCCGTCTAGAACGCCGTCCATTTCTGCGCGCTGGCCGCGCTCTCCACCGCCTTCTCGATGAGGCGCACCCCGCGCGCGCCATCGGCCAGCGTGGGGTAGTCGGCCCGCAGCGGATCGGGCGCCACACCCTGCTGCAGCGCGCGGATGTGCGCGATCACGCCCAGGTACACGTTGGCGAAGGCCTCGATGAAGCCTTCGGGATGGCCGGAGGGCAGCCGCGTGGCCAGCCGCGCCGATTCGCCCAGCCACGGCGAGCCGCGCGTCAGCAGCCGGCGTGGGCCGTCCAGCGGCGCATGCACCAGCACTTCGGGCTGCTCCTGCCGCCAGTCCAGCGTGCCGGTGCTGCCGAAGACGCGCAGGCGCAGGTCGTTCTCGCAGCCCACCGCGATCTGCGAGGCCACGAGCACGCCGCGCGCGCCGCCTTTGAAGCGCAGCAGCAGGCTGGCGTCGTCGTCCAGCCGCCGGTCTGGCACGAGCGCAGACAGGTCGGCGCACAGGCTCTCCAGCTCCAGGCCGGTGACGGTGGCCACCAGGTTCTCGGCATGCGAGCCGATGTCGCCCAACGCGCCCGCGGCGCCACTGCGCGCCGGGTCGGTGCGCCAGCCGGCCTGCTTGTTGTCGCCGCCTTCGAGCCGCGTCGCCAGCCAGCCCTGGTGGTAGTCGACCACCACCTTGCGCACCTCGCCGATGGCGCCGGCCGCCACCAGGTCGCGGGCCTCGCGCACCATGGGATAGCCGCTGTAGTTGTAGGTCACGCCGAAGACGCTGCCGCTGTGCGCCACCGTCTCCACCAGGTCCTGCGCCTGCTCGCTGGTGTGGACCAGCGGCTTATCGCACACCACGTGGATGCCCGCCTCGGCGAAGGCGCGGGCGACCTCGTGATGCAGGTGGTTGGGCGTGACGATGGAGACGAAGTCGATGCGCTCGTCGGCGCTGCGACGCAGCTCATCATCCAGCAGCGACTGCCAGTCGGCATGGTTGCGCGCATCGGCCAGGCCGAGTTCGCGGCCCGAGGCGCGCGCGCGTTCGGGCGTGGACGACAGGGCGCCGGCCACCAGCTCGGCCTGGCCGTCCAGCGCCAGGGCTTGGCGGTGCACGGCGCCGATGAAGGCGCCCTGCCCGCCGCCGACCATGGCGTAGCGCAGCTTGCGGGTGGCGTGGGGCGCGCCCGAGCCGTCCATGCCCATGGGCCGTGCTTGGGTGTGTTCGCTCATGTGCCCGCCATGCCGCCCTGGGCGGCCTTGTCGAAGGCGGCGTCGAAGGCGCCGGCCGCGGGCGGGAAGTCCAGCCGGCGGCAGAAGGCGGCGCTTTCGGTGGCGCCATGCACGCGGTCCATGCGACTGTCCTCCCACTCCACCGAGAGCGGGCCGCCATAGCCGATGTCGTTGAGCGCCACGATGATGGATTCGAAGTCCACCAAGCCCCGGCCCACGCTGCGGAAGTCCCAGAAGCGGCGCGCGTCGCCGAAGCTCGTGTGGCCGCCGAAGACGCCCACGCTGCCATCGCCCCTGCCCCACCACACGTCCTTCATGTGGGCGTTGTAGATGCGGTCGGCAAAGCCGCGGATGAAGCGCACATAGTCCACGCCCTGGTAGGCCAGGTGACTGGGGTCGTAGTTGAAGCCGAAGCGCCGGTGGCCGCCCACGGCGGCGATGGCCCGCTCGGCCGAGGCGATGTCGAAGGCGATCTCGGTGGGATGCACCTCCAGCGCAAAGTTCACGTCCTGCTGCTCGAAGGTGTCCAGGATGGGCCCGAAGCGCCGGCCGAAGTCCGCGAAACCTGCATCCCAGTAGGCCTGGGTGGTGGGCGGGAAGGCATAGGTGGCGTGCCAGATCGACGAACCGGTGAAGCCGGTGACGGTGCGCACGCCGAACTTCGCCGCGGCGCGCGCCGTGTCGGCCAGCTCGCGGGCCGCGCGCTGGCGCACCCCTTCCGGCTCGCCATCGCCCCACACGCTCGCCGGCAGGATGGCGCGGTGCCGCTCGTCGATCAGGTCGCACACCGCCTGGCCCACCAGGTGGTTGCCGATGGCCAGGCAGGTCAGGCCATGCTCGCGCAGCAGCGCCCACTTGTCCCGCACGTAGGTCTCGGAGGCCAGCGCCTGCTGCACGTCGAAGTGGTCGCCCCAGCAGGCCAGCTCCAGGCCGTCATAGCCCATGCGCCGCGCCAGCGGCGCCAGCTCGGCCAGGGGCAGGTCGGCCCACTGGCCGGTGAAGAGGGTGATGGGGCGCGGCATGGACCGTCCTTCCTCAGAACGGGGAGTCGGGGTGGTAGAAATCTTTCGCGTTGTCCTTGGTGATCAGCACCGACGGGATGATGGTCGTCGCCGGCAGCTTCTCGCCCTTCAGGCGCGCCTCGGCCGTGAGCTTGATCGCGTCGTAGATGAACTTGGGCGAGTAGCTCACGTCGGCCTGGATGCGCGGGTCCTTGTTGTCGAGGATGGTCTTGACCATGCCCTTGGCCCCGGCGCCGCCGAAGACGATCTTGATGTCGGTGCGCTTGGCCTGCTCGATGGCCTTGAGCACGCCCACGGCCATGTCGTCGTCGGCCGCCCAGATGGCGTCGATCTCCTTGAAGCGCGTCAGGTAGTCCTGCGTCACCTTGAAGGCATCGTCGCGGTTCCAGTTGGCGTACTTGGCGTCCAGCAGCTTGATGTCCGGGTAGTTCTTGAGCACCGCGTTGAAGGCGTCCATGCGCTCGTTGTCCAGCGTGGTCGCGATGCCGCGCAGCGCCACCACGTTGCCCTTGCCGTTCAGCTTCTTGGCGATGTACTCGGCGGGGATCTTGCCGAAGGCGGTGTTGTCGCCGGCCACGTAGGCGTCCTGCGCGCTGGTGTCCGTGAGGCCGCGGTCCACCACCGTGACGTAGGCGCCCTTGGCCTTGACCTGCGCCACCGGCTTGGTCAGCGCGGCTGACTCGAAGGGGAAGACGACCAGCGCGTTGATCTTGGTGACGGTGCTCAGGTCCTGCAGCTGGTTGGCCTGCTCGGGCGCGTTGGCAGCCGTCTTGATGGTGATCTTCAGGTCCTTGTACTGCTTCTCCAGGTCCTTCTTGGCCTGGTTGGCCCAGTAGTTGATGCCGCCCATGAAGCTGTGAGTGGCGGCCGGGATGGACACGCCGAGGTTCACTTTCTCGGCAGCCAGCGCGGGGCCCCCGGCGAAGGCGGCGGCAGCCACGGCGGTGAGCGCGAGGCGGCGGGTGATGAAGGTCATGGGGTTGTCTCCTGGGTTGGATGGAAGGTCACTGGCACGGAAGATCTGTTGTCGCCTGGCGTGCCGAAGCGCCGGAGCGCGGCTTCGACAGGCTGGGCGAACGGTCGGGGGTCGACGGTCACCGGCGGCCTCGCTGCAGGAAGGCCACCACGATGATCACGAAGCCCTGCACCGCCGCGTTGAGGTACACGCTGATGATGCTGGTGAGGTTGAGGATGTTGCTGATGACCGAGAGCAGGATGGCGCCCACCACCGTGCCGGCGATGCTGCCCGCACCGCCCTTGAGCGCGGTGCCACCGACGATCACGGCAGCGATGGCCTCCAGCTCCCACAGCAGCCCGGTGGTCGGCGAGGCCGAGCCCAGCCGGGGCACGTACAGCAGCGTGGCGATGCCCACGCACACGCCCAGCAGCATGTAGGTGAGGATCTTCACGCGGTCCACGTCCACTGCCGCATAGCGCGCCACCTGCTCGTTGGAGCCGATGGCCTGCACGTAGCGGCCATAGGCCGTGCGGTTGAGGATCACGCCGCCGACAAGCGCCACCGCCACGAACACCCACACCGGCACCGGAATGCCCAGCAGGCTCGCGTAGTAGACCGGCGCGTACAGGTCCGAGAGGTCGTTGTCGAGCGTGAGCGCGCCGCCGTCGGCGAAGTAGGTGAGGTAGGCGCGGAAGATGCCCAGCGTGCCCAGGGTGACGATGAAGGGCTCGATGCGTCCCTTGGTGATGAGCAGCCCGTGCGCCAGGCCGAACATCGCGCCCAGCAGCACCGCGAGCGCGGCGCCGAGCACCACCGCCAGCAGCGGCGAGCCGGTGGCCGGGCCGGCCCAGTTGATGAACATGATCACGCTGCCGGCGATCAGCGCCGCCATCGAACCCACCGAGAGATCGATGCCCCCCGAGATGATCACGAAGCACATGCCCACCGCGATGATGCCGATGAAGGCCGTGCGCGTGAGCACGTTCATGGCGTTGTCCACGGTGGCGAAGTCGCTGTTGAGCGCGGCCCCGGCGATGCACAGCAGCGCCAGGCCGATCACCGGACCGAAGCCGTGGAGGCGTTCAGCCCAGCCCGGCCTGGCGGCGGCGCGGTGCTGTGCGCCTTCGACCGCGGCGGTGGATGAAGGGGTGTCAGGCGTCGACATGGGCTGTTCCCGTGGCATGGGCGATGAGCTGTTCTTCGGTGAGGCCGTCGGCCGGCAGCGTGGCGACGATGCGGCCCGCGCGCATGACGGCCACGCGGTGCGCCAGGCCGATGAGTTCCATCAGCTCCGACGAGATGACGATGACGGCCAGGCCCTCGCGCGCCAGGCGCTGCACGAGGAAGTAGATGTCGCGCTTGGCGCCCACGTCCACGCCGCGCGTGGGCTCGTCGAGCACCACCACCTTCGGATGCGGCTGCAGCACCTTGGCCAGGGCCAGCTTCTGCTGGTTGCCGCCGGAGAGCGACGAGGCGCGCACGTCCAGCGAGCCGGTGCGGATGCCGTAGTCCTTCACGGCGGTGTCGAGCGCGGCGCGCTCGGCGTCGGGCCGCAGCCAGGGCCGCGCGTATTGCTCCAGCGCCATCAGCGTGAGGTTCTGCCGCAGGCCGAAGGCCACGTGCAGCCCCTTGCCCTTGCGGTCTTCGCTGAGGTAGGTGAGGCCGTGGCGGGCGGCATCGCGCGGCGAGCGCAGCTGCACCGCGCGGCCTGCCAGTTCGACCTGGCCGCGCCCCGGGCGCAGGCCCAGCAGGCCTTCGAAGAGCTCGGTGCGGCCGGCGCCGACCAGCCCGGCGAAGCCCAGGATCTCGCCCGGCCGCACCTCGAAGCTCGCCTGATGCGCCCAGCCGGGCACGTCGAAGCCCTGCACGCGCAGCGCGGGTTCGCGGCCGGCGGGTACCGGCTCGCGCGGCGGATAGAGGTCCGCGATCTCGCGGCCAACCATCAGGTTGGCCATCTGGTGACGCGTGACCTCGGCCGTGGCCGCGCGCGTGACGAAGCGGCCGTCGCGCATAACGACGACCTCGTCGGTCACGCGCTCCACCTCGTCCAGCTTGTGCGAGATGTAGACGATGGTCACGCCGTCGGCCCGCAACTGCGCGATGAGGCGGAACAGGCGCTCCGTCTCGCCCGGCGTGAGCGTGGCCGTGGGCTCGTCCATGATCAGCAGCCGGGCACGGCGTGCGATGGCCTTGGCGATCTCGACCAGCTGCTTCTCCGCCACGATCAGGCGCCGCACCTTGGCGGCCGGATCGACCTGCAGCCCGACCTGGGCCAGCGCCGCGGCGGCCTCGGCCTGCATGGCCCGTTCGTCGAGGAACAGCCCCTTCTTCTTTTCATGGCCCAGGAAGATGTTGTCGGCCACGCTCAGGTCCTCCGCCAGGTTGAATTCCTGGTGGATCAGCACGATGCCCAGCGCTTCCGCGTCGCGCGAGCTGCGGAAGGTCTGCGGCTGGCCGTTGATGCGCAGCACGCCGCCGCTCGGGCTCTCATAACCGGCCAGGATCTTCATCAGCGTGGACTTGCCGGCGCCGTTCTCGCCCAGCAGGCCGACCACCCGGCCCGGCGGCAGCGCGAAGCTCACGCCATGCAGCACCTGAACCGGACCGAAGGCCTTGATGATGCCGTCGAACTCGACGGCGACGCCGGACGTCGCTGCCGTGGAGGGGGTGGTCATGGCCGTCATCGCGGGCTCCGGCTCAAGGTGCAACGCCGCGGGCGCGCAGCGTCTCGTGCATGGCCAGCACGCCGGCACCGGTCACGCCCGCGTCGGTGCCCAGCGGCGTGTACTGGATCTCAAGGTGCCGCGTCGACAGCGCCAGCGAGCGTTGGTAGACGCTCTGCCGCACGGCCGCCAGGAACAGCGGGCCGATCTGCGTGATGCCGCCGCCGATGAACACATGCGAGGGATTGAAGAAGTTCACCACCGAGGCCAGCATCTGCCCAATCAGGCTGCCGGCGCGCTGGATGATGGCGTTGGCCGCGACGTCGCCCGCGCGGCTGGCGTGGCCCACGTCGATGGCTTCGATGCGGCCCTGGGTGCGCAGCACCGCTGCGAGCGCCGGTGATTCGCCCCGCTCCGCCGCCGCCTGCGCCATGCGCACGATGGCCGGGCCGGCCGCCATCGCCTCGACGCAGCCGACGTTGCCGCAGTGGCAGCGCGGCCCTTGCTGGTCCACGCAGATGTGGCCCACGTCGCCGGCCGAGCCGGCGGCGCCGCGGTAGACCTCGCCATGGCACACGATGCCGCAGCCGATGCCCGTGCCCACCTTGATCACCAAAAAGTTCGACAGCCCGCGCTGCAGCCGCCACAGCTCGCCCAGCGCCATCAGGTTGACGTCGTTGTCCACGAAGACCGGCGCCGCATAGTCCTCGCGCAGGTAATCGCGGATGGAGAAGCTGTCCCAGCCCGGCATCAGCGGCGGATTGACGAGCTGGCCGGCCTCGAAGTTGACCGGTCCCGGCACGCCCATGCCGATGCCCAGCACGCGACGAGCTGGAATGCCGCGGGCCTGCAGCAGTTCGCGCAGTCGCTGGCGCACGCGGGCCAGCACCACGCCCGGGCCCTCGCGCACGTCGATGGCCTCGGCATGCCGGGCGAGCACCGTGAGGTCGGGCTGCATCACGGCGACATCCAGGCTGGTGGCGCCGATGTCCACAGCCAGCAGAACGCCCAGCTCTGCGTGCAGCTGCAGTTGCTCAGGCCGGCGTCCGCCAGTGGAAGCGCGCGGGCCGGCCTCGGCCAGCAGCCCCTGCTCGATCAGGCCTGCGATCAGCGCGTTGGCCCGGCTGCGGGAGAAGCCCAGGCGATCGGCCATGCCGTGACGCGAGCCGCCGGCCGACCAGAAAAGGGTCGACAGCAGATCCAGCTCAGCAGCAGAAAGGCCGTTCCAGGGCGCCATTCGGCGTTGTCTCCGTGTTCTTGCGGCCATCCGTGAAGGGATGTAGCAGCGGCACGGATGCTAGGCGGTCGACTTTGCACGGACAAGACCGAACTTCGGCCATAAAAAGGCCGAAGCGGTTTTGTCATTCCCTTTGATCCCCTCCTGCGGCGAGCACAAAGAAAAAAGCCAGTCAGCGAACTGACTGGCTTTTCTGTGGAGGCAAGAGCGCGGCGTGGTGCCGCAGGGCCCTCACTTCTTCTGGCGGTACTTGCGCAGCGCGGCCAGCTGGGCGGCCATCACGGCCAGCTCGGACTGGGCCATGGCGATGTCGATCTCGCTCTTGGCGTTCTTGAGGGCTTCCTCGGCGGCGCTCTTGGCGGCGGCGGCCTTCTCGTCGTCCAGGTCCTTGCCGCGGATGGCGGTGTCGGACAGCACGGTGACGCAGTCGGGCTGCACTTCGAGGATGCCACCGGCCACGAACACGAACTCCTCGCCACCGTCTGCCGTCTCGATGCGCACGGCACCGGGACGGATGCGCGTGATCAGCGGCGTGTGGCGCGGGAAGATGCCGAGCTCACCGGCTTCGCCGGGCAGCGCGACGAACTTCGCCTCGCCCGAGAAGATGGACTCCTCGGCGCTGACGACGTCGACGTGAATGGTGTTTGCCATGGGTGATGCGCCGATCAGCCGAGCTTCTTGGCCTTTTCGAAGGCCTCGTCGATGGTGCCGACCATGTAGAAGGCCTGCTCGGGCAGGTGGTCGCACTCGCCGTTGGCGATCATCTTGAAGCCACGGATGGTTTCCGACAGCGGCACGTACTTGCCGGGCGCGCCGGTGAACACTTCGGCCACGTGGAAAGGCTGCGACAGGAAACGCTGGATCTTCCGGGCGCGGGCCACGGCCAGCTTGTCCTCGGGCGCCAGTTCGTCCATGCCCAGGATGGCGATGATGTCGCGCAGTTCCTTGTAGCGCTGCAGCGTGCCCTGCACGGCGCGGGCCACACCGTAGTGCTCTTCGCCGACGACGTTCGGGTCCAGCTGGCGCGAGGTCGAGTCCAGCGGGTCCACGGCGGGGTAGATGCCGAGCGACGCGATGTCGCGCGACAGCACCACGGTGGAGTCCAGGTGGGCGAAGGTGGTGGCGGGCGACGGGTCGGTCAAGTCATCGGCCGGCACGTACACGGCCTGGATCGAGGTGATCGAGCCGACCTTGGTGGACGTGATGCGCTCCTGCAGGCGGCCCATTTCCTCGGCCAGCGTCGGCTGGTAGCCCACGGCGGAAGGCATGCGGCCCAGCAGGGCGGACACTTCGGTGCCGGCCAGGGTGTAGCGGTAGATGTTGTCCACGAAGAACAGCACGTCGCGGCCTTCGTCGCGGAAGGATTCGGCGATGGTCAGG
The DNA here is from genome assembly GCF_017991995.1 of Pseudacidovorax sp. Lineage (GTDB taxonomy): Bacteria > Pseudomonadota > Gammaproteobacteria > Burkholderiales > Burkholderiaceae_C > Xenophilus. The sequence continues at coordinate 52,473 of NZ_JAGOPN010000024.1, read as the reverse complement.
CCGGTCAGGGCCACGCGCAGACGGTTGCCCGGGGGCTCGTTCATCTGGCCGTAGACCATGGCCACCTTCGACTCGGACAGGTTCTCCTGAACCACGACCTTGGAGTCGGACATCTCGTGATAGAAGTCGTTGCCCTCGCGGGTACGCTCGCCCACACCGGCGAACACCGACAGACCGCTGTGGGCCTTGGCGATGTTGTTGATGAGCTCCATCATGTTCACGGTCTTGCCGACGCCGGCGCCGCCGAACAGGCCCACCTTGCCGCCCTTGGCGAACGGGCAGACCAGGTCGATCACCTTGATGCCCGTTTCGAGCAGTTCGGTGGAGGGCGACAGTTCGTCATAGGCCGGGGCCTTGCGGTGGATCGAAGCCGTCAACTCCTGCGAGACCGGGCCGCGCTCGTCGATGGGGTTGCCCAGCACGTCCATGATGCGGCCGAGCGTGGCCTTGCCGACGGGCACCGTGATGGGCGCGCCGGTGTTGACCACGGTGATGCCGCGGCGCAGGCCGTCGGAGCTGCCCAGCGCGATGGTGCGCACCACGCCGTCACCCAGCTGCTGCTGCACTTCCAGCGTCAGTCCGCCGCCTTCGAACTTGAGGGCGTCGTACACCTTGGGCATCTGGTCACGGGGAAACTCCACGTCGACCACGGCGCCGATACATTGAACGATTGTTCCTTGAGCCTGAGCCATGTTGTGCTCCAGTAATTTGTCTTGAATCTGCTGAATGCCGGATCGGGCGGAATCAGTTGCCGGTGGCCGCGGCCGCACCGGACACGATTTCCGACAGTTCCTTGGTGATGCCGGCCTGGCGGGTCTTGTTGTAGACCAGCTTCAGCTCGTTGATCAGGTTGCCCGCGTTGTCGGTGGCGGCCTTCATGGCCACCATGCGCGCCGACTGCTCGGAGGCCATGTTCTCGGCCACAGCCTGGTAGACCAGCGACTCCACGTAGCGCACCAGCAGGTCGTCGATGACGGTCTGCGCGTCGGGCTCGTAGATATAGTCCCAGGCATGCTGCGGGGCGCTGCCCTCGCCGCCCTTGAGGCTCTCGGCCTTCAGCGGCAGCAGCTGCTCGACCACCGACTCCTGGCGCATCGTGTTCACGAACTTGGTGTAGCTCAGGTACACGGCGGAAAGGCGGCCTTCGGCGTAAGCGTCCAGCAGCACCTTGACAGGGCCGATCAGCTTCTCTAGGTGGGGCGTGTCGCCCAGCTGCACCGCCTGCGAGACCACCTTGGCGCCCACGCGCGTCAGGAAGCCCAGGCCCTTGTTGCCGATGGCCACCGCCTCGGTGGACACACCGGCCGACTGCAGCTCGCGCAGCTTGCTGGTGACGGCACGAAGCACGTTGGTGTTCATGCCGCCGCACAGGCCCTTGTCCGTCGTCACCACGATCATGCCAGCGACCTTGGCGTCGCTGGTCTTCATGAAGGCGTGGGTGTACTCCGGATTGGCCTGGCTGAGGTTGGACGCAATGGCGCGGATCTTTTCGCTGTACGGACGCGCGGAGCGCATCCGTTCCTGCGCCTTGCGCATCTTGGACGCGGCCACCATTTCCATGGCCTTGGTGATCTTCTTGGTGTTCTCCACCGATTTGATCTTGCCGCGGATTTCCTTGCCGGCTGCCATAGCGCTCTATGCCTCTCGGATCAGGCGAAGGACTTCTTGAACGAGGTGATCGCGGCCGTCAGTTCGGCTTCCGCGTCCTTGTCCAGGGCCCGGGCCTGCTCGATCTTGTCGACCAGGGCGGCGTGGCTTGTCTTCAGGAACTGGTGCAGGCCGTGCTCGAAGGGCAGCACCTTCTTGACGTCCAGGTCGTCCATGAAGCCCTTGTTCACCGCGAACAGCGAAGCGGCCATCAGCGACACGGGCAGCGGGCTGTACTGGGGCTGCTTGAGCAGTTCGGTCACGCGGGCACCGCGGTCCAGCTGCTTCTTGGTCGAAGCGTCCAGGTCCGAGGCGAACTGCGCGAAGGCGGCCAGTTCGCGGTACTGCGCCAGGTCGGTACGGATACCGCCGGACAGGCCCTTGATGACCTTGGTCTGCGCTGCCGAACCCACGCGCGACACCGAGATACCCGCGTTGATGGCGGGACGGATGCCGGCGTTGAACAGGTTGGTTTCCAGGAAGATCTGGCCGTCGGTGATCGAGATCACGTTGGTCGGCACGAAGGCGGACACGTCGCCGGCCTGCGTCTCGATGATCGGCAGTGCGGTCAGCGAGCCGGTCTTGCCCTTGACTTCACCCTTGGTGAAGGCTTCGACGTAGTCGGCGCTCACGCGGGCGGCGCGCTCCAGCAGGCGGCTGTGCAGGTAGAACACGTCGCCGGGGTAGGCTTCGCGGCCCGGCGGGCGGCGCAGCAGCAGCGAGACCTGGCGGTAGGCCACGGCCTGCTTGGACAGGTCGTCATAGACGATAAGCGCGTCCTGCCCGCGGTCGCGGAAGTACTCGCCCATCGTGCAGCCGGAGTAGGCCGACACGTACTGCATGGCAGCCGATTCCGAAGCCGCAGCGGCGACGACGATGGTGTATTCCATCGCACCGGCCTGCTCCAGGGCGCGCACCACGTTCTTGATCGACGAGGCCTTCTGGCCGATCGCAACGTAGACGCAGGTCATGTTCTGACCCTTCTGGTTGATGATCGCGTCGATGGCCACGGCCGTCTTGCCGGTCTGGCGGTCGCCGATGATCAGCTCGCGCTGGCCGCGGCCCACGGGCACCATCGCGTCGATGGACTTCAGGCCGGTCTGCATCGGCTGGTCCACGGACTGACGGGCGATCACGCCGGGCGCGACCTTCTCGATCACGTCGGTCAGCTTGGCGTTGATCGGGCCCTTGCCGTCGATGGGCTGGCCCAGGGCGTTGACCACGCGGCCGATCAGTTCGGGGCCGACGGGCACTTCCAGGATGCGGCCCGTGCACTTGACGGTGTCGCCTTCGGAGATGTGCTCGTACTCGCCCAGGATCACGGCGCCGACGGAGTCGCGCTCGAGGTTCAGCGCCAGGCCGTAGGTGGGCTGGCCACCGGGCGTGGGCGGGAACTCCAGCATTTCGCCCTGCATCGCGTCGGACAGACCGTGCACGCGCACGATGCCGTCGGTCACCGAGACCACGGAGCCTTCGTTACGGATGTCGGCGCTGACGCCCAGCCCTTCGATGCGGCTCTTGATCAGTTCGGAAATCTCTGCGGGATTGAGTTGCATGACTCTTTCCTTCTTTCAATCGGGTGTAAGGACGCGCGCCACCAGCCGGGTCAGGCGGTGAGCGCCGCCTTCATTTGTTCGAGACGGGCCTTGACCGAGGTGTCGAGCACTTCGTCGCCGACCACGGCGCGGATGCCGCCGATGAGCGACGGATCCAGCTCCACGCGGGTGGTCAGCTTGCGGCCGAAGCGGCGCTCCAGTGCGGCCTGGACTTCGCCCAGAGCCGGGCCTTCGATGGGGAAGGCGCTGAAGAGCACGGCATCGGCAGCGCCGCTGGCGGCGTTCTGCAGGGCGCGGTACTGCGTCGCCACTTCCGGCAGCGCGGCCAGGCGGCCGTTGTCGATGACGGCGTGCAGGAAGTTCTGGCCCGCTTGCGGCAGGCCGCCCGGCACCATCCCGGCGATCAGGTCGAACACCTGCTGCGAGGACACCTTGGGGCTGGCTGCGAATTGCTGCAGCTGCGCACTGCCAGCCACCTGGGCCAGCGGCTCAAGCCATTCGGCCGCAGCCTGCGCGTTGCCGGCTGACGCCTTGTACAGCGCCTCGGCGTAAGGACGGGCAATGGTGGCGAGTTCGGCCATCGGTTCGTCCTTACAGCTCGGTCTTCAGGCGATTGAGCAGGTCGGCATGCACGTTGGCATCGACTTCCTTGCGCAGGATCTGCTCGGCGCCCTTGACGGCCAGCGTGGCGACCTGCTCGCGCAGGACTTCACGGGCACGCACGGACTGCTGCTCGGCCTCGTCGCGCGCGGCGGCCACGATCTTGTTGGCCTCCTCGGTGGCGCGGGCCTTGGCCTCTTCGATGATCTGCTGGGCGCGGCGCTCGGCATCGGCCAGGCGGTTGCTGGTCTCGGTGCGCGAAGCCTGCAGCTCCTGCTCGACGCGTTGGTTGGCGGAAGCGAGTTCGGCCTTGGCCTTCTCGGCGGCCGCCAGGCCCGCAGCGATCTTTTGAGCCCGTTCATCCAGCGCCTTTGCGATCGGCGGCCACACGAACTTCATCGTGAACAGCACGAGCAGCAAAAAGACGACGGCCTGAACGAACAGGGTTGCGTTGATGCTCACGACAACACCTTTCTACAGACGGTGTGGACGAAAAGGATCAGGCGCCGGCGACGACGAAGGGGTTGGCGAAGGCGAACAGCAGGGCGATGGCCACGCCGATCAGGAAGGCGGCGTCGATCAGGCCGGCCAGAATGAACATCTTGGTCTGCAGGTCGTTCATGAGTTCAGGCTGGCGAGCCGAGGACTCGAGGAACTTGCCACCCATGAGGGCGATGCCGATGGACGCGCCGATAGCGCCGAGACCGACGATCAGACCACAAGCCAGAGCGACGAGACCGAGAACGTTTGCCATGATGACTCCTTAGATGAAAGGCAAGAGAGAGGGGAAAAACGAGAGGAAAAGCGGGAGCACGAGGGCCGCGAGGGCCACTCAGTGGGCTTCGTGCGCCTGGCCCAGGTAGATGAGCGTCAGCATCATGAAGATGAAGGCCTGCAGCGTGATCACCAGGATGTGGAAGATCGCCCAGATGGTGCCGGCAATGATGTGGCCGATGGGCAGCAGCACGCCCGACAGCGAGGCCGCCATGGCACCGCCCATCAGGGCGATCAGCATGAACACCAGTTCGCCCGCATACATGTTGCCGAACAGCCGCATGCCATGCGAGATGGTCTTGGCCAAGTATTCGATGATCTGCATCAGCAGGTTGATGGGCCACAGCAGGGGGTGCGCACCGAAAGGGGCAGAGATGAGCTCATGGCCCCAGCCGCCCAGGCCCTTGATCTTGATGCTGTAGATCAGGCACAGCAGCAGCACCGAGGTCGACAGGCCCAGCGTGGTGGACAGGTCGGCGGTGGGCACCACGCGCATGTAGGCATGGTGCGGGTCGTGGCCCAGGGCCGCGTAGGCCTTGGACCAGATCGCCGGCAGCAGGTCGACCGGCAGCATGTCCATGGCGTTGAGCAGGAAGATCCACACGAACACGGTCAGCGCCAGCGGGGCGATGAACTTGCGGCTCTTGGCGTTGTGGATGTTGGCCTTGGCCTGGTTGTCGACCATCTCGACCAGCATCTCGACGGCCGCCTGGAAGCGGCCGGGCACGCCGGCCGTGGCCTTGCGTGCGGCGAGCCACAGCACGAAGCAGCCGAGCGCGCCGATCACCAGCGCATAGAGAACGGAGTCGAGGTTGATGACACCGAAGTCCACGATGGCCTTCTGGACCACGGGCTTGAGGCTCCAGTCCACCTGCCAGTGCTGCAGGTGGTGGACGATGTACTCACTCGCGGTCGGGGCGTGTCCTTCGGCGGCCATCTTTCAGCGTCTTTTCTCTTAAACAGTCAAATACGGTTCGGTTTGCGGGGCCGCATGACCAGCGCGAGCCAGTACATCTTGAGCGCGACCACCGCGCCGGCCAGCAGAGCCAGCCAGTGAATTCCCTCGATCAGCCACGGTGCCGCGGCCAGCAGAGCCACGGTCAGCGCGATCTTGATCAGTTCCCACACCATAAAACCCAGCATGGCAGCCGATTGCGACACGCCACCACGCATGCGACCCATGGCACGGGCGAACAGCGCAGCGGGCACAGCGACCGCCATGGCTCCGTAGAACGCGGACACCGCCGCCACCGGCCGCTGCGTCCAGCCCCAGGCCACCGCTGCCACGATCAACCCCGAGGCGATCTGGGCCCCGACCACCCACCAGGGGGAGAGTTCGGGATGGCGCTCGCGAAGCCGCTGGGCCTCTTCGGCAGTCAGCGGGGTGAAGCTGTCTTCGTCAGCTTCTGCAAGCTCGGTGTCGACCGTGCGGATCGGGGCCTTGGTTGTCATTCGAATGGCAGCCGTCGGTCCAAACGGTCAAGTGGAGAAATCTACAAAGCCACTCATTATAGGTAGCAAAAACACGTAGAGGCCAGCCCAGAGTGGTGCGCCTTCGATAATCGACCCATGCCTGCTGCCACGCCCCTGCCCGAATCCCTGTGCCATCTCGATGGCGAATACCTGCCGCTGCGCGACGCCAAAGTGAGCGTTCTGGACCGCGGCTTCATCTTCGGCGACGGCATCTACGAGGTCGTGCCGGTGTACGAGGGCCGCCTGTTCTGCTTCGACGAGCACATGGGCCGCCTGGAGCGCTCGCTCGACGAGCTGCGCATTCCCAATCCGCACGACCGCGGCGGCTGGCGCACCATCGCGGAGCGGCTGATCGAGGCCTCGGAGCGCTCTCCCTCCCAGTCGCTCTATATCCAGATCACCCGCGGCGTCGCCATCCGCGACCACGCGATGCCTGCGGGCCTCATCCCCACGGTCTTCGTGATGCTCAATCCGCTCAAGCCCGTGGCCGACAAGGCCCGCGCCGAGGGCGTGGCCTGCGTCACGGCGGAGGAATTCCGCTGGCAGAAGGCCCACATCAAGAGCACCAGCCTGCTGGGCGCCGTGTTGGCGCGCCAGATCAGCGTGGAAGCCGGCGCCGCCGAGACGCTGATGTTCCGCGGCGAGCTGCTGAGCGAGGCCTCGTCGAGCAACGTCTGGGTGATCAAGGACGGTGCCGTCGCCGGCCCGGTGCCCGACCACCGCGTACTGCGCGGCATCCGCTATGGCCTGCTGCAGCGTCTGTGCGAATCGCGCGGCATTCCCTTCGCGCTGCGCGACATCACGCGGGGTGAAGTCTTCTCGGCCGACGAACTGCTGATCTCCTCCGCCACCAAAGAGATCGTGCCCGTGACCCGCCTGGACGGCCGCCCGGTTGGAAAGGGCGAGCCCGGCCCCATCTACCACGCCTTGTATGCGGCCTACCAGGACGCCAAGCAGGAGCCCCAGCCATGACCGACACCCCCGCCACCCCCGGTTCGACCGACCCGCGCAAGGATTCGCTGATCGAATACCCCTCGCGCTTTCCCATCAAGGTGATGGGTGCGAAGGTGGACGGCTTCGTCGGCGCCGTGACGCACATCGCCAGGCAGTTCGACCCCGAGTTCGACGCCGGCACCATCGAGCTGCGCGACAGCCGCGCCGGCAACTACCTGGGCGTGACCATCACCATCACCGCCACCAGCCGCGAGCAGCTGGACGAGCTCTACCGCACGCTGTCCTCGCACCCGATGGTCAAGGTCGTGCTGTGAGCGTGGCCGACGGCGAAGCCCCGGCCGCGGCAGAAGCCATCCGCCCGCCTCCGCCCACGCCCGAGTGGCTGGGCCGGGTGGACTACGCCGCCACCTTCGCCGCCATGCAGCGCTTCACCGCCGAGCGCGTGCCCGAAACGCCCGACCGTCTCTGGCTGTGCGAACACGACCCGGTCTTCACGCAGGGCCTGGCCGGCCGGCAGGACCACCTGCTGCTGCCGGGCGACATTCCCGTCATCCAGACCGACCGCGGCGGCCAGGTCACCTACCACGGCCCGGGCCAGGTGGTGGCCTATCCGCTGCTGGACCTGAAGCGCGCCGGCTACTTCATCAAGGAATACGTCTACCGCATCGAGGAGTCGGTGATCGCCACGCTGGCCCACTTCGGCGTGACCGGCCACCGCGTGCCCACGGCACCGGGCATCTACGTGCGGCTGGACGACCCTTTCTCGCACGCGGCGCTGACCGGCCCCATGCCCGGCGGTGACCCCTTCCGCGGCCTGGGCAAGATCGCCGCGCTGGGCCTCAAGGTCAGCCGACACTGCACCTACCACGGCGTGGCGCTCAACGTGGCCATGGACCTGGAACCCTATTCGCGCATCAACCCTTGCGGCTACGCAGGGCTGCGCACGGTCGACCTTTCTACAATCGGCGTCCCCGTGGCCTGGGACGATGCCGCCCAGGTACTGAGCCGGAAGCTGCAGGCCTACCTCCTGCCCTGACACCCCCGGCCCCTCCCAGAAAGCCTCCCAATGAGCTCCACCGAAGTCGTCCGCGACGCCCAGAGCGCCGACACCTACAACCCGCTGGCCAAGCAGAAGGCCGCCGCCAAGCTCTCGCGCATTCCCGTCAAGGTCGAGCAGACGGGCGAGGTGCTCAAGAAGCCCGAATGGATCCGTGTCAAGGCCGGCAGCCCCACCACGCGCTTCTACGAGATCAAGCAGATCCTGCGCGAGTCCAACCTGCACACGGTCTGCGAAGAAGCCTCCTGCCCCAACATCGGCGAATGCTTCGGCAAGGGCACGGCGACCTTCATGATCATGGGCGACAAGTGCACGCGCCGCTGCCCCTTCTGCGACGTCGGCCACGGCCGGCCCGATCCGCTGGACAAGGACGAGCCGCTCAACCTGGCCAAGACCATCGCCAAGCTGCGCCTGAAGTATGTGGTGATCACCAGCGTCGACCGTGACGACCTGCGCGACGGCGGCAGCGGCCACTTCGTGGAATGCATCCAGAAGACGCGCGAGCTCTCGCCCACGACGCAGATCGAGATCCTGGTGCCCGACTTCCGCGGCCGCGACGACCGCGCGCTGGAGATCCTCAAGGCCGCGCCGCCGGATGTGATGAACCACAACCTGGAGACCATCCCGCGCCTGTACAAGGAAGCGCGGCCGGGCTCCGACTACCAGTTCAGCCTGAACCTGCTCAAGAAGTTCAAGGCGCTGCATCCCAACGTGCCGACCAAGAGCGGCATCATGGTCGGCCTGGGCGAGACCGACGAAGAGATCCTGCAGGTCATGCGCGACATGCGCGCGCACGACATCGACATGCTGACCATCGGCCAGTACCTCGCGCCCAGCAACAGCCACCTGCCGGTGCGCCGCTACGTGCACCCCGACACCTTCAGGATGTTCGAGGAAGAGGCCTACAAGATGGGCTTCAGCCATGCCGCCGTGGGCGCCATGGTGCGCTCCAGCTACCACGCCGACCAGCAGGCCGGCCATGTGCTGGCCGCCGGCGCCGAAGCCGCGCCTGCTGCCTGATCACCGCACCATGAGGCAGCTGGCGGCGCCTGCGCGCACCGTCCTGCCCGCGCGGGCGGTGCAGCCGTGATCTCCACCACCGCACTGCGCTACTTCGTCGAGTCGGTGCGCTGCGGCTCCATCCGCGCCGCCTCCGAGATCCTCTTCGTCGCGCCCTCGGCCATCAGCCGCCAGATCGGCCTGCTCGAAGAGACGCTGGGCGCGCCGCTGCTGGAGCGCAGCCGGGGCCGCTCGACCCTCAAGCTGACGGCGGCGGGCGAACTGCTGATGCGCTATGCCAAGAGCGTGGACAGCGAATCACGGCGCCTGCGCTCCGAGATCGAGGCCATCCAGGGCCTGCGCCGCGGCCACGTCAACCTGGGCATTCCGGAATCGCTGATCCGCGACTTCATGCCCGGCTTCATGGCCCGCTTCACGCGGCGCTTTCCGGGCTTCACCTTCAACGTGCAGGTCTACAACAGCCCGCAGCTGATCGAGATGCTGGTGGACGACCGGCTGGACCTGTGCCTGACCTTCGGCAACGTCACCCATCAGGACGTGACCATCGCCTACCAACGCCTGCTGCCGCTGTACGTGTACGTGAGCGCCGGTCATCCCCTGCACGGGCGCGAGACGCTGCGCCTGTCGGATTGCGCGGAATATGGCCTGGCCCTGCCCGACGCCACCATGTGGACCAAGCAGCAGTACGACGAGATGCTGTCCAAGGCCAAGATCCGGCCCAAGGTGGCGCTGGAGACCAACTCCTACGAGCTGCTGCGCAACGTCTCGGCCGAGGGCATGGCGCTGTCGATCCTGACGCCGCCGCTGCAGGACACGCAGCACCTGGCCGGGCGCGGCCGCTATGTGCTGCTGAAGGACCCGCGCGCCAAGCCGCAGCGCTTTTCGCTGTGCGTGCACCGGGGCCGCAACCTGCCGCTGCCGGTGACCACCTTCATCAACGAGCTGACGGCCGAACTGGAGCAACTGGAGCCCGAATCCGCCGCGGCCGCGGTGCGGCCCAGCCGCTGATCGAGGCCGGCCGCCGACGCATGGCGCGTGGCGCCCTCAGCCCGCCGCTTCCTCGGCCGCCAGCTCGGCCGGCGTCTTGTACTTCTGCACCGAGGCGAAGCGGCTCACGAGATAGTCGCCCGACTTGATCGGCGCATGCCGCGGCGCCTCGCCCGGCTCGACGAAGCCGGGCAGGCAGGCCACGGGCGTGTCGTAGTCCAGGTTGAAGAAGGTCGGGATCGAATAGCGCTCGCGGCCGGTGCGGTTGGCCACGCGGTGCAGGTTGGAGACATAGCGGTCGTTGGTCCATACCTTCACCAGGTCGCCCAGGTTCACCACCAGCGTGCCCTCGATGTAGGGCGCGGCCACCCATTCGCCGGCCTTGGTGCGCAACTCCAGGCCGCCGATCGGGTCCTGCACCAGCAGGGTCAGCATGCCGTAGTCGGTGTGGGCAGCGGCTCCCAGTTCCAGCTGGGTGGGCGACTCCTGCGGCGGATAGTGGAAGAGCCGCGCCTGCACCATCGGCTTGCGGGCGTACTGCAGGAAGAACGCCTCCGGCTGACCCAGCGCCAGCGCAAACACGCGCAGCAGCCGCTTGCCCAGCGCGATGGTGTGGTTGAAGTAGGCCATCGCGGCCTCTTCCAGCCAGGGCTTGTCGGCCGGCCAGCGGTTGGGGCCATGCAGCGGGCGCCCGGCCTGCACGTCGGCATCGGTGAGCGGCAGGTCCAGGCCCAGTTCGTAGCTTTCCTTCAGGTCGGGCTTGTGGCCCGGATGCTGCGTCACGCCGATGGGCATGAAGCCGCGGCGGAAGCGCTCATCGATCTTGTCCTTCAGGCGCTCCTCCATGGGCAGCGACATGTAGCGGCGGGTGGCGTCGAACACGGCATCGATGACGGCCTGCGGCACGCCATGGTTCTTCACGTAGAAGAAGCCGGTGCGGGTACAGGCCTCGCGGAACTGCGCGACCAGCGGCTCGATGGGACCGCCGGCGATCCATTCGCCCAGGTCGAGGACGGGCATTTCCTGCGCCGAGGCACGGCGGGGCGCGACCACGGCGTGGTCGTTCGATTCGGTCATGGGAGGCTCCTTGGTTTTGGGGAGAGTGCGCGGCGGGAACGGCCAGGGGGCTAACTGCCGCGCGAGAGATCGGAGAAGGCGTCGGCCCAGAAGATCACGCGCCGCGCGATCCAGCGCACCGCCGCATGCAGCACGATGCCGATGAGCGAGAGCACGATGAGGATGGCGAACATGCCCGCCGCGTCCATCGAGAAGTTGCGCTGCAGGATCAGGTAGCCCAGTCCCGCCTGGGCGCCGACGAACTCGCCCACGATGGCGCCGATGACCGACAGCACGATGCCGATGTCCAGCCCCGCGAACACATAGGGCAGCGCATGCGGCAGCCGCACCATGCGGAACACATGCCAGCCCGAGGCGGTGAAGGCGCGCATCAGGTCGATCTGCTCGCGCGGTGCCGAGCGCAGGCCGACGATGGTGTTGGCCAGCACCGGAAAGAACACGATGGTGGCCGTGATGATCACCTTCGACGTGGTGCCGAAGCCGAACCACAGCACGAACAGCGGCGCCACGGCCACCTTGGGCACAGTCTGGAAGGCCACCACGTACGGGTAGAGCACCGCCTCCAGCAGCGCGCTCTGGCCGATCAGCGCACCCAGCACGAAGCCGGCGAGCGCCCCGGCCGCGAAGCCGGCCAGGATCTCGTAGAGCGTGACCCACAGGTGCGAGGGGATGTCGCCAGAGGCGATGCCGTCGTAGAGCGCCTGCACCACGGCCAGCGGGCCGGGGAAGATCAGGTGCGACACGTCGAGTGCTGTGACCGCCAGCTGCCAGGCGGCGATCACGGCCACGAACACGGCGGCGATGAGCACGCGCCGGCGCATCGGCGTCAGACCGGTGGCACGCACCGGGGCGTCCTCGGCGGCGGCCGCGCCCGGCGGCACGGAAGAGGTCAGGGTGTCGGCCATCAGTCCAGCCCTCCGCTGGCATGCAGGTTCGCGCGGATGCCCGACACGTAGGTGCCGAAGCGCTCGGTGTTGATCAGGTCCAGGGTGCGCGGCGAGGGCAGGTCCACCTCCACCACCTGCGTCACGCGACCGGGCCGCGGCGACATGACGATCACCCGGTCGCCCAGGAAGACCGCCTCGGGAATGCTGTGCGTGACCAGCATGATGGTGGCGCCGGTGCGCTCGCGCAGCTTGAGCAGCTCGGTGTTCATGGTCTCGCGCGTCATGGCGTCGAGCGCGCCGAAGGGCTCGTCCATGAGCAGCAGCAGCGGGTCGTTGACCAGCGCCCGGGCGATGCCCACGCGCTGCTGCATGCCGCCCGACAGCTCGCCGGGGTACTTGGTCTCGAAGCCGGACAGGCCCACCAACTGCAGGTAGTGCCGGGCCCGCTCACGCGCGGCGGCACGGTCGCGGCCCTGGATCTCGGCCGGCACCAGCACGTTGTCGAGGATGTTGCGCCAGGGCAGCAGCACCGGCGACTGGAACACCACGCCCACGTCGCGACTGGGCCCGGCATGCGGCCTGCCACCCAGCTCCACCTGGCCGCGGCTGGCGCGCTCCAGGCCGGCCAGGATGCGCAGCAGCGTGCTCTTGCCGCAGCCGCTGGGGCCGACCACGGTGACGAACTCGCCGCGCCGCACGCTGAAATGCACGTCGTGCAGGGCGACGACGTCGCCGCCGTCCTTGGAGCGGAAGGTCTTGTGCAGGCCGCCGAAGCGGAAGGCCGGCGGCGCTTCGGGCGCCAGGGTCGAACTCATGCGAGGTCCTCGGGAGAAGGGTCAGACGGCGGCATCGGCCAGCGCCACCCAGTCGTCGATGGCCGCCAGCGCCTGCGCGCGCTGCGCCTCGGGCATGAACGCGGCCTCGAAGCTCTGGCGCGCCAGTTGCGCCAGCTCGCCCTGCGTCAGGCCCAGCGCCTGCTGGCAGGCGAGGTAGTTGTCGTTGACGTAGCCGCCGAAGTAGGAGGGGTCGTCGGAATTGACCGTGACGCACAGGCCGGCGTCCATCAGCGTCTTGAGCGGATGCGCCGCCATGTCCGTCACCACCTGCAGCTTGAGGTTGGACAGCGGGCACACCGTCAGCGGAATGCGGCGGCGCGTCAACTCCTGCACCAGCGCCGGGTCGTCCAGGCAGGCATTGCCGTGGTCCAGCCGGTCCACCTGCAGCAGCTCCACCGCCTCGCGTACATAGGCGGCCGGGCCTTCCTCCCCGGCATGGGCCGTCACCTTGAAGCCCAGTTCGCGGCAGCGGGCGAAGAAGCGCTCGAACTTCGAGGGGGGATGGCCCAGCTCCGCGCCGCCCAGGCCGAAGCCCAGGATGCGGTCGAACCAGGGCTCGGCCTCGGCCAGGAGCGCCATGGCCTCCTCTTCGCTGCGGTGGCGCTGGGCCACCAGGATCAGGCCGCTGGTGATGCCGTCCTCGGCCTCGGCCGCGTCCATGGCCGACAGCACGCCCTGCATCACCACCGCCAGCGGCACCCCGCGCGTGGTGTGGCCCTGCGGCCCGAGGAACATCTCGGCATGCCGCACGCCATCGGCATGGGCGCGACGCAGGTAGTCGCGCGTCACCTCGTGGAAGTCGGCCACCTGCAGCAGCACGCGGCAGCCGTCGTAGTACAGGTCCAGGAAGTCCTGCAGCCGGGTGAAGCGGTAGGCGTCGCGCAACTCGGCCTCGGTCTGCCAGCGGATGGCCACGCCGTTGCGCCGGGCCAGCGACAGCATCAGCTCGGGCTCGATGGAGCCCTCGATGTGCATGTGCAGTTCGGCCTTGGGCAGGCCGGCGATGAATTGTTCGGGCGTCATGTCAGCCGTTCTTGCACGCCTTGGCGGCGTCGACGACGGCCTGGTGATCGAAGCGGTTGATCGCCTCCACGAAGCCCGGCTTGAGGTAGAGCATCGACTCGACCGGCACCGTGCGCTTGATCAGCCCTTCGCCCTGCATGAAGTCCTGCATGCGGCCGTAGGCGGCCGGGTCCATCGCGCCGATCAGCTTGCCGCCATTCATGGTGTGCGCGGCCTTCATGGTGTCCAGCTGCGTGTTGAGTAGCGCCAGGTCCCACTTGGCCAGCGTGGCCTCGTCGGCGCCGGTGGGCTTGGTGGAGGGGAAGCTCTTCCAGTGGATGCGGCGGGCGCAGTCCGGGTTGGTCCAGGCGAAGAGCGTGGCCTTGGCGGCGCCGCGGGAGATGGCCTCCACCATCGCCGGGTCGGCGTCGATGGTCTTCTGCATGGTGGCGAAGGTGAAGTCGGGCAGGGCGCGCCAAGCCGGCGCGTACAGCACCCGCAGCGGTGTGCCGGCGTTCTGGAAGCCGGTGAGCGCCGAGCCCCAGAACATCAGGGCCTGCACCCGGTCGCTCTTGAGCGCTTCGAGCGCGGGCGCACCGGCGCCGGTGGCGATGATCTGCACGTCCTTGTCGGGGTCGATGCCGTTGGAGCGCAGGTAGCCCTTGAGCAGCGGCACACCGCCGGTGCCCAGGCTGAAGATGCCGATCTTCTTGCCCTTGAGGTCCGTCACGCTCTTGATGGGGCCGTCCTGCGTCACGCCGATGCCCCAGTCGATGACGCCGGTGCCCATGAGCCCGCGTACGGCCACGTTGTTGTCGGTGTTGGCCTGGATCAGGCCGGTGGAGTTGACCTGCGCGAACTCCACGCCGCCGGCCACCATCTGCTGGATGCCCTGCAGCGAGCCACCCACGGTGACCACCTTGACGTCGTAGCCCTCCTCCTTCCAGTAGCCCAGCGCGATGGGCAGCGTGAGCCAGGGATAGGTGACGTTGACCACCTGCGTGCCCAGGGCGATGGTGACGGGCTTGAGCGGCTTGGCGGGTGCCTGCCCATGGGCCGGCGCCAGCGCCGCGAGAGCGGCCGCAAAGCCCAGGGCCAGGCGGGCAAAACCAATACGCAGAGCGGTTGTCGTGGGGGAGAGCATGCGGGGTCCTCTGTCTTGATGCAGGAAAAGATAGCACCCGTGAAGTTCACCTTGGGATCAGATTTCAGCAATTCATGTACTGATTTTTTGCACATTCAGACGCAGCGCGGCATGGGGCTGTTCGATTCGCAAACGACGCGGATCGGGACGCATGGCTACAGTGCCGGGCTCGCCGGACCCGCCATGCTCGCCATCCTTTCGATCACCGTTCCCATCTATCTCGCCATCGCTGCCGGCTGGCTGGTCACCCGCAGGGGCCTGTTTGCCCGGACGGACATGCGGGTGCTGGGGCAGTTCGTCATCCGGCTGGCGCTGCCGGCCCTGCTGTTCAGCGCGCTGGTCCAGCGACCGACGGGCGATGTGCTCAACCTGCGCTACATGCTGCTGTACGCGGTGGGGTCGCTGCTCACGCTCTTCGTGGGCCGCTGGTGGGCGGCGCGACAGGCACCCGCCGGCAGCCCCGTGCCGGCGCTCGTGGCCATGGGCATGAGCTGCCCCAACAGCGGCTTCGTCGGCTACCCCATCCTGTCGATGGTGATCGCGCAGAGCGCCGGCCTGGTGCTGGGCCTGAACATGATCGTGGAGAACCTGCTGCTGGTGCCGCTGGCCATGGCGCTGGCTGATGCCGCCGACGGCCGCGGCGATTGGCGCCTCACGCTGCGGCGCACGGCGCACAGCCTGGCGCGCAACCCCATGATCTGGGCCATGGCGGCGGGCGTGGCGGTGGCGCTGACCGGCCTGCGCCTGCCGGCGCCGCTGCTGCGCACCATCGGTCTGTTCGCGCAGGCCAGCACCGCACTGTCACTGTTCGTGATCGGCGGCTCGCTGGTGGGCCTGGGCCTGGCGGGCATGCGCCGCCAGGTGCTGCGCATCGCGGCCGGCAAGCTGCTGCTGCACCCCGCTTTGATGCTGGCCGTGCTGCTGGCCGCCGAGGCGCTGGGCATGCCGCCCATGGAGCCGGCGCTGCGCCTGGCGCTGGTGCTGTCGGCGGCTGCGCCCATGCTGAGCATCTATCCGATCCTGGCGCAGCCGCATGGCCAGGATTCGCTGGCGGCCGCCTCGCTGCTGGCCACCACCGCCCTGTCCTTCTTCACCATCAGCGCCCTGCTGGCGGTACTGCCACACCTGCTCGGCATGTAGCCGCGGCACGCCGGGCCCGCGCTGCGCCCTCGCACGGCAGCGTGGGCCCATTCAAATTTCCTCCGACTTTGCCCCCGACCATTCGCTCGCGCCGGTCTCCTGCCGGCGCCCATGGTTCCGGCCGACGGCCGGCCGTGGCTCGAAAGGAACGGAGCAAGAATGAAGAACACCCTCGTCGCCCTGGCCTGCGGCGCGCTCGCCGGGGCCGCCTCGGCCCAATCGTCTGTCACCCTCTTCGGCACCATCGACACGGGCGTGACCTATCAGTCGGCCACGGCCACCGATGCCACCACCGGCCTCACCACGCGCCAGAGCCGCACCAGCCTGGGCAACTCGGGCTACGGCAACAGCAGCCTGGGCCTGCGGGGCGTGGAAGACCTCGGCGGTGGCCTGGCCGCCAGCTTCTGGCTGGAGGCGCCGCTGTCCACCGACGATGGCGCCGGCAGCCTGGCGTTCACACGCCGCTCGACGGTGAGCCTGTCGGGCCGTTTCGGTGAGATCCGCCTCGGCCGCGACCGCACCGCCAACTCCCTGAACGACACGATCTTCGACCCCTTCGGCGGCAACGGCTCGGGCGCGAACATCATCGGCGCGGTGAGCGCGGCCGACACCGGCCTGGCGACCAACTACCTGCGCGCCAGCAACATGGTGAGCTACTTCCTGCCGGCCACGCTGGGTGGCTTCTACGGTCAGGTGCAGTACGCAGCGCACGAGAACGTCGATACCAGCACCAGCCTCACCGGCACCAGCGATGCGGGCCGCTACACCGGCGCGCGCTTCGGCTATGCCAACGGCCCGCTCGACATCGCCCTGGCCTCCGGCCAGACCACCGTGACCGACAGCGGCAGCCTCACCCGCACCGTGCGCCGCAGCAACCTGGGGGCCACCTACGACTTCGGGCCGGTCAAGCTCTTCGGCGAACTCTCCAACGTGCGCGACCGCTCCGACACGCTGCAGACCTCGCTCAGCAACAACTACGACGGCTACCTGATCGGCGCCAGCATGCCGGTGGGCGCGGGCCTGATCCGCGCCTCCTACGGCCAGGTGCGCTACGACGAAGGCGCGCTCGCGCCGCTCTACGGCGAAGCGCCGCGCTCGCGCAAGCTGGCGCTGGGCTATGTGCACAACCTGTCCAAGCGCACGTCGCTGTATGCCACCGTGGCGCGCATCAGCAACCGCAACGACAGCGCCTACACCGGCAGCCTGTCGGCCGCGGCCACCACCGGCTACGGCTCGGTGGGCGTGGGCTACAGCGGTCTGCCGAAGTCGTCCACGGGGTACGACTTCGGCATCCGCCACAACTTCTGACCGGGAGGCCGCCGTGAGAGCTGGAGCCCGCACCGACGCCACCGCCTGGCGCACCGCGCCCGCGAGCCTGCCTGCCGGCGTACAGCCGGCCGACACGACGGCCGACCTGCGCGCCGTGCTGGCCGCCATGGCAGCCGGGCCGCGCCTGGCGCCGGGCGTGTCCGTCGACTGGCAATTGCCGGCCCATGCCCTGTGGGTCGCCATGGCGCCGAACGGCCTGGCACAGGTGCTGGGCCGCCTGCTCGCGCTGGCCGCCGAACTGCTGGCGCCCGCCGGCGGCGTGCTGCGCGTGCACGCACGCGCCGAAGGCGCCACCGCCGCCGTCTCGGTGGTGGACGAGCCGGCAGACCGGCAGCCGCCCGCGCTGGCCCGGCGCGTGCACGGCTTCTCGCAGGCCGTGCATCCGGAGCGCGACGCCGCGCTGCGGCCGCTGGCCGAATGCGCCCAGGCCATCGATGCCCACCGCGGCCGCCTCTATGCCGCCCCCTCGGCCTGGGGCGCGATGGGGGCCACGCTGCGACTGCCCCTCGTGCCATCCGTGAAGGAGCAAGCCTGATGTCCCCCTCGAAGCAAACCGGCCGCGGCTACCGTGCCCTGGGCCCCGTCACCGCGCTCGTCGGCGTGTTCAGCGGCGCATGGCTCAGCTGGAGCCCGTGCACTGCCGACCCGCACCCGAGTCACCAGGATTTGTTTACCCTCGGCCCCATCGTCCAGCACGCCCCCCCGCCCGGCGAGTTGCCCTGGCCCTTCCGGCCATCGGCGCGACCGGCGGCAGCCCAATGCCCCGCCTGACGCTCACGCGCAAACTCTTCCTGGCCCTGGCCACCCTGCTGCTCACGCTGATGGTGGCCTTTGCCGTTTCATCGATGCTCTCGCTGCGCAGCGGCCTGGGGCCGTACGTGGCCGAGATCGAGATCCGCCGGCTGAGCTGGCTGGCCGAGCGGCTGCAGCAGCACTACGTGGCCAATGGCAACTGGTCGCGCCTGCGCGGCAATGAGGAGGCATGGAACCGGCTCCAGCGCGGCGAGGTGGACCCGGCCTCGCTGGCGCCACGCGAACGCCCGCCCAGCCTCTGGGACCGGTCCTCGCGCGGTGGCGGCTGGACCCTGCCCTTCGGCGAGGACCGCGAGCCGCCCTCGCCCCTGGAGCCGGGCGGCCGCGTCGCGCCGCCCTGGTTCTTTCCCTTTCCCCGCGGCGAGGGTGGCCCGCCCGATCTGATCTTCAAGCGGCTGGCGGTGGTCGACACGGCCGGCAAGCTGGTGGTGGGCGCCAAGGTGGACCCGGCCACAGCGGCGCACCTGCCCATCCGCAGCGGCACGGTCATCATCGGCCAGCTGCTGCTGGCGCCCATGCAGGGCCTGGAGCACGAAGCCGACCGCGCCTTCCTGGCACGGCACTCGGGCTTCATCGCGCTGGCAGGCGCGGTCGGCCTCGTGGCCGCGCTGCTGATCGCAGGCCTGGTCGGCCGGCGCTGGCTGGCGCCCATCGACGACCTCACCCACGCGGCCCGGGCCGTGGCCCGCGGCCGGCTGGGCACGCGCGTGCACGTGCAGGGGCAGGACGAGCTGGCCCTGCTCGGCCGCACCTTCAACACCATGGCCGACCGCCTGGACAAGGCCGAAGCCGGCCGGCGCGCCTGGCTGGCCGACGTGGCGCACGAACTGCGCACCCCCCTGGCGGCCATGCGTGCCGAGATCGAGGCCATCCAGGACGGCGTGCGCAGCTTCGACGACCGCACCGCCCTGCGCCTGCATCGGCAGGTGATGCGCCTGACCCAGCTGGTGGACGACCTGCGGCACAGCATGGACAGCCATGGCACCACGCTGCGCGAGCATGCGCCCACCTACCCGCTCACGCTGCTGCAGGAGGCACTCGCCGCCACGCGCGATCGCTTTGCGCAGGCCGACATCGCGGTCGAGGCCGACAGCGTGGGCCGCCTGGCCGAAGAGCGGGCGCCCCGCGTGCTGGGCGAGGCCCGCAAGCTCAGCCAGGTGTGGATCAACCTGCTGGAGAACACGCTGCTCTACACCGACGCGGGCGGCCGCCTGGCGATCGAGGCGCGCATCGACCGGGTGGACGGCGGCCCGGCCCTGGTCGTGCAGCTGGACGACAGCGCCCCCGGCGTGACCGAGGACGAGTTGCCGCGCCTGTTCGACCGCCTGTTCCGCGCCGAGGCCTCGCGCAACCGCGCGCTGGGTGGCTCGGGCCTGGGCCTGGCCATCTGCCGCGCCATCGTCGACGCCCACGGCGGCGACATCGAGGCCGGCGCATCGCCGCTCGGCGGCCTGCGCATCACCCTCTTCCTTCCCCTTTCGGACACCGAACCCTCATGACCCGCATCCTCATCGTCGAAGACGAAACCGACATCGCCGACGTGCTGCGCGACTACCTGCGCCGCGAGGGCCACCAGACCGACCATGTGGCCGACGGCCGCGAGGCGCTGCGCCACATGCTGGAAACCCCGCCCGACCTCACGCTGCTGGACGTGATGCTGCCCGGGCTGGACGGCCTGTCGGTACTGCAGCAGGCGCGGGTGCACACGCAGCACCCGGTGATCATGCTCACGGCCCGCACCGAAGAGGTCGACCGCCTGCTGGGCCTGGCCCACGGCGCCGACGACTACGTGTGCAAGCCCTTCTCCCCGCGCGAGGTGGTGGCCCGCGTGGCCGCCGTGCTGCGCCGCACGCGCGCACCGCAGGAAGTGGCCGCCGCCGCGCACGGCATGGAGCTGGACGAGAGCTGCTGGCATGCCTCGCTCGGCGGGCAGCCGCTCAACCTCACCCGACGCGAGTTCTCGCTGCTGCGCGTGCTGGCCCGGCAGCCGGGTCGCATCTTCTCGCGCGCACGGCTGCTGGAGCTGGCCTATGAAGACGATGTCGACGTCACCGAGCGCGCCATCGACAGCCATGTGAAGAACCTGCGGCGCAAGCTGTCGCAGGCGGCGCCCGAGCACGAGTGGATCCGCTCGGTCTACGGCGTGGGCTTCTCCTTCGAGGCGCCTCCGGCGCCGGCCGCACCCCGCGGCTGAGCGGCCGCGCGTCCCGTGCCCGCGAGTGTGGCGGGCGCGCGTCGGTCTGCGGTGGGATGTGCACTTTGCCACCCCGCTGCGCAATGCCTCCCAGGTCGGCGCCAACACTGATGTCTTCCTCCAAACACCCAGAAGGGACGCAAGACATGGCTTCATTCCGACCACTCGCCGCCGCAGGGGCCGCCCTGCTCGCCGCCGGACTTTCCGGCTGCATCATGCTGCCGCCACCCCCGCCACCGCAGGCCCATGCCCAGTGCATGATGCGCCCCGCCGGCGGCCCGCCGATGCCGCGCCCCGACGCGGAGGCAGGCTGCGGCGCGCCACGTCCGGGCCCGGGCCCGGGCCCGGGCATGGGCTTCGGTGAAGGCGCCATGCCGCGCGGTGGCATGTCCATGCCCTGAGCGGCGCCGCCACGCATCTGGGGCACACTCCGGGCCCCGATGCGCGCCGCCTTCCTGATCGCCCCCGCCACACTCGCCCAGCACCTGCCCGTTGCCGCCTACCAACGGGGCCTGGAGGCCTATCGGCGCCAGCAGGTCGTCAGCCATTCGCTCGCACCGGCCAGCCGCAGCGAATGGCGCATCGAGGGCGAAGTGCAGGGCGAGGACCGGCAGGTGCACGAATGCAGCGTGCTGCTGGAGCTGGACGCGGATGGCCGCATCGCCAGCTTCGGCAGCGACTGCAGCTGCGCCGCCGGCAGCCGCTGCCGGCATGCGGTGGCCCTGACGCTCAAGGCCGCCTACCAGAGCGGCACCGTGCGCGGCGCCGAGCCGCCCTCCCCGCCCCGGCCCGCACCACCCGCTGTGCCCTCGGGGCTGCCGCCTTCGCTGGGCCTGTTTGACGAGCTGGTACCGCCACCGGCCGCGCCCGAGAGCGATCCTCCGATTTACCTGCTGCAGGAAAGCCGCCGCAGCCCGCGCGAGCCGGCACGGCCGCTGCTCGCCTGGCGGCTGGCCAGGCCGCTCAAGCGTGGCGGCTGGGGCCGGCTGCGCTCGCCTGATGCGGATGCGATGGTGCGGCTGGGCCTGCCCGGCAGTGGTTTGTCCGAGTCCGATCGCGACTGCCTGGCCCACATCGGCCGGCTCGGCGGCGCCTTCTACCTGCACACGGCCAGCGGTCTGCTGCAGGGGGCGGAGGCCCCTTCGGCCCTGCAGGCCGCGGCCCGCACCGGCAAGCTCTTCCTGGCCGATGCGGAGGGCCGGCCGCAGGGCGCGCCGCTGCGCTGGGGGGCGCCGCGCGCCATCGGCTGGCACTGGGCGCCGGCCACGCTGGGCGATGCGCCGGCCTGGATGCTGCAAGCCGTCCTGGCCGAGCCGGCGGAAGGCCGCACGCTGTATGCCGCGCTGCCGCCGCTGTACCTGGACCGGGCCGCCGGCGAATGCGGCGTCGCCGAGGCCGCGGGCATGTCGCCCGCGCAGCTGACGCAGCTGCTCACCCTGGGGCCGCTGCCGCAGTCAGCCTTCGACGATGCGCAGGCCGAGCTGCTGCCGCGACAGCTGGGCATGCCACTGCCCGCCCGCGCCGACCATCCGGAACCCTGGCCGGTCAGCCTGCCGCAGCCCTGCCTGCGCCTGCGGCCGGTGCCGCCGGCCGAGCGCGCCGCGCGCGGCCTGCTCGTCGCACTGCTGGACTTCGACTACGGCGGCCTGCGCGGCCACTGGCCGGAGCATCCAGCGCGGGTGCTGGCCGAGCACGACGGGCGCCGCGTGCTGCTGCAGCGCGACCTGGCCGCCGAGCAGTGGGCGCGCCAGCGCCTGCAGGCGCTGGACCTGTCGGTCGACGCGCTCGGCCGCTGGCACGGTGCCTCGGCGGCACGCTGGCTGGACTGGGCCGTGAGCGGCTGGGCCGCACTGACGAATGCCGGCTTCCGTGTCGAGCCCGACCCCGCCCTGCGCGGCCTGGCCGAGCCGCCCCATGCACTGGCGCTGCGCATCGTGGAAGGAACGCCCGAGGACGCGGCGCCCGCTGGCGAAGCCCCGGACGAGCGTTCCGCCTCGCCCTGGTTCGAGCTGTCGCTGGGCATCGAGATCGACGGCGAGCGCCACAACGTGCTGCCCTGGCTGCCGGGCCTGCTGGCGCAGATCGAACACGGCCCCGACGGACCCCAACTGCCCGACTGGCTGTGGCGCGAGCAGCCCGACGGGCGCTGGCTGCGCCTGCCCTCCGCCCCGCTCAAGCCCTGGCTGCAGGCCCTGCTCGACCTCGTGGCCGAGCGCCCCGCCCCCGACTGGGAGCAGGCCGCGACGCTGCGCCTGACGCAGGTGGAGGCCCTGCGCATCGGCGCCACGCTGGACGACGGCGCGGTGTGGGACGGCGCGGACCGCCTTCGAGAGTTGCTGCGCCAACTGGGCGGCGACGCCGCGCTGCCCACGGTGCCGGCACCGGCCGGCCTGCAGGCCGCCCTGCGTCCGTACCAGCAGCAGGGCCTGGACTGGCTGCAGTTCCTGCGCCGCCACCGGCTCGGCGGCATCCTGGCCGACGACATGGGCCTGGGCAAGACGCTGCAGACCCTGGCGCACCTGCTGCGCGAGAAGGAAGATGGCCGCCTGGACAGGCCCTGCCTGGTGCTGGCACCGCTGAGCCTGCTGGGCAACTGGCGGCGCGAGGCCGCGCGCTTCGCGCCCGCCCTGCGCACCGCCGTGTGGCACGGACCGCAGCGCCATGGCCGCGGCGGCTTCGGCGGCACGGACCTGGTCATCGCGCCCTATTCGCTGCTGCCGCGCGACCGCGTCTTCTGGCAGAAGCAGGCCTGGCACGTGGTGGTGCTGGACGAGGCGCAGCAGATCAAGAACGCAGACTCGCAGGTGGCGCAGGTGGCCGCCAGCCTGGAGGCGCGCCAGCGCGTGGCCCTGTCGGGCACGCCGCTGGAGAACCACCTGGGCGAACTCTGGAGCCTGTTCCACTTCCTCATGCCCGGCTTCCTGGGCAGCCAGGCGCGCTTCCGCGAGGTCTTCCGCACGCCCATCGAGCGGCATGGCGACAGCGCCTGCCTGGAGCAGCTGCGCAAGCGCGTCACGCCCTTCCTGCTGCGGCGGACCAAGCAGAACGTGGCCAAGGAGCTGCCCGACAAGATCGAGACCCTGAGCGCCGTCACGCTCGAAGGCCCGCAGGCCGACCTGTACGAGACCATCCGCCTGGCCACCGAGCGCCAGGTGCGCGAGTCGCTGGCCGAGCGCGGGCTGGCGCGTTCGCAGATCCAGGTGCTCGATGCGCTGCTCAAGCTGCGGCAGGTGTGCTGCGACCCGCGCCTGGTCAAGTCGCTGCCGGCGGCGCAGCAGGTGCGCCAGTCGGCCAAGCTGGCATGGCTGATGGACGTGCTGCCCGAGATGCTGGAGGAAGGCCGGCGCGTGCTGCTGTTCTCGCAGTTCACCAGCATGCTGTCGCTGATCGAGGCCGCCCTGCGCGAGCGCGGCCTACGCTGGACCACGCTCACTGGCAAGACCACCGACCGCGAGGCCGCCATCGCCCGCTTCACCCGGGGCGACGTGCCGCTCTTCCTCATCAGCCTGAAGGCCGGCGGCGCGGGCCTGAACCTGCCCGAGGCCGACACCGTCATCCACTACGACCCGTGGTGGAACCCCGCCGTCGAAGCGCAGGCCACCGCCCGCGCCCACCGCATCGGCCAGCAGCGGCAGGTGATGGTCTACAAGCTGGTGGCCGAAGGCACCATCGAGGAACGCATCCTGGCCATGCAGGCGCGCAAGGCGGCACTGTCGCAGGGCCTGCTCGAAGGCGGCGCCAGCGGCGACCGGCTGCTGTTCACCGAGGACGACGTGGCGCTGCTGCTGCGGCCGTTGGGGAACTGAAGCGCAGTCTGGCGGGCAAGCAGGCGACAGGCCGCGCAAGACCACGCCGCTATGCTGGCCGGCAGAACGGCCGCAGCCGGCCGCGCCCTCAGGAGACGCTTCATGACCACCCAGCAATTCGTGGCCGACCACGCCTTCGGCACCGTGTCCGACCTCATCCGCGCGCATGCCCGCGAACGGCCCGGCCGTGCGGCCCTGGCCGATGCGCACGGCCGGCTCGACTACGCCGCGCTCGACGCCCGCATGGACCGCGTCGCCGCCGCCCTGCAACGCGACGGGCTGGGCGTGGGCGATGCCATCGCCGTCTGCGCCAATGCCTCGGTGGACTACGTCTGCGTCTTCCTCGGCGCCCTGCGCGCGGGCGTGGCGGTGGCGCCGCTCGCCCCCGGCAGCGCACCGGACAGCCTGGCGCGCATGGTGCGCGATGCGGATGCCCGCCTGGTGTTCGTCGATGCCGTCGGCAACGCGGCCATGGGTGATGCGGGCGAGTCCGCCGCGCCGCGCATCGCGCTGCAGGGCGAGGTGGCCGGCGCCCGGCCGCTGGCGGACTGGCTCGCGCCCGAAGGCGCCACCCCGCAGCCAGCCGAGGTGCAGCCCGCCACGCCCTTCAACATCATCTATTCGTCGGGCACCACCGGCGAGCCCAAGGGCATCGTGCAGGGCCACGGCATGCGCTGGGCCCACATCCAGCGCGGTGCGGTCTACGGCTACGGCCCCGAGTCGGTCACGCTGCTGTCCACACCGCTGTACTCCAACACCACGCTGGTGGTGTTCTTCCCCACGCTGGCCTTCGGCGGCTGCGTGTGGCTGATGCCCAAGTTCGACGCGGGCCAGTACCTGCAGCTGGCCGAGCGCGAAGGCGTGACGCACACCATGCTGGTGCCGGTGCAGTACCAGCGGCTGATGGCGCACCCGGACTTCGACCGCCACGACCTGTCGCGCTTCCAGGCCAAGTTCTGCACCAGCGCGCCCTTCCGCGCCGAGCTCAAGGCCGACGTGCTGGCGCGCTGGCCGGGCGGGCTGATCGAGTTCTACGGCATGACCGAAGGCGGCGGCACCTGCATCCTGGAGGCGCATGCCCACCCCGACAAGCTGCACACCGTCGGCTGCGCGGCGCCAGGCAGCGACATCCGCCTGATCGACGACGAGGGCCGCGAGGTGCCCGCGGGCGAGGCCGGCGAGGTGGTGGGCCACTCGGCCGGCATGATGGTCGGCTACCACAAGCAGCCCGCCAAGACGCGCGAGGCCGAATGGTTCGCGCCCGACGGCAAGCGCTTCATCCGCACTGGCGACGTGGGCCGCTTCGACGCCGACGGCTTCCTCACGCTGTTCGACCGCAAGAAGGACATGGTGATCAGCGGCGGCTTCAACCTCTACCCCAGCGACCTGGAAGCCGTGCTGCGCCGCCACCCGGCCGTGGCCGACTGCTCGGTGATCGGCATTCCCTCGGAGCAATGGGGCGAGACGCCCGTGGCCTACGTGGTCCACCGGCCCGGCGACACCACCGCGCCCGAAACCATCCGCGAATGGGCCAACGAGCAGTTGGGCAAGACCCAGCGTCTGGCCGGCCTGCGCTTCATCGACGAGCTGCCGCGCAGCGCCATCGGCAAGGTGCTCAAGCGCGAGCTGCGGGAGCGCTGGGCCGCGGCCCCTTCAAACTGACTCTCGGGTTGCTATACGCTTCTCGCGTATGATCGACCGATGTTCACGGTGAGCGAAACGCGGGCTTTCGTGCGCAGCATGGCGGCGATCTGGGCAGAGGGCGAGCGCGAGGCCTTCATCGACTGGATCGCCCGCAACCCGCTGGCCGGCGACCTGATCGTGGGTTCTGGCGGGCTGCGCAAGGTGCGCTGGTCGCGCGCCGGTGCGGGCAAGCGAGGCGGCGCGCGCGTCATCACCTATGCCTTGCTGGACGAAGGCCAGGTCTGGCTGTTGATCGGCTACACCAAAGCGCGCTTCGACACGCTGCCCACCGAATTCCTGGTTCAACTGCGAGAGGAGATCGACGATGCCCCGCCGAAACGCTGATGCGGAAATGCAGGCCTTCCAGAACGATCTTCTGGAGGCCGTGAAGGACATGAAGGCCGGTCGGGCCGCCCGCGTCACGCGCGTGGAGATTCCCGACGCTGCCGATGCACGCGCCCGCGTCGGTTTGTCGCAGACGCAGTTCGCACAGTTGCTGGGTGTGTCGGTGCGCACTCTGCAGAACTGGGAGCAGGGCCGCTCCCAGCCCTCCGGCGCGGCACAGACGCTCATCCGTGTGGCTCGCGTGGCACCGCAGGTGCTGCGCAGCGTCGCGCCCTGACGCCGATGACGTGGCGCTCCGCCGTCAGCAGCGGGCCGACGCCCGCCGCCCTCTCGCTGCGCGACTACGGCCCGTCGCGCGGCAGCCATGCGCACGACCACTTCCAGGTGCTGGTGGCGCTGCAGGGCGTGCTGGCGCTGGAGGTGGAGGGCCGGGGACGGCGCCTGGCCGCGGGCCAGGGTTTCGTCGTGGCGCCGGGCGATCGCCACGACTTCGAGGCCGAGGCGGGCGCCAGCCGCTGCCTGGTGCTGGACACCCGGGACGCGGCCTGGACGCCGCATGCGGGCCGCGCCGCCGAGGGCCCACGGGCGGCGGCACTGGCGCATTACCTGGGACTGTGTCTGGCCCAGCCGCAGCCGGCGGCGCTGGCGCTGGCCCAGGCTCCCTGGCTGCTGTGCGAAGCCTGGACCGCACCGCCCTCGCGGCGGCTGCGCGGCCGGCCCATCGACTGGGCGGCGCTGTCGGCCTGGGCCGCGGCCCACTGGCAGGGGCCCCTGGGCGTGGAGGACCTGGCCGCGCGCGCCTGCCTCAGCCCGAGCCAGTTCGCCCAGCGCTGCCGCGATGAGCAGGGGCTGAGCCCGCTGGCCTGGCTGCGCGCCCTGCGCCTGGCGCAGGCGCGCCACCTGCGCGCCCAGGGCCTGGCGGTGGCCGAGACGGCGCGCCGCACGGGCTACCGCTCGCCGTCAGCGCTCACGGCGGCGCTGCGGCGCGACGGCGGCTGGCGCACCTGAAGGGCACCGTCTTCCCGGTCGGGCGCGCTGCCAGCCTGCGGCGGCCTGCCTTTGACGCACACCAAACGCCGCGCGCCGTCTTAAGACTGCCTAAATGCCCTGGAGGGACCATGGCGCCCGTTCCGGCCCATGCCGCCTCGCCTTCCGCGGGCCGCACCGGCCGCCCGGCCCGCCAGGGCCTCATTCCACGATGCGCCCGCCATGACCACCGCCACACGCTCCCACCCACGCTACACACCCTCCGCCATCGCCCTGCACTGGGGCATGGCGCTGCTCATCGTCGCCGTCTACGGCTGCATGCTGGGCTCGGACAACTTCCCGCGCGGCAGCGACACCTACCTCCTGCTGCGCGGGCTGCACTACAGCCTGGGTCTGCTGGTGCTGCCGCTGGCCTGCCTGCGCCTCGCGCTGGTGGCCCGGCAACCCCGCCCCGCCATCGTGCCGGCGCCGGCCGTCTGGCAGGAGCAGTTGGCGCGTTGGATGAAGTTCGCGCTCTACGGGCTGATGCTGGCGATGCCGCTGCTGGGCTGGCTCTCGTTGGCGGCCAAGGGCACGCCGGTGGCCTTCTTCGGCATGCCGCTGCCTTCGCCGCTGCCGCCGGCGCCCAACCTGGCCCACCTGATCAAGGAAGTGCACGAGGCCGGCGCCAGCGTGGGCTATGCACTGGTGGGCGCCCACACGGCCGCGGCCCTGGTGCACCACCATGTGCTGCGCGACAACACCCTGCGCCGCATGCTGCCCGGGCGGGCCTGACAAGGTGTGAACGCTGGCGCCGCTTTCGTCCCCGAGCGGCCCACCGCCCGAGGCCTCTCCCTCCTTGCCAGATCGCAGTCGCGCGACGAGAGACCGGCGGCGCGCGACGATGCGCCCGCCTAAGCTCGGCGGATGCGCCTTCTCTCCGCCTCCACCCTGCATGCCCTGGCCGCCATCGCGCTGTGGGCCTCACTGGCCTCGCTGGGCACCGCGCTTGCGCATGTGCCGCCCTTACTGCTCACGGGCGCCGCGCTGATCATCGGCAGCCTGCCGAGCTGGCCGCTGGTGCTGCGCGACCGGCGGGCCTGGGCGGTGCCGCCGCGCACGCTGGCGCTGGGTGTCTACGGGCTCTTCGGCTTCCACTTCCTGTTGTTCATCGCGCTGCGCCATGCGCCGCCGGTGGAGGCCAACCTGGTCAACTACCTCTGGCCGCTGGGCATGGTGGTGCTGGCGCCGGTGCTGCTGCCCGGCACGGCGCTCCGGCCCTTGCATGTGGTGGCGGCGCTGCTGGGCTTTGCCGGCGCGGCGGTGGCGATCCTGGGCGCGCGCAGCCCGGGCGGCGCCACCGGCTTCGCCTGGGGCTTCGTGCCGGCGCTGGGCTCGGCCTTCATCTGGGCCAGCTATTCGCTGTGGACGAAGCGCGTGCCGGCCTTTCCCACCTCGGCCATCGGCGCCTTTGGGCTGGTCTCCGGGCTGCTGGCCCTGGCCTGCCATGCACTGCTGGAGCCGGCAACCAGCCTGTCGGCGCGCGACTGGGCGCTGGTGGCGCTGTGCGGGCTGGGTCCGCTGGGCGCGGCCTTCTTCTTCTGGGACCGGGCGCTCAAGACGGGTGATGCGCGACAGATCGGCATCCTGAGCTACCTGACGCCGCTGTTGTCGACGACCCTGCTGCTGGTGGTGACCGGCCGGCCGCTGACCGGCGGCATCGCGGTGGCGGCCGCAATGATCGTGTCGGCGGCGGTGATGGGCTCGCGGGCGCGCTGAACGGCGTCGCCCCCGCCCCACGGCACCCGCAGCACCCGCGGCGCACGCGCGGGCCCTCTGCGTGAAGAATGTCGCGTGTGACGCTGCAACAGCGTGTCCGGCGCGCGGCGGGACGACGAAGAGCGCTTCGTTGGCACTGAATTCGCTATGGCCGATGGCACAAGGCAGGCGTCCGGCGCATGCCTTCGTGAAGAACAATCCATCCATCCCCCGCTGTCACACCCGCACATTCCAGAAGAGAGGACATCGTTCATGGCCAAGATCCAACCCGGCGTGGGCCCACGCTTTCCCCAGGTGGTGGTGCTCGTCGGCGCCACCGGCGACCTGGCGCGGCGCAAGCTGCTGCCCGGCCTCTTCCACCTGTGCAGTGCCGGCTTCATCCCCGCCTGGCGCATCGTCGGCTGCTCGCTGGACGATCTGGATGCCGAGGGCTTCCGCCGCTTCGCCCGCGCCGCGCTGGACGAGTTCGGCAGCCGCAAGGTCGACCAGGCGGCCTGGGAGGCCTTCGCCGCCACGCTCGACTACGTGCCGCTGTCGGCCGGCGCGCCGGCGCTGGCCGAGGCCGTGGCCCGGGCCGAGGCGGAACTGGGCACCGAGTCCCGCCGCCTGCACTACCTCAGCGTGCCGCCCAAGGCCGCGCTGCCCGTGGTGCGCACCCTCGGCGAGGCCGGCCTGGTCGAGCGCGCGCGCATCGTCATGGAAAAGCCCTTCGGCACCGACCTGACCAGCGCCCGCGACCTGAACGCGAAGCTGCACGAGGTGTTCGAAGAGGAGCAGATCTTCCGCATCGACCACTTCCTGGGCAAGGAGGCGGCGCAGAACATCCTGGCCTTCCGCTTCGCCAACGGCCTGTTCGAGCCGATCTGGAACCGCACCTTCATCAACCACGTGCAGATCGACGTGCCCGAGACGCTGGGCCTGGGCAAGCGCAGCGCCTTCTACGAGCAGACCGGCGCCTACAAGGACATGGTGGTCACGCACCTGTTCCAGATCCTGGGCTTCGTCGCCATGGAGCCGCCCACCTCGCTGGAACCGGCGCCCATCAGCGAGGAGAAGAACAAGGTCTTCCGCAGCATGCTGCCGATCCCGCCCCAGGACGTGGTGCGCGGCCAGTACGCCGGCTACCGGCAGGAGGAAGGCGTGGACCCGGACTCCGACACCGAGACCTTCGTCGCCCTCAAGTGCCACATCGACAACTGGCGCTGGGCCGGCGTGCCCTTCTACCTGCGCACCGGCAAGCGGCTGGCCGAGGGGCAGCGCGTGATCTCCATCGCCTTCCGCGAGCCGCCCAAGAGCATGTTCCCGGCCGGCAGCGGCGTGGGCTCGCAGGGGCCCGACCACCTGACCTTCGACCTGGCGGACGCGTCGAAGATGTCGCTGTCGTTCTACGGCAAGCGCCCCGGCCCGGGCATGCGGCTGGACAAGCTGAGCCTGCAGTTCGCGATGAACGACACCGGCTACGTGCACGAGGTGCTGGAGGCCTACGAGCGGCTGATCCTGGACGCCATGCGCGGCGACCGCACGCTGTTCACCACCGCCGAGGGCATCGAGCGGCTGTGGGAGGTGTCGCAGCCGCTGCTGGAGGCGCCGCCGCCGGTGCGGCTGTACCAGCCCGGCTCATGGGGCCCGAAGCCGGTGCACCAGCTGATCGCACCGCATGCGTGGCGCCTCCCTTTCGAGCGGGCGTGGCGGCCGACGAGCCAGGGCCAGGGCTGAGCCCCTGACCCGTCCGCTGCGCCTTTTTGCGCTTTCAGCTCACCCCAACCACAGCACAAAGGCCGAGGCCACCAGGCAATAGGCACCGAACAGGTACCACCGGCCCGACTCCAGCCAGGACGACAGCCAGCGCAGCGCCGCCAGGCCCGCGAGGAAGCTGAGCGCCATGCCGAAGGCGCTCGGCGCCAGCACACGGCCGAGGTCGTGCACGGCCACCGCATGGCCGGTGGCCGGGGCCGTGAGCAGCCGGTGCGCCTCCTTGACGATGACGGCCGGCGTCAGCACGACGGCCAGGGCGAAGCTGAATTCCTCGGCCTTTCGCCGTTCGATGCCCGCCGCCATGGCGGTGGAGATCGTGGCCCCCGAGCGGGAGAAGCCGCGGAAAGGCAGGCACAGCCCCTGCACGGCGCCGATGAGCATCGCCGAGGGGCCGCCGACGCGCCGGCCGGCCCGCTCGGGGATGAAGGACGCCGCAATGATCAGCACGCCCGCCGCGGCCAGCGCCGCGGCCATGAGGCGCGAATTGCCGAACAGGTGCTCGATCTCGAAGTTGGGATCGGACGCCAGCACCCAATGCTTGATGGCGAACTGCAGCCCGAGGCCGACGACGCCCGTGCAGACCGTGGCCAGCGCCACGGCCGTCGCGTTCTGCCTGAAGGAGGCCCATGAGCCGAAATAGGCCTTCTTCCAGCTGCGCCAGAAGTAGGCGATGACGGCGAACATCGTGCCGGTGTGGAGCATGACGAGCAGCATCGTCATCTCGGGCGTGGTCGGGTCCAGCCCCATCAATTTCTCCGCAGCGATCACGTGCGCGGAGCTGGAAACGGGGAGCAGTTCGGCGGCGCCCTGGATGAGGGCCAGGATGGCGACTTGGAGGGCGTTCATGGTCGCGGACAGGATGTCGAAGTGATTTCAGTACCGCCGGCGGCCTGGCATGGCCCGCGCGACCACCCTTCATTCGTCGGTGAGCCGTCGATTCTCTTCAGACAAGCTGACGGCCACGCGACTGCGCGGCAGCTGAAGCGGCCCATCACGAGGTTCGCCGTGATCGAGCCGATGGCCCCTTCATCCGGGGACGCCGCGGCGAGGCACTTCGTTCACACCGGCCGGGCCGCATGCGCCAGGGCCGCATCCGCCGTGTCGGCCTCCAGCGTCGCCAGCCTGTCGTAGCCACGGCGCACCAGGTCGGCGTCGCGCCAGGCATTGCCCTTGAAGGCGGGCAGCAGCCACAGCACGAAGTACCCCGCGCTGAGCAGCAGGTAGACCAGCGCCTGGGCGCCGCTCTCGGGCGCGCGGTCGGTGGCGCTCTCGATCAGCGCCAGGACGAGATAGACCGCGAACCACAGGCCGGCGCGCCGCCAGAGCTTCTTGAACAGCATCCAGAAGAGGCCGAAGAAGAAGGCCGGCCAGGAGAAGCCGACCTTCACGGCCTCCAGGCCGTGCGTCGGATGCGTGTACACGTTGTAGGTCCTCATGATTCCCTCATCGGCCGCAGCCGCCCTGTGACGCGAACACGGTACAACGGCAAAGGCCCCTTCGCCTTGTGCCAGGTCGCCCATGCGGTCGAGCGTGGCCGAGGTGGGCGCAGCGCCGCGTGTCGAGCAGTCGCTGCCGCACCGCGGCCGCTCAGCCGGCGTGGGTGGCGACGAAGCTGGCGGTGGTCATGGTCTGGCGCTGCAGAGGCGCCGGCGCAGGAAGGGGGCGCTCACCAGTTGCAGGACTGCGTCCCGGTGTGCGCGATGTCCTGCGAGAAGGAGAACACCCGTCCGTCCTTGGCCGAGGTGTAGGTGAAGTCGGTGATGTTGGCGCCCTGGCGGCGCACGGTGTAGACGCCGTTGATCCTGCCCTCGAGCACCTCGACCCAGCGGTCCTCGAAGGCCCAGGGCCGGCCTTCGGGCCGGTCGGTGGTGCGGCTGCTGGCGACGACGATGGGGATGGCCTTCTTCGAGCCCTTGTAGAGCACATAGCCACCGCTCCACTCGACGTTGGTGTCGACGACCTGCCGGAACTCCAGCGAGATCGGCCTGGGCCCGGAGGAGCTCAGGCAGCGGAAGTCCTCCTGCAGGGCCGCATGGGCGGTGGCGGCGCAGGCGGCAAGCAGGACGGCGGCGATGGGCGACGCAGGCTTCATGGGCAAAAGATGCTCCTGGGGCAAGGACGGATGGGGCCTGCAGCGTAACGCGGACGCACGGCCCGCCGGTGTCAGGCCACCTTGAGCACCAGCTTGCCGAAGTTGCCGCCCGAGAAGAGCTTGGCCAGCGCCTCCGGGAAGTTCTCCAGCCCGTCGACCACGTCCTCGCGGCTCTTCATGCGACCGTCCTTGAGGTAGCCCGCAAGCTCGGCGATGGCCTCGGGGTAGCGGTCGGCGTAGTCGAAGACCACCATGCCTTCCATGCGGGCGCGGTTGACCAGCAGGCTGAGGTAGTTGCGCGGACCGGCGGTGGGCGCGCTGTTGGCGTTGTTGTACTGGCTGATGGCGCCGCAGATGACGATGCGGGCCTTGGGTGCCAGCTTGGCGAGCACGGTGTCGAGGATGTCGCCGCCCACGTTGTCGAAGTACACGTCCACGCCGCGCGGCGCATGCTGCTTGAGGCCTTCACGCACGGCTTGCGGGCTGGCCTTGTAGTCGATGCAGGCGTCGAAGCCCAGCTCCTTCACCACCCAATCGCACTTGGCCGGGCCGCCGGCGATGCCGACGGTGCGGCACCCCTTGATCTTCGCCAGCTGGCCGACCGTCTGGCCCACGGCACCTGCGGCGCCCGAGACGACGACCGTGTCGCCCGCCTTGGCCAGGCCCACGTCCAGCAGGCCGAAGTAGGCCGTCATGCCCGGCATGCCCAGCACGTTGAGCCACTGGCCGGGCGTGCCGGCGGCAGGGTCGATGCGGCGGACGTCGCCGCGCTGGATCTGCGCATGGCCGAAGGCGGCGAAGTCCTGGATGCCGAGCAGCCCCGATACCGCGTCGCCCTCGGCGAAGCCGGGGTTGCGCGAGGCCACGACGCGGCCGATGCCGCCGGCACGCATCACCTCGCCGATGCCCACCGGCGGGATGTAGCTGCGGCCCTCGTTCATCCAGCCGCGCATGGCAGGGTCGAGCGACAGCAGTTCGGTGCGCACCAGCACGCCGCCTTCTTCCACCGCGGGGATGGGAGCGTCGGCGACGAAGTCGAAGTCCTCGCGCGTGGCGGCGCCCTGCGGGCGGCGGGCCAGGCGGAACTGGCGGTTGGCGGTGGCAGCGGGGGTGGCGGTCATTCGGGTGTCTCCTGGTGCGATGTCTTCGGGGCCGAGCGGACGGTCGCGGGCATGCTAGCCAGGGGCCGGGCGGCGGCTGGTTGCGCAGGCGACAGCACCGGCAGGCCTGCGCACCACTCGCCGATGCGCGACGCGGCAAACGGCAGAACACGCACGGCCGGCGACGGGGCCGCGGGCGGCGCAACGGCGGGTGCGCTCGCCCTGGCGTCAGCGGATCAGCGCAGCAGCGCCGTCACCGCCAGTCCCGGCTTCGCCAGCCGCAGGTCGAGCCGGCCGCCGTGGGCCTGCGCCACCAGCCGGCACAGGTACATGCCCAGCCCCACGCCCCCGCCGCCGGCACCGCGCGCCCTCGCGCTGTCGGGGCGGTAGAAGGGCTCGGCCAGGCGTTCGAGCTGGTCCTCGGGCACACCGGGGCCGAAATCGCGCACCTCGATGCAGACGCCGTCGGGCTCATCCGGCGCCGTGGGTGCGCGGTGCAGCGACAGGCGGGGCGGCTGCGGTCCGGCGCCGTGGTGCAGCGCATTGGCCAGCAGGTTGCGCAGCAGCAGCCGCACGCGCGCCCGGTCCAGCGACAGCGCCGGCAGGTCGGAGGCGGCGTCCACCTGCACGGCCTCGGCCAAGGGCAGGCCGCGCGCGACCAGCTCCTGCATGACCTCGCGGGCCAGGGCCGGCAGGTCGACCGGCTCACGCTGCAGGGCCGCATGCGGGCTGGACAGGCGCTCGCCTTCGAGCAGGTCGCTGATGAGGTCGCGCATCTCGTTGAGGTCGCGCAGCAGTGCGGCGCGTTCGGCCGCACCGTCGGGCGTCTCGGGCAGCAGTTCGGCATTGAGCCGGGCCCGTGTCAGCGGCGAGCGCAACTCGTGGCTCACCGCCAGCAGCAGCGCACGCTTGGCGTCGAGCATGCGCTTGATGTCCTCGGCCACGGTGTTGATGTGCTGCGCCAGTTCGCCCAGTTCGTCGCGGCGGCGCAGCGGAATGGGCCGCGAGAAGTCGCCCCGACCGAAGCGCTCGGCACCGGCGCGGATGTCCTCCAGCGGTCGCAGCAGCTTGTGGACCACGCCGTAGGCCAGCAGGATGAGGCCGACGACCAGCGCCACCATCGCCCCGTCGAAGCCGTCGTTGGCCTGCTGCATCAGCCGCGGGCTCCAGCCGAAGGTGATGCGGTGGCCGTCGGCGGTGCGGCGCACGTACCAGGGGTCTTCGCCGGGCGCGGTGGGCACGCGCGGGGTGAGCCAGTCGCGTCGGCGATGGCGCTCGTCGTCGGGGTCGGACGCCCAGTTGACCACCGGCCCGCTGATGCGCAGCGAGATGGGCAGCCGCGCGGCCAGCTCGCGCGCCTTCTCGACGCTGGGCGGGCTGCCGATCTCGTCGACCACGCGGCCCATGTAGTCGCTCAGCAGCGGCTGGGCCACGGCGCGCCAGCCGGTGCTGCCGAAGGCCGCGCGGAAGCCGCCCAGGAAGACGATGGTCATCGCCAACGCCAGCACCACGAAGAGCGTGACCAGCCGCAGACGCAGGGAATGGCTCCAGCGCTGGCGCCAGCGGCGGCGGCGCTGGAAGCGCCGCGGCACGAGGCCGTCGCAGGCGGGATCGGCCGGGGCGCGACGGTGGGAGGTCATGAGCCAGCGCCGGGCGGCCGGTCGGCGGTGGCTTGCGCGCCGTTCTGCCCTTCGTCAGGCTCAGGGCGGACGGGGGGACGGGCCGGGGTCGAACCCGCCTCCTCGACCACGCGGCCGACGGCCAGGGTGTAGCCGGCGTTACGCAGCGTCTTGATGCAGTCCAGCGGCTCCAGCTTGCGGCGCAGGCGGCTGACGACGATGTCCACCGCACGGGTGAACAGGTCGGCCTCGTGGCCGCGCAGCCGGTTGAGGATGTCGTCGCGGCTGAACACCTTGCCGGGCTCGGAGGCGAGCAGGGCCAGCAGCTCGAATTCGGTGCCGGTCAGCTCAAGCCGCTCGCCATGGCGCAGGACCTCGCGGCGATCGAGGTCGATGGCCAGGCCGTCGAAGTCATGGCGCTGCGCAGACGCCGGCGCCGCGGCGGGGCGCACGCGCTGCCGGCGCAGGATGGTCTGCACGCGCGCCACCAGCTCGCGCGGCTCGAAAGGCTTGGGCAGGTAGTCGTCGGCGCCCAGCTCCAGGCCAACCACACGGTCCATCACGTCGCCGCGGGCGGTGAGCATGACGATGGGGATGTCGCTGTCGGCACGGATCTGCCGGCACAGGGCGAAGCCGTCCATCTCCGGCAGCATGACATCGAGGATGGCGGCGTCGTAGGGGTGGGCACGCAGCCTGGCCAGCCCCTCGCTGGGCCGCAGCGCGCAGTCGAGCGTGCAGCCGAAGCGGGCGAAGTAGCTCGCGAGCGGCGGCCCGAGATGCACGTCGTCGTCGATCAGCAGGATGCGGGGCGCGTCGGTGGACATGGCGGGATTGTGCCCAGGGGCGTCGCGCGCACCGCCGTCGCGTGCGTTGCGCTGGCGGCCATCACCATGGGTCGCGTGGGCCGAGGCGACCCAAGTGCGTGTGGCCGAAGCCGCGCCCGTACTTGAGGCCGTAGCCGAGCAGGCGGTCGAGGCCGACGTGCGCCAGCCAGATCGCCGCCAGCGGCCAGAGCATGGCCGCCTGCGTGGGCAGGGCGAAGCCGGCCGCCGCCAGCAGCACCGGGCCGACCACGCTGTGGGCGGCGTTGTAGGCGCGCGCACCGATGGCCGGGCCGGCCAGGTAGCCCAGCATCGCCAGGTCGGGCAGCAGCAGGAGCGCGGCAAAACGGCCCCACTGGCCAGGCGCCAGTTGGGTATAGGCCAGTACGGCGAAGACCAGCAGCGCGGCACCCTCGGCGCGCAGCAGCAGGCGCACACCGCCTTGGACGGCGCCGGCATCCACCGTGGGGACCGCCCGATGCGAGGGGTTGCGGCGACCCGCCATCGATTCGGCCTCCCCCATGGCGCGGGCTTCGGCGCGCGGATCCGGGCCCGGGTGTTCGCCCGAGGCCGGGCCATGGCCCACTTCCGCCGCCGCCCAGTCCGCCTGCCGGCCCAGCAGGGCCTCAGCCATGGCGCGACCAGCGGCCACCGCGCTGCTCGATGAAGTCGCGCACCTGCTGCTGCTGCGCGGGGCGCAGGTGGTCGTAGAAATCGGCCAGCGCGGCGATCACCTCGGGGCTGCCGCTGCGCACGGCGGCGGTCTTCTCCTCGACGAGGCGCGTCGCGGCGGCCTGGTCGAAGGTGGGGCCGGCAAACAGGGCCCGCCACGGCGCACGCGCATCGGTGGTGTCGCCGCGCATGGCCTGGCGCTGGCTCTGCAGCTTGGCCGCGAGGGTGTCGAGACGCTGGCGCTGGTCGGCATCCAGGTCCAGCTTGCGGCCGATGCGCTCGACCATGTGGGCGCGCATGGCGCCGCTGTCGGCCCCGGCCTCGTGCCAGCCGTGTCGGCCGGCGCAGGCGGTGAGCGAACCCAGCAGCAGCGTGCCGCCGAAGAGGGCCAGCAGGCCACGGGCGATGCGAGGACGGAACTTCATGATGAGGGCTCCTGGAGTGGCTCGGACAGGTGCGGCAGGGCGCTCAGAGGCGCGAGCCGGCGGCCGACTGGGCGCGCACGTCGACCGGGTTGGGCAGCGTGGAGATCACGGTGCTGTTCACGCGCGAGCCCGAGCTCACGTTCTGGTCCGGCGCCGCCGCGGTGCGGATGGCGTCGGCCACCACGCGGGCGCGCGGTTGGGACATGGCCACGGTCTCGGGGCCGCGCGAGCCGCGGGTCACGTTCTGGTCGGGCGCGGCGGCGGCGGCGCGCGCTTCGGCGCGCACGGCGTCGCGGCTCATCGCGGAGACGGGCGCGGTCACGCCCTCGTAGGTTTCGGCATGGGCCGCCGTGCCCAGCAGGGCCAGGGCAGAGACGGCGAGGAAGGCAGCGCGGACGTTGGTCATGAGAGGTCTTTCGAGGAAGTTGTTGAAAGAGCCTTCATGGTGCCGGGCGGTCCGCGCCCGGTCTTTTCACGGCCGTCGCGCCGTGTTTCGTTTCTTTTCTTCAGCGGCCCAGCAGTTCGGCCGGGTCGTCGCTGTCGACCACCTGCCGCGCCCAGTCGGCGAGCTTGCCGGCGTCGGCGCGCAGCACCTCCTGCTTGACGGTCAGGATCTGCGAGGGATGCATCGAGAAGCTGCGCAGGCCCAGACCCAGCAGTAGCCGGGTGAACTGCACGTCGCCCGCCATCTCGCCGCACACGCTCACGCCCTTGCCCAGGCGGCGCGCCTCGGCGATGGTCTGCGCCACCAGCCGCAGCACCGCCGGGTGGCTCGCGTCGTACAGATGCGCCACGCTTTCGTCGGCCCGGTCGATGGCGAGCGTGTACTGGATCAGGTCGTTGGTGCCGATGGACAGGAAGTCGAAGTGCTTCAGGAAGATCGACAGCGACAGCGCCGCGGCCGGCACTTCGATCATGGCGCCCAGGCGCACCGGGCCGGCCTCGTCGCCGCGGGCCTTCAACTCGGCGCGGGCCTTGTCGATGAAGACCAGCGTCTGCCGGATCTCGCTGGCGTGGGCCAGCATCGGGATCAGCAGGTTCACCGGCCCGTGGGCCGCGGCACGCAGGATGGCGCGCAGCTGGGCCAGGAACATCGCCGGCTCCGACAGGCTCCAGCGGATGGCACGCAGGCCCAGCGCCGGGTTGAGGTATTCCTGCCGGGCGGCCTTGCCGTCCAGCGGCTTGTCGGCGCCGATGTCGACGGTGCGGATGGTGACCGGCATGCCCTGCATGCCCTCGACCGCGCGGCGGTAGGCCTCGTACTGCTCGTCCTCGTCGGGCAGGCGGCTGAGGTGGCGCGCCTCGCGGCCCATGAAGAGGAACTCGCTGCGGAACAGGCCCACGCCCTGCGCGCCGGCCTTGACGGCGGCGGCGGCGTCCTCGGGCATCTCGATGTTGGCCAGCAGTTCGACACGCTCGCCGTCGAGCGTGACGGCCGGACGGTGACGCAGGCGCCACAGGCGCTCGCGCTCCAGCTCGCCCTGGCGCTGCTTGAAGCCGTATTCGGCCAGGATGATGGGCGACGGGTCCACGATCACCACGCCGGCGTCGCCGTCGATGATGACCCAGTCGTCCTGCCGCACCAGCTGGCTGGCCACGCGTGCGCCCACCACGGCCGGGATGTCCATGCTGCGCGCCACGATGGCCGTGTGCGAGGTGCGCCCGCCGACGTCGGTGACGAAGCCGGCGAACACGCTCTTCTTGAACTGCACCATGTCGGCTGGCGACAGGTCGTGCGCGATGAGCACCAGGGGGGCGTCGAAGCCGTCGGCCTCGTCGTCGCCGGCGATCGACGTCTTGCGCGGCGGCGGGGGCGGCGGGGCCAACACGGCCGCCGTGCCCTTCATCTGGCGCAGGATGCGCTCGACCACCTGCTCCAGGTCGGCCTTGCGCTCGCGCAGGTACTCGTCCTCCATCTCGTCGAACTGGCGCGCCACCACCTCGAGCTGGCTGGTCAGCGCCCATTCGGCGTTGTAGAGCCGGTCGACGATCCAGTGGCGCACGCCGTCGGACAGGGCTTCGTCCTGCAGCAGCATGAGGTGCACTTCGAGCAGGCCCGCCAGTTCGTGCGGCGCCTCGTCGCGCTTCATCTGCGAGACGCTGGCGCGCAGGCGCTCCAGCTCTTCGGCCACCGCGTCGCGCGCGGCGCGCACGCGGTCAAGTTCCGTCTCGATTTCCTGCGGCTGGATGAAGTAGTGCGCCACATCCAGCCGGCTCGACACCACCAGCACCGCCCGCCCGATGGCAATGCCCCGGGCGACGTTGAGACCGTGGATGGAGATGGTCACTCGCCCTCGCCGAACTTGTCGTTCATCAGGGCGACGATGGCGTTCATCGCCTCCTGCTCCTGCGGCCCATCGGTCTCCAGCTCCACCGTGGCCCCCAGCCCCGCGGCCAGCATCATCACGCCCATGATGCTCTTGGCATTGACGCGCCGCTCGCCGCGCGCGATCCACACCTCGCACGGAAAGCTGCCCGCCAGCTTGGTGAGCTTGGCGGAAGCGCGCGCATGAAGGCCCAGCTTATTGCTGATGGTCACGGATGTCTTGATCACTGTATTTACGTCTCACCTGATTGAGGGGGGCGGCCACGGCCACCTGCATGACGCCAGCCGTGCCGCCGGCGATGGCCCGTTGCACCTGAGCGTCGAGCGGCTCGTGGCGATAGGTCACGGCCCGCAGCAGCATGGGCAGGTTCACCCCCGCCACCAGCCGCGAGCGCACACCGTCCACCAGCTGCTGCGCCACGTTGCACGGCGTGGCACCGAACACGTCGGCCAGCACCAGCACATTCGAGCGCGAACCACCCCGGTGGAACTGCTGCTCCAGCAGGATGCGTGCCGCACCCAGCGACTCCTCGGGCGAGACATTGGGCTGGACGTCGAGCGCGGCCAGTGCGCCTTCGCAATCGGGAAAGACATGCAGGGCGCACTGGCGCAAGGCATGAGCCAGAGGCGCGTGGGCGACGATGAGGATGCTGTTCATGCAGACGGCAGGCGGCGAGGGCATCGATTATGGGCCGAGGGCCCGGTGCACTGGCATGGCGGTTGCACGGCGGCCCTGACATGGAAAGGACGGGGCGTCAGCGCAGGCGCAGGCCTTCCCAGAAGGTCTCCAGCGCCTGCGCGTCCGGAGGATGGCCGAGCACGGTGGCCTGATAGAGCGTGTAGCGGCCGGCGGCATCCACCTGGGCGAACCAGCGCATGCGGGCCTGCTGCGGGCCGGCAGCGCCGGTCTCCCCCTCGGCGACGAGGTCGATGGCCGGCGGGGTCTCGGCGGCGCGTGGCACACGGGTCGGCGACTCCTGCACCTGGCCGCGTGCGCGCCACGGCGCGCGGGCAGCCATGCGCCAGGCCTCCAGGCGGCGCCGGGCCTCGGCGGGCGAGTTGCCGCCTTCCATGCGCGCCACGGCGAAGGTGGCGTCGCCCGCGGTGCAACCGGCCATGTCCAGACTCGCCGCCTGGCCCGACAGGTCGACCTCGCGCTGGGCACGGTCGGGCTTGCAGGGCAGCAGCATCAGCAGGCCATCGCCCAGCGGCACGTCGCGCCAGTTGAACACCGGATTGCAGGCGGCCAGCAGTGCCAGCACAGCCATGTACACGGAACTAGAATTCCGACGCCTCATCGAAGGATGCCTCCATGAAAACCGCTCTCCCTGTCCATTCCCGCGCGCGGTCCGTGACCCGCTCCGGGGCCTTGTCGATGCCGGGAGCAGCCTGACCATGAAAAAAGCACTGTATGCGCTCGCGCTGGCGGCCGTGGCGGCGGTGGGCACCACGGTCTACCTCCAGGCCGGCACCAGCCCGGCGCCCAGCTCCAAGTTCGTGCTGCTGGACGGCTCCACCAAGTCGACGGCCGATTTCAAGGGCAAGGTGACGCTGGTCAACTTCTGGGCCACGAGCTGCACCACCTGCGTGGCCGAGATGCCGCGCGTGATCGCCACCTACGAGAAGTACAAGGGCCAGGGCTACGACACCGTCGCCGTCGCCATGGACTACGACCCGCCGAGCTACGTGGTGAACTTCGCGCAGACGCGCAACCTGCCCTTCAAGGTGGCCATCGACAACACCGGCGCCATCGCGCAGGCCTGGGGCGACGTCAAGCTCACGCCCACCACCTATCTGGTCAACAAGCGCGGCGAGATCGTGAAACGCTATGTGGGCGAGCCCGACTTCGCTGAATTGCACCAGCTGATCGAGAAGCTGCTGGCGCAGGCCTGAACCAGGGCCCGCGCTCAAAGACAAAGGCGTCCCGCGGGACGCCTTTTTGCTGCCTGCACGAAGTCGCCTCACACGACGACGGCAGACAACGGGGCGGGCCCAGGCCGGGCCGCCGCGCTCATCACTCGCGGAAGGAATCGTGGCAGGCCTTGCACGAGGCGCCTGCCGGGCCGATGGCGGCCTTGATCGCGTCCAGGTTGCCCGTCTTGGCGGCGGCGGCCAGTTTGGCCACTTCGCCTTCGGCCTTGCCGGCGGCGGCCTTGAACTTGTCCTGCTCCTTCCAGATGGCGGGGCTGGCCTTGCCGCCTTCGGTGCCGGGACCGAAGCCTGCCCAGGGCTGCTTGATCAGCTCGGCGGCGCGGGCCGCGCTGGACTCGGCCACCTTGGCATCGAAGTCGGCCCGGCCGCTGGCCATGTCGGCGACGCGTTTGAAGTTCTGCTGCATTTCCTTCAGCGTGGCCTGGCGGTACTTGATGGCGTCCTGCGGCGTCGCGAAGGTCGGCTGGGCCACGGCATTCGTGGCAAGGATCGCCACGGCGGCGGCAGAAACGAGGGAACGGAACATCGAGGGATTCCTTGTAGAAAGTGGACCCGCCACACCGACGGGGACGGCCGCGGGAGTTTAGGGCCGGCCTCCACATGCCGGTGCATGGTCGGGCGCGGCAGCGACTTATCGGGCATTCGTACTGCTTTTGTTAATCTGCGGGGCATTTTTTGGCTCGTGCGGCCCTTGCCGCCGCTTCCCTCGTCCCATGACATCCAACGCTGAATCCTCCGTCCCGACCGCGCGCGTGCGTGTCTGGGACCTGCCCACGCGACTGTTTCACTGGGCCCTGGCCGGCTGCGTGATCGGGCTGGTGGTCACGGCCAAGACCGGTGCGATGGAGTGGCACTTCCGGCTGGGCTACACCACGCTGGCGTTGCTGCTCTTCCGGCTCGTGTGGGGCTTCGCCGGTGGCTACTGGTCCCGCTTCGGCAGCTTCCTGCGGGGACCGGGCGCGGTGATGGCCTACCTGCGAGGCCGCGCAGACCCCCATTCGCAGCTGGGCCATAACCCGCTCGGTGCACTGTCTGTGCTGGGCATGCTGTCGGTGCTGCTTCTGCAGGTGTCCACCGGCCTCATGGCCGATGACGCCATCAGCTTCACCGGGCCGCTCGCGGCGTTCGTGCCTGGAGCCTGGTCCAGCTGGGCCACCGATTGGCACAAGGACGCCGGGCAGTGGCTGGTCATCGCCTTGGTCGTGCTGCATGTGCTGGCCGTGGCGTTCCATGCCGTCGTCAAGCGTGAACGCCTGGTGCCCGCGATGGTGACGGGCGATCGGACCGTGCAGGTCGCGACGGCCGTGCCGCAAAGCCGCGACGACCTGCCACGGCGCACCCTGGGACTGGTGTTGTTCTCCCTTTGCGCAGCGGTGGCCGCCTGGGTGTCCACGCTGCAGGGCTGATGCAGCATGGACGAAGCCGACATGCGCTCCATCCATCTGAGCGAGCCTCGCGACGACATGCAGCTTGCCGCGGCCAAGGCATTGCTTCGGGAATACGCCGCGTCGCTGACGATCGACCTGTGCTTCCAAGGGTTCGACGAGGAACTGGCCGCGCTGCCGGGCGACTATGCCGCGCCACGCGGCACGTTGCTGCTGGCCTGGGTCGGCGGGCCCCCTGAGGCCGCCGGCGAGGACGCCGAGTTGGCGGGATGCTGCGCCTTGCGTCCGCTGGACACGGCGGACTATCCCAACGCCGCGGAGATGAAGCGGCTGTACGTGCGCCCCACGTACCGCGGCCTGGGGTTGGGCCGGCAATTGGCGGAGGCCACGCTGGACGCGGCACGCCAGGCGGGCTATTCCTGCGTGCTGCTGGACACGCTGGACGACATGGAATCGGCGCGGGCGCTCTACATGGACCTCGGCTTCCAGGACATCCCGCCCTACTACCACAACCCCATCGCAGGGGCGCATTACCTCAAGGCCGATCTCTGAACCCAGGGCCGACGGCGCGGCACAGCGGCGCTCGCCTGTGCCCGCACCGTCCCCGGCTGGTTCAGACGCCTCCAGGCCGGGAGGCAGCGATGCCCGCTTTCCAAAAAAGAGGGCCGGACGAATCGTCCGGCCCTCTGATGGCGCGCGAGGCGGCGAGGCGATCAGCCCTTGGCCTGGGCCAGCAGTGTCCCCGCGTCGCTCACCTCGAACTTGCCGGGACCCTCGACGTTGAGCGCCGCCACCTTGCCGTCCTTGACCAGCATCGAATAGCGGTTGCTGCGAACGCCCATGCCGCGTGCGGTGAGGTCCAGCGTCAGGCCGGTGGCCTTGGCGAAGTCGGCACTGCCATCGGCCAGCATGCGCACCTTGCCGTTGGTCTTCTGGTCGCGCGCCCAGGCGCCCATCACGAAGGCATCGTTGACGCTCAGGCACCAGATCTCGTCCACACCCGCTTCCTTGAAGGCGGCTGCACCCTCGACATAGCCGGGCACGTGCTTGGCCGAGCAGGTGGGCGTGAAGGCGCCCGGCAATGCGAAGAGGGCAATGGTCTTACCCGCGCTGGCCTTGGCCACATCGACCGGGTTCGGGCCGATGCTGCAGCCTTCGCCCTCCACTTCCGAATATTCGTACAACGTGACCGCGGGAATCGTGTCGCCAACCTTGATCATGGAAGCTCCTCTGGGGATTGATGAAAAACAAAAACGGCCCACATTGTGGGCCGTTTTGCATGCACCGCGAGGGTGATGGGGATCAGACCGCGGCGGCCTTCTCGACAAGACGCGTGGCGATCC
Source organism: Pseudacidovorax sp. (assembly GCF_017991995.1). Classification (GTDB taxonomy): domain Bacteria; phylum Pseudomonadota; class Gammaproteobacteria; order Burkholderiales; family Burkholderiaceae_C; genus Xenophilus. The sequence continues at coordinate 7,934 of NZ_JAGOPN010000024.1, read as the reverse complement.
AGTTCTTGGACTTGGAGATCGGACGCGACTCGGTGATCTCGATCACGTCGCCCAGGTGGAACTGGCCGTCTTCGTCGTGCGCGTGGTACTTGCTCGACTTGATCATGATCTTGTTGTAGATCGGGTGCTTGACGCGGCGCTCGACGAGCACCGTCACCGTCTTTTCGCGCTTGTCGCTGACGACCTTGCCGACCAGGGTGCGCTTGAGGGATTGCTTGGCTTCCGTCATGTTCACAGTCCTTACTTGGCGGAGTTGAGGCTGGAGGCAGCCTGCTTCTGCGCCAGGATGGTCTTGGCACGGGCGATGTCGCGGCGGGTCACGCGCAGGCTGGCCACGTTGGCGAGCTGTTGCGTGGCCTTCTGCATGCGCAGGCCGAAATGGGCCTTCTGCAGATCCTTGACTTCGGCCTGGAGGCCGGCGACGTCCTTCTCGCGCAGGGTTGCGGCCTTGGACACCTTGGCTGCATTCTTCTTGGTTGCCATGAGAGTTCTCCTATCAGGCGCCAAGCTGGCGAGCAACGAAGGTCGTGCGCAGCGGCAGCTTGGCTGCAGCCAGGCGGAACGCTTCACGAGCGAGTTCTTCGGGCACGCCGACGATCTCGTAGATGACCTTGCCCGGCTGGATCTCGGCCACGTAGTACTCGGGGTTGCCCTTGCCGTTACCCATCCGGACTTCGGCGGGCTTGGTCGAGATCGGCTTGTCGGGGAACACGCGGATCCAGATACGGCCACCGCGCTTCACATGGCGCGAGATGGCACGGCGAGCGGCTTCGATCTGGCGCGCCGTCAGGCGGCCGCGATCGACAGACTTCAGGCCGAAGTCACCGAAAGCCACCGAGTTGCCCCGGGTGGCGACGCCGGTGTTGCGGCCCTTTTGTTCCTTGCGGAACTTTCTGCGTGCAGGTTGCAGCATTAGATTTCTCCGTCTTTCTCAGGGCCGGGTTTATTCGGCCTTGGCGCCGTCCGCTGCTGCAGCGGGCGCGGCTTTGCGGACGCGCTTAACGGCGGGCTTGTTGGGGTCCACGGCTTCGGCGGGCTTGTCGCTGCCGTCGGCCGGGGCGGTGTTGCCACCGATCGGACCACGGGCACCGGCACGCGGGCCACCGCGGCGGTCGTTGCCGCCCGGACGGCCATCACGGCGCGGACCACGCGGACCGCGGCGCTCTTCGCCCTCGGGGCGCGGCGTGCTGTCCAGCGAAGGCGCGTCGTTGCGGCCCAGGGTATCGCCCTTGTAGACCCAGACCTTCACGCCGATCACACCGTAGGTGGTCTTGGCTTCGGAGGTGCCGTAGTCGATGTCGGCGCGCAGGGTGTGCAGCGGCACACGGCCTTCGCGGTACCACTCGGTACGAGCGATTTCGATGCCGTTCAGGCGACCGGCGGACATGATCTTGATGCCCTGGGCGCCCAGACGCATGGCGTTCTGCATCGCGCGCTTCATGGCGCGACGGAACATGATGCGCTTCTCGAGCTGCTGCGTGATGCTGTCGGCGATCAGCTGAGCATCGACTTCGGGCTTGCGCACTTCCTCGATGTTCACAGCCACCGGCACGCCCAGCTGCTTGCCCAGATCGCGCTTCAGGTTCTCGATGTCCTCGCCCTTCTTGCCGATCACCACGCCCGGACGTGCCGAGAAGATGGTGATGCGGGCGTTCTTGGCGGGGCGCTCGATCAGCACGCGCGAAACGGACGCGTTCTTGAGCTTCTTCTTCAGGTACTCGCGAACCTTGATGTCCTCGGCCAGCATGCCCGCGAAGTCGCGGTTGTTGGCGTACCAGCGGCTGGCCCAGTTGCGGCTGACCGCAAGGCGGAAGCCGGTCGGGTGGATTTTCTGTCCCATGTTTCTTCCAGACCTTAGTTGCCGACGGTCACGTACACATGGCACGTGGGCTTGCTGATGCGGTTGCCGCGGCCCTTGGCGCGCGCGGTGAAGCGCTTGAGCGTGGCGCCCTGCTCGACGTAGATCGTCTTGACGCGGAGCTCGTCGATGTCGGCTCCGTCGTTGTGCTCGGCGTTGGCGATGGCCGACTCGAGCACCTTCTTGACGATCACGGCGGCCTTCTTCTGGGTGAATTCCAGAATGTTCAGCGCTTGATCGACCTTCTTGCCGCGGATCAGGTCGGCGACGAGGCGGCCCTTGTCCACAGACAGGCGCACGCCGCGGAGAACTGCACGTGTTTCAGACATGTTCTCTGCTCCTTACTTCTTGGCTTTCTTGTCCGCCGGGTGACCCTTGAACGTACGGGTCAGTGCGAACTCGCCCAGCTTGTGGCCGACCATCTGGTCGGTCACGTAGACAGGCACATGCTGCTTGCCGTTGTGCACGGCAATGGTCAGACCGATGAACTCGGGCAGCACCATCGAGCGGCGCGACCAGGTCTTGATCGGCTTCTTGTCCTTGGTCGCGATGGCCTTCTCGACCTTGGCGATCAGGTGGTGGTCGACGAAGGGACCTTTTTTGAGAGAGCGAGTCATGGCTGCCCCTTACTTCTTGCGACGCGACACGATGAAGACCTGCGTGCGCTTGTTGTTGCGGGTACGGTAACCCTTGGTGAGGTTGCCCCACGGGTCGACCGGATGGCGGCCTTCGCCGGTCTTGCCTTCACCACCACCATGCGGGTGGTCGACCGGGTTCATCACCACACCGCGGACGGTCGGGCGAATACCACGATGGCGGGTCGCACCAGCCTTGCCGTACTGGCGCAGGCTGTGTTCTTCGTTGGCCACTTCACCGATGGTGGCGCGGCACTCGATGTGGATCCGGCGCACTTCGCCCGAACGCATACGCACCTGGGCGTAGATGCCTTCGCGGGCCAGCAGCGTGGCCGAAGCACCGGCGGAGCGCGCGATCTGCGCACCCTTGCCCGGCTGCAGCTCGATGCAGTGGATCGTCGAACCGACGGGGATGTTGCGGATCGGCAGGGTGTTGCCGGCGCGGATCGGGGCTTCCGAGCCGCTCACCAGGGTTGCACCGGCTTCCACACCGCGCGGGGCGATGATGTAGCGGCGCTCGCCATCGGCGTAGCACACCAGCGCGATGTGGGCGGAACGGTTCGGGTCGTACTCGATGCGTTCGACCTTGGCCGGGATGCCGTCCTTGTTGCGCTTGAAGTCGACCACACGGTAGTGGTGACGATGGCCACCGCCCTTGTGACGGGTGGTGATGTGGCCGTTGTTGTTGCGGCCGGCCTTCTGGAACTGGGGCTCCAGCAGGGGCGCGTAGCCTTCACCCTTGTGCAGGTGGTCGCGCGAGATCTTGACCGCGCCGCGTTGGCCCGGGGAAGTCGGCTTGAGCTTGATGACGGCCATGATTACGCAGCCTCCGAAACCAGGTTGAGCTCCTGACCGGGCTTGAGCGTCACGTAGGCCTTGCGAACGTTGTCGCGGCGGCCCACCGAGCGGCCGAAGCGCTTGGTCTTGCCCTTGATGTTGGCGACAGACACGCCCTTGACCTCGACCTTGAACATCAGCTCGACAGCGGCCTTGATCTCGGGCTTGGTGGCGTCCTGGAGAACCTTGAAGGTGATGGCATTCGACTTCTCGCCGACCATCGTGGCCTTCTCGGAGACGATCGGTGCGACCAGCACGGCCATCAGGCGGCCTTCGTCGAACTCGCGCTCCGCGGGGGTGGGATTCATGCGGCTCATGCGAACATCTCCTTGAGCTTGTCGACGGCCGCCTTGGTCACCAGCACCTTCTTGTAGTGCACGAGCGACACGGGATCGGCGTAGCGCGGCTCGACCACCAGCACGTTGGCCAGGTTGCGCGAGGCGAGGTACAGGTTCTCATCGACTTCTTCGGCGATCACGAGCACGGACTCGAGGTTCATCGCCTTGAACTTGGCAGCCAGCTGCTTGGTCTTGGGCGAGTCGACCTTGAGCGACTCGACCACGGCCAGGCGGCCTTCGCGGGCCAGCTGCGAGAAGATGGACGCCATGCCGGCGCGGTACATCTTCTTGTTGATCTTCTGCGAGAAGTTTTCGTCAGGCAGGTTCGGGAAGATCCGGCCGCCTCCACGCCACAGCGGCGAAGAGGTCATACCGGCGCGGGCGCGGCCCGTGCCCTTTTGCTTGAACGGCTTCTTGGTGGAGTGCTTGACCTGCTCGCGGTCCTTCTGGGCACGGGTGCCCTGACGCGCGTTGGCCTGGTAGGCGACGACGATCTGATGGATCAGGTCTTCGTTGTAGGCACGGCCGAACACGGTCTCGGGCGCGTCGTACTTCGACGCGGCCTGGCCCTGCTCATTCAGGAGTTCGAGTTCCATTACTTCGCTCCTTCTGCCTGGGGCTTGGCCTTGACGGCGGGACGCACGGTCACGAAGCCGCCCTTGGCACCGGGGATGGCACCCTTGATCAGCAGCAGCTGCCGGGCTTCGTCGATGCGCACGATGTCCAGGTTCTGGGTGGTGACGGTCTCGTCGCCCATGTGGCCGGTCATCTTCTTGCCCGGGAACACGCGACCCGGATCCTGGGCCATCGAGATGGAGCCCGGGACGTTGTGGGAACGGCTGTTACCGTGCGACGCACGCTGCGACGCGAAGTTGTGGCGCTTGATGGTGCCGGCGAAGCCCTTGCCGATCGAGGTGCCCTGCACATCGACCTTCTGGCCTGCGGCGAACACGGCGTTGGCGGCGATCACGCCACCGGCCTGGTGCTGCGCAGCAGCTTCGGCGGTCACGCGGAATTCGCGGATGATTTCGCCGGCTTCGACGCCAGCCTTGGCCAGATGGCCAGCCTGGGGCTTCGTCACGCGCGAGGCACGACGGGCACCGAACGTCACCTGCAGAGCGACGTAGCCGTCGTTCTCTTGGGTCTTGACCTGGGTCACGCGGTTGTTGGACACGTCCACCACGGTGACGGGCACTGCATCGCCGTCGTCCGTGAAGAGGCGCATCATGCCCACCTTGCGGCCCAGCAACCCGAGGGAGTTGCTTTGACTCATGGTTTTTCTCCAAAACTCCCGCCGCTGCCACTGCAATTGGCGACAACGTTGAACGCCCGCGGAATGCAGGCGGATACGAGAGAAGGGTTGATGAATTTTCGTGCCGTTCGGCGCCTGAGGAACCGGAACGGAGCGAACTGCGCACTGTAGCACGAAGCAGGAGGTCGCGCAATACGGCCCATCCACCGACGGCAGGACGCTACTTCACCGGCATCAAGATCATCTTCTCGCCGCCCGGGGTTTCCTTGAGCCGACCCGACGGCGGCAGACTCTTCGACGGGGCACCAACCTGGATGGGAATCGAGGCCGCCGTGGTGGCGCCACCCTGGGTGATGAATACGTTGAGATAGGCCGTCCCAGTCGCCTGAGGCGTCACGTGAACGGTCCACGAAGAACGCCCGGCGGGCAGCGACCACTCGGGAGACGGCGAATCCACCGTCACCCCGGCCTCGGGCTGCAGTTTCACGATCGCCCCCTGGCTGCCGACGCCGGAAAACACGAGGAGAAGCGACACCGTCTCGCCGGCTCGAGACGCCGCAGCCACGCTGTGCTGCAGGATCACGCCAGAGCCGTTCATCTTGACAGGGGCCGTGACCAATCGAGGGCCAAGCGCCGTGGGCGCGGAGGTCCCGCCAGCTTGGACACCCCACGCAAGAGCGAAAAGCGTGGCCGCACAGCAGCAGGCCTTGAATGTGTTGCGCATGCTCTTCCCTTTCAGTTGATCGTCACCGTGAAACAGGTGTTTGAGGAGGCGTTGTTGTAATCATTGATGGCCAGCACAGCCTGCCCGGCGGCCAGACCGACCGCCCCCGACTCCGTACCGGAATTCGCGTTGACGGCCTCTCCCACTTTTCCGCGCTGGTAGACGACGAAGTCGGGGTCCGAAGCCGCCGGCCCCTGGATGCTGATCGTGTAACTGCGCGCCTGCGCCACCGGAAGAACCAGGAAGGCATAGCTTCCGAGTTTGTTGCCATCCGCCCCGGGGTCGGCCCGGTTGGTGACGCATGCCTGCTGAGGCGTCGCCAAACTGACGGCGGTGTACAGGGGCAAAGCAAAGGCACCCAACCCACCATCATTGGTTTCGTTGGGACCAAAGGCATCCATGGGCGGGACCACACCCTGCGCAGCAAGCAGGCCGTTCAGCGACGCGGTCTGACCGGGCGTAGCCACCGCATAGAACGCGGTCGCGAACGCATGGACCGACGTCACCGCCGCCGTGCTTTTCAATCCCTGCGTCATGGCCTGGTGAATCGGCGCCAGACCGACCGCGGCATTCAACTTCCACAGAATGGACTGCACGGACATTTCATTGAACCAGCCGGGCGAGCTGGCCGCCCCGGCATCCAGTGCAAAGGCAAAACCCTGCGCTTGCCGCTGCCCCGCCGAATCGGAATAGGTGCTCCGGTCCAGCGCGATGCCAGACCAGGCATTGCCCCACCCCTCTGAAAAGGCGAGCCGCCGATCAAGCAGGTCACCGAAGCTGTGCGTACCGCCAGGAGAGTCGTCCCTGGAGAAGGCCGATTGGTAGTAATGCCCCCACTCATGGACGACCACAGCACTGTCGTACTCGTCCGTGTCCACGTTCTCGCTGCCCAGGACGAAGATGGCGCGCGTCCCGCCACTGGCGGTGTAGTCGCTGAAATGCGAGGTGCCGATCTGCCCGAGGGTCACGGAGCCCGATGCAGGCCTGTTGCTGGGGCTCCAATAGACATTCAAGATAGGAAACGATGCACCCGGCGCAACGCCGAGGATCTTGGCTTGCGCCGTGTAGATTGCATCGAGCAGCGCGAAGGGCGCCGCCACCCGCTCGCTCCCATACGACGAGCCGGACCAACCCGAGGGGGCGTGAAGGTCTTTTGCCTGGTTGCTACCGGTGGCGGCGAAGTATCCACTTTGCATGCCATAAAGGCCGCCAGATTGGGTGTTATCCCGAACCGCGACATCCCAACCGCCATCGGCCCCACTGTGCTGCAGCCGGGCCATGACACGCACCGCGAGCGACGTCGCGGCCGGAATCACGACCGAGTAGCGCCCGTCGGCATCGGTCACGGTCGACGCCTTGACAGTGCCTGTGGCATCCACGACGTCGAGTGGCGCACCCCGAACAGGCTTGGCCACGGTGGCTGCATAGTTCAACGCGCCATTGAGACTGGGCACCGAGTCAAAGGTAATGCGCCCGGAAAGGGTTGCCGTCGCCGGGGCCGCGGTGCCTGACGACCCTTCGCCTCCACTCGTGACGGGCAGCACAGCGCCCCCCCCTCCGCCGCCGCTTCCACCTCCGCACGAGGCCAGCAATACCGCACAGGCCAGCAACGCTGGGCCCGACCACCATCGACGAGTCATTTGACTTCTCTCCCTGACAGCAAAGGGCGAGAAGCTTAGAGGCCGAGGGCGTCAAGCCAAAGAACACAAAAGCCCGCGGCCTGAAGGCACGCGGGCTCTTTTCACGAAGCTGCCGAAAAACTTACTGCAGCTTGATCTCGACGTCCACGCCGGCCGGCAGGTCGAGCTTCATCAGCGCGTCCACCGTCTTGTCCGTGGGATCGACGATGTCCATCAGGCGCTGGTGCGTGCGGATCTCGAACTGGTCACGGCTCGACTTGTTGACGTGCGGCGAACGCAGGATGTCGAAGCGCTTGAACCGGGTCGGCAGGGGCACCGGGCCCTTGACGATGGCGCCGGTGCGCTTGGCGGTATCGACGATCTCGGCAGCCGACTGGTCGATCAGCTTGTAGTCGAAGGCCTTGAGGCGGATGCGGATCTTCTGCTTGTTGGTAGCCATGATGGGTCCAATCCTTACTCGATGATCTTGGCCACGACGCCGGCGCCGACGGTACGGCCGCCTTCGCGGATGGCGAAGCGCAGACCTTCTTCCATGGCGATCGGGGCGATCAGCTTCACCGTGATCGACACGTTGTCGCCAGGCATCACCATTTCCTTGTCCTTCGGCAGCTCGATCGCGCCGGTCACGTCCGTCGTGCGGAAGTAGAACT
>NZ_JAGOPN010000036.1 GCF_017991995.1 Pseudacidovorax sp. | reverse complement strand
GGCCGCCACATCAACTACGGCGTGCGCGAATTCGGCATGGCCGCCATCATGAACGGCGTGGCGCTGCACGGCGGCTTCATCCCCTACGGCGGCACCTTCCTGACCTTCAGCGACTACAGCCGCAACGCCATCCGCATGGCGGCACTGATGAAGCAGCGCGTGATCCATGTCTTCACGCACGACTCCATCGGCCTGGGCGAGGACGGCCCCACGCACCAGTCGATCGAGCATGCGGCCAGCCTGCGCCTGATCCCCAACCTGGACGTCTGGCGCCCCGGCGACACCACCGAGACCGTGGTGGCCTGGGCCTGCGCCCTGCGCAACAAGGCGCAGCCCACCGCGCTGCTGCTGTCGCGCCAGAACCTGAACTACGCACCCAAGGACGAGCTGGCCGACATCAGCCGCGGCGCCTACGTGCTGGCCGAGCCCTCGCGCGTGGGCCTCAAGAAGAAGGCCAAGGCGGTGATCATCGCCACCGGCTCCGAGGTGCAACTGGCGCTCAAGGCGCAGGAGCTGCTGGCCAGCCGCAAGATTGCCGTGCGCGTGGTCTCCATGCCCAGCACCACCACCTTCGACCGCCAGGACGTCAAGTACAAGAAGTCCGTACTGCCCAAGGGCCTGCCGCGCATCGCCGTGGAGATGGGCAGCACCGGCGGCTGGTGGAAATACGGCGTCGATGCCGTCGTGGGCATCGACACCTACGGCGAATCGGCGCCGGCCGGCGTGCTGTTCAAGCACTTCGGCTTCACGCCCGAGAACGTGGCGGCGACGGTCGAGGCCGTCCTTGCCGACTGAGTTGGTTTTTCCATAACTTCCTGGAGCATTCGCATGACCATCAAACTGGGTATCAACGGCTTCGGCCGCATCGGCCGCAACGTGCTGCGCGCCGCGGTTCAGAACTTCCCCGACATCGAAGTCGTGGGCATCAACGACCTGCTGGAGCCCGACTACCTAGCCTACATGCTCCAGTACGACTCGGTGCACGGCCGCTTCAAGGGCGACATCGCCGTCGAGGGCAACACGCTGATCGTCAATGGCAAGAAGATCCGCCTGACGCAGGAGCGCGACCCCGCCGCCCTCAAGTGGGACGAAGTCGGCGCCACCGTGGTGCTCGAATCCACCGGCCTTTTCCTCACCAAGGAAACCGCGGGCAAGCACCTGGCCGCCGGCGCCAAGAAGGTGATCATGTCGGCCCCCTCGAAGGACGACACGCCCATGTTCGTGTACGGCGTCAACAGCAGCGGCTACGCCGGCCAGGACATCGTCTCCAACGCCTCGTGCACCACCAACTGCCTGGCCCCGCTGGCCAAGGTGCTGCACGACAAGTGGGGCATCAAGCGCGGCCTGATGACCACCGTGCACGCCGCCACCGCCACGCAGAAGACCGTCGACGGCCCGTCCAACAAGGACTGGCGCGGCGGCCGCGGCATCCTGGAAAACATCATCCCCAGCTCCACCGGCGCCGCCAAGGCCGTGGGCGTCGTGTTGCCCGAACTCAAGGGCAAACTCACCGGCATGAGCTTCCGCGTGCCCACCTCCGATGTGTCGGTGGTCGACCTGACCGTCGAGCTGTCGAAGGAAGCCAGCTACAAGGAGATCTGCGCCGAGATGAAGGCCCAGAGCGAAGGCGCGCTGAAGGGCGTGCTGGGCTACACCGAGGACAAGGTGGTGGCCACCGACTTCCGCGGCGATGCCCGCACCTCCATCTTCGACGCCGAGGCCGGCATCGCGCTGGACGGCACCTTCGTCAAGCTGGTGAGCTGGTACGACAACGAGTGGGGCTACTCCAACAAGTGCCTGGAGATGACCCGCGTCGTCGCCAAGTAAGCAGCGCCGCACGGGCTGCCCCCGCGGCCCTGGACTGCGATGAAGAGCGCGCCCCCGTGGCGCGCTTTTCCGTTGGCGGTCCGCCGTTATGCCCGCGGGCCTGCACCCGCAACCCGACGCGCCACGTCGATGGTCCCGCGGTCGTGCAGCCACGGGCCGATCACCTGCACACCCAGCGGCAGCCCGCCCGCCCCCGCCATGACCGGCACGGCCGTGGCGGGCAGGCTGGCCAGCGAGGCGAGGCTGGCCCAGGCGGCCTGGGCCTCGTAAGGGGTGTCCTCGCCATCGATGCGCAGGGTGCGCCGCCCCCAGTCCGGATCGTCCTGGTGCGCGAAGGCGGCGCAGCCGAAGGCCGGCATCACGAGGGCATCGACCCGCTCCAGCAGCGCAAAGCACTGCGCCCGCAGCCGGCCGCGGTCGGCCACCAGGCGGATCCATTCGTGCGCGTTCAGGTCGCACTCGGCGCCGGGCTCGAAGGCGCCGAGCACCGTCATCACCCACTGCTGGTAGGCCCGGTGCAGCACCGCCAGGTCGGGCAGGGCGCCGGTCGGCAGTTCGTCCGGGCGGACGATCCGGGCGCCCTGCGCCTGCAGGCGCCGCGCCGCCTCGGCCACCGCGCCGCGCACCTCGGCGTCGGCCGGCGCGAGCGGATGGGCGTCCAGCACCAGCACCTGCCAGCGCGCCGGGTCGGGTTGCCGCGGTGGCGGCAGTTGCAGCTGCCAGGCCTGGGCCATGGGCATCTCCGGGCCGGCGAGCACGTCCAGCGCCAGGCTCAGGTCGTCGGCATTGCGCGCCAGCGGGCCGATGACCGTCGGCAGGTCCGGCGGTGGGCCGAGCGTTTCGGGCGTGCCGGGAAAGGCCTGGCCGCGCATCGGCAGGATGCCGGTGCTGGGCTTGTGCGCCCACACGCCGCAGAAATGCGCGGGCACGCGCAGCGAGCCCATCAGGTCCGAACCCAGTTCCAGCGCCACCAGGCCCGCCGCCAGCGCGGCCGCGCCGCCGCCCGAGGAGCCGCCCGGCGTGCGCGAGGCGTCCAGCGGATGCACCGTGCGGCCGTGGATCGGGTTGGCCGTCTGCCAGTCGGCCAGCGCCACGGGCACATTGGTCTTGCCCAGGATGACGGCGCCCGCGGCCTTGAGCCGCTGCACCGCCGCCGCATCGGTCGCCGGGCGGAAGTCGCGGAAGGGCGGCAGGCCCCAGCTGGTGGGCAGGCCGGCGATGTTGAAGGATTCCTTCACCGTCATCGGCACGCCCAGCAGCGCTGGCCGCTCGCCCTTCGCGCGCCGGGCGTCGGCGGCCCGGGCCTGGTCTCGCGCGCGATCGAAGTCGCGCAGCACGACGGCATTCAAGGCACCGTCCTTCGCCTCGATGGCGGCGATGGCGGCGTCGCAGAGTTCGAGCGCCGTGGCCTCGCCCGCGGCGACGGCGCGGGCGCAGGCGGTGGCGCCCTGGTGGATCAGTGTGGCGAAGTCGGTCGGCTGGGGCATGGCGGGCGAGGACGGCGGCCGCGGCGCGGCGCCGGCTCCTGGGTGACGAGGACCCGGCGATTCTGGCGCGATGCACCCGGGCGCGGGCTGTCGGGTGCACCGGCATTCGTCCGGCTCCGGCGGATTGGCGCACCTCCTAGACTGGTGCGATCCGTCCTCGCCCCTTCCGCTCCGTGACCGCCTCATCGCCCACGACCGCCTTCATCGACTTCCTCGCCCCCGCCCACGAAGTGGCGCGGGCCCTGATCGGCGTCGAGGTTCTGGTCGACGGCGTGGGCGGCCGCATCGTGGAGACCGAGGCCTACGACCGCGAGGATCCGGCCTCGCACAGCCATCGCGGGCCCACGCCGCGCAATGCGGCGATGTTCGGGCCGCCGGGCCGGGCCTACGTCTACCGCTCCTATGGCATCCACTGGTGCCTGAACTTCGTCTGCGGCCCCCAGGGCCACGGCGCGGGCGTGCTGATCCGTGCGCTGGCGCCAACCGAGGGCCTGGCCCGCATGCGCGAGCGCCGCGGCGTGCAGGATGTGCGCCTGCTGGCCGCCGGCCCCGGCCGCGTAGGGCAGGCGCTGGGCGTGGACGCCAGCTTCAACCACCTGCGGCTGGATGCGCCGCCCTTCGAACTCCGTCCCCGGCCTGCCAGCGAACGCATTCAGGTGCAGACCGGGCCGCGCATCGGCATCACCCGCGCGGCGGACGTGCCCTGGCGCTTCGGCGAGGCGGCCTCGCCCTTTCTGAGCCGGCCTTTTCCCAGACTCCCCAAACTTTCCGGGCGATGACGCCAGATGCAGAAAGGCCGCCCGGCGCTCGCCAGGCGGCCTGTCTGCTGGAGAACCCGAGCGCCTCAGCCGCGCCGTGACGGCCAGAGCCGCACGGCCAGCGTGGCCCCGGCGCTCGCCATGGCCAGCAGCACGACGCCGAACCAGCCCGCATGGGCCAGCACCTGGCTGCCCAGCGCGGCGCCGGCGGCCATGCCGATGAACATGCCGGTGAACAGCAGCGCATTGAGCCGGCTGCGGGCGCCCGGGTCCAGGCTGTAGACCAGCGTCTGGTGTGCCACCAGCGTGGCCTGCACGCCGAAATCGAAGCCGATGGCGGCCACCACCAGCAGGCCGATCTGCGCCGCGGGCGGCAGCAGGTCCTGCACCAGCAGCAGCGCGAAGGAGAGCAGCGCCAGCCCTGCCCCCAGCTGCGTCACGCGGTTGGGACCGCGCCGGTCGGCCAGGCGACCGGCCAGCGGGGCGGCCAGCGCACCGGCGGCACCGGCCAGGCCGAAGGCGCCGGCGGCGGCGCTGCCCATCTGGAAGCGCTCGTGCAGCATGACCGCCAGCGTGGACCAGAAGGCGCTGAAGCCGATCGACAGCAGGCCCTGGGCCAGCGTCGCGCGGCGCAGTGGGCCGTAGCGCTTCCACAGCTGCACCAGCGAGGCCATGAGCTGGCCGTAGCTCAACTGCGTCGAGGGCACGAAGCGCGGCAACCCGCGCCACAGCGCCAGGCCGATCAAGGCGATGGACCCCGCCGCGGCCAGGAACACAGCGCGCCAGCCCCACTGCTGGCCGACCAGCCCGCTGGCCACCCGCGACAGCAGGATGCCCAGCAGCAGCCCGGTCATCACCGTGCCGACGGTGCGGCCGCGGTGCGCCTCGGGTGCCAGCGCGGCGGCGGCGGGCACGATGTCCTGCGCCAGCGTCGCGGTCAGGCCGATGGCCAGGCTGGCGACCAGCAGCGCGCCCAGGCCGGGCGCCAGGGCGCTGGCCAGCAGCGCCAGCATCAGCAGCACCACCTTGACCAGGATGATGCGGCGACGGTCGTAGCGGTCGCCCAGCGGAATCAGCAGCAGGATGCCGGCGGCATAGCCGAGCTGGGTGAGCGTGGGCACGAGGCCCGTCTGGGCCGGGCTGGCGCCCAGGTCCGCACCCAGGATGCCGAGCAACGGCTGCGCGTAGTAGAGGGCGGCGGCGCCCAGGCCGGCGCCCGCGGCCAGCATCAGCACCAGCGGCCGCGACAGGTCGGGCTGGGCAGGCGCGGCGGCGGAACCGGAGGCAAGAGGAAGGGATGACATGGGGAACTCCTTGGCAGTCTGCGGCGCCGCCCTTTGCTTACGGGCAATGTGGGCGCTGCCGAATGTGGAGCATTCTTTCAACGAATGACAAAAAGCTGTAGACGGCTGGATTGCAGATCGGCTATACGCCCAACGCATGAAAGAAGCACCCCTTGCTGTCGACCGTCTGGACCTGCTGCAGACCTTCGTGCGCATCGTGGACGCCGGCAGCCTCTCGGCCGCCGCCCAGCAGATGGGCAGCACCCAACCCACCGTCAGCCGCCGCCTGCAGGCGCTGGAGCGCAGCCTGGGCCTGCGGCTGCTGCACCGCTCCACCCATGCCATGGCGCTGACCGAGGACGGCGAGCGCTGCCTGGCCCAGGCGCGGGAGCTGCTGGAGCGCTGGGACAGCTTCGAGGCCGACGTGCGCGGCGCCCGCAACACGCCGCGCGGCCACCTGCGCGTGCTGGTGCCGCATGCCTTCGGCCAGGACCAGCTGATGGCGCCGCTGCTGGGCTTCCTGCAGGCCCATCCCGAAGTGAGCGTCGAATGGCTGCTGCACGACCGCCAGCCGGACTTCATCGCCGAGGGCATCGACTGCGCGATCCGCGTGGGCGCCGTGAGCGATCCGTCGGTCGTGGCCCAGCGCCTGACCGAGATCCAGCGCATCGTGGTGGCGCCGCCCGGCCTCTGGGGCGAAGGCCCGCCGCCCGAGGCGCCGCAGCAGCTGGCCGCCCTGCCCTGGCTGGCGCTGCAGACCTTCTACCGCGACGAGGTCACGCTCACGCACGAGGCCGACGGCAGGCGCGAGACCTTCGCCATCCGGCCCCGCCTCGCGACCGACAGCCTCTATGCCACCCGCCGCGCCGTGCTCGGTGGGGCGGGTATCGCGCTGGTGTCGGCCTGGGCCGTGGCGCCGGACCTGGCCGAGGGCCGGCTGGTGCGCCTGGCGCCGCAGTGGGTGGGCGATCCGCTGCCCATCTACCTGATGCATCCCTACGCGCGCCAGTACCCGCCGCGGTTGCGCGCCTTCACGGCGTGGATGCGCGAGCACATGCCGTCGCCCGACCACTTCTGACGCTGCCGCCCAGCGTCGCCGCGCCGCACGGTGCGCGAGGCGGCTCCTTACCATCGGCCCCGCCATGTTCCGCCTGCCCCGCACCGCCACCGCGCCCTTCTGCCCTTCCGAAGTCAAGGGCAGCGTCACCGTCGACCCGGGCCAGCCCTTCCACAAGAAGCTGCTGAAGTTCGCCGGCCCCGGGCTGCTGGTGTCGGTGGGCTACATGGACCCGGGCAACTGGGCCACCGACATCGAGGCCGGCTCGCGCTTCGGCTATGGCCTGCTCTTCGTGGTGCTGCTGGCCAGCCTGGCGGCGATGCTGCTGCAGACCCTGTGCGTGCGCCTGGGCCTGGCCGGCGGGCTGGACCTGGCCCGCGCCTGCCGCCAACGCTACGGCCCGCGCACCAACCGCTTTCTGTGGCTGGGCGCCGAGCTGGCCATCGTGGCCTGCGACCTGGCCGAGGTGCTGGGCAGCGCGCTGGCGCTGCACCTGCTGCTGGGCGTCTCCATTACCGTGGGCATCGCCATCACGGCCTTCGACACGCTGCTGGTGCTGGGCCTGCAGGGCGCGGGCTTCCGGCGCGTGGAGGCCATCGTGCTCGGCCTGGTGCTGACCATCGCCGGCTGCTTCGCGGTCGAGCTGGCGATGGCCCAGCCCAACTGGTTCGGCGTGGCGATGGGCTTCGTGCCCAGCCTGGAGCGGCTGCAGCAGCCGGGCGCGCTCTACCTGGCCATCGGCATCGTGGGCGCGACGGTGATGCCGCACAACCTGTACCTGCATTCCTCCATCGTGCAGACCCGTCTGGTGGCGCGCACGCCCGCGGCCACGCGCGAGGCGGTGCGCCTGGGCACGATGGACGCCGTGCTTTCGCTCACGCTGGCACTGTTCGTCAATGCCGCCATCCTGATCCTGGCGGCCAGCGCCTTCCACGGCGGCGGGCGCGCGCCGGTCACCGAGATCGAGGACGCCTACCGGCTCATCGAGCCAGTGGTGGGCGGCCTGGCGGCCACGCTCTTCGGCATCGCGTTGCTGGCCTCGGGCCAGAGCTCGACCTTCACCGGCACCATCGCCGGCCAGATCATCATGGAAGGCTTCCTGGACCTGAAGATCCCCTGCTGGCAGCGGCGGCTGATCACCCGGGCCCTGGCCATCGTGCCGGCCTTCGTGGGCGTGTGGTGGTTCGGCGACGGCGGCGTGGGCAAGATGCTGGTGCTCAGCCAGGTGGTGCTGAGCTTCCAGCTGCCCTTCGCCATCTGGCCGCTGGTGCGCTTCACCAGCGACCGGCGGCTGATGGGCGAATTCGCCAGCGGCTGGGCGATGAAGGCCACGGCCTGGGGGCTGTTCGCGGTGATCGGCGCGGCCAATGTGTGGCTGGTCTGGACAGTGGCCACAGGACAGGGCTGAACTGCCGAGGGCAGGCACAGCGGCGGCGCGATGCCGACCAGGATGCGGCGCTGGCACCCGCCGCACAAGGCAGCGCCCCGCCGGGCGAAGCGCCGCAATCCGCGCGCCCACCGAGGCCATCCGAGACAGCCGCTGGCGCAGCGGGCTACCCTCGGGCGCATGTTCATCGTGACCCTCACCTACATCCGCCCCGTCGAAGAGATCGACGCCCACATGGAGGCCCACGTCGCCTGGCTGCGCCGCCACTACGACAGCGGCCTGTTCGTCGCCTCCGGCCGGCAGGTGCCGCGCGTGGGCGGCGTCATCCTGGCCCGCTCGGGCGACCGGGCCGCGCTCGAAGCGGTGCTCGCGCAGGACCCGTTCGCGCAGCACAAGCTGGCCCGCCTCGACATCGTCGAGTTCACGCCCAGCATGACCGCACCCGGCGCCGAGGCGCTCAAATCGATATGAGCGAGCGCCCGGGAGCGCCACCGGGGCGGGCCCCCGCGGCCCCTCTGAGACGCGCCCTGCTGCTGTTCGTGGCCGCCGCGGTGCTCGCCGGCTGCTGGCTGGTGCCACTGGAGCCCCTGGCCCGCGAGCAGTTGCGCGCCGGCCTGCAGCGCTCGCTCACCGCCTTTGCGGCGGCGCGGGCGCTGGGCGCAGTGCTGTCGGTGGCCCAGGGCACGCAGCTGGACGTCAAGCCGGCCGGCGTCGGCCTGAGCCTGGCGCCGGGCCAGGCCCTCAAGCCGCTGAACGAGCTGGTGGACCGTTTCGCCGCCGTGATGCTCGCTGCCAGCGTGGCCTTCGGCATCCAGCTGCTGATGCTGGGCATCGGCGGACATGCGGCGGTGTCGATCGCGCTGACGGCGGTGCTGCTGGCCTGGCTGGTGCTGCGCTGGCGGGCGGCCACGGTGTCGACCCGCGCGCGAGCGGAAACCGCTGGCGCCAATGCGCCCGCAGCGAGGCAGGAGGCGGCTACCGCACGCGCGCTGCGATGGCTGTCGCCGGTCTTCGCCGGCCTGCTGCTGGTGCGCTTCGCGGTGCCGGCCGTGGGCCTGGCCAACGAAGGCGTCTACCGGGCCGTGATGGCGGGCGAATACCAGTCGGCCCTGGCCGTGATCGAGGCCTCGCCCGAGCAGGTGGTGGGCCGCACGCAGCCGGCCGCACCGGCGCAGGAAAGCCTGCTGGAGCGCCTGAAGCGCTGGTCCGAACGCGCCACCGACCTGCGCGCCGGCTACGAGGCGATCCTTCAGGCGGCCGGCGAATGGACCCGCACCATGGTGCGCCTGATCGCCCTGTTCGTCGTGCAGACGGTGCTGCTGCCGCTGGGCTTCCTGTGGCTGATGTGGCGGCTGTCGCGCGCCATCGCCGGCAGCGCGAGTCGGCGCTGACGCTTACTCCGCCGCGTCCACCGCCTCTTCCCGGCGCCCGTCGGGATAGCGGGCGAAACGCGCCGGCGCCGCGCCATGCACCGGCGCCGCGTCGGGCCAGGGCCAGCCGCCGAACTGGGTGCGGCGGTAGTCCTGCATGGCCTGCATGATCTCGGCCTGCGAGTTCATGACGAAGGGGCCGTGCTGCGCCACGGGCTCGGCGATGGGCCGGCCCTGCAGCAGCAGGAATTCGCAGACTTCGTCACCGCCCGCCAGGGCCACGTCGAGATCGGCCCGAAGCTCGATGGCCGCCGGCCCTTGCACCGCCTGCCCGCCCACCGTGGCCGACGCGCCCTTGAAGAAGTACAGCACCCGCTGCGTGCCCAGCCCGCGCGCGGCCGGCAGCGTCCAGCGCGCGCCAGGCGCCAGGCGCACGGTCCAGATGGCCACGTCGGCATCCGCCTGCGCGGCCCAGGAATCCGGCGGCGGCGAAGGCGGCGCGTCGGCACCCGGGAGGCGGCCGGCCACCACCGTGACGTCCACGCCCTCGGCGCGCAGGTGCGGCACCTGGCCCGACCAGAACATGGTGAAGTGCGGATCGACCATCTTGCGCGCCGCCGGCAGGTTCAGCCAGATCTGGAACAGCTCCAGCGGGTTGTCCGCGTCCTCGCGCAGCAGCGGGAACATCTCCGAATGCACGATCCCGCGGCCGGCCGTCACCCACTGCACGTCCCCGCCGCCGAAGCGGGCCGCGGCGCCAAGCGAATCCGAATGGTCGATCAGCCCGCGGCGCACCAGCGTCACGGTCTCGAAGCCGCGGTGCGGATGCGCCGGGAAGCCGGGCACGGATTCGCCGTGGTACATGCTCCAGCCGTCCTTGCGGCTGAAGTCGGCGCCGATCTCGCGGCCGGCCAGCGAGGCGGCCGGCGCCATGCGGCCGTCGCCGCGCGGATAACCGTCGTCGTGGTACGCACAGAAGAGGAAGGGGTCCACCGTCGGCCAGGGAAAGCCCAGCGGGTGCACGCCCAGGACGGCAGAGGAGGGGTGGGTGCTCATGGAGAGAGTCTTTCGTTCGTTCGCAAGAAGGCTGGCGGTCAGCCCGAACGCCGAAGATGCGGCGCATATCGCCATTGTGGAAGCCCCCGCCCGCGCGACAGCCCGGACCATGGGTGCAACAGTGGATTCACCGGCAGCCCCGGGCGGGCGGCGCTACCATCCGCCGTCGTCACACACGCGGCATGGCCTTCCCCCCGGCCCCCGCAGGAGCGTTGAATGAGTCAAGACAAGCAGGACCCGACGGCGCAGGCGGTCGAAGCGCTGGAGCGCACCATCGACCAGGCCAAGGCGGTGGCCGCCGAGATCCGCCAGGCGGCCGACAACCTGGCTGTCGTGAACACCGTGCTCGAAGAGGCCCTGCCCGACCATGTGCAGGTCGGCGACGTGGCCCAGGCGCTGGACCAGTCGGGCCAGGTCGAGGAGCAGATCAGCCGCTCCGCCGAGGTGCTGGACGCCCTCGAAGCCGCGCAATCCGAGGTCGAAAAGAAGGCGCGCCCGCGCTGACCCTCCCCGTTCCGTAGGCCGCGTCCCACAGGAAGGGAGGCCCAGGGCGCCCACGCCCGCACCGCCCCGGCCCTTAAGCTCCCCTGTTCCAGTCCGCGCCACACCATGGCCGCCCCCCGCATCTTTATCGTCGAAGACAACCCCACCATCCGGGACAGCCTCATCCCCACGCTCGAAGACCTGACCGACGCTGAGATCGTCGGGCTGGCCGAGGGGGAGGACGAGGCGGTGCGGTGGATGCAGTCGCATTCCGACGGCTGGGACCTTGCCATCGTCGACCTCTTCCTGCGCCAGGGTTCGGGGCTGGGCGTGCTGCGTCGCGTGCGCAACGGTGGGGCCCGGCAGCGCATGGTGGTGCTGACCAACTACGCCACGGCCGACATGCGCCGCCGCTGCAGCGACGCCGGGGCCGACCGCGTCTTCGACAAGTCCAACGACCTGGACGCCTTCTTCGACTATTGCAACGCGCAGGGGCCGGCGCGCTGAGCGCCCGCCGGCCATGCAGGCCGGGCCCTGAGGCACACGGGCGGCGCGTCCGGTGCTGGACAAGCGGGCACGCATCCCGCTACACCTCGGGGATGTCCTCCCCGCTGGTTCCCTCTTCAATCCCCCTCTCCGCACTGCCGACCGAGCTCTGGCAGCTGGGCGCCGCCCAGACGGCCGCCCTGGTCGCCAGCCGCCGCATCTCCGCCACCGAGGCGACGCAGGCAGCCCTGGCGCGGCTGGAGGCGGTCAACCCCGCCCTGAACGCCGTGGTCGACCACCGGCCCGACGAGGCACTGCGCCGCGCCGCCGACATCGACGCCGCGCTGGCCCGCGGCGAGGCGGTGGGGCCGCTGGCCGGCGTGCCGGTCACCCTCAAGGTCAACGTCGACCAGGCCGGCTTCGCCACCACCAACGGCGTGCGCCTGCAGAAGGACCTCGTCGCCGAACACAACAGCCCGGTGGTGGACAGCCTGCTGGCCGCCGGCGCGGTGCTCATCGGCCGCACCAACACGCCCGCCTTCAGCTACCGCTGGTTCACCAGCAACCAGCTGCACGGCGTGACGCGCAATCCGCGCAACCCGGCGCTGACGCCCGGCGGCTCTTCCGGCGGCGCGGCCGCGGCGGTGGCCGCAGGCATCGGTGCCATCGGCCATGGCACGGACATCGCCGGCTCGATCCGCTACCCGGCCTATGCCTGCGGCGTGCATGGCCTGCGGCCCAGCTTCGGCCGGGTGGCGGCGTGGAATGCCTCCAGCCCCGAGCGCACCATCGGCGGCCAGCTGACGGCCGTCTCCGGGCCGATTGCGCGGCATGTGCACGACCTGCGCCTCGCGCTGGCCGCCATGGCCCGACCGGATGCGCGCGATCCCTGGTCGGTGGCGGCGCCGCTGGTCGGGCCCGCCGTGCCGCGCCGGGCCGCGCTGTGCGTGCGCCCGGACGGCCTGGCCACCACCGCCCCCGTCGAAGCAGCGCTGCGCGACGCGGCCGCGCGCCTGCGCGACGCCGGCTGGCTGGTGGACGAGGTGGAGGCGCTGCCGCCGCTGAAGGCTGCCGCCGACGACCAGACGCTGCTGTGGGTGGGCGATGGCTACGAGGCGCAGCTGCGCACGGCCGAGCGCGAGGGCGATCCGGCCGCGCTGGTCGTGCTGCGCGGGCAGGCCGAGGTGGCCGCGCGCATGGACAGCGCGGCGCTGTCGGCCATCCTGGTGCGGCGCGCGACGCTCACGCGGCAGTGGCAGCGCTTTCTGCACGAGCGCTATCCGCTGGTGCTGCTGCCGGTGTCGGCCGAGCTGCCCTTCCCGGTCGACCTGGACCTGCAGGGCCCCGAAGGCTATGCCCGCGTCTGGGCGGCGCAGATGACGCAGATCGCGCTGCCCTTCATGGGCCTGCCGGGCCTGACGGTGAGCACCGGCATGGCCGAAGGCGAGCGCGGCCCGGCGCCGGTGGGCGTGCAGCTGGTGGCGGCGCGCTTCCGCGAGGACCTGTGCCTGGAAGCCGCCGAGGCCATCGAGGCCCGCGGCGTGCCGCCCTCGCCCGTGACGCCGCACGGCTGAGGCCGCCCTGCGGCACCGGGCACGCCCCGTCGCCTCCGCCTCAGCCCTTGGCGATGCCGAGGCAAGGCTGGGAAGCCTTCAGTGGTGATGGCCGCCATCGCCATGCACATGGCGATGGGCGATCTCCTCGCCGGTGGCGGCACGCACGGCCACCACGTTCAGCTGGATGCGCAGGCTGCGGCCGGCCAGGGGATGGTTGCCGTCCAGCAGCACCTGCGGCCCCTTGATCTTGACCACGTTGAACACATGCGGCTCGCCGTTGTCGAGCTGGCCGCGCAGTTGGCCGCCGACCTTCACGCCCGGCGGGAATTCGCTCTTGGGGATGGTGCGCAGCAGGCTCTCGTCGCGCGCGCCGAAGGCCTGCTCGGGCGACAGGTTCAGCGTGGCCTGGTGGCCGGCCGCCTGGCCGTCCAGGGCCGTCTCGATGGCCGGCAGGATGTTGTCGTAGCCGCCGTGCAGGTACACGACCGGCTCCTTGGGGCTGTCGAGCAGCTGGCCGCTCTGGGCGTCCGCGATGCGCAGGCGCAGGGTGACGACGGTGTCTTGGGTGATCTGCATGAAGGAAAAGGCTGGAGGGCCGCGGACGGCCTGTTCGTAAGAGGTGGGCCGGCCTTGCGCTGCAAGCAGGCGCGCCGGCGGTCTGGCGGCGCCGGAGCCCGCCACAGGGCTGCCGATTGTGCGTGAAGGCCACCGCGCGCACCGTCGCCGTGCCCAGTGCCCGTGGCGTCGTCATTGGCCTACCCGCGGTGGCGCCCACGGCGCATCGGCGCACCCCGGCCGCACCCGACCATCGGCCTCCCTTCCCTGCTATCGCCTTTCCGTTCCCGCATCCAGGAGCGCCCATGCACGACCCGGATTCCGCCCCCGCCGAGCCGCCCGCGTCCCACGACCGGCCCGACCTGCAGCCGCTGGAGGCCATGCGCGACGCGCTCCAGGCCCAGGTGCACCAGCTGGAGCGCCAGCTCGCCCGGCTGAGCCACGACCTGCGCAACCCGCTGGGCGCCATCCGGCTGGGCACCGAGCTGCTGCGCCGAGGGGCGCTCGATCCGCAGCAGCGGCAGGTGCTGGACCACATCGACAGCGCCGGCGAGCGCGCGCAGCAGCTGATCGACCAGCGCATCGCCGAGGCCCAGACCGCCGCCAGCGCCGACGAGCCGCACCGCCCCGTCGCCCTGCATGCGCTGGTGGCCCAGTGCGTCGAGACGCTGGCACAGGCCTTTCCGGGCCATGCCCTGGAACATGACCGCCTGGGCGAAGGCCATTGCCAGGCCGATCCGGACCGCCTGGCCCAGCTGGTGGGCCGCATGGTGGCGGAGGCCGCCGCCGTCGCGACCCCGGGCAGCGGGCTCATCGTCGCCTCCATCGTGGAGCCCGAGCGCTTCCGCATCGCGGTGCATGCGCCGACGCCGGCGGAAGGCGAGGCACCCGGCGGCGGCGGCGAGGACCGCCTGCGCGACGCCGTGCGCAGCCAGAGCGGCCGGCTGGAGGTCATGCGCCAGGCGGCACCACCCGGGCGCACCCTGGTCGCGAGCTTCGCGCGCGCCGCGGCGGCCATCTGACCCTTCTTCTTTCTTCCGCCTTTGTAGGAACCCCTCATGCCCGACGACCACACCCTCATCGCCCCCGCCGGCAACGACCCGGACCGCATCGACCTGCAGTCCGAAGGCGCGGTGGCCGAATGGGCGCGCCGCATGGACATCGACGAAGCGCGGCTGCGCGCCGCGGTGGCCGCCGTCGGCGACCGCGCCACTGACGTCGCCCGCCACCTTGCGGACGGCAACGGCACGGCCCAGCGGGAGCAGCCACCGGCCTGACCCCGCCGCACATCGCACTTGGCCTACCCGCAAAGCGCGCCTTGACGCATGGCCGCGGCGGCGTGGGGACCGCACACTGGCGGCATCCGTGCGCCGTCGTACGCGTCTCCAGAAAGCCGCCGCCATGACCTTCAAGCAACTCTTCTCGCTGTGCAAGAAAGCCGTCGTCGCCTGGAGCGACGACTTCGCCCCCAGCATGGGGGCCGCGATCAGCTACTACACCCTCTTCTCGCTCGCGCCGCTGCTGGTGATCGTGATCGCCATTGCCGGCGCTCTGTTCGGCCGCGAGGCGGTGCAGGGCGAGATCGTCGGCCAGCTCTCCGGCCTCATCGGCCGCGAGGCGGCCATCGCGGTGCAGGGCCTGATCCGCAGCGCCAGCGAACCCGGCAAAGGGCTGGTCGCCGGGCTGATCGGCGTGGGCGTGCTCATCGTCGGTGCCACCACCGTGTTCGCCGAACTGCAGAGCGCGCTGGATCGCATCTGGCATGTGCCGCCCTCGGCCAAGCCCAAGGGCGTGTGGTCGGTGCTGCGGGCGCGGGTGCTGTCCTTCGGGCTGATCCTGGGGCTGGCCTTCCTGCTGATGGTGTCGCTGCTGGTGTCGGCCTTCCTGGCCGCCATGGGCAGCTGGGTGGGCGCCTTGCTGCCGGGCTGGGAGCTGATGCTGCAGCTGCTCAACATCGCCATCTCCTTCGCGATCATGACGCTGCTGTTCGCCATGATCTACAAGTTCATGCCCACCACGCGCATCGCCTGGCGCGACGTGTGGGTGGGTGCCGCCGTCACGTCGATGCTCTTCCAGGTGGGCAAGACGGCCATCGCGCTGTACCTGGGCCGCAGCAGCATGACCGAGTCCTTCGCGGCCGCCGGCTCGCTGGTGGTGCTGCTGGTGTGGGTGTACTACGCGGCGCAGATCTTCCTGCTGGGTGCGGAGTTCACCAAGGTCTATGCGCTGGAGCACGGCTCGGTGGCCGATGCACGGCTGGCCGCCAGCGTGGCCCATCCGCCCGTCGTGCCCACCCAGACCACGACCGGCCAGCCCGACGCGGGCGACGCGACGCCGCCGCCCGCGGCCATGGCGCTGACGCAGACCGGCGAGGTGCAGGCCGAGGTGGACCGGCGGCTGCAGGGCGCCACGCGCGACCTGGCGCGACAGCTGCTGCTGCTCGGTGGCGCCACCGTGCTGAGCGTGGCCGCTTCGCAGTGGCAGAAGCGGCTGCGCAAGAAGGACAGGCTGCGCCGCAAGGCCTTCGGCCGGCGCAGTGGCCCGCGCGGCACCACCGCCTGAAGAAGCCACTGACAGTGGGCTGAGCACGGACTGACGACCGGCTGAGTAAACCCTTCTTTACACGCCGGCGGTCGGCCGGGCGGATGCGCGCAGGCGTTGATCGGGAACATCGCCCGACCGGGCACTTCGAACATCCGCCAATGAAGACAAGCTCCCGCCCCTCTTCCTCCCCCTTCCGGCTGTGTGCGCTGGCCGTGCTGCCGGCCGCGCTGCTGGCAGGGTGCGTGGTGGCCCCCGAGCCGGTGCACGTGGTGCCGCGGCCCGTGGTGGTCACGCCGCCGGTGTATGCACCGCCGCCCACCGTGGTCTATGTGGCGCCCACCTATGCGATGCCGGCACCGGGCTATGTGTGGCACTACCACCCGCGCCATGGCTGGGGCTGGTACCACCCCGTCTATGGCTGGCACCGCGGCTGGCATTGAGCGGCGCGGCGCCTGATACGCAGGGCCGGCGCTGCCGCCGCGCCCTGCGGCGGGCTACACCTGCTCGACCGTCACGCGCATCTCCTCGATCGCGATCTCGCCGTAGTTGGAGATGAAGGCCACGTCCGCTGCGTCGCGGCCGTAGCCCACCACCAGGCGGCCGCCGCGCGGCTCGGCCTGGGTGGCATCGAAGGTGTACCAGCGGCCGCCGATGAAGGCCTCGAACCAGGCATGCATGTCCATCGGGTCGAGCTTGTGCAGGTAGCCGACCACCTGCCGCGCGGGGATCTGCAGCGCCCGCGTGAGGGCGATGCCCACGTGCGAGAAGTCCCGGCACACGCCCTTGCCGAGGTTCAGCGTGCCCAGCGCATCGGTGCTGGCGTCGCTCACGCCGTATTCGTAGGTGATGTGTTCGTGGATCCAGCGGCGGATGGCCTCCACCTGCGCATAGCCGGCCGGGAGGTCGCCGACGATCTCGCGCGCGCGGCCTGCCAGCCGGTCCGACGGGCAGTAGCGGCTGGGCAGCAGGTACATCAGCGCGGCGTCGGGCAACTGGTCCACGGGCGTGACCGGCGCGGCGGGCTCGACGGCGAGGGCCTCCTCGGTCTCCATCTCCACCTGCACCTCGATCTCCATGCCGCCCGCCGGCACCACGAAGCGCTGACCGAGGTTGCCGTACGGGTCCACATACTCCACCGTGGGCACCCAGGGCCGCAGGTGGTAGTGCTCGCTGACCACCCATTGGGCCAGGCCGCTGCGCGGGCGGAGCATGGCGACGACGGGGCAGGGCTGCTGGCAGTCCAGCTTGAGGAAGTTGGTGGCTTTGAGGCGCATGGAAAGGGCTCGGCTCGGTCGACGGGGACAATGACACACAGACCTGCCACCATCGGCAGGCGGCGGCATTCTGGGCACCGACGCCCGCGCGGCCTGTCGGCCGAAGGCCCGCGTCCGTGGGCGCCGACGCCGCTGCACCCCGCATCCGTTAGCAAGCCCCCATGGAAACCGAATTCAAGTTCCACATCCCCGCCGAGCGGCTGGCCGCGGTCGAGGCCGACCTGCGCCAGGGCGCCGTGCAGCGCACCCGCATGCAGGCCCGCTACTTCGACGCGCCCGGTGGCGCCCTGGCCGCCGCGGGCATGGCGCTGCGCCTGCGCAAGGAAGGCCGCCGCTGGGTGCAGACGGTCAAGGCCGCGGGACACGGCCTGCTGCAGCGGCTGGAGCACAACGCCGACCTGGGCGCTGCCCGCGCCACCGACCTGCTGCGGCCCGACCTGCTGCGCCATCAGGGTACGCCGGTGGGCGAGCGCCTGGTGCAGGTGCTGCAGGCCGCGGGCGAGGATGTGGTCGAGACCTATGCCACCGACATCTGGCGCCTGACGCGCGAGATCCGCCACGAGGGTGCGCGGGTCGAGCTGGCGCTGGACGTGGGCAAGATCGTCGCGCAGGCGCCCGCCGGCGGTCCGATGCGCGTGGCGCCCGTGTGCGAGCTGGAACTGGAGCTGGTGCAGGGCCCGCTCGCGGGCCTGGTCGCCCTGTCGCGCGACTGGGCGCAGCGCCATGGCCTGTGGCTGGGCACCGTCTCCAAGGCCGAACGTGGCGAACGGCTGATGAAAGGCATCGCCCAGGTGCCCGCGGTCAAGGCCGAGACGCCACGCTTCGAGGAAACCAGCCCACCCGATGGCGCGGCGCTGCAGCGTCGGGTGATCGCCGCCTGCCTCGCCCAGGTCCTGCCCAATGCCAGCGAGATCGCCGAGGGCAGCGAAGACGAAGAGCAGATCCACCAGCTGCGCATCGGCCTGCGCCGCCTGCGCACTGCGCTGCGCGAGTTGGCGCCGCTGGCCGGCGGGCTGGACCCAGCCTGGGAAGCACCACTGCAGCGCGCCTTCCGCGCCCTGGGCGCGCGGCGCGACCGGACGCAGGTGGTGGCCGAATCGCGCCGCTGGATGGAAGGCAGCGATGCACCGGCCATCCGTGTGGCCGAGGCGAAGGATGCGCCCACGCCGGCGGTCGCGGTGCGCGAGCCGGCCTTCCAGGGCGTGCTGGTGGCCCTGGCAGGCCGCGCGGCCGAAGACCCGGCCGAGGGCGGCGGGGCGCTGGACGCCGATGCCACCCTCGCCCACCTGCGCCACCGCCTGCGCCGGCTGCACCGCCAGTCGCTGCGCGACGCGGAGCGCTTCGACCAGCTGGACGACGACCAGCGCCATCGCACCCGCAAGCGGCTCAAGCGGCTGCGCTACCTGGCCGAGTTCGTGGCGCCCCTGCTGGACGCCGGCCGGACGGCCCGCTACCTCGACCAGTTGCGCCCCGCGCAGGACGCGCTGGGCCTGTTCAACGACCAGGTGACGGCCCGCCGCCTCTACGAGCAGGCGGCCGAGCAGGACGCGCATGCCTGGTTCGCCATCGGCTGGCTGGCGGCGCAGCAGCCCCGCACCGCGAAGAAGGCCGGCAAGGCCTTGCGCCGGCTCGCGGATGCACCGAAGTTCTGGAAGGGCCGCCGCAAGGGCTGAAAGGCCACGACGCCCAGGTGTCTCGGCCCCTCTCCCCTGGCGGGAGAGGGATTGGGGAGAGGGGGGAGCCGCCGCAGGGTGCTGCCCCGGCCAGCCCCGCCCTCACCCCTCCCGCGGCGGCTGCGGCAGCAGGCGGTAGGCCAGTGCCCCGGCCGCCAGCATCAGCGCGATCGCGCCGAACACGGCCTGGAAGGGCTCGATGCTCCGCGACTGCGCCGCCGTGGCGATGGCCCCGGTCACCCACTGCATCAGCGCCACGCCCAGGAACATCGCCATGGTGAACAGCGCCATGGCCCGGCCCGTGACGGCCATCGGGTAGGCGCCCTTCACGTCGGGGTACTGCAGCACCATGTAGCCCGAGAGCAGGCCGATGGCCAGGGCCAGCGCGATGTCCACGCTGGCCTGCGCATCGAAGGCGAGCACCGCGAAGAGCCCGGCGCAGACCACGGTGAAGCCGACCAGCCAGCGCCGGCGTTGTGCCGGCCCCGGATCGATGCGGCCGAACAGCGGCGGCCCCGCGATGGCGATCACCGTCATCAGCAGCGCCACGTTGCCGCTGGCCATCAGCGAGAAGCCGTGGCGTTGCATCAGCATCGGCCCCAGCCACAGGCCGCGCAGCGCCACGAAGGAGGCATAGGTCACCAGGGCGAGCGCCAGGATGCCCCAGGTGTGCGGCAGCAGCAGCAGGCCGGCGAAGGTGCGCACGGCGCTGCCCAGCGATTCGCGCGGCGCATCGGCCGCTGGGGCAGGCTCGTGCACCACGGCCGCGATGGCGCCCCAGGCGAGCAGCGAAGCCGCCGCAAGCACCCAGAAGCCCATGCGCCAGGAGCTGGCCTCGATCAGCCAGGCCAGCGGGGTGCCCGTGACCAGCATGCCGCAGCTGCCCAGGCCGAGGATGGCGCCCGACACGGCGGCAAAGCGCTCCGGCGCGAAGTGCCGCGCGATGAAGACGGTGCACACGAGGAAGGCCGGCGCGCAGCCGATGCCGATCAGCACCTGCCCCACCACCAGCACGCCGAAGCTGGGCGCCAGTGCCGACAGCACCGCCCCGCCGATGGCCAGCGGAAAGGCCACCAGCACGGTGCGCCGCACGCCCTGCAGGTCGATGCCGATGCCCATCAGGAGCTGCAGCGCGCCGAAGGCGAAGTGGAAGGCGCCGGCGAACAGGCCCAGGGCCTGCGGGCTGAGGTGGAAGTCGGCCGCCAGCGGCGCCGCCATGATGGCGGCCACGGTACGGAAGGCCTGGCTGAGCGCGAATCCGGTGCTCAGCACCAGCAGCATGGTCCAGGCGCTGCGGCTCGGGGAGCGGGTGGCGGAAGTGGAACGGAGCGCCGGGTCGGCGGCGCTGGCGGAAGGCGGCGGGGTCATGGGCGGCGCGAGCGCCCATCGGGTGTGGACGCGTTCTGGGTGGTGTCTCCAGCGTTGGAGCCTAACGTGAAAGCCGCCAGGGCGTGTGGCGCCTGCGAGGCAGGGGTCCAGGCGCCGATCCGTTCGCCGTGAGCGCGTCGAAGGGCAGGCCGACGCCTGTCCCGGCTTCGACGCGCTCGGCCCGGATGGGCGCAGGCGGCTCAGTCCGGACGGTCGGGGCTGCTCGTCCAGCCCCAGCCCAGCAACTCGGCCAGCCGCTGCACCGTCCAGCCGGCCTCGTCGGCTCCCAGGCCGGAATCGGTGCTGCGCAGGCCGGCCAGGCAGCGCTGCAGCACCTCCTGGTCGCTCACCGAGCCGCTTTGCGACAGGCCGAGCGCCTGGCCGGTCAGCACCTGCGCCAGGTCCTCGCACAGCTCGTAGCGCTGGCGCACCACGGCCAGCGGCTCGCGCAGGCGCTGGCGGGCGTCGGCGTACAGCGCGAGGAAGGAAGGAGGGATCTCGGTCTGCTGGTCTTCGCCGTCCATGGGCACAAACAAGAAAGGGCCTCCTGCGAGACCCCGGGTGGTGGAAAGAAGGACAGGGCCCCTGTACGAGACCCTGGACCATGAAGCGCGAGCGCCCCGAAGACCCTGCGCCGTCGGAAGGACGGCTTCACCGAAGGCCCGTCGCCGTGGTCGCCGGGCCGGCCAGTCCTGCGGCACTGCGCAGGCGCCGCCCGGTCAGCGGCGGGAGCCTTCGGGCGGCGGGCCGCGGCGCTCGAGGTGGCGGAAGGTGATGCGGCCCTTGCTCAGGTCGTAGGGCGACATCTCCAGCGACACCTTGTCGCCCAGGATGATGCGGATGTGGTTCTTGCGCACCTTGCCGCCGCTGTACGCAATGACCTCGTGGCCATTTTCCAGCGTCACGCGGTAGCGCGAGTCGGGCAGCACTTCGGTGACTGCCCCTTGCATTTCAATCAGCTCTTCCTTCGCCATGTCGTATGTCCTCTCGGAGGCAGGACGCCGGTACCCGAACCGGCTGCCGTTGCCGGCGCCCGAGCCTGTGTACGTGGAGAAGGCGGGCGCGAAACTGTCAGGGGTGCGTGGCGACCCACAAACGGATCGCCACGATCTCAACGCTTGAATGTCGCCACGCGCGGACAGCCCGCGCGGTGCAAAACCGCGGGATTGTAGCGGCGCAGCCTGTGGCCTGGCGCCCTTCCCAGGCCAGACGCGCCCTTGGCCGACACGCCCGGGCGCGGGCTGCGCGCACCATGCGGTCATGTCCCGCGCCTCCCGGTTGCCGCTGTCCAGCGGCGCCCCGCCCGTCTCCTCCCGCCTCAAGATCGGTCTGTCGGCCTGCTTCTCGCATGCCGACCCCAAGCGTTCGCTGTTCACCAACAAGACGCTGCAGTATGTGGAGCAGTCGATCTGCCACTGGCTGATGTCGGCCGGCGCGATGGTGGTGATGGTGCCTTGCCCCACCGGCGACACCGCCCGCGGCGACACCAGCCTGGCGCACTACGCCGAATGGCTGGACGGCGTGGTGATGCATGGCGGCGCCGACGTGTGGCCCGGCAGCTACGGCGAGGAGCCCCTGAAGGAAGCCTGGATCGGCGACCGCATCCGCGACCTGTACGACCTGGCGCTGGTGGAGGCCTTCGAGCAGGCGGGCAAGCCGATCTTCGGCGTCTGTCGAGGGCTGCAGCTGATCAACGTGGCCTTCGGCGGTTCGCTCTA
Organism: Pseudacidovorax sp.; assembly: GCF_017991995.1. Taxonomy (GTDB): domain Bacteria; phylum Pseudomonadota; class Gammaproteobacteria; order Burkholderiales; family Burkholderiaceae_C; genus Xenophilus. The sequence goes on along the minus strand of NZ_JAGOPN010000036.1, from coordinate 931 downwards.
CCAGGACATCGAGGAGCAGCACGGCCATCCGCAGACGCTGCGTCACCGTGACCCGGTGACCTACGACCAGAACTTCCACGGCATCGAGATCGTGCCGGGCACGCGCCTGGCGCAGATGTACCCGGGCGTGGCGCAGGCGCGGGTCAACAGCATCCACCACCAGGGCATCAAGAACCTGGCCCCGGGCTTCGAGGTGGAGGCCTGGAGCCTGCCCGACCAGGTGCCCGAGGCGATCCGCCGCCGGCCGGACCAGGGCAGCCACAGCTACATCGCAGCGACGCAGTGGCATCCGGAGTTCCACAAGTACGGCGGCACGGACACGATCAACGACACGCCGATCCTGCACGACTTCCTGTGGGCCTGCGCCACCGCGCGGGTACACCCGCACCGGCCGCTGCGGCAGATGCCGGGGCGCATCCGCGACCGCGCTTCGCGGCTGCTGCGGCAGGCGTTGTTGCGGCGGGACTGAGGAGCTGGGCATCGGCCGCTTGTACGGTGCGTTGCGGGTGGTGCGGGTTGGTGCGGGTGATGCGGGCGGTGCGGGCCGTAACCCGGCAGAGGACGCCGGCATGCGCGCTCCCGGTGCACGCTCGCGCTAACCGACTTGCGGCACGGGACGGGTGCTCGCTATCCACCGACGCGCCTGCCGCACTGCACGGCGCCGCGAATGGCACCTCCGCACGCACACCGTCATCCTCCGCCTAGACGATGCTGGCGAACCCTCCCCTTTTCAGGCTGCGCGACCGCGCGACCGTGGGACCGTGAGGCCGCGGAGTCCTGGGGGTCGTCATGCGGGGCCGGTCAACCCCAGACCGTTCGGGCTGAGGTTCTATGGTTCTCGTCAAGCGACAGTGGCCGCCAGGCGGGCATCGAACATCGCGTGTTGCTTGAACAGCGAGAAGGCCACGCGCATGAGCTTTCGGGCCAGCAC
>NZ_JAGOPN010000023.1 GCF_017991995.1 Pseudacidovorax sp. | reverse complement strand
AACCGAGAGTCCATCAACTCGCCGTCGATATCTTGATCCGAATCGCCGTGGTCTCCCAGCCGTGGGAGCGCAGATGCGCCAGCAGCATCGGCACCATCTGCCGCAGTTTCGCCGCCACCGCACTGCCTTTGACAAGCAGGCACCAACTGCCGTCCTCCAACGGCCCCGCCTGCAGCGTCGCGAACATCGCCGGTGGAACCAGCGGCTGGATGGCCTTGAGCCGCGCCTGGCTGGCTCGAACCCGGGACAGCAGCCCCGACAACGTGGGCGAATCCTCGGTGGCTTGAAGCAAGGTGATGGCGTGGGAACGTCGGGTCATGGACAGGCTCTAAAATGCCCTGTTCACCGGCCCCAGGGCTGGTGAGGCATGTCGCGGGATGGCGTGGCGGGTCTTCTCTTGGAAGGCTGGTCGGCGCCCCCAACTCGTCCACTATCTTAGGCTTTCCGACCCGCCGTTTCTCGAGGCAGCCTCGAAGCGCGCGCCGATATCGCATCCAATGGCCACGAACTTCCTCACCCGCCTATTCGGCAGCCGCAACGACCGCCTCCTGAAGCAGTATCGAAAGAACGCAGAGCGCGTGAACGCGCTGGAGCCACAGTTCGAGAAGCTCGACGACGATGCGCTGCGGGGCAAGACGCAGGAGTTCAAGGAGCGGCTCGCCAAGGGCGAGCTGCTGGACGATCTGCTGCCTGAGGCCTTCGCCACGGTGCGGGAGGCCTCGAAGCGCGTGATGAAGATGCGGCATTTCGACGTGCAGCTCATTGGTGGCATGGCCCTTCACCAGGGCAAGATCGCCGAGATGCGCACGGGCGAAGGCAAGACGCTTACCGCAACGCTGCCGGTCTACCTGAACGCGCTCACTGGCAAGGGCGTGCATGTGGTCACGGTGAACGACTATCTGGCCAGCCGCGATGCGACCTGGATGGGGCGCCTGTACAACTTCCTCGGACTGACGGTGGGCATCAACCTGCCCAACATGCCCAAGGAGGAGAAGCAGGCGGCGTATGGCTCGGACATCACCTACGGCACCAACAACGAGTACGGTTTCGACTACCTGCGCGACAACATGGTCTACGAGCCGACCGACCGTGTACAGCGGGGGCTCAACTACGCCATCGTCGACGAGGTGGACTCCATCCTGATCGATGAAGCGCGTACGCCGCTGATCATCAGTGGCCAGGCCGAAGACCATACGCAGATGTACCTGACCATCAACCAGGTCGCGCCTCTGCTGACCCGCCAGGAGGGCGAAGAGGATCCCCGCACTGGCGAGGGCATCACCAAGCCTGGCGACTTCACAGTCGACGAGAAGGCGCACCAGATCTTCCTGACCGAAGATGGCCACGAGAAGGCCGAGCAACTGCTGAGCCAGGCCGGCCTGCTTCCGGACGGCGCGTCGCTGTACGACCCGGCCAACATCACGCTGATGCACCATCTGAACGCCGCGCTGCGTGCACGGCACCTGTACCACCGTGACCAGCATTACGTGGTGCAGGAGGGCGAAGTGGTCATCGTCGACGAATTCACCGGCCGCCTGATGAGCGGCCGCCGCTGGAGCGACGGCCTGCACCAGGCCGTGGAAGCCAAGGAAGGCGTGGAGATCCAGGCCGAGAACCAGACGCTGGCCTCAATCACCTTCCAGAACTATTTCCGCCTGTACGGCAAGCTCGCGGGCATGACCGGCACGGCCGACACCGAGGCCTACGAGTTCCAGGAGATCTACGGGCTCGAGACGGTCATCATCCCGCCCAACCGGCCGAGCAAGCGCGACGACCAGCTCGACCGCGTCTACAAGACCACGCGCGAGAAGTACGAGGCGGCCATCGGCGACATCCGCGAATGCCACGAGCGCGGCCAGCCAGTGCTGGTGGGCACCTCGTCGATCGAGAACTCGGAAATCATCTCCGGGCTGCTCACCCAGGCAGGCCTGCCTCATCAGGTGCTCAACGCGAAGCAGCACGCCCGCGAGGCGGACATCATTGCCCAGGCCGGCCGGCCCAAGATGATCACCATCGCCACCAACATGGCAGGCCGCGGCACCGATATCGTGCTGGGCGGCAATGTGGAGAAGCTGGTCGAGGCCGTGGAGGCCGACGAATCGCTGGATGCCGCGACCAAGCAGGCGCGCATCGACGAACTGCGCGAAGGCTGGAAGGCGGAGCACGAGTTTGTGCGCTCGCTGGGCGGCCTGCGCATCATCGCCACCGAGCGCCACGAGTCCCGCCGAATCGACAACCAGCTGCGCGGCCGTTCGGGCCGCCAGGGTGATCCCGGCTCCTCTCGCTTCTACCTGAGCCTGGACGACCAGCTGATGCGCATCTTCGCGGGCGACCGCGTGCGCGCCATCATGGACCGCCTGAAGATGCCGGACGGCGAAGCGATCGAGGCCGGCATCGTGACGCGCAGCATCGAGAGCGCGCAGCGCAAGGTCGAGGCGCGCAACTTCGACGTCCGCAAGCAGCTGCTCGAATACGACGACGTGGCCAACGACCAGCGGAAGGTCATCTACCAGCAGCGCAACGAGATCCTGGACGCCACCGAACTCGGCGCCCAGATCGACGCGCTGCGCGAGGGCTGCTTCACCGACCTGGTCCGCCAGTACGTGCCGGCCGAGTCGGTGGAAGAGCAGTGGGACCTGCCGGGTCTGGAGCGTGCCCTGGCGGCGGACTGGGGCCTCGAACTGCCGCTGGTGCAGGAAGTCGAGGGCGCCGCTGCCATGACCGACGAGGACATCGTCGAGCGCGTGGTCAAGGCGGCCAACGAGGCCTACGAAGCCAAGGTCGCCCTCGTCGGCCGCGAGCAATTCACGCAGTTCGAGCGCATGGTGCTGCTGCAGGCCATGGACAGCAACTGGCGCGAGCATCTGTCCTCGCTCGACTACCTGCGCCAGGGCATCCACCTGCGCGGCTACGCGCAGAAGCAGCCCAAGCAGGAATACAAGCGCGAGGCCTTCGAGCTCTTCGGGCAACTGCTCGACACGGTCAAGAACGAAGTGACGCGGCAGCTGATGTTGGTGCGCATCCAGTCGGCCGAGCAGATCGAGCAGGCCGCCGACGATCTGGAAAGCCGCGCCGAGGCCATCTCCAACCTCACCTACACCGCGCCGACCGAGACGGGCGAACCAGAGGTGCGCAGCACTGCCGCGGCCAGCCCCACGGCAGCCGCAGCGGCCGTGGCCGCCGCCGTCGCTGCCGGCCGCGTGGGCCGCAACGATCCCTGCCCCTGCGGCAGCGGCAAGAAGTACAAGCAATGCCACGGCAAGCTGAGCTGATCGCCGGCTGAGCCTTCGCCTTTGCACCCCGGCGCCGGCCGTCATCGGCACGGCACCGGGGCGCCGCCCAATCTGCGTCCGAGATTTTTCAGGAAACCCCATGCCCGTGAACCTGACCGCCCCCGATCCCGCTCAACTGCACCCGGTGCCGGGTGTGCGTATCGGCGTCACCGAAGCCGGCGTGCGCAAGGCCAATCGCAAGGACCTGACCGTATTCCTGCTCGACGAGGGCAGTGCCGTGGGTGGCGTGTTCACGCAGAACCGCTTCTGCGCCGCTCCGGTGCAGGTCTGCCGCGAGCACTTGGCCGCGGGTTTCGGCGTCCGCGCGCTGGTGATCAACACCGGCAATGCCAACGCCGGCACCGGCGAGGATGGCCTGGTGCGTGCGCGCTCCACCTGCATCGCCCTGGCCCGCCTGCTGGAGGTGGCGCCTGAGCAGATCCTGCCCTTTTCCACCGGCGTGATCATGGAGACGCTCCCCAACGACCGCATCGCCGCAGGCTTGCCCGCCGCGCTGGACGACGCATCGGAGGCGCACTGGGGCCGCGCCGCTGAAGGAATCATGACCACCGACACCGTGCCGAAGGCCTTCAGCCGTCAGGTCGCGCTGGGCGGTGCCACCGTCACCATCACTGGCATCAGCAAGGGGGCCGGCATGATCCGCCCGAACATGGCGACCATGCTGGGCTTCCTGGCCACCGATGCGCGCATCGCGCCGGCGCTGCTGCAGCCGCTGGCCCGCACGCTGGCCGAAGGCTCCTTCAACCGCGTCACCATCGACGGCGACACTTCCACCAACGATTCCTTCGTCGTCATCGCCACGGGCAAGACCGGCCCGGCCATCGACGCGCTGGACAGTGCCGATGGCCAGGCCTTGCTGGCGGCCATGCAGGCGGTCGCGCGCGACCTGGCCCAGGCCATCGTGCGTGATGGCGAGGGAGCGACCAAGTTCATCACCGTGCAGGTGGAAGGCGGCCGCGACGCCGCCGAATGCCGGCAGGCGGCCTATGCCGTGGCGCATTCGCCCCTGGTCAAGACGGCCTTCTTCGCCAGCGACCCGAACCTGGGCCGCATCCTTGCGGCCGTGGGCTATGCCGGCATTGCCGACCTGGACCAGACGCGCATCGAGCTGCACCTGGACGATGTGCATGTGGTCACACGTGGCGGCCGTCATCCCGACTACCGCGAAGAAGACGGCCAGCGCGTGATGAAGAAAAGCGAGATCGTCGTGCGCATCGGCCTGGGCCGCGGCGAGGCCAGCGACACGGTCTGGACCTGCGACCTCAGCCACGACTACGTCTCCATCAACGCGGACTACCGCTCCTGAGAAGGCGCGGGCCCCGCGCCCGCCGCATGCCGCCATGAACGAGAAATTCGAGCGCCTGATCGAACGGGCCGAGCAGTTGATCGACCGCATCGAGTCCGTGCTGCCCCAGGCACTGGGCGCGCCGCCCGACTGGAACGCCGCCATCGCCTGGCGCTACCGCCGCCGCAGTTCCGGCCATGGCCGGCTGGAGCCGGTGCGCCACGTGGCGGCGATGGCGCTCTCCGATCTCAAGGAGATCGACGGCCAGAAGGAAAAGATCGAGCGCAACACCCGCCAGTTCATCGAGGGCCGCCCCGCCAACAACGTGCTGCTGACCGGCGCGCGCGGTACGGGAAAGTCCTCGCTGGTGCGGGCCTGCCTGCATGAGTTCGCGCCGCGAGGCCTGCGCCTGATCGAGGTCGACAAGGCGGACCTGACCGACCTGCCCGACATCGTCGAGGTGGTTTCCGGCCGGCCGGAGAAGTTCATCATCTTCAGCGACGACTTGAGCTTCGACGAGGGCGAGCCGGACTACAAGGCGCTCAAGTCCATCCTCGACGGCTCGGTGGCCGCGGCCACGCCCAATGTGCTGATCTACGCGACCAGCAATCGGCGCCATCTGCTGCCCGAGTACATGAAGGAGAACCTCAGCTACACGCACACGGAGGACGGTGAAGTCCATCCCGGCGAGGTGGTGGAAGAGAAGATCTCGCTGTCCGAGCGCTTCGGCCTGTGGGTGAGCTTCTATCCCTTTTCGCAGGCCGAGTACCTGGCGATCGTGGCGCAGTGGCTGTCGTCCTTCGGTCTGGACGCTGCCGCCATCGAGTCGGCGCGGCCCCAGGCGCTCGTGTGGGCACTGGAGCGGGGCTCGCGCAGTGGCCGGGTGGCCTACCAGTTCTCCCGCGACTTCGCGGGGCGGATGGCGGCATGACGGAAGTCGCCCCTTCCACCGCGCCCCGCAAGCACACCGAAGTGGCTGTCGGTGTGCTCATCGCTGTGGACGGCGCGCTGCTGCTGTCCACGCGCCCTGACGGCAAGCCCTATGCGGGCTACTGGGAGTTCCCCGGCGGCAAGATCGAAGCCGGCGAAACGGTCGAAGAGGCGCTGCGTCGGGAGCTGCAAGAGGAACTGGGCATCACCATCGACGGCGCCGAGGTCTGGCGCGTGACCGAGCACGACTATCCGCATGCGCTGGTGCGGCTGCACTGGTGCAAGGTGTTCAGCTGGTCCGGCGAGTTCGAGATGCGTGAAGGCCAGACGATGTGCTGGCAGCAGCTGCCGCTGACGGTGATGCCGGTGCTGCCCGGCGCCATGCCGGTGCTGCAGTGGCTGGCGGAGGAGCGGGGGATCGTGGGTCCGGTGCTCGCCGGCGGCTGAGGCAACATCCCTCAGGCTGGGCGTCGCCTCCCGGCTGCTGCGAATGTGCCGAGTGACCAGCCTTCCGCGGCCAGGCGACCTTCTCTCAGCTTTGCAGGCGCGGATCCCCGAAGGGCTCGTCGTCGGGCGGCGCCTCGGTCGGCATGCGGAACTGCTCGCTGGCCCACGCCCCCAGGTCGATGCCCTTGCACCGTGCGCTGCAGAACGGGCGGAAGCGGTTCTCTGGCGCATAGACGCTGTCCTGCCCGCAGGCGGGGCAGGGCACCAGGCGAACAGCAGGCTTCTTCTTTGGGTCGGAACTCATCGGAACGGCAGGGCGCCCTTCAGGCGCACAGAGTGAGCTCGAACGGCGCGTCGTCGATGCTGGGTTGCAGATGGCCCTGCTCATCCTGCCGCATCAGCCGCACAGAGACCATCAAGCGATTGCCGCTGATCTCCGGCACCACATCGAGCGACGGGTCGATACGCAGGCGGAGCAACTGGAAGCTGCGGCTCTGCGGCAGCGTCTGCTGGAACTGCCCACGCGTGGCCATCACCCGGCAGGGCATGTCGGCATCGCGCAGCAGCTTGAGCAGCAGATAGACGGCCTCGGCCAGCGGCGACAGGCTCGCGGCCCATTGCTGCAGGTCGGCCCGACGCTGGGCGGCACTGCGGTGCTGCCAGGCGTGATAGGCGGGCAGGTCGAATTCGCAGGTGCCGGCAGGAATGCCCGCTCGGCTGCGGATGCTCATCAGCCACTCGTTCTCGGCCAGCGTCTGGCCCGCCTTGCCGCTTGCGCTGTTGAGCGACTGGAAGGCACGGTCCAGCTGCAACACGAATGCGTCGAGCAACGACTCCTGGATGGCGGGATTGCCGCGGTAGCCGTTGAACACCGCCTTCTGCTTGTCCAGGTCTCGCAGCGCCTCGGACTTGAGGTCGGCGCGGCCCGCCACGTCCATGATGTCGAACATGGTGAGCAACGCGAAATGATGATGCAGCGCCGAGTCCGATGGCACCAGTTCGCCCAGGCGACGGAACAGGTGCTCGAGCCGAAGGTAGGTCCGGATGCGCTCGTTGAAGGGATATTCGTAGAGGATCACGTCTCTGTGGGGCTCCTTCGCGACATCATAGTTGCCGCGATGCCACATGCGTGTCCGGTTCCCAATGTTTCACGGGGCCTTGGCGACACCCAGTCGCGCCTGCACTTCCTTGAGCATGATGTCCCCCAACGCATACTGCCCGTGCATGGAGAAGTGCGTGTCGTTGGGAAAGTAGAGGTCGCGCACCTGGTGCCGTGCGGATTGCGCATAGGCAAACAGGTCGGGGCCGAGGCCGCTCGGCCGGAAGCGAGCGAGGAAGGCGTCGGAGTAGGACGGGTCCAGGTAGACGGTCGTCTTGTTGGGAATGACCATCCACAAGATGGGGATCGGTTGCGAGCGCGTGAAGCTGACCATGTGCTCGAAGGTCCGCGCCGTCAGCGGGCCGTTGGTCAGATCTTCTTTGAAGAAGAGCGCGCGCTCGCACAGGTGGTGCGAGAACTGCTTGCAGCCATCGGGCACGAAGCGCACTTGGGTGTCGTCGCCGAATTGCAGGTCGGTGTGCGACTTGTGCACCGCCTTCATGTTGCGGTAGGTGATCAGGCCGGTTGTCAGTTTGGCGCTCCAGTTCAGGCCCAGGTCCGGCACCCCGACCAAGGGACGGATGAAGGGCTCGGCCTTCACATCGGGCGGCTTCTTGCCCATGGTGGCGCAACTGTCGCTCTTGCGTACGCGCTCGTCGAGCAGGCGCTCGACGCTTTCGGCGATGACCAGGCGACCGCGGAAGCCCGCGCGCTGAAGCCACTGAGAGAAGTCGCCGCACAGGTAGCCCACCTGGCCCCAGTAGATGGTGGAGACCTTGTAGCCGGCGCGAACCAGCGTCGACTGCCAGTACAGGGTCATCGAAAAGCTGTCCCCCACCACCACGATGTCGGCATCGCTCAGTGGCGAGGACTTCAACGACTCGGCGGGAGGTGCGGGCGGCGCGGGCTGCTGCCAGCCGAACTCCGCGTCCGACAGCCGGCCGATGCGGGTCAGATCGCCATAGGGGACCGGCGTGAACAGCGTCAGCACCAGCAGGACGCTGACGACGACGAAGCCGACGAGAAAGGTGCGAAGCCAGATCGCTGCGTAATTCATGAACGCTGTCAGGGAAGAGGTTCCAGCCCGGCCGCCCGCACGGCGTCGACCATGCGGCTGCCGAAATAGAGCTGGCCTTGCATCGACCAGTGCGTGTCGTTGGGCCAGTAGAGGTCGATGATGCGCAGGCGCTGTTCCTGGGCCATCGCGAAGAGGTCGGGGCCCACGCCCAGGGCGTTGCTGCGGGCCACGAAGGCGCTGGCGTTGGAGATGTCGAGGTAGACGGTGGTCTTGTTGGGCACCACCATCCACATGACCTTCACCGGCGCCGCCCGGCGCGTCAGGGTGGCCATGAAATCGGCATCGCGGGGTTGCAGCTCGCGGTTGGTCCGATCGGCCGTGAGAAACAGGCTCTTGTCGCAGACGCGGCTGCTGAACTGCCTGCAGCCATCGGCCACCGGGCTGGAGAAGATGTAGTCGCCGAAGCGCTCGTGTTCCACGTCCACCACGCCATCCGTCTTCACGATCTGGCGCGTGTTGAGGTAGGTGATGAGGCCGGTGGTCAGGGGCGACTCCCAGTTGAGCCGGAAGCCCGGGGCCGGTTGGGCCGGGCTCTGCGTGGGCACGGGCAGCGCCTTGAGCGGGCGGCGGATCATGGTCTCGCAACCCTGGGCCTGCTCCAGGCGTTCGGGCAGCAGCCGCTCGATGCTCTCGAGGATGACCAGCCGGCCCTTGAAGCCGATGGACGTCAACCAGGCCGGGAAGTCGGCGCACAGCGGGCCGCTCCGGTCCCAGTGCGTGGTCGCCACCTTGTAGCCCGCTGCGACCAGGGGCGACTGCCAGGCGTAGTACATCGAGAAGCTGTCGCCGATGACCAGGATGTCCGCGTCGGCCGGTTCCCATCCACGGACATGGGCCATGGGGATCTCCGGTGGCACGGACCGCCAGCCGAAGGCGTCCTCGGAGACGCGGCCGATGCGCGTGAGGCCGCCTTCGGCCGGCTGCGTGAACAGGGTGACCAGGAACAGCGCGACGATGACCGCAAAACCGGTCATGAAGACGCCGAGCCAGGTCCGCGCGGGCTTGTGCATCACTGCCGCTTCGTCAGAACTGGAAGTACAGGAAGGGGCTGTAGGTGCCCAGTCGCGAGATGGACATGCCCAGCAGCAGCACGGTCACGGCGGCCGTGACCACGGTGGCGAGGCCGGCCAGTCGGGGACGGCCGGCCAGGGCCGGGACCACCGGCACCCAGCGCTGCAGGCTGATGGTGGGCGGCAGGGCCAGGCAGATGAAAAGGCCCAGGAACATGGTCTGGAAGAACTCGGGCTTGCGGTAGGGGATGGTGAACTCGGAGAAGGCGGACATCGAGACGCCGTTGAGCCCCAGCATGCCCTTGTAGAGGTGCATGGCGGTGGTCATGCTGTCGGCGCGGAACACCACCCAGGCGACCATCACGCACAGGAAGGTCAGCAGCCAGCGCAGCGGCAGGGTCCACCTGCTCGGCGGCCGGTTGCGCCGAACCTTGGCGTTCCAGAGATGGTTGATGGTGAGGTAGATGCCGTGCAGCGCACCCCACAGCACGAAGGTCCAGGCGGCGCCGTGCCACAGGCCGCCCAGCAGCATGGTCAGGAAGAGGTTGAGGTAGCGTCGTGCTTCGCCCTTGCGGTTGCCACCGAGCGGGATGTAGAGGTAGTCGCGCAGGAAGGTCGACAGCGAGATGTGCCACCGGCGCCAGAACTCGATGATGCTGGTCGACTTGTAGGGCGAAGCGAAGTTGAGCGGCAGGTTCACGCCCATGCACAGCGCGATGCCCACTGCCATGTCGGAGTAGCCGGAGAAGTCGAAGTAGATCTGCAGCGTATAGGCGAGCACCCCGAACCAAGCGCTGATCAGGGTCGGGATGGTGCCGCCCTGCACGCCGTGGAAGACCATGTCCGCGTACTCGCCCATGCGGTCCGCGATCAGCAGCTTCTTGGCGAGGCCGAAGCTGAAGATGGCCAGTCCAAGTGCGAGCTTGTTGGTGTCCACGCGGTAGGTCGCCGGGTTGGCGAACTGCGGCATCATCTGCGCGTGGTGCAGCACCGGGCCCGCGATCAGGTGCGGGAAGTAGGTCACGAACAGCACGTAGTGCACGAAGCTGCGTTCGCGCACCTTGCCCTGCCAGCAGTCCACCAGGAAGGCGATCTGCGTGAAGGTGTAGAAGGAGATGCCGATGGGCAGCGCCACATGCAGCATCGGCAGGGGTGCGATGCCCGCCTCGCCCAGGGCCTCGTTCACGTTGCCGATGAAGAAGTCCGCGTACTTGAAGACACCCAGCAGCGTCAGGTTCACGGTCAGCGCCAGCACCAGCATGCGCTTGCGTGCGCGGTCGCTGCGGCCCTCCTGCGGCGTGAGCTGCAGGCCGAACCAGTAGTTCATGCAGATGGAAGCCAGCAGCAGGGGCAGGGCCTTCACACTCCACCAGCCGTAGAAGAAGAGCGACGCCAGCGCCAGGAAGCCCGCCGCTGCCCGCGTGTTGCGCCATCCGATCAGGAAGAAGCCCGCCAGCACCAGCGGGAAGAAGACGAAGATGAACGCGTAGGAATTGAAAAGCATCGGGGATGGGGCTTCTTGTGCGCCGGTTTCGGCGGGGCCGTACGAGGTCCTGCGCGTGTCTCTGCGTTGTGATGCCCGCCCCAGGGTGGGCGGGTCGCGAAGGAGCAGCGCGGGATTATCGCAAGCCCGGCCTGACCCAACGCTGCCACAACGACTGGACGCATAGAGCGAGGGCATCCATGCCGAGTTCCTCGTTGTGGATCACGGCGTCGGCCGCCGCCCGCCGCTGGGCGCGCGACGCCTGCTGCGCGATCACGGCGCGCACAGTCTCCTCCGGCCAGCCGGAGCGGGCCATGACGCGGCGCACCTGGACGTCTTCGGACGCATCGACCACGAGCACACGATTCACCAGGGCGCGCCAGCGACCGGACTCCACCAGCAGCGGGACGTCAAAAACGAGCATGGGCAGGTCGCCGTGTTCACGCGCCTGACGCTCGCATTCCTCGCCGATCAGTGGATGGAGCACGCCCTGCAGGCGGTGGCGGACGTCGGGGTTGCCGAAGGCGAGTTCGCGCATCCGGGCCCGGTCGAGGCTGCCGTCGGGGGCCGCCATTTCGGGCCCGAAGGCCTCCACGATGGCGGGCATGGCCCGCCCGCCCGGCGTCGTCAGCTGGCGCGCGATGGCGTCGGTGTCGACCAGGCCTGCGCCCAGCGCCTGCAGTTGGGCGGCGACGGTGCTCTTGCCGCTGCCGATGCCGCCGGTGAGGCCGATGCGCAGCATGGCCGACTCAGAAGCCCAGGGGGAAGGCGAAGGGAAGCCAGTCGCGCACGGTGGCTGGCCCGACGATCAGGCAGAGCAGGCCCGCGCCCGCCAGGAAGGGGCCGAAAGACAGGGGCACATGCCGGTTGGCCAGGCGGCCCACCAGCAGCAGCACGACGCCCAGCACGGCGCCCACCAGCGAGGACACGAGGATGATGGCCAGCAGGAAGGGGGCGCCCAGCCAGGCGCCCAGGGCGGCCAGCAGCTTGAAGTCGCCAAAGCCCATGCCCTCCTTGCCGGTGGCGGCCCGGTAGAGCCGATAGACGATCCAGAGGCTCAGATAGCCGAAGATGGCGCCCCAGATGGCCGAGGTGGGCGAAACCCCGGTCAGCCCATAGGCTGCCCCCGCCAGGCCCAGCCACAGCAGCAGGTAGTTGAGCGAGTCCGGCAGAAGTTGGGTGTCAAGGTCGATGACGAACTGGCAGACGAGGATCGCGCAAAACGTCGCCCAGAGGCCTGCGACCGGCGTCATGCCGAAGCGCCATGCGCACAGCGCGAACAGCGCGCCAGTGACCAGTTCGACCGCCGGGTAGCGCAGGCCGATCGGCGCCTTGCAGGCGCTGCAGCGGCCCCCCAGCACCAGCCAGCTCAGCAGCGGGATGTTTTCGTACCACCGGATCTCGTGGCCGCAGTGGCCGCAGCGCGATCCCGGTCGCGCGAGCGTGAGTGGTGGCAGCGCATCGACCTGGTCGAGCGCGGTCTGGGCATCCTGCTCGAGACGGCCGGGGGGCTTGGTGTCTTTGCCGAAGACCAGTTCCCACAGGCTGGGAATGCCGGGTTGGGGCGCCAGGTTGGCCGTGGCATCCACGAGCCAGCCGCGGTACATCATGCACGGCAGGCGATGGATCACCACGTTGAGGAAGCTGCCGACGACGAGGCCCAGCAGGCCGCCTGCCGCGGCATCCAGGAACGCCGGCGCCATCAGACGACCTGGCCCAGCTTGAAGATCGGCAGGTACATCGACACGACGATGCCCCCGATCACCACTCCCAACACAACGATGATGATCGGCTCCATCAGGCTCGACAGGCCCGCCACCATGGCGTCGACCTCCTGCTCGTAGAAGTCGGCGGCCTTCCCCAGCATGTGGTCGATGGAGCCGGACTCCTCGCCGATGGCCGTCATCTGCAGCACCATGGGCGGGAACAGGTTCGCGCCCGTCATGGCCGTCGTCAGGCTGGTGCCCGTGGACACCTCCTGCTGAATGCGGGTGGTGGCCTTCGCATACACCGAGTTGCCTGATGCGCCACCCACCGAGTCGAGCGCCTCCACCAGCGGGACGCCAGCGGCGAACATGGTCGACAGCGTGCGCGTCCAGCGCGCCACGCAGGACTTGTCGATGAGCGCGCCGAAGATCGGCAGGCGCAGCAGCAGGCGGTCCATGCCTTCCTGGAATTTCTCGTTGCGCTTCCAGGCCTGCATGAGGAAGTAGCCGCCCGCGATCAGCACCCCGAAGATCAACCACCAGTAGCCCACGAAGAATTCGCTCATGGCGATGACGAACAGCGTGGGCGCGGGCAGGTCGGCCCCGAAGGAGGTGAACACCTGCTTGAAGGACGGGATCACGAACAGCATGATGATCGTGACCACGATGAAGGCCACCAGGATCACGGCCGTCGGGTACATCAGCGCCGATTTGATCTTTGACTTGATGGCCTCGGTCTTCTCCATGTAGATGGCCAGGCGGTCGAGCAGTTCTTCCAGGATGCCGGCCGCCTCGCCGGCCTCGATCAGGTTGCAGTAGAGGCTGTTGAAGTACTTGGGATGTTTGCGGAAGGCCGAGGACAGCGAGGTGCCGGTCTCCACGTCGGTGCGGATGTCGTTGAGCAGCCGCGCCATGTTGGGATTGCTGTTGCCGCGGCCCACGATGTCGAAGGACTGCAGCAGCGGCACGCCGGCCTTCATCATCGTCGCCATCTGCCGGGTGAACACGGCCACGTCGCGTGGCTTGATCGCCTTGCCCGAGCGCAGGCGGCGCTTCTTGATCTTGGTGGTCAGCACGCCCTGGCGCCGCAGCGAGGCCTGGACCTGGTTCTCGCCCAGGGCCCGCATCTCGCCCCGGACGGCCTTGCCGTTGCGGTCGCGGCCTTCCCACTCGTAGAGGTGTTCCTTGGCAGAGGTGGGGCGGGTGGGGCTTCGTTTCTGGGCGGCTGTGGCCATGGCAACTCCGTTGGGCGCGCGTCCGAGTCTATTCGTTGGTGACGCCGAGCACCTCTTCGAGCGAGGTCACGCCCTGCATCACCTTCTGCAGACCCGAGCGGCGCAGCGAGCGCACGCCCTCGCGCTCGGACTGGGCGGCGATCTCGAGCGCGCTGCCATCGCGAAGGATGATCTTCTGGATCTCCTCCGAGATCGGCATCACCTGGTAGATGCCGACCCGGCCCTTGTAGCCGCCGCTGCAGGCGGGGCAGCCCACGGGTCGGTAGGGCTTCCAGCTGCCGTCGAGCTCCTCGCGCCGGAAGCCGGCGTCCAGCAGCGCCTGCGGCGGAAGGTCGGCGGGCAGCTTGCACTGCGGGCACAGGCGACGCGCCAGGCGCTGGGCGGTGATCAGGATGACGCTCGACGCGATGTTGAAGGGGGCGATGCCCATGTTGCGCATCCGCGTCAGCGTGGTGGGCGCGTCGTTGGTGTGCAGCGTGGAGAGCACCAGATGGCCGGTCTGCGCGGCCTTGATGGCGATGTCGGCCGTGTCCAGGTCGCGGATCTCGCCGACCATGATGATGTCCGGGTCCTGCCGCAGGAAGGCGCGCAGCGCCGTCGCGAAGGTCAGGCCGGCCTTCTCGTTGACGTTGACCTGGTTGACACCCGGGAGGTTGATCTCGGACGGGTCCTCGGCGGTGGCGATGTTGACGCCCGGCTTGTTCAGCAGGTTCAGGCAGGTGTAGAGCGATACCGTCTTGCCCGAGCCCGTGGGCCCGGTCACCAGGATCATGCCGTAGGGTCGGCCGATGGCGGTGAGCAGGCGCTCCTTTTCGTCTGCGTCGTAGCCGAGCGCGTCGATGCCCAGACGCGCGCTGCTGGGGTCGAGGATCCGGATCACGATTTTCTCGCCGAAGAGCGTGGGCAATGTGCTGACGCGGAAGTCGATCACCCGGTCGGCGCCGATCTTCAGCTTCATCCGGCCGTCCTGCGGGATGCGCTTCTCGGAGATGTCCAGCTTGGAGATCACCTTGATGCGCGAGGCCAGCTTGTCCTTGATGGCCACGGGCGGGCTGGCGATCTCGCGCAGTTCGCCATCCACCCGGAAGCGCACGCGGTAGTTGTGCTCGTAGGGCTCGAAGTGGATGTCGGAGGCGCGCATGGAGAAGGCGTCGAGCAGCATCTTCTGCAGGAAGCGCACCACGGGTGCGTCCTCCACCTCGGAAGAGGCGGCCGTCTCCTGGGCCTCGTCCGGCTCGCCGAGCAGTTCGTCGTACTCGAACTCGCTGCTCGCCAGTTGCTCCAGCGTTTCCGAGGGGGTGGCCGCGCTCGCGTCGACCAGGCGCGACAGCTTGTCGTACTCGGCCACCACCCAGTCCACGCCCAGTTGGGAGGCGAACTTGATCTTTTCTGCCGCCTGCTGATCGGAGGGGTCGGCCGTGGCCACCACCAGCCGATTGCCACGCTTGGCCAACACCACAATGCGGTAGGACTGGCAGAGGCGCACATCCAGCAGCCCCTTGGGCAGTCGCAGCGGATCGACTGCGGCGAGATCGACCAGGGGGGCGGAGAAGCTGATCGCCAGCACATGCGCCAACTCATGCGGAGATACCTGGCCGGTGCCGGTGAGTTCGGCAATGAAACTGCTGCGCGAGGCCAGCGAGCGACGGTAAATCTGCTCGGCGGCTTGCGCGTCCAGGATGCCTGCCGACACCAGGGCGCGTGCCAAACCAGGCAGCGCAACGGAGGCGGTGTCACGAAGCGGTGGGTCGGCAACAGCCATGCGGCGGAAAACGGGAGGTGGGAGCTGGACGGTCAACGGACCATCGTGCCAATGTACATTGGTTGCACAAAAACACATTGTGCAACACGGCTGTAGGCCCTTCGTGTGAGTGCCGGGCGTGGGATTGGACCAACAAAAAAGCCCCACGACGTGGGGCTTTGGTGCCTTGCCCGGTGGGCAAGGATGAATCTGGTCGGGGTGAGAGGATTCGAACCTCCGGCCTCTACGTCCCGAACGTAGCGCTCTACCAGGCTAAGCTACACCCCGTTAATCAGTCTTGCTTCGGTGCCGATCAGGTTCGGCGCTCAAGAAGCTGAGCCGCTAACTGTAGCATACCTTTCGAGTAAATATTGGCCGGGAGCGCGTCGAGCGCGGAAATTGCGCGTTCGGCTTCGCGCGCGGCCGCGGCACGTGTGGCTTCCAATGCGCCGGTTTCCCGCACGACCTGGACCACCTGCGGGAGTTGGGAGACGTCGCCTGTCTCCAGTGCCGTGCGGACGATGGCGGCCTGCGCGGCGTTGCCGCGCTTCATGGCGAGGATGAGTGGCAGCGTGGCCTTGCCTTCCCGGAGATCGTCGCCGACGTTCTTGCCCGTTTCGGCCGCATCGCCCGCGTAGTCGAGCACATCGTCCACCACCTGGAATGCGGTCCCGAGGGCTTGGCCGTAGGTGGCGCACGCTTCTTCCAGATCGCGCGGGGCGCCGGACAGGATCGCCGCCAGCCGGGTGCTGGCCTCGAACAGCTTGGCAGTCTTGGAGCGGATGACCTGCAGGTAGGCCTGCTCGTCCAGCGACGCATCGCCCATGTTCATGAGCTGCAGCACCTCGCCTTCCGCGATGACGTTGGTGGCTTCGGCCAGAACCTCCATCACGCGCATGTCCTGGGCGTCCAGCATCATCTGGAAGGCGCGCGAATAAAGAAAGTCGCCGACGAGCACGCTGGCTGCGTTGCCGAAGGACTCGTTGGCGGTGGGCCGGCCTCGGCGCAGGGTGGACTCGTCCACCACATCGTCGTGCAGCAGCGTCGCGGTATGGATGAACTCGACGACCGCTGCCAGGTTGAAGTGCTGCGTCCCCTCGTAGCCGAGCGCTCGGCTCATCAGCAGAAGCAGGACCGGGCGCAGGCGCTTGCCACCTGCGGCAATGATGTAGCGCGACACTTGGCTCACCAGGGGCACGCCCGTGGACAGGCGGGCGTCGATGACCCGGTCGACCTCGGTCATGTCGCTGGCCACGAGGTCGAGCGCTGCAAAGGTCGGCGGAGGTGGGCTGGCTGTGGTGGAAGACAAGAGAGGTGGCGCGAGGCGCGGTGATCGGTCTTTCGAGCGCCGGAATTATAGGGAGCGGCCAAGGACAGGCCCGTCCTTGGGCTGCCGGGGCGTGCATCTTGTCATTGCCCGTGCTATCATGGAGAGCTTCGCGGAATGAGCCGCGGAGAATCTTTCACAAGAGGTTTCCCATGTACGCGGTCATAAAAACCGGTGGCAAGCAGTATCGCGTTGCCCCCGGCGAGAAAATCAAGGTAGAACAGATTGCTGCGGACGTTGGCCAGGAAATCGTGATCGACCAAGTGCTTGCCGTCAGCGACGGTAGCGCGATCAAGGTCGGCACGCCCCTGGTGTCCGGCGCCACGGTGACGGCCACGGTGCTGTCCCACGGCAAGCATGACAAGGTGCGCATCTTCAAGCTGCGTCGCCGTAAGCATTATCAAAAGCGTCAAGGCCATCGCCAGCAGTTCACCGAGCTGCAGATCGGTGCGATTGCCGGCTAAGCCCAGGAGCAGGACACCATGGCACAGAAAAAAGGCGGCGGCTCTACGCGTAACGGGCGCGATTCCAAGCCCAAGATGCTCGGCGTGAAGGCCTTCGGCGGCCAAGTGATCAGCGCCGGTTCCATCATCGTGCGTCAGCGCGGTACGCGCCTGCACGCCGGTGACAACGTGGGCGTGGGCAAGGACCACACCCTGTTCGCGCTGGTCGATGGCCGCGTCTCGTTCGGCATGCGCGGCGCGCTGAACAAGCACGTCGTGAACATCACCCCGGTCTGAGCGACCTCGCTCTCCCGTGTGAAGCCCCGCTTTGCCGGGGCTTCATCGTTTATGTGCCTCCCGGCACGTCTCATTTGTAAACTGCCCTCATGAAGTTCGTCGACGAAGCCTTCATCGACATCGCCGCTGGCGATGGCGGCAACGGCTGCGTGTCGTTCCGCCATGAGAAGTACAAGGAATTCGGCGGTCCCGACGGCGGCGACGGCGGCCGCGGCGGCCACGTCTTCGCGGTGGCCGATCCCAACCTCAACACGCTGGTCGACTACCGCTTTTCACGCCGGCACGAGGCCAAGCGCGGCCAGCACGGCATGGGCTCCGACATGTTCGGGGCCGCGGGTGACGACGTCACGCTGCGCATGCCGGTCGGCACCATCATCAGCGATGCCGAGACGGGCGAGGTGCTGTGCGAACTGCTCGTGCCCGGCGAGCCCGTCACTATTGCCAAGGGCGGCGATGGCGGCTTCGGCAACCTGCGCTTCAAGTCCTCGATCAACCGTGCGCCGCGGCAAAAGACGCCCGGCTGGCCCGGCGAGCGCAAGAGCCTCAAGCTCGAACTCAAGGTGCTGGCCGACGTGGGCCTGCTGGGCATGCCCAATGCCGGCAAGTCGACACTGATCAGTGCCGTCTCCAATGCCCGCCCGCGCATTGCCGACTATCCCTTCACGACGCTGCATCCCAACCTGGGCGTGGTGCGCCTGGGACCGGAGCAGAGCTTCGTCATTGCCGACCTCCCGGGGCTGATCGAAGGCGCCTCCGAAGGGGCGGGCCTGGGCCACCTCTTCCTGCGACATCTGCAGCGAACCCGGCTGCTGCTGCACGTGGTCGATCTGGCCCCCTTCGACGAGGGTGTGGACCCCGTCGCCCAGGCCAAGGCCATCGTGGGCGAGCTCAAGAAGTACGACAAGGGCCTTCACGACAAGCCCCGCTGGCTGGTGCTCAACAAGCTGGACATGATCCCGGTCGACGAGCGCGCCGCCCGCGTCAAGGACTTCGTCAAACGCTTGCGCTTCAAGGGACCGGTCTTCGAGATCTCCGCCCTCACGCGAGAAGGCTGCGAGCCGCTGATGCAGGCCATCTACCAGCACGTCAAGGCGCAGCAGAAGGCCGAGCAGCCGCCGGAATACATCGATCCGCGCTTCGCTTCGCCCCAGGACTGACCACCGCCTTCGCCCGCACTCTCCACGGCGCCCGGCGCCGCACGATTCCGCTCCATGACCCGCAACTTCTCGTCCTCCGTCCTGCGCGATGCGCGCCGTCTCGTGGTGAAGGTCGGCTCCAGCCTTGTCACGAATGAAGGCAAGGGACTGGATGAGCAGGCGATCGGCGAGTGGTCGCGCCAGCTCGGAGCGCTGGTCCGTGATGGGCGCGAACTGGTCATGGTGTCGAGCGGCGCGATTGCCGAGGGCATGAAGCGCCTGGGCTGGTCCGCGCGGCCCAAGGAGGTCCACGAACTGCAGGCGGCCGCCGCCGTGGGGCAGATGGGCCTGGCCCACATGTACGAGAACAAGCTGCGTGAGAACGGCCTGCGCAGCGCGCAGGTGCTGCTCACGCATGCCGACCTCGCCGACCGAGAGCGCTATCTCAATGCCCGCTCCACCCTGTTGACCCTGCTCGGCCTGGGCGTTTTGCCTGTGATCAACGAGAACGACACCGTCGTCAACGACGAGATCAAGTTCGGTGACAACGACACGCTGGGGGCGCTAGTCGCCAATCTCGTGGACGCAGATGCGCTGGTCATCCTCACCGACCAGAAGGGCCTCTACACCGCCGATCCGCGCAAGAACCCCGATGCCACCTTCGTGCATGAAGCCCAGGCTGGCGATCCCGCGCTGGAGCTGATGGCCGGCGGGGCGGGCTCCAGCATTGGCCGGGGTGGCATGCTGACCAAGATCCTGGCGGCCAAGCGTGCGGCCGGATCGGGCGCCTCCACGGTCATCGCCTGGGGGCGGGAGCCCGATGCGCTCATGCGGCTGGCGCGCGGTGAGGCCATCGGCACGCTATTGGTGGCCGACACCGCCAAGCACCAAGCCCGCAAGCGCTGGATGGCCGACCACCTGCAATTGCGAGGTGCGGTGATCGTGGACGAGGGCGCTGCGCGCAAGGTCCGGGGCGAGGGCAAGAGCCTGTTGCCCATCGGCATGACGGCCGTCGAAGGCGACTTTTCGCGGGGTGACGTCATTGCCATCCGCGATGCGGCCGGTGTCGAACTGGCCCGTGGCCTGGCGAACTATGCGGCCGCCGAGGCTCGGTTGCTCTGCCGGCGCTCGTCGACGGACATCGAAGGGCTGCTGGGCTATTCGGCCGAGCCCGAGATGATCCACCGGGACAACCTCGTCCTGATGTGAGCGCGGGGCCTCGACGGCCCTCTTGCAGTTCGGCGTGATTCGCCGGCCGCATGCGGCGTGTTGCCCGCTGTTTGGTTGCCGGCCGCCCTGGGCCTGTGGTGCTCAGTTGAGCAGGATCTCCGGGCGCTTGAGTTCGCGCACCATGTCCGTCACGCTTGCCCGCGGCGCGCGTCCCCGGCAGAGCGCCTGCCGGGACAACTCGTACGTGTAGATCGAATTGCGGTCGTCGATCCGCTTCCAGTCGGCATTGTCGACCAATCGCCACGCGCCATCGGCCGATCGTGCGTAGGTCTTGTATTCCGCCGTGGCGCAGCGCACGCCTTCGTAGAAGGCATTGATAGTGCTGCTGCCCTCGCGCCAGCCGAGCACCACGTAGCGAACGACGCCGTCCGGCGTGATCACGATGGTCTTGGGGTCGATGCCGAACTTGAGCGTCATGTACGCCGGCATCTCGATCTGCAGCGCACGCTTGACGTCGTAGGCGGGCGGAGGCGGGACTGCCGATTCCTGCCAATCCGGGTTGTCGACCAGCTGCGCATGCGCGGTGCCCGCCACCAAGGCCGCCGTGGCGAGCAGGTGCGTGAACTTGGCCGCTGCCGTCAAGCGCCACCGGGCACTAGGGACTTGCGGGTGTCGGGCTGTCTGGATGCGAGGCATGATCGGAGGCACTGTTGGGGTCGGGGTCGAAGGACGCGCCCGGCGGCAATTCGAAGGTGGGCGCCGCGGCGGCAGGGCCGTGCGGTGGCCGGTCACGATGATCGGCTTCGCGGCCCCGCATGCTGCCGCGCAGGAAGCGGTTACGCATGTCGGGCCGTGGCAGGAAGCGGGCCAGTTCGGTCAGCGCCATCTCGTAGACGCCACGCTTGAACTCGACCACCACGTCCAGCGGGACCCAGTAATCGTGCCAGCGCCAGGCGTCGAACTCGGGATGGTCGGTGGCACGCAGGTTGAGATCCCAGTCGTGCCCCACAAGTTGCAGCAGATACCAGATCTGCTTCTGGCCTTTGTAATGGCCGCGGGCGTCGCGGCGGATGTAGCGGTCGGGCACCTCGTAGCGCAACCAGTCGCGGGTGCGGGCCACGATGCGCACGTGGTCCGGCATCAGGCCGACCTCTTCGTGGAGCTCGCGGTACATGGCCTGCTCGGGTGTCTCGCCCCGATCGATCCCGCCTTGAGGAAACTGCCAGGAGTGGGTGCGGATGCGTTTGCCCCAGAACACCTGGTTTTTCTGGTTGAGCAGGATGATGCCGACGTTGGGCCTGAAGCCGTCCCGGTCAAGCATAATCAAACCCCAATTTTTGAACTGGTTCGATTATGCATAGATCGATGCTGGCCGGAGCTTGACGCCGGCCCGCCCAGTTCCCGGCCCCGCGCCGCGTGCGGCACGCCGCCTTCCTTCCTCCAGCTTCTTGCCCTGCAGTCGATGAAAGCATCCCGTTTCCTGGTGTCCACACTCAAGGAGGCCCCGGCCGACGCCGAAGTGGCCAGCCACCGGCTCATGACCCGTGCCGGCATGATCAAGAAGCTCGGCGCGGGCATCTACACGTACATGCCCATGGGCTTGCGCGTGATCCGCAAGGTGGAGGCCATCGTGCGCGAGGAGATGAACCGCGCCGGCGCCGTCGAGATGACCATGCCCGTGGTGCAGCCTGCCGAGCTCTGGCAGGAGACGGGCCGCTTCGACAAGATGGGCCCCGAGCTGCTGCGCATCAAGGACCGGCACGACCGCGACTTCGTGGTCCAGCCCACCAGCGAGGAGGTGGTGACGGACATCGCCCGCCAGGAGATCCGCAGCTACAAGCAGCTGCCCAAGAACTTCTACCAGATCCAGACCAAGTTCCGCGACGAGCGCCGTCCGCGCTTCGGCCTGATGCGTGGCCGTGAGTTCATCATGAAGGACGCCTACAGCTTCGACCGCAGCCCCGAGGCGGCCAAGGCGAGCTACCAGGTGATGGCGCAGGCCTATCGCCGCATCTTCGACCGCTTCGGCCTGCGCTACCGCGCCGTGGCGGCGGACAGCGGCGCCATCGGCGGCGACCTGAGCGAGGAATTCCAGGTCATCGCCGCAACGGGTGAGGACGCCATCGTCTACTGCCCCGACAGCGACTACGCCGCCAACATGGAGAAGGCAGAGGCGCTGGCGCCCACCGGCCCACGCGGCGCGGCGACGCAGCAGATGACCAAGACGCCGACGCCCGGCAAGTCCACCTGCGAGGACGTGGCGGCGCTGCTCGGCGTACCGCTCTCGACCACGGTGAAATCGCTCGTACTGGCCACGGACTTGCTCGACGACAAGGGCGCCATCAAGGCCACCCAGGTCTGGCTCCTGCTGCTGCGCGGCGACCACGACATGAACGAGGTCAAGGTCGGCAAGCTGCCCGGCCTGGCCGGCTTCCGATTCGCCACCGTGGGCGAGATCGAGGCCCACTTCGGCTGCAAGCCCGGCTACCTGGGCCCGCTCCACATGAAGCAGCCGGTCAAGGTTGTGGCCGACCGCGAGGTGGCACTGATGGCCGACTGGATCTGTGGCGCCAACGAGCCCGACTTCCACATCACCGGCGTCAACTGGGGCCGCGACCTGCCCGAGCCCGACCTGGTGGCCGACCTGCGCAATGTCGTCGCGGGCGATCCGTCGCCGGACGGCAAGGGCGTGCTGGCCATCGAGCGCGGCATCGAGGTGGGCCACGTCTTCTACCTGGGCACCAAATACAGCCACGCCATGAGCGCCACCTTCCTCGAAGAAGACGGCAAGCCGCGTCCGCTGGAGATGGGCTGCTACGGCATCGGCATCACGCGCCTGCCGGCCGCCGCCATCGAGCAGAACCACGACGAGCGCGGGATCATCTGGCCCGATGCGCTGGCGCCCTTCACGGTGGTGCTGTGCCCCATCGGCATGGACCGCAGCGCCGAGGTCAAGGCGGCTGCAGAGGCCCTGTATGACCAACTGCTGGCCGACAGGGTGGACGTGCTGCTCGACGACCGCAACGAGCGCCCCGGCGCCATGTTCGCCGACTGGGAGCTCATCGGCGTGCCGCACCGGCTGGTCATCTCGGACCGCGGCCTGAAGGAAGGGCAGTTCGAATACCAGCACCGCCGCGACACGGCGGCGACCAAGGTGCCTGCAGCAGAGGCGGCGGCCTTCCTGAAGGGCCGCCTGGCGGTGTGACGCAGCAGCGCCTGGCCTTCGCCGATGTGCAGGCCGGCGTGCCGCTCGGCCCTGCTGCAACTGCGGCCACGGCTGCGGTGGCCGAGGCGATGTCGCCTGTGTCCCAGACCGGGCGCCGTGGCTTCCTGGGCCGCGCGGTGCAGGTGGCTTCCTGGGCTGGCCTCGCCGGCCCGCTGTGGCGGCCTTCCACCGCCCACGCCGGCGCCCAGATCGAGGAGCCGCTGGCCGATGCGGTGCGCACCGCACTCAGCTCGGCCATCCTCAACAACGCCCCGCCGGTTCCTGAGTTCGACGACTTCGCCGGCCGCCTGCACTACCTGCGCTGGCTCGGCACCATGGGCGACCGGCTGCGGCGCAAGGTGTCCGATTGGCAGACCCGCAAGGAGCTGCTGCAGACCATCTGGTACGAAAGTCGCCGCGCCGGCCTGGACGTGAGCCTGGTGCTGGGCCTGATCCAGGTCGAGAGCAACTTCCGCAAGCACGCGGTGTCGAGCGCGGGTGCGCGGGGCTACATGCAGGTGATGCCCTTCTGGGTGCGGACCATCGGCAACGGCGACCCCTCGGTGCTGTTCCACATGCAGACCAACCTGCGCTTCGGCTGCGTGATCCTGCGCCACTATCTGGACCGTGAGCGCGGCGACCTGTTCATGGCGCTGGGCCGATACAACGGCAGCCGCGGCCGCGCGCCGTACCCGGACGCCGTCTTCGCCAACCAGCGCAACTGGACCTTCGATCCTCGTCACACCCCGGGCGGCGCAGGCGAGTGACTGGCGGGCCACCGGCCGCCGCCCAGACCTTCGCCGGAGGGCCGCCGACGCTGCGCCCTTCAGTGGTGCACCGCAGGATCGGGCTGCGCTGCGGCCGGTCCGCCGCGGGTGACCATCACCTGGTCGATGCGGTGGCTGTCCACGTCCATCACCTCGAAGGTGAAGCCGGCCCAGCTCACGCTGTCGGTGCGGCGCGGCACGCGGCGCAGCATCACCATCAGAAAGCCCGCGAGCGTCTCGTACTCGTCCTCGTGCGGCATCTCGTCGATGCCCAGGGCGCGCTGCACGTCCTGGATGGGCGTGACGCCGTCGATCAGCCAGGAATGCTCGTCGCGCTGCACGATCTGCTGCTCGTCGGTGGAGGGCGGCACCAGGTCGCCCATGACCGTGCTCATCACGTCGTTGAGCGTGATGACGCCCACCACCAGGCTGTATTCGTTGACCACGATGGCGAAGTCTTCATGCGCGGAGCGGAACTGTTCCAGCACTTCGGTGAGGGTCAGCCGGTCCGGGATCACCAGCGCCTTGTGGATCGGCAGGCCCTGGTCAAAGGAGAGCGGCTGGCCGCCCAGCACGCGCTGGAACATGTCCTTGGCGTCGACATAGCCGAGCACATGGTCGATGTCGCCTTCGCACACCGGGTAGGCGGAATAGGGCTCGGCCACGATGCGTGCGCGCAGCACCGACTCCGGATCGTCGCGGTGCAGCCAGGCGATGCGCTCGCGCGGCGTCATCACGCTGTTGACCATGCGCACGTCCAGCTCGAACACGTTGGCGATCACCTGGTGCTCCTGGGCCGCCAGCACGCCGGCGCGGGTGCCGGCCTCGGACATGGCCAGTATGTCGGCCAGGGTGATCTTGTCCTCGCGCACCATGGGCAGGCCGAGCAGCCGGAACAGGCCGTCGGTCATGCGGGTGAACAGCCAGGTGAGCGGGCCCAGCAGCGTGATCAGCCAGCGCATGGGCCGGGCGATGCGCATGGCCATGCGCTCCGGCTCGCTCATGCCCAGCCGCTTGGGGAAGAGGTCGGCGAAGACCAGGAAGGCCGCGATGATGGTGATGAAGGAGGCGGTGAAGGCGGCTCGCTGGGCGTTCTCGGCATCGAGCGCCAGCTCGAACAGGCGCGCGAAGTAGGGCGTCAGCGCCCCTTCGCCCACCACGCCGCCCAGGATGGCGATGGCGTTCAGGCCGATCTGCACGACGGTGAAGTAGTGGCCCGGCTGCTCCTGCAGCGCGATCACCTCCTGGGCCCGCGCGTCCCCGTCGTCGGCCAGCTGGCGCAGGCGCAGCCGGCGGGCGGCGGCCAACGAGATTTCGGCGACGGAGAAGAAGGCGCTGACGGCAATCAACAGCGCGATCAGGAGCAGGCTTTGGGTCAGGGTCATCGGCTGGCAGGAAGTGGCGCCGGCCTGAGGATAGCGCCCCGGCGCACGGCGTCACCCGTGTCTCAGCCCCGCGAGCATGCCGGGCCGCGCTCGAACGGCAGGCGCGCGAGCGGGCAGGTCCCACGCGGCCCGGGACGCCCTCCGTGGCGTCGGGTTACTGCACGAAGCCGATGCGTGTGCGCTGGCTGCCGGCGCTGCGCGGCAGGTCGTCCGCCTGCATCTGCTCGCGCCGGGCCAGGCGGGCATTGCCGAAGCCGGTCATCAGCGCGCGTCTCATCTCGCGCGGAGCCAGGCTGGCCAGCACATCGAGCACGTCGTCGGCCGGCTCGGCGGCCAGGTGACGGCCCCAGTCGTGCTCGGCGCGGATGGACAGGTACAGGTTGCGGGCGATGCGCCGCGCCTGCTCGGGCGAGGGCGCTTCGATCTCGAACACGTTCATCCGGTTGAGGATGGGCTCAGGCACGCTGCGCTCGTCGTTGGCGGTGGTGATCCAGATCACCTGGCTGGCGTCGATGGCGACTTCGGCGAACTCGTCGACGAAGTGGTGGGCCGTGTCGTGCTCCAGCAGGCTGTAGAGCGCGCCCAGCGGGTCGTACTGGGCATCGGCGCTGGCCTTGTCGATCTCGTCCACCACGATGACGGGGTTGGCGTACTGGCCGTCGACCAGCGCCTCGAACACCTTGCCGGGCTTGGCGCCCTTCCATTGCGAGGAGGCACCGGAGAGCAGCCAGCCGGCGGTCATGGAACTCATCGGGACCAGTTGCATGCCGGTGCCCAGCAACTCGGCCAGCTTGCGGGCGAAATGGGTCTTGCCGATGCCGGGTGGGCCCAGCAGCAGCATGGGCGTCACTTCCAGGCCGTCACGGCTGTCCTGGGCCAGCGCGACGTGGCGGCGTACGTCGTCCAGCACATCGGTGAAATTGGGGAGCTGTTCGTAGAGCGCGGCCATGTCGGGCACGCCGCTGGGCTTGACCTGGAAGCGTTCGGGCCCGCGCTCCAGCATGCGGGTGTAGGTGCTGCGCAAGGTCTCGTGCTCGCGCTCGGGCAGCTTGGCGAGCCGGCGCTCAACCTCATGCGTCTCGTAGACGCTGCGCAGCTGCGCCACGGGCAGCTGGAAGCCTGCGCTGGTGGGGACGAGACTGCGGGAATCCATCGGGAACACCTCCGTATCGAACAACAACACCTGGTGCGATACAGCATAAGACGTGCCCGCGCCGCTTGCACACGGACCGCAGGGGGCCGACAGCCAATGTGGCTTGGCGACTACAAGAGAGTAGGCGGTGCTCGGGGCGTGTATGAATCCGCCGAGGCCGGGTCGGACGAGGCGGGTGCCGCCCAAAGCAATTCGGCCCGCACGCAGCGAGCCGAATCGAAGCCGGGCTGGCCGGCGGTGGAGAGGTGCCCTGCAGCCTCAGGCGGCCTGGGTCAGCATCTGCTGCAGTTCGCCGGACTCGTACATCTCCATCATGATGTCCGAACCACCCACGAACTCGCCCTTGACGTAGAGCTGGGGGATGGTCGGCCAGTTGCTGTATTCCTTGATGCCCTGGCGGATCTCGGCGTCGTCCAGCACGTTGACCGTGGTCAGCGCCCTGGTGTCGACGCCGCAGGCCTTCAGGATCTGGACGGCGCGGCCGGAGAAGCCGCACATGGGAAAGCTCGCGTTGCCCTTCATGAAGAGCACGACATCACTCGACTTCACGATGCCGTCGATGCGTTGCTGAACGTCGCTCATGGGGTTTCCTGTGGGTGGTGGGGTGATAAGGACGTGGATTATTTCACCGGGGCCCAGGTTGCGCCGGTGCAGCGGGCAATGCCGGACAGATCGTGGCGGTGCTGGATGTCGGCAAAACCCGCGGCCGCCAGCAACTCGCGCACGGCGGCAGCCTGGTCGTGGCCGTGTTCCAGCAGCAGCCGGCCACCGGGCAAGAGGTGGCCGGGCGCGGCGCGGACGATCTGCCGCAGGTCGTCCAGACCATCGGCGCCGGCCACCAGCGCCGACAGCGGCTCGTGGCGCAGGGCGGGAAGGTGCGGGTCGCCCTCGGCGATGTAGGGCGGGTTGCTGACGATGAGGTCGTAGGCGGTCGGGGGAGCTCCGTCCAGCCAGGAGGCCTGGCGGAAGGCGACGGGCAGGCCGAGCCGCTGGGCGTTCGCCGCGGCCACCGCGAGTGCATCGGCGCTGGCATCGACCGCCTCGACCCGCGCATCGGGCCGGGCGCGCTGCAGCGCCAGGGCGATGGCGCCGCTGCCGGTGCCCAGGTCGAGCACGCGCGGGGCGTGGCGGCCCTCCAGGCAGGTGAGGGCCCAGTCGACCAGCGTTTCGGTGTCCGGTCGCGGCACGAGCACGCGGGCGTCCACCTGAAGGTCGAGGCCGTGGAATTCCTTCTGGCCGAGCAGATAGGCGGCGGGTTCGCCTGCCAGGCGCCGTCGGAAGAGGGCGGCGATGCGCGGCCAGTCGCCGGCAGCGAGCGCGTCACCGTCGTGCGTCAGCAGCCAGGCCCGGTCGTGCGGCGCCCGGTCCAGCGCAAAGAGCAGCAGCAACTGGGCATCGAGCCGATCGAGGCCGGCGCGCAGGCCGGCCTGCAGGGCGGCGGCGACGCTCGGTGGGGCGGCTTCTGCGGACAAGTGAGCGGACGTGGCGGCCGCTGGCGCGGGCGCGGCGCTCGCGGCCTCGGCCCCCGCCGTGGTGTCATCGCCAGCCGGCATGCTCGGGCGACCGCTCATGCCTGGCTCGCCTCCAGCTCCGCCAGCTGCTCGGCCTCGCGCGCCGCCTGCAGCGCATCGAGCACCTCACCCAGGTCGCCTTCCATCACCGCGCCGAGCTTGTAGAGCGTGAGGTTGATGCGGTGGTCGGTGAGCCGGCCCTGCGGGAAGTTGTAGGTGCGGATGCGGTCGCTGCGGTCGCCGCTGCCGATCAGTCCCTTGCGCAGCGCGGCCTCCTTGGCGGCGCGCTCGCTGCGCTCCTTTTCCTGCAGCCGGGCCTGCAGCACCTGCAGCGCCTTGGCCTTGTTGCTGTGCTGGCTGCGGCCGTCCTGGCATTCGGCGACCAGGCCGGTGGGCAGGTGCACCACGCGCACGGCGGAGTCGGTCTTGTTGATGTGCTGGCCGCCGGCGCCGCTGGCGCGGAAGGTGTCGATGCGCAGGTCGGCCGGGTTGAGGGTGATGGCCTGCGTCTCGTCGGGCTCGGGCATCACGGCCACGGTGCAGGCGCTGGTGTGGATGCGGCCCTGGGTTTCGGTGGCGGGCACGCGCTGGACGCGGTGGCCGCCGGATTCGAAGCGCAGCCGGCCGTAGGCGCCGTCGGCTTCGACGCGCAGCACCACTTCCTTGTAGCCGCCGATCTCGCTCTCGCTGGCGCTCATGATCTCCAGCTTCCAGCCCTGGCTGGCGGCATGGCGTGTGTACATGCGCGCCAGGTCGCCCGCGAACAGGGCCGATTCGTCGCCGCCCGTGCCCGCGCGGATTTCGAGGAAGGCATTGCGGGCGTCGTCCGGGTCCTTGGGCAGCAGCAGGCGCTGGAGTTCGTCCTCCAGTTGCTGAAGCTCGGCGGTGGCGGCGGCGATCTCCTCCTGCGCCATCTCGGCCATGTCCGGGTCACCCAGCATGTCGCGGGCGCCGGCCAAGTCGGTCTCGCGCTGCCGGTAGCGGGCCCAGCGCCCGGCGATGGCCGTGACCTCGGCATGCTCGCGTGATAGCACGCGGTACTGCGCCATGTCGGCCATGATGTCCTCGCGCGAGAGCAGGAAGTCGAGCTCTTCCAGGCGCTGGGCGAAGCGTTCGAGTTGGTGGCGGAGGAAGTCTTTCACGGGCGAAGCGGAAGGGGGGACGGGGCCGTGCGGCAAGGGCGGCGCAAGGCGGTTGCGCGGCGGAAGTGAGCAGCCCCCCGTGCAGAGGAGGCTTCAGCGAGCGAGCGTCGCTAGTTGTCGCGGCGCGGGTCGCCGTTGCGCAGGAAGAGCCGGCTCACCGTCTGCGCCGTCTGCTCGCGGTGGGTGGCGTCGCCGGCGTGCAGTTCGGCCAGGGCGCCGTGCAGCATCTTCTGCGTGAGGCCGCGCGACAGGGCCTCCAGCACCGCCTCGACATCGTCGCCGCGGGCGAGCTGGCGGCGGGCGCGGGCCAATTCGGCCGTGCGCCA
Source organism: Pseudacidovorax sp. (assembly GCF_017991995.1). Lineage (GTDB taxonomy): Bacteria > Pseudomonadota > Gammaproteobacteria > Burkholderiales > Burkholderiaceae_C > Xenophilus. Next base: position 70,503 of record NZ_JAGOPN010000023.1, on the reverse strand, counting down.
GGCATCGGTCTGGGCCTGCAACTGCTGGATCAGCGGCACGCTGCTGCGCTGGTCCATCCAGTGCAGGAAGTTCTGCACCCCGGCATCGATGATGGCCTCGGCCTGGGCGACGGCGGCCTGGCGGCTGGCCTCGCCCTGGCGCACCACATGGGCAAGGTCGTCCACGGTGTACAGATAGACGTCTTCCAGCGCCTTGACCTCGGGCTCGATGTCGCGCGGCACCGCCAGATCGACCATGAACATCGGCCGGTGCTTGCGCACCTTGAGTGCCCGTTCCACGGCACCGAGGCCGATCAGCGGCAGGGTGCTGGCGGTGCAACTGACCACGATGTCGAACTCGGCCAGGCGGCTAGGCAGGTCGGCCAGGCGCATGGCCTCGCCGCCCAGGCGGCTGGCGAGCTTCTCGCCGCGCTCGAGCGTGCGATTGGCGATGACGATGCTTGCGGGCTGGCGCGCGGCGAAATGGGTGGCGGCCAGGTCGATCATTTCGCCGGCGCCGACGAAGAGCACGCGGGTCTCGCGCAGGTCCTCGAAGAGCTGGCCGGCCAGCCGAACGGCAGCGGCGGCCATGCTGATGGAATGCGCGCCGATCTCGGTGGAGGTACGCACTTCCTTGGCGACGGCGAAGGAGCGCTGGAACAGCTGGTTGAGCGTGGTGCCCAGCGCGCCGGCCGTCTCGGCGGCGCGGATGGCGTCCTTCATCTGGCCCAGGATCTGGGCCTCGCCCAGCACCATGGAGTCGAGGCCGCTGGCCACGCGGAAGGCATGGCGCGCGGCCTGGCCATCGGTGAGCGTGTAGGTGTGGGAGCGAAGCAGGGCCGGCGAGACGCCGCCGCTGCCGGCCAGCCAGTCGACCGTGTGCTCCAGCGCGGGGCGGTCGGCGGCGCAGTAGATCTCGGTGCGGTTGCAGGTGGAGAGGATGGCGGCCTCCACCGGCGGATGGCCGCGCAGGCCCACGGCGCTGCGCAGACTCTGCAGGGTGGGTGCGATCTGGTCGACGGCAAACGCGAAGCGGCCGCGCAGGTCGAGCGGCGCGGTCGTGTGGTTCAAGCCGAGTGCCCAGACTGCCATAACCGCGCATTATAAAATTTGCGCCCCTCTTCGGCGCCTTGCACTGCAGCAAACCCTCCTATCGCAGTCATTGGCAGGTGCTCTGCAGCGCATGTCCCCCCTCCAGTTCCTCGATCACCTGCTCAATTTCGTCGCACCGGCCATCGTCGTCGCCGGGCTGCTGGCGCTGGGCCTGCGGGTGACGCAGCGGACACGCTCGCTGCGCGTGCCGTTGTGGAAGCAGGTGGCAATCACCACCGGGGCCGGCGTCGTGACGCTGCTCGGTGGCCTGGTGCTGACGGGTCACGACGGGCGGATGGCGACTTATGCGGCGCTGGCGCTGGTCGCCGGCACCGTGCAGTGGGCCCTGCTGCGCGGCGGACGCTAAGCCGGTCCTTTCCTCATTCCTGCGGGTAAGCCCGAGCTTCCGACGCCGTTGTTCACGCCATAACATGAATATGAATTCATGTTCATGTTGAGTCGATGCAGGAAGAACTCGTCCAGAAAGCCGCCGGCACGCTGCCGGCGCAGCATGCCGTCGCACCCAAGCGCCCGCGCGGCCAGGAGCGACAGCAGGCGCTGATCGAAGCCGGGCTGCAGCTGACGGCCAGCCGCCGCTGGTCCGAGGTGACGGTCAGCGACATCGCCCAGGCCATCGGCTGCTCGGTCGGCACCTTCTACACGCGCTTCCACAACAAGGAGGCCTACTTCGCCGTGCTGCAGCAGCTGTTGGCGGAGGTGCTTCAACAGCGGCTCGACGCCTTCCACGCCGCGCCGGAGCGCGAGGGCGAGACGCCCGCGCAGTTCCTGCAGGCCTGGGTGGGGCTGATGGTCCATTCCTTCCGGCTGCACCGCGGGCTCTATGCCGCAGCGCTGGGGCAGACCCAGCAGCAGCCGCGCGACGCCAACACGGCGCATCCGCTCGCGAAGCTGCGGTTGGTCACGCGCGGACGGCTGGTGGCGGCCATGGCGCGCTGGCCGCAGTGGCAGGGCGAGGTCGCCGCCGCGCGCCTGGGCTTCGCGCACCAGATGCTGCACGGGCTGCTGGTCAGCGCCGTGCTCACCGACCCGGGGCCCGTCCGGCTGGACGAAGCCGCCCTGGTCGCGCAGACCGCCGAGGCGCTCGGCGCCTACCTGGGCATCGCGCCCGACCACCGGGACACCCAGCCATGAAGACCGCCTACGGCCCCACCCTCGACCTCCAGCGCCTGGCCGCGGCCGGCGCGCCGCCGGAGGACGGCGAGGACTTCGACGACGCCCACCGCGGCTTCCTCGGTAGCGACGACGAGGCCGAGGTGGCCGGCGTCTCCGGCGCGCCGGTCTGGAGTCTGCGCCCCTACGCCTTCCTTGACGACGAGACGCCGGCGCCCACCGTCAATCCGGCCCTCTGGCGGCAGGCGCGGCTCAACCGCATCCACGGGCTGTTCCAGGTCACGCCACGGATCTTTCAGGTGCGCGGCTACGACCTGGCCAACATCACCTTCATCGAGGGCGACGACGGCCTGATCGCCCTCGACGCCCTCACGGTGCCCGAGACCGCCGCCGCGGCGCTGCGCCTCTACCGGCGCCTGCGCGACCCCGAGGGCCGCCGGCCGCTGCACACGGTGATCTACAGCCACAGCCACAGCGACCACTTCGGCGGCGTCGCCGGCCTGGTCTCGCAGAAGGACGTGGATGCCGGCCGGGTGCAGGTGATCGCGCCCGTGGGCTTCATGCACCACGCCGTGGCCGAGAACGTGATCGGCGGCGTGGCCATGGCGCGGCGGGCGCAGTTCCAGTTCGGCCACACGCTGCCGGTGGGCGCCGACGGCCAGGTGGATGCCGGCCTGGGCAAGAGCCTGCCGCGCGGCCGGCCCTCGCTGATCGCGCCCACCTGGGAGATCGTGCAGGACGTCGAGGCCCACACCATCGACGGCGTGGCCATCGAGTTCCAGCTGGCGCCCGACACCGAGGCGCCCGCCGAGATGCACTTCTACTTTCCGGGCGAGCGCGCCCTGAACCTGGCCGAGAACGCCACGCGCACGCTGCACAACCTCTGTCCGCTGCGGGGCGCCAAGGTGCGCGATTCGCTGGCCTGGTCCAAGTACCTGCACCAGGCGCTGCAGCGTTGGGGCGACCGCAGCGACGTGGCGCTGGCCCAGCACCACTGGCCCACGTGGGGGCAGGACCGGGTGCAGGGCTTCCTGCGCGAGCAGCGCGACCTGTACCGCTGGCTGCACGACCAGACCGTGCGGCTGATGAGCCATGGCCTCAAGTCGGCCGAGATCGCCGAGGGCCTGACGATGCCGGGCCCGCTGGCGCGGCGCTGGCATGCGCGCGGCTTCTACGGCACCGTGTCGCACAACGTGAAGGCCATCTACCAGCACTACCTGTCCTGGTACGACGCCCATCCGGCCAACCTGCACGCGCATCCGCCGGTGGCGGCGGCCGAGCGCTACGTGCGCTACATGGGCGGCATCGACGCGCTGGTCGAGCGCGCGCGCGAAGACCTGGCGCGCGGCGACTACCGCTGGGTGGCCGAGGTCATGAAGCATGCCGTCTACGCGCACCCGGATCACGCCGGGGCCCGCGCGCTGGCCGCCGAGGCGCTGGAGCAGATGGGCTTCGCCGCCGAGTCCGCCACCTGGCGCAATGCCTTCCTGCTGGGCGCGCGCGAGTACCGAGAGGGCCCGCCCGCCGCGCCGGCGGTGCCCGGCGGCAGCGCCATGCTGGGCGCGCTGGGCAACGGCCTGCTGTTCGACGCGCTGGCCGTGCGCCTGAATGCGCCACGTGCGGGCGAACTCGCCTGCGTGGTCGGCCTGCACCTGGTCGACAGCGGCGAGCACTGGCGGCTGGAGCTGTCCAACGGCGCGCTGAGCCCCATCCGCGTGCCGTCGTCCGAGCCGCCCTGCGATGTGCACCTGACGCTGCCGCGCCGCGCCCTCAACGCCCTGTTCGCGCGTCAGCAGACGCTGCCCGAATTGGTGGGGGCCGGCGAGGCGCAACTGCGCGGCGACGCCAGCCTGCTGCCGCGCTTCTTCGGCCTGCTGGACAACTTCAGCGGCAGCTTCCCGGTGGTCGACGCGGCCCGCTGGCCCGACTAACGACGCACGCGGGCACGAGGGCCCCGCGACCGGCCCGCGCCCACGCTCCGATTCCTCCCCAGCGCTCAGGAGACGCGCCATGCCCCAGAACAACCACCAGGAAGAGCACTTCGACTACGTCATCGTCGGCGGCGGCACCGCCGGCTGCACGCTGGCGGGCCGGCTGAGCGAGGATCCGCGCGTCACCGTCGCCCTGCTCGAAAGCGGCGGCAGCGATGCCAGCGGCTGGGTGACCGTGCCCATGGGCCTGATCGGTACCGTGCCCACGCGACGCATGAACTGGGCCTTCGAGACCGAGCCGCAGCCCGGTCTGGGCGGCCGCCGCGGCTACCAGCCGCGCGGCAGGGTGCTGGGCGGCAGCTCGTCGATCAACGCCATGATCTACGTGCGCGGCCATCCCTCCGACTACGACGAATGGGCCGCGCTCGGCTGTACCGGCTGGGGCTGGCAGGATGTATTGCCGTACTTCCTGCGCGGCGAGGGCAACACGTCGCTGCCGGCCTCCGCCCTGCATGCGACGGATGGGCCGGTGAAGGTCTCCAACATCCGTTCGCCGGCCGCTTTCAACGAACGCTTCCTGGAAGCGGGGGTGCAGTGCGGCTACGTGCTCAACCCGGACTTCAACGGCGCGCAGCAGGAGGGCGTGGGCTGGTTCCAGGTCACGCAGAACGGCGGCGAGCGCTGGAATGCGCAGCGCGCCTACCTGGCACCGGCGCGCAACCGCCCGAACCTGCGTGTGATCACCGGCGCCCACGCCCTGGGCCTGCGCATGGAAGGGCGACGCGTGAACGGCGTGGACGTGTCGGTCGGCGGCCAGCGCCGCAGCCTGACGGCCCGCGCCGAGACCCTGCTGTGCGCCGGTGCCTTCGGCAGTCCGCAACTGCTGATGCTCTCGGGCATCGGGCCGGCCGAGGCGCTGCAGGCGCAGGGCATCGCCGTGCGCCACGCGCTGCCGGGCGTGGGGCGCAACCTGCAGGACCATCTGGACTGCGTGCTGTCGCGGCGCTGGTTCGACCTGGAACTCTTCGGCCGCACGCCGCAGGGTCTGGTGTCGCTCTTCCGGCACTGGGGCCGCTGGCGCCGCGAGCGCGAAGGCTGCTTTTCCACCAACTTCAACGAGGCCGGTGCCTTCCTGTGCAGCCAGCCCGGGCTGCCCCGGCCCGACATCGGTCTGCATTTCTCGCGTGCCCAGGTGCAGGACCATGGCCGTCGCCAGATGCCCGGCCATGGTTACGGCCTGCATGCCTGCGTGCTGAGGCCGGCGTCGCGTGGCACGGTGGGCCTGCACAGTGCCGACCCGCATGCGGCGCCGCGCATCGACCCGGCCTTCCTCTCCGATCCGCAGGACATGGCGGCCATGGTCGAGGCCTACCGCATCTGCCGCCGCATCCTCGCCGCGCCGGCCTTCGCCGACGTGCGCGGCATTCCCGGCCGCGCCGAGCCCGACCCGGCCGACCGCATGGGCGTGGAGGCCTACATCCGTGCCACCGCCGACACCATCTACCACCCCGTCGGCACCTGCCGCATGGGGCAGGACGCGCAGGCCGTCACTGATCCTGAACTTCGCGTGCACGGCCTGGACGGTCTGCGCGTGGTGGATGCCTCGGTGATGCCGCGGCTGATCGGCGGCAACACCAATGCGCCGACCTACATGCTGGCGGAGAAGGCGGTCGACCTGATCCGGGGCCGGTCCGCCCCGCCTGCGACGCTCGCCCCGACGCCTGTGGCGGAGGCCGCCACCCTCGCAGCCGTGTAGGTCGCACGCAGCCTCAAGTCACACGCGCTCGCCGCATCCCGCCCTCCCGCCCCCGGCACCGAAACCCAGGAGCCCGCCATGCCCGCCGCCCAACCGCCCGAAGCCCCCGCCTACCAGGGCCACGCCGGCCGCACCCTCGCCGAGTCGCGCCCCTGGTGGCCCGAGCCCGCCCGTCCCAAGCCCGGCACGCCCAACGTGCTGGTGGTGCTGTTCGACGACGTCGGTTTCTCCGACTTCGGCTGCTACGGCTCCGACATCGCCACACCCACCATCGACGCGCTGGCGCGGCAGGGCGTTCGTTGCACCGGCTTCCATACCACGGCGATGTGCTCGACCACGCGCGCCTCGCTGCTCACGGGGCGCAACCACCATGCGGTGGGCATGGGCTGCCTGGCCAACTTCGACTCGGGCTACCCCGGCTACCGCGGCAAGATCGCGCGCGACGCGCCCACGCTGGCCGAGATGCTGCGTCCACACGGCTACAACAACTACATGGTCGGCAAGTGGCATGTCACGCCCGTCAGCGAGACCGGCCCCGGCGGCCCCTACGACGGCTGGCCGCTGCGCCGCGGCTTCGACCGCTTCTATGGCTTCCTCGATGCCGAGACCGACCAGTACAGCCCCGAGCTGGTCCAGGACAACACGTTGATCGCCGCGCCCGGCACCTACGAGACCGGCTACCACCTGACCGAGGACCTGGTGACCCAGGCCATCCGCATGATCGCCGACCACCAGGCCGACCGGCCGCGCCAGCCCTGGTTCACCTTTCTGGCGCTCGGTGCCTGCCACGCGCCGCATCAAGCGCCGGCCGAACTCATCGCGCACTATGACCAGCGCTTCGCCCACGGCTGGGACGAGGAGCGCGCCCGCCGCCTGGCGCGCCAGATCGCCATGGGCGTCGTGCCGCCCGGCACGCAACTGCCCGAGCGAAACCCCGGCGTGGAGGCATGGGACGACCTTCCGCCCGAGCAGCAGCGCCTGTTCACCCGCCTGCAGGCGGCCTATGCCGCCATGCTCGACCATGCCGACCGGCATCTGGGGCGGCTCGTCGCCTTCCTGGAGGAAGCGGGCCTGCGCGATGACACGCTGATCCTCGTGCTCTCCGACAACGGCGCCAGCCAGGAGGGCGGCCCGCTCGGCATGGTCAATGCCATGGGCCCCTTCAACCTGCTGCAGGAGACGCTGCAGACCAAGCTCGCCCGCATCGACGACATCGGGGGGCCCGACACCCACAGCAACTTCCCTTACGGCTGGGCCATGACGGCCAACACGCCGCTCAAGCGCTACAAGCAGAACACGCATGGCGGTGGCATCCGCGATCCGCTGGTCGTCTCCTGGCCGCGCGGCATCGCCAGCGACGGGGCGCTGTGGAAGGGCTTCTGCCATGTGAGCGATCTGGCACCCACGGTGCTCGACCTTCTGAAGCTGGCGCCGCCCACGCAGGTGGAGGGCGTCGCCGCGCAGCCCATGACCGGCCAGAGCTTCGCCGCCTGCCTGCGTGAGCCCGCCGCGGCCTGGCAGCGCGGGCCGCAGTACTTCGAGATGTTCGGCCACCGCGGCCTGTGGCACGAGGGCTGGAAGGCCGTGGCCTGGCATGCGGTCAACACGCCCTTCGAGGCCGACGTGTGGGAGCTCTACCACCTCGACGAGGACTTTTCGGAGACGCGCGACCTGGCCGCCGTGCATCCCGAGCGGCTGGAAGCACTCAAGACCCTGTGGTGGCGCGAGGCCGAGGCCAACCAGGTGCTGCCGCTGGACGACCGCTTCGCGCCGCGCTTCGCCGAGAACGGCCGGCGCGTGCACGGCCCGCGCACGCAGTTCGTGCTGCATGCCGGCATGGGCCACCTGCCCAACGACGTGGCGCCCGACGTGCGCAGTCGCGACTACCGCATCGAAGCCTACGTGCGCATCGACCGCGCCGATGCCCAGGGCGTGCTGGTGGCCCATGGCGACGCCACCTGCGGCTACAGCCTGTACCTCAAGAACGGCCACCTGGTGCACGACATGAACGTCGGCGGGCGCCACCACCTCATCGTCTCGGAGCGCCCCTTCACGCCTGGCCACCATGTGCTGGGCCTGCAGATGCGACTCGGCCCCTGGGTACGGGTGCGGCTGCCGGTGATCGGCATGACCATCATGCCCTCCACCCGCACCGCCACGCTGCTCATGGACGGCGAGCCGGTGGGCCGGCTGGACACGCGCATGCTGGGCTTCAACAGCCAGGTGTCCTTCTCGGGCCTGGACATCGGGCTGGACCGTGGCAGCCCGGTATCGCACTACGAGGCACCCTTTGTGCTTCAGGGGGCACGGCTTTTCCGCGTCGAGTACCAGCTCGATCCGCTGCAGCGCCTCGATCCTGAATTGCTGGCACTGGTGGAGATGGCCCGGCAATAGCGTTTTTCCCCGCATCGACAACACCGAACGACACAACCAGAGGAGAGACCCATGCAACGCCGAGAACTGCTTGCCGCCGGCCTGGCGGCCCTGCCTGTCCTCGCGCCCTTGCCGGCGCGCGCGCAGACGCCCCTGCGCATCGTCACCACCGACCAGCCTGGCGGCGGCATGGACGCGCTGCTGCGGCCTCTGGCCGACCGCCTGGGCCAGAGCCTGGGTCGGCCGGTGCTGGTGGAGAACCGCGCCGGCGCCCAGGGCCGGATCGGTGGGCAGGTGGTCGCCACCAGTCCTCCGGACGGCAACACGCTGCTCGTCACCGTGCAGGCCGGCGTGGTCATCAATCCGCAGGCCTATCCGAGCTGGCCGTACAACACGCTCACCGATCTGGTGCCGGTGACGGACATGGGCCGCGGGAGTCTGCTGCTGCTGACCGGCCCGTCCATGCCCGCCAACGACTTCGCGGGTCTGGCCAAATGGTTGCAGGCCCAGCCCAGGGGCAGCGTGAGCTACGGCACCTACAGCCCCGGCACCATCTCGCATTTCGGCGGCGTGCTGCTGGCCCAGTCGCTGGGCGTGGACATGGTGGCCGTGCACTACAAGGCCTCGGGCGATCAGGTGCGCGACATCGCCGGGGGACAGGTTGCGCTGGGCTGGGGCCCGGCGGCCGGCTCGGTGGGGCAGCTGATCAAGGCCGGGCGCCTCAAGGCCATGGCCTATCTGGGGCCCAAGCGCCTGCCGGCCTTTCCCGATGTGCCCACCATCCGCGAGCTGGGTCATCCGAGCGTGGAGATGGATGGCTGGATCGGCGTGTTCGCGCCCCGCGGCACGCCTTCCGACGCGGTCGCACACCTCCAGCAGGAGATCGCCCGCGCCATCGCCGCGCCGCAGATGCGCGACCTGTACCTCAACGTCGGCTTTGCACCGGGTGGTGCGCCGCCGGCCGAATTCGCGCAGCTGGTCAAGTCGGACTGGCAGCGCTTCGGAGAGACGATCCGGATGATGGATTACCGGCCCGAGTGAGCGGCGCGCCCGCGGGGCGTTCCTGCCGAGCACAAGCCCGATCGATCGCGGCAGGCCCCCGTTCCAGCCCTGCCCGCGGCCTTCTGGCGCTCAGGCCAGCGGCGCGGGTGCCGGCGGCATTGCCGCCACCACCGGCGTGACCAGCGGCAGGCCCGCGCGCTTGAAGTCCTCCAGCATGGTGAAGAGCAGGTCGCTCTTCACCCCGCCGGCCACGCGCGGGCTGTTGACGTAGGCGATGGCCTGGAAAATCAGCATGCCGTTCTCGATGCCCTCCAGCGACACCGACGGTGCCGGCGTCGGCAGGATGGACGGATGCGCCGCACAGGCCGCCAGCATCAGCTCGCGCACATGGCGTGCATCGCTGGCCAGCGGCATCGGCAGGCGGATCAGCACGCGGCCTTCGGCATTGGCCAGCGTCATGTTGCGCACGGTCTTGGTGATGAACTCCGAGTTGGGCACGATCACGGTGGAGCGGTCGGCCAGCTGAATCTCGGTGGCGCGCACATTGATGCGCCGCACGTCGCCCTCGGTGGTGCCCAGCACCACCCAGTCGCCCACCTTCACCGGCCGTTCGGCCAGCAGGATCAGGCCCGAGATGAAGTTCTGCACGATGGCCTGCAGGCCGAAGCCGATGCCCACCGACAGCGCACTGGCGATCCAGGCGATGCGGTTGATGCCGATGCCCAGCGCCGACAGCGCCATCGCCACCACCAGCACGCCGCCCGCATAGCCCAGCAGCGTGGTGAGCGAGCTGCGCATGCCGGGCTCCAGGCCCGAGGCCGGGAAGTAGCGCGTGTCCAGCCAGACGCGCAGCACTCGCAGGGCGATGAAGCCCGCCACCAACACCGCCAGGGCGCTGAACAGGGCCGCGGGCACGAACTGGAACTCGCCCACCTGCAGGCCGCTGCCGAACTGGCCAGAGCGCTGAACCACCTCTTCCGGGCCTGTTCCCAGCGGCGCCATCAGCGTGATGACGAGATAGAAGAAAAGCGCCAGCCGCAGCACGCCCGACAGCAGCACCGCGGCCTGGTCCAGCCGTGTGGGCTGCAGGCCGAAGCTGGCCGCCAGCCGTTGCCCGGTGGCGCTGCGCGCCGCGAGCAGCGCCATGCACAGGTCATCGACGAACTTGAACAGCACGTAGAAGGCACAGCCCACGATGCCGGTCCAGATCAGCTGGCTGGCCACCAGGCTGGCCAGCGCCACGTAGCCGCTGACGAGCAGCGCCACGACGGCCAGCAGCACCACGCCGACGAGCCCGCGCAGCAGGCCCACCCACACGGGGCGGATCGTCTGGGTGGGCATGGGGCCATCGCCGGCATCCGCACTGCCGCTGGCGTCGGTCCCGGAGCCGACCTGCGCCTCGCCGCCACCGCCCGTGGCCGCCGGCCGCAGCCGGAACATCAGCAGCGCCACCAGCAGGGTCAGGGCGGCGGCCGTGGCGGCCTGGGTCGCCTGCAGGGCCGCATAGCTGGCCTCCACCAGCGCATTCACCTGCGCCGGGATCCACACCAGCGCGCCGACGATGGCGACCAGCAGCGGAAAGGGCCGCAGCCGCAGCGCCATGGCGTCCGCGATGGGCGGCAGGCGCCAGGAACGCCGCGCATTGGCCAGCAGGGCGCGGCCCAGGCTGAGCACGAAGGTCATGAACAGCGCGACGCCGATCAGCTCCTTGATCAGTTCCCGCGCCGCCTCGCCCAGCAACTGCCGGTCTTCCAGCAGTCCGCGAAAGCCGTGCAGCGCCAGCGCCACCAGCAACATGTTCACGAAGACCACGGCGATCACCAGCAATGATCGCCGTAGGCGTCCGCCGGGAAGGATGCGCTGCGCCAGCGCCACCAGGCCGCGCTCCGCCATCATGTTGCCGAGCGTGATGAGCAACAGCACCAGGGCCACCGCGCCCAGCACCACGCCGCGGTTCGCGGGCGACAGGCTGGCGGCGGCCGCAGTACGCAGTTCGTCCAGCAGAGGCTGCAGCCGGTCCCGGTCGTCGGGCCAGGCGTCGGCGATGCCACGCCAGAAGACCGGCGACAGCGGCGAGGCCGTGCGTTCGGTCAGGCGCGCCTCGAAATCCTGGCGGCGCTTGTTCAGCAGTTCGGTCGCGCGCTGCTGGGCATCGACCACCACCAGCCGCGCCAGGCGGATGTCGGCATCGACGCCATTGCGCTCGCGGGTGAGCGTGGCGCGCTGGCGCGTGATGTCGGGGTCTTCGGTGGTTCCAGCTGCCGGTGCCGGTCCGAGCTCGCCCAGGCGGGCATTCAGGTCGTTGAGCTGGCCCGTGCGCAGGTCGATCAGCTTCTGCGCCGCGGTGCCGATGGCATCGACCTGGCGCACCAGCAGGCGGGCCTCCTCGCTCGTCTCGGCCGATTTGGGCAGGGCCGTGAGCTGGGATCGCAGCGTGGCGATGTCGGCCGGTGCATCGGCCTGCGTGGCCGGGGTCGAGGCGCCGGAGGCGGGCTGGGCCCAGGCCGTGGGCAGGTGGGGCAGGCCCGTCCACAAGGCCAGCCAGAGGGCGAAGAGGCAGAGAAGACGCGGAGTCGGGCGCATCCGCTGGATCATAGGCAGCGCGGTCTGCCGGGCCTGTCGGCCGGCGCTGGCAGCGTGGGCATCGCATGCGATAGCCCCCGAGGCCCAAACCCTTCAAGCGCGCATGGGCGCCAGACGATCAGGCGATCAGCCCGCCGGCGAGAACAGGTCGACCCGGTCCGTGATGATGCCGTCGGTGCCCAGATCGACGAGCCGCTGCGCCGCCCATTCGTCGTTCACCGTGTAGCTCAGCTGCCGGAAGCCGGCAGTGCGGGCGTCGGCCACGGTCTGCGCGTCCCACAGCGCATGGTTGCAGACGATGGCCACGCAGCCGAGCTGGCGGGCGATGTCCAGCCAGTCGCTGCGCATGGCGTCGAGCAGCAGGGCCCGAGGCAGGGCGGGAGCCGCATCGCGTGCAGCCGCGAGCGCATCGGGGCGGAAGGAGCTGAGCAGTGGCGGCACGGCCGCATCCGTCCACAGCCGCGCGGCCTCGCGCGCGACGGCGGCACCGGTCTGGGCGTCGGTACCGGGCGTGGGCTTGATCTCGATGTTGAGCAGATGGCCGTTCGCCAGGCAGAAGCGCGCCAGCGCGGCCAGCGTGGGCAGCGGCTCGCCGGCGTAGCGCCGCGAATGCCAGCCGCCCGCGTCCAGCTGCGACAGCGCGGCCCAGGGCTGGTCGCCGCCGATGCCGGGCATGCCGGTGGTGCGCGCCAGCGTGGCGTCGTGCATCAGGAAGACCACGCCGTCCTGGCTGAGTTTGGCGTCGCACTCGAACATGCGATAGCCGTATTCCGCGCCGAGGCGGAAGGCGGCCAGCGTGTTCTCCGGCGCAAGCTTGCCGGCGCCGCGGTGGGCAATCCAGCGGGGATAGGGCCAGGGGGCCATTCAGGACTCCAGGCGCTTGCCCGATCCGGCGTCGAACCAGTGCAGCCGCTCTTCGCTGGCGCCCAGCCGCAGCGTGTCGCCGACCTTGGGCGCAGGCTTGTCGGCATCGGTGCGCATCACGATCTGCTCGTCGCCGATGCGGCCGTAGACCAGGCGTTCGGCCCCCAGCAGCTCGACCTGTTCGACGTTCACGGTCCAGCCCGAATCGTGCGGCGCGATGTGCTCGGGGCGGATGCCGAGGATCTTGCCGCTCGGCACGCCCGGCGCGTTCTTCAGCAGGTTCATGGGTGGCGAGCCGATGAAGCTGGCCACGAAGGTGGTGGCGGGGCGGTGGTAGACCTCCTCGGGCGTGGCGAACTGGTCCATCACGCCGCCGTTCATCACGATGATGCGCTGGGCCAGCGTCATGGCCTCGACCTGGTCGTGCGTGACGAAGAGCGAGGTGATGCCCAGCTCGCGGTGCAGCTTCTGGATCTCCAGCCGGGTCTGGGCGCGCAGCTTGGCGTCCAGGTTCGACAGCGGCTCGTCGAACAGGAAGACCTGCGGCTGGCGCACGATGGCGCGGCCCATGGCTACGCGCTGGCGCTGGCCGCCCGACAGCTCGCGCGGCTTGCGCTCCAGCAGATGGCCCAGTTCGAGGATCTTGGCGGCCTTGTCCACCCGGGTCTTGATCTCGTCCTTCGGCACGCCCTGGATGCGCAATCCATAGGCCATGTTGTCGAAGTTGGTCATGTGCGGGTAGAGCGCGTAGTTCTGGAACACCATCGCGATGTCCCGCTTGGCCGGCTCCACGTCGTTGACCACCCGCCCGCCGATGGCGATCTCGCCGGCGGAGATTTCCTCCAGCCCCGCCACCATGCGCAGCAGCGTGGACTTGCCGCAGCCCGAAGGCCCCACGATGACGACGAATTCGCCATCCCGGATATCGGCCGAGACGCCATGGATGACCTGATTGGCCTTGGCACCCTTGCCGTAGCGCTTGATGACGTTGCGAAGGGAAATACCGGACATAGGTGAGCTGGAAATAGGTTGCGACGTAAATGAGCGCGCGATTCAGGCGGGAGACACCGCGGAACCGGCTTTGCCGGGCCGTCGGTGTCGCCCCTTGAGGGGGATTCGGCTACACGAAGTGAGCAAGAAACGGGGTGGTCATTTTTCAGTGTCGACGAGGCCCTTGACGAACCACTTCTGCATCAGCACCACCACCACGGCCGGCGGCAGCAGCGCCAGGATGGCCGTCGCCATGATGATGTTCCAGTCGTTGGCCGCATCGCCGCTGGCGATCATCCGCTTGATGCCGATCACGACCGGGTACATGTCCTCGGTGGTGGTGGCCAGCAGCGGCCAGAGGTACTGGTTCCAGCCGTAGATGAACTGGATGACGAACAGCGCCGCGATCGAGGTCTGCGACAGCGGCACCAGCACGTCCTTGAAGAAGCGCATGGGCCCCGCGCCATCGATGCGCGCCGCCTCGACCAACTCGTCCGGCACCGACAGGAAGAACTGCCGGAACAGGAAGGTGGCCGTGGCCGAGGCGATCAGCGGCACCGTCAGGCCCGCATAGGTGTTGAGCATGTTGAGGTCCGACAGGACCTTGTAGGTGGGCAGGATGCGCACCTCCACCGGCAGCATCAGCGTCACGAAGATCATCCAGAAGACGAGCTTCTTGAACGGGAAGCGGAAGTACACGATGGCAAAGGCCGACAGCAGCGAGATGGCGATCTTGCCGATGGCGATCACCAGTGCCGTGACCAGGCTGACCCACATCATGCGTCCGACCGCCGCCTTGGAGCCCTGCGTCTCGGCGGTGCCGGTGAGGGCGGCGGTGTAGTTCTCCACCAGGTGCTTGCCGGGCGTGAGCGGCATGGGCACCTGCACGATCTCGTCGCGCGTGTGGGTCGAGGCCACGAAGGCCAGGTAGATCGGGAAGGCGATGATCAGGATGCCCAGCAGGAGCACCACATGCGAAAGGACCGTCAGGCCCGGGCGGCGCTCAACCATGATGCGACTCCAGCAGGTGGGTCAGGATTGCGAAGGCCGCGGAGCAGGCCACGCGCGCGACACCCGCGGAACTGGCTTCGCCAGGCCGCTGGGTGTGCCCCCGTGAGGGGGGTGGCGAAGCGACACGAAGTGCGCGAAGACTGGGGGCGGGCCTCATCATCAGTACTGCACCTTCTTCTCGACGTAGCGGAACTGCACCACGGTCAACGCGACCACGATCAGCATCAGCACCACCGACTGCGCGGCCGAGCCGCCGAGGTCCAGCGCGCGGAAGCCGTCGTGCCACACCTTGTAGACCAGGATGGCGGTGTCGCGCCCCGGGCCGCCCTCGGTGGTGGCATGCACCAGCGCGAAGGTGTCGAAGAAGGCATACACCACGTTGATCACCAGGAGGAAGAAGGTGGTGGGCGACAGCAGCGGGAACTGGATGGTCCAGAAGCGCCGCAGCGGCCCGGCGCCGTCGATGGAAGCCGCCTCGATCAGCGCCTTGGGGATCGACTGCAGCCCGGCCAGGAAGAACAGGAAGTTGTAGGAGATCTGCTTCCACACCGCCGCCACCACGATCAGCGTCAGCGCCTGGTTGGAATTGATCAGATGGTTCCAGTCGTAGCCCATCTTGCGCAGGCCGTAGGCCACCACGCCGATGGAGGGCGAGAACATGAACACCCACAGCACGCCCGCAATGGCCGGTGCCACGGCATAGGGAATGATCAGGAAGGTCTTGTACGCCAGCGCCCCGCGCAGGATGCGGTCGGCAAAGATGGCCAGCACCAGCGACAGCGCGATGCCGCAGCCGGCCACCAGCACCGAGAAGATGGCGGTGACCTTGAAGGACTCGATGTAGGCAGGGTCCTGGAAGAGGTGCTGGAAGTTCTCCAGCCCCACGAACACGGTCGACGTGCCGAAGGCGTCCTCGCTCTGCATCGACTGCAGCACGGCCTGGCTGGCGGGCCAGAAGAAGAAGACCAGGATCACCGCCATCTGCGGCGCGATGAGCACCCAGGGCAGCCAGGAGGATCGGAAGAGGACGCGTTTTTCCATGGGGCTCTGAAACGAAAACGCCCGGCTGGCGTCAGCGCGGGCGTGCGAGTCTACTGCGACGTCAGCTTGCCGGCAGCTTGAATGCCCACCTGGCAGGGTGGGCAGGCGAGGGCCGCTGGCGCGCCGCGAACCGCGCGGTGGGCATCAGCCCCGGTTCGCCTTCTGGAAGCGCTCCAGTTGCTCGTTGCCGCGTTGCACCGCGGCGTCCAGGGCTTCCTTGGCGCTCTTCTTGCCCGACCAGATCTGCTCGGTTTCCTCGTCGATGATGGTGCGGATCTGCACGAAGTTGCCCAGGCGGATGCCGCGCGACTTGTCGGTCGTCTTGCGGATCATCTGCGTCACGGCCACGTCGGTGCCCGGCTTTTCCTTGTAGAAGCCCGACTTCTCGGTCAGCTCGTAGGCCGCCAGGGTGATCGGCAGATAGCCGGTGCGCTTGTGGCTGGCCGATTGCACGTCGGCGTTGGACAGGAACTTGAAGAAGTCCGCCACGCCCTTGTATTCAGTGGGCTTCTTGCCGGCCATGACCCACAGGCTGGCGCCGCCGATCACGGTGTTCTGCGGCGAACCTTCGACGTCGGGGTAGTAGGGCAGGGTGGACAGGCCGTAGGCGAACTTGGCGTCCTTGGCCACGCGGGCGTACAGGCCCGACGAGCCGGTCATCATGGCGCATTCACCCGCCGGGAAGGCGGCGTCCGGCACGTTGCCGCGGCCCTTGTAGACGAACAGGCCCTGCTTCGCCATGTTGGCCAGGTTCTCGAAGTGGCGCACGTGCAGCGGCGAATTGAAGGCCAGGCGCGCATCGGTGCCGCCGAAGCCGTTGTTGCGCGTCGCGAACAGCGTGTTGTGCCAGGTCGAGAAGCTCTCCAGTTGCGTCCAGCTGATCCAGCTGGTGGTGAAGGGGCACTTGTGGCCGCTGGCCTTGAGCTTGGCGGCGGCGGCGACGACCTCGGGCCAGGTCTTGGGCGCCTTCTCGGGGTCGAGGCCGGCCGCCTTGAAGGCGTCCTTGTTGTAGTAGAAGATCGTCGTCGAGCTGTTGAAGGGCAGGCTCAGCATCTGGCCGTTGGGGGCCGTGTAGTAGCCGGCCACGGCGGGGATGTAGGCCTTGGGGTCGAAGCTCACGCCGCTTTCCTTCATCACCTCGGCCACCGGCTTGATCGCGGCCTTGGAGGCCATCATCGTGGCGGTGCCCACTTCGAAGACCTGCAGGATGTGCGGCGCATTGCCCGAGCGGAAGGCGGCAATGGCGGCCGTCATCGACTCGTCATAGGTGCCCTTGAAGGTGGGCACGACCTTGTATTCCTTCTGACTTTCGTTGTACTGCTTGGCGAGGTCGTTAACCCACTCGCCCAGCGGGCCGCTCATGGCGTGCCACCACTGGATCTCGGTCTGTGCGTGCGCCGGGACGGCGGCCATGACGGCCACGGTGGCGGCTGCAGCAAGTTGCGTGAATCGCATGAAGACTCCTGGATGCGAATGACAAAAGTGAAGAGACTATGGCTGTTCTGTGACAGCGTGACGGCGGGTTGTCGCATGGCAGGCGGTCCATGCTCAAGCGGGGAAACCCTTTTTGCGGCCGGGGTGGGCCGGCCGCGCTGCGGCGGTGCAGCAGGCTTGAACCATACTCGACCGTTTTGACAAACGTGTTGATGCCGGGCATGACGAAGACCACCTCGCTGGACAAGGCCAAGATCAAGTTCCTGTTGCTGGAGGGCATCCATCCTTCCGCGGTCGAACTGCTGCAGGCCTCCGGCTACACCCAGGTGGAGACGCTGCCGGGCGCCCTGGAAGGCGAAGAGCTCAAGGCCAGGCTGGCGGACGTGCATTTCCTGGGCATCCGCTCGCGCACGCAGCTCACAGCCGAGGTGTTCGTGGCCGCGCCAAAGCTGGTGGCCGTGGGCGCCTTCTGCATCGGCACCAACCAGATCGACCTGGACGCGGCGCGCGAGCATGGCGTGGCCGTGTTCAACGCACCGTACTCCAACACCCGCTCGGTGGCCGAGCTGGTGCTGGCCGAGGCCATCCTGCTGCTGCGCGGCGTGCCCGAGAAGAACGCGGCGGCCCATCGCGGCGGCTGGCTCAAGACCGCCGAGAACGCCTTCGAGATCCGCGGCAAGACGCTGGGCATCGTGGGCTACGGCTCCATCGGCGCCCAGCTGTCGGTGCTGGCCGAGGCGCTGGGCATGCACGTGGTCTTCCACGACGTGGTGGCCAAGCTGCCGCTGGGCAATGCGCGCCAGGCCCGCAGCCTGAACGAGCTGCTGGGCCACGCCGACATCGTGAGCCTGCACGTGCCCGAGCTGCCTTCCACGCAATGGATGATGGGCGAGGCCGAGCTCGCGGCCATGAAGCCCGGCGCCATCCTCATCAATGCCTCGCGCGGCACGGTGGTGGTCATCGAGGCGCTGGCCGCCGCGCTGCGCGAGCGCCGGCTGCTGGGTGCCGCCATCGACGTCTTCCCCAAGGAACCCAAGAGCAACAAGGACGAGTTCCAGTCGCCGCTGCGCGGGCTGGACAACGTCATCCTCACGCCGCACATCGGCGGCTCGACCATGGAGGCCCAGGCCAACATCGGCGTCGAGGTGGCCGAGAAGCTGGTGCGCTACAGCGACAACGGCACCACCACGCGCTCGGTCAACTTTCCCGAAGTGGCGCTGCCGGCGCATCCGGGCAAGCACCGCCTTCTGCACATCCACCACAACGTGCCGGGCGTGCTGTCGGCGGTGAACCAGGTCTTTGCCGACCACCACATCAACATCGCCGCGCAGTACCTGCAGACCAACGACAAGGTCGGCTACGTGGTGACCGACGTGGATGCTGCCTCGTCCGACGTGGCGCACGAGGCGCTGGCCAAGGTGCCCGGGACGATCAAGAGCCGGGTGCTGTTCTAGTCACGGCTTCGCGGCCGGCCCTGGCGTAGGCCCCCGGGCCTCTCGGGACCCGCATGCCGCGCTGCCAAAGCCGCGGCTGATGCCCAGCCTGTCTGCCACGGGTGGCCGTACGATGGCGCCCCTTGTCATTGCCGGGAGCGTCCATGCCGCTTCGAGTCGTTCAGTTGGGATCGCCGCGTGCCGCCGACGAAGGCACGCGCATCGGAACCGTCCGCCGCCCGCCTCGCGGTGTACCCAAGGCAGCCTTTGCGTCCGGCAACTGGTACGACGTCTGGTTCCCGGTCCTGGCGCCCTCCGCCGACACCATGAAGCAGGGGCGCGAGGCCGAGACGCCGCAGCAATGGTCCGCCTTCGTCCGCAAGTTCAAGGCGGAGCTGAACACGCCGGAGGCCCAGCAGTCGCTCGACCTGCTGGCCGTCCTGTCGCGCGACGCCAACCTGTCCGTGGGCTGCTATTGCGAGCATGAGAGCCGCTGCCATCGCTCGGTGCTGCGCGAACTGCTCGCCACCCGCGGTGCGGTGTTCGCGGACGACGACAGGGCTTGAAAATCCGCTGCCCGCGACCGTCGTTTCCTTCTCCAGTCTCATGCCACGCATCGATCACGTCGCCCTTTGGGTAAACGACCTGGACGCCATGTGCGCCTTCTATTCGGAGGCCTTCGGCGGACAGCCTGGGCCGCTGTACCAGAACCTCACGAAGGGATTCGCGTCCCGCTTCGTGGTCTTCGAAGACGGCGCGCGCATCGAGTTCATGACCACGACGACCCTTGCGCCCATTGCGTGCGCACCTGGCAGCCAGCGCATGGGGCTTACCCATCTGGCCATGGCCGTGGGCAGCGAGGCCCGGGTCGACGCGCTGACCCGGGAGCTAGAGCGTCGTGGCTCGCCGTTGCTCGATGGCCCGCGGCGTACGGGAGACGGCTACTACGAAAGCGTCGTGCTCGATCCGGAAGGCAATCGGATCGAGATCACCGTCTAGCTGCACGGCCTGCGCTGCCAACCTTCAGTGGCCCCGCGAGGGCGCCGGGGTCGAGCGGCGACCGCAATGCCCCCTGGTTCAACCGCACGACGCGCCTGCCATGGCTTCCCTCTCCAATGAACGCCCCGACGGTGCGTGATGCGCCGCGTGGAGCACACGGAGTTGAGCGCGCGGTGCAAACCCGGTTATGGTGATCGCATGTTGCACGGGAGTTCTTGGTCCCCCACGGAAAAGAAGATCTCGCGGAGCGTCTTCGACGCGGCGCTGCAATCGGAACTCGCCGAGCTGATCGCGCAGGTCCGGGAAACGGCGGCGACCCTGTCCACGGCCGATGAGTTGTGGGACTTGCAGGAACTGCTCCATCGTCGGCGGCGGGAGATCAGCGACAAGTACGACTACCGCTATCCCTGGCTGGAGTTGTTGTTCGTATGGCTGCTCAGGGAGCGGCGCATCGCGCTTGCGCAGTTGCAGGGGCTGGAGCCGGAGCGCCTGGCGCGCATTGAGTCCGCGCTTGCGCAGGCCCTGTGCGACGAGGAGCGCGGCGCAGGCACCCGTCAGGATGACCCGGCTCCCCGCTAGCGCCGGGCTCGCCGACTAAAATCCGCCCCCCGGTTCAAGGGCGCGAGGCGCCCTGCCGTGGCGCCTTCCCCCGATGAATGCCCCGACCGCGCTCAATGCGCTGCTGTCGCAGGCCGCCGAGCCGGCGCGTCTGCGCGAGATTCCGTACAACTACACCAGCTTCTCCGATCGCGAGATCGTGATCCGGCTGCTCGGCAGCCGGGCCTGGGAGCTGCTGCAGAGCCTGCGTGACGAGCGCCGCACGGGCCGCTCCGCCCGCATGCTGTACGAGGTGCTGGGCGATATCTGGGTGGTGCAGCGCAACCCCTACCTGGTGGATGACCTGCTGGACAACCCGCGCCGCCGCGGCCAGCTGGTCGACGCCCTGCGCCACCGCCTGACCGAGGTGCAGCGCCGCCGCACGCCGCAGGACGACGCGCAGCGCGACACGCTGGTCGGCGAACTGCTGACGCTGGTGCGCCAGGCCATCGACGGCTTCTCCGCCCACTTCGACGAACTGGCCGCCCTGCGCCAGAAGGCCCAGCGCGTGCTGCGCCGCTGCACCGCGCGCGACAACATCAAGTTCGACGGCCTCTCGCGCGTGGCCCACGTGACCGACGCCACCGACTGGCGGGTCGAATACCCCTTCGTGGTGCTGGTGCCCGACACCGAGGCGGAGATGGCCGCGCTGGTGGCCGCCTGCATCGAACTGGGCCTGACCATCATCCCGCGCGGCGGCGGCACCGGCTACACCGGCGGCGCCATTCCGCTGACCTGGAAGAGCGTGGTGATCAACACCGAGAAGCTCGAAGCCATGACCGAGGTCGAGATGACGAGCCTGCCCGGCGTGGACGGCGCGGTGCCCACCATCTGGACCGAGGCCGGCGTCGTGACGCAGCGCGTGGCCGATGCGGCCGAACGCGCAGGCTTCGTCTTCGCGGTCGACCCGACCTCGGCCGAGGCGTCGTGCGTGGGCGGCAACGTGGCCATGAACGCCGGCGGCAAGAAGGCCGTGCTGTGGGGCACGGCGCTGGACAACCTGGCCTCCTGGCGCATGGTCACGCCGCAGGCCGAGTGGCTGGAAGTCACGCGCCTGGGCCACAACCTGGGCAAGATCCACGACGTCGACAGCGCCGTCTTCGAGCTGCAGTACTTCGCCGCCGACGGCAAGACCCCGTTGCGCAGCGAGCGGCTGGAGATTCCCGGCCGCACCTTCCGCAAGGAAGGCCTGGGCAAGGACGTCACCGACAAGTTCCTGGCCGGGCTGCCCGGCATCCAGAAGGAGGGCTGCGACGGCCTGATCACCAGCTGCCGCTGGGTGGTGCACCGCATGCCGGCGCACACCCGCACTGTCTGCCTGGAGTTCTTCGGCAATGCCAAGGACGCGGTGCCTTCGATCGTCGAGATCAAGGACTTCATGTTCGCGGAGCAGAAGCGCTCGGGCGTGCTGCTGGCGGGCCTGGAGCACCTGGACGACCGCTACCTGAAGGCTGTGGGCTACGCCACCAAGAGCAAGAAGCACGGCGGCGGCCTGCCCAAGATGGTACTGTTCGGCGACATCAGCGGCGACGATGCCGACGCCGTCGCCCGCGTCACCAGCGAGGTGGTGCGCATCGCCAATTCGCGCTCGGGCGAAGGCTTCATCGCCATCAGCCCCGAGGCGCGCAAGAAGTTCTGGCTGGACCGCAAGCGCACCGCGGCCATCAGCCGCCACACCAACGCCTTCAAGATCAACGAGGACGTGGTGATCCCCTTGCCGCGGATGGCTGAGTACACCGACGGCATCGAGCGCATCAACATCGAGCTGTCGCTGCGCAACAAGATCCGGCTCACGCACGAGCTGGAGGCCTTCCTCTCGCGCGGCAACCTGCCGCTGGGCAAGAGCGACGACGCGCACGAGATTCCCGCCGCCGAGCTGCTGGAAGGCCGCGTGCAGCAGGCCGTGGCGCTGGTGCGCGAGGTGCGCGGCCGCTGGCAGAGCTGGTTGGGCGACGTAGAAGCGCTGTTCCCGCAGCTGCAGGACCATTCGCTGCGCGCCAGCTGGAAGACCGAGATCCGCGCCCCGCTGGCCAAGATCTTCGGTGGCAGCGAATTCGCGCCGATCCTTTCCGAGTGCGAGGCCATCCACAAGCGCGTGCTCAAGGGCCGCGTATGGGTGGCGCTGCACATGCATGCCGGCGACGGCAACGTGCACACCAACATCCCCGTCAACAGCGACGACTACGAGATGCTGCAGACGGCGCACGAGGCCGTGGAGCGCATCATGAAGCTTGCGCGCAGCCTGGATGGCGTGATCTCGGGCGAGCACGGCATCGGCATCACCAAGCTGGAGTTCCTGTCGGACGAAGAGTTGGCGCCCTTCGCGCGGTACAAGCAGCAGGTCGACCCGGAAGGCCGCTTCAACAAGGGCAAGCTGCTGCGCGGCGATGCGGCGCCGGCCGATGCCCGCCATGCCGACCTCACCAACGCCTACACCCCCAGCTTCGGGTTGATGGGGCACGAGTCGATCATCATGCAGCAGTCCGACATCGGCGCCATCGCCGACTCGGTCAAGGACTGCCTGCGCTGCGGCAAGTGCAAGCCGGTGTGCGCCACCCACGTGCCGCGCGCCAACCTGCTCTACAGCCCGCGCAACAAGATCCTTGCCACCTCGCTGCTGGTGGAGGCCTTCCTGTACGAGGAGCAGACACGCCGTGGCGTGTCGATCCAGCATTGGCAGGAGTTCGAGGACGTGGCCGACCACTGCACCGTGTGCCACAAGTGCCTGACGCCCTGCCCGGTGAAGATCGACTTCGGCGACGTGTCGATGAACATGCGCAACCTGCTGCGCAAGATGGGCCAGAAGAGCTTCCGCCCCGGCAACGCGGCGGCCATGTTCTTCCTCAACGCGACCAATCCGTCGACCATCAAGGCCATGCGCGCCGGCATGGTGGAGGTGGGCTTCAAGGCCCAGCGCCTGGCCAACGACCTGCTGCGGCCCGCTGCGAAGAAGCAGACCGCGCACCCGCCGGCCAGCCTGGGCACGGCGCCGATCAAGGAACAGGTCATCCACTTCGTCAACAAGAAGATGCCCGGCGGCCTGCCCAAGAAGACGGCGCGCGCGCTGCTGGACATCGAGGACGCCGACTACGTCCCGATCATCCGCAACCCCAAGGCCACGACGCCCGAGACCGAGGCGGTCTTCTACTTCCCGGGCTGCGGCTCGGAGCGGCTGTTCTCGCAGGTGGGCCTGGCGACGCAGGCCATGCTGTGGCATGCGGGCGTGCAGACGGTGCTGCCGCCGGGCTACCTGTGCTGCGGCTATCCGCAGCGCGGCTCGGGCCAGTTCGACAAGGCCGAGCAGATGATCACCGACAACCGGGTGCTGTTCCACCGCGTGGCCAACACGCTCAACTACCTGGACATCAAGACCGTGGTGGTGAGCTGCGGCACCTGCTACGACCAGCTGCAGGGCTACCAGTTCGACAAGATCTTCCCCGGCTGCCGGATCATCGACATCCACGAATACCTGCTGGAGAAGGGCATCAAGCTCGAGGCCAACGCCGCCGCCTACCTCTACCACGACCCCTGCCACACGCCCATGAAGCTGCAGGACCCGATGAAGACGGTCAAGTCGCTGGTGGGCGAGCAGGTGCTCAAGAGCGACCGCTGCTGCGGCGAGTCGGGCACGCTGGGCGTGACGCGGCCCGACATCTCCACGCAGATCCGCTTCCGCAAGGAAGAGGAGCTGAAGAAGGGCGAGGCCGCGCTGCGCGCCACCCATGCACTGCCGGCGCAGGGCGACGTGAAGATCCTCACCAGCTGCCCCAGCTGCCTGCAGGGCCTGTCGCGCTACGGCAATGACCTGAACAACGGCCTGCTCGAAGCCGACTACATCGTGGTCGAGATGGCGCGCCGCATCCTGGGCGAGAACTGGATGCCCGAGTACGTGTCGGCCGCCAACGCGGGCGGGATCGAGCGGGTGCTGGTGTGAGCGTGGTCGCAGGCTGCCCGCTGTGCGACGAGCCGGGCGGCCGCGTGGTCGCCCAGGGCGCGCAGTGGCGCGTGATCCATGCACAGGAGGCGGGCTTTCCGGCGTTCTACCGTGTGGTGTGGACGGCGCACGTGGCCGAGTTCTCCGACCTGCCGGACGACGAGCGTGCCGAGTGCATGCGCGTGGTGGTGGCGGTGGAGCGTGCGCTGCGCGATGCGCTGGCGCCCGCCAAGATGAACGTGGCCACGCTCGGCAACATGGTCCCGCACCTGCACTGGCACGTGATCGCCCGCTTCGACTGGGACAGCCACTTCCCCTCGCCCGTCTGGGCGGAGGCGCGCCGGGCGCGCGACATGGTGCGCGAGCAGGGCGTACAGGCCCGTCTGCCCGCGGCGGGGTCGGCCATGGTGGCTGCGTTCGCCCTCCGTTGATCATGAGCAAGGAATTCCCCGCATGGCAGGTCTGACGCCCGGCGCACCGACGCCCGAATCCATCACCCTGCATGCGCAGTCGCGCGTGCTGGAAGTGGGCTTTTCCGATGGCGCGGTGTTCCGCATCCCCTACGAATTGCTGCGCATCAACTCGCCCTCGGCCGAGGTGAAGGGCCACGGGCCGGGCCAGGAGATCCTGCAGACCGGCAAACGCGAGGTCGAGATCGTCGACCTGCAACTGGTGGGCCACTATGCCGTGCAGCCGCTCTTCAGCGACGGGCACGAGAGCGGCATCTACTCGTGGGACCTGCTGTACGACCTGGGCGCGCGCCAGGCCGAGCACTGGGCCGAGTACGAGCGTCGCATCGTCGAGGCCGGTGCCGATCGCGATGCGCCCATGCCCAAGTCGGGCCCCTCCACCTGCAGTCCTTCCTGAGCGCGGGGCGCTTCGCGCTTTGCGCGAATGTCCGCCGCATGTCAAGGGTCGTCGGCCGGAAGGCCGGGCGATCCGCCTAACATCGGACCCATGAGTTCCACCCACTTCGGTTTCGAGACCGTCGACGAAAGCGACAAGGCGCGCCGCGTGCGCGGCGTGTTCGATTCCGTGGCCCCGCGCTACGACCTGATGAACGACCTCATGTCCATGGGCCTGCACCGGGCATGGAAGGCGTACACCGTGATGGTCGCGAATGTGCGCGAAGGCTCCAAGGTGCTGGACATCGCGGGTGGTACGGGCGACCTTGCGCTGGCCTTCGCGAAGAAGGTCGGCCGCAGCGGTCAGGTGGTGCATACCGACATCAACGAGGCCATGCTGCGCACCGGCCGTGAGCGCCTGCTGGATGCCGGCGTGGTGCTGCCCACCACGGTCTGCGATGCCGAGAAGCTGCCCTTTCCGGACAACCATTTCGACGTCGTCACCGTGGCCTTCGGCCTGCGCAACATGACGCACAAGGACGCGGCGCTCAAGGAGATGAACCGCGTCCTGCGTCCGCGCGGCAAGCTGCTGGTGCTGGAGTTCTCGCAGGTGGCCCAGCCGCTGCGCAAGGCCTACGACTGGTATTCCTTCAACGTGCTGCCGCGCCTGGGCAAGGCCGTGGCGGGCGACGACGCCAGCTACCGTTACCTGGCCGAGTCCATCCGGATGCATCCGGACCAGGAGTCGCTCAAGACCCTCATGAAAGAGGGCGGTTTCGGACATGTGGACTATCACAACATGACGGGGGGCGTGGTCGCCCTGCATGTTGGAATCAAGTGCTGAGGGGCTGACCGGCCCGGCCGCATTGCATGCGGCCGTCAGGTGCAAGGGGAGTGGCGTGCTCGCTATTCACACAACAAGAGAACTACGAGTCGATCTGAAACTGATGTTTCGTATCCGGAAGGAGACTGGACGATGAAGCGAAATCTGTGGGCCGTGCTGCTGGTGTGTGCGTCGATGGCCGTCGTGAGCCTGGACGCCGACGCCAAGCGGCTCGGTGGGGGCAAGTCGATGGGGCGGCAGTCCAACAACGTGACGCAGCGTGAGGCCGCGCCGACGGCCGCACCGGGCGCCCCGACCCAGAACGCGACCAACGCGGCGCCCGCCGCCAGGCCGGGGACGCCGGCCGGCGCGGCGCAGGCAGCGCCCAAGCGGCCCTGGGCCGGCATCCTGGGTGGCATTGCAGCCGGCCTGGGCCTGGCCTGGTTGGCCAATTCGCTGGGCCTGGGCGCCGCCTTCGGCAACTTCCTGCTGATCGCGCTGCTGGTCCTTGCTGCCGTGGTGATCTGGCGCGTGCTGAGCAACCGCTCGCGCGGCGCCGCTGGCCAACTGGCTATGCAGGGCGCTGGCGCAGCCGGTTCGCCGAGCATGCCGCGCAGCTACAGCCCGAACAACGTCGGCAATGACGCGTCGGCCCGTCCGTGGGAGCGTCAGCAGGCGGCTTTCGACGGCGCTGCCGCGGGTGGCAACGCAGGGTCGGCTTCGACCCTGGCCGGCGCGACCGGCGTGAGCATCGGCTCGGCCCTCCAAGGGGCCCAGGGGTGGGGCGTGCCGGATGGCTTCGACGCCGACGGGTTCCTGGCTGCGGCCAAGCGCAACTTCGTGACGCTGCAGCATGCCTGGGACCGTGCCGACATCCCCGCGCTGCGTTCCATGATGACCGACAGCATGGTCGAAGAGATCCGCACCCAGCTGGAGGAGCGCGAGCGCAGCTCCGGTGGCCGTCCCAACAAGACGGAAGTGGTGATGCTCGACGCCAAGCTGCTGGGCATCGAGGAGATGCCCGACGTCTACCTCGCCAGCGTGGAGTTCTCGGGCATGATCCGCGAGGACGACTCGGCCGGCCCCAGCCCCTTCCGCGAGGTCTGGAACATGAGCAAGCCCGCCCACGGCGGCGGCTGGCTTGTGGCCGGTGTGCAGGCGCTCCAATAAGGCGCATTGGCCCGTCGGACGGGCCCGGGTTTCTGCATCGGCAGGGGCCCGCCACCAGATAATGGGGACATGGTCACACCATCGTCCCCATTTGCTTTTGTGGAATCGCTGTTCGAGCGCATCGGCGAGCGCCTTCAGCCGCCGGCCTGGGCCATCCACGAAGTCCAGCACCGCGCCGTGCTCTTCCTGAACCATGTGCTGCAGCAGGAGCCTGAGGCGCAGGATCGCCTGGCGCGGCAGAAGGGGCGGGTCGTGCTCTTCCGCTGGCGCACGATGCACATGCGCCTGGTCGCCACGCCGGCCGGCCTGCTCGACGTGGCACCCGAGGCGGCCTTGCCCGACCTGACGCTGACCATCGCCGAAAACTCGCCGTTCGCCCTGGCCGGCGCCCAGCTGCGCGGCGACAAGCCCAAGGTCGAGATCGAGGGGGACGTGCAGCTGGCCGCCGAGGTCAACTGGCTGGTCGACCACGTGCGCTGGGACGTCGAGGACGACCTGGCGCGCCTGATCGGCGATGCGCCGGCCCACGCCGTCGGCAATGCGGCCCGCAAGGTGGCTGGCACGCTGCGCCAGTTCGTGGACCGCGCTGCACGGCCGCGGTCTTCCGGCGGCAGCGCCGAATGAGGCGCATCGCCCGCGGCTTCTTCATCGTCTGGGTCGCATTGCGCTACGGCCTGGACGAGCTCGTCCTCACCAGCTTCCAGAATCCGCTGATTCGCCGGCTGGCGCGCATCCTGACGCTGGGCCGGCGCCTGGAGGCGCCGCGCGGGCAACGCCTTCGCGAGGCACTCGAAAGCCTGGGCCCGATCTTCGTCAAGTTCGGCCAGGTGCTGTCCACGCGGCGCGACCTGCTGCCGCCCGACATCGCCGACGAACTGGCCTGGCTGCAGGACCGGGTGCCGCCCTTCGACTCGGCCATTGCCGTGGCGACCATCGAGCGTGCCTTTCGCCGGCCCATTGCCGAGATCTTCGAGCAGTTCGACACCACGCCGGTGGCGAGTGCCTCCATTGCGCAGGTGCACTTCGCCACCCTGCGCCTGCCCGACGGCAGCCTGCGCGAAGTCGCCGTCAAGGTCCTGCGCCCGGGCATGCGCAAGGTCATCGACAAGGACCTGGAGCTGATGGCCATGATGGCCGGCTGGGTCGAGGGCCTGTCGGCCGACGGCAAGCGGCTGAAGCCGCGGCAGGTGGTGGCCGAGTTCGACAAGTACCTGCACGACGAGCTGGACCTGGTGCGCGAGGCGGCCAATGCCGCCCAGCTGCGGCGCAACATGGCCAAGCTCGACATGCTGCTGATCCCCGAGATGTTCTGGGACTGGTGCCATCCCGAAGTGATGGTGATGGAGCGCATGAAGGGCGTGCCCATCGCCCAGCTCGACCGCATCCGTGCGGCCGGCGTGGACATCAAGAAGCTGGCCCGCGACGGCGTGACCATCTTCTTCACCCAGGTGTTCCGCGACGGCTTCTTCCACGGCGACATGCACCCGGGCAACATCCAGGTGAGTCTGGCGCCCGAGACCTTCGGCCGCTACATCGCGCTGGACTTCGGCATCGTGGGCACGCTCACCGAGTCCGACAAGGAATACCTGGCGCAGAACTTCGCGGCCTTCTTCCGCCGCGACTACAAGCGCGTTGCCGAGCTGCACCTGGAAAGCGGCTGGGTGCCGCCCGGCACGCGCATCGACGAACTGGAGGCCGCCATCCGCACGGTGTGCGAGCCCTACTTCGACCGGCCGCTGCGGCAGATCTCGCTGGGGATGGTGCTGATGCGCCTGTTCCAGACCTCGCGTCGCTTCCATGTGGAGATCCAGCCGCAGCTGGTGCTGCTGCAGAAGACGCTGCTCAACATCGAGGGCCTGGGTCGCCAGCTCGACCCCGAGCTGGACCTGTGGGCCACGGCCAAGCCCTTCCTGGAGAAGTGGATGGCCGATCAGATCGGCCCGCGCAAGCTGTGGGAGCAGCTGCGCGCCGAGGGCCCGCGCTACGCCAAGCTGCTGCCGCAGTTGCCGCGCCTGCTGCACGACTACCTGGCGCAGCGTCCCGGCGACGACCGCCGCGAGCTGCAGGAACTGCTGGCCGCGCACAAGCGCACCCACCGGCTGCTGCAGGCCGTGATCTGGGGTGGCACGGGTTTTGTATTGGGCGTGCTGGTCATGCAGGTGCTGCCACGGTTGCACTGGCTCTGAGCACTTTCCCGCCTTTTCCTTCCGGTTCCAACAACAAGCCTTTATCGAGGAGAACCCGTCGTGCTGCTGTCACTGGTCATCGTCTACCTGCTGGTCACCATCGGCATCGGCCTGTACGCGGCCCGGCGGGTGAAGAACACGACCGACTTCGCGATCGCCGGCCGGCATCTGCCGTTGTTCATGATCGTGACCACCACCTTCGCCACCTGGTTCGGGTCGGAAACGGTGCTGGGCATCCCGGCCAAGTTCATCGAGGGCGGCCTGGGCGGCGTGGTGGAAGACCCGTTCGGCGCCGGCACCTGCCTGATCCTGGTCGGCCTGTTCTTCGCCGGCAAGCTCTACCGCATGACGCTGCTGACCATCAGCGACTACTACCGCGAGCGCTATGGCCGGTTCATCGAGGTGGTGTGCTCGCTGATCATCATGCTGAGCTACCTGGGCTGGGTGTCGGCGCAGGTCACGGCGCTGGGGCTGGTGTTCAACCTGCTGTCGGGCGGCGCGGTGAGCGTGCCGGGGGGCATGGTGATCGGCGTGATCTCCATCCTGGCGTACACGCTCTTCGGCGGCATGTGGTCGGTGGCCGTCACCGACTTCGTGCAGATGATCATCCTGGTGGCGGGCCTGTCGATCATCGCGGTCTTTGCGGGCAACATGGCCGGCGGCGCCGACAAGGTGATCGACCTGGCGGCGAGCAAGGAGCTCTTCAAGTTCTGGCCCGAGCCCAGCTGGCACGACATCGTCTTCTTCTTCGCTGCGGCCATCACGATGATGCTGGGCTCCATTCCGCAGCAGGACGTGTTCCAGCGCGTGATGTCGGCCAACAACGTGAAGGCTGCCACGCGCGGCCCGGTGATCGGCGGCGTGGCCTACATCCTGTTCGCAGCCGTGCCCATGTTCCTGGTGGCGAGCGCGCTGATCATCATGCCCGAGCAGACCACGGCGTTGCTCAAGGAGGATCCGCAGAAGGTGCTGCCCACGCTGGTGATGGAGAAGATGCCTTTCATCATGCAGGTCTTCTTCTTCGGCGCGCTGCTGTCGGCCATCAAGTCCACCGCCTCGGCGACGCTGCTGGCACCCAGCGTGACCTTCACCGAGAACATCTGGCGCCAGTTCCGTCCCCAGGGCACGGACCGCGAAAACCTGCGCACCATGCGCATCACCGTGCTGGTGTTCAGTGGGGCGGTGCTGGCCTATGCCATCCGCATGCAGGGCACCTCGATCTACGAGCTGGTGTCCGGCGCCTACCAGGTGCCGCTGGTCGGCGCCTTCGTGCCGCTGGTCTTTGGCTTGTACTGGAACCGGGCCACCACGCAAGGTGCCGTGGCCGCCGTGCTGCTGGGCGTCGGCGTCTGGCTGGCCGGCCTGGCGCTGCCGTGGGGCGAGGTGTTCCCGGCGCAGCTGGCCGGCGTCCTCGCCTCCGCGGCGGGCATGGTGGTGGGCTCCCTGATGCCGCAGTGGGTGGCCAACCGGCGCATGCCGCACCGGATGCTGGCCGGGGAATAAGGCGCGACAAGGGCAGGCCGTCGAGGCGTCCGGCTGGGGAAAGCCCGGGGTCGGCGCCTATAATCGTCGGCTTTGCGCGGCGGCCGCCGGCCGCCCGTTTCACGTCTTTTCAGCAGCTTTTTCCATGCCCATCTACGCCTACAAATGCAGCGCCTGCGGCTTTGCCAAGGATGTGCTGCAGAAGATGTCGGATGCGCCGCTCACCGTCTGCCCTTCCTGCGGTGCGGCCTCGTTCAGCAAGCAATTGACCGCTGCCGGCTTCCAGCTCAAGGGCTCCGGCTGGTACGTCACCGATTTCCGTGAGGGCGGCTCCAACACCGCCAAGTCCGGCGGCAACGCCCCGGCGCCGGCCCCCGCCAGCGGTGATGCCGCGGCGCCCGCGCCTGCAGCGGCCTCGCCGGCGCCTGCTGCGCCCGCCCCGGCTCCGGCGCCTGCCGCCAAGGCCGACTGACCCTCGCCTCGCACACCGCACCATGCTCGCCCTGCGCAAGTGGCTCCTGTCCGGCCTCCTGGTCATCGTGCCTCTGGCCGTGACCCTGGGCGTGCTCAACTGGATCGTCGGCACCCTCGATCAGACCTTGTGGCTGCTGCCCGAGGATTGGCAGGAATGGCTGTCCGCCCACCGCATCCGCGGGCTGGGCGTGCTGCTCACGCTGGCCATCCTGCTGGCGGTCGGTGCCGTCGCCAGCAACTTCATCGGCAAGCGGCTGCTGGGTTGGGGCGATGCACTGGTGCGCCGCATCCCGGTGGTGCGCTCCATCTACTCCAGCGTCAAGCAGGTCTCGGACACGCTGTTCTCCGAGAGCGGCAACGCATTCCGCACCGCGGTGCTGGTGCAGTGGCCGCGCGAGGGCATGTGGACCATCGCCTTTGTCACTGGCGCGCCCGGTGGCGACGTGATCAACCACCTGCATGGCGACTACCTGGGCGTGTACGTGCCCACCACGCCCAACCCCACGGGCGGTTACTTCGTCATGCTCCGGCGCAGCGACTGCATCGAGCTGAAGATGAGCGTGGACGAGGCGCTGAAGTACATCGTCTCGATGGGCGTGGTGGTGCCGGGCGGCCCTGCCGCGCTGCCCACCAAGCAATCCTGACATCACAAACAAGAAGGCGCCCCGCGCGGGGCGCAGGAAGCAAAGCATGGCCATGCGTTCTCACTACTGCGGTCTCGTGACCGAGGCCCTGATGGGCGAAACCGTCACCCTGTGCGGCTGGGTCAATCGCCGCCGTGACCATGGCGGCGTGATCTTCGTCGACCTGCGCGATCGCGAAGGCTACGTCCAGGTGGTGTGCGACCCCGACCGCGCCACCACCTTCGCCGCCGCCGAAGGCCTGCGCAACGAGTTCTGTGTGCAGGTCAAGGGCATCGTCCGCGCGCGGCCCGAGGGCACCACCAACGACGGGCTCAAGAGCGGCAAGATCGAGGTGCTGGCGCACGAGCTGAAGGTGCTCAACCCCTCCGTCACGCCGCCCTTCCTGCTGGACGACGACAACCTGTCCGAGACCACGCGCCTCACGCACCGCGTGCTCGACCTGCGCCGCCCTGCGATGCAGAAGAACATGATGACGCGCTACAAGGTGACGATGGAGGCGCGCAAGTTCCTCGACGCCAACGGCTTCATCGACATCGAGACGCCCATGCTGGGCAAGTCCACGCCCGAGGGTGCGCGCGACTACCTGGTGCCCAGCCGCGTGCACGACGGTGCCTTCTACGCGCTGCCGCAGTCGCCCCAGCTCTACAAGCAGATGCTGATGGTGTCGGGCTACGACCGCTACTACCAGATCGTCAAGTGCTTCCGCGACGAGGATCTGCGCGCCGACCGCCAGCCCGAGTTCACGCAGATCGACATCGAGACCTCCTTCCTCACCGAGGACGAGATCCGCGACATGTTCGAGGGCATGATCCGCAACGTCTTCCGCAACGTGGCCGACATCGACCTGGGCGTGTTCCCGGTCATGAGCTACGGCGACGCCATGTTCAAGTACGGCTCCGACAAGCCCGACCTGCGCGTCAAGCTCGAGTTCACCGAGCTGACCGAGGTGATGAAGCGGGTGGAGTTCAAGGTCTTCTCCGGCGCGGCCAACATGGACGGTGGCCGCGTGGTGGCCCTGCGGGTGCCCGGTGGCGGCGCGGCCGAAGGCGGCCTGTCGCGTGGCGACATCGACGGCTACACCGAGTTCGTCAAGATCTACGGCGCCAAGGGCCTGGCCTACATCAAGGTCAACGACTGGTCGCTGGGCCGCGAGGGCCTGCAGAGCCCGATCGTGAAGAACCTGGACGACAACGCCCTGGGCGAGATCATCGCCCGCACCGGCGCGCGCAACGGCGACCTGATCTTCTTCGGCGCCGACAAGGCCAAGGTGGTCAACGACGCCATCGGCGCCCTGCGCGTGAAGATCGGCCAGAGCGCCTTCGGCCGCAAGAACGGCCTGTTCGAGGATCGCTGGGCACCGCTGTGGGTGGTGGACTTCCCGATGTTCGAGTTCGACGAGGACAACCAGCGCTGGAGCGCGGTGCACCATCCCTTCACCAGCCCCAAGGACGGCCACGAGGACCTGATGGACACGGCACCCGAGAAGTGCCTGGCCAAGGCCTACGACATGGTGCTCAACGGCATCGAGATGGGCGGCGGCTCGGTGCGTATCCACCGCGAAGAGGTGCAGAGCAAGGTGTTCCGCGCCCTCAAGATCTCGGCCGAGGACGCGCAGCTGAAGTTCGGCTACCTGCTGGACGCGCTTCAGTACGGCGCGCCCCCGCACGGCGGTATCGCCATCGGCCTGGACCGCCTGGTCATGCTGATGACCGGCGCCGATTCGATCCGTGACGTGATCGCCTTCCCGAAGACGCAGCGCGCGCAGGACCTGCTGACGCAGGCGCCGAGCGCCGTGGACGAGAAGCAGCTGCGCGAGCTGCATATCCGCCTGCGCAACGCGCAACCTGCCGCCTGACGCGCGGCCCCCGGCTGCCGTGCTCCTTTGCACAGGGGCGCGGCAGCCGGGCACAGCGGTCGGCACACCATGGTTCCAGACGCAACGCTGCCGGCCTACAAGATCCCGCAGTCGGTGCTGGTGGTCATCCACACGCCGGCGCTGGAGGTGCTGCTGATCCGCCGGGCCGGCATCGCGCCCGCCTTCTGGCAGTCGGTGACCGGCAGCAAGGACTGGCCCGAGGAAAGCTGGGCCGCCACCGCGGTGCGCGAGGTGGCCGAGGAGACCGGCATCCGCTGCGGCCCCGGCACGCCGCTGCCCCTGCAGGACTGGGGCCTCGAGAACGTCTACGACATCTATCCCCGCTGGCAGCACCGCTATGCGCCGGGCGTGACGCGCAACACCGAGCACCTCTTCGGCCTGTGCGTGCCCGAGGCCGTCACGCCGGTCCTGGCACCGCGCGAGCACGATGCCTGGCAGTGGCTGCCCTGGCGCGAGGCGGCCGACGCCTGCTTTTCCCCTTCCAACGCGGAAGCCATCCTGCTGCTGCCACAATTTCGCGCATGACTGCTGCGCATGCCACGAGCGATCCCGGGCGGGCCGAAAGCGAGTTCGGCGCCCTGTCGACGCTGAGGGTGGCCACCTACAACATCCACAAGGGCGTGCAGGGCGTGGGCCCGGCGCGGCGGCTGGAGATCCACAACCTGGGCCATGCGGTCGAGCAGCTCGATGCCGACCTGGTGTGCCTGCAGGAAGTGCGCAAGCTCAACCGCCAGGGCGAGCGCCGCTTCGCCCGCTGGCCGGAGCAGCCGCAGGCCGACTTCCTCTGCCCCGAGGGCTACCGGGCCGTCTACGAGACCAATGCCTACACCCGCCACGGCGAGCACGGCAATGCGCTGCTCACGCGCTGGCCGGTGGTGCGCCATGGCCATGAGGACATGTCCGACCACCGCTTCGAACAGCGCGGCCTGCTGCATGTGGAAGTGACCCTCGGCAGCCAGCCGGTGCATGCCATCGTCGTGCACCTGGGGCTGATCCGTGGCAGCCGGGTGCGGCAGGTGGCGCAGCTGCAGCGCTACATCGAACGCGAGGTGCCCCCCGGCGAGCCGCTCGTTGTGGCCGGCGACTTCAACGACTGGGGTGCGCGCATGCGGCCCGCCATGAACGATGTTGGCCTGGTCGATCTGGTGATGCCGCGCTGCGCGACCTATCCCTCGCGGTTGCCGCTGGCGCAGCTGGACTTCATCTACGGCCGGGGGCTGCGGCCCGTGTCGCTGTCGGTGCCGCGCGGGCGCATCTGGGCCCGCATGTCGGACCACCTGCCGCTGGTGGCCGAGTTCGCGTTGGACTGAATGTGCAGGCAGCCGTGGTGCGCTACGCGAGGCGCACCATGGTCGGATCACAGCGGCCCATGGCGGTACGTGGGATTGGGCGCCGCGCGCCCGTGGTGAAAAAACCCTGCTGTTACGATTCCGCCCCATGTTGATCCCCGCCCAGCCTGAGGACCGTTCCGCCGTTGCGGCGAGCGACGAGGGCACGCCCGTCTCCGTCAAGATCCGCGAGCGCCTGAAGGCCGCACGCCATCGCTTCCACGCCAACGACAACATCGCCGAGTTCATCGAGCCGGGCGAGCTGGAGGCGCTGCTCGACGAGGTCGAGGTCAAGATGCGCGATGTGCTGCACAGCCTGGTGATCGACATCGACAGCGACCACAACACGGGGAACACGGCCCGCCGCGTGGCCAAGATGTACCTCAACGAGGTGTTCCGCGGCCGCTACGTGCAGGGGCCCAGCCTCACCGAATTCCCCAATGCCGAGCGGCTGAACGAGTTGATGATCGTCGGCCCGATCACGGTGCGCAGTGCCTGCTCCCACCACTTCTGCCCCATCATGGGCAAGCTGTGGATCGGCGTGATGCCCAACGAGCACACGAACGTGATCGGTCTGTCCAAGTACGCGCGGCTGGCCGAATGGGTGATGGGCCGGCCGCAGATCCAGGAAGAGGCCGTGGTGCAGTTGGCTGACCTGATCCAGGAGAAGACCCAGCCCGACGGCCTCGCCCTGGTGATGGAGGCCGAGCATTTCTGCATGCAGTGGCGCGGCGTGAAGGAGACGGACAGCAAGATGATCAATTCCGTCATGCGCGGCGTCTTCCTCAAGGACCCGAACCTGCGCCGCGAATTCCTCGCGCTGCTTCCACGCAAGGGGTGATGCCATGCTCGTGCGCC
Organism: Pseudacidovorax sp.; assembly: GCF_017991995.1. Taxonomy (GTDB): domain Bacteria; phylum Pseudomonadota; class Gammaproteobacteria; order Burkholderiales; family Burkholderiaceae_C; genus Xenophilus. The sequence goes on along the minus strand of NZ_JAGOPN010000023.1, from coordinate 34,667 downwards.
TTCTCTACGCCAGCCGCGCCGTCGACGTGTCGCCGGGCGCGCTCGACAGCATCCTGTCCACCGGGCGGGCCCACAACATGGCGTCCGGTATCACGGGCATCCTCTGCTACGGGGGTGGCGTGTTCCTGCAGGCGCTCGAGGGCGGACGCACGGCGGTCAATGCCCTCTACGCCCACATCCTGCGGGACCCTCGCCACAAGGACGTGGTGCTGCTGCACTACGAAGAGATCCAGGAGCGCCGATTCGGTGGCTGGACCATGGGCCAGGTCAATCTCAACAAGCTCAACGCGAGTACGGTGCTCAAGTATTCCGAGCGACCCGAGCTTGATCCGTATGCCGTTTCGGGCAAGGTCTCTCTGGCGCTTCTCGAAGAGCTGATGGCCACGGCTGCCATCGTCGGCAGGCCCTGAAGGTCATCGCTGCCGCGGCGGCAGTCCAGCGGGCGATGCGCCTGGTCGGCTGCGACTTCTCGAGCACGCCCACGCGCCGCAAGCCCATCGTGCTGGCCTGGGGGCGGTGCGATGGCGACGAGGTGATCGTCGAGGCGCTGGAATGCTTTCCGACGCTGGACGCCTGGACCGACCGCCTCGCCGCCGAGCCGGCGTGGGTCGGCGGTTTCGACTTTCCCTTTGGCCTGCCGCGGGAGTTCGTGCTGGCCCAGGGCTGGCCGCTGGACTGGACGGCCTGCATGGCGGTCTACGGCGGATGGAGCCGTGCCGAGCTGCGTGAGCGATTCATCGCCTTCTGCGCCGCACGCCCGGTGGGCGGCAAGTTCGCCCACCGCGCCACCGACCGGCCGGCCGGTTCGAGCCCCTCGATGAAGTGGGTCAATCCCCCGGTCGCCTGGATGATGCATGCGGGCGTGCCGCGACTCCTGGCGGCTGGCGCGCGGCTGCCGGGGCAGGGCGGCACGCCGGGCTCGCCCAAGGTCGCGCTGGAGGCCTATCCCGGGCTGGTGGCGCGTGACCTGCTCGGCACGCAAAGCTACAAGAGCGACGAGCGCGCCAAGCAGACGCCTGATCGCCTGGAGGCCCGGCAGCGCCTGCTCATCCATCTGGCGGCCGGCAAAGGGCGGCTGGGCCTGCGCCTCGCCTTGTCGAGCGAGCTCCGCGAAGTGCTGGCCTGCGATGGCAGCGGGGACTCGCTGGACGCCGTGCTATGCCTCATGCTGGCAGCCTGGGGCGCGCAGCGCGCCCAAAGCAAAGGGCCGGGGTATGGACTCCCGGCCCGGATGGACCCGCTCGAAGGCTGGATCGTCGGCGCCTGACCGGCGCGCTGTGAGCGGACGAGGGCTTACTGGCCCATCCAGTCGCTCAACTCGTCAGCATGCTCTTCCTCGTCGGCGAGGATCTCCTCGAGCATGCGGCGGGTGGTCGGGTCCTTGTCGCCGATCAGGGCCACCATCTGGCGATAGCTCTCGACCGCGATGCGCTCGGCCTTGAGGTTGGCACGCACCATGGCCTGCAGATCCTTCGACTCGTCGTAGTCGGCATGGCTGCGCTTCGACAGGCTGTCGGGCTGGAAGTTGGGCTCGCCGCCCAGTTGCACGATGCGCTCGGCAATGCGGTCGGCATGAGCGGACTCTTCGTTCGCATGCACCAGGAATTCGTCGGCAATCGCCGGCGACTCGACGCCCTTGGCGGTGAAGTAGTGGCGCTTGTAGCGCAGCACACACACCAGTTCGGTGGCGAGCGCGTCATTGAGCAGCTTGACGATGTCGTCGCGCCAGGGGCCGTAGCTGGGCGTCACGGCGCCATCGTCCAGGCTCTTGGCGGCGGCATCGATGGCCTTCTGGTCGAGTTCGAGGCGCTGGCGGGCTGCAAGGGTGTCGTTCATGGCATTTCCTTTCGTGGGGGAGGTTCTGGTTCTGGGCGGGACATGGCCAAGGTGGTGATGAGGTCGGCCACATCGGAGGTGCGCAGCAGCAGTGCCAGCAGCGCGGTGCCGGACAAGAGCCGCCATGGGCGGGTCAGCGCGAGCACCGAACCCGCCGCAGCCGCTCCCGCCACCAGCTTGGCAGGATGCCGGCTGGCGTAGCCCTGCAACAGAGGGTGCGCAAGCTGCCCGGCGGCGTGCAGGGGATGCCGCTGCCACCAGCGCTGGGCCATTTTGCGGCCCATGTCCAGCCAGGGCAGCTTTCGCAGCACGGACGCGCCCCGCGCCGCCACACCTTGCCTTGAACCCGTCGCGTGGCCGCGCTGCGGCGGAGGAGGCGGGATGAGCGCATCCAGCAAAGCCAGCCGAGATTGGGCAAGGCGCTGCTCGGGTGTCAAAGGCAGCGCGGTGTCATCGATGCGTTCAGCGATCGGCATGGCTGCTTTCGGAGAGGGCGTGGAGTACCTGCATATCTTCGGCCGCCTGGTTCTTCAGTCCGGCAAAGAGGGGGAGCTGAGGTGGCCTCAACGCGAGTGCGATCCCCACGAGCATCAGGACCAGTGCCACGCCGGGCACGATCAGCAGCACCCACTCGAAGCGCCCGTGGAGCACGCCCAGCATCACAGCCACGCCACCCCACCCCAGCGTGAACAAGGCGCCGAGCAGGGCGATGGCGCCGCCGATGGCACGCGTCACCACCGAGCGGCCGGCCTCCGCCACCTCGACCTTGGCCAGGGCGACGTAATTCAAGAGATGGCGCCCGACCAGCGCAGGATGTCGCAGGGCTGCGGAAATGACAGGATGGAGCATGTGCGGTGGTCGGTACGCCTGGGCGTCGATCAGTAGTCGTCGCCGCTGCGGCGGCTGGCAAGCACGATGAGCGCGGTGATCGCGGCACCCGCCGCCGCAGCAATCAGCACGGAACGGACGGGCTGGTCGGCGATATAGCGGGTCGTCACCGTGGCGGCCTCGCCGAAACGTTCCTGGGCACGGCTGGTGGTCTTCGATGCCGCTTCCAGGCCGCGTTGGACGGCCTGCTGAACGCGCGAAGCGATCTGTTCCACCGTCGGCTCCACCTCGCCGCGCAGCTGCCGCACCTTTTGGCCAGTCGCATCGACGGCGTTCTTGGCGTAGGTGCGCGTGCTCTCGGCCGCATCCTGGGCGGCGCCGCGCAGTTCGTCAGCAAGTTGGGAGGGGGTCTTGGCGGTCGAGTTCATGGAGAAGTCCTTGTGGATGGGATGGGAAAGAAGTCAGCCCGCCGGCCGTGGCCGGCGTGCAAAGATGCTAGCGCCTCAACGCCGGCGCAACAGACCCGCGATGAAGCTGGCGATCGTCAGGATGGCGAAGATCACGAACAGGAGCTTCGCGATGCCCACGGCGCCGGCGGCGATGCCGCCGAAGCCGAACAGCGCGGCCACCAGTGCGATGACGAGGAAGACGACGGTGTAGTGCAGCATGGCAGGCTCCTTTCATGCCGGTGCCCACCGGTACCCTGGAGCGGGACCGCGGTTGAAGGCACCTTGTGTTTGCCGATGACGAGAGCTTAAGGAGCAGGCCCGCCCCGGACCTGTCAGCAGCAGGGTCCGGGGGGCGTAGGAAAGCGACGAATCGGGTGGCCCAAGAGGGCTGGATGCGCCTTTGCGGCGGTCGCTGCCCTACTGCTTGGGCATCACGGCATGCAGGCGCGTGCCATGCCCCGGACTGCTGTCCACCGACAGCTTGCCGCCTGCGGCCTGCACGCGATGTCGCATGCCGGCCAAGCCGTGGCTCGCACGTGCGGCCTGCTGCTGCAGGTCGAAGCCCCGGCCGTTGTCGCTGACTTCCACCTCGACATGGTTCTCATAGTCCTTGAGGACGATGGTGGCCTCCTGGGCCTGGGCGTACTTGCCGATGTTGGTGAGGCCTTCCTGCACCATGCGGTAGATGGTGAGCTGGCGCGACTCGTCCAGTTCGACCGGCTCCAGCGCCATGTCGACCTGGATGCCCGAGCGCTCGGCGAACTCGCGGCCGAGGATCTCGAGCGAGGCCACCAGGCCGAGGTTCGACAGCGACGAGGGCCGCAGGTCTTCGATGATGCGCCGCTTGAGGGCGATGCCCGAATTCAGCAGTTCGGTCAGGTGGGCCAGGCGCTGGGCGGCATCCGGCGAATCGCCCAGGCGCGACTTGAGCCGCGCCACATCGAGCTTGGCGGCCGTGAGCAGGGCGCCCAGTTCGTCGTGCAGTTCACGGGCCAGGTAGCCGCGCTCGGACTCCCGCACCTCCTGCAGGTGCGTCGCCAGTTCGGCCAGCGACGCCGTGCGGTCGCGCACTTCCAGCTCCAGCGAGTTGCGTTCGCGTTGCAGGGCCTGCTGCTGGCGGTCGTTGGCCTGCTGCAGTGCCGAGGTCTGGCGAAGATAGAGCACGAAGGCCAGCAGGGCCGCCAGGACGATCAGGCCGATGCCCACACGGGCCAGGCCCAGGGCCTGCGAGATCTGCAGTCGCCCTTCCTCGACCGACCGGGTGCTGAACGCCATGAGCGCATCGGCCTCCTGGCGGATGCCCTGCATTTCCTCCCGACCCACGTCCGTGCTGAGCACGAAGCGCGAGGCGTCCGCATTGCCGGTGCTGAGCATGCGCACGGTCAATTCCATCTCGGCCAGCTTGCGCGACAGGTGGTTGCCCAGTGCGGCGAGATGGCTGCGCTCCATGGGTTTGTCGGCATAGAGCATGCGCAGGCGGTCCATCTGCTTGGGCAGTTCGGCAACCGCGAGGTCATAGGGCTCCCGATAGCGGGGGTCGCCCGTGAGCATGAACCCGCGGGTGCCCGTCTCGGCGTCCAGCGTGTAGCGCAACAGCAGGTGGATGGACAGCCGCGCCTCCTGCGCGCGGCCGATTTCCTCCAGAGCACGGGTGGACCGGTGATAACCCGATTCATTGAAAGCCACGAGCGCGAACGCCGCCAGGATGGCGAGGCTCAGACTCAAGGCTTTCTTCTTGTAAGCCAACAGCGACAGCTTGTGTTTCAGCATGCGTGAGGGGGAATCGGGCCGTCTATTTATTGAATAATGTTTGTCAACGAAAGCTGTGTTGGCGGTGGCAATAAGCCGCTGCGACTCGACAAAGGCAACAAATGATCAAGATTGGCATTGTGGACGACCATGCGATCGTCCGGTCCGGACTGAAGCAGTTTTTCTCGGAGCACGTGGACCTGCGTGTGGTGGGGGAAGCCGCGACGGGCCGCGAGGCGATCGAGCTGGTGCGCACCACCGAGCTGGATGTGCTGGTGATGGACTTGTCGATGCCCGGTCAGAGCGGCATCGATGCCCTGGCCATGATTCGGGCCAAGGCACCCGACGTGGGCATCCTGATCCTCAGCGGCTATCCGGAGGAGCACTACGCGATGAACCTCATCCGTCAGGGCGCGAGCGGATACCTCAACAAGGACTGCGACCCGATGGAGATCGTCAACGCAATCCGCACCATCTCCCTGGGCCGTCGCTACATCACGCCCGCGGTGGCCGAACTGCTGGCCCGCCAGCTCGACCGCAAGGATGATGCCGCGCCGCATGAGCAGCTGTCGGAGCGCGAATTCCAGGTGTTCCTCAAGCTCGCCAAGGGCGAGACGGCGGGCGAGATCGCCAAGACGCTCTCGCTGTCGGTGAAGACGGTCAGCACCTACCGTACGCGCCTGATGGAGAAGATGAATCTTTCGTCCAACAGCGACCTCACCTATTACGCGCTCAAGAACAAGCTGATCGACTGATCGGCAAGGGCAACGCCCGCAAGGCGCAGCCCCTGTTGCAGACCGCGCCGGGCCTGGCCTCGCGCGGTCTTTTCTTTTTGCGCGGCTCAGTGCGCGGTCGATTGCTGGGATTGCCACAGGCAATAGTCGACCAGGGCATCGATCTCGTTGGATTTGTCGAAGACCGCATCCACGCCCAGCTGTGCACAGCGGCGGCGGATGTCTGGCGTGGCGTAGTTGCTCAGCACCACCACCTTCTGCTGCGGCTTGCGTTCACGGCAGGCGTTGAGCACACCCAGTCCGCTGCCTTCCTTGAGAAACAGGTCCACGATGGCGAGTTGCCAGTCGCCGCGATGGTCGCGCAGCCATTGGCGCGCGTCGGTCTCGGTCTCGGCATAGCCCACTGCGCTCACTGGCGTGAGTTCTTCGAGCGTTCCCACCAGGTTCTCGCGGATGGTGACGTTGTCTTCGACGATGTAGGTATGCAGTCTGCCGCTCATGATGGGTGAGGGGGCCGGCCAGGGCCGGTGCCGCGCTTGCGGCAACAGGCAGGGAGTGGCGACCCGATGCTGGTACTGGATAGATCGTAGAAGCGCGCCCTGCCGACCCTGCAATCCCGGATGGCCTGTTGCTGTAGGAGCGTGCCGACGATGCCGCCGTAGGTGTCTGCGCACAGGGGGTGCGGCGGCCGGCCGACCTGCGGCCACAGTGGTGGGAATTATGTTCACGTCATTCGTTCAATCCGGCCGTGGGCGTTGGGATGGTCCGCTGGGCCAGCCATCACCGCTTGCGCCTTGCAATCAACATGATGACGGCATCCGAGAGGTGGACCATGAAAGGCATTCTGGGTTTCCTGTTGGCAGGCGGTCTCGCCTTGCTCGCGGCATGGGTGGTCGTGCAGGGCGAACCGGGCTCGGCCGAACTGCACCTGGTGAACGCCGTCACCGCCGATGCCCCGGGCGGGGTGGGCAAGGGCTGGTTGTCGTTCTTCGTCGGCCCTTGAGGCGGACGGCCGCATTCCATGCATCCATCCACCGCCGCAGCCCCCGCTGCCGCTGTACCACCTCGCGGCGGGCGATGGCTGCGGCGCATCCTGATCGCGCTCGCAATCCTGATCGTCGCGGTAGTGTTGATCGTCCTGTTCTTCCCATGGGATGTCCTGCGCGGTCCCATCAATCGCTACGTGAGCGAGAAGACCGGGCGGCGTTTCGAGATCACGCGGCACCTCGATGTGAAGCCGGGCCTGCGCACGGCGCGCATCACGCTCGATGGCGTCGAGTTCGATAACCCCAGGTGGGCAAGGGACCCACTCCTGGTCGGCGCCGACAAGGCCGAGATCGACATCCGTATCTGGCCGCTGCTGCGCAAGCAGGTGGACATTCCCCGGCTGATGTTGAGCGCCCCCCGGATCGGCCTGCAGATGGAAGAGGATGGGCGCAAGACCTGGGCCCTCGAGAAAGGCGACGATGGCGAAGCGGGTCGCGGCAGCACGCCGCGCATCGGCGTGCTGCAGGTCGATGGCGGCCATCTCGATTTCCTGGCCAAGCACCTGGGCGTGGACATGCGGGTCGACTTCGCCTTCGATACCCAGAAGGGGGACATGCCCCTTTCCTACCAGATGAAGGGGCGTTACCAGTCCCAGCCGCTGAGTGCCCAGGGCCGTACGGGCAATGTGCTGCTGCTCACTCAGGCCGGGGTGCCGCCCTTTCCTTTCGAGATCCACGCCACGGCTGGCGGGACCCGCCTGGATGCTTCAGGCAGCATGGCCGCACTCACCGAACTGGATGGCGTGGATGCCAAGGTGCGGCTGAAGGGCCGCAACTTGGGCGATCTCTACCGTCTGATCGGCGTGGCGCTGCCGGACACCTCGCCCTACCAGGTCGAAGGCCGCCTGCTCAAGACCGGCAACACCTGGCAGGCGCAGAAGCTGTCGGGCAAGCTCGGGCTGTCGGACATCGGCGGCGAGATGCAGTTCGAGAAGGGCGCTTCCCGTCCGAAACTGAGCGGCAAGCTCTCGTCGAAGGTCATGGACATGGACGACCTCGGCCCGCTCATCGGTCTGCCGCCGACGGAACGCTCGGCCAAGGCCGTCGATGGCGTGGAGGCGCCCGTCACGCTGGAGAAGACCCGCCGCCGTGGCGCGGACGTCCGGGTGCTGCCGACCGCGCCCCTGGACTTCGAACGGCTTCGCGCCATGGACGCCGATGTGCGCTACACCGCGGAGCGCATCCGCAATGTGCGCGAGGTGCCGCTGCAACGTGGCAGTGTGCAGGTGGCGCTCAACGACGGCGTGCTGGCGCTCAAGCCGCTCGACCTGGGCGTGGCGGGCGGCAGCATCCAGGGTGCCGTGCGCATCGACGGTTCGCGCAACCCGGCCGACATCCGCATGGCGTTGGACGTGAAGGCGCTGCAGCTCAATCAGCTGATTCCCAAGGTCGAATCCACCAAGAGCAGCCTGGGTCGGCTGGATGGCCGCATCAACCTGGCGGGGCAGGGGACGTCCGTCGCCAACTGGCTCGGTGCGGCCTCCGGCGATGTGGCGGCCATGACGGGGCGCGGACAGTTCAGCAACCTCTTGCTGGAGATCGCCGGCCTGGACGGAGGCGAGGTGCTGGAATTTCTGCTGCGCGGCGACAAGAACGTGCGCATGCGCTGCGCGGCGCTGGCCTTCGACGTGAACAAGGGCGTCATGAACGGCCGCACGCTCATCTTCGACACCGACGACACGCTGTTCACGGCGACCGGACAGGCCAGCCTGAAGGACGAGACACTGGACTTCGTCATCCGGCCGCAGCCCAAGGACAAGAGCATCCTGAGCCTGCGCACACCCCTGACGGTGCGTGGACATTTCGGTGATCCCCGCCCGGGTGTGGAAGCCGCACCGCTGGTCGCGCGCGGCGTTGCGGCCCTGGCACTCGGCGCCATCAACCCGCTGCTGGCGCTGGCGGCCACGGTGGAGACGGGGCCGGGCGAGGACGCCGATTGCGCCGGTGCACTGGCGGAAGCACGCCGGCCCGAGTCGAGCGAGGCGGCCAAGGCGGCGGAACGGGCCAAGGCCGTGCGCCGCTGAGCGTTCACACCTTGCGGTGCATGCCCCCACAGACAGGGCATTCAGGATCGCGCCGCACCTGAAGCGTGTCGAAGCGGCTCGCCCGGCCGTCGAACATCAGCAGGCGGCCCGTCAGCGTGCCGCCGATGCCGGCGACGAGCTTGAGGGCCTCGTGCGCCTGCAAGGTGCCCAGAGTGCCCACGACAGGGGAGAACACGCCCATCACCGCGCAGCGTGTCTCCTCGAACTCGGCATCGGGCGGAAAGAGGCAGGCATAGCAGGGACTGTCCGGCTGGCGCGCGTCATACACCGACAGTTGGCCGTCGAAGCGGATGGCCGCGCCTGCCACCAGCGGCTTGCGATGGGCGACGCAGGCGGCATTGACGCGGTGACGGGTCTCGAAGTTGTCGCTGCAGTCCAGCACCACGTCGGCCTGCGGCACGAGTTCCTCCAGCAGCGGGCCATCCGCGCGGGCGCGGACCGTGCGGATGTCGATCCCGGGATTGAGCGCCCGCATGGCCTCGGCCGCCGACTCCACCTTTGGCATCCCCACCCGCGCGCTGCTGTGGGCAATCTGGCGCTGCAGGTTGGTCACATCGACGACGTCGTCATCCACCAGGGTGATCCGCCCCACGCCTGCGCCCGCCAGGTACAGCGCCACGGGCGAACCCAGCCCGCCGGCACCGATGACGAGGGCATGGGCGGCCGACACACGCTCCTGCCCGTCGATGCCGAACTCCTCCAGCAGGATATGGCGCGAATAGCGCAGAAGGTCTTGGTCGTCCATGGCTCGGCGGGGCGCAGGCGCTTCGGCGGTCCCGACAAAGACATCGGCCTCCACGCGGGAGGCCGATGCGTCGCGGAAGCCGGGGCGCTACGCCTCAGTTTTCCTTCTTCTCTTCCTTGTTCTCCACGATCACCTGCGTCTTGCTGGCGACCACGGGCTGGCCCTTGAGCTGGTTGATTGCCTGCATCAGCGGGAAGTCCTTGTCCGTGCCGAACTCGGGCGTGACCCGTGCCTGCGGCGACTTCTTGGTTTCCTCTTCGAGGCGCTTGCGGGCTTCGTCGCGCTGCTTCTCCAGCTCGGGGTCCTTCTTCTCGGGACCCTGGCCGCTGGACAGGTGCTTCTCGAGGTCGGCCTCGCGCATGCGCAGCACGGCGAAGGGGCTGCCTTCGGCCGTGTCGTCCACCAGCACGTTCGGCACGATGCCCCGGGCCTGGATCGAGGTGCCGCTGGGCGTGTAGTAGCGCGCGGTGGTGATCTTGAGGCCGGTGTCCGGACCCAGCGGACGCACCGTCTGCACGGAGCCCTTGCCGAAGGTCTGACTGCCCATCACCGTGGCGCGCTTGTGGTCCTGCAGGGCGCCGGCCACGATCTCGCTCGCGGAGGCCGAGCCTTCGTTGACCAGCACCACCAGCGGCACCGTCTTGAGGCCGGCCGGCAGGTTGCGCAGCGGGTCGCTGCCCGAGCGTCGCTGGTAGTCGGCGGGGATCGCCTTGTAGACCTGCTTGCTTTCGGCCAGTTGGCCGTCCGTGGTCACCACGGTCGAGCCCTGCGGCAGGAAGGCGGCGGACACGGCCACCGCCGCGTCGAGCAGGCCGCCCGGATCGTTGCGCAGGTCGAGCACCAGGCCCTTGAGGTTCGGGTCCTGCTTGTAGATCTCTTCGATCTTCTTGGCGAAGTCGTCGACCGTGCGTTCCTGGAACTGCGACAGGCGGATCCAGGCGTAGCCGGGCTCCATCACCTTGCCGCGCACCGACTGCGTGCGGATCTCCTCGCGCGTGATCGTCACCGGGAAGGTGCGGCTCTCGTCCTTGCGGAAGATGGTCAGCAGCACCTTGGTGCCCGCCTCGCCGCGCATGCGCTTGACGGCCTCGCTCAGCGTCAGGCCCTTGACGGCGGTGTCGTCGATCTTGGTGATCAGGTCGCCGGGCTTGAGGCCGGCGCGGAACGCCGGCGAGCCCTCGATGGGCGAGACGACCTTGACCAGGCCGTCTTCCTGCGAGATCTCGATGCCCACGCCCACGAAGCGGCCCGAGGTGCCCTCGCGGAATTCCTTGAAGGACTTCTTGTCGAAATACTGGGAGTGCGGGTCGAGCCCGGCCACCATGCCGGAGATGGCGTCGGAGATGAGCTTCTTCTCATCCACCGGCTCCACATAGTCGGTCTTGATCATGCCGAACACCGCGGCGAGCTGCTGCAGCTCTTCCAGCGGCAGTGGCGCCAGGGCCCCGCGCGCCATCGTCTGCAGCGAGACGGTGGTGAGCGCGCCGGCGACCGCGCCTGCGGCAATCCAGCCGGTGATCTTCAATTTCTGGCCCATGGGCAGCGTCCTTTCGGGAGACCCGATCCGTCGTTCACAAAATCGGCAATCAATATACGCGGACTTTGGAAGCGGAAATGGCCCCGCGGGTTCCGTCCGTATCCGTGAATCAGGCTTTGCCCTGGGAGGCGACCGCGGCGGCCGCCTTTTCGGCCGCTGCCGCGTCGCCCAGGTAGTAGTGGCGCAGCGGCTTGAGGTCGTCGTCCAGCTCGTACACCAGCGGAATGCCGTTGGGGATGTTCAGGCCCACGATGTCGCTGTCGGAGATGCCGTCCAGGTACTTCACCAGGGCGCGGATCGAATTGCCGTGGGCGGCCACGACCAGCCGGCGGCCGGCGCGGATGGCCGGGGCCATCGACTCGTTCCAGAAGGGCAGCACGCGCGCGACGGTGTCCTTCAGGCATTCGGTCAGCGGCACCTGCTCGGGGTCGAGCCGGGCGTAGCGCAGGTCGCCGCGCTCGCTGCGCGGGTCGGTCGGCTCCAGTGCCGGCGGCGGGGTGTCGTAGCTGCGGCGCCAGACCAGCACCTGCTCGTCGCCGTACTGCTTGGCCATGTCGGCCTTGTTCAGGCCCTGGAGCGCGCCGTAGTGGCGCTCGTTCAGGCGCCAGGAATGGACGACCGGCAGCCACGTACGGTCCAGCTCGTCCAGCACATGCCACAGGGTGCGGTTGGCCCGCTTGAGCACGCTGGTGTAGGCGACGTCGAAGTCGTGGCCCTGCTCCTTGAGCAGGCGGCCGGCCTGCTTGGCCTGCTCGATGCCGGTGTCGGTCAGGTCGACGTCGGTCCAGCCGGTGAAGCGGTTCTCGAGGTTCCAGGTCGATTCGCCATGGCGGATCAGCACCAGTTTATGCATGGGGTCCCTTACGTGTCGCCGGAGTAAAACCGCCATTCTAAAATTGCCGGTTTGCCATCTCGGAAGCTTCCCGTGAAATTCATCCTCGACAACTGGGCCCTGATCCTCCTCGCACTCGGCTCGGGCGGCATGCTGGCCTGGCCGGTGCTGCGCGGCGCGGGCCAGGGCTCGCTCAGCGCCCAGGGCGCGGTGCAGATCATCAACCGTCAGAAGGGCGTGCTGATCGACGTGCGCGAGCCCGAGGAGTTCGCCGCCGGCCACGCCGTCGGCGCGCGCAACGTACCGCTCGCCGAGCTGGAGCAGAAGCTGCCGGGCGTGGTCAAGAACAAGGCCCTGCCGGTGCTGCTGATGTGCGCGACCGGCGCCCGTGCCCAGCGCGCTGTCGCCGCCGCCAAGAAACTGGGCTACGAACAGGCCCAAGCCGTGGGTGGCGGGATGAAATCCTGGAACGAGGCTAACCTGCCCGTCGAGAAGGTGGCCGCCAAGGCCTGAACGCCTTCCGTCCCATCCCGCATTCACCCGCCCACGAGGAAATCCATGCAAGCCGTGAAGATGTACACCACCGCCGTCTGCCCCTACTGCATCCGTGCCAAGCAGGTGCTCAAGGCCAAGGGCGTGGACAGCATCCAGGAGATCCGGGTCGACGCCGACCCCGCGGCCCGCGACGAAATGATGCGCCTGACCCAGCGTCGCACCGTTCCGCAGATCTTCATCGGCGACACCCATGTCGGCGGTTGCGACGACCTGATCGCGCTCGACGGCCGGGGCGGTCTGGTGCCGCTGCTGCAAGGCGCCTGAGAGGGCTGGGGCCGGCCGGGCCTGTCGTCGGCACAGGCCATAATCGAACGCTTTCGCGCCCGCTGACCGCGGGCCTTTTTGTCCCGACACACCTCCAAGCACCATGGCCGACCAACAAGCCGCAGAACCCGTCTTCCAGATCCAGCGCGTCTACCTCAAGGACCTGTCGCTGGAGCAGCCCAATTCGCCGGCCATCCTGCTGGAGCAGACCCAGCCCACCGTCGACATCCAGCTGGGTGTGGAAGCCCAGAACGTTGCCGAAGGCATCTTCGAGGTGAGCGTTTCGGCCACCGTGCAGACCAAGATCGACGACCGCACCGTGTTCCTGGTCGAAGCCAAGCAGGCCGGCATCTTCGAGATCCGCAACCTGCCCGAAGACCAGATGGGCCCGATCCTGGGCATCGCCTGCCCGCAGATCGTCTATCCCTACCTGCGCGGCAACGTGGCCGACACCATCCAGCGCGGCGGCTTCCCGCCCGTGCACCTGGCCGAGATCAACTTCCAGGCCATGTACGAACAGCAGCAGGCCCAGGCCGCCGGTCAAGGCCTGCCGGCCAACGCCCAGTAATTGCCTGAGGCGTCCGCGGCCATGCGCATCTGCGTGCTCGGCGCCGGCGCCTGGGGCACGGCGCTGGCGATCAGCGCCGCGACCCACCCGGCCGGGCACCGTGTGGTGCTCTGGGGCCGGGACGCCGCTCAGGTTCAGGACATGGCGCGCAGCCGCGCCAATCCCCGCTACCTGGCGGGCGTGAGCTTCCCTCCCTCTCTTCTTCTCCAGTCCGGCGACGCCCGCGAGGCGTGGCGCGAAGCCGACCTCGTGGTGCTGGGCACGCCCATGGCTGCCCTGCGCGCGCAACTGGCGGCGTTGGCCGCGGCCGGCTGCACCGTGCCGGTCGCCTGGCTCTGCAAGGGTGTGGAGCCGGCCAGCGGACTCTTTCCCCACGAGGTGCAGGCCGAGGTGGGGCCGCGCTTGCGCGCAGGCCTGCTGAGTGGCCCCAGCTTCGCGCTGGAAGTTGCCCAGGCGCAGCCCACCGCCCTGGTGGCGGCGAGTGCCGATGCCGAAGTGCGCGAGCGCCTGGTCGCGGCCTTCCACGGGCCGGCGCTGCGGGTCTACGGCAACGATGACGTCACGGGCGTGGAGGTCGGCGGCGCGGTCAAGAACGTGCTGGCCATCGCCACCGGCCTGGCCGACGGACTGGCGCTGGGCCTCAATGCGCGCGCTGCACTCATCACCCGCGGGCTGGCCGAAATGACCCGGCTGGGCACCGCACTGGGCGGCCGGGCCGAGACCTTCATGGGCCTGTCGGGCCTGGGCGATCTGGTGCTGACGGCCACCGGCCACCTGTCGCGCAACCGACGCGTGGGCCTGCTGCTGGCCGAGGGTCGGACGCTGGACGAGGCGGTCCGCTCGCTCGGCCATGTGGCCGAGGGCGTCAACTGCGCCCGGGCCGTGGCGCAGCGGGCGCGGCAGCTGGGGGTGGAAATGCCCATCGCCGAATCGGTGGTAGGCCTGCTCGACGGGCGCCTGCAGCCGGCGCAGGCGGTGGCCGCGCTGATGGGGCGCGAGCCGACGCACGAGGCCTGAATCTCAGCTCGGCGCGTAGGCCAGCCGCACGTAGATGGGCGCGAAGGCCTCGGCCTGGGTGATCTCCACCAGCGTTTCCTTGCCCAACTCCAGCAGGGCGATGAAGGTGACGACCAGCACCGGCACGCCGCGCGTGGCGTCGAACAGCGACTCGAATTCGACGAAACGGCGCCCCTGCAACTGGCGCAGCACGATGCTCATGTGCTCGCGCACCGACAGTTCCTCGCGCGAGATCTTGTGGTGCTGCACCAGCTTGGCCCGCTTGAGGATGTCGGCCCAGGCCTGGCGAAGGTCGTCCAGGCTCACGTCCGGAAAGCGCGGCCTGAGCGACTGCTCGATGTAGACCTGCGCCTTCCAGAAATCCCTGCCATAGGTGGGCAGCGCATTGATGGCGGCGGCCTGCATCTTGGCCTGCTCGTATTCCAGCAGGCGGCGCACCAGCTCGGCGCGCGGGTCTTCGGCCTCTTCGCCGTCCGCCGTCTTCTTGGGCGGCAGCAGCATGCGTGACTTGATCTCGATGAGCATCGCCGCCATCAGCAGGTACTCGGCCGCCAGCTCCAGATTGCGGCTGCGGATCTCGTCCACGTAGGCGAGGTACTGGCGGGTGACGCCCGCCATGGGGATGTCGAGGATGTTGAAGTTCTGCTTGCGGATCAGGTAGAGCAGCAGATCCAGAGGCCCCTCGAAGGCCTCCAGGAAGACCTCCAGTGCATCGGGCGGGATGTAGAGGTCGTTCGGCAGTGCGAACAGCGGCTCGCCGTAGAGGCGGGCCAGCGCCACCTGGTCCACCACCTCGGGCATGGCGGCGACCGCGGGGCGGTCGTCGTCGTCCGCGGTGGCGGCAGGCAGCGCGGGGGTGGTGCTCAATGCGACTTCGTCTGGTAGACGTAGGGCTGCTGCGCCACGGCAGCGGCCTCGAACTCGGCCTGGGTCTGGCGGTCGATCTGCTTGTCCCACAGCAGGGCGCGGCCGGCGCGCTGTTCGGCTTCGAGCGTGGGCTTCTGCTCGCGCAGCTTCTCGATGAACTGGGTGGCGTCGGAGGTGTAGTGGGGGCGGCCGAAGATCGACATAGACTGGTGCAGCTTCTTGTGACGGGACGAGGGGCGCGATTTTAACGACGGGGCGATGGGGAATCGATGACCACTGGCAGGACCGCGGCGCGCATCGCCGCCGCATTCACCGCGCTGGCCGCCCTGGCGGGCTGCGACCCGCAGCGCATCGACCGGCTGGAAGAGGGCGTGGCCACCGAGGCCGACGTGCGCGCCCAGTTCGGCGAGCCCGAGAACATCTGGGAGTCGCCCTCTGGGCGGATGCTCGAATACAACCGCCAGCCCGCCGGTCGCAAGAACTACATGATCACCATCGGCCCCGACGGTCGCATGAGCGCCCTGCGCCAGGTGCTCACGCCCGAGAACTTCGCTCGCGTGAAGCCCGGCATGCCGATGGAAGAGTTGCGCAAGCTGCTGGGCAAGCCCGCCAAGGTGACACGCTATGCGCTCAAGCAGGAGACGGAATGGGACTGGCATTGGACCCAGCCGCCCAATACGCCGATGGTGTTCACCGCGGTGCTGAACGACCAGCAGTACGTGCTGCGCAGCGGCTCGTCGCAGGACCGCAGCGTCGAGGCGCCCTGACTCTCGCCGGGGCCGGGCTGGACGCCGGACGTCGGGCCTGGTTCGCCCCAGGCTCCTGGATGGCACGCCTCGGAAGGGCCCGCCCGTTCAGTCCTTTTCGCCGGGCAACACCGCGTCGGCCGCGGCACCCACGGCCTTGCCGGTGATGCGCGCCGTCCCGATGGCCGCATCGGCCGCCAGGCCGACCGCCCCGGCGCCCACGCTCACGGCGGTGGCGCCGACGGACACGGCCGCGCCGGCCACCGACACGACGGCGCAGCCTCCCAGGGCGCCCACGGCCAGCGACAGGACGACGGCCCGCGCGGCCCAGGCGGCTGGCGATGGGCGGTCGATGGCGAGTAGAGGCATCGGCGATCGAGCCCGGTGGCCGCTCAGCGCACCCGCATGCCCGGCTGGGCACCCGGCCACGGCTCCAGCACATGGATGCCGGGCTGCGCCTTCTCGTCCGCATGGCTGGCGGCCAGCACCATGCCTTCGCTGACGCCGAACTTCATCTTGCGCGGCGCCAGGTTGGCCACCATGACGGTGAGCTTGCCCACCAGTTGCGCCGGCTGGTAGGCCGAGGCGATGCCGCTGAAGACGTTGCGCGTCCTGCCTTCGCCCACGTCCAGCGTCAGGCGCAGCAGCTTGGTAGAGCCTTCCACCTTCTCGCAGGCCACGATCTTGGCGATGCGCAGGTCGATCTTGGCGAAGTCGTCGATGGTGATGGTGGGGGCCAGGGCCTCGCCGCCGGGCAGGTCCGGCGCTGCGTCGGCCGCGGGTGCCGCGGCAGGGGCGGGCGGCGTGAAGAGCTGCTCCAGCACCTTCGGGTCTACGCGCGTCATCAGGTGCTTGTAGTCGCCGATGGCATGGCCGGCGCCCAGCGCGCGGGCGGCGTCGGCCCACTGCAGCGGGCCGATGTTCAGGAAGGCCTCGACCTGCGCGGCCAGCGCCGGGAGCACTGGCTTGAGGTAGAGCGTGAGCAGGCGGAAGGCCTCGATGCAGGTGGTGCACACGTCGTGCAGCCGCGCCTCCTGGCCGGCCTGCTTGGCCAGTTCCCAGGGCTTGTTGGCGTCGACATAGGCATTCACCTGGTCGGCCAGCGCCATCACCTCGCGCAGGGCACGGGCGTAGTCGCGGCTGTCGTACAGCTGGCGCAGGTCCTCGGCGCCGGCGCGCAGCATCACCAGCAGTTCCTCGCCGTCGGCGGAGACGGTGCCGAGTTGGCCGCCGAAGCGCTTGGCGATGAAGCCGGCCGAGCGGCTGGCGATGTTGATGAACTTGCCCACCAGGTCGCTGTTGACACGGGCGACGAAGTCCTCGGGGTTGAAGTCGATGTCCTCGTTGCGGCCGTTGAGCTTGGCGGCGATGTAGTAGCGCAGCCATTCGGGGTTCAGGCCCAGGCCCAGGTACTGCAGCGGGTCGATGCCGGTGCCGCGGCTTTTGCTCATCTTCTCGTTGTTCACCGTCAGGTGGCCGTGCACGAAGATGCCGTCCGGCGCCTTGCGGCCGCTGAAGTGCAGCATGGCGGGCCAGAACAGGGTGTGGAAGGTGATGATGTCCTTGCCGATGAAGTGCACCTGTTCCAGGTCGGGCTGGGCCATGTAGGCCTCGTAGTCCTCGCCCTTCTTGCCCAGCCAGTTCTTGAGCGAGGCCAGGTAGCCCACTGGGGCATCGAGCCAGACGTAGAAGTACTTGCCCGGCGCGTCGGGGATCTCGATGCCGAAATAGGGCGCGTCGCGGCTGATGTCCCAGTCGCCCAGGCCGCCGGTGCCGTCTTCCTTCTTGACCAGCCATTCGCGGATCTTGTTCTGTACCTCGGGCTGCACATGGCCGGGGGCCGTGGTCCACTCCTTCAGGAAGGCCTCGCAGCGCGGGTCCGACAGCTTGAAGAAGAAGTGGTCGGAGCTGCGCAGCTCCGGCCTGGCGCCCGACAGCGCCGAGTAGGGGTTGATCAGCTCGGTGGGCGCATAGACGGCGCCGCACACCTCGCAGTTGTCGCCGTACTGGTCCTTGGCGTGGCAGTTCGGGCACTCGCCCTTGATGAAGCGGTCGGCCAGGAACATGCCCTTCTCGGGGTCGTAGAACTGCTCCACCGGGCGCGTCTCGATCAGGCCGGCGGCCTTCAGGTCGCGGTAGATCTGCTGCGCGAGTTCGTGGTTCTCGGGCGCGTCGGTGGAATGCCAGTTGTCGAAGGCGATGTGGAAGCCGTCGAGGTAGGGCTTGCGGCCGGCCGCGATCTCGGCCACGAAGGCCTGGGGCGTGATGCCCGCCTTGTCGGCGGCGATGGTGATGGCCGCGCCGTGGGCGTCGTCGGCGCAGACGAAGTTGACCTCGGCACCGTTCATCCGCTGGAAGCGCACCCAGATGTCGGCCTGGATGTATTCCATGATGTGGCCGATGTGGAACTTGCCGTTGGCGTAGGGAAGGGCGGTGGTGACGAAGAGCTTGCGCGCTGCGGGCATGGATGTCGGTCTCGCGGATGGGCCGGTCGTGTCGCGGCAGGGCGCCGCGCTCTGGCAGGGTCGGGCATTTTAGGTTTGGGCCCGCGTCGCAGCCGTATGCTTGCGGCTTTGCCCGCAGACCCCGAAGGAGGAAGCCCCGTGACCACCCCCCGCATTCCCGCCACCCTGATCTCCGGCGACGGCATCGGCCCCGAGATCATGGAAGCCACGCTGGCGGCGCTCGACGCCCTGGGCTCGCCCTTCGAGTGGGACCCGCAGATCGCCGGCCTGGGCGGCGTCAGGACCTCGGGCGACCCGCTGCCAGAGGCCACGCTGGAGAGCATCCGCCGCACGCGGCTGGCGCTCAAGGGCCCGCTGGAGACGCCGTCGGGCGGCGGCTACCGCAGTTCCAACGTGCGGCTGCGCGAGGCCTTCCAGCTCTTCGCCAACGTGCGGCCGGCGCGCACCATCATTCCGGGCGGTCGCTTCGACAACATCGACCTGCTGGTGGTGCGCGAGAACCTCGAGGGCCTGTACATCGGCCACGAGCACTACATCCGCATCGAGGACGACCCGCATGCCGTGGCCATGGCCACCGGCATCAACACCCGCCAGGGCTGCAAGCACATCCTGCGCTATGCCTTCGACGCCGCCGTGGCCCAGGGCCGCAAGAAGGTGACGGTGGTGCACAAGGCCAACATCATGAAGGCGCTCACGGGCATCTTCCTGGAGACGGCCGAGCAGCTCTACGCCGCCGAATATCAGGGCAAGTTCCAGTTCGAGACCATGATCGTGGACGCCTGCGCCATGAAGCTGGTGCTCAACCCCTGGCAGTTCGACATGATCGTCACCACCAACCTGTTCGGCGACATCCTGTCCGACCTGGTGGCCGGGCTGGTGGGCGGGTTGGGCATGGCGCCGGGTGCCAACATCGGCGCCGATGCGGCCATCTTCGAGGCGGTGCACGGCTCGGCACCGGACATCGCCGGCAAGGGCATCGCCAACCCCATCGCGCTGATGCTGGCCGCGGCGCAGATGCTGGACCACGTCAAGCGCGTCGACCTGGCCGACCGTCTGCGCACCGCCATCGACCAGACGCTCAACGTCGACAACGTGCGCACCGGCGACCTGGGCGGCGGCGCCAACACCATCGCCTTCACCAAGGCGCTGGTGGCCCGCATCAAGGGGGGTGCATGACGACCGAGCAGAACCTGCCCATTCTTTCGCCTTCCGAGGCCCGGGTGCTCGGCGTGCTGATCGAGAAGCAGCGCACCGTGCCCGACAGCTACCCGCTCACGCTCAACAGCCTGTTGGCCGGCTGCAACCAGAAGACCAGCCGGCACCCGGTGATGGAGCTGGCCGAGGCCGAGGTGCAGGAGGCGCTGGAGAGCCTGCGCCGTCGCAGCCTGGTGGACGAGAGCAGCGGTGGCCGGGCCATGCGCTACGGCCACAACACCGACCGCGTGCTGCGGCTGCCCTCGCAGTCGGTGATCCTGCTGGCCGTGCTCATGCTGCGCGGCCCGCAGACGGCGGGCGAACTGCGCATCGCCAGCGACCGCATGCACAACTTCGCCGACATCTCGTCGGTGGAAGGCTTCCTGGACGAGATGGCCGAGCGGCCGGCCGGCGCGCTGGTGGTCAAGCTGCCGCGCCTGCCGGGTGCGCGCGAGAGCCGCTGGGCGCACCTGCTGTCCGGGCCGGTGGCGGCGGAGCTGATGGCGGTGCCGGCGGCGGGTGCCGCTGCGACGGCGACCGGGGGCGACGCCGGCGAGACGGCCGCCCTGCGCCTGCGGGTGGACCGGCTCGAAGCCGAGGTCGCCACCCTCAAGGCCACGCTGGCCAAGGTCTGCGCGGACCTGGGCATCGACGTCGCCTGAAAGCCGCGCTGTCCGCCCACGTCCCGGATGAGCCCCTCTCCCCTCGCGGGAGAGGGAGAAAGACACGCGACGGCCGCGCGATCCCTTGGACCCGTCGTGCCGTACTCCCGCTGTCACCCAGCGGACGGCCCTCGCGAGGCCGGCTGCGCTACCTTCCGTGTCCCCCAAGAAACAGGGCCGCCCGCGCCCACCGAGACACCCATGACGCACCCCGCCGCCCTGGCCCAATGGCACCGCCTGGTGCAGACCCACGACAGCGCCGGCCTCTGGGCCCTGCTGGCCGAGGACGCCGTCTTCCACTCGCCCGTGGTGCACACGCCGCAGGTGGGTCGGCCCATCGTCAGCGCCTACCTCACGGCGGCCTTCCAGGTCTTCTTCAACGACAGCTTCCGCTACGTGCGCGAGACGATTGCGCAGGACCATGCCGTGCTCGAGTTCGCCGTCACGCTCGATGGCATCGAGGTCAACGGCGTGGACATCATCAGCTGGAACGCCGATGGCCGCATCACCCAGTTCAAGGTCATGCTGCGGCCGCTCAAGGCGGTGAACCTGATCCACCAGCGCATGGGCGAGATGCTGGCGGCCCGCAAGGGCGGCTGAGGACGGCGCGGGGCGGGGCGGGCCGCGGCAGTAGCATCGCGCGCACCGCCATGCCCGCACCGCCGCCATGAACCTCGAATCCGATCCGACCGCGAACACACCGGGCGGCTTCGACCTTCGCCGCTGGCGCGCGCTGGAAGGCGCCTCGCCCGCCCGTGAGCCCTGGCAGGCGCTGCCGGGCCACGAAGTGCGCCGCTCCAGCCAGGGCCTGCCCTGGCCGGGCCTGATGCTGTGGCACCAGGTCGGCCCCGAGGGCGACCTCTACGTGCCGCCCACGGCCGAGCACACCATCCTCGTGCGTCGCGCCATTCCCACCGACCTGCTGCAGCGCCATGGCGCAAGCGTGGGCCGCACCCGTTGGCTGCCGGGGCAGGCCGTGGTCGTGCCCGCGGGCCTGCCCAGCTTCTGGCGCAGCGCCCGGCCGCGGGACAACCTGCACATCGACGTGGCCCCCAGCTGGCTGCACCGCAGCGCGCAGGCCGAGGTCACGCTGCACAGCTGCTTCGGCCGCGACGATCCGGTGCTCGACGGCTTCGCCCGCATGCTGCTCGGTGCGCTGGACAGCCAGGCGGCGCTGCACAGCGGCTTCGGCGAGCATGTGGCGCAGGCCCTGGCGCTGCACCTGCTCAGCCACTATGCCGGCCCGCACCGGGCGTTGCGCGGTGGCGCCTGGCTGCTGCGACGGCAGATGCAACAGCTGGAGGAGGCAGTGCGCGAGGCGCTCGACGCCCACTGGACGGTCGAGCGCATGGCGCGGCTGGTGGGCCTGAGCAGCTTCCACTTCGCGCGCGCCTTCAAGGCCTCGTACGGCATGACGCCGCACGCCTGGCTGAACGCGCAGCGCATGGCGCACGCCGCCCAGCTGGTGCGCGAGACCTCGCTCGACATCGCCGAGATCGCGGCGCGCACCGGCCACCGCTCGGCGCCGCATTTCTCGCAGGCCTTCCGGCGGCACTGGGGCCAGTCGCCGACGGCGTGGCGACGCGGCGGCTGAGCGCCCGCCGATCCGTCTCAGGACTTTCCCGCAGTGGCGCAAGGCGCCGACAGCCGGCGCAACAAACCGACAGGCCTCCATCGCCGCCCACGGCACAGTGCGCACCGAGCCCGGCAGCACCGAGACCGGGCCTGAAGGAGACCTCGCCATGACCGACCGCCGCCAGTTCATCGCCCGCCTGCTGGGCACCCTGGGCGCCACCGCCGCCCTGCCACTGTGGCCGCGCCTGGCCTCGGCGCAGACGCCCGAGGTGGTGCGCATCGTCGTCGGCTTTCCGCCCGGCGGCAGCACCGATAACGTGGCCCGCCGCCTGGCCGAGAAGCTGCGCGGCGCCTATGCGCCCACGATGCTGGTGGACAACCGGCCGGGCGCCGGTACGCAGATCGCGGTCGGCGCCGTCAAGGAGGCCGCGCCCGACGGCGGCACGGTGCTGCTGTCGCCGCCCGCGCCCTTCAGCGTCTATCCCTTCACCTATCGCAAGCTGCCCTATGCCTCGCAGGACGTGGTGCCGGTGGCGATGGTGTGCACCTTCCCCTTCGCCTTCGCCGTCGGGCCCGCGGTGCCGGCCAGCGTCCGGACGCTGCCCGACTTCATCGCCTGGGCCAAGGCCCATCCGGCGCAGGCGGCCTTCGGCTCGCCCGCCGCGGGCTCCACGCCGCACCTGCTGGGCAGCCTGCTGGGCAAGATGGCCGGCGTGGAGCTGACCCATGTCCCCTACCGCGGCGACGGCCCCGGCCTGCAGGACCTGATGGGCGGCCAGGTGGCGGGCTACTCCACCGTGCTGGGCAGCTACCTGCCGCAACTGCGTTCGGGCCGGCTGCGCCTGCTGGCCGTCAGCGGCAGCGCGCGCAGTCCCTTCGCGCCGGAGCTGCCCACCTATGCGGAGCAGGGCTATGCGCTCGACAACACCGAATGGTTCGGGCTCTTCGTGCCGGCCCGCACGCCGCAGGCGGTCATCGACCGGCTGGCGACCGCCGCCCGCGCCGCCGTCGCGCAGCCGGACTACGCGCAGGGCCTGGCCGAATTCGGCATGAGCGCGCAGTTCCTCGGCCCACAGGAACTGACGGCGAAACTGAAGGCCGACACCGACTTCTGGCACGTGCAGGTGCCGCGCATCGGCTTCACGGCCGACTCCTGAAACCCTGCCGGCGAGCGATTCGCCGGCCTGTCCCCGGCGACCGCCCATGACCCCCTCCGAACACCCGCTCACCCCCCTCTGGACGCCCGATGACGCTCGCCGCGACCGCGCCCTGATCACGGCCTTCGCACAGTGGCTGCAGCGCGAGCGCAGCCTGTGCTTCGACGGCTACGAGGCGTTGTGGCAGTGGTCGGTGCAGGACACGGAGGGCTTCTGGCGCGCGGTGCTCGACTTCTTCGCGCTGCCCTTCGACCCGCCGCCCGCGCGCATGCTGGAGGACGCGCCCATGCCCGGCGCGCGCTGGTTTCCGGGCGCGCGGGTGAACTTCGTGCAGCAGGTGCTGCGCCACGAGGGGCTGCAGACGCAGGCCATCGTCTACGAGAGCGAGGCCGGTGGCAGCGGCGAGATCGGCTGGGCCGAGCTGCGGCGTCAGGTCGGCGCCGTGGCCGCCACGCTGCGCGACCTGGGTGTGGAACCCGGCGACCGCGTGGCGGGCTACCTGCCCAACATCCCGCAGACCGTCGTGGCCTTCCTGGCCGCCGCCAGCCTGGGCGCCATCTGGACGCTGTGCGCGCCCGACATGGGGCCGGTGAGCGTCGGCGACCGCTTCCGCCAGGTCGCGCCCAAGGTGCTGATCGCGGTCGACGGCTACCGCTTCGCCGGCAAGCCCTTCGACCGCCGCGCGCCGCTGGACGAGATCCTGGCCGGCCTGCCCAGCGTGCAGGCCGTGCTCTGGGTGCCGCACCTCGCGGCCGATGCCGCACCGCCGCCGCAGGTGCAGGCCCGGCGCTGGCTGCCGTGGGCCGACGCCCTGGCCATGCCGTCGGCCTTGGCGCCGCAGCCGATGGCGGCGGACCACCCGCTGTGGATCCTCTATTCCTCCGGCACCACCGGCCTGCCCAAGCCCATCGTGCACGGCCATGGCGGCGTGCTGGCCAACGGCATGGTCAACATGGTGCTGCACAACGACCTGCATCCCGGCGACCGGGTGCTGTGGGCCGTCAACACCTCGTGGATGGTGTGGAACGCGCACATCATGAGCCTGCTGGGCGGTGCCACCGTGGTGCTGTACGACGGCAGCGTGACGGGCGACGGGCCCGAGCACGACTGGGGCCACCTGTGGAAGCTCGCCGGCCGCACGCGCGCCACCTTCTTCGGTGCGGGGGCGGCCATCCACCAGGCCTGCATGAAGGCCGGCATCGTGCCGCGCGACATCGCCGACCTGGACGCGCTGCACACACTCGGCTCCACCGGCTCGCCGCTGTCGCCCGAGGCCTGCGCCTGGATGTACGCGTCGATCCGGCCCGACCTGTGGCTCAACGTGGTCTCCGGCGGCACCGACCTGGCCGGCGGCTTCCTGGTGGGCCTGCCCACGCTGCCGGTGTACCTGGGCGAGATGCAGTGCCGCACCCTGGGCGCCCGCGTCGAGGCCTGGAGCGACGACGGCCGCCCGGTGATGGACGAGGTCGGTGAACTGGTCTGCGTCAATCCGCTGCCCTCCATGCCGCTGTTCTTCTGGGGCGACGAAGACGGCAGCCGCTACCGCGAGAGCTATTTCGACACCTTCCAGGACGCGGCGGGCCGCCCCGTCTGGCGGCACGGCGACTGGCTGCGGCTGGTGCCCCGGCCGGGCGCCGTCGGCGGCGTCATCTACGGACGCTCCGACGCCACCATCAACCGCCAGGGCGTGCGCATGGGCACAGCCGAGTTCTACCGCGTGGTGGAGCAACTGGAGGAGGTGGCCGACAGCCTGGTGGTGGACCTCGAATACCTGGGCCGCCCGTCCTGGATGGCCCTGTTCGTGCAGCTGCGGCCCGGCATCGAACTCGACGAGCCGCTGCGCCAGCGCATCCGCCAGGCGCTACGCACCGGGCTCTCGGCCCGCCACGTGCCCGACGAGATCGTTCCGGTGGCGCTGGTGCCGCGCACCATCACCGGCAAGAAGCTGGAGCTGCCCGTCAAGAAGCTGCTGCTGGGCCAGCCGCTGGAGAAGGTGGTCAAGCGAGATGCGCTCGCGCAGCCCGCGGCCATCGACTGGTTCGTGGACTTTGCGCAGCAGTACTTGGCGCGCGCATCCTCATAGCTCTGTTGTCCGACAGCGGGCGCGCGCCCGGCTTCCTACGATGGCACGCAGGGGGAGAGCCCGGGGTGCCGTCGCCGCAACACATAAATACAGGACACGCGACCTGACCCGAACCCGCCGGCGCCATCCGCGGTGCCGGCCCGTTTCGAGCAAGGGGTCTGGCGATGTCCACGAACACGCCGCGCACGCGCGCGGCCACCACCGGCAGCCGGGAACAGGCGCGCAAGCTGGAGGAAGAAGGCCGCCTGAAGCCAGGCAGCCGGCGCCGCCGGCCCGCGCAGTCCCAGGATGCGGACCTGCCGCCGCCGCACGAGCCTGGCAGCCACGATGGCGAGAAGGTATGCGAGAAGGGCGACGCCAGCGGCGCACCTCATCCCGCCGCCAAGGGGCGCGACGCCCCGGTGGACGTGCGTTGAGCGCGCGGTGTCGAATCCGCCCGCATGCTCCGCTGGGCATGCCGTGCCTGCGTCACGGGTTCCGCCTGCCGAGCGTGCCGCGCCTGCCACGCGCGGCGCGCCTGCCTTCTGACGCGAGGGCCGTATGCCCTGGCTGAAGATCCTGCACATCGGTGCGGTGATCCTCTGGTGCGGCGCCTTGCTGTACCTGCCGTTGGCCACCGCCGCCGCCTCGGGCGCAGCCGACCGGCGACCCGCCGCGCTGGGCGATCCGCAGGACGAGATCCTGCGCGCCCTGTTCATCTGGGTGGCCACGCCGGCCGCGCTGCTGGCCATCGGCTCGGGCACGCTGATCTTCGTGGTTCAGGGCACGCTCGGGCTGTGGTTGCTGGCCAAGCTGGTGCTGGTCGGACTGCTGGCGCTGGGCCATGCCAGCTTCGGCCTGCTCATCCTGCGCGTGGAGCGCGGGCAGTCTGCGCAGCGCGCCGCGCTGCTCATCGGTGCGCTGCTGCTGCCGCTGCTGCTGGCCATCGCCTGGCTGGTGTTGCGCAAGCCCGGTCTGGACGGGACGCTGCCGTGAGGGCCGTGCCACGGGGCCTGGCGCCTGCGACCTCCCTGCCGGCGCACGCCGGGCGCCTCCGCGCCATCTCAGGTCATGTCGACCGCCACGCCCTTCTCGTACACCAGCCGCCCGCCGAGGTAGGCGGCCAGCGCGATGAAGCCCGCCGTGAACAGCGTGATGCCCGCGCCCCAGGGCCACAGCCACTGGGCCGGGTCCTCGGCACGCCAGCGCAACGCCCAGTTCAGCGTGGCCAGCGACAGCATCATGACGGCCACGATGGCATGGCCCCAGGCCGTGACCAGGCGGCGGATGCGCCTGACCGTCAGCAGGTCGATCAGCCCGGCCATGCTGGCAACCCAGCCGCCGGCCGCGCCCACGCCCGCCAGCCACAGGCCGGCGCGCGCCCAGAACGGGTCCTGCGTCCACCACCAGGCGCCGTCGGTGCCCACCAGACCGATCAGCGCCGCCACGGGAAAGTGGATCAGCATGGGATGCAGCGGATGGCCGGCAATGGCCGCGCGGCTGCGGATGGGTTCGGGCATCACTTGGCCCGGGCTCGGAGGTGCGGCGCTCATCCGGCCATTGTGGGGCTGGGCCTGCTGCCGCTCCTCGGCGGATGCCGGGGGCCGCTGTCGGTCCTCGACCCGGCCGGGCCCTCGGCCGGCGCCATCGCGCAGGTGTGGTGGTGGATGTTCGGCGTGGCGGCGGCGGTCTGGCTGCTGATGATGGTGCTGGGTGCGCTGGCCATGCGCGCCGGTCGTGACCGCCGCGGTGGCAAGGGCGAATCGGCGGGTGTCGAAGAAGGGGGCGAACACCGCTCCGGCCAGGAGGCGCGCCGGGCCGAGGACGGCGCCCGTCAGCGTCGCATCGCGCGCCGCTGTCTGGTGGGCGGTGGTCTGCTGCTGCCGGGTACCGCCATCACGGCGCTGCTGGTCTTCGGCTCGCCGGCCGGTTTCCACCAGCTGCCCTGGCCGGGCGCGGCGGCCGCACCGCTTCGGGTGGAAGTGACCGGCCACCAGTGGTGGTGGGAGGTGCACTACCCCGATACCGGCCGGCGCCTGCGCAACGAGCTGCGTCTGCCCGCCGGCCGCGCGGTGGACGTGCACACCCGCAGCGCCGACGTGATCCACGGTTTCTGGGTGCCACGACTGGGCGGCAAGCTCGACGCCGTGCCGGGCCGCACGCTGGTCGTGCGGCTGCAGGCGGACCGGCCTGGCACCTACCGCGGCGTCTGCGCGGAGTTCTGCGGCGCCGGCCATGCGCACATGCCGATGGTGGTGCAGGCCATGCCGGCCGAGGCCTTCGATGCATGGCTGAACGCGCCGCCCGCTGCCGCCCTGACGCCACGGCCACCCGCCGTGGCCGCCGCCGTCGCTCAAGAGGCCGCCCGATGACCGAGCGCGAGCAACCCACCAGCGAGGCCACCAACCAGCAGGCCGACGACGCCCTGCACCGCGCGCTGCACGAGACCTGGCGCAACCCGCCCGGCTGGCGCGTGTTGGCGGCGGTCAACCACAGCACCATCGCGCAGCGCTTCATGCTCACGGGCGGCGCCTTCTTCCTGATCGCGGGCGTGCTGGCCATGCTGATCCGCGCGCAGCTGGCCTTGCCGCAGCACGACTTCATGGGTGTGGAGGCCTACAACCAGGCCTTCACCATGCACGGCACGCTGATGATGTTCCTGTTCGCCGTGCCCATGCTGCAGGGCATCGCGGCCTACCTGCTGCCCAAGATGATCGGCGCGCGCGACCTCGTGTTCCCGCGCCTGTCTTCCTTCGGCTACTGGTGCTACCTGTTCGGCGGCGTGATCTTCACCAGCAGCCTCGCCTTCGAGCTGGCGCCCGATGCCGGCTGGTTCATGTACACGCCGCTGTCGAGCAACGTGTACTCGCCCGGCATCAACTCGGACTTCTGGCTCATCGGCATCACCTTCGTGGAGATCTCCACCATGACGGCGGCCATCGAGCTGGCGGTGTCGGTGCTGCGCACGCGCTCGGCCGGCATGGCGCTGCAGCGCATGCCCATCTTCGCCTGGGCCATGCTGGTCACCTCGCTCATGATCGTGATCGGCTTTCCGCCGCTGATCCTCGGCTCGGTGCTGCTGGAGCTGGAGCGGGCGGCAGGCTGGGCCTTCTTCGATCCGACGCGCGGCGGCGATCCGCTGCTGTGGGCGCACCTCTTCTGGCTCTTCGGCCATCCCGAGGTCTACATCATCTTCCTGCCCGCCACGGGGCTGATCTCGACCATCGTGCCGGTCTTTGCCGGCCGGCCGCTGGTGGGCTACCGCTGGGTGGTGGCCTCGCTCATCGGCATCGGCTTCCTCAGCTTCGGGCTGTGGGTGCACCACATGTTCACGCTGGGCATCCCGGCGCTGGCGCAGGCCTTCTTCTCGGCGGCCAGCATGCTGGTGGGCATTCCGACAGCGGTGCAGATCTTCGCCTGGCTGGCCACGCTGTGGACCGGCCGGCCGCGCTGGGAGGTGCCCATGCTGTGGATCGCCGCCTTCCTGGTGGTGTTCGTGGCCGGCGGGCTGACGGGCGTGATGCTGGCGCTGGTGCCCTTCAACTGGCAGGTGCACGACACGCATTTCGTGGTGGCGCACTTCCACTATGTGCTGGTGGGCGGCATGCTGTTCCCGCTGCTTGCTGGGCTCTACTACTGGCTGCCGCACATGAGCGGGCGCATGCCGTCGAAGCGGCTGTCGCGGGCCGGCTTCTGGCTCACCGTCATCGGCTTCAACGGCACCTTCCTGGTGATGCACTGGACGGGCCTGCTGGGCATGCCGCGGCGCGTCTACACCTACGAGCCGGGCCTGGGCTGGGAATGGCCCAACCTCATCTCCTCGGTGTTCGGCTTCGTCATGGCCTTCGGCGTCGTCACGGTGCTGCTGGACCTGGTGCTGCACTGGCGCCTGGGCCGGCGGGCCGAGGTCAACCCCTGGAAGGCCGACACGCTGGAATGGGCCACCGCCATGCCTGCGGAGGCCTACAACTTCGCCAGCCAGCCCGCGGTGCACACGCGCCATCCCCTGTGGGCGCGGCCCGGCCTGCCGGCCGAGATCGCCGCCGGCCGGCATGCCCTGGCCCGCGGCGTGGCGGCGCGCGAGACGCTGGGCAGCAGCCCCGTGGCCGCACGGCCCACCGAGCTGATCGTGCTGCCGGGCAACAGCTGGCTGCCTTTTCACGCGGCGCTGCTGATCGCGCTGCTGTGCGTGATGCTGCTGCTCAAGGCCTATGTGCCGGCGGCGATCTTCGGCGCGGGCGCGGCGCTGGTGCTGCTGCGCTGGTCATGGGTCAATGGCGACCATCCAGGCTACGGCGCGCCGCATGAGGAAGAAGACGCCGTCACCGAAGTCCACGGCGTGGTGCTGCGTCCGCACACCCATGGCTTCGACGGGCCGGGCCTGTGGGGCATGAAGTTCACGCTGCTGGCCGATGGGGCGTTCTTCAGTTCGCTGCTCTTCGGCTGGTTCTACCTGTGGACGGTGGCGCCGGGCTGGCAGGCCCCGGCGCGGCCGGTGCTGGGCCTGTGGCCGCTGCTGGCCGTGACCGTGCTGGCGGTGGCGGCGAGCGCATCGATGTGCAATGCGGTCGGTCGGCTGCGGCGGGGCGAGGGCGGCGGGCTTGCCTTGCGCCTTGCTGCGGCGGGATTGCTTGCGCTGGGCGCGGCGGCCGGCCTGGCGCTGCTGGGCGCCACGCTCGACCTGCGCCCGCGCCTGCAGGCGCACGACGCCATCGTCGCCATCATGCTGCTCTACCTGGGCTTCCACACGCTGCTCGCGGGGGTGCTGGCGCTGATGCAGGCGGCGCGGGTGCGGGCGGGCCATGTGGGTCTGCAGCGGCCCTACGAGCCTGGCGTGGTGGCAGCCTTCTGCCACTACACGGCAGGGGCGTGCGCGGTGGCCTGGCTGGCGTTCGCGCTGGTGCCGCGGGGGTGGGCATGAGGGGCGGGCGGGGCGATGCGCCGGCTCGGGACGGGCATGCTGCGAAGGCCCGACCCCCTGCGGACAGTCGCGCTGCACGAGCGCCGTCGCCCCCTTTCCCCCGGCCTCTCTCCCGCGAGGGGAGAGGGGAGCAGGGCGTCCGTTCGGGCGCGGCGTGGATGCCGCGCTGGCTGTCGCCCGACAGCCCCTGGCAACTGGCGCTGGGCTTCACGCTGTGGTCGCTCTGGTTCATGGGGGTGTACGGCGGCGTGTCGGTGGCTTGCTCGGCCCGCTGGGCGGCCGATGCGCGCGGACCCTGGAACGGCGTCAACGGTGCGCTGATCGCGGGCACGCTGGCCACCGTCGTCCTGTTGCTGCTGGCCGCGCGCCGCTGCCTGTGCCATGCCCGCACACTGCGGGGGCTGGACCCGGCCGGCCCGCACCGCCCGGCACGGCCGGCGGATGCGGTGGGGCAGGCCGAGGCCGATGAGCCGCCCGCTGGCGAGGTGCCCGGGAGCGCCTTCGCCCAGCGCCGGGAACGTCGGCGCTTCATCGCCTTCATGGCGGCGCTGCTGCATGCGCTGGCGGCCGCGTCCACCGTCTTCGTGGCCTTGCCGCTGCTGCGGCTGCCGCCGTGTCTCTGACCAACGCCGAGGAGTCCCCGCCATGTCGCTCGACCTGATCCGCCTGTGTACCCTCGGCGCCATGCCCGCGCTGCCGCAGGGTTGGTGGGTCGCCTGGAGCCTGTCTCCGGCCATGCTGCTGCCGCTGCTGGCATTGGCCTTCCATGCCCTTCGGCCGACGGCGAGGGCGGGCCTGCCGGAGGGCAGCGCCCGCCGATGGCGCCTGGCTGGGCTGGCCCTGCTGGCGCTGGCGCTGCTGTCGCCCCTGTGCCGGCTGGCGGCCACCCTGGCGGGGGCGCACATGGTGCAGCTGATGGTGCTGGTGGCGGGCTGTGCGCTGCTGGCCCTCGGCTGGACGCCACCGCGCCACGACGCGCGCATGGCGCTGCCGCTGGCGGCGGCCCTGCACGGCGGCCTGCTGTGGCTGTGGCACCTGCCGGCCGTCTATGCGGCCACGCTGACCAGCGGCGCGGTGCACTGGGCCGCCACGGCGGCGCTGGTGGCGGCCTCCTTCGTCTTCTTCCACCGGGCCGTCCATGCTCCGGCGGACCGCCGCGGCGCCGCGCTGCTGGCCGTGCTGGCCACGCTGGCCCACACCGGGCTGCTGGGCGCACTGCTCACCTTCGCCGGCCAGCCGCTCTATGCGCTGCAGGCGCCTGGCGCGCGCGCCTGGGGCCTCGATCCGCTCACCGACCAGCAGATCGCCGGCCTGGTGATGTGGGTGCCCGGTGGCCTGGGCTACATGGCCCTGGCACTGGGGCTGGCGCTGCACTGGGCGGCGCAGGGCGATCACGACCGGCGCCAGCGCCGCAGGGCCTCGCCTCGGCGGACTCCGTGGCCTCCGCCAGCTGACGCCGCTTGCCCCTTCCGCGACAGCGGCCGGCCCTGGGCCCGTAGACTCGCCGCCCAATTGAGGAGCCAAATCCAATGACCGTGACCCCCGAGGGCCTGCTCGACGCGCTCAAGAGCGTCCAGGACCCGAACACCGGCCAGTCCTTCGTGGCGGCCAAGGCCGTGCGCAATCTGCAGATCGACGGTGGCGACGTCGCCTTCGACCTCGTGCTGGGCTATCCGGCCCGCAGTCAGCATCCGGCGCTGCGCAAGGCGCTGGTGGCCGCGGCCCGTACCGTGCCCGGCGTCGAGAACGTGTCGGTCAACGTGCTGACCGAGATCACCGCCCATGCGGTGCAACGCGGCGTGCAGCTGCTGCCGGGCGTGAAGAACATCGTGGCCGTGGCCTCGGGCAAGGGCGGCGTGGGCAAGAGCACCACGGCCGCCAACCTGGCCCTGGCGCTGGCCGCCGAGGGCGCGCGGGTCGGCCTGCTCGACGCCGACATCTACGGCCCCAGCCAGCCCATGATGATGGGTGTGAGCGGCCGGCCCACCAGCCCCGACGACAAGACCATGGACCCGCTGGAAGGCCATGGCGTGCAGCTGATGTCCATCGGCTTCCTGGTCGACCCCGACCAGGCCATGATCTGGCGCGGCCCCATGGCCACCCAGGCGCTGGACCAGCTGCTGCGCCAGACCAACTGGAAGGACATCGACTACCTCGTGGTCGACATGCCGCCCGGCACCGGCGACATCCAGCTCAGCCTGAGCCAGCGCGTGCCCATCACCGGCGCGGTGATCGTCACCACGCCGCAGGACATCGCCCTGCTCGACGCCCGCAAGGGCATCACCATGTTCGAGAAGGTGGGCGTGCCCATCCTCGGCATCGTGGAGAACATGGCGGTGCACGTGTGCACGAACTGCGGCCATGTGGAGCACATCTTCGGCCACGAGGGCGGCAAGAAGATGGCGGCCGAGCGCAACATGGCCTACCTGGGCGCGCTGCCCCTGGCCATGACCATCCGCGAGCAGGCCGACGGCGGCAAGCCCACCGTGGTGGCCGATCCCGACGGCGAGATCGCCGGCCTGTACAAGGCCGTGGCCCGCCAGGTGGCCATGGGCATCGCGGGCAAGGCCAAGGACTTCTCGTCCAAGTTCCCGACCATCACGGTGAGCAAGAACACCTGATCGTCTGCGGGGCGACCGGCTTCGCGCCGCCCCTCGTCCTTGCAAATTGATCGGCGGCCGATCGATTTGCAAGGAAGCCCGACGATCATCGGCAGTGGCTGACTTGCCTTGCCGCCCTGCCGACGCATGAACCTCCTCGCCTCCCTGCGCTACCTGGCCGCCCTGGCCGAGCACCGGCATTTCGGCCGGGCAGCGGCGGCCTGCCACATCACGCAGCCGGCGCTGTCCAATGCCATGCGCGCGCTGGAGGCCGAGTTCGGCGTGGCCATCGTGCGCCGCGGCCGGGCCTATGCGGGACTGACGCCCGAGGGCGAACAGGTGCTGGCCAGCGCCCACCGCATGCTGCACGAGCACGAGCGGCTGCAGCAGCAGTTGCGCAGCGAGGCCGGCCAGCCGCGAGGGCGCCTGCGCATGGCGGCCGTGCCCACGGCCATCCCGCTGCTCAGCCGCTTTGCAGCGCGACTGCGCGTGCGGCATCCGGGCATCGTGCCGACGGTGCTGTCGATGAGCTCGCTGGAGCTGGAGACCGGGCTGGACCACCTGGCCATCGACCTGGCTCTGGGCTACACCGGCCGGCAGGGCCCGGCGGCCAAGGCGCTGCAGACATGGCCGCAGATCGAGGAGCACTACTTCCTGCTGCGCACATCCCCCGAAAGCCTGACGCCCGCGGTGCTGCAGATGGGCGAGCCCATCGGCTGGGCCGAGGCGGCGGCGCTGCCGCTGTGCCTGCTCACGCCCGAGATGCACAACCGCGCCATCATCGACGCCGCCTTCACCGAGGCCGGTGCGGCGGGCGTGGCGCCGGCGGTCGAGACCAATTCGGTGCTCACGCTGGTGCTGGCGGTGCAGACCGGCGATGTGTGCGCGGTGCTGCCGGGGGCGATGGTCGATACGGTGCGCGGTCAGCCGGGTCTTCTGGCCCAGCCCCTGGTGTTGCCGACGGTGCGCACGCCGCTGGGCTTCATGGCGCCGGCGGCGGTGCGGCCTTCGCGGGCGCTGGAGGCGGCGCTGGTGCTGCTGCAGTCGCCCGAGTGGCTGGGCGATTTGCGCGCGCATGGCGGGGCGCTGGCGGCGTGAGGTCCGTAGGTCGTCTCGAAGGGAGTCGCCGTGGTGCCGCCTGAAGCCGGATTGCTGGACGCGCTGCGGGCGCTGTGGGAGCTGCTGGTGATGGTGGGGCGCTTCTTTCTCTGGCTGTTCAACATCGGGCGCTGAGGGGGGTGGAACGTGGCGCTGCTTGGTCGCCTTGCGTGCGTTCTGTGGCCTTCGGTTTCTCCACGTGTCAATTGCGCTGGTTGCTGGTTGGCTGGTCAACGGGTGACGGATTGAAGGGTCGACGGATTGAAGGGACGGGCGAGAGGAAGGGACGCTAACCCGGCAGAGGGCGCCGGCATGCGCGCTCCCGGTGCACGCTCGCGCTGACCGGCTTGGTGCACGGGGCGGGTGCTCGCTCTCCACCGACGTGCTTGCCGCACTGCACGGCGCCGCGAATGGCACCTCCGCACGCACACCGGCACCCTCCGCCTGGACGGTGCGCCTGTACTGCCGGGGTCGGCCGCCGGCCCCGAAATCCGTTCGCCCTGAGCGTGTCGAAGGGTAGAGCGGCGCGCGGCGCAACGGCTCGGCCAACCTGTTCCGCCTCAGCGCGAGCTTCAGTGACGAGGCTTTGACAGGCTCAGCCCGAACGGTCTGGGGCTGACTGGTCCGCCTCGTCCCAGAACGTCAGGAACCCGGTACCAGGACCAGGACCAGGACCAGGACCCCGGAGACCCCTGAACTCAAGGATTCCACGGCCCTGACGGCCTCAAGACCCCACGACCTGAACAGGGGAGGGCTCGCGCGCAGCGTCGAGGCGGAGGATGACGGTGTGCGTGCGGAGGTGCCATTCGCGGCGCCGTGCAGTGCGGCAAGCACGTCGGTGGACAGCGAGCACCCGTCCAGTGCAGCAAGTCGGTCAGCGCGAGCGTGCACCGGGAGCGCGCATGCCGGCGTCCTCTGCCGGGTTAGCACCCTTGCCTCTCGTGCGTCCGGCCACGCCCACGCTGGCACCAGCCGCCAGCCGCCAGCCGCCAGCCCCCAGCCACCAGCCACCAGCCACCAGCCACCAGCACCGACGCCGACGCCGACGCCGACGCCGACGCCGACGCCGACGCCATTCACCTCACACCCCCGGCCCATTCATTCCTTGAATCACC
>NZ_JAGOPN010000035.1 GCF_017991995.1 Pseudacidovorax sp. | reverse complement strand
AGGTTCACGGCCTTGCAGGCGGTGATCACGCCGGTGGCGATGGTGTCGCACTTCATGATGCCGCCGAAGATGTTGACCAGGATGGCCTTCACGTTCTTGTTCTTCAGCATGATCTTGAAGGCCTCGGTGACCTTCTCGGGGGTGGCGCCGCCGCCCACGTCCAGGAAGTTGGCCGGCTCGCCGCCGAACAGCTTGATGGTGTCCATGGTGGCCATGGCCAGGCCGGCACCGTTCACCAGACAGCCGATGTTGCCGTCCAGGCTGATGTAGGCCAGGTCGAACTTGGAGGCCTCGATTTCCGCGGGATCTTCCTCGTCGAGGTCGCGCAGGGCGACGATCTCGGGATGGCGGAACAGCGCGTTGGCGTCGAAGTTGAACTTGGCGTCCAGGGCGATGATGTTGCCCTTGCTGTCACGGTTGAGCGGGTTGATCTCGACCAGCGAGGCGTCCGTCTCCATGTAACAGGTGTAGAGCTTCTTGCAGACGTCGATGAACTGCGCTTCGGAGTCGGCGGGCAGCTGGATGCCCTTGGCCAGTTCCTTGGCCAGCTCGTCGGTCATGCCGGTGAGCGGGTCGACGAAGACCTTGACGATCTTCTCGGGCGTGCTGTGCGCCACTTCCTCGATGTCCATGCCGCCTTCGCTGGAGGCGATGAAGGCCACCTTCTGCGTGCCGCGGTCGGTCACGGCGGAGAGGTAGTACTCCTTCTGGATGTCGGCGCCGTCTTCGATGTACAGGCGGCGGACCTTCTGGCCTTCGGGGCCCGTCTGGTGCGTGACCAGCTGCATGCCGAGGATGTCGGTGGCGCGGGCCTTCACGTCCTCGATCGACTTGGCGACCTTCACGCCGCCGCCCTTGCCGCGGCCGCCGGCGTGGATCTGGGCCTTCACCACCCACACGGGGCCGCCCAGCTTCTGTGCGGCCTCGACCGCTTCTTGCACGGTGAACGCCGGAATGCCGCGCGGCACAGGCACGCCGAACTTGGCAAGGAGTTCCTTGCCTTGGTACTCGTGAATCTTCATGGAAAGAGTCTCTCGGAACGGAGGATGGGAGGTGCTGTTGTCCGCAGGCCACGCCAGCCGGCCGGCCGGGAGCGGCGGAGCAGCCCGCGAATGTATCATGGTGCGCCGCGTCATGGCGGCCTCGCGCCGTTGTGGCGATCACGTAGTCTTCCCACTGTCCATGGGGAGAACACCCCATCGAGGATCCCGCCATGACCCAGGTTTTCATCGACGGCGAGGCCGGCACCACCGGCCTCCAGATCCGCGAACGGCTCACCGGCATGCCCGGCATCGAGCTCGTTAGCATCGCCCCCGAACTGCGCAAGGACGCCGCCGCCAAGCGCGACCTGATGGCGGCTGTCGATCTGGTCATCCTCTGTCTGCACGACGATGCGGCCCGCGAATCCGTGGCGCTGATCGACGGCCTGGGCGGCCGCAAGCCCCGCATCATCGACGCCTCCACCGCGCACCGCGTGGCGCCGGGCTGGGTCTACGGCTTCCCTGAACTCACCGAGGGGCATGCCGCCAAGGTGAAGGCCGCCGAGCGCGTGGCCAACCCCGGCTGCTACGCCACCGGCGCCATCGCCATCGTGCGCCCGCTGGTCGATTCCGGCCTGCTGCCCAAGGACCATCCCATCGCGCTGCCCGCGGTCAGCGGCTATTCGGGCGGCGGCCGCACCATGATCGAGGCCTACGAGGCGGGCACCGCGCCGGCCTTCGAGACCTACGCGCTGGGCCTCAAGCACAAGCACATCCCTGAGATCATGGCCTGCACCGGCCTCACGGCGCGGCCGGTGTTCATCCCCTCGGTGGGCAACTTCCGCCAGGGCATGCTGGTCAATCTGCCGCTGCACCTGGACGCGCTGCCCGGCAAGCCCACGGCGGCCGACCTGCACGACGCGCTGGCCGCCCACTACGCGAAGAGCAACACGCCCGAGCAGTACGTGAAGGTGCTGCCGCCGACGGAAGACGGCAAGCTGGAGCCGCAGGCGCTGAACGACACCAACGACCTCGAGATCCGCGTCTTCCCCAACGAAGACCATCGGCATGCCGTCGTCATCGCCCGCCTGGACAACCTGGGCAAGGGCGCGAGCGGGGCGGCGGTGCAGAACATGCGGCTGATGCTGGGGGTCTGAGCCCCTCAGCGCAGCATCATCGCCATCGCCGAGCAGCAGTTGAGCATGCGCACCGCCGCCTCCATGGTGGGGGCGTCGAAGCGCAGCACGGTGCCGTCCACCCGTTCGAAGCTGGGCCACTGGCAGAACAGGTCGGCATGGGCCGGCGTCTGGGTGTGCAGTTCCACGTTCAGCGGCCCGGGCACGCGCAGCGGTGCGGGCCGGGCATCGGCGGCCGTCGCCACGGCGCGCGCCACGCCTTCGCGGATGGCCGCGCAGGCGGCCTCGGACGACAGCGAGACGCCGCTGTTCATGCCCGTCGCCTCCTTGGTCTGCACGAAGACCGTCCCGGGCAGCCGCGGTGTCGTCTCCGCGATGAAGGCATCGTCCCCGCTGGCCATGAGCACGGGCACGCCATACTCGCCCGCCAGCGCGCCGTAGAGCGTGGCCTCGCTCTGCCACTCGCCGTTGATCCGGATGCCGGCGAAGGCGCCGCTGTTGATGGTGTGGGCCAGGATGCCCGGCGCATGCGCGCGGGCGTGGTAACCCACCATGCACACGCCCGCGGTGCCGGGCCGTTCCGCGCCGGCGACCATGCTCAGATAGCGCGGCTTGCCCTGCACGATGCTGGCGCGCGGATCCAGCCTGGCCGCCGGCATGTTGCGAAAGCTGCCGTGCGAGTCGTTCACCACCACGGCTTCGGCTCCGCCGTCGAAGGCGCCGGCGATGGCGGCGTTGGCCTCGTCGGTCATCCAGAGCCGGGCGCGTTCGTACTCGCCGTTGCCGGGTCGTGTCTGCTCGGGATGGAAGACGCCCGCGACGCCTTCGATGTCGACGGAGATGAGGATGGTGTGGGTCATGGGTTCGGGCGCTTCGCGCAAGGAGTCGACCATCGTCCGATGCGGTGTCGGCAGGAGGAAAGGGCGGATGCGTGCCTCATGCCGAGACCGGCAGCAGCGAACGCGTGAACGCATCCGCCGGCCAGTCGGCCAGCAGTTCGCCCAGGCCGCGCCGCACATGGCCCGCGCGGCCGCGCAGCGTCGACGCATGCCACAGCGAGGACAGGATGGCCTGCTCCACGCTGTCGGCCGCGGCCTGGAAGAAAGAGTCGAGCCGCGCATCGTGCAGCAGCGCGACGGCCGGCATGGGTTGGGCGGCAAGCTGCGGCAGCGTGTAGGCGGTCGACAAGGCCAGCGCGATGTCCCCGCTGCCGTGGCCGAACACCGAGCCGGTACGCGCCAGGCCGGCTCCGGCGCGCAGGGCCAGGCGGCGCAACTGACGCGCGTCCAGTGGCGCGTCGGTGGCCAGCAGCATCAGGATGGAGCCGCGCTCCGGGCCTGTCGCCGGCGCCAGCGCGCCGGACTGCTGCAGCCAGGCGCCAAGCGGCCGGCCTGCCACCTGCAATTGCTCCGGCCGTCCCTGGTTGCTCAGCACCAGCGCGCCGACCGTCCAGCGCAGCGTGCCCGTCTCGTCGGCGATGCGCCGCGATGCGCTGCCGATGCCGCCCTTGAGCCCATGGCACGACATGCCGCGCCCCGCACCCACCGCGCCCTGCGCGAAGCCCGTAGTCGCGGCCTGCCAGGCGGCGAGGTAGTCGGCCTCACCCACGGCGAAGCGCTGCATGTCGCTCAGGAAGCCGTCGTTGCACTCCAGCACCAGCGGATTCAGCGAGGGCCAGCCCCTGCCGCATTCGGGATGGGCCGCGATGCACTGGCGCATCTGTGCCTCGGCCACGGCGGGGACGGCAAAGGTGTTGGTCAGGGCGATGGGCGACTCCAGCACGCCCAGTTCTTCCACCTGCATCAGCCCCAGGCTCTTGCCGAAGCCGTTGAGCACGGCCACGCCGGCCGGCACGCGCTGCAGGTAGGGGCTGCCGGCATGCGGACGCACGACCGTGACGCCGGTGTGCACCTCCTGCTCTGGATCGTCCAGTGTGGCATGGCCAACCATGACGCCGGCCACGTCGGTGATGGCATTGCGGGCACCCGCGGGCAGGGCGCCGATGTGCGGCAGCACCGGGCCGCGCGCCAGCTGGCCGGTGGCGCAGACGCGAGCGCCTTCGTTCGTGACCGGACGGAGGCTCACAGCCGGTCGATCTTCGGGTCCAGCGCGTCGCGCAGGCCGTCGCCCAGCATGTTGAAGGCCAGCACCGTGAAGAAGATGGCCAGCGACGGGAACAGCGCCACATGCGGCGCGTTGACCATGTCGGCCCGCGCCTCGTTGAGCATCGCGCCCCACTCGGGCGTGGGCGGCTGCGCACCCATGCCCAGGAAGGACAGGCTGGCCGCCGTGATGATCGACGTGCCCATGCGCATGGTGAAGTACACGACGATGGCCGACAGCGTCCCGGGCAGGATGTGGCGCAGCAGGATCGTCAGATCGCCCGCGCCGATGCTGCGCGTGGCCTCGATGTAGGTCAGGTTCTTCAGCGCCAGCGTGTTGCCGCGCACCAGCCGCGCGAAGGCCGGCACGCTGAACACCGACACCGCGACCACCACGTTGGTCATGCTGCTGCCCAGGATGGCCACCACCGCGATGGCCAGCAGGATGCCGGGGAAGGCGAACAGCACGTCGCACATGCGCATGATCAGCCGGTCCCACCAGCCGCCATAGAAGCCGGCCACCAGGCCGAGGGCGGTGCCCACCACCGCGCCCAGCGCGACGGAGACGAAGCCCGTGGCCAGCGAGATGCGCGCGCCCATCAGGATGCGGCTGAAGATGTCGCGACCCAGCGGATCGACGCCGAACCAGTGCGCGGCCGAGGGTGGCGTGTTGAGCCGGTCGTAGTCGAAGAAGTTCTCGGCATCGTAGGGCGAGATCCACGGCGCCAGCACGGCCACCACCACCAGCAGCACGATGAAGGCGAGGGCGGCCAGCGCCATCGGCTGGCGCTTGAACTTGCGCCAGAACTCGGACCAGGGCGAGCGCACCGCCAGCGGCGCGCCGCTGGCCGCGGCGGCCGCGGCCGAGGTGTCGGAGGCGGGAAGGGAGGACGAGGAGGACATGGTGCGATGCGAAGCCTGCGTGGGATCGGCAGTCCGGCTCACTTGCCGAAGCGGATGGCCGGGTTGATGAGGCCGTAGAGCACGTCCACCACCAGGTTGATGAGGATGAACTCCAGCGAGAACAGCAGCACCAGCGCCTGGATCACCGGGTAGTCGCGCATGTCCACGGCGTCCACCAGCAGGCGGCCCAGGCCGGGCCAGTTGAAGACGGCCTCCACCACGATGGAGCCGCCCAGCAGGAAGCCGAACTGCAGGCCCATCATGGTCACGACCGGGATCAGCGCATTGCGCAGACAGTGCTTGAACAGGATCCACGACTCGGGCACGCCCTTGGCGCGGGCGGTGCGCACGAAGTCCTCGCCGATCACCTCGATGAAGGAGGCGCGGGTGAATCGCGCCATCACGGCCGCCACGGCCGCGCCCAGCGTGAGCGAAGGCAGGATGTAGTGGCGCCACGAGTCGGCGCCCACGGTGGGCAGCCAGCCCAGCTGCACCGAGAACAGCTGCATCAGCAGCATGCCCAGCGCGAAGGCCGGAAAGGAGATGCCCGAGACGGCCAGGGCCATGCCCAGCCGGTCGGGCCATTGGTTGCGCCACACGGCCGAGGCGATGCCGATGGCCATGCCGAACAGCGTGGCCCACACCATGCTCGTGACCGTCAGCCAGAAGGTGGGCATGAAGCGTGCGCCGATCTCTTCCGACACCGGTCGCTTGGTGCGCAGCGAGGTGCCCAGGTCGCCATGCAGCAGGCGGTTGAAGAAGGCGACGAACTGCTGGGGCAGGGGCTTGTCCAGACCCAGGTCCTGGCGCACCAGTTCCACCGTTTCCGGGCTTGCGTCCACGCCCGCGGCCAGCCGCGCCGGATCGCCGGGCAACAGGTGCACGAACAGAAAGACCAGCACGGCCACGATCAGCAGCGTGGGAGCAAGGCCGAACAGGCGGCGGACGACGTAGTGGAGCATGGAGATACAGGTGGCTCAGGCAGGAAGCGCGGTACGGGCTCAGGCAGATGAAAGGCGCGGGTGGCGGCGGACCGCGCCGCGGCACTTGAAGCGCACTTTCAAAGATCAAGCGGCCGCGGAGCAGGCCCCGCCAGTGCACCCGCGGAACCGGCTTTGCCGGGCTGCCGGGTGCGCCCCTTGAGGGGTAGGCAGCTACACGAAGTGAGCAAGCAACGGGGAGGGCCTTGTGCTCAAGCAACGGGGGTGTTACTTGAGTTCCACTTCGTCGAAGTTGAAGCTGCCGTCCGGAATCACATAGAAGCCCGCCAGGTTGCGCGCACGCACCGACAGCAGCTGCTCGGTCACCAGGAAGGCCCAGGGTGCGTCCTTCCAGATGCGTTGCTGCGCATCGGCGTAGATCTTGGCCTTCTCGGTGTTGTCGGTGGTCACCAGCGCCTTCTGGATGTCCGCATCGACCTGCTCGTTCTTGTAGTAGGCCGTGTTGAACAGCTTGGGCGGGAAGGACTCCGAGGCCAGCAGCGGGCGCAGCGCCCAGTCGGCCTCGCCGGTCGAGGAGGACCAGCCCACGTAGTACATGCGCACCGGCGCGGTGGCCGGGTCCTGTGCGCTCTCCACGCGCTCCACGCGCTGGCCGGCCTCCAGCGCCTGCACCTGCACCTTGATGCCGACCTGCGCCAGCTGCTGCTGCACGAACTGGATCACCTTCTGCGCGGTGCTGTAGTTGTAGGCGCTCCACAGCGTGCTCTCGAAGCCGTTGGGGTAGCCCGCCTCCTTCAGCAGCTCGCGCGCCTTCTTCGGGTCATAGGGCCAGGGGCCGAGCTTGGTGTTGTACTGCACACCCTTGGGCAGCACGCCTTCGGCCGGGATCGCGTAGCCCGAGAACGCCACCTTGGCCAGGGCTTCCTTGTTGATCGCGTAGTTGATCGCCTCGCGCACCTTCGGGTTGTCGAAGGGCTTCTGCTGCACGTTCATCGAGATGTAGCGCTGGATGATCGACGGGGCGCTCGTCACCTCCAGGCTGGGCTTGGCCTGCAGCGTGGCAGCCGCTTCGGGCGGCATCGGGAAAGCGAAGTGCGCCTCGTTGGTCTGCATCATCGCGGCGCGGGTGTTGTTGTCCACCACCGGACGCCAGGTGATCGAGTCGATCTTGGGGTAACCCTTGCGCCAGTAGCCGTCGAACTTGGCGACCTTCAGGTAGTCGGTGGACTTCCACTCCACGAACTTGAACGGGCCCGTGCCCACCGGGTTCTGCGCGATGCCCTTGCTGCCGTACTTGGCCAGCGCGGCCGGCGAGATGATCACCGCCGAGGGATGGGCCAGCGAGTTGATGAAGGGCGAGAAGGCTTCCTTCAGGGTGAAGCGCACCGTGGTCGGGTCCACCGCCTCGGTCTTGGCGATGTTCTTGTACAGGTTGTAGCGCTTGAGCTTGTTGTCCGGGTTGGTCACGCGGTCGAAGGTGGCCTTCACCGCCTCGGCGTTGAAGTCGGTGCCGTCGTGGAACTTGATGCCGGTCTTGAGCTTGACCGTGTAGACCAGGCCGTCCTTGCTGACGGTGTAGCCGGTGGCCAGCACCGGCTGCATCTTCATGTCCTTGTCGAAGCCGAACAGGCCCTGGTAGAAGGACTTGGCCACCGCCTGCGACAGCGTGTCGTTGGCATCGTAGGGGTCGGTGGTGGTGAAGTTGGACTGCACGGCCACGACGATGTCCTTGGCGGCGTGGGCCGAGGCGGCGAAGCCCGCCAGCCCGGCCAGGGCCAGGGCGGCGGCGATGCGGTGGGGACGCTGTTGTTGCATGCGAAGCTCCTTCAGAAGACGAGGGGGACGGAAAAGGGAAAGGCGCACCGGGCGTCAGCCCTGCGGCGGCGCCACGAAATGATCGGGGCCGACCTGCACCAGCGGCGGCACGTCGGGCTCATGGCCGGCCGGGAAGATGGGGCTCGGGATCTCGCCCTGCAGCAGCGCCCGCGGCTGGTGGCGGCGCGACGGGTCGGCCACCGGCACCGCGCTCATCAGCTTGCGGGTGTAGGGATGCTGCGGGTTCTCGAACACCGCGCGGCGCGGGCCGATCTCCACGATGCGGCCCAGGTACATCACGGCCACACGGTGGGCGATGCGCTCCACCACCGCCATGTCGTGCGAGATGAAGAGGTAGGCCATGCCCATCTCGCGCTGCAGCTCGAGCATCAGGTTGACGATCTGCGCCTGGATCGACACGTCCAGCGCCGACACGGCCTCGTCCGCCACCACCACCTTGGGCTGCAGCGCCAGGGCCCGCGCGATGGCGATGCGCTGACGCTGGCCGCCGGAGAACTCGTGCGGATAGCGCTGCGCATGCTCGGGCGCCAGGCCCACGCGGGTGAGCAGCGCCTCCACGCGGGCGCGGGCCTCGTCGCGCGTGGCCAGGCCGTGCACCAGCAGCGGCTCCATGATCGAGAAGCCCACGGTCAGCCGCGGATCGAGCGAGGCATACGGGTCCTGGAAGATGAACTGGATGTCGCGCCGAAGCGCCTGCACCTCGGCCGGCTTGAGCGCCAGCACGTCGCGGCCGTCGAAGCGAATGCTGCCGCGCTGGCTCTCCACCAGGCGCAGCAGCGAGCGGCCGGTGGTGCTCTTGCCGCAACCCGATTCGCCCACCAGCGCCAGCGTCTCGCCGGCGCGCAGGTCGAAGCTCACCTTCTCCACCGCATGCACCTCGCGCGTCACGCGCTGCAGCCAGCCGCCGCGCAGCGCAAAGCGCGTGACCAGGTCGCGCACCTGCAGGAGGGGCTCGGCGTCGTGGCGCACGGTGTCGTGCTCGGGCCGGGGCGAAGCAGCCTCGTCCGCCGCATCCACGCGCAGCAGCTCGAAAGGCGCCGGCCGGTCGGTGCCCTGCATGGCGCCCAGCCGCGGCACGGCCGACAGCAGGGCGCGGGTGTAGGGATGGGCGGGCGCCGCGAAGAGCGG
Source organism: Pseudacidovorax sp. (assembly GCF_017991995.1). GTDB lineage: Bacteria > Pseudomonadota > Gammaproteobacteria > Burkholderiales > Burkholderiaceae_C > Xenophilus. Next base: position 15,264 of record NZ_JAGOPN010000035.1, on the reverse strand, counting down.
CGCCGCCGGGCCTTCCTCGACCTTGTCGCCGCGGTACATCACCAGCACGCGGTCGGCCACCTCGGCCACCACACCCATGTCGTGCGTGATGAAGACCACGCCCATCTGCATCTCGCGCTGCAGCTCGGCGATGAGCGCCAGGATCTGCGCCTGGATGGTCACGTCCAGCGCCGTGGTGGGCTCGTCGGCGATCAGCAACTGCGGCTTGCACGACAGCGCCATGGCGATCATCACGCGCTGGCGCATGCCGCCCGACAGCTGGTGCGGATAGCGGCGCAGCACCTCGCGCGCTTCGGGGATGCGCACCAGCTCCAGCATGCGCAGCGCCTCGGCGTGGGCGGCCGTCTGGCTCTTGCCCTGGTGGATGGCGATGGCCTCGGCGATCTGGTCCCCGGCGGTGAAGACGGGGTTGAGCGAGGTCATCGGCTCCTGGAAGATCATGGCGATGTCCGCACCGCGGATGCCGCGCATGGTGGCCTGCGACGCCTGGGCCAGGTCCAGCACCTCGCCATTGCGCCGGCGCAGGGCCATGCGCCCGTTCAGGATGTGGCCGCCGCCGTAGTCGACCAGCCGCATCAGCGCCAGCGAGGTGACGGACTTGCCCGAGCCCGACTCGCCCACGATGGCCAGCGTCTCGCCGCGGTCCACGTGGAAGCCCAGGTGCTTGACCGCATCGACGGTGCGCTCGCGCGTGGCGAAGCGCACGCTCAGGTCGTCGACCTGCAGCACGCGGCCTTCGGGAAGGGCGACGCCCGCGCGGGTGGCGGCGGGCGCCTCGGCAATGGCAGTGCTCATGGGGATTCAGCGGTGGATGGCGGTGACGGGCGCGTCGGCGCCGCGCACGTAGGCACGGTACATGCCCTCGGTGTTGAAGGGCAGGGCGAGGTTTCCATGACGGTCCACGGCGATCAGCCCGCCGGTGCCGCCCAGGGCAGGCAGGCTCTGGTGGACCACCGCGTCAGCCGCGTCGGCCAGCGACTGGCCGGCATAGCGCATGCGCGCGCAGACGTCGTAGGCGGCGGCGGTGCGGATGAACATCTCGCCACTGCCGGTGCAGGAGATCGCTGCATAGCGGTCGTCGGCATAGGTGCCGGCGCCGATCAGCGGCGAGTCGCCGATTCGGCCGACGCGCTTGTTGGTCATGCCACCGGTGGAGGTGGCGGCGGCCAGGTGGCCGTGCCGGTCGACGGCGACGGCGCCGACCGTGCCCATCTTGCGGTCCTCGTCCAGCGGCGTGCGCGGCTTCCCGGAAGCCTCGGCCACGGCTGAGGCGCCGTCGTGGTCCAGCACCACGCGGCCGGCGTCGCGCACGCGCGCCAGCTGCTCGCGCCGCATGGGCGTGGAGAAGTAGCTGGGGTCGACGAAGGCCAGCCCGCGCTCCTGCGCGAAGGCCTCGGCACCGGCGCCGGCCAGCAGCACATGGGCGCCGTCCTCCATCACGGCGCGCGCCGTGTGCACCGGATTGCGCAGCCGGCTCACGCCGGCGATGGCGCCCGCGCGCAGGTCGCGGCCGTCCATCACGGCGGCGTCCAGCTCGTGCGTGGCGGCATGCGTGAACACGGCGCCGTGGCCGGCGTTGAACAGCGGGCAGTCCTCCAGCATCTGCACGGCCAGGCAGACGGCGTCGAGCGCGCTGCCGCCGTCCAGCAGCAGCGCCTGGGCGGCGGTGGCGATGTCGTGCAGTGCCTGGTGGTAGCCGAGGGCGTCCTGGGCACTCAGGCTGGCGGTCGTGATGGTGCCGGCGCCGCCGTGCAGCGCGAGGGCGGGAAGGGTCATGCGGAAAGGTCCTTGGGGTCGACGCCGCGGCGGCCGGTGCGGGTGTTCCAGATCCACGGCGCGATGGCCTCGGCCGTGCCGCGAACGGCCTGCAGCGCTTCGCGGCTCTGCAGCGACAGGGCAATGATCAGCGCCTCGATCAGCGCCAGGGCGCTGCTCTCGCAGTTGGCACGGAAGCGGCTACGGGCCTGGGCGAAGAGAGCCACGTCGGCCAGCGGCGCCAGGGGCGATGCCGCATGGTCGGTAATGGCGAGCACCGGCGTGCCGCGGGCGCGCGCCTGTTCGGCCAGCGCGACCGTGTCGGCCAGGTAACGGGGAAAACTGATGGCCACCACCAGGTCCTGCGGCGTGCTGCGGGCCAGTGCGCGCGCGGCGTGGGTGGCACCCGCGGCACTGGCCAGCAGGCGCACGTCGCCGCAATGGGTTTCCAGCCCGTGCTGGAGCAGCCCACCCAGCCACGCGCTGGCGCCGTAGCCGGCGATGTAGATGGTGCGTGCCTCGCGCAGCAGCGCCACGGCGGCCTCGCAGGCCTGGGGCGTGAGTGCCTGGCGGGTGCCCTCGATGTTCTGGCGGCATTCCTCCAGCGCGCTGGCGAACGCGTCCGCCGCGCTGGCCGGGCCGGACTCGACCTGGCTGCGCAACTGTTCGACCGGCGCCAGCAGCGCCTCGAAGCCGTGCACCAGCTCGGCCCGGAAGGCCGGGTAGCCGTCGAAACCCAGCGCCCGCGCGAAGCGGTTGGCCGTGGCCACCGACACGCCCGCGCGCGCCGCCAGCTCGTCGATGGAGAGCGTGGCCACCTGCAGCGGCTGGGCCAGCACCACATCCGCCACCTGCCGATGCAGGCGCGACAGCTGCGGCCGCGCCTGCGCGATGCGCTGGGCGACGGAATGGGTGCCATGGGGCGCTGACGAGGCGGGGACAGAACGGGTGAGCACGGAAATGGGGCGGATTTGAAAGCGAATTTACACGCTTGGTGCATCCGAAGAAAACTTTTGATCGTTTTCGTGTGCCTGCAGCAAGCTTCGGACCAGCGGTTGCAGAGCCGGAGCACGCCGCTTGGGCTGCCAGCGTGCGGGTGCACTTCAGCGATCGTTGCGCTTTCCCCTCGCTGTGTGTCGTTGTTTGCCGATGTGTGGACGCCGGCTCCCTCGTTCATGGGAGCGCCCGCCCGCGTCACCAATTCTGGCGATGCCCCCTGCGGACCGAATCCCTACAAAGGCCGAGCCCGCCGGCGCGCCGCCTCCGCGGCCGCGCGCCATCACCAATCGTTCATTCAATGAGGAGCCGATCCATGGGTGTGTCCCTGTCCGAATTCCCTTCCTTTTCCCGCCGGCCCGTGTGGCTGGCCTCGACCGTCCTGGTCTGCGCGCTGTCCGCCTGCGGGGGTGGCGGCGGAGGCGGGGGTGGCTTCGCGCTGCTGCCCACCAGCTCGGGCAATGGCGCTGCGCCGGCCCCGGCCCCTGCGCCCGTCCCGGCCGCCACCGTCCTCACGGGTGTGGCGGCCACCGGCGCCCCCTTCGCGGGTGCCGTCGTCCGGGTGACCGATGCGGGCGGCCAAGTGGTCTGTTCGACCGAGACCCAGGCCCAGGGCGGCTACAGCTGCGTCCTGCCGGCGGGCACGCAGGCGCCGCTGCTGGTGCGCGTCTCGCGCGACGACGAGGTGCTCTACAGCGCGGCGGTGAAGGTCGAAGGCACGGCCAACGTCACGCCGCTGACCACGGTCGTGGTCTCGCGCCTGGCGCCCGACGGCAACCCGGACAGCCTGACGGCCAGTCCCGCGCCGATCACCGCCGAGGCCCTGGCCCTCCAGGTCGCCCAGCTCAACGCGGCGCTGCAGCCCGTGCTGGCCGCACTGGGCGTGAGCGCCGCCAATCCGCTGACCGACACGCTGGTGGCCGATGGCACCGGTCAGGACAAGCTGCTGGACGCGCTCAGCGTCAGCAGCCGTGCCGACGGCACGGCGGCGAACATCGAGATCACGGTCAAGACGGCCGATGGCGTGCCGGTGGCGATCAGCTTCCGCAGCAGCGACACGGCGATTCCTGCGCTGCCCGCCAACGTGCAGGTGGCGCAGCTGCCGTCGCCCGATGTGGTGGCCGCGCTGATGCAGCGCATCACGGCCTGCTATGCCCTGCCGCTGACCCAGCGCGTGGGCACTGCCTCCAGCGACAGCGGGGCGGCCGTGGGCGGGGCGGCCGACGTGGTGGCGCCGGCCTGCCGGCAGCTGTTCCTGAGCGACGACCCGGCCACCTATTACCAGAGCGGCCAGCGCGTGGGCCGCAACGCGAACAACAACGGCGCCTGGGCCAGCCTGTTCCGCAGCGGCGCCACCGGCATGACCTTCGGTCGGGGCAACGTGGCCTTCGTGCGGGGCAATGGCGATCTGGTGCTGAGCTACCGCTGGGAAGACGCCCAGGGCAACAGCGATTTCGACACGCTGGCGGTCCGCCAGGTGGATGGCGCGCTCAAGCTGGTGGGCAACGGCTACGACTACGCGGCCAGCGTCACGCCCTACGCGCAGCACCGCGACCTGCTCAATTCGCCGGCCTACAGCTCCTACGGCACGGGCTACGACATCAACATCAACAACCGCACCGACGGCAGCGGCAATCCCGTCTTCAGCCGGGTCGAGGTGCTCACGCCCAGCGGCAAGACGCTCACCTATGTGCCGCAGGCGGGGCTGTCCTTCCTGGTGATCCAGCGCGGCGACGGCACGCCGACCGGCACCTCGGTGCTGCGCGTGCGCGGCGAGTACGGCTCCAGCACGACGGCCGGCAATCCTGCCGACCGCGAGGCGAGCCTTTATTTCGTCGATCCGCAGGCCAGCGAGGACGACATCCGCGCCTATGGCAACCAGGGTCGCTGGACGATGACCTTCTTCCATGCCGACACCAGCAAGCCCTCGGTGGAGCAGAGCTACCGCACCCTGTCGCGTGCCCTGACCATCGGCGAGTTGCGCCAGCTGCCGATGCCTTCGCTGCCCGACAGCAGCCGCGCGGAGCTGGTCGCCGAGACGGCCGCGACCGGCTACGTCCTGTTCGGCGCGCCCTCGCAGAACGAGCGCAACGTGGTGGACATCAGTGCCACCGGCGGCACCGATGGCTGGATCGTGCCTGCCGGCGCGCTGGCGCCGACCTCGATCACCGTCTACGGCTATGCGCCCTTCGGCAGCACCGTCGCCGGCCAGCAGGGCAACCGCTTCAACGACAGTGCCACGGTGCGAAGCACTCAGCGCACGGTGGTGATCGGCTGCTCGTCCCAGTCGGTCGGCGACAAGCACTGCGATGCGGGCGATCCCACGCAATATGCGCAGGGCACCACCATCAACAGCCTGCAGTTCTACGCGCGCAACGCGCGGCAGGTGGGTGTGAGCAAGCTGATTGGGCTTTACAAGCTGCAGTGAGGCGGGTTGCCCGCCGAGCGGGCGGCGGGGCGCGCCGGTCTGGCGGCGCGTCCGCGTCCCGATGCGCGGCGCCGAGGCAGCCGCCGTGCCGGGGCTTCAGCGCCCGTCGGCCTCGTCCTCGTCGGGCGGTGCGCGCATGGCGCGCGCCGCCACCTCCGCCGAGAAGCCCCGCGCCATCAGGAAGCGCATCTGCCGGCCCCGCTCGCGGGCGTCGGCCGGGGGCGCGCCGAAGCGCCGCAGCCACAGGGCGCGGGCGCGTTCGGGCTCGGATTCCTTCAGCCCGGCCAGCGCGTGGGCGGCGGCCTCGGCGTCCACTCCCTTGGCGGCGAGTTCCTGGCGCAGGCGGCTGGCGCCCAGCCGCCCGGCGCGCTGGTGCAGCAGCGAATCGATCACCCGCTGCTCGTCGATGAAGCCGCGCGCCTGCAGTTCGTCAAGCACCCGGGCCAGCTCGCCCGGCTCGGCCTCGTGCGCGGCCAGCTTGCGCTCCAGTTCCAGCCGTGAATGCTCGCGGCGACTGAGCAGCTGCAGGGCGCGGCCCTTGAGTGACAGCACGGGCCGCCGGCGCGCAGGCGCAGCCTCCGCGTCGGCCGCGCCGTCCGTGGCCGGTGTCCGCGGGCCACGGGCCTGGCGCAGGCCGGCGGTGCGGTCGGGCGGCGTGTCGTCCTGCGGGGCGCGCCCGTCCGGGGCGCGGGGGCGCCCGGACGCCCTCCACATGCCGGCTTACTCCGCGTCGGGCGCGTCCACCACGCCGTCGGTGGGCAGGAGGCTGATGCCCAGGCTCTCGCGCACCTTGTTCTCGATCTCCACGGCCAGGGCCGGGTTCTCGCGCAGGAACTCGCGGGCGTTGTCGCGGCCCTGGCCGATCTTCTCGCCGTTGTAGGCATACCAGGCGCCCGACTTCTCGACGATGCGCGCCGTGACGCCCATGTCGATGATCTCGCCCTCGCGGCTGATGCCTTCGCCGAACAGGATGTCGAACTCGGCCGTCTTGAAGGGCGGGCTCACCTTGTTCTTGACCACCTTGACCTTGGTCTCGTTGCCGATGGCCTCGTCGCCCTTCTTGATGGTGCCGGTGCGGCGGATGTCCAGGCGCACCGAGGCGTAGAACTTCAGCGCATTGCCGCCGGTGGTGGTCTCGGGGCTGCCGAACATCACGCCGATCTTCATGCGGATCTGGTTGATGAAGATGACCATGCAGTTGGTCTTCTTGATCGTGGCGGTCAGCTTGCGCAGCGCCTGGCTCATCAGGCGGGCCTGCAGGCCGGGGAGGCTGTCGCCCATCTCGCCCTCGATTTCGGCCTTGGGCGTGAGTGCGGCCACCGAGTCGACCACGATCAGGTCCACGGCGCCCGAGCGCACCAGGCTGTCGACGATTTCGAGCGCCTGCTCGCCCGTGTCGGGCTGGCTGATCAGCAGGTCCGACACGGTCACGCCCAGCTTCTGGGCATATTGGATGTCCAGCGCATGCTCCGCATCCACGAAAGCGCACTGGCCGCCCTGCTTCTGCATCTCGGCGATGACCTGCAGCGTGAGCGTGGTCTTGCCGGACGATTCCGGGCCGTAGATCTCGATCACGCGGCCGCGGGGCAGGCCGCCGACACCCAGCGCGATGTCCAGGCCCAGCGAGCCGGTGGAGACGACCTGGATGTCCTCGATCTTCTCGCCCTCGCCCAGGCGCATGATGGTGCCCTTGCCGAACTGCTTCTCGATCTGGGCCAGTGCGGCCTGCAGGGCCTTGGCCTTTTCGCTGTTGGCGGCCTTGACGGGTGCGTCCATGGGTGACTCCTTGAGGTGTGTGGATGGGTGCCTGTCTTGAACTACAGGCTGGATGCTTGAACAGTAGTGTAGGGGCGGGTATTTTTCTGCCAAGCCATTTTTTCGTCAGTTTGGCTTACTATCGATCATGGACCTTCCAGAGCGAACGGACGACGACTGGCGCCAGACCCACCTGGGCCGCCTGCTGGGCCATGCCATGCGGCGCTTCGACGCGCGCGTCTACGAGCTGATGGCCCATGACGTGGACGTGCCGCTGGCGCTGTCCAACCTGGCGGCACGCCAGCAGGTGACGGCGGCGCACATCCACATCACCCGCCACCTGGCGCGCGGCGGCTCCCGGCTGGGCGAGCTGGCCGAGTCGGCCGGCATGACCAAGCAGGCCATGGGCGCGCTGGTGGACCAGTGCGAGGCCTGGGGCCTGGTGCGGCGCGAGGCCGATCCGCTGGACGCGCGGGCCCGGCGGATCGTCTTCACCGCCGACGGCCTGGCCTGGCTGGAAGCCTTCCGCCGCTGCGTCGCGCGGGCCGAGGCCGAGTTCCGCGCCAGCGTGGGCGAGGAGGTCGCGACCGTGGTTGCCCTGGGGCTCGAAGCGTATTGCGGCTCCTAGAATCCGCCACCCTCCAGAGAGCCCCCATGCGCATCCTCATCGCCGAAGACGACCAGGTGCTTGCCGATGCCCTGCTGCGCAGCCTGCGCACCTCGGGCGCGGCCGTCGACCATGTGGCCACCGGCCCGCAGGCCGATGCGGCGCTCATGACCAACAACGAGTTCGACCTGCTGATCCTCGACCTCGGCCTGCCCAAGCTGCACGGGCTGGAGGTGCTCAAGCGCCTGCGCGCACGCGGCTCGCAGGTGCCGGTGCTGGTGCTCACCGCCGCCGATTCGGTGGAGGAACGCGTCAAGGGCCTGGACCATGGCGCCGACGACTACATGGCCAAGCCCTTCTCGCTGCAGGAGCTGGAGGCGCGGGTGCGCGCCCTCACGCGCCGCGGCATGGGCGCCACCAGCAACGCCATCAGGCACGGGCCGCTGGTCTACGACCAGGCCGGCCGGGTGGCCACCATCGACGGCAAGATGGTCGAGCTGTCGGCACGCGAACTCGGCCTGCTGGAGGTGCTGCTGCAGCGCGCCGGCCGCCTGGTCAGCAAGGACCAGCTGGTGGAGCACCTGTGCGAATGGGGCGAGGAGGTGAGCTTCAACGCCATCGAGGTCTACGTGCACCGGCTGCGCAAGAAGATCGAGAAGGGTCCGATCCGCATCGCCACCGTGCGCGGCCTGGGCTATTGCCTGGAAAAGATCGACGGCTGATGCGGGCTGCACCGACAGGCGTCCGCCGCCTGCGTCGCATGCCGTCGACCACCGCGCCGCCCGCGGCCCGACCGGCGGGAACGCCATCCTTCGACACCCCGGCATGAAGCTCTTCCAGCGCGCCCAGAACTCCCTCTTCGGCGAGATCCTCGATTCGCTGCTGGCGCCGGCCATCGTGCTCATCCTGCTGAGCATCGGCCTGACCTGGCTGGTGGCGCAGGGCATCGCCAACGCGCCCTACGACCGGGCCCTGGCCCACGGCGTGCGGCTGATCGCCGCCGAAGCCGCGCGCGCCGCCGCCCAGGGCCGCGCGCCCGACGTGCCGCCCCTGGTCACCGAGGTGCTGCGCGGCAGCGAGGACGATCGCGTCTGGTTCCAGGTGCTGGATGCCCAGGGCCGGCGGCTGGCCGGCACCGGGGGGCTGCCCGGGCCGCACCTGGCCCAGACGCCCGTGCCCGGCGTGGTCTACATCGACGACGGCCAGATGCAGGGCCGCGAGGTGCGCATCGCCCACCTGTGGGTGCGTCCGGGCAATGCGGGCCTGGCCCCCACCGGCCGCATCGCGCTGGCCACCGAAGGGGCGTCGGACCTGCCGGAGACCATCACCGAACCCGAGGACGCGGACGGTGCCGGCCTGCTGCTGGTGCAACTGGCCGAGACCCGCGCGCGCCAGGCCGCGCATGCGCGCGAGATCATCACCGGCGTGCTGCTGCCGCAGTTCGCGCTGGTGCCGCTGGGCGTGATGCTGCTGTGGATCGCGCTGGCCCGCGGCATCAAGCCGCTGTCGGTGGTGGAAGACCGCATCCGCGACCGCCAGCCCGACGACCTGCGGCCCATCGACGCCACCGCCATCCCGCTGGAGGTGGCGCCCCTGGTGTCCTCGCTCAACGAGCTGCTGACCAAGCTGCGCGACTCCATCGGCACGCAGAAGCGCTTCCTGGCCGATGCGGCCCACCAGCTCAAGACGCCTTTGGCGGGGTTGCGCATGCAGGCCGACCTGGCCCAGCGCGAGGGCGCCAACGCCGACGAGCTCAAGCAGTCGCTCAAGCAGATCGGCCGCGCCAGCATGCGCGCCACACACACCGTCAACCAGCTGCTGGCGCTGGCGCGGGCCGAGGGCGGTGCCGGCGTGCTGGCGCGCCAGCCCTGCGATCTGGCGCGGCTGACCATCGACGCCGTGCGCGAGCTGCTGCCGCGCGCCATGGACAAGTCCCTGGACCTGGGCTACGACGGCGCCCAGCCCGGCGCGGCCGGCGTGACGCTGCCGGGCAACCCCACCCTGCTGCGCGAGCTGATCCGCAACCTGCTGGACAACGCCATCAACTACACGAGCTCCACGCCGGCGCGCCCCGGCGTGATCACGGCGCGCGTGCTGGCCGACCCTTTCGGCCATGTGTTGCTGCTTCAGGTGGAGGACAACGGCCCCGGCATCCCCGAGGCCGAGCGCGAGCTGGTGTTCGAGCCGTTCTACCGCGTGCTGGGCAACGAGGCCGATGGCTCGGGCCTGGGCCTGCCGATCGTGCGCGAGATCGCCGGCCAGCACCGGGCGCAGGTGCTCCTGCAGGAGGCGCATCCGGGGCAGCATCCGCCGGGCACGCGCTTCACCGTGCGCTTCGACACAGAGCCCCCGGAGGGCTGACACAGGGCCGCTCAGCGGGCCGGTGAGGAGCTGGCGGGTTCGGGTGCCGGGGCCGCCGGCGCGTCGGCCGGCGCGGGTCGCACCTCCAGCAGCTCGGGCCGGATCTGCGTGTTGAGGCGCTGCGGTTCGCGCTCGTGAAGGCTGGCGGGCACCAGGCCAAAGCCTGCCAGGTCGCCGCGGGCCCACAGGAAGTAGCCGGCGTTGGCCAGCAGCAGGACAAGGACGATCAGGCGCAGGACCATGGGCCGCTCAGAAGGCCTGGCCCAAGGGCCGCACGCTGACCTCGGCGCTATCGACCAGCCGCAGGCCGGCAGTGGTGGCGATGCGCAGCTCGCCGCCCGGCGCCACGCCTTCGCAATGGCCGGCGGTGCCGTCGCTCAGGTGCACGTCGCGGCCCAGCAGGGCGTCGCGCGCCGCAAAGCGCGGCGCGACGGGCGCAAACCCCTCGTCGGCGAAGCGCAGCACCTCGGCGAGCAGCGCCGGTGCCACGGCCAGCAGCACGCTGGCCGGCTCGGCCTGTGACGCCCACTGGCGCACCCAGGCCGGCGGCGTGCGCATGGCGTCGGCGGGCCGCGGGCCGATGTTGATGCCGATGCCAATGACCACCTGTCGCGGTCCCGCCGCGGCATGGCCGGTGGACGCGGTCTCGATCAGGATGCCGGCCAGCTTGCGGTCCTGCACCCACAGGTCGTTGGGCCACTTGATCTGTACGCCGGCCGTGCCGAGCGGATCGAGCGACTCGGCGGCGCTCACGCCCACGGCCAGCGACAGGCCCGACCAGCTGCGCGGCGTCAGCGGCAGGGACAGCGAGAAGGTGAGCGAGGCGGCAGGCGCCTGCGGCTCACCGCTTTCCCATTGCCGGCCCAGGCGCCCGCGGCCAGCCGTCTGGCGCTCGGCCACCAGCAGCACGGCGCGGGTGTCGCCGGCACGGGCGCGGCGCATGAGCTCGGTGTTGGTGGAGGCTATCTCGTCCACCACCTCGACGCTCAGGCTGGGTAGCTGCGCGGCCAGGGCCTGCTGCAGCGCGTCGACGGGCCAGACCGATGCCATGGCGGCCATCAGGCCTTGTCCTTCGCCTTCTTCTTGCGGGCCTTGCCGTCGGCATCCGCCTTCTTGGTGGCCTTCTTGCCCGACTTCGCCGTCTTTGCGGACTTTTCGGCCTTGACGGCCTTTTTGCCGGACTTGGCCTTCTTCGCCTTCTTGTCCTTCTTCCTGGCGCCCTTGCCGGGCACGGCCTCGGCGTCATCCGGCGGTGCCAGCAGCGTGCCGCGGCAGTCGGGCGAGCCGCACCAGCAGGGGAAGTCGGCCAGCAGCTCGGGCGTGTACGGCGAGTCGATCACCAGGCCATAGTCGTAGTTGAGCTCTTCGCCCGCCGCGATATCGCGCAGGGCGCGGATGAACACCCGGCCGTCCTCGACCTCGGTCTCGCAGTTGGGCCCGCAGGAGTGGTTGATCCACTTGGCCGAGTTGCCGTGCACCTTGCCATCGATCACATGCTTGTCATCGATGTGGAAGTAGAAGGTGTGGTTGGGCTGGGCCGGATCGTGCGGATGGCGCCGCAGCGCCTCCTTCCAGCTGATGACCTCGCCGGTGTACTCGATCACCAGCTCGCCGGCGGCGATGTCCTGCGTCGCGAACACCCCCTTGCCATGCACGCCGGAGCGCCGTGTCTGGATGCGGCGGCCGGCAGTGGGTGCGGGCGAAGAAGGGGATTTGGAGGGCATCGCCGAGTTCTGATAGCTTGAGATGTGCACATGTGCGCGCATGCGCACGTGCGCGAGAGGCGCAGAGTATAGAGAGCCGTCCGGCGCGTCGCCGGCCACCGCCGTCCATCGTGGGCGCCGGTGTTTTGTCCCCGAAGGTGCCGGTCCGTCCGGGCCCCTGGCGGCTCTTGCCCATGAGAGATTTCCAGATGACGAAGACCTTGGTGATAGCGGAAAAGCCGTCGGTGGCGCAGGACATCGTGCGCGCGCTCACGCCCGTGTCCGGCAAGTTCGACAAGCACGACGAGCATTTCGAGAACGACAACTACGTCGTGACCAGCGCCGTGGGCCACCTGGTGGAAATCCAGGCCCCCGAGCAGTACGACGTCAAGCGCGGCAAGTGGAGCTTCGCCCACCTGCCGGTGATCCCGCCGCACTTCGACCTCAAGCCCGTGGACAAGACCAAGGGCCGTCTCAACGCCGTGGTGCGCCTCGCGCGCCGCAAGGACGTGACGCAGCTGGTCAACGCCTGCGACGCGGGCCGCGAGGGCGAGCTGATCTTCCGGCTGATCGAGCAGTACGCCGGCGGCGCCAAGCCGCTGGGCAAGCCGATCCGCCGGCTCTGGCTGCAGTCGATGACGCCGCAGGCCATCCGCGACGGCTTCGACCGCCTGCGCTCCGAGCGCGAGATGCAGGGTCTGGCCGACGCCGCCCGCTCGCGCTCCGAGGCCGACTGGCTGGTGGGCATCAACGGCACGCGGGCCATGACGGCCTTCAACTCGCGCGACGGCGGCTTCTTCCTGACCACCGTGGGCCGGGTGCAGACGCCCACGCTGTCCATCGTGGTCGAGCGCGAGGAACAGATCCGCAAGTTCGTCAGCCGCGACTACTGGGAGATCCATGCCGTCTTCCAGGCGCAGGCCGGCCAGTACCCGGGCAAGTACTTCGACCCGGCCTGGAAGAAGGCCAACGCGCCGCTGCTTCCCAATGGTGAGCCCGACCCCGAGCAGCGCGCCGACCGCCTGTGGACCGCGGCCGAGGCCCGCGCCATCGCCGAGGCCGTGCGCGGCCGGCCTGCCACCGTCACCGAAGAGAGCAAGCCCACCACCCAGGCCAGCCCGCTGCTGTTCGACCTGACCTCGCTGCAGCGGGAGGCCAACAGCCGCTTCGGCTTCTCGGCCAAGACCACGCTGGCGCTGGCCCAGTCGCTGTACGAGCGGCACAAGGCGCTGACCTATCCGCGGACCGACTCGCGCGCCCTGCCCGAGGACTACCTGCCCGTGGTGAAGGACACCCTGGGCATGCTCGCCAACAGCGGCATGCGTCACCTGGCGCCCTTCGCGCAGCAGGCCATCGACCAGAACTACGTCAAGCCGACCAAGCGCGTGTTCGACAACGCCAAGGTGTCGGACCACTTCGCCATCATTCCCACGCTGCAGGCGCCCAGCGGCCTGTCGGAGGCTGAGCAGAAGCTCTACGACTTCGTGGTGCGGCGCTTTCTGTCGGTGTTCTTCCCCAGCGCCGAATTCCAGGTCACGACCCGCATCAGCACGGTGGAGGCCGCGGGCAGGAAGCACAGCTTCCGCTCCGACGGCAAGGTGCTGGTCAAGCCGGGATGGCTGGCCATCTACGGCAAGGAAGCCGCCACGGACGACGATGACAAGGACGGCAAGACGCTGGTGCCGGTCAAGCCCGGCGAGCAGGTCGACACCGAGAGCGCCGAGGTCAAGGCCCTCAAGACCCGCCCGCCCGCCCGCTACAGCGAAGCCACGCTGCTGGGCGCCATGGAAGGCGCCGGCAAGCTGGTGGACGACGACGAGCTGCGCGAGGCCATGCAGGAGAAGGGCCTGGGCACGCCGGCCACCCGCGCCGCCATCATCGAAGGCCTGCTCAACGAAAAGTACATGCTGCGCGAGGGCCGCGAGCTGATCCCCACCGCCAAGGCCTTCCAGCTGACGACGCTGCTGCGCGGCCTGGGCGTCGAAGAGCTTTCCAAGCCGGAGCTCACCGGCGAGTGGGAATACAAGCTCGCGCAGATGGAGCAGGGCCACCTGAGCCGCGACGAGTTCATGCGCGAGATCGCCCGCATGACCGAGCACATCGTGCGCAAGGCCAAGGAATACGACCGCGACACTGTGCCCGGCGACTACGCCACGCTGTCGGCACCCTGCCCCAACTGCGGTGGCATCGTGCGCGAGAACTACCGGCGCTTCGCCTGCACCGGCAAGTCGGGCAGCGGGCAGGACGCCTGCGGCTTCTCCTTCACCAAGTCGCCCGCCGGCCGCACCTTCGAACTGGCCGAGGCCGAGCAGTTGGTGGCCAACAAGCACATCGGCCCGCTGGAAGGCTTCCGCTCCAAGGCCGGCTGGCCTTTCGTGGCCGAGATCGTGCTCAAGCACAGCGACGAGGACAACAACTGGAAGCTGGAGTTCGACTTCGGCGACGACGGCAAGGACCCGGCCGAGACCGGCGAGATCATCGACTTCGGCGCCGCGCCTTCGCTGGGCCCTTGCCCCAAGTGCGGTGCGGGTGTGCACGAGCTGGGCGCCAACTATGTGTGCGAGCGCTCGGTGCCCACGGCCGACCATCCCACGCCCAGCTGCGACTTCAAGACCGGCAAGGTGATCCTGCAGCAGCCGGTGGAAGAGGAGCAGATGCGCAAGCTGCTGGCCACCGGCAAGACGGACCTGCTCGACAAGTTCGTGAGCATGCGCACGCGCCGGTCGTTCAAGGCCTTCCTGGCCTGGAATGCGGAAGAGGGCAAGGTCACGTTCGAGTTCGAGCCGCGCACCTCCAAGTTCCCGCCGCGCAAGACGGCTTCGGCCGCGCCGGCCCGCGCGCCGGCTACCAAAAAGGCGGCTGCAAAGAGTGCGACAAAGACCGCGGCCAAGGCGCCGGCCGCCAAGAAGGCGGCTGCCCCCAAGGCCCCGCGCAAGACCAGCGCCGCCGCGGGCCGTCAGCCCAGTGCGGCGCTCGCGGCGGTGATCGGTCCGGAGCCGGTGGCCCGGCCCGAGGTCATCAAGAAGCTGTGGGACTACATCAAGGCCAACGGCCTGCAGGACGCCAAGGACAAGCGCGCCATCAACGCCGACGACAAGCTGCGTCCGCTGTTCGGTCGCGACCAGGTGTCGATGTTCGATCTGGCCGGGATCGTGGGGAAGAACCTGGAAGGCTGAGGTTGGAGAGTTCCGGGCCCTTGTCCCGGTCTGTCCGGGGCGGGTTCTCGACGGCGTACGTCATGAGCTTTGGACCGCGGTTCGTGGTTCGTGCATCGTGGCGTGGCGCGATGTGGCGTGGCGTGCGTGGCAGGGCGGGGTGCGCGGGTGGGATGGGCGCTAACCCGGCGGAGGACGCCGGCATGCGCGCTCCCGGTGCACGCTCGCGCTGACCGACTTGTTGCGCTGGGAGGGTGCTCGCTTTCCACCGACGCGCCTGCCGCACTGCACGGCGCCGCGAATGGCACCTCCGCACGCACACCGGCATCCTCCGCCTGGACGCTGTGCCTGAACGGCCGGGATTGCGCCCCCGCCGCAAATCCGTTCGCCCTGAGCCTGTCGAAGGGCAGAGCGGCGCGCGGCGCAAAGGCCCAGTCGTTCTGGCCCGCGTCATCACAACCCTGACACGCGAGGCTTCGACAGGCTTGTATGGTTTGGTTTCCA